>CAVTRJ010000027.1:0-51538 GCA_963737035.1 uncultured Acidobacteriaceae bacterium | reverse complement strand
CTCGAACCCGCGACCTCTGCCGTGACAGGGCAGCATTCTAACCAACTGAACTACGTCCCCACTTCGTTTCTTCGACTTACGGTAAGTCTCAGAATCTGCTGTCTTTCCGTGCTGTCTACTGTTTTTCCCGCGTCCACTACTTCCACAGAATCTAACCGATTTTCGCGATGAATGGACAGCATGAAATATTGCCGTCGATGCTTCTGCGAGTCCCTCGAGACCATCTGTCCATGTCCCGTCACTGAATTGTAGCAAAGAATCATCCGCGACCAATTTCGCTCCGATGGCGATGATCACGCTGCAACTCGGTGCGAATCATCGGTATGCCGGAGATCGCCGTTTCTATCAACTAGTGGGGCACGCTGACCGCACACCAGAACTTGCCGCCTGGAAGACTCGCGCGCCTCGCACCCGCTGAATCTACTGGTGGCCAGTCACCCGGCCGCCGCGAGGTAGAAGCCCAGTTTGCCGGTATGTTCGGGCTGGAAGGCACCTACCTTTAATACGAAGACAAAATAGCGGTGCAAGCGAACGTGATAGAAGAGCAGGTCGATACAGAAGGTCTGCCCGTCCACGGCCAGCGGAACCTGACTACCCAGGAAGGAGAAGCCGCGGCCTAGCTCCAAGGAGAAGATCGCGCAGATGCGTCAACAGCCCCCGCTCGATCTCCCGCTCCTTCGCCGCCTCGGTCACAGTCAGGAAATCGAAGTTGTAAGCGTCTTTGAGGATCTTCTCCGCCATATCCGAGTCTGGAGGCGGCAGCTCTCGCTGGAAGTTGGTGAGGGCCTTCCCTTCCCTCTCGTGCAGGCCGCTCTTGATCTGCATAACAAGGACATCCTGGCTCCAGCCGTATTCGAGTGCGGCTCGCAGGTACCATCCACGGGTAGGCCGATCCTTGATCCGATCCAAAACCCTCAGATTGTGGCCCCAGGGCAATTTGGCAATGAGCGATTGCAAAATCTCCGGCTCCGGCCAGGCCTCGGCCAAAGCCCGCATATAGCGGAGGTTCCGTGGACTGAAGCCTTCGACACCGGGGAACTCGGCCCGCAGGTCTCTGCTAAACGCTCATTGATCTTGCGATACGCAGTCCCGCTCACGCCTCAGACGCCATGCGCCCCAGGTCGAACAGGCGAGCAACACTTTGGTAGCAGTAGGAGTTTCGTAATAATCCCAAAGTCACACGCGGTTTTCAGCTTAAACCCGGAATGCAGAATCAGCACTTCGGGATTTGGAACTGGTCGAGGACGGCGTAGATAAGTTCGCGCATCAGCCCTATGTCATTGTCGAGCCGTTCCATCGACAAACGAAAGTCGTCAACTTTTCTGGCAGCTTCTCTAGACGGACAAGCGAGTCCCTTGAGACTCTTTTTCAGGCTCGAGTGATAGCCTCGAAGGCAGCCACGATAAAGCCCATCACTCTTAGAAGCCTGCTCGAGGAGGTGCGGACGGACTCGTCGCTATCCCTTAGCGAAGCACTTCATGAAAAAGGTTCCTCCACCCCGGTTATTGAGGAGCGGCCGGAGCACAAGGCATCATGTTGAACCAGCGTGACATCAAGCGGCACTTAGTTTGTTTCGTGATGGCACGAAAACCTTCGTTCGCAGCAGCATGCGAAACGCCAGGCCGTGGGTTATGAGAAGAAGAGGCACGTAGGCAGCAAAGATAAAATAGCCAGCGCCTAACAAGCCTTGATTGTCTGGGAGTGATATGCGGCTTCCCAGGTAAAAGGCGAAGAGCAGGTCCACCGTTCCGAAGGTATTGAAAACCCAAGTCACTACTGCCCCCGTGCCGGTTCCCAGAGTTGCCATGGCAAGCAAAGCCAGAGTGGCGCTTATGAGATCACCGTAAGCTACTGGTTGAGCAAATGTGGCAGGTAATGCTGAAGACACAACGCCCGGCACGACAAATGCTAATCCGAGAAACCTGAATGCATGCAGCAGTAGGATGGGCCTCAGATTCTCGGGGCTGGGGCGTTCTCTTAAGGCTGGCCAAATGTAGTGCCACGCCACTGCTCCCCAAGCGGCCAAGCTGAACGCTACACTGATTCCGAACAAAACTGGAGATGGCATAATTGATCCTTTCTGGTGGCTTTCCTCGCGAATGATCGCATCCACTCGCTCTTTCCGTTACACCGTCTCTCGCGAAAGGCTCCCTTCCTGCGGCAGCGCTATCGCGAGGAGAGTCACTGCTGCGCTCCAGAGCCGAGTAAGGCCCGCAGCGGCATCAAGGGTCCAACGGGAATGTATTGGTGATCCATCAACTGTTCCTTCGCGAGCGGCAGAGTTTCCATAATGGCCCGAGCCTCGTCCTCGCTCTGCGCCTCGATCAGGAAGACGACACCTTTACCATCGCCGCGCGAATACCACTCGCGGATTTTTCCGTCGAGGTAGAGCTTCACAGTCGCGCGAATCTCTTCAGGTATAACGGCCATGATTTGTTGAGGAGTTACGCCCTGCCTGGGAGTCTCAATGGCAAATACCGCGGTTGTTTTAGGTATAGCCGCGCTGGGCAGGCCTGGAGCGGCCCCGGACTGTGTCTGTTGTGGCATGATGATTTCTCCTTTTAGATTCGAGTCAGTGAAATGGCCCTGCTTCTCTTAACAGACCGCGGCTGCGAAAGGCTTCAGTCGCGGATCAGGACTGGGGATGGCGCGCCGATGGTCATTTAAAAAGCTCCCTTCCTGCAGCAGCGTTATCGCGAAGAGAGTCACTGCTGCGCTCCTGGGCCGATCAATGCCCTCAGCGGCATCAAGGGTCCGACGGGAATGTACTCGGCATCCATCAACCGTTCCTTCGCGAGCGGCAGCGTGTCCATAATGGATCGTGCCTCCTCCTCGGTCTTCGCGTCGACCAGGAAGATGACGCCCTTGCCATCTCCGCGCGAATACCACTGCCGGATTTTTCCGTCGAGGTAGAGATTCACGGTCGCCCGAATCTCTGCCGGGATAACGGCCATGACTTGTTCAAAGGTCACGCCCGGCCTGGGAGTCTGAATGACCAGCACCTCGGTGGTCTTAGGTATAGCTACGCTGGGTATGCCTGAGGTGGCCGCGGACGGTGATTGCGCTACGGACGCTACCGGTAGCATTGCAACGAGAAGAGAGATCATGAATTTCATCGGTTAGTCTCGATTCGGTTTGGTTAGGCTCTGCCCGTAAAGAGTACTACCGTACTCTTTACGGGCAAAAAAAATCACTCTTCGACGAAGGACTTTATGAAAAAGGTTCTCGCCTCCATCAGTCTTTGTTCACGCTTTTGCGGGTCCGAAGTAACCCGGGCCATCATCAACACGCCCGCCATGCTGGAGAACAGCACTCTGATCTTCGCCAGTTTTTCTTCTCGCGTCTGACCAGGAACAAATGGCAATAGCCGCTCACGATAAGCGTCCACCGACGCCTCAATCCGTTTCCGCACGCCTGCCGGTTTGCGCGCGAGCTCCGGCCCGAGGGCGGAGACCACGCAACCGGCTCCCGGTGAATGTGCGTGGCGCGCGCTTAGATAGTATTCGATCATGGCCCGCAGAGCCTGACCTTCGGGCGCGGATTTTGCAATTTCCAGCATGCCTGTTCCCATCTCGTCGAAAGCCCGCGCCACGGCTTCGACGAATAAATCGTCCTTGCTTTCAAAATGCCGGTAGAAGCCCCCTTTTGTTAGCCCCACCCTCTTCATCACCGTGCCGATGCCACTACTGTCGCCGCCATGCTCGCGGAAAGAGCGAGCGGCCACTGAAAGGATCTTCTCGTGGTTCCGTGCTTTCTGTTCTAAGGAGTACCGCATGCACTAAGAGTACGACCGTACTCAATGTCTGTCAAGGTCAAAAGGGATCCTGCTAATGCCAGCCGTAACAGATCAAAATATCGTTGAACAGCGCGACCACCCGCTAAAGGCAGAACGCTGTTCCAGGGTTTGTTTTATTGGTTAGTTAACGAGGGGAGACTAACGAATCCTCAGCCTTCGCCGTATTTGTGCCCGATGAGCACATTGTCTTGAAGTCGACGCTTCACATTCAGACTCTTGGTTAGTTTGTCACTTGGGACATGACGCAACTTCCCATAAGCCGACTTATCGGTATCTGTCCGCGATTCTCGGATGACTGATTAGCGTCATCAGCCCAGCGAACAGAGCCAAAGACACCGACGACTGCTGAAGATGTGTCTGCGGCAGGATGCTTCGCGGGCAAAGCCATGGACTTTCCAAGTCCCTGGCTTTAATGCCCCTAAGCCGTCATGATTGGATCGAGAAGACAATCTTTCCAATTCTATCGATCTCGCGCTTTTCCCACAGAGACGCCGGCGACCAGAGTGTTTCGACGGCAGCGATCTGCGGCTTGATCTTTCCGTCAGTGACCAGCGTTGCGAAGGCATTCAGCCCTTCGGTCGTCACGTTGGTCTCAACGAATGCGGCTTCGATCCCCAGACGTGCTGCCTCTTCGGTGATCGGCGGCCGATTGGACGTCACAGCGACGCCGTTTGGCTTCACGAGTGCGTAGGAAGACGCGACTGTGTCTCCTCCTATCAGATTGAGCACCGCGTCGACCCGCTCGCCATCTTCCAGTCGTTCCCGCGTAAGGTCGATGACCCGCTCGGCTCCCAGTTGTTGAAGAGCAGCGGCCTTGCTCTGGCGAGCCGTGGCGACGACATGAACTCCAGCATTTCGCGCCAGTTGCACCGCTAGCGATCCGACTCCACCCGACGCACCTAAAATCAGCAGCGTCTGTCCTGCCTTAATCTTCGAGAGTTCCAACATCTGCGTTGCTGTTTGACTAACAACGGCGATGCCGGCTGCTTCTATGGCTGAAATGGCCGCCGGCCTGTGGGCCAGACTGGTGGCGTTGACAACCACGAATTCGGCGTAGGCACCAGCATCCCTCGTATAGCCAAACACTTCATCGCCAACTTTGAAGGCGGTGACGGCTTCGCCTACGGCAGCCACCCGTCCGGCTACGTCGCCACCCGGCGTCCATGGGAACTGCAACGGGAAGACCTGGCGCAAGAAACCGAGACCGCGCCCTGGATCGACGCCATTCATGCTGGTGAACTCGTTCTCAACCAGCACCTGTCCGGGGCCGGTGGCCGGGATCGGCACCTCGTCCACGTGAAGAGGTGCTCCATAGTCGTTGATTCGCAGTGCCTTCATTTGTCCTTCTCCCTTCGAAATCCGCCGCCAAGATTGGTGCCGGTTCGTTAGAAGAGATTCTTACGCACGAGTACACGAGTCAACATGTATTGGAAAACAGAATTGCGATTCTGGAAAAAGCGGAGCAGACGACTAATTCCGACACGGCGCCTGATCCCGAGTAGTTGCGGCGCAGATCTGGCGGCTAAGATTTCCGATGGGAACTCAGGGCATTCAGAGTGATTTCGAAGTGTTCCTTGATAAAGCTAATCAGATTGCGAACACGTGCTGATTGCATCTGCGACGGCGTCACCGCGAAGATGTGCGCAGGAATGGCCTCCCAATCCTTGAGCAGTCTCACAAGTCCATCGCCGAACCCTGGATGAAATGCCAGGAAATCGGGAAGGAGCGCTATGCCCATGCCCTCTTTCGAGAGCTTCGCCAGCATTCCAACCGAGTTTGCGCTAGCCGTGCCGCCCACTTTCACGGTCCTATGTTCGCGCTCCCCCCGCAATTCCCACTGGCCCAGGGAACCACCGTGAACGAGACAGAGGCACGAGTGTTGGGCCAGTTCTGCGGGGTCTTGGATCCTCTTGTACTTAGAGAGGTATTCCTGGGAAGCAAACAAGTAACGGGGAAATGTGCCGACTCGTCGAGACCAGAAAGTGGAATCGGGCAAACGCAACTGATGACTCACCATGATGGCCAAATCAAGGCTTTCCGTCAGGAGATTAGGATGGCCGCTAATGGAGATCACCTCGATAGAAATGTCAGAGTGGTCAAGCATGTAGCGAGCGAAAAGAGGAAGGAAGATAGTCTGCGCCAAATCAAACGGCACACCCACGCGGATATGTCCCGATGCCCTGGAGGCGATCCCCGCTACTTCCTCCTGGATGCGCATCGCTTCAGCAACAAGAGCTTTGGACTGCTCGTAGCAAGTCTGGCCAGCGTCAGTCAGCTTGAAGGTTCGTGTGGACCGGTGGATGAGATGGAAGCCCAATTCTCGTTCAAGTGCGCTTATACGTCGCGAAAGAGTCGACGCGGGCATCCCTAAAGCAGCTGCCGCCCGACCAAAGTTGCGCATGTTCGCGACCTCCACGAAAAGAGCCAAGTCTGCAAGAAAACGCACGAAGTTCGTTCCTATCGTTAAAGTTCTGGATGAGGCAACAACCATTATCTCGGAAGCCTCCGTCCGCGCATCCGCGGACACCGCCAGAATCGCATTCATCTAGTCAGCTGAGCTGGTCACTGCCGACAAGAAGACTTCTGAGAACCAAAGGACGATCGGTGTATCGAGAGAGGCTTCACTGGACGTTGTGTTCCCGTTTCGGGCGATCTCACGGCTGACGCTTTGCTTCAAATAGCTATTTGACTATTGCACCTTACGAGCCGAGTTCTCGAGGACCACGTTTGAGAACACAGCAGTGTCCGGCGTGATAGGCAGGTGCGAGCAGAAACCCAGTCCAACATAGAAAGGGCTGTCAAAGTGCAGGTGGATCGGCGGGCCCAGTTGGCTCATGGGCTCACCCTTGAGGCTGACGAAGATCGCGATGGAATCTCCGTGCTTCTCAATGCCAATCCGCTTGGCCAGCACGCCCTCCAGGGTGCCTCCGAACCGGTATTGCATGTCCGTCATCATTGCTCCCCTCTTCGGACGCTGCGCAAGGTGGATCATGCCGCTGCCGTGCTCGCCGATCATGGCCTCCTGGGAGTCGTCATCCAGATTCTGGCGAATGACCAGAACCACCTTTCGGTCGTCATAGCCCTTCGGATCTGGAAACGTTGCATCCGCCGCGAGCGAGGCATCTCCGTTGTACTTCTTCCAGATGTAACGGAACTCATCGCGCGAGTACCAGATGTTGTATCCGGCGGAGCGGATCGTGTATTGCTTGGTAGCGGGATCATACGTTCCGCTGCCCGGCACCAACGCGGCTCCAATATCCGATTGACCATCGAATACGCCGACTGGGGCGTAGAAGTTTTTGCTGGGGCGATGAAAATCTGCCGGTGGCGGCACCTGCTCATGCGTTGAAGAACCTGGCTGCGCCCACGCGGGAACGACCACTTTTGGAGTAGTCGGGGCTCGCGTCGCCTGCGAATCCAAACAAGGCGGCGCGACGCACAGCAACAGAACCATCAGCGAGGGGAGGAGCGCATGTTTTGCCGAGGAGGGACGGATGGAGAGTGCCATGGCGAAGAACTTTAACAGAGTATGGGTCGACGCGGCCGCCCTTTGGTCAACAGCACGACCACGGCAGATCCAGAGGTTGACTGCAGCTGGTCCGCCACAGTTGACCGATTTGTAGCAGCTGCCATTACGCACCTTGCGTCCAAAACTCAGACAAAATGGCTCACGACAGAAAGGTCGGGGAAGATCAATCTCTAATACTCTCTGGTGGATCCCTTTTCACCTTGCAGCAGAAGTGCACTGCTTAAATGTTCTCTGGATGATCGGACTCTCCGTGACCCTCCCATTCCTTCCGGATCGATGTGGTCGGGCACAATGTCGCTGTAATTGGTCAAGGCCACCTGCGTGAGCCATTTAGCCATGCCCGGAGGAATCCGAGACTGATGTACTACAGTGCTCACTGATCCTGCTGTCCCGGTCAGGTTACTCCAGCATTTGCCCGTCATCCGACCAGAATGCACAGATTCGGGTGGATAAGCACATCGGCGATTTGGCACTCGTCGAAATTGTTGTAAGGTTCAGGTTCCGGCAAAAGACGCTCCGATCCCGTGCCGTGGCTTTCAACCCGCGCAAGCTCAATCCTCGGAATTCTGCCTGACCTTGGCTGTCCCTTACGCGAACTCCCAGCGGTACGCGAACCATCGGGCTGTTGAGAGGAGTTCACTACCCTTCGTCGACCACACGTGATGATGCTGCGGCATGGCATCCCTCAGATTCCACTCACCTCGCTTTCGGAAGGGATCCCGAGACCTGAGCGTGCCGTCTTCGGAAGCTGGCTGCTGCTTAGGACATCTGCTGTCATGCGGCCGCAGGCGGCTGGTCGCCGAGCCGCATCTGGTCTTCGGATTTTTCGAGGAAAACTGAATCGCCGAACTCGTGTGTGCGATAGTCGCCGGCGTTCAGTTCCTCGTCGATGCGGCCAATCGTTTCATCATCGACAAAAGCGCGTAGCAACTCGTAGTGACTGCCGCCCTGTTCGTGGGTACCGGAGAGAATCGCATCGACGACACGCAGCTTGCTGGATGCACCGAGCCTCAGCGTAGCCAACCGTTCACCAGATGGCACGAATCCATCAAACATTGCTGCCGTGTGTTCCAGTGCTCGGACAACCGTCGTACCGATCGCAATGATGCGTCCGCGGGACGCTTGAGCGTGCTCTATCATCAAGGCGGTTGATTGTGGAATCCGGTATGGTTCCGCGAAAGGCAAGAGCGCGTCCAATTGTGGATCGCCGGTCGATGAGAGCCCAGCTGCATGCGTGATTGTTCCGAACCGGATTTTTCGTGCACTCATGGATGCGAGCATGTTCCAGTCAAGAGCAAAACCGGCTGAAGGCGGCTCGAACGCGACCGGCGGCCCGGCTATCGTTGTCCAGGTGTCCCAAATGGCAAGTGGTGTGGGAACGTGTGAATACTGGATGGGTCGTCCATGCCGAGCTAAGCCTTCCCAGATTTCCCGTGGTGACCCTTCGAATTGCAGCAAAATGAAGCGCGGGTGATTCAGCAATCGCACGACAGTCGCCCGTAGTCGCCCTAACTCCAGTTGATCGCCAGGATTCAACGTTGGCGGTTCACCTCGATTTTCCGTACGGGTGCGGAAGTCGCCCTCCCCGAACACAACAGCAGAATACTGTCTGACTTCATCGAGTGAGGCGCGGCCCGCAAGACGCACTTCAATCGAGCGGCCGGTGCGGCCATGTTGACCGGAAAGACTCGCGGGCAGCGTGGCAGCGTCATTCGCTACCACCACATCGCCGGGACGTAACAGGTTCACCAATTCGGACCGAACATAATGCTTGATATTGCCCCTACCGTCAGCCAGCAGTAGCTTTGCGTTCGGCGGCCGGTGGACTGGTTGATTGGCGGCTATCATGCAATTGCCTCATGGACTGTTGGCCGCCGAGACAGCACGGCAGCGACTGCGGCAGCGAGCTCGCGGGCTGCCACGTCGGGCGGCTTCAATGTTGAGGTGTCCGCATCTGGCACGGCAGCGGCATGCATAGGTGTGTCCATATCGCCTGGATCGATCGAAAGAATGCGGACGCCCTCTTGACTGAGTTCTTCGTCCCAGATGCGGCTGAGGTGAAGTAACGCTGCCTTGCTCGCGCCATACGCTCCCCAATGAGGGTAAGCATTCAAGGCGGCGTCGCTCGACACATTGACTACCACCGCTCCGCGACCCTCGCGAGCGGACGCGGCAAGCGAACCAAGGAGCGCCTTAGTCAGCCGAAAAGGGCCGAGGAGATTCGTTGCTAGTGCGCGGCCGAGGTCTTCGCATTCCGTGTCGGCTAATAACTTCAGCGGTATCGATCCGAGATCCGATGCATTGTTAATGAGAACATCAAGCCCTCTAAGCACTCCCACGATTTGCATTGCGATCGGGTGTATATCTTCTTTCCGGGATAGGTCGCCAACAATGCCGTGTGTGCCCGGAAGCTCCTGTACAACGTGTTCCACTCCGTCCCGACGGCGTGCTACGAACGCTACTTTCGCGCCACGATTCAGCAGCTCGCGGACGAGAGCTAATCCAAGGCCGGAAGTGCCGCCAGTTATAGCTACGCGAACATCGACGAATGGATTGTCTGGCGACGCTGGCATTGGCGTAGACGAAGATCGAATGGAATCCGTGGATTCGTGATTGACTTTCATGAGGTGCTCCCTGTCGAACAGGCTCCAAGGTTTTGACACATCTCGAGACTACAAGTTAAAGTGAACTTGAAGTCAAGACGAATGTTTTTAACTTTTCCTCCATGCCCGACCTGCTCACAATCTCGGAGGTTTCGCGACGCAGCGGGGTCGCCGCGTCCGCGCTGCGCTTCTATGAAGAACGACACCTCATCGAATCGAAACGTGCCGGCTCAGGTCATCGTCGATATCCAAGAGCGGCGCTTCGGCGGATCGCGTTCATCGTCTTCGCCCAACGAATGGGTCTGACGCTCCAAGAGGTTGCCATCGAACTGGCAAAGCTACCCGAAAACCGTGTGCCCGAACGGGCTGATTGGGCGAAACTCTCTTCGGGCTGGACCAAGCGTATTGATGAGCGCATCGCAGAGTTAGAGCGCCTCCGCGCGGGCCTCACTCGATGTATCGGTTGCGGCTGCTTGTCACTACGGGACTGCCAATTTGCCAACCCCGGTGATCGTGCGAGCCGACTCGGTCCCGGTCCTCGGTACTGGATAGGTGAAAAACGCACTGCGGAATAACGTGCTCCGACGTGAAGTACTCTCTGGATGGTCGACAGACGGGAGCACCGCAACTCTGAGGCATTGGTCAAGTGTCCGAGATGCCCGTTTCTCGAACCAGCTACTTGGTTTTCTCGATCACTGCGTCTGGCTGTTGGGCGTATTCGGCCCAGGAGCCGTCATACAGGCTAACGTGCTTTGCGCCGGCGACTTCGAGACCGAGCGCGACGACAGCGGCGGTAATACCGGATCCACACGTGGTGGTGATCGGCCGCTGCATATCCACATTTTTCATGACGAAGAGTTCCCGAAGTTTCTCGGTGGTCTTTAGACGGCCCCCTTCGACCAGTTCGGTGAAGGGGACGCTGATAGCTCCGGGCATGTGGCCGGAGCTTATGCCGGGCCGAGGCTCCGGTGATGTACCAATGAAGCGACCGGCGGAACGGGCGTCCAGAATTTGAGCGTGCTCCGTGATCATCTGCCGGATCTGGGCGAATTCCTTCACTGCATTGTTGTTGAGTTTGGCGTGAAAATTGGCCGGCGCGCGGTCAACGTGGCCCATTTGTGTTGGGAACCCAGCTTCAATCCAGGCGCGGAGGCCGCCATCAAGAATGTAGACATGTTGTGCTCCGAAAGTGCGGAGCATCCACCATGCTCGAGGTGCGGAGAAGACGTCATCCTGCTCGTAGATGATAATGGCCATGTCATCGCCAACACCAAGAGTCGACATGCTACGAGAGAACGCTTCGGGCGTGGGCAACATATGGGGTAGCGGTGTGGAATGGTCGGACAGGTCGTCGATATCGAAGAAAAGCGCGCCGGGAATGTGCGTCGCAAGGTACTGCGAGCGGGTCTGAACCGGCGGAATGACACCTACTGGAGCAAGCGTGGCGTCAAGGATAACGGTGCCGGGATCTTGAAGACGGTTGGCCACCCAGGAGGGTGTGACGAGGGGGTTCATGGAAACTAGCCTACTTTCTGAGGGGTTCTCACGAGGCATTCTCTAACAAGTTTATTGAAAAACCCCGACTTGGGCAGATCACGCTTCACTTCCGGATAGCCCGTGGCTCGCCCATAATCTGAAGATGCGCTAGGGAAGCCAATAAGCGCATCGACTTGTACTAGGCCGAGAGCCGAACAGTTGGACGGAGGGCCGTTATCAGAGCAAATTAGAAAATAAATGCTCCGGATGCCTGTTAGCCGGGAAAGCGCTCTGAGCCTACCCACAGTTGAGCCAGATCCTTAAGGTGGTCTTTGTATAGGCGCGTTACCAAGTAGTTCTTCCCACCCTTTACACGCAGCCTGTACTCTCCCGTTGGTAAAGGTTGGATCTCCTCCACGGCCGAAATATTCACAACGACAGAGCGGTGGATACGAATAAAGCCGTAGGGCTTGAGCTTCTCCGCTATGGAGTAGAGAGACTCGCGCAGCAAATAGGTATTGGGCGGGTGTCGCAACAACACGTAATTACCTTCGGCTTGCACGGCCACGATCTCAGCTAAATTCAAAAATGAGATTCTACCGTTTGCCTTGCACGCGATTCGTGCTGCCTGTCGTTTTGCTATAACGTCCAACTGCTGCAAGGCTCGGATGAGGTTCGCAGCATCAGCTTGGCTTACTGGAGGCAATGGTGTATCTACAGGTTCGTAGAATCCATCTTCTGCTGTCGATTCAAGTGTGTACTCTCGTCTGCTCTCGCTGGAGCAAATCGTCTCGCCCTGGGGAGGGCTAGTCGAAACCTGCGCATCAGCGTGAGCTTGCTGAACAAACATCTCACGTGCAATGGTCTTCTGGTCCTGAATCGCGCGCGCGCTCATAATGGAACCCCCGACCGATTTTCAGTACGACATGATTCCCCTGTACAAAACCCCTCTGGACCGAGCAGCAGGGTCATTCTCCCTGTCTTCATCGCAATCCCCGATTTATTCATCACTCTCAGCGCTGGCTCAGAAGAACTGTTGGTTACTTCTGCCCAGTGCTCACTGCTGACGGAAAGCTAGATTGTGCGCCGAAGTAACACTCGAGGGATTCCAGCTTTCCGTTCTTTATTCGGAGATACTCCACGTTCCGGAACGATTTACTGTCCTTGGTGTGGCAAAGATATTTCACAAAAGCATCCTCCGCGCCAGCGGTGACTCGCTCCAGGTCAAAATGTCTAATGAAGTCGATCTGTGTTTCCCAGCATCGCGTTTTGAAAGTGCTCTTGCTTATGTGGTCATCGCCGGCCGCGCTCGTAAATGTGAAGTTGTCGGCGAGTAGGCTATCCACTGGAGCCCAGTCTTTTTTCTCCCAGGCTGCGTACCACCTCCGGACTACCTCCTCGTTCATTAAGTTCTGCTCTCCCAATGCCACGGCGCTTGCGGGTTCCGGCAGGCTCACGGCACCGGCCAGAGCGCAAGCTCCCGTCGCGAGCAGATTTCTACGCGACACTTTGATCCTTGTCATTGTTCCGCCCTCCCTTCATGATGTCGTCCCAAACGCTTTTGCCCGATCGCCAATGCACTCCGAGCATACAAACCGGTTAGTATGTAACGGTGCCAAGCCCACTCGTCAAGACCGGTGCGAGCCGCCCCGCTCGCGTTTGCCCGATGTGCGAAGAGACCTCAGCCACCCCACGATATTTCTGATTCCCATTTCCCACACCTTCACATCTTGAGCATTCTTCGCTAATACTTCGTAGCCCTCCACCATCGCGACCAGAAAGCTGGCAGCCTCGTCCGCATTCAGATCGCGGCGAACCGTTCCTCGGGACTGCCCTTTCCGCAAAAGCGTCGCAACTCCTTCCTGCCAGGCGAGGAATAGCTTCTCCAGTCGCTTGCGGAATTGCTCGTCCAGCGGAGACATCTCCTGCGCCAAATTGACCAGGGGACAACCAGCCCTTACGTCTCTTGCCCGAGTTGGTATCGCCTGCAGAATGCCGATCAAAACATTGATAGGATCCTTGTCCTTGCTCTGTTCCAGAGGAAGCAACCACCTCTCGCGGACAAATTTTGCGACGATCTCGTCGACGATGGCATGTCCTAAAGCTTCCTTGCTTTCGAAGTGGTAGTAGAGCGCTCCCTTGGTGACGTTGGTGGCGGCCAGAATTGTATCGATCCCCGCACTCTGGAAGCCGTATCTGTAGACCTGCTGAAAAGCGGCTTGCAGCAAGCGTTCCCGTGTACCCGCTGGATCACGGAGCCTTCGCTTTCCCTCGTGAACACCTGACATACCGACAAGTATGTATGTTAGCCATTTTCACAGTCAATCAAAATCATCCGCCTGACTCTTGGCCGCTCGCTGTTCTCGATTTTCGTAAACTTTCCCCAGGGTGTATGGAAAGTTGGAGTAACCGCCGCTCTGCTCGTGTTCGGGCCGTCCCAGGCGGGTGTTCAGCCGCCACTCGTCTCCCAACTCCGAAACGTCGGCCCTGTTGTATCACGTAGTCGCTGTGAACATGGAGCACCGCGTGCTCCCTCTGTTTTCACGCAGCAGGAATTTGTGGAGTTGCGAGCCAATTCCGCTCTGCACTGCTAAACCGCCGAGTGCTACGCGACGCACATCGCCAGTCATCTCGCCAAGGCCACTTTCACCTGAAGAAAAGAGGGAAGATGAACATAATGAGACAGTTGCGGAATTTTTGGATACCGTGTGTTACGACGATAGCTCTGGGTAGCTTTGGCAATGCGTTCGCTCAACAGAGCTACAAAATTACCGACTTGGGCAATAACAAGAACAAGAACAACTTCGCCATGGTCATGGGCCTCAATAATCAGGGGTGGGCGGAGAACATGGATGGGGTCGTGAACCCTCCCGAGAATAGTACGGGGACGACAATTGCAAGTGGCCGCGCGGTGATAAGCATCTACGGATTCAACATCGACCTGGGCACTCTTGGAAAACGCGGCGGCAACAGTTGGAATAACTATGGCGGGATCAACGACCGCGGGGAAGCCGTTGGTTATTCCGAAACAGCTGATCCAGATCCAAGCGGCGAAGACATTTGCGGCTTCCACACACACCTTACGTGCGTTCCGTTTCTTTGGCGAGAGGGCCACATGAGGGCTCTTCCGACACTCGGCGGAAATAATGGGCAGGCCAGCGCTATCAATAACCGCGGAGAAGTCGTCGGATTTGCCGAAGACGGTGCCGTGGACTCCACATGCCCGGCTGGCACAACGAACAATCGAATTGCGTTGCCGGCCTTGTGGAAAAGAGGCAACGTCGAAGCTCTTTCTCTGCTGGGTAACGATAAAGACGGTTTAGCAAACGGGATTAACAATCGAGGCCAAGCCGTAGGCTACTCGGGAACCTGCACGACAGCTCACGCCGTAGTGTGGAAAGACGACAATGTCTACCCGCTTAAGGTTGAGGGTTACAGTTCCGCATACGCCATTAATGACCGCGGCCAAATCGTCGGTTTTGATGGCGACTATGCCACGGTTTGGCAGCACGGCGCAGACGGCGGAGTCACAACCCTGCGCCTTCTGCCGGGAGATTCTTCTGCATTTGCCACCGGCATCAATAACCGGGGCCAAGTGGTGGGAAGCGATTTTATCTTCAAGGACTCCAACAACTATTGGTCCCATGGCTTCATCTGGCAGCACGATGTGACGACCGACCTTAACACGCTAATTCCCGCGGATTCCAACCTCTTCATAATCGCGGCTAGCAATATCAATGAGCGCGGACAAATCTCGGGTATGGCAACGGTGCAAGCCGGACCCCATAAGGGCGAGATTCACGCCTATCTTTTGACCCCCGTAGACGGACGCATCGACGCCTCGATGGCAGATTTCGCACGTACACACCCGCATTTCATTTTTCCCGCGAATGCTGGCAACCACTCTTCGCAGAGACTCGGACCTGGCCGACTCCAGCGATAAAGGCGTTTATTCCCTTGCGTAGGTGCCTGACCTCTGCTCGGTTCAATTCCCCAGACGCGACGGGCACGCACGGTTGGGAACACGAACCCGTGAGGCGTGATAAACGGCACGCCACACGGGTTTTCAATGATCGCACCGCCGCCACTGTGTTGGGCGCGCCGGACGTTGAAGGTTGCCGGACCGCCGCTACTCGCGAGTAGATATCAGAGGTTTAGGCTCATCGTGCGAAGTTTCAGCGATTGGATCAGTGGAAATGCGAGGGTCCGCTCTCAAGCGTTGACTTCAGGGACTGACACTCATTGAGAAGAGGCTATCGCCATGCATTCGGCTTCTGTCCGGTTGGTCGGCCATCCGGGAACTGATCAAAAACGATAGCTGCTGGGAAAGCAACGGACAAGACTGAGCGCAACTGCAGGCTGTGATCTGAGCGCATCTTTGCGCAGCATCAGTGATGGTTTCCCAGTGAAGGCTTTCCCGGCCTGTGGTGGTCTGTCCATGTGCCGTCCAATGCTATTTCCACACTGACCCCAACATATGGGCCTTGCACTTCTTTAGGACCCAAGGTAAGGTGGATCTACTTTGTGGTTCTTTGTGCTTTGGCACAAAGCGAAGATGGGAATCCGGTGAGAATCCGGAACTGCCCCGCAGCGGTAAGCAGGAACGAACGCCCAATTGGCACTGGCTTTATGGAAGCTGGGAAGCCGGGCAAGTAGGGAGCCTGCAAGTCCGAAGACCTGCCATGAAGACATTCGCTTACGCCTCCGAGGGGAGGTGCGGTGACAGTGATCTTTGCCCGTGGTCAGCGGGCACCACTGTCTCTTCACTTGTATTCTCCGAGGCCAAGGAGAGCAGTCCATGGCCACTCAAACCAGCCTTTCGGATCTGATACCTGAGTTTCCCGTTCGCGACGAGATGCCATCGATGCACGTTCGCAAGCGCAACGGCGCGCTCGAACCGGTCGATGTCAACAAAATCGTTCGCGCGGTCCAGCGATCCTCGTACGGTCTTTCGCAAGTCGACGCGATCCGCGTCGCCAGCAAAACCATCGGCGGACTTTATGATGGCGCGACCACACGCGAACTGGACACCATGTCCATTGACACGGCTGCATCGCTCATCGCGGAGGAGCCGCAATACTCCAAGCTAGCGGCACGCCTGCTGCTTGGAACCATTATCAAAGAGGTCGCAGGCCAGAACCTGTACTCCTTTTCGCAGTCCATCGAGCACGGCGAACGCGAAGGCGTAGTGAACTCGGCGACAGCGGAGTTTGTGTATACGCATGCGCGCAAGCTGAACCACGCCATCGACGATGATCTTTCCGACCGCTTCGAATACTTTGGGCTACGGACCGTCTACGACCGTTATCTCTTGCGTGATCCGATCTCGCGCAAAGTGATTGAGACGCCGCAATACTTCTTCCTGCGTGTGGCCTGCGGTCTTGCAGGCACACCCAGTGAGGCGATTGAATTCTATCGGCTGGTCGCCTCTCACGATTACATGCCCAGTTCGCCGACGTTATTCAATTCCGGGACGAAGCACGCGCAGATGTCGTCGTGTTATCTGCATGATTCGCCCCTCGACTCTCTGGAGTCGATCTATGACTCGTACAAGGATGTGGCGCTGCTTTCAAAGTTTTCGGGCGGCATTGGCCTCGCGTTTCACCGTGTGCGCTCGGAGGGCTCTCTCATTCGGGCGACAAACGGCCTCTCGAATGGAATCGTTCCATGGCTGCGCACGCTGGACAGTTCTGTCGCGGCCGTCAACCAGGGTGGAAAACGGAAGGGCGCATGCTGTGTCTATCTGGAGCCTTGGCACGCGGACATCGAACAGTTTCTGGAACTCCGCGAGAATACTGGCGATTTGTCTCGCCGTACCTACAATCTGAACCTGGCCAACTGGATTCCAGACCACTTCATGCGCCGCGTCGATGAAGACGGAGTCTGGTCGCTCTTCGACCCGAAGACGGTGCCTCATCTTCCGGATCTCTTTGGCGATGAGTTCACCACGGCATATGAGAAAGCGGAAGAAGAGAAACTCTATTTGAGGCAGGTAAAAGCGCGAGATCTCTATGCGCGCATGATGCGCTCCCTGGCGGAAACGGGCAACGGCTGGATGACCTTCAAGGACGCCTGCAATCTGAAGTGCAACCAGACCGCCAAGCCGGGGAATGTTGTGCACCTCTCCAATCTCTGCACCGAGATCACGGAAGTGACCTCGCACGAGGAAACCGCGGTCTGCAATCTCGGCTCCATCAATCTTGCTCGTCATGTTGCGAACGGAGCCTTCGATTTTGACAAGCTGGCCGAGACAGTAGGCATTGCGATTCCCATGCTGGATCGCGTCATCGACATCAATTACTATCCCGTGCCTCAGGCTGCAAAAGCCAATACCCGATGGCGGCCGGTAGGGCTCGGCATCATGGGCCTTCAGGATGTTTTCTTTCAGCTGAGGCTTCCTTTTGATTCTCCCGAGGCACACTATCTGTCCACTCAGATTCAGGAGGAGATCTACTACCACGCGCTGACAGCCTCCTGCGAACTAGCAATAAAGGATGGTCCGCATCCTTCATTTGCCGAGACGCGGCTTGCGGAAGGCAAGCTGCAGTTCGATTTGTGGGACGTAAAGCCTGCTAACGAAGCACGCTGGACTGACTTGCGCGAACGCATCCTCCAGCACGGTGTCCGCAACTCGCTACTGATCGCCATTGCTCCGACCGCCACCATTGCCTCCATCGTCGGCTGTTATGAATGCATCGAGCCGCAAATCTCCAATCTTTTCAAGCGTGAGACGCTCTCCGGTGAATTTCTTCAGGTCAATCGTTATCTGGTCCAGGAACTCAAAGAACGAGGCCTCTGGAGCGAAGACATTCGCATGCGCCTCAAGATGGCGGAAGGCTCCATTCAACAAATAGACGAGTTGCCGGACGATCTCAAGTTGATCTACCGAACGGTCTGGGAGATTCCCATGCGTGGGCTCATCGACATGGCACGCGACCGCAACGCCTACATCGACCAGAGTCAATCACTCAACCTCTTCTCCGAGTCGCCCAATATCGGCAAGCTCAGCTCCATGTACATGTATGCATGGAAGAGCGGTCTCAAGACGACCTATTACATGCGGTCGCGGCCTGCGACTCGCATCACAAAGACCACTGTCCCAGGGAGGCCAGCCGCAGCAGGCGCTGTGACGTGCTCTCTGGAGAACCCGGGCTCCTGCGAAGCCTGCCAGTAAACGAAATAAATAAGGAGATTGCGATGCCCATCAGCGCCAACTCGTCTGTCGCCGTGCCGGAAGGCATCCTCGACCCGGGCCTCTGCCTCACCCTGCGCCCGATGCGCTACCCCGTCTTTTACGACATGTTCCGCGACGGCATCAAGAACACCTGGACGGTTGAGGAGGTCGACTTCTCGACCGATCTCGTCGACCTGAAACGGCGTCTCACATGCGCCGAGGTCCATCTGATTCAGCGCCTCGTCGCATTCTTTGCTACGGGCGATTCGATCGTCTCAAACAACCTCGTACTCAACCTCTACAAGCACATTAATTCGCCCGAGGCGCGGCTCTATCTCTCCCGCCAGCTTTACGAGGAAGCTGTGCACGTGCAGTTCTATCTCACGTTGCTGGACAACTACGTGCCCAATCCGGACGAGCGCGCTGCTGCGTTCGCGGCGGTCGACAATATTCCGTCCATCTCCAAGAAAGCGGACTTCTGCATAAAGTGGATGGATTCGATTCAGAAATTGGATCAGCTCGAAACGAAGGATCATCGCAGACAATTTCTGCTAAATCTCATCTGCTTCGCAGCTTGTATCGAAGGCCTGTTTTTCTTCGCTGCCTTTGCCTACGTTTATTTTCTCCGCTCGAAGGGTCTACTGCACGGCCTTGCTGCGGGGACCAACTGGGTCTTCCGCGACGAGAGCTGCCATCTGGAGTTTGCCTTCGAAGTCGTGAATGTTGTTCGCTCACAGGAGCCTGATTTCTGGGACGCGAAACTTGAGCTGGACATCGTCCAGATGATTCGCGAAGCAGTTGACGCGGAGACGCAGTTTGCGGAGGACCTGCTCAGTGGTGGTGTTGCCGGTCTATCGGTACGCGATATGCGCCAATATCTCGGCTATGTCGCGGATTCGCGGCTCGGACGTCTGGGTATTGCACCTGTCTTCAATGTCAAGAATCCATTCTCTTTCATGGATCTACAGGACGTTCAGGAGCTGACGAACTTCTTTGAACGCCGTGTCTCCGCCTACCAGAGTGCCGTCCCCGGCGAGGTTGCCTTCCACGAGGACTTCTAGTCATGACATGTCAGTTTTCCCATTCACAAAAACGGCGCTGCTCGCGAGATTAGTCTCGTGAGTATCACGTTTTTTCGTCATTTTAAGTTTGCGCGCTTCGATCGCGCAGAGTCGGTGTCTCGCTTGACATTGCGATAACTCCATTGCTCGTCCCTTCGGCGGCCAAAAGAATTGGCCTCCAAGGATGTCGGCACTCCGCTGCAATCCGCTGATGCGTAGTTGTCAGAACGTATAGGATCAAATGACGTCTCAGCAGTCACCGCCATCGTGTGTAGGTATCGAACTCTCAGTAGACATCACGCTGATAGCGGCGTTCCTCTTTGAGTGTCTGCACATAACTTTCAGCGGCCTCCTGTGGCATTCCACTCTGCTCTTCGACAATTGTGTGGAGAGTCCGATCGACGTCCTTCGCCATACGGGTAGCATCACCGCACACATAGAGAAAAGCGTTGTCTTCGAGCCATCGCCAGAGCTGTTGTGCATTCTGCATCATCAGATCTTGCACATAGACTTTGCGTTGCTGATCCCGTGAGAATGCAGTATCGAGTTGTGTCAGGTGCCCATCACGATGCATGCCTTCTAACTCATCGCGATAAAGAAAATCCGTGGCAGCGCTGCGTTCTCCGAAGAAGAGCCAGTTTCGCCCGGTCGCACCAGCAGCGCGGCGCTCATGTAGAAACGCTCGAAATGGAGCGATACCTGTACCCGGACCGACCATAATCACCGGCGCAGTGGGATCTTGCGGTAGCCGAAATTTCTTATTGGGCTGAACGTAAATCGGCAATCTGTCGCCCGGTTCGATGCGGTCGGCCAGTAGGGTAGAACAAACTCCGCCACGCTCCCGATCATGTGTCCGGTAGCGCACCACGGAGACTGTCGTGTGAATTCGGCCAGCGTGTGCAGTTGGGCTGGACGAAATAGAATAGAGCCGCGGTACAAGTCTTGGCAGCATTCTCACCAGATCATCGGGCGTTTGCAGTGCGCCCGGATATTGCTGGAGCAGGTCTGCTACATCGCGTCCTTGGAGATATTGTTCAAGCTCTGCCTGTTGGTCAGGCGCAAGTAGCGCCTGTAGCAGCGCGCTTTGCGTGAGTGCGGCATATTCGGAAACCATCTTGCGGGTGATGCGAGTAATCGCGAAGTGCCGGAAAAGGGCTTCGCGTAATGTCAACTTGGCCGCCTTAGGAACCTCTACCACTTCGCTGCCGCTGAACGGCGATAAACCCAAGATAGTGTCGACAAGAGCAGGGCAATTCTGGGGGATAATGCCGCACGCATCGCCTGCCTCGTACCGCAGAGCCGTATCTTCGATTGCGAAATCCAGATGGATGGTCAATTTGCTGGAAGAGGGATGCGTGAGCGCCCGCTTCTCGGAAAGAGGGGAAAGGTACGGATTCTCGCGGGTATGCTTCTCGGCAAGAGTCTGGACGACCTGAGGAGTCTGGATACCGGTCGCGGATTCTTCGCCACTCAATATGGCTGCGGCAGGCTCGGCACCTGACGGCGATGCAAGCTCCCGAAGTTTTTTGCCAATCGCTTCTTTCCATCCCGCGTAAGGAGCATCCACTTCCACGTCGCTGTCAGTGCGAGGTAGGAGGCACGTAGCACCTAATCCACTGAGTTTCGCATCGAGATCTCTTCCGAATTGGCAAAAATGCTCGTAGTGAGAATCGCCAAGGGCAAATATGGCATACGAGAGATCTCCGAGCAACGGAAAGTGCTGCACGCATAACTGCTGGAAGAAGGGCTGTACACAATCGGGTGCCTCCCCTTCTCCGTATGTTGAGACGATGAAGAGCGCGCATGTCTCTGCTGCGAGCGTCGCGGGAACGTAACCTTCAAGTGAATTTAGCGAAACCGTGTAGCCGTTGGCTTTTAGCTCTTTCACAAGCTTGCGCGCCAAACCCTCCGCTGTCCCTGTCTGCGAACCGTACAGTACTGCTACGCGCAAGGCCGACACAGCTCCCGCGAATGCCTTTGCCGGAGCATAGGAGTAGAGGCCTGCCAGATAACCATTGAGCCACGCGCGCTGTGCATTGTTGAAGGGCGCGTCCTCGGGAATATAGGGGGCGAGAAGTTCAGACATACGCTTGCTCCTCAACTGCCAGCAGGTCTTTCAGCTCCTCGATCCGGTGTCTTCGGGTGAACTCCAGGAACGACTCGAGACCGATGCGCCTTTGAAGGAAAGACCGGAAGAGCTTTTCCATAAGGGGAGGCAAATCCGCAAAACGAACGACCTGAACGAGCTCGCGGCCCAGCCCCTGGCGCTCATCGGTGCCACCGCCGATCAATACCTGATAGCCTTCGTCGCCTCCGATTTTTGCGCCGAGCAGGCCGATGTCTCCGATGTAATGCTGCGCACAAGAATGAGGACAGCCGGTGACATGAAGGTTAATCGGTTGTGCGATCTTGAATCGCTCGTCGAGAAATCCGGCAAGAGCAATCGCGTGGGCCTTGGTATTCGTCGCGGAGAATTTGCAGCCTGTGTTGCCGGTGCATGCGACCGCTCCGGCGGCAAAAGTGGAAGCGGAATCGCTGAAGCCCGCATCCTCGATAGCGCGTCGCACTGCTTCGAGTTGGCCTTCTGGAATATTGGGAAGGATCAGATTTTGCCAAACGGTAAGCCGGATTTCGCCCGAGCCATACGTGTCTGCGATGTCCGCGATGGCGTGCATCTGCTCCGCACTTAGGCGACCGACCGGCACGGCTATGCCCATATAAACGAGGCCGGGCTGCTGTTGAGCATGAACTCCCAAGTGACCGTGTTGATCGACCGCGGTGCGCGGTTCGCATTCTGCGAGTGGAAAACGGACCAATGGGAACGCTAACCGCTTCTCAGTTTCTGAGAGGAACTTCTCAACACCCCAGCGGTCGATCAGATATTTCAGTCGCGCTTTTTTGCGATCTGTGCGATCGCCATTGTCGTTAAATACGCGAATCATGGCTGCGGCAACCGCTACTGCCTGGCCGGGTGTGAGCAGGATGCCGCAGTCGCTCGCGAACTGACGATGACCGGTGATGCCGCAGAGCTGTACGCGAAAATAGATTCCCTCCGGAACGCTGTGCCCCTCGGCTACGCGCGTCGCGACAAATGCGATGTCGTTGGTATCGGCGACCACGCTGACGGCGCCGCCGCTGTCGAAGGCCACGTTGAATTTCCGAGGCAAGCCATAGAGATCACGCGAGTTGAGGATGTAAGCGTTCAGCGCCTGAGCAAGTGGAGCGACATCGAACAGTTCGCGTGGATCAATGCCGCTGGTCGGCGTCGCGGTAATGTTCCGAATATTATCTGCGCCGGAACCGCGCGAGCTCATGCCGAGGTTTTGCACTTCCATCAGAACCCGGACAATGTCCTTTGGTTGAAACTCACGGATCTGGATGTTGCCTCGTGTCGTGATGTGCGCTTCGCCCGCGCCCCAATCCTCCGCCATTTTCGCAAGTCCCCGCATCTGGTGCGCCTGCAGACGACAGCCCGGCGTGCGTAACCGGAGCATGAACGAGTCCTGTGCCGGAGCAACGTAAAACAGACCGTGAAATTTGAAGCGGAAAACATCGCCGCCTTCCGGGAAGCGGTTTTCTTCCGCATGGGCGATGAGCTTCTCCCACAGATCAAGCGGATTTGCTTCATACTTCCAACGCTCTTCCTTACAAAGATCCTCGACTGGCGTGCCAAACCATGTCTCCTCTTGGGGAGCTGCCGCGAGATTGGCAATCCCGGGGCCTGGCCCGTCAGTGATGAGGCCAGACGCGTTGCTTCCTACAAAGAAGCTTTCACCGCGCTTCGCCACAGCTAACAGAAAACCGGCCAAATACTCCTTCTGCTCGAATGTGAAGGTGTCTTGCATCTCCTGCGGGATGTTGCTATCCGGTACCGCCATCTCCGATATTCCTCCTGAGCGAAATGACACCCGTCATTTGCCGGGAGTCGATTCCGTCACCTGTGCGACAGGTACAGACGAGGAAGCGTCTGCTTACTCGCGATGAGCATGGTCTGGATTGTGCGTCTTGGTCCCTTCGCAGGGAGTGCGAAATCGTCGCTCGCGCCGAGACAGCACAACAAATGCAGCTCGAGGCACGGAGCGGGGTGCCAAGCAGCTGGAGTCAGAAGGACGAGGTCAGAACGATGCACCACACTTCTGCGGATCTCCGCTGCTGTCCAGATAAGAATACTGAGTCATGCCAGTGGGGACAAGAGGTATCAAAGCGGCCCGCATCAAAATCACTCGCCTTACATCTGCGCCGAGTACTCCGCACCCACTGCTTGAATCCCGGATGGACATGTGCTATAGCTTGTGTCCAATCGTTCTTCAGGCACCTCGCTCCGTGCCCCAACCCCTCGACCGAGAACGATCTTTCCTGCTCAACGGCTGAGCTACCCCGGACAGTGCAATTGAGTATCGCGTACCTTGCTGGTTCGCGTGTGCATGCCTATCTGCGTCCCAAAACTCACACCGTGACGAAAGGAATGTATGGACTACGTCAAGCCTTCAGAGGTTGCAGAATCCTTTCTTGCCAGCGGCTCCGCGAAATCGCAGCTGAGTATCGGTCAATTACTGCTGCGCGGCGTGCTCTCCGGAGCTCTGCTTGGCTTTGCCACCACGGTTGCCTTCACTGCAAACGCCCAGGGATTGGCGCCAGTGGTCGGCGCGATTCTTTTCCCCGTAGGGTTTGCCATGATCATCGTCCTGGGACTGGAACTGGTCACCGGCAGCTTCTCTATGGTTCCTGCCGCGTTCTTTGCAGGAAGTGTCAGCCTGCCCCGCATGTTGGCGAACCTGATGTGGGTCTTCCTCAGCAATCTGATCGGAGGCTGTCTCTATGCGTGGATGTATGCAGCCGTGCAAACGCAATTTCATCATGTTCCGGCTACAGGCGCTGCGGCATTGATCGTTGCGGCCGCGCAAGCAAAGACTCTGGGGTACAGCAAGCTGGGAGCGACCGGCCTAGGGCTCTCGTTTCTAAAGGGCATCCTGTGCAACTGGATGGTCTGCATGGGCGTTGTAATGGGCCTTACCTCGCGATCGACACTCGGTAAAATCGCCGCCTGCTGGCTGCCTATTTTCACCTTCTTCTCGCTGGGATATGAACACTCTGTCGTGAATATGTTTGTCATTCCCGCGGGCATGTGGATGGGGGCTCCTGTCTCATGGAGGGCATGGTGGCTGTGGAATCAGCTTCCCGTCACCGCCGGAAACCTGGTCGGCGGCCTGCTCTTTGTCGGTCTCCCGATGCTGTGGCTCGCCAACGTTCCACCGAAAAAACAGGCCGTCATCATCTCTTCCCCGGAATCGCTACCAGATGCCATAGAGGCCTGACTGTCGTTAGCCACTCATTCTGCTTAGCGATTCCTACCCACGGCTCCAAGCCTAGCCGGCCAACGTGTATCGAACGATCCAGGCAATGAAATAGCTCGATCGACCGTAGAGGAGAACAATGCACAAGCGTCCTGTTGCTGTTTCTGCTGGAATTCTGATGCTGCTCCCGCTTTCGATGCTTTGCCGGGCGCAGTCTGCGTCCTCGAGCGGACTTCCCGTAATTATTTCCGTTGACGACCGCACACGTGTGGATACGTGGCAGTGGTTTGCCGCGCCTCCAAAATCGGAGACGTACGCTTATGTCGAGTCATTGCTCCGGTTGAGCATCGCGCAGCACATCCGGCAGTGGGACTGGCAACTGGAACTCTCGCAGCCGTCTGTACTTGCTCTACCCAGCGACGCTGTCTCAACAGTTGCGGCGCAGGGGCAACTTGGCTTGGGCGGGACTTACTATGCGTCAAACGCCAACAATACGGAGGCGGCAGCCGCATTCCTGAAGCAGGGCTTTCTGCGTTATCACTTCCCCGACGAGCATACAAACCTGCGCCTGGGCCGCTTCGAATTCATAGAAGGTCAGGAAATGAAACCCACCAATTCAACCATCGGCTGGCTGCAGACAAATCGTATTGCGCACCGGCTGGTCGGCAATTTTGGTTTCTCGAATGCGCAGCGCAGCTTGGATGGCATGGATGCACACTATGGGGCCGGAACCTGGGATCTGACGGCCCTGGCGGCCCGTGCCGATCAGGGCGTCTTCAACATGAACGGCAACCCGGAGTTGAATGTTGACCTTCAATATCTGGCTTTCAGCAAAACCAGCTTGAAGCAGCACATCTTATGGCGCGGCTTTGGGATTGGCTATCACGATGGCCGGACCGGCCTCACCAAGACTGATAACCGGGCGCTGGCGATCCGGGCGGCGGATCACAAAAACATTCGTCTCGGCACCTATGGCGGTGACTTTCTTGCGAGCATTCCCGCTGCACACGGTAACTTCGATCTCCTCGCCTGGGGAGCGCTGCAGAATGGAAACTGGGGATCGCTGAGCCACAGCGCGAATGCCGCGGCTGTGGAAGGAGGCTATCAGTTTTCCAGGGTTGCAACCACGCCATGGTTACGCGGCGGGTGGTTCCGAAGCAGTGGCGACGGCAACGCAACGGATGGCGAGCACCACACTTTCTTTCAGATTCTTCCCACGCCGCGCATCTACGCGCGAATTCCCTTCTACAACCTGATGAACAGCACCGACGATTTTGTTCAGGTGGTCGACAAGCCGGTGAAAAGGCTCGCCCTGCGCGCCGATCTTCATTGGCTGCAACTTACTTCCAGCAAAGATCTCTGGTACCAGGGCGGAGGAGCTTATGACAATAAGGTCTTCGGATATGTCGGACGCCCTGCTAACGCGCAGTCCTCTTTTGCTTCGGTCGCCGATATCAGCGCCGACTGGCAGGTCACCAAGTCCGTAGCAGCCAACTTCTACTATGCCCACGTTTCGGGCAAAAGCGTGGTCGGGAAGATCTATCCAGAGGATGGCAATGCGCAGTATGGGTACGTGGAACTGGTCTACCGCTGGGAGCGGGCCAAGCGGACATTGGCGAATTGACCGGGCTCGGTAGGCTGGCCAGCCCACGCCTCGCGTGAGGATTCCACATTTCTCTCGCGCGGCGCTGATTCTCGGTAAATAATGGAAAATGGCATTTAACAGCTTCAATGGATTGCGCGTCCTTTCTCTGGAAAGCCGGCGCGCCGCGGAGATCGGGAAGCTGATCCGCACGTATGGCGGTGAGCCGACGGTTGCCCCCGCCATGCGCGAGGTCCCCCTCGAATCCAATCACGAAGCATTTGAGTTTGCAGGGCGCCTGCTCCAGGGGGAATTCGACCTGGTCATCTTTATGACCGGTATTGGTGTTCGCCGGCTCATGGACATCGTCGGATCCCGCTATGATCGCGCTCGTATCATCGAAGCTCTACGGCGAGTGAAGCTGGCAACCCGCGGGCCAAAGTCCAGCGCGGCCGTGCGCGAAATGGGGCTCTCCGTCGCGGTCACGGCTCCGGAACCCTGCACCTGGCGCGAAATGATCGGCGCTCTGGATGGTGCGTTTGGTCCTTCTCTCGAGGAGTTGCGGGTTGCCGTACAGGAGTACGGTGCCGTCAACCAAGAGCTACTGGATGCCCTCACACAGCACCACGTGCAGTGGACGCGCGTCCCCGTCTATCAATGGGCGCTCCCCGACGACCTCGAACCTCTGCGGAATTCGATCCGCTCCATCATTGCGGGAGCAATCGACGTCATCGTCTTTCTAACGGCCGTTCAGGCGACGCACCTGTTCCGGGTTGCCGAACAGATGGACCTGGTAGACGCTCTACGCGAGGCGCTACGGCGAACGGTTGTGCTCTCGATAGGACCAAGTACATCGGAAGAGCTGGCGCAGCACGGCATTGAACCGGACTTTGAGCCGTCGCACCCGAAAATGGGCTTCCTTATGAACGAAGCTTCTGAATGTGCGGCAAGGCTACTGGAAGAGAAACGTGGGCCTGTCCCGCGCAATGTCTCGTTAGCCCGATCGGAAGCTATAACAAAAGCAGACTCATCAGCCATCGTTCACAACACCGCCTCGGTCTCGCAGGTGCCGGCTGTCAGGCGCGATATCGAGCCGGTGCGCATGCCCGATGCACGGCAACTGAATGCAATCCAGCAGATGCACGATATCGGCCGCAGAATGGCGGCATCCGATCCGTTACACGCTGTACTGAATCAAATCGTCAGCTTTATCGAAACACTATTGAGTTGCGATTCGTGCTTCATCTACATACTGGAGGAGAGCCAGCTCGTGCTGCGCGCCTCGAAGAATCCGCATCCCGATGTCATCGATCACTTCGGCCTGAAAATCGGGCAAGGTATCACCGGCTGGGTCGCGGAACATCGGGAGCCGGTCTCTATTGACGCAGGCGCGCTGCGCGACCCGCGATTTCAGTTTTTCAAGGACCTCCCGGAAGATTCCTTCGAGGCTTTTCTATCGGTACCCATCCTTGCCCGGGGAGGCTTGGTTGGCGTCATCAATGTGCAGCACCGCCAGCCTCACCATTACACGCCCTGGGAGGTGCAAACTATCTCCACCGTGGGGTTTCTGGTCGGCGGGGAGATTGAAATGGCTCGACTGGAGAGCGAGAGAAATGCTCTATCGAACCAGCTTGAGTCGCGCAAGTTGATTGAGCGCGCCAAGGGGCTTCTGCAGCGCGATCATGGTGTTGAGGAAGAAGAGGCCTACCGCATGATGCAGAAGGAGAGCCGGCAGCGTCGCAAGAGCATGCGCGAAATCGCCGAAGCCGTGATCCTGATCGATGAACTTCGCCGGGGCGCTGCCGTTAAGCAATCGTGATTGCATTTCGGAACAGCACGATACGTTCTTATGCGATCGCACTGCGAGGTTGCGTATTAACGATCTGGCTGGCCAGCGGCGCTACCGTGACTGCGACTTCATGAACAATTTCTTCTGAAACGCCTAGCTCGCGCAACGTTCCCACCAGATGCATCGCCACCGAGTCAAAATGACTCTGCTCAATCGACAATTTCGCGTGCGCGTCGCTCATCGAGGCGCTGCTGTACTGCTTTGGACCGCCAAGGACCTGAGATAGAAAGGCAAACTGGTGCGCCTTCAACCGTCCCATGCTGACGCCAAGAAAGAAGTGCGTCAGCGAAGAGTCCGCCAAGACACGTTCGTAGAAATGGTCGACAGCGGCTTTGATGGCTGCCTCTCCGCCTATGCGCTGGTACAGTGTGTTCTCGCTCATCCGGCCCTCCTTTAGGTTTCTGAGGTCAAATCAGATTCAAATGAGATTGGCTGCATCTATGACGGTGCCGTGGAGGACCTCTCGACGCGCACGGCACATTGCTTATAGTTCGGCTCTCGCGAAATCGGGTCGAAGATATCCTGCGTCACTGCGTTGATGTTCCATTCTGCAAAATGAAATGGCGCAAATACCTGGCCTGGCGCGACCACCTCGGTGATGCGCAATTCCACGCGGCGCACGCGACCGCGAGTGGAAACGATGTCGACCAGGTCATGCGGACGAAGCAGCAACTGCTTCGCATCCACGGGATTCATTTCGAGCCATGCGCGCGGCGACATTTGCTCGAGAATCGGTACGGCTCCTGTCTTTGTCCGCGTATGCCAATGCTCGACCGTTCTGCCGGTATTGAGCACGAAAGGAAAGTTCGAAGAGGGTTGTTCGGGGAAGGGCTCCCAATCAGCACAGATGAGCTGCGCCCTTCCATCGGCAGTCTGAAATATTCCATCCGTATAAAGCCGCCGGTCGGCGTCTGCGGGCGAGTCAGCTTCTCTGGGAAATGGCCATTGAATCCCGCCGGTCTCTTCCAGCGCTTCGTAGGAAATGCCTGAGTAGTCGCAGAGTCTCCCCTCCGAGACGCGCCTCCACTCTTCAAAGGCGTCGCACGGCGCATGCCATCCGGGAAAGAGTTCTTCTTTGCAGCCAAGCTCATGAGCCACGCGAAGGAATATGTCGAAGTCGCTGAGCGCCTCTCCGGGAGCCTGCACTGCTGCGTTTACCTTGCTCACGCGGCGCTCGGAGTTGGTATAAGTTCCTTCCTTCTCTCCCCACGCAGCGGCTGGCAGCACGAGATGCGCAAGCTCGGTGGTCGGTGTGGGATGGAAGCAGTCCTGCACTACCAAAAATTCCAGCTCGGAAAGAGACTGTTTCAGCACGTCGATATTCGGGAATGAGACAAGTGGGTTGGTCGCGATAACCCACAACGCCCGAATCTTCTTCTTCAGTACAGCGTCGATGATGTCCGGATAGGCGAGACCGCGCGCCGTGGGGATACGCTCCGCCGGAATGCCCCAGATGTTCGCGAGCTCTTCGCGATCTGCGGCGTTCTCAAATTTTCGGTAGCCTGGCAGGCTTGAGGTAAAACCCGTCTCGCGGGTTCCCATGGCGTTGCACTGCCCCGTGATCGAGAACGGCGACCCGCCCACGCGGCCAACATTTCCCGTCAGCAGTGCAAGATTATTGATGGCATTCACCGTCTCCGTGCCTTTGGAGCTGTGATTCACTCCCATGGTCCAGCCGATGAAGGCGGCTCTTGCATTTCCGTAGAGATGGGCAACTCTCTGAACAAGCTCCGGGCTGAGACCGGTAATCGCGGCGACATACTCCGGGTTGTATTTCTCGACGCACCGGCATAGCTCATCGAAACCATTGGTGTGTCGACGGATATATTCGTGATCGATCAATCCATCGCGAATGAGAATGTGCGCAATGCCGTTGACCAGCGCAAGGTCAGAGCGTGGCCTGACAGGCAGATAGATATCAGCCATCATCGCGGTCTTGGTTACACGGGGATCGGCTACGATGAGGGTCTTTGCGCGGTTAGCGTCAAGATGCTGGCAAAGGATCGGATGATTCTCCGCGATGTTGGCACCGATCAGGAGAACGACATCCGCCGTGGTTAGATCGTCATAAGTGCCAGGCGGCCCATCGCTCCCAAAGGAGCGCTTGTAGCCAGATACAGCGGTCGACATGCACAGTGTCGTGTTGCCGTCGTAATTCGAGGTGCCAAGACCAAGTTGAACCAATTTCCCGAGTGCATAAAACTCCTCAGTCACCAGTTGGCCGGTGCCGATGACACCGACTGCCTGCGGTCCATATTGTTGCGCCACGCGACGAAACTCGCCTGTCATCGTTCGTATCGCTTCATCCCAGGAAACCCGAGAAAGAGAGCCGTTGCGACGCATCCATGGATGTACCGCGCGGTTTTCCGCGGTGAGCACATAGTGCTCTGCCAGGCCCTTGGGGCAAAGCTTTCCGCGATTCACCGGGTGATCCGGATTGCCCCGTGCCGTGACTGCCTTACCGTCACGAATACCAAGCATCATGCCGCAGCCGACCGAACAGTAGCCGCACGTGGTCTTGACCCAGCTGTCGGCGACCTTTCGCGCCGAGATATGGCCTACCGCCGCGTCCTTCGCGAACGCATACTTCTCAGCCGCGATGTCGAGTCCGAGAAAGCGCCGAAGACTCATGCGGCCCGCTTTTCCCGAAGATATGGCGCAGCCATATTTTTGGGCACGACGCTCACGAAGAATAGGTAGCGCCCGATCAATTCCGTCCCAGTCGCTGCTGCAAAGCAAAGCACGCGCAGCCAAAGTCGGTCATCAAGCCAAATCAACGTAAGCGAAATTGCAGTCAAGCCGCAGAGACGTGTAGCGAAAAGCGGGAGGAAGCGATAGCGCAGCAACTCGCCGGAAGCTCTCAGCTCAAATTGACGAGAACGCCATAGCCAGGCGAATTTTCCTAACTGCTGGACGATAATCCCAATCGCAACATATGCGGCTACATGTGCCAGGGCCTTTTGTGTGGCGGGCGTAAAGAGCGACGAAACGAGCGATCCAGTAAGTACAGCGCTGAGATAGAACTCCAGAAAGGAATGCCGGCTGTTCCACATCGGACGAGCGGCAACCGTGTAGAGCCGCGCGCTGGCGTAGATTGCAATGAGTCCAAGCGACGCAGCAACGATACCTGAGCCAAGGCTGGCGCTTGAACCAATCCACAGCAGGCTGGCGTAAGCGATCGCAGCGCCTGCAAACAGCGAAAAGAAGAGTACTTCCCGGCTGAGCCAGGAACGGCGCCACATGCTGAGCGCACGAAACGCATAGATGGGCCTGCCCAGATGCAGAGTCGAAGCTCCCAGCGCGAAGAGCGCAATCAGCACTACAGCAACTGCTGGCACGCGCGCGATCGCTGAACCGGCAATCGACTGCGAGGCCGACATCGATGCAATGGCCCCGACTGCCATCTGCGTAAATACCGTCATGAAGATCAGTGTCCAGTGCGGATGCTCCGGTTCCACACGAGAGGTATCCACGCGGCTCATGTCATGCGGCAGCGCATGCTTCATCGTGATTCTTGTTGTCGAGATGCTGTCGTCCGCATTGGGCAGCCCCGGCGCATTGGCTTGGGCGGCGTACTCGCGACGCCACTCGGCTACATTCACGATCTCGATGCGGATGGCCTCTTCCGGACATGCGGCCACACACGCCGGCTCGCGTCCGTCGGAAAGACGTCCGTGGCACATATCGCATTTGCCAACCACGCCACGCTCCGGGTTGTATTGCGGCACACCGTAGGAGCAGTTCCAGGTGCAATACTGGCAGCCGATGCAACGCTCCGCGCTGTGCAGCACGATGCCCGTCAACGGATCTTTCGTGTATGCATTGACAGGGCAGCCGGTCATGCAGGTGGGCTCAAGGCAGTGATTGCAGCCCATCGACAGATAGTGCCGCAGCGTATCGGGATAGGTGCCACCTTCGATCTCGCCCACCCGCCGCCACTGGATCTCAGCGGGATTTCCATTCTGCTCGTTGCACGCCACCACGCAGCACTTGCATCCGATGCACTGCGTCATATCCAGGTGAAACCGGTATTGTTCGCCGGGGAGAGGCAGCCGGTTTGGAGTCAAGGCGACGGCAGGCAACGTGCTTTGCGCACGGCCCGCAGCAGGGGTGAGTCGAAACTGTTCTCCACCCTCTTTTGCCCGCTCAAGCAGGGGCAAGTCCATGATCTCCTCCACGCCTCAAAAAGCCGGCGGTCATTCGCGAATGACAAGACGAGTTGAATCGACAAAGCGACCTGCGAAAGTCGATCCATCAAGGCAAACTGCCCTGAGATACAAGCTCAATCGTGGAGATCCGGCCAGCACAGGCAAGGTGCCGGCAAAGGAAGGTAGGCTGATGATACTTCAGCATGGCTGGCTGCACAAGAGAGCCTCTGAACCGCATGGCTGAGGTTCGCCTGCCCAATTTCAACTGGGTATCCTCTTGCGTCATCCCCGGCACTGAGATATTTTCGGTTCAACAGGTTCCTGTTGAGCCGCACCTCGCCTGTGCCGGCCCTCTCGCCACGATCTGTGCGAGCTTTCATCTCTAAAAACCTAATTCGCGCCTCGAGCGCATTTGGATGGTTGCCGATTTCACCGGCGGGCATGGTGCTGTTCGCAGGGTCTCTCAGTGACCTCCTGGAGTCGTAACCGCGCCATCCATTCAGTCCCTATAGGAGGAGAAAAGCTATGACGACGCATAAGGTCGAACAGCTCATCATCGCTACCGTGGGCTTTTTCTGGTGCTTTCTCATGTGGTTCTCAACTGCTGCATTCAGCCCAAGCATCGCCGCCCATTATCACTTGAGCATTAAGGCTCTAGGCCTTCTGGCGAGTTCTGCGATCTGGATGGCGCCGATCGGTCGAATCGTCGCAGGCTGGGCGTCGGACCGCTTCGGAGCGCCGAGGACCTTCGCTGTTCTCCTCGCAGGCTGCGGCTTCGTATCAATCGCTTCCGCATACACCGTAAGCTACAGGCTTCTTTTTATCGAGCGTGTCATTGTAGCCATTGCCGGGGTCTCGTTTGTGGTTGGTATCCAGCATGTTGCCCAATGGTTCGAAGCTCATGAGATTGGCACCGCAGAGGGGCTCTACGCGGGAACGGGCAACGTAGGTGCCGGTTTCGGCGCGCTGGTTCTGCCGCGAATGTTTGGTACAAACTATCACGGCGCATTTCTGTGGCTGGGTGTGATTGCGATCGTGATTGCCGGCGTGTATCTCCTGCGCGGGAGCTCCGCCAAAACTGCGGAGCAGCGTGAGCTCGTTCGCGGCCGAAGCAATATGCGCGACACAATATTCGTCTGGAGCCGCTACATCGCGATCGCCCTGATGCTCGCTTATGCAATGTCCTTCGGCCTGGAAATTGCCATGAATGCCTGGTTGCCAGGCTACTTCACGCGTGGCTTTCACGATGCAATCCTGGCCCTTGGCTTCACTGGCGTCGCGGGCATACAAATAGCTGCTGGAACTTTCGCGGCGGTACAGTCCTTTACCGCATCCCTCTTTCGTCCCTTCTCCGGATTCATGTCCGATCTTTTTCAACGCAAGGGGTGGACACCTCTGCCGTTCATTGCTAAGAGCCTGCCCTATGCGCCGCGTCTTCATTGGCTGGGAAGTGCTCTTATTTTGATCACTCTCGGCATGGCGGCCCTCACGGCAGCGGGACTGTCCGGCTCCTTGCATCTTTCCGTTGCAGTACTCGTGGCTATCGGAATTTTTATTTCGTGCGGGACAGGCGGCACGTTTGCACTGGTGCCGTTGTTATTTCCTGATCGCCCAGGTGCCGCGGCCGGATTCATCGGCGGCGTATCGACTGCAGGCGGTATCGTTTATCCCTTGATCTTCTCAAGTGGAACAAACCTTCACATGGGCTACCTCTACGCTGCACTCTATCTGTTCGTGCCATTCATACTCTTCTACTTTTGGGCTGCGCGTTACGAGCGCCACCCCGAAGAGCACGGTCTGCTAACGCACGTCTTTGCCCCGGAAGAGGCGTAACGGCCCCGCAGTCCATCGCCCACAATCTCAAACAACGGAGATCCATCATGAATACGGCAAAACCGCCAACTGAGTCGATTCCCCACGAGCCCTGGTACAAATATGGCGTTGCCGTCCTCTTGATCGAGATGGCAATCGCCATCGCCGTTAGCGGCTATTCGCTATACATGACCTTCCACGGTCTAGGCGGTTTTCCAGGGAAACATTGAGTGTCCATTACTGCACGTCGCGAAAAGCTACGCGGTAACCTTGGCATCGGCCTTTAATAACGCGACGAGCGGGGCGCCCACAACAGAGTGGCGAAGAGGAAGTTACCTCTTCGGGCAGGCCAGGCGCCCTGTCTCTCAAAAGACAAGACGCCCCTGCACCACAAGCACACGCCCGGAAACAGTCGACTGCTGGCTGGATCCGTAAGGACTGGTTGGCGCATTGATGTCCCCGGAAATCTGGCCCAATGCTTTCGGGTCTGAGGCATCATTGTTCGGTTGCGCGAAGTTCACATGATTGAAAGTGTTGTATGCCTGCGCGCCGACCTGGAACGCAAAGACTCCTTCTTGTAAACGTCCTTGAAGAGCGTCATATCGACGTCGGAAAAGTGCGGGCCGCGTGAAAGAATTTCGGGGAATGTTGCCGAAGAGTTGTTGCCGCGTTGAGAGGAAGCCCAGTGTTTGGATTTATCGGAGAAGCCGTAGGCCCCGTTCCATTGAATGATGCCAAGCTCCTGGAAGCAGGGATTGTGGTAAGAAGTGCAGGAATGGTTGAAATGGTTGTCCAGTACTTCCGCGAGCACAATCAGCGCCGCCGGTTCCGCTCGCCCCGAGGCTGCGCCGGCATTGTGTTGAGCACGCTGAATGGCTCTCCCGAGCGCCAGAACGCCTTCGACCCCAGCGTCCATCCGGCCGCCACGGAATTCACGATATGTTGTCAAAGCGATGGGGCTCCACATAGACCAGGTCCATGACAAAGTTGTGACGGATGTCATAGTCGGAGCTCGAATACATCAGCGTGGATGGCAGCCCCGGCGTCATCTGGAAGCTCAATAGAGCCATTGCTATATGGCAGCTGTGCATTGCCGCCATTGGAGATGTCATCCAGAGCGTGCGAATAAGTGTAAGCGATATCGGTTGTCAGTCCGCTGTGGTCAATGTGCTTGTATTGGACCGAAACGCCGCTATAGTTCGAGATCGCATCGTTGCTGAAAACTCGAATCTTGCCCGAATCGTGGATCCGGCGACGCTGCCGGAAGCCCCTCCGTCAAAAGCACTGAAAATTTGGACCAAAGTTCTGATTCAGGTGATTGTTCGCGACGAACAAGTCGTAACCATGATTCCCGGCATAGGAAACGATCACCGCATCATTCTGCGTGATCTGCCTCTGCAATTGCATGCTGAATTCAAGATACCGAGCACCGTGAAAGTCGTTCGGAGTCGTGGTGTAGTTGGGCGAGAGGAACGGTATCCCTTGCGGGCGAGTTGGCTTGTCAGCTGGTTGAAGCTTGCGCCCTGCCCAAAGCCATGCCAACACAGCCTGCGCGGATCCCTGTGCAAAAGCAAAGGCGCTTCCCGCATCCTGGGCGACTGTGCCGGTCTACGAACGCAGTGTAACTGTTCGGGAACGACAGGAAAGTCTGCTCTGCAATCAAGGCAGGAAAGTTGTCGGCGAACAGCCCGATCCCGCCGCGGACAACCGTCTTTCCATCACCATGGAGATCCAGATTGAACCCGAAGCGCGGCTGTACCACGGCCGCTTCGATGGATGGGAAGAGATTGCCATGTCCGGCCGAAAAGAGTGGCATTGTAAGGAGTATCCAGAGTTGCCGAAGTATTGGGGAAACCTCCCTGGTAACGCGAATAGCAATTCTCGTTGCAGGTCGGGTTTCCATTGCGGTCCACCCGAAGGCCGAAGTCGAGCACCAGGTTTGGCAGCACCTTCCACTCATCCTGCGCAAAAATGCCGAAGTTATAAAAAGCGCTGTGTATATTGCCGAATGCCGGAAATGACTGTGTGAATACGGAACCGGCGCCTCCGGGCAGAGAGCCGCCGGCCTCATCGCCCATGCCGCCGAAGATGTAGTCGCCGCCATAAGCAGCTGTCTGCAGGCTGATATCGGTAGTCACGAATCGCTTGAAATCGAACCCGAACTTGAGGCTGTGGTTTCCCTTGATCCAGGAAACATTATCGACCGCCTGGTACTGCGTGGCGTTCACCCCGCCCGGAAAGTCGATCCAGGGCGCGCCCAGCGTCGTGGATCCGGTGAAGAACGTGCTTTGCCCGATACCGCCGCGGTCAAGTTGCGTTCCCCCGCTGTTGCCTTGATCGAACTCCGTGGGAGACGCCGCAAGCCCGGCCTGAAGGTCTGGCGGTTGGAAGATTCCGCTGTAATAAACCGCTGCCGCAAGAAACTGATTGGTAAGGTTCGGAGTGAACGTGTAGGTGTCGTTGAGTTGTCCGGTCCAGCCCGGCTGATTGCTGACCATGCTCCAGTTCGGGTTGATCAGGCTCACATAGGTAGGTTGGTTGCCCTGGTCGTCCGTAACTCGAAAGAAGATCCGGTGCCTGTCGTTGATGTTCCAGTCAAGCCTTCCTGCCGCCATCCACTCCCGGTTGAGCGCAACCGAGGTAAGAAATCCCGAGTTAATACAGCCTTCTGCAGCGCTCGAGCCCAGCGTGCCGCCGGTTGCGTAGTCCGGTGTTCCTGCAAGTCCTGTACCTGGCTTAGGTGAGTTGGGGCCCGCTCCGCAACCGTAATTGCCACTCGAATCCTGCAGAGCGCCGGGGCCAGTGGTCACTGGAACAGTCTTTGCATAGGCGCCAGCCGCCGCTGTGCCTTTGAACATCGCGCCATATAAGCTCTTGCTACCGGGGGTGATACCGGGATTCGCCAGGATGCTATTTTGCGAGCGTCTGCGAAGGCAGGTTGATAAAGCAGACAATTGGCTCGATGATAGCGGATTCCCTCCGTGTCCACAAAGAAGAACAGCTTGTCGCGCTTGATCGGTCCGCCGACCTGGGCGGCGTATTGATTGGAAACAGCTTTGGGGCGGGAACCGCCTTGTTGCTTATTGAAAAAATCATTCGCATTCAGTCCGGAGCTGTTGTACTGCCATTGCGCCAGACCCATGCACGCGGTTGCCGCCGGACTTCGTCGCGTAAGTCTCGATCACGCCCGCTTGCCGCCCATACTGCACGCTATAGCCGTTCTGCACGACCGCCGCCTGCGCGATCTCCTGTTGCCCGAGAGTCAGGTTCGAAGAGCCGGAAAATGCCTAGTCCACCATACAGACCGATGTTGTAATCAGCGCCGTTGATCACTACCAGGTTGGATAGCCCAGGAATCCCGTCAGAGGTAAAGCTGCCAAATCCCGCTCGTCCCCGCGCCCACCACCACGCCCGGCACTGTGTACGCAATGGTGGTGATATCTCCGCCAGGTGCGGGCAGGTTCTGAAATTGCTGGGTGGTGAACGTTGTCGTCAGATTCGCCGTCTGAGTGTCGATCAACTGGGCATCATTAGCGTTCACCTGCACGGTTTGTGTGTTCGTGCTCGGCGACACCTTCAATATTGACCGCAGACTGCTGTCCAGTCAGTACCTGAATCATAATTGTGTTGGACTGAAATCCGGCGGCTGTGGCCGATACGCTAAAGGTATCCGGCGCTAAGAATGGCGCTGTGAATCGACCCTTCCGCATTGGTCGTTAAATTGACGATCACACCGTTTGCGGTGTCCTTTAATACAACGGCCGCACCTGGAACCGCGGCTCCGGTAGAGTCGGTAACTGTTCCGTTGATGGAGCCAGTGGTGGACGTTTGCGCAAGCACCATTGGCAGCGAGATGAAACTCGCTGCCATAAAGGCTAAAGATGTTGCGAAGGCTGATTTCCGGAAACCTTTGGTAGTAATTTGCATGGCACGCCCTCATATCCGCTCGACGGGAATTGCTCTCCAGCCGGTATCCTGCAGGTCTCGATACTCTGCTGCCAATGAATGCAACATCATGGCCAATGGGCGTCTGACGCGAGCAGACATTGACTTGTGGCAACCATCCTGATTTGCGGGATAAGGGACAACTGCTCCTGCACGCAATACGGAATCTAGAAACAAAGCATCCAGGATTACGTACGAGAGATGGGCGATTCACTCCCGTCGCAATGAGTGGTTGATGAGGACAATTCGTTTTGGCGCACCATCGCCGACGCACTCCCGGCGAGATGGTGCTGAGGCGATCGGGGTTGGGGTTCAGCCGCGTGACGCAAATTAACTTTGACACCGTACGGCTTGCGCTTCCGAGGACCGGGCCTGCGATCGCGTTGCCGTCTAGCAACCCGTCGACTACTTCATTTCCGGATCGGGCCGGTCACCTTCCCGCCCAGCGGCCCCTCACGACCTATCCAGGTAGCGCTCTCGTCGACGTCGGGCTTCCAGCCGCTTACCTTGTGGTTGAAGTGCGCTCCGCTGTCTAACCGTCATTCTCGCCCGCACGCGCCACAATGGCGCTCATCGCTGGAACACTGATTTTCCCATCACGAGCCCTCTCCATTGTCATTGCGGACCAGTGTCCCTCGGCGTCTACCGATGACTCTCCAAATGTAGTCTGGCTCTTGGATGAGCCTGTGAGCCGAAGCACTGTTACATCGCGCATCCCAAGATCCTGAATAGTGACGACAGCATTGCGTGATCTCTCCCGGTTCACGAAGACCATAGCGTTTCGCGTGCCAGATCTGCCAAGCGAATAGGCGGTCGCGTTCAGCCCTTTAAGATCAGCATCAACCGCGAGCATTTGCGTGCAGCCCTTGCGGGCCTCGGCAAAAGCCAGCATTCCGTAATAGGTCGTTCCCGCCGAGGCATTCCCGCTATTGTCGTTCCGAATGGGAGAGTAGCAACTTAGAAAGCCGAGCTGATTCACGCCCGTTTCAATGTTGACACCCGAGCAACCGAACTTCGCAAGCAGGAGCATGAAATCGAGTGTCCACAGGGCTCCGATGAGGCTGTCACTCACGCCGGGGAGACCACCGCCTGAAAAAGAATTCGCTTCGCACATGCGCCATGGAATACCACCTCGTCCGGAGGCGATGCTGAGGCGCGAAAGAGTATCCTTCAATTTCGGATCAGGGATGAGCAACTGCTCCGCACTGCCGTGACTTTGATCGGTACGGTAGTAGTGAGTGGTCAGCAGTTGGACATCTCCGTTCGCATCACTCGCCATCTCTTCAACCCATTGCACAGAGCTTGCCGTATCGGGAGCGGCGAATCGAGCTCGGGGCACAGCCTTTCGGATCGCCGCAAGCCATGCCGAATACTCTCTGCGATAGGCGCCATAGTCCCAGGTGGACGGCCGGAATGGGTGGCTTCCGCGTGCGTAGTTCTCCACTTCATTACCGAGTTCGAAGGCAAACAGGCGGGTTCCCAGTGCCGCTTCCACTGCTCTGGCCTCATTTACCGCATCCTGAAGAGAACCCTGCGCGAAGTTAAGGCTCCAGATGGCCCGCCAGCCTGTTCGTTCCAGAAACCCGGAGAACTGCTGAAGGCTCGCCTCGCTGATCACAGTATTGTGAGGCTCGGCCATAACCGGCCCATGCGCATCAAATCGCGTGTAATCCGCTACGATGCCGCCGACGCGCATGATCCCCTTAGCGCCGAGTCCACGCACAAGAGCGACATATTCGCGATTGTTCGGGCTGAGCAGACCTAACCGGGCCACAGAGGACATTTCGTAGCCGAGCCCCATGAATTCCGTTGCGATGTTCACCGGGGCTCCGGGCCCCGGGCGCAACACGATGGGCTCGTCCGCCTCGGCGCGGGCTGATCGTGCTCCCTGGTGACACGCGAAAGCGGCAGCCGCGCTGAGAATTCCTCTGACAGCTGTGCGACGTGTGAGCAATGGATCCTCCGCATGTCTGAGCATCGACGCGAGATTCGAGCCGCCTGCCGGGCTGTCAGCGAAAGCAGGCGCGACTGAGTGTAGCAGCGGAGGGGTCAGGCCCTGGACAAATCCGTAGGTGTTTTCTAACGAGACGCTGATTAGTGTCTAAGACCATTTCTGGTCATAATGAGCCGTGAGGAGGCTCTCTGAATCGGTGGCTTAAGAGATATTGAAGATGCCGTGACTTCATTAGAGCTCTTTAAGATTCGGGCTGGAGATCTGGTACGGAGCTTGCACTTGCCTACTTGACGCAGGGCACTCTATGCAAATCGATTCTCCTCTCCCAAACGCGAATCCAGATGAAACTCCTGTCCCGCTGCATGCGCGGCTCATTGCGCCGACTGTCCTGAATGAGGCGCAGCGGCTGACGCTACACAGTTTGTGCCTGCTCTTTACACGTGCGGTAAACGCTAACATGACTCGCTGGCTGGGCGTTCCTTTCACCGCTGCCTTTGCGGGAGTAGAACGTGTGCCGTTTTATGAGGTCATTCACTCACCGGAGGCAGAAACGCACTATGTAACCACGCTCGCTGTGGGTCCTGCCTCGCAACCGGCTCTGCTGCAGATGGATCTCCCTCTGGTCTATCTCTTCGTCGAGCTCCTGCTTGGCGGCCCTGGCGGCACATCGCTGGAGCGGGAGCCCACTGAAATCGAGGGCTCCATCGTCCGCAGCGTTGTGGATCTCATCTGCCGCGACTTCAGTACCGCACTTTCATCGCCTGAGTTGGAGATCAGAAATGACGTCTCACTTCCGGCCCGCTCTATCGACCGGCTCATGCCCACCATCGACAGCACATTGTCACTTTTCTTCGATCTGAACTGCGGCACACAACGAGGACGCATCACATTCACGCTCTCGTCCGACGCGGCAAAGGTCCTGATCCGTTCACTGGATGGGCCGCCGAAGACACAACGGCAAACATCGCCGGAAATGCGAAATGGCCTGCTCACCCGCTTGCAGCGAACCATGCATCTCGCGACCCTGCAGCTGCCGAGTGTACGCATCCCGCTGAGTGTCGTCCGGGGACTGGCCCCGGGTGAAGTTCTCACCTTCGATCTCTTCGAGGACACTCCCGCTGTCTTTTCTATCTCTGGCAGACCGGCGTTCTATGCTTCTCCAGTGGACGCGCAATCGCGAAGAGGAGCCTATATCGCCGCGCCGATGGAATAACCGATCAAGCAGCCGCTGCGTTGCGGGCGCGCCCGTGAAAGACTGGAAGCGGTGCGCCATTTATGGTCGGTATTGATTTTGGAACAACCAATAGTTCGATTGCGCTAGCCGACGATCAGGGACGTGTTCGGCTGCTACAGGTGCCCGCCGCGGGCGGCCTCACCGCGACGTATCGCTCTCTTCTCTACCTCGAACAGACGAAAACCAAGAGCCGGTCGCAACTGCACTCCTGGAGCGGCCCAGAGGGCATCGAGCGGTACCTCGCGGCCGAACCGAAGGGCCGGCTTATCCAGTCCCTCAAGTCGTATCTCTCCAGCCGCACACTCACGGGCACGGAGGTGTTCGGCAGGCAGCAACTGCTGGAGGATCTAGTCGCCCGCATTCTCGCCGATCTGCGCAAGCATGCGGAAAGCTACTTCGGCCGCTCCATCACGGCTGCCACGGTGGGACGCCCCGTCCATTTTGTGGGCGCCGGCTCTGATGCCGATGATGAGTTCGCGCTGGAACGTCTCCGCAATGCATTCTCAAGAGCCGGCTTTACGGACGTGGAGTTCGAGTTTGAACCCGTTGCTGCAGCCCATCACTACGCTTCGACTCTAACCAAAGACGAACTTGTGCTGATCGGCGACTTTGGCGGCGGCACCAGCGACTTCTCGCTTCTAAAACTTCGCCCGCACGCAATGCAGCAGAAAGAGAGGACCGAGTTGCTCGCCACCAGCGGCGTCGGTTTGGCGGGAGACACCTTCGATGCGCGGTTGGTTCGTCACCTCGTCTCGCCTCATCTTGGCGCAGGCACACTCGAAAATTCCGGCGGCAAGACTTTGGTCGCTGTACCAAGCTGGGTCTACGTACGGCTCGAGCATTGGCACCATCTCTCGTTTCTGCGCACCCGCGCTGTCAGCGAGATGCTCCGCGCGGCGCGCATTAGAGCCTTCGAGCCGGCCAAGATAGAGGCCCTTTCGGAATTGATCGAAGCCGATCTCGGTTATCAATTGCATCAGGCTGTCCAAAAAACCAAAATCGCGCTTTCCACTCAGGAGCAAGCCGAATTTCACTTCCGCGACCACGGTTTCAACCTGCATGCACCCGTCACACGCTCCGAGTTCGAGGCATGGATCGCGTTTGACCTCGCAGCCATCGCGCAGGCTGTTGAAGAAGTGATGGCGAACGCGAAGGTGAATGATGCTTCAGTCGATCGGGTCTTTCTCACCGGCGGGACATCGTTGGTGCCTGCGGTCCGCCGCATCTTCGAGCGCAGGTTCGGTGCAGTCCGAGTGCGCACGGGTGACGAGTTCACCTCCGTCGCCAGTGGCCTGGCACTGCGTGCGCGTTCATCGCGTCAAGCTCTCATCGCGTAACAACCGCTCCCGTTTTTGTGCGTTGCATATAATTACCGCCGTATGCCGTACATCCTTTCTCTGGACCAGGGCACCACAAGCTCGCGCGCTATTCTGTTCGATCAACAGGGCCAGAGCGTAGCCCAGGCACAGCACGAATTCGGGCAACACTTCCCCAATGCCGGCTGGGTGGAGCACGACCCCTACGACATCCTGACGTCCCAACTTACCGTAGCCGTCGAGGTGCTGACCCGCGCCGGCATTCGGCCCCGCGATGTCGTGGCGCTCGGCATTACCAATCAACGGGAGACCACGATCGTTTGGGATCGCGAGACCGGAAAACCCGTTTACAACGCCATCGTGTGGCAGGACCGGCGCACCGCGCCGCTCTGCAATCAACTACGCGGCGAGGGCGCTGAAGCTACGGTCCGGCAGAAGACAGGATTGCTGCTCGACTCCTACTTCTCAGGAACCAAAGTCGCCTGGATACTCGATAACGTCGACGGAGCTCGACGAAAAGCCCAAGCCGGCAAGCTGGCGTTCGGTACAGTTGATAGCTGGCTGATCTGGAACCTGACCAGCGGAAAGCGCCACGTCACCGATCAGACCAACGCCTCACGCACCCTGCTCTACAACATTGTCGATGGCAAGTGGGACTCGGAATTACTGCGGCTGTTGAAGATTCCCGAAAGCATGATGCCCGAAGTGATCTGGTCAAGCGACCGCATTGGCGAGGTAACCACAACTCTCGGACTTGGCTCGATTGCGATCGCTGGCGTCGCGGGCGACCAGCAGTCCGCGCTTTTCGGGCAGTTATGCCTCTCGCCGGGTGACGCGAAGAATACCTACGGGACAGGCTGTTTCCTCTTGCAGCACGTCGGTGACAAATTCGTTCTCTCGGAGAACCGCCTCATCACGACGCTCGCCTGCAGCCTAGGGCGCAAGCTTGAGTATGCGCTGGAGGGATCGATTTTCATCGGCGGAGCGGTCGTTCAGTGGCTGCGGGACAACCTCGGCATCATTCGCAAATCGGAAGATGTGGAGGCGCTGGCCGCCTCTGTTCCCGACAATGGCGGCGTCGTTTTTGTGCCCGCTTTTGTCGGCTTGGGTGCGCCGCATTGGGATCCGTATGCACGCGGCTTGCTGATCGGACTCGAGCGCGGTACACAGCCCGGCCACATTGCACGCGCAGCATTGGAGAGCATTGCCTTCCAGGTGGTTGATGTAATGGAGGCGATGGACCGGGAGACGGCTAATCCCTTTCGCGAATTGCGCGTCGATGGTGGCGCCGCCGCGAATGATCTGCTGATGCAGTGTCAGGCCGATATCGCCGGTATCCCTGTTCTGCGACCGCAATATGTGGAGACGACAGCGCTCGGTGCAGCATACCTTGCCGGCCTGGCAACCGGCTTCTGGGAAAGCCCGCAACAAATACAGAAACTTCGCGGTGAGGGCCGGCGGTTCGATCCCAATCCGGACCGCAGCAAGGCGCAGCAGCAGCGCGAGCGCTGGCGCGAGGCCGTGACGCGCGCGCATGGATGGACACATCCTGACAGCCGTTCGCAATCCGCAACGAAGGGTGAATCGGCATGAAACGCGATGAGATGCTAGCCCGCGTGGAGGCACGCACCACGCCATGGGACATCGTGATCATCGGTGGCGGCGCAACTGGGATGGGAATTGCGGTGGATGCGGCCACCCGCGGTTATGACGTCCTGCTGTTGGAGCGCGAAGACTTTGGCAAAGCAACTTCCAGCCGCTCCACCAAGCTGGTTCACGGCGGTGTGCGATATCTGGAACAAGGCAACGTCTCGCTGGTAATGGAAGCCTTGAAGGAACGTGGCCTGCTGCGCCAGAACGCGCCGCACCTTGTGCACGACCTCGCGTTTGTCGTGCCCAGCTACTCCTGGTGGGAGACACCGTTCTACGGCATAGGGCTCAAGATCTACGACCTGCTCGCTGGAAGGTACGGCTTCGGCCGGTCCCGTGTTCTCTCGCGCGAAGAGACCCTCGAACGGCTGCCTAACATCCAGACCGATGGACTGAAGCACGGCGTCGTCTACTACGACGGCCAGTTCGATGACACTCGATTGCTTATCCATCTCGCGCGGACAGCCGCCGACCATAACGCTACGTTGCTCAACTACGCAGGTGTCGTCGAGATCACGAAGGATGGCGATGGTTTTGTGAATGGCGTTATCGCTATTGACAGCGAGAGCGGCCGTCGTCTCACGGCAGCAGCAAATGTGGTGATCAACGCGACCGGCATCTTCACAGATGAAGTGCGCCAGCTTTCTGATCCGCAGGCCAGCGCCATGGTGGAACCGAGTCAGGGCATCCACCTTGTCTTCGAGCGGTCATTTCTGCTGGGCGACGCCGCCATCATGGTTCCGCACACCAGCGACGGTCGTGTGCTGTTCGCGATTCCCTGGCATGGTCACACCGTCGTCGGCACAACGGACACGCCCATCGAACAAGCTTCGTACGATCCTTTGCCAATGGAACAGGAGATCGACTTCATCCTCGAAACGGCTGAGCGCTATCTCAGCCGCCCGCCACGCCGGGAAGATATCCTCAGCGTCTACGTCGGCATTCGCCCTCTGGTGAAGGCCGCCGGATCGGACTCCGGCAAGACCGCGGCACTCTCGCGCGATCATACGATCCATGTCGACAACTCCGGCCTGCTCACCATCGCCGGTGGCAAATGGACTACCTATCGACACATGGCGGAAGATTGCGTCGATCACGCCATCACGCTCGGGCGGCTCGATGAGAAACCCTGCGTGACACGCGATCTGCACATCCATGGATATCGCGAGCAGATCGACGATCTCGGTTCACTCTGGGTGTATGGAAGCGATGCCCAGGCCGTTCAGGCCCTCGCTGCAAGTGACCCGTCGCTCGCCGTAAAGCTTGATTCGTCGCTTCCATATATCGCTGCCGAAGTGGTATGGGCTGCTCGTGAAGAGATGGCCCGCACGGTGGACGATGTCATCTCCCGCCGGACGCGCGCGCTGTTTCTCAATGCGAGAGCGGCACAGCGCATGATCGAGCCTGTCGCCACATTGCTGGCGCGAGAACTAGGACGCGATGATGCATGGGTGCGCAGCCAGATCGAATCGGCATCTGCACTTGCCGCAAAATATGTTGTCCCGGCAAATAGCAATCCTGATTAGGCGAATTTGTCGGCGTGCTTAAGCTCGTATTCTCGCTCGCTCCACGCACCACCGAATAGCAGTCGCGACCTCTTCCGGTCTCTCCAGGTGCAGCCAATGACCGCTGTCCGGTAGCACCAAATGTTCGGTCTCCACCAGGCCCATGAGCCAACCGTCGCGCTCTTGCAATTCCTCCTCCCTTGCCGAGGCGGCAGAAAGAATCGCAACCGGCATTTCCGCCGGCAACGATGGATAGCCCGGCATCTGCGGCGCATGCTGGCAGCGCCTCGAGCATCCTGGCCATCGCATGGAAGCTCTGCGGGCGACTCCATTGCCTCGTGATCACCGGCCACAACTCTTCCGGAAGCTTGCTCACCTCACCTATCAACCGCTCGAGTGTCGGAGCGCCCTGCCCTGCGGCGTACTTTCCGATCTGCCCCGACCAACGCCGGCCTCCATGTAACAGCAGCGCAAGCGCGGCACGCACGACTCCAAACTCCGCCAGCCACGCTCCGCGCCGCGACAAAGCTGCGCCTAGCTTGAGCCGCTGCTGCTCGGCAGCGGAGCACTTCGACCAGGCTGAAAGCGATACCGGCTCAATCATCACCAGCCCGGCAACATGCTCCGGAAAGCGTTGCATGTATGCAAGCAGAAGCAATGCGCCAAATGAATGCCCGACCAAGACGACCGGTTCGCCACCTCCCGCCCACCCCACAACGCCATGCAAATCGTCGAGCATCTGCTCAAGACCGTGATGCGATCCGAGTGGCGAACTCCATCCCAGCCCCACACGGTCGTAAGCCGACGTGCCGGCGAACGTAGCGACCAGCGGTTGTACGCGCGCCCAGCTAAGCGAACTCGCAGCTAAACCTGCTTCGAAGACAACTCCAGGGCGCCCGGTTCCCTGCTGGACAACATGCAGATAGCGGCCGCGCCGTGCGAGCAGCAATCCTTGTGGTGGATAGCGCCGCGCGTCGCGCTTGAGAGCGGCGCGTTGCAAAATCCAGCCCAGTGCCGCAAGCGCAAATGGCGTAACAACTACGGCTACTGCGACTCGCTTAATCCGCAACGACGAGCTCCCCTGGCAAAATCGGCCGGGTACGTGGCAGCAGCCCGGCAACGGCCGCTATCCCCACGATCAGCAGCATCGCGCAATAGACGACCAGCTTCACCACGTCGCCTCCGTGTGAAGGCGGCAATAGCTTCCACAGGATGAGAAGCACGGTCTGACTGAGTGTCGCGGCCCATACCGTCCCATAGAAATACCGCCGCTCCCAGCCCTCACCTTTGGTTGAGCGGCGCACGCGGGGCAGCACGCCCGCGATGCCGAGCAGCACAATCGCAACCAGCACAGCCACGTAAACGCGGGCATAGATCTGCTGCATATACCAGCCCCCGGTTGCGACGGCGATTACCAGGCCTAGCAGATTCATCAATGCAAAATTGACCGCAGCGTTCCAGCCGAACGTATAGCAAACGCGCCGATAGAGCGGGTTCGGCCGGTCTTCCGTGAAGCGAAGAATGTACGGTCCCGGCTCTGCACCGGGGAGGCGCCCACGCAAGGCGGCAATGCCTGTGCCGATTAGCACAATGCCGAGCCATAGAAGATTCCAACGATTGCCGCGACCGGCAAATAGATCAAAGACCAGCGGACCAGGGGCAAGAAAAAACACAAATATCCAGATAGGCCAATGCGCCGCGCGATACGCAGCGGTATTGCGTTCGCGCATCTTGCGCTGGTGAGCGTATTCGACCCGACGCAGCGTGGTCATCAGTCCTCTGCGATTGAATTCGGCCTTAAAGCGGGCTTGTGACGGCTCCGAGCAGTCTATAACAACCCCGGGTGACCAGAAGGATCTCGCAAATTACCGATTCATCGTTGACTTCCTATGGCAAAAGCCCTGTGATGATGGGGACTTCCATCTGAGAGCTATTGTGGCCGAGTGCCTTGTCGAGGAACTTTTTTGCTCCACATGGCCCTCAGAAATCGCTGGCGCTTTGCCCGGAATTGGGCCCGTATTCCTTGAGGAATCCAAATATGAAATTGAAATATGGAGTGCTGTTTTCCGTTTCGCTCGCCTGGTTGTCTTGTTCATCCGCTGTTCACGCGCAAGAGAAACCCGACGCTACCGCCGCTCCGTCAATTCTGCAGGAATACGATCAAGCCCTCGATAAAGTCGCCGAACGCGTCATGCGCTCGGTGGTCCAGATCGACGTCACTAGTTACAGCTTGCCGGAACATGGTGAAAGTGGCGACTCCCAGACCTTCCAGCGTCAACGGAGCCTTGGGTCGGGAGTGATCGTCGATCCCGATGGATACATCATCACTAACAATCACGTTGTGTCGGGCGCTCTGCGCATCCGCGTCACCCTTTCTCCCGCAACGGTCGAACTGGTAACCGGACACACGATGCTCTCTCACAAGGAACATGTCTACGATGCAACTCTCATCGGCACCAATCGCTACGCAGATATTGCAGTTATCAAGATCGATGAAAAGAATCTTCCTAATCTTCCTCTTTCACTAAACTACAAGGTCCATTTGGGCCAGCTGGTGTTGGCGATCGGATCGCCACAGGGGCTGGATCACACTGTCACCAGCGGAATCATCAGCGCTCTCGGCCGGCAGCCGGATCCGGAGCGCCCCATGGTTTATGTGCAAACAGACGCGCCGATCAATCCAGGCAACAGCGGCGGCCCGCTTGTAGATCGTGATGGAAACCTCGTCGGCATCAACACCTTTATCTATACCTCCGGGGGCGGCAGCGAGGGGCTGGGCTTTGCTATTCCCGAGCCAATCGTTCAATTTGCCTATGCGCAGATCAAAAAATTTGGCACGATTCCGGGGCTCACCATTGGGGCCCATGCGCAGACGATCACACCGGTGCTCGCTGCCGGACTACAGCTTCCTCAAGATGCCGGCGTGATATTTTCTGATGTCGCTCCCGACGGACCCGCAGGTATCGGTGGTCTCCGTCCGAAGGATGTTGTGGTGTCTGTTGATGGATTCCCTATTGAATCCCTGCCCAAGTATGTGGCGTCTCTGTACCTGCACCCGCGAGGGGCGCCGATGGACATGAAGGTACTGCGGGATGGCAAACCGGTCTCACTTTCGCTGGCACCCGTTCCAATACTTCCGACGTTCGACAATCTTTCGGATCTCGTTAATCCCAAGACTGATTTGATTGCGTCTCTCGGCATTTTCGTGGTGGGCTTAGACCCTCAACTTATGGAGGCCATGGCGACTCGAACCCGGTCCGGTGTAGTCATTGCAGGCCTGCTCAGCGGAGAACCGGCTACGCTGGCGGATTTGCGCGTGGGCGACGTGATTACCTCCATCAACGGCAAGCCCGTGAGCGACAAGCAACAGCTGGAACGTGGTCTAGCAGGCTTTAAGGCCGGAGACGCGATCGTTTTCGAAATTGAGCGGCGTGGGGTGACACAATATGTCGCCTTTGAAATGGAATAGCAATGAGTCATCGCCAAGGCATGGTCTCCATGAATCACTGGAGACCGCGGCATATGTGTTTGATTGCCACGCTACAAATGCTCTTGCTGCTCGCGCACCATTGCACTGGGAGAAGGACGTCAATTTGTGTTCCCCGGAGGCCCAAATGCATTCCAAAAAATCTCGTCGCGAGTTCTTGAAGACTGCTGGATTGAGCGCGTTGGCGGGTGCAGGGGCGCCCCTTCTGGGATCTCCGGCCGCCCAGGGAGCAACCGCGCATGGCGGTACAGACACCGGTAAAAAGTCCCGGCTGCTTTCGGGCTGTTGCGCCTACTCTTATGGCCAAGAACTGAAGCGTGGTGCGATGACTCTGGAAGACTTTATTTGCAAGGCGGTGGAACTGAGATTGGATGGCGTCGACATGACGGCGTACTATCTCAAATCCACAGAGCCGGAATATCTGGATGGCCTTCGTCACCTGGCTTACAAGAACGCCATACCCTTGTCGGGCTCGGCATGCGGAGTCAGCATGGTTCAAGGCAGCCGCGCCGCGCGCGCCGACAGCCTCAACGAGATCAAAAAGTGGGTTGACGTCACCGATCGGCTGGGAGCTTCCCATCTTAGGGTTTTTGCAGGCAAGTTAGCACCCGGCAGCACTTTGCAGGAAGCCATTGGCTGGGTGGTCGAGACAATGAAAGCCGGCTGCGACTATTCCGGCCAAAAAGGTATCACTCTTGGACTCGAAGACCACGCCGGAGTGTCGCAGAATGCGGAGGTATGTCTTGAGATCATGCAGCGCGTGAATTCGCCTTACGCCGCAATCAACCTCGATATTACGAACTTTATCCCCACCGCCACTCAGGACGCCTACGCACAAATAGCGGCATGCATCCCGTACGCCTCTAACACCCACATCCGCGACCGCTTTTCCGACCAGACACCCGTGGATCTGGACCGCGTGTGGCGGCTATTCGCGGCGGCTGGGTTTAGGGGCTATATGTCGGCCGAATACGAACCCAGCCGCGCGAACAACGAAGTCGCGGCCACCGGCGTTCCTAAGCTGACCGCCAAGATCCAAGCACTGTGCAGAAGGTATTCGGGGACCTGAATCCTTCGTCCTCACGCTGATCTTTAAAGCAATGGGAAAAACTGGCCCTCGATCTTTTCTCCCGCCGGAATAATAGGTATGCCCTGCAACAGAGACTCGTTTGTAGCGGAGCAAACGCCATCCCGCATCACATTGACTACTGTTGCCCGGCGGGCGCGGTCGGAGTGATTGGCAAATGATCCGTGCACCAGACGAGGATGATGGAATGAGGCTTCCCCCATTTTGAGCTCCACCGCAACCGCTGCATCGAACTGCTCGCGTTGTTCAGCACTCAAAACTCGGTGGATCGCCTCCATATCCCCAGCCAATCCCGTGATCGGCAGCTCGGGCCAGCGATGGCTTCCCGGGATGTACTGCAAGCATCCATTCTCGCGCGTGGAGTCGTCCAGGCCGATCCAGCACGTAAGGTGTGCAAGTGGTTGCGTGCGCGTCCAGTAGGAATAGTCTTGATGCCAGGCAACAACGCCGCCGTGATGCGCAGGCTTGCAGAAAAGCTGGTCATGCCAAAAGCGCACGGGGCCGCCGAGCAACTGTGCTGCGGGAATCGTGAGTGCCGGGTTCCACAGCAGGTCATGGAAACCCGACGTGATCCGCCAGGCGCCTAAAGCATGGAACAGAATGTGATCTCGAGTTGTTGATTCGTTCGAATGATATTCGTAAAAAAGTGAGTGTCCCGGATGCTTCGGATCGGCCAGATCGGCTAATTCCTTGCGCAGTGTTTCGACCTGCTCGTCCAGCAGCACTCGAAGCCCGCTGACATATCCCCGCTCCTGGAAGAAGTCGACCTGCTCCGCGCTGAGACGAAAGGAATCAGGATTCCTACGCAGCTGCGGGCCGAGCAGTGTGCCGATAGGATGATGATGCATTGAAAAATCTTGCATGAGGGTTGACTCTATCACTGCCTGAAGGGCAGGTATACGAACCAGTTTGCATACACAATGCGCGTTCTGGCTGTTCGTCAATTCTCGGGAAGCCAGTGAGTTTGCTCAACAGCACCTGCCACAGTACGAGTGATTAGTGGGCTTTGCGATGCTTACGGTATTCCTGGAAAGTG
>CAVTRJ010000026.1:0-14301 GCA_963737035.1 uncultured Acidobacteriaceae bacterium | reverse complement strand
GGAGCTGCGCAAACTTCCCGGCATCGGCGCCAAGAGCGCCCAGCGCCTCGCCTTCCACATCCTGCGCTCTAGCGTGGCGGATGCCGACGCGCTCTCCGATGCCGTGCGCGAGCTCAAGGCAAAGCTGCGCCTCTGCTCCATCTGCAACAACATCACCGACATCGACCCCTGTGTCTATTGTTCGAGCCCGACGCGCAATCAGCGCCAGGTTTGCGTGGTTGAGGAGCCGACCAGCATCTCGGTCATCGAGCGCACCCATTACAACGGCGTCTACCATGTGCTGCACGGCACGCTCTCACCGCTGCACGGCGTTGGCCCGGAGCATCTGCGTACCGGTTCGCTGACGTCGCGCGCCGAGCGTGGCGAAATCGACGAAGCCATCCTCGCCACCAGCCCCACGCTCGAAGGCGAAGCCACCGCATCGCTGCTCGCCGACCTGCTCAAGCCTTTTCCGGTGCGCATCACCCGCATCGCCACCGGCGTCCCCGCCGGCAGCGACATCGAATATGCGGATGAGGTCACGATGACCCGCGCACTCGAAGGCCGCCGCGAGGTCTGACGGTCCAAAATGCAAACGCCCGGCGTGCAGCCGAGCGCTTGCTTCATCGATCGCTAACTTGAAGTCTTACTTCAACTCCGCAGCCGCGCCAGCAAATCCTGCGGATGTACCGGCTTGGCCAGAATCTCAAACTCGTGCCCCTGCACCCGGGCACGATCCAGCAGGTCGGCTGTCGCCGCCTGTCCGGAAAACAGCAGAATCTTGCAGCTCGGCAGCATTCCGCGGATCTTGATCGCCGCGTCGATGCCGTTCATGTCCGTCATGATCACATCGGAGATCAGCAAGTCCGGTTTCAGCGTCTTCGCTGTCTCCACTGCCTTTTCGCCGCTATAGACCGCCGTCGCTTCAAAGCCGTTTTGGTTCAGGATGATGGACAAGGTATCGGCGATCACACGTTCGTCATCGGCTACCAGGACTTTAGGCTTTCCCCGTGATTCGGACATTCGCTCCCTTTGGCTCGCGGCGCTGGCCGCAGTTAATCTCTCTGCCTCGATTGGAGGCTACGCCACCAGCGCTTTAGACACGCTTGTTCGAGCATTCTCCCGTTCCGCAATCCAGGGAAGGACACCCGCCGTGGCTCCCTTCGGAGACACCACGAGACCGTCACCGGCTGATCGACCACCTGCGGGGGAAAATGCTCTATCTCTAGATGATACGCTGCCCCTGGGGAGATGCTTCATCTGCCCGCAAACAGACGACGCATACATTAGGCATGACAGTCAGGTACCCGCCGGAGCCTGTGTGCCCGCAGTCCTCTGCCCGGCTGAAGTGGTAAAACGCAGCAGATGCGGTGCATCCGGCCACAATGCGGATGCTCCGTGCATTGGATGCTTCTATGACTGAAACGACGACTGAGACGACCGAAACTATTATTCGCGCCGAGAAAGTCGAAAAGTACTACGCGCAGCCCAGCGAGAACCGCATCCAGGTCATCGCGCCCACCGACCTGTCGATCGTTCCCGGGGAAATCGTCGCGCTGCTCGGCCCATCAGGCTCCGGCAAATCCACGCTGCTGCGCATGCTTACCGGTCTCAGTAAACCCTCAGCCGGCGAAGTCTACTGGCACCAGACGCCGATCTCCCGCGCGAATCCTAACGTCTCGATCGTATTCCAGAGCTTCGCGCTCTTTCCCTGGCTCACCGTATTTGAGAACGTCGAAGCGCCGCTGAAGGCCCGCGGCATGGACGCGGAGGAGCGCCGGGAGCGCAGCCTCCGCATTCTCGACACCGTCGGTCTCGACGGATTCCAGGCCGCCTTTCCCAAAGAGCTCTCCGGCGGCATGCGGCAGCGGGTCGGCTTCGCCCGCGCTCTGGTGGTCGAGCCGGAGGTTCTCTTCATGGACGAACCTTTCTCGGCTCTCGACGTGCTCACCGCGGAGAACCTGCGCAGTGAGCTGCTGGAGTTGTGGCAGAAGAAGACCATCCCCACGCGCGCCATCTTCATCGTGACGCACAACATCGAAGAGGCCGTCCTGCTGGCTGATCGCATCATCGTGCTCGGCCGCAATCCCGGTCACGTCCGTGTCGACTTCCGCGTCACCCTCTCCCAACCTCGCGATCGCAAGTCGTCCCTCTTCACGCAGCTCGTCGATTACATCTACACCGTGCTCACCCGGCCCGATGTGCAGCCCAGCAACGTGCCGGAGCGCGTCGCAATCCGCGACCAGCGCCAGATGCACTACCAGATGCTTCCACACGCGCGGCCAGGCGGCATCGCCGGCCTGCTCGAAATCCTCATTGACCGCGGCGGTAAAGACGATGTCTACAAGCTTGCCGACGAACTCGCCTTCGAGCTCGACGACCTCTTCCCCATCGTCGAAGCAGCGCAGCTGCTCGGCTATCTCAAGTTGGAAGAGGGCGATGTCGCCATCACAGACAGCGGTCGCCTTTTCGCGAATGCCGAAATCCTGAAGCAGAAAGAGCTCTTTCGCGAGGCCGCACTCGAGCACGTCCTGCTGCTGCGGCAGATCACGCGCGCGCTCGATACCAAAGCCGACCACAGCGTTCCGGAAGACTTCTTCCTCGACATGCTCGATGAGCAGTTCTCCCAGGAAGAGACGCAGCGGCAACTGGAGACCGCCATCAACTGGGGCCGCTATGCCGAGCTCTTCGATTTCGACGCTGGCAAACGCCGCTTCATGAAGCCTGAGGTCGAAGAGACCGCCGAAACTCCTGTCGAGGAGACCGTCGAGTGATCCTCGCTGCAGAGGAGACCGTATGAAGGTCTCCCGTATCCCCACACTCTCGCGCACCCTGGTACTCGAACGTTCCTGGCCCGTCGTGCTCGATATGACGGTCGCGGCCTTCTGCCTCGCCACCTTTTACTGCGTCGTCCTGTTGGGCCGCTACTGGTTCAGCCATCCCGTACCCTCGGCGCAAATTTCGCAGTCGGCCCGCGCGCTCCCGCTCTACGCCTTCTACTCCGTCGTCCGCATCGGCGTGGCGTATCTGCTCAGCCTCGTCTTCGCCGTCGGCTACGGCTACTACGCCGCGTATCACCCGCGGGTCGAAGCCTTCATGATCGCGGTGCTGGACATCCTGCAGTCCATCCCGGTGCTCAGCTTTCTTCCCGGCGTCATGCTGGTGATGGTCTCTCTGCTGCCCACGCGTCAGCTTGGCGTAGAGATGGGCGCCATCCTGCTCATCTTCACCGGCCAGGTCTGGAACATGGCCTTCAGCTTTTACTCTTCCATCCGCAGCATCCCGCGAGAGCTGCGCGAAGCCTCGCAGATCTACGGCTTCACCGCATGGCAACGCTTCTGGCAGCTGGAGCTGCCCTTCTCGATGATCGGCCTGGTCTGGAACTCCATGGTCTCCGTCGCTGGCGGATGGTTCTTCCTCATGGCCTGCGAGATGTTCGTGCTCGGGGATCGCGACTTCCGCCTGCCCGGCCTCGGCTCCTACCTGCAGACCGCGGCCAGCAACGGCAACACGCGCGCGATGATCTGGGGTCTCGCCGTGATGATCGCTATCATCGTCGCCACCGACCAGTTCATCTGGCGCCCCGTGATCGCATGGGCCGACAAGTTCAAGTTTGAGCAGGTCGAAAGCACCAAACGCAGCAGCTCGCCCATTCTCTATGCGCTGCGCAATTCCAACGCCATCGGCTGGCTGCATGAGCGCACTGTCGTCCCGCTCGGCGAACGCATCTATCACGGCCTCGCGGCGCGTCGCCTCCGCGCTCTCGCCCAGCCGGAGCGCAGCGCTGCCTCGCGTCAGCGCTCGCTCATCACCAACAGCACCATCTTCATCGCGCTTCTCGTCGCTGCGATCTTCGCCGCCTTCCACGCTGTGCTGCTGCTGCGTCAATTGCATGGCGCGGAGATCCTCGAACTGCTCAAAGGCGCGGGCGCTACCTTCCTGCGCGTGAATGCCTCGCTCCTCATCGCTGCGCTGTGGACCATTCCGGTGGGCGTCGCCATTGGCTTCAACCCGAAGCTTGCACGCATCGCGCAACCACTGGCGCAGATCGCCGCTTCTGTTCCCGCCACCGCGCTCTTCCCTGTGTTGCTCATCGCGCTCGTCCGCGCCGGCGGCGGACTCGGCATCGGCTCCATCGTGCTCATGCTGTTGGGCACGCAGTGGTACATCCTCTTCAACGTCATCGCCGGGGCCATCGCCATTCCGTCTGACCTCAAGGAAGTCTCCGGCCTTTTCCGCTTCGGCAGCATCCAGCGCTGGAAGACGCTGATCCTTCCTGGCATCTTTCCCTATCTCATCACCGGAATGGTTACGGCTTCCGGCGGCGCATGGAACGCCAGCATCGTCGCCGAATATTTCCACCTGCACGGCCAAACGCTCTCCACGCTCGGCCTCGGCGCACAGATCAGCCGCGCGACGGACCATGGCCAGTTCGCCACACTCTTAATGGCAACCATCATCATGGCGCTCATGGTCGTCACCATCAATCGCCTGGTCTGGCGTCCACTCTTCCAGCTCGCCGAAACCAAATATCGCCTGGAAGGCTAGCGGAAAAGCACAGAAGGTGTAGGCAGCTCACAACGCGGACGCAGCCGTTCTCTCAAGGAACGGCTGCTCAGAACAATTTTCCACAGTATGGCATCTGTGCCTTTGCTGTGAAGAACGAAGTAGCGATCGCCATCGCTCCGCCTCTTTACCGTGGCGGCGGTACGTAGCGCAGCAGTTCAGCATCCATGCTCACTGGCGGCGTCTTGGTGTGCCGCTGGTATCGCACCGACGTTCCGTCCGGCTGTCCGTTCGCCGTTACGTTCATGAGTGTCAATGACACCCCATCGCCCAGAAGAATGACATCTTTATACCGGGTCGGCTTTACCGGGGTCGGTCCTGAGTGCGGGTCGGTGGTGACGATCAGCTTGTCGGTAGCCTTTGCCGCCGTGCTCGGGGTCGCTGTCTTTTCGAGTAGTTCTGTTGCTGTTGGCGATGCTTCGACTGCGACGGGCCGAGTGCTGGCTCCCGCAGACTTTCCCCCTCCCGCAGCCTTCACCACCCCAGCGCCCTGCGTCAGCGTTTCATCCGTCTTCTCTGCTAGCGTCTGAAATTGCACCAGATCGACATCTTCGCTAACGGCGAACGGCGGCTTTGTCGTCGCGTCTGTCACCTTGACCGTGACCATCGTTGCTGACTTCGAACTCACCTGTACATCGACATTATTGCCGCTCCAGTGCCCCACCCAATCATTCGGCACGACGTTCGACTTATACGAGAAGGCATACTGTGCGGGCGGTGTCGACGCCAGGCCAGGCTGCTCTTGGTCGCGGACATGCATTTCGACCCAAGCGTGCGCCATGATGTGCTCCTGTCCGAACAACGCGACCAGCGCGCCACCGATAGTTCCCACGCCTGGATCAAGCGCGCCTCCAATCGGCGGCGCTGCGACATTGCCAAGCGTCTGCAGCGGCGTGTCGTTCATCGCATTGTCTCCATCCAGATCGCCACTTCCGTAGGCGATGCTGAAATCGACAGGCCCGGATTCGGAAAAGCTCGACGTATCGGTGGGGCCAGGGCCGCAATCCACAGTCACGTCCTGCTTGTCCGTCTTAATCTTGAAGTTGGTAACGCCAAGATATGGATTATCCCAGTAGAGATAGACCATGCCGTGTTTCCCGTTGGCCGCTACCAGATCAAATTTGATGTAACCGATCGCTCCCGTGGCGACGCCATCACTCTCTGCCTGGAACAGGCTGTCCTTGCCGGGAGCAATGCTGGTCGGCGGTGGCGCCCACCCGTCTGTCCAGGTGCCGCTGCAAGACTGGAGAGCCGTTCTTTGCATCGTGAGATACGAAGACTCGTTGTAGACATGAACTCTGACCGAACGTACAGGCATCGTTACTCTCCTTGAAGGGATACATCTGTATGGCAACAACATGTAGTGCGGTGGACAACGGAATCGTTTCATTGGCTGCCTGTATTCGCGGCAGATATAGCCTGACCAGCGGATGCGAACGCGCCTTCGCTAAAACGCCGCTCCGCACGCCCGCGGAAGCAACGCCCTCCGCCTCGCGTGCTTCTGAGTCCAAGGAACCCCATCCAATAGACCCCTCAGCAATTTAGAAAGAATTTTAGGAAGATCGCACATGACACGCACACTACTGCCCGGAAAGCCTTATCCGCTGGGCGCAAAATGGAATGGCAAAGGCACAAACTTCGCTCTCTACTCGGAAAATGCGACCGGCGTGGAGCTCTGTCTCTACGACGAGCAGAACAATCAGACCGATTCGCTGCGGCTGGAAGAATGCACCGCCTTCGTATGGCACGGTTTTATGCCCGGCATTCGTCCCGGGCAGCGCTACGGATACCGCGTCGATGGTCCATGGGATCCCGCGAAGGGCCACCGCTTCAATGCAAACAAGCTGCTGGCCGACCCCTACGCGCAGGCCATCGAAGGCTTCGTGCAGTGGGATCAATCCGTTTTTCCCTACACCTTCGGCGAGAATGACGCCGACCTGAACAAGAATGACGAGGACAGCGGACAGCAGATGCCGAAGTCCATCGTCGTCGATCCGGCGTTTGACTGGACTGGCGATCGGCGGCTGCGCATCGCACTCGCCGACTCCATCATCTACGAGGTTCACGTCCGCGGCTTCTCCATCACCAACCCCGCTATCCCTGAAGAACTGCGCGGCACCTATGCCGGTCTCGCTCACCCCGCGAACATCGCGTATCTAAAAAAACTTGGCATCACCGCCGTGGAGCTGCTGCCCGTCCACCACTTCATCAATGACGCACACCTGGTCGAGCAGGGCCTCACCAACTACTGGGGCTACAACACCCTCGGCTACTTTGCGCCGGCGGAGCGCTACAGCTCCGACAAATCGCCCGGCGGTTCCGTGCGCGAGTTCAAAAGCATGGTGAGAGAGCTGCACAAGGCCGGCATCGAGGTCATCCTCGACGTCGTCTACAACCACACCTGCGAAGGCAATGAGAGGGGTCCGATGCTCAACTTCAAAGGCATCGACAACACGGTCTATTACCGCACGCTGCCCGACAATCCTCGCTTCTACATGGACTACACTGGCACCGGCAACACGCTCAACGTGCGCCATCCCCAGGTGCTCAAGCTCATCATGGACTCTCTGCGCTACTGGGTGACCGAGATGCATGTCGATGGCTTCCGCTTCGATCTCGCTGCCACCCTCGCGCGCGAGCTGCACGATGTCGATCGCCTCTCCGGATTCTTCGACATCATCAACCAGGACCCCACGCTTGTCGATGTCAAGCTGATCGCCGAGCCGTGGGACGTGGGCGATGGCGGCTACCAGGTCGGCAACTTCCCTGTCATCTGGGCGGAGTGGAACGGCAAATACCGCGACACGGTGCGCAAGTTCTGGAAAGGCGATGAAGGCCAGCTGAGCGATCTCGGCTATCGCCTCACCGGCTCCAGCGATCTCTATCAGCACGATGGCCGGCGGCCCTACGCCAGCATCAACTTTGTGACTGCGCACGATGGCTTCACCTTGCGCGATCTGGTCAGTTACAACGAAAAACACAATGAAGCCAATAAGGAAGACAACAAGGACGGAGCCAGCGATAACTACTCCTGGAACATGGGCGTCGAAGGCGACACTGACGACGAGGCCATCAATCACGCGCGCGAACGGCAGATTCGCAATTTCCTCGCCACCCTCATTCTGTCGCAGGGCGTGCCCATGATCTGCGGCGGCGACGAGCGCGGGCGCACGCAATACGGCAACAACAATGCCTATTGCCAGGACAACGAGATCAGTTGGTATGACTGGCGGCCCAGCGAGCGCAAGCAGCTACTCATTGACTTCACCAGTAACCTGATCCATGTCCGCAGGAAGCACAACAACTTCCGGCGGCGCAAATTCTTCCAGGGCGCCGCGATCCATCACTCTACTGTCCGCGACATCGCCTGGTATGGGACCGATGGCTCGGAGCTCGACGAAGGCGCATGGAGCGCACCATGGATGCGCAGCCTCGGCTTCATGCTGAACGGTCGCACGCTGAATACCAAGGACCCGCACGGCAACCCGGTGATGGACGACTCGTTCCTGATTCTCATCAATGCATACCATGAAGGAGTGGAGTTCAAGCTTCCGCCGTGCCCCTGTGAGGGATACTGGGAATGCATGATGAATACGGACGATTTGCACGAGGAATTCCAGCGCAGAGCAGCGAACGGCAGCGTCGTCGTTGCTGGCCGCTCCATGATGCTGCTTACTGAGTGCTCGCCTGAGACGAACCTCGACGAAGCAGGACCGGAGGAGAAAGATTGACTGCTCAACCCATTCGCTGTGGTGTGATTGGCTTTGGACTCGCCGGCCGCATCTTTCATTCCGCCGTTATCGATGCGACTCCCGGCCTCGAACTCAGTGGCATTGTTCAACGGCGCGGTGATGCGGCGCAGAAGGCCTATCCGCGCGTCCCCGTCTACCCATCGCTGGACGCGATGCTCGAGAAGGCCACGCTCGACCTCATCGTTGTCGCCACGCCCAATGACACCCACGTAAGCATGGCCGAGCAGTGCCTGCGTGCCGGCAAGCACGTCGTCATTGATAAGCCGGTCGCCGTCTCCTCCAGCGAGGCCGCTCGCCTGTTCTCCGTAATGCGCGAGACCGGCCGCCGCGTCTTCGTCTATCACAATCGCCGCTGGGATGGCGACTTCCTCACGGTCCAGCAGCTCCTTACATCCAATCAACTTGGCTCGGTTCGAACCTTCGAGTCGCACTTCGACCGCTTTCGCCCCACGCCGAAAACCGGTGCATGGCGCGAAGCCGCAGGCCACGGCAACGGCATCCTGCTCGATCTCGGCTCTCATCTCGGCGATCAGGCGCTCGTCCTCTTCGGCCTGCCCGCTGCGGTGTGGGGCGACGTGCGCTCCGAGCGCGCCGGCTCCCATGTCGACGACGCCTTCGATCTGCGGCTCTATTATCCTGAGATCACCGTCTGGCTGCGCTCGACATCGCTCTCGCCGCTTCCCGCTGTCCGCTTTCTCGTCGAAGGCACGCGCGGCAGCTATCGCAAGGACAACCTCGATCCGCAGGAAGACGCGCTGCGCGCGGGCGATCTGTTCAAAAGCACTCCCTGGGGCACAGACCCGGAGAGCGCATGGGGAGCCATCACCACGCTCGATGCCAATGGCGCAACGCAACATACCACCGTCCCTACACTGCCCGGCGATTATCGCGGTTTCTACGCCAACGTCCGCGATACGCTGCTGGGCAAAGCCGAACAGGCAGTGACGCTGCTCGATGCATGGCGCGTCTTGCGTTTGCTCGAATGGGCACGTGAAAGCAGCGACAAACGCGCTGCGGTCTCATGCGACTGGAGCAGCGCGCCAAAACTTTAATACTCTTCGTAATCGCAATGCGGAGCAGCAAGGCCCACGCAGCGACTCGACAGAACGCGCCGCACGCGCCGTTGCCTTGAACGGCGAGCCCATTAGGTCAGAACCTTGCGCAGATACGTATAGCTGATCTTCAAACTCTCCATCGGAGACTTGTCGCTCTCGTCCTGCTCGACGTAATAGTGCTCGATACCAAGCTTCTGCGCCAGTACCAGGAGTGCTCGCCACTGAATCGTGCCGCTGCCGACTTCGGCAAAATGCTCTGCTGAAGCATCCAGAACCTGCGACGTAGGCACATCGGCTTTGCGGTCTTTCAAATGCAGCAGTCGCACCCGCTTGCCCAGCTGGTTCAGCAGCAGCACCGGGTCGCGGCCCGCCTGTGTGATCCAGTACGCGTCCATCTCCAGCCACACCAGTTCCGGATCTGTCTCCTTCAGCAGGATGTCGTATCCCGTGGTTCCCTTCAGATCCTGGAACTCGTAGTTGTGATTGTGGAATGCAAAACGCATCCCATGCTGCTGGCACTGCTTGCCCCAGTCATTGAATGTCGCAGCCGCCTTGCGAAAGTTTTCCGGCGAACCCCACTGCGCCTTGGGCAGCATTGGGCACACCATCCACTTCAATCCCAGCCGGCGTGCGTATGGAATCTTCGCAACGAAATCTTCGTAATTGAAGTGTCCACTGGCCGCCGTTAACCCCGATCGGCGCAGCATGCTCAGAAGTTCATGCTCACTGTGCTTGTAAAGATTCCCGTAGAGCTCGACCTCTTCATAACCAATGGCGCGGATCTGCTTCAACAGCTGCAGGAGATTGTTATCCTTCACCAGATTGCGGATCGTATAGAGTTGCACACCGAGAGGAGTGTGCTTCCCGGCGCCGAAGGCCATCGCTGGCCACGCAGCCGCAGAGAGAGTCAGGAACTTTCGCCGGTTCAGCATGATTGCGCTCATGATAGAGCATTTCCCCCGCGCTGTGAGATAGCGTAGGGTATGTCACCAGTATCTCCGGCATGAGTCGTGTCGAAGCGGAACTGCTATCTCAAAACGAACTCGCCCTGCAAGGAACCACGGTGTAAACAAGGTAGATAAGTTCGTTTTCGGGCTTAGACCTTACGCGGCCCCAGCGGCTCTTCCCGCAATGCCCACCAGACCCCCACTGCGATCTGCGTCGCTCCCACCCAGCGCGTCAGCGCAGGACGCTTGGCCATGTAACTCATCAGTGAGCGGAACGGCTCCGGCCCCATGCGCCAGGCAAGGGCATCTCGTTCCGGCGTGAGCAATGCCAGCAAACCATCGCCAATCAGTACGATCGCGGTAATGTGTCTCAGGCGAACGGCCATCGTTCGGCTCCCTTTCCCGCTGACGTTGTCGTCAGTCATAGAAGAATATGTTCTCTGCGATGCACACCAGTCCACTCACGGCGGGTCATTCCGTAAAAAAGACATAAAGGGACAAGCCGAAGCTTGCCCCTTGCAAGTGACCCGTTTCGATTACGGCACTACCACCTGGACGGCCACGTTGTGCACAACTGCCACCGTAGTGTTCGCCTGTGATTGGGTCAAGACGTTGGCGGTGCCCGTCACGATCACGGTATAGGTGCCGGGAGCGACAGAAGCATTGGGCGTCGCGTTGCTGCTGTTGCTGTTGCTTTGAGCTGGTTAGCGGCTTGAGACATACCCGCCATTCCTCCGCAACCGGTGAAGCCGAAGGCAACCACGACAAACGCAAGCGAGCCGAGCAGCGACTGCCACCGGCGGCGCCGTCCTGGCAGACCGAAAAGCAGTACGCACGCCAGCGTCGCTCCTCCCCCCGCCATCCACAGCCCGCGCGGATTTCCGCCGGGCTGCGCCGGCATGTTCAGTTGTCCAGTCGTGCCGCCCCCTACGCGGCACTTAAGTTTCACTGTCGCGTAGAGAGTGTTCCCGAAGTTCGGAGCGCCCGGCGTACTGCTGCAACTGATTCCCGCGGGCGTCGTGTAGCTCAGCGCTATGGGAACCTTCAGCAACGAAAAGTTATTCATCGAGCTGAACTGCAGAGTAAAGCTTGCGCCGCCGGAAGAGATCACCTGGTGTGTCACGTTGCTTTGCATCGTGAAATCAGGCGTCGAGTTCTGGTCGTACACATTGATGGTGTAGACCGAGCTCGATGGTGCATGTTTCACATCACCGTAGTACTGGGCCTCAATGCGGCTCTGGCCCAGCGGCAGCGCCAGTAATCCGCTGTTTGGATCGTCAGGCATGGTGAAGCTCCAGACACCGGGCGAAACCAGTGTGCCGTTGCCCAGCGTCTTCCCGTCGGAGAAGAACGTCACCGTGCCGGTCGGCGTGCCATACCCCCCTACCACCGCATTGCTCGCGGTGGCGGTGAAGGTCAATGTCGACGTGTCCGTGAAATTGACCGCGTTCGCGGGCGTCGTCGAGAGCACAAGCCTGGTGTTCACCAAGCCATGAGTTCCTCCGATGGTGATCGCCAGCGGAGCAGAGAAAGATCCGGTGTACGCGCCGCCGCTCGGCAGATACGTGGCAACGATCGAATGTGACGTATTCAGGTTGAAGGTGTCCTGCGAGAGCGTCAACGCCGCAGATGCCGTGGGCGCCGTGCCTGTGTTCACGCCCTGGCCAAGCGATACCGTTCCCAGCGTTGTGTTGCCGTCCTTGAACCGGACGGTGCCGCCTGGCGCTGCGCCGGAGGTTGCTACCGTCGGCGTCACCGTCGCCACCAAGACCATGGTGTTGTTCGCCGAGTTTGGATTCGGGTCCGTTGAGATAAGCGATGTCGTCGTCGGAGCACCTGTAATCGTCACCGAAGGCCCGCCACCCGTGAGTGTTGCCGCATTGAAGGTGGAATCACCGCTGTAGGTGGCGTTGAAAACCTGCGTGCCGCTCGGGAGATGCGTGCTGCTGAAGCTGGCGAAGCCTTCCGAGTCCAGCGGCAGCACCGTCATCGTCTTCCCGTTACGCATTAAAGTAACGAACCCGGTTGCCGACTCCGGATCATTGGGATCATTCGCATCGCTGACAAAGAAAGTGAAGTGGACATTCGTCCCGTACGGCACCGACTGCCCGGTGAAGAGCGGTAGTGGATTTCCGGCCTGGTCTGTGGTCTCCACCACCAGCTTGCCCGGCACTGAGGAGACATTCACCGGAGTCGAAGCCACCGCAGGAGCATACGTCGCATTGCCGGCATAGCGCGCGACCACCGAATAGCTTCCGCCCGGCAGAAGCCCCGCGATAGGACCGAAGGGGAAGGTGGCCACACCCGTAGGATCCAGCGTCAGCCGCAATACACCCTGAGTCGGATTCCCGCTTGCCGTGCGCGTGATCGCCACATCTCCCGTTGGAGTGCCGGCGCCGCCCGTCACCGTTACGGTGAGCTGCACCGCCGGATCGTCATGTTGGAACGAGGAGACCGGGGTGCCATTCTTGGTGATTGCCAAAGTGATCGTCGGCGCGCCTGATCCGATGCCGCTCTTCCAGCCGCTGATCAGCTTGGCAACATCCACGCTGCCCAGTCCGGATGCCGCGTCATATCCCGCAGTGGCGTTATACGCCGGACCCGCAACAGGCGTCGTGGTGGCCGTGTAGCCGCCAACACAGTTCGGACTTCCAGTCGCGCAGGTCACCTTGTTGGTGCCGGCCGTGACGTCGTGGAAGGCGCCAGGCGTCGCAGCTGCCGTCGCATAGAGCCCGTTATTCAGATTGCCCTGTGGACCGTGAGCCTGTACGACCAGCGCGGCCACGCCGGCAAAGCCCGCAGACGCAAGAGCAGTGTTGCCGCCCCCACTGTACTGCAGCGAATCCGGTGTGCCATTCACGCAGTCCGCCGGATCGATGCAAAGCATGTAGTAGCTGCCGTTGTTTCCGTTCGACCCGAAGAAAGACACATCCGGAATGACGCGCGCCGTGCTCGAGATAGAGCTAGGCACCACGCCTAGCTGATAATCCGGCTGCAGATAGGGCGACTGCGTGCCGTCGTCGGCAGTCTGGCCCACCGTGCTCACGCCTCCGGCTGTGGCCTGCACAAAAATTGGTGGAGGATATTGGATCTGGTTAGTGTCCTGGTCGCTGCCGTTCCAGGGCTGTTCCGGAATGTACGACTTCGCCGAGGTAAATCCGGCGGTCCCGCTGTTGTCGAGATTCCAGTAATTCAGCAAAACGCCGGGGTTGCTCTGGGTCACTGTGCCAAATGGCCCGTAGAAGAAGTCGGTCGCGCCGACCGCGGTGTCATACGGCGTCGAGGCATAACCGTTCACCGCCAGACCGTGAGTGGCCTCGGTCGGTGGCTGAGCTCCATTCGCACCTGCATCGCATTCCGCCGCACCGCCGGAGCCGCTCTGCACGATCACCGAGATTCCCTGCGCCGCCGCCTGTTCCCAGACATCTGAGAAAAATGGATTGAGATTCACTCCCAGGGCCGCCTCGCAGTTCTCAAAGCCGAACAACAGCACCTGCACCTTGTTGTCTTCCACCGCTCGCAACGTCGCAAAATCCAGTCCGGTGTCCAGATCGGTGTTTGCTGCCGTGTAGAAATCCACACTGGCCTGCGGAGCAGTGGCTGCGAGTAGCTCGACCTCGGCGTAGGCAACGACGGCGTCATCATTAATGCCGGGATCGGTGCCATCGACAATCACTGTCGGAGGATTCGCCGGTAGCTTAAATAGCGTGCGGTAATTCGCCGGAATCGCTAGATTGATATTTGAATCGCTGATAACACCTACAGTCGCGCCACTGCCCGTGGCAGTCGGCGGGATGTCATAGATCACAGCCAGATCGCCTGGCGAAACGGTCTCTGCCTGGTTGACCGCGTCTGAATAAAGCGGATGAGACTTCCCAGTCGTCCGGTCCAGCACCATCGGCTGTACGGTCTGCGCCATAGGCGGCTTGTAGTTGTTCAGCGTGATGTTCTTCACCACCGGCGCAAGCGCGGCGGGAATCTGCGGCGCAGTTGCGTTGGCAT
>CAVTRJ010000025.1:0-26399 GCA_963737035.1 uncultured Acidobacteriaceae bacterium | reverse complement strand
GTGGACCTGATCGGGATCGAACCGATGACCTCTTCCATGCCATGGAAGCGCGCTCCCAGCTGCGCCACAGGCCCACATTGCCGAGGGAAGGACTCTTCTCATTTTCGACGAGTAAGATAGATTCGTCAAACACCTCTCAATCCGCTTCGGAGTAGCCTCTCTTGTCTCTGCGCCTTACCCTCATCGCCTTTGCTTCCACGCTTCTGTTCGCTCCGCAGCCTTTCGTCCGCGCTGCTGCGGCACAAGCCGCACCAAATCCTGCACAGCCGCGCACCCAGGCGTCGCTCGCGCTGGGCAGTGGACTGCAGCAGGTGAGCATTGCCGCCGCCCATCTGCGCCGCGCGCTGGACACGGTCAACGTGTCCAAGTGGAAGGCGCCCGGCGACGTGCGGCAGACGACTACCTCCGATCTCGAATCGATGCAGCGCGACGTCTCCGATACCCTGCCCGGACTCATCAATACCGCGCTCGCAGATCCAGCGAAGCTCTCTCCGGCTTTCTCCGTGTATCGCAACGTGGACGCGCTCTATGATGTGCTGCTGCGCGTTTCCGAGACGGCCCAGCTTGCCGGCGCCTCCCGGGATGCCAGCATGCTCGAAGACCAGCGGACCGCACTCGAGGACAGCCGCAGACAGCTTGGCGCCGCGTTGCTACAGTCGGCGCAAGCGCAGGATGCGGAAGTGGTCCACCTGCGCAGCACGGCCGCTCCTGCCGCACCAGCCCCCCCTCCGGCCAAGACCGTGATCGACGACGGCCCCGCCATCAAGCCCAAAACCACCAAAAAACGGGTACACAAGCCCACTCCGCAGCCCACCACCCCTCAGCCCTCAAACCCGCAGTAACTCGCCTGTAGGAACCTTTCGCGTTTCCAGGGTGTCTAAACAGGCAGGTTGGGCAGAACCCAGTGAGTGAGCACTGCCCAGCTCGGCCGCCGGCGGCATCCAAATTTGTGGCTCCATGCATGACACCGGCAGGCGGGCAGCGCTCGCGGCTGTCGCTTCCTGTTAATGTATGGGGGACGTCAAAGATGCAGGCAGGAACGGCCTTGGGAAACTTCGCCAACGTATTCGGGGCACAAGCGGCCGCCAGACCTGAAGAGGCTAGGGTTGTCGCCGAGCTGAAAGCAGGGTCGGAGGCGGCGTTTGCCTCCCTCATCGCCCAGTACCACGGCCCCCTGTACTCGCTCATCGCCCGCACTATCCCCGATCCCTGCGAAGCCGCCGACATCACCCAGGATGTCTTCATCAAGATTTACCGGGGCATCGGTAACTTCCACGGCGAATCCAGCCTGCGCACCTGGATCTACCGCATTGCTCTCCATGAGGCCTCCAACCAGCGCCGCTGGTGGTGCCGCCACAAGCGCAAGGAAATCACTATCGAGCAGGAGCTCTCCGCGCAGGATGGCGAACCTTTCCAGCTGAAGGACACCCTCGTCGATCAACACGAATCTCCCTTCGACCTGGCAGCCCATGCCGAGCTCCGCGAGCAGGTCGAGGCCGCCGTCCGCGAGGTTCCCGAGCCCTTCCAAACCGTAGTCGTTCTGCGCGACATCGAAGGTTTCGGCTACGAAGAGATCGCCGAGATCCTCAACATCAATCTGGGCACGGTGAAGTCGCGGCTGATGCGCGGCCGTGCTCATCTGAAGACGCGACTGACTCCTCTAGTACGCGCCTCGTCAAATTGTTCCGCTACTTCCCCCGACTGCTCATCCACCACCGTTTTCCGGGCCCCCCTGGCAGGGCTCAGGGAGGCTAAATGAGCGCCTGCAGTCACATTCAGCATCAGTTCTCCCGCTATCTTGATAGCGATGTACCCGGCACCCGGATGCTTGAAATTGCCGGCCATCTGGAAAAATGCGCTGACTGCGCACGCGAGTTCGCCAACTGGCAGCAGAGCCAAACTCTGGTCTCGACCCTCGGCCCCGCGAAAATCCCTGACGATCTCGGGCTGCGACTCCGCGTCGCCATCTCGCAGGAGAGTCGCAATTCCACCCGCGAGCGCCTCGGCCGTGTCCACATCCGCTGGGAGAACACTTTTCAGCCCTTTCTGCTGCGTGCTGCCGCCGGCTTCGCTAGCGCCATCTTCCTGGTCGGGACGGTAGCCAAAGTCGCCGTCCCGTTCGCCTCGCCGGAGCCGGTGGAGGCCAGCAACCAGCCTGTGGATACTTCCACCGCGCCGCGCCTGCTCTATTCCTCTTTCCAGCCCGCGGACGCCATCGGCGACCACAACAATCCCGTGGTATTGGAGGTCTTCGTCGACGGCCACGGCCGCGTCTATGACTACAAGGTCCTCTCCGGCCAGGTCGATGCGAAGACCCGTGAGTCGATCGAGAACCTGCTGCTCTTCAGCGTCTTCACCCCCGCCCACTCCTTCGACTTCGATCAGCCGGTGCGCGGGACCACGCTGATGTCCTTCTCGGGCATCTCCGTCAAAGGCTGAGAGCACTCCTCGCGGGAAGGACTGCTATAGTCCGTTCCATGCTGAAACCACTTGCTTCGTGCGTGCTGTTTTCCGGCATTTGTCTTGGATGGTCCGTGGCCCGCGCCCAGTCGCTGCTGGTCGTTAACCAGGGCGACACCAGCCTCAGCATCGTCGATCCTGTCTCCGCGAAGCAGGTCGCGGTCATCGCGGAAGGCACGCCCACCATGCACGGGCATGAGATCGCCGCGTCCCCAAATGGACGCATCGCCTACGTGCCCATCTATGGCAATGTCGGCGTGGGCAAGCCCGGCCTGAATGGCAACGAAATGCTCATCGTCGATCTGCCCTCGCGCAAAATCGTCGACCGGATCGACTTCGGCCATGGCGTCCGCCCCCATCAGCCCGTCTACGATCCCGCCCGCAATCTCCTCTACGTCACCACCGAGCTCGACCACTCCGTCACCGTCATCGATCCAAAGACGCGCAAGATCGTCGGCTCCGTCCCCACCGGTCAGCCCGAGTCGCACATGCTCGTCCTGTCCCACGACGGAAGCCGCGGATATACCGCCAACGTCGGTCCCGGCACGGTTTCAGTTCTCGACATGGTAGGCAGGAAGACCATCGCCGTCATCCCGATATCTCGTGAGACGCAGCGCATTTCCATCTCGAACGATGACCGATGGGTCTTCACTTCGGACCAGACGAAGCCGCAGCTTGCGGTGATCGACACCGCCACTAACAAGATCAAGTCCTGGGTGCCGCTGCCCGGCACGGGCTACGGAACCGCCCCCACGCCGGACGGCCGCTTCCTCCTGGTCGCCGTTCCTCCAAGCAACCAGGTCGCCGTCATCGATCTTTCGAGCATGAAAGTAGTTCGCAACATCGATGTCCCCAGCGCTCCGCAGGAAGTCCTTGTTCGCCCAGACGGCAAGGTGGCATACGTGTCCTGTAATAACAGCGGCCAGGTAGCAGCGATCGACCTATCGCAATGGAGAGTCCAGAGTCTCATCACGGCAGGCAAGTTCGCCGACGGCCTCGCTTGGGCCAAGTGATGGCAAAGTCACGACACCGCACCGTCACGACACCGATTGATTGACCCTGCTTCCTCCGCTTACGTAGACTAGCCGCCAGACCCTTCCTATGTTGTCTTCTCGCAGTCTCCGCGCGCTGGCTCCGCAACTTCTCGCGCTCGCCCTTCTCACTCCCGGTGTCCTCCAGGCCCAATCCTCCGCTTCCACCGAAGGACAATCCTCGTCGTCCTCCTCGGCGGCGACTCCGATCCAGCCCGAGATCCAGAAGCCGCCCTCGCTCATCGATCCCGCCGGCCCGCAGATCAGTCTCCAGACCAGCGAGGCGGTTTTCGACATCGCGGCCGCGCTCAATACCTGCGGATATGACGCCGGACTCGATCAGTCGCAGCTCGTGCGGCAGAAGGTGCGTGATGCCATTAACGCCGCAGTGGTCGCCTCTGCCGAAGCGCAGAACACCCGCGACCAGCTCTGCGCCTATGTCCGCCAGCACGAGCTTTCGGATACCAGCCACAACCTCTCGCAGTACGTATCGCTCGCCCTCTACGTCACTGCTCCGCCGGATCTCACCAACAGCGTCCCACTGACTGAAATGCCGCCGGATTCGACCCAGGTCATCGAACTCCTGCCTCTGCTGCGCAAATTCGCGCGCCAGATCGATCTGCACTACATCTGGATCAGTGTGCGTCCGCAGTACGACGCCATCGTCAACAGCCTGCACGACTCGCTGACCAAGATGATCGTCGGCACCAATGTTTATCTGAAGATGCCGGCGAATGTCAGCGGCGACAGCCGCTTCGCCGTCGTGCTGGAGCCGTTGCTTGATCCAGGCCAGACCAATGCACGCGTCTACGGAGCGGATTACGTCGTCGTCACTTCGCCGACGCGCGACGATAAAGTGCGGATGGACGAGATCCGCCACACCTACTTGCATTTTGAGCTGGAGCCGCTGCTCTACGCACGCGCCTCCTCGATGGACCGCTTACTCCCGTTCCTGAAGGAAGTCCGCGAAGCGCCGCTTGAGTACACCTTCCGCAGCGACATCGTCTCGCTGGTCACCGAATGCATGATCCGCGCCGTCGAAGCGCGCACCATGGATACGGGCGTCGCTCCCTTCAAGGCGCCAGCCGTCGTCACCCATTCGGAGTTCGCCGCAGTAGAGCGCCAGCGCCACGCGTCCGAGCAGAAGGCGGAAGCTGTGCGCCAGGCGGCCGTGAAGCGCGATATGGAGCAGGGCTATGTGCTGACCGCCTACTTCTACGACAGACTCGCCGCCTTTGAGAAGGAGCCCCAGTCCTTCAAAGAAACCATCGGTGAGATTGTCTACGGCATGGACGTGCCGTCGGAGCTGAGCCACGTCAAGCACATCAACTTCACGCAGCAGAACGAAGGCGACGTGGTGCACCGCGGCACCCGTCAGTTGCGCGGCCTTGACCTGGCCGAGATGAAGCTGCTGCAGGGTGACGTGAACGGCGCCTCCACTCTCGCACATCAGGCGCTCACTCAACACACGGGCGACACTGCCCGCGCCGACTTTCTGCTTGCCCGTTGCGCTGTCATGCAGCGCAATGTCCCGGACGCGCGCCATTACTTCGAAGAGACTGTTCGGCTGAGCAAGGATCCGCGGCTCCTCGCCTGGTCCCACATCTATCTGGGCCGCATGGATGACCTGCAACACAGCCGGGATGAGGCGCTCGCGCAGTACCAGCAGGCGCTCGTCACCCGAGACGGGCAGCTCGACACGAAAGAGGCCGCAGAGCGAGGCTTGAAGGAGCCCTACGGGCCGCCGGCCGGCGTCCGCCAGCAGGAAGACGACTCGGACGACGACAGCCAGCCGGGGCAGAAGCCGGATGGGGCAAACCAAGCGCCGCCAAACCAGTCGGCGCCTCAGGCAGCCGCGCCGCCGGCTGCCAATCCCCAACGGTAATTGGCGGTACCGGCAATTGGCGGAACCTGCCTGGTACCCGGCAACGATAAAAACGCTCTAAGCTAGGAAGAGAGGGAGACCCGCACCCCATGGTCCCGCGCACGCTGGAAACGCTCGAGCGCACCCTGAAGCATCGCTTCCATGCTCCCAGCTTGCTGGAACAGGCACTCACCCATAGCTCGCTCGCTTTTGAACAAAGCGTGCAGAGCGTCCAGAGCTCTCGCGAGGAGAAGGCAGCATCCGATCGCGGCGAAAAGCCGCTCACGGACAATGAAAAACTCGAGTTTCTCGGTGACGCTGTGCTCGGCCTGCTCGTCGCACAGTCTCTCTACGAATCCTTTCCTGATCTGGAAGAGGGCGATCTCACGCGGCTGCGCGCCGCGCTGGTCAGCCGCAAACATCTCGCCAATGTGGCGGAGTCGCTGCATCTCGGTCAGCATCTGCGACTGGGCCGCGGCGAGGAGCGCAATGGCGGCCGACGCAAAGCCGTCCTGCTGGCCAACTGCTTTGAAGCGGTGCTTGCCGCTTTGTATCTCGATGCGGGAATTGATATCGCTCGCGCGTTCATACAACGCACCGTCATCGATCCGACCGCGCAGCGTCTCCGCAAAGAACTGGAGCGCGGCGACAGCATAGGGGACCACAAGTCCGCGCTCCAAGAGATGCTGCAGGCCAAGGGTGCCGCGCCTCCGGAATATGAGGTGAAGGCGGAGAGCGGCCCGGACCACCGAAAGCGCTTCCTGGTGGAAGTGGTGATTCCCGCGGCACCGCAACTGCCGCCAGTTACCGCACAGGGCACCGGCACCACAAAGAAACGCGCCGAGCAGGAAGCCGCGCGCGTCGCCTTTCTGCAGTTACAGGAGCAGACCACCGCACCTACCGCCTCCCTCGAAAATATCACTGAGCGGAAAGGATCGCAGGAAGCGTCGGCCTCAGCGCCCTCGTCGAAGAGTGTCAGCGCTTGAGTGTTCCGGCGTCAGTGTCTCCTATGGAGTCCGCACCCCCGCGGCACCATCACATGCATTTCGTGCTGCCGCACCTGGTCGATACGGTGCGCTCCACCCTGACGGTGATCATCGTCGCACTCTTCCTCATCGCCTTTGTCGTGCAGCCCTTCCGCATCCCCTCCGAGAGCATGGAACGCACTCTGCTCGTCGGCGATTTTCTTCTTGTCGATAAGGTGGCCTTCGCTCCCGCCGGCATATGGAGCTGGCTTCTGCCCTATCGCAACGTCTCGCGGCAGGACATCGTCGTCTTCCACTTTCCGCTCGATTCCGAGGAACACGTCGTCAAGCGCGTGATCGGCGTGCCCGGCGATGAAGTCGCTATGCAGAATGGCATCGCCGTGGTCAACAACACCCCGCAGCGCGAATCTTATGATGTCTTCGAGGGCGCCGATCGCGACGAATATCGCGATCAGTTCCCGCGTTACACCACCGACGATCCGTCGGTCGATCCGCACTGGCGCGACGAGATGCGGGGCCTGATCGAGAATGCTCATCTCCGCGTGCCACCGGCTACCTACTTCGTGCTTGGCGATAATCGCAATCACAGCCGCGACAGCCGGTACTGGGGCTTCGTTCCACGCCAGAACATCGAGGGCACTCCTCTGCTCATCTACTTTTCCGTGCGTGAGCCCTCGGCAACGGATACCGCACCGCTCCCGGGTGGTAAACTCGGCAACAGCGTTGAGGATCGACTGATCGACTTCGCCCGGTGGGACCGCATCCTGCGTCCGGTCCGCTGAGCGCCCCGATCCCCATCGAAACCGCAGCAGAAACTGATGGCCGAGACGACAACGAATCCTCTCACCGCAACCGCGCCCGCGCCGCCGACGAAGGAAGCCCCAGCCCCTCACGCGCGGCATGACGAAACTCCGCTCGAAGCCCTGGCCTCCTACTGCGGCGTCATCGTCGTAGGCCTCTTCATCCTCACTTTCATCTTTCAGAACTTCGTCATTCCTTCTGGCTCGATGGAGAGCACGCTGCTGATTGGCGATCACGTCCTGGTCGATCGCACCAACCTTGCTCCGCCCGCGCACTGGGCGCCTTTCGTGCGCTATCGCAATGTGCACCGCGGAGACATCATCGTCTTCCTCAAGCCCGGCTATCCGGATATGTTTCTCGTGAAACGCGTGGTCGGCATTCCCGGCGACCACATTCATCTGCACGAGGGGTATGTGTATCTGAACGGCAAGCGACAGGATGAGCCGCAGGCTGGCCATCCCGATTACAGCAACTACTCGCCCTATCGCGACGAATTCCCTGACGTGCCCACCGCACAGGGCCAGGACATCGAGCCAACCTGGGCGAACGATCTGCCAAGCCACATCCAGAATGGTGATCTCGTCGTTCCCCCCGGCAACTACTTCGCCATGGGCGATAACCGGTTGAACAGCCTCGACGGCCGCTACTGGGGCTTTGTGCCGCGCGAAAACATCGTCGGCCGACCGCTCTTCGTTTACTGGTCTTTCATTACGCCGGAAGAAGACGAAGACCGCACCAGCATGGGCGATCGTGCACAGCAATTCGGTCGCGTGCTGGTGCACTTTTTCGACCAGACGCGCTGGCGCAGGACCTTCCACCTGGTGCGTTGAAGAACTTCCGTGCGCGAGCCCTCGGCCACCGATACCCCGCCGCCGGGTGGTAGACTCGGCAACGGCGTTAAGATCGACTGATCGACTTCGCGCGGTGGGACCGCATCCTGCGCGTCGTCCGCTGAGCGGCTCCGATCGCACCGAAATCGCAGCAAACACTGATGGCCGAGACAACAACGAATCCCTCCACCGTTACCGCGGGCCCCGCGCCTGCGAAAGACTCCGCGGCGAACGCTCCGGTGCTTAACGAAAACCCGCTCGAAGCACTGGCATCCTACTGCGCCGTCATCGTGGTGGGTCTCTTCATCCTCACCTTCATCTTCCAGAACTTCATGATTCCCTCCGGCTCGATGGAGAAGACCCTGCTCATCGGCGACCACGTCCTGGTCGACCGCGTGAACCTGGCGCCTCCCGCGCATTGGGCACCCTTCGTGCGCTACCGCACCGTGCACCGCGGCGACATCATTGTCTTTCTCAAGCCCGGCTACCCGGACACGAATCTGGTCAAGCGCGTCATCGGTATCCCCGGCGACCACCTCCACCTCCATGAGGGCTACGTCTACCTAAACGGTGTGCGGCAGGATGAGCCGCAGGCTGGCCATCCGGACTACAGCAACTACATTCCGTATCGCGACGAGTTCCCCAACGTGCCCACCTCCCAGGGACAGAACGTCGAACCCGTCTGGGCCAACGATCTGCCCAGCCACATCCAGAACGGCGATTTGGTGGTGCCTCCGGGCTACTACTTCGCCATGGGCGACAACCGGCTGATCAGCCTCGACGGCCGCTTCTGGGGCTTTGTGCCGCGTGAAAACATCCTCGGTCGGCCACTCTTCGTTTATTGGTCTTTCATTTCGCCGGAAGAAGACGAAGACCGCACCAGCATGGGCGATCGTGCACAGCAATTCGGTCGTGTGCTGGTGCACTTTTTCGATCAGACGCGCTGGCGCAGGACCTTCCACCTGGTGCGCTGATCTGGTCCGCTGAAGCATCTCCGGTAAGACTCTGGCCTGCGGACTTTCAGCAGGCGTGGCTCTTCCGTTAAGAAAAGCCACAGTAGCAATCATGGGACCGTATACGCGAGTACCGAAACTGCTTTGAAGCATCTCTCGTCCTGCTTTGGAGAGCGGAGATACACTCGACTGGAGAAAGTGCATTCGTCCATGCGTCCAAACGTCATTCCGGTACCTCGGGCGCAGCTCAAAGACTATCTGGGTTCCGATCCAGACTCGGCCGCCCCGAAACGGTCGCGCCGGCGGCATCTTTTTCTCGCCATCGCACTCGCGCTCCTGGTGATCGCAGCACTGGTGCTGCCGCCGCTCATCAATATAGGCCGCTACCAGCGCCGGATCGCGGCCAGTCTCGCCGCCAGCCTCGGGCATCCGGTCGAGGTTTCCGGCATCAAGCTGCACCTACTGCCCCGCCCCGGGGTCCAGATCGCCAACTTTGTGGTGGACTCGACTAGCGGATTTAGCACCGAGCCGATGCTCCAGTGCTCCAGTGTCACGGCGGCCTTTCGCATGGCATCGCTCTGGCGCGGCCGCCTTGAAATCGCCCGCATCTCGCTTGACGAGCCCAGCTTGAACCTCGAGCGCGCTCCCAACGGACAATGGAACTTTGCCTCCGTGCTGCTTCAGGCATCGCGCACCCCGCAGGCCCCCACCGGTCGAACAGTCGCGCGCGGTCAAAACCGCTTTCCCTATATAGAAGCCACCAACGCGCGCATCAATTTCAAGCACGGCAATGAGAAGCTGCCCTTCTCCTTCCTCAACGCCGACGTCTCCATCTGGCTGGAAAATCCGGATGAGTGGCAGCTTCGCTTCGCTGCCCAGCCGATGCGCACAGACATCAATCTCTCCCTCGCTGATACGGGCCAGGTACAGGTAAGCGGAAGCGTCCATCGCGCATCCTCCACGAATGAGCTGCCTCTCAACCTTCAGGTCGAGTGGCGTGGCGCCCCGCTCGGTCAGGTGACGCGCATGTTGGTCGCCCACGACCTGGGCTGGCGCGGCGATACCAGCATGACAGCACACATCACCGGCGTGCCCACCGCCCTCGGAGTTCAGCTCTCCGCCGAAGCCAGCGACTTTCACCGTGAGAGCTTTGAGCCCGCGCGTCCGCTCAGCCTTCACGTCACCTGCACTGCGACGTATCGTCACGGTGTCGGCTCTATCGACGGCATTCACTGTATTTCCCCGGTGGGCAATGGGGGCCTTGCCCTCAGCGGCACCATGCAGCAGATCCACACCCCCGAGCCCCAGCCCGATCTCAAGCTGATCGCCAAGCACGTGCCAGCCGACGCGGTACTCGAGCTGCTGCGCCACACGCGCGGCCGCCTCAACAGCGACATCACCGTCAGCGGCACCATCGACGGCGAGCTCGCCTACGCACGCCAGCCGCTGCCCGTTACGCCGCGCATCGTCGACGGCGGCTATCACACCATCGCAGGTGGCACACTTCTCGCCAGCAATCTACTCGTACGCGGTGATGGCATGGAGCAGCTCCTGCCCGACCTCCGCTTCAACCTTCAACTCCCCGCCCCATCCCCCGCACCAACCCACACCCAGCCATCCCAAGCCCATCGGTCTCTGACGCCGTCGTTACAGACCCAGCCGTCGCCGCAATCTACGCAGCCGCTGGCGCTCGTGCTTGAGCCGGCAACGATCGACCTCGGCGGGTCCGAACCGCTGGTCGCCAACGCCCGCCTCACCCGCCAGGGTTACCAGCTCCACTACGGCGGCAGCGCATTGCTCGGACATTTGCTTCCCCTCGCGCACGCGTTCAATGTCGTTCCCGTCGCCTTCCAAGGCCTGCAGGGCAATGGCACCGCCGACTACAACCTCACTGTCCAGGGCGACTGGTTGCTACCGCCGATGGTCGATCCCGCGGCCCCGCTCTCCGCTCTCAATGGTGCAGTAGGCCTGCACAACGCCGACTTTCAACCCTCCTATCTGGCAGAACCCATTCATATTGCCACCGCTACAGCGACAATATCGCCCACCGAGCTGCGTTGGAACGGGGTCGCTGCCACCCTGGGCACCACACAATTCACCGGAAACCTCCACATTCCGCTACCCTGCACCGCTCGCTGCGAGCGCAGGTTCGATCTCACCGCAACAACCGTCAACTTTGGTGCCCTAGCGGACTCGCTTCGGGGCGAAGACGAAGGCGTGGTCCGGGGGCTCATCAGCCGCGTCCGCTCCCGCGGCCAGGATTGGCCGCTCCTCGATGGCACCGTCCATATCGCTCACTTGGGTCTGGGCCAAGTCGAAATCGCCAATACTTCAGCGGACGTCACGCTCCGCGATGACAACCTCGAGGTGCGATCCCTCGATGGTCACACCCTCGGAGGCACGCTGCACGCCACCGGCGCAGTCGAACTCGCCTCTATTCCCAGCTACGACGCGAATGTGCAAATACGTCACGCCGGCGCGCCAGAGCTGGCGCTGTTGCTCAAGGAGCACTGGGGTCCTGGCACCATCGACCTCTCCGCCGATCTCGCACTAAGCGGCTCTAGTGCCTCCGACCTCAGCAGTTCTGCCAAAGGTACATTGCAATGGAACTGGACGGGCGGCGCGCTGCCCCAGCTGACGACCACCCTCTTGCGCCGCTTCGATCGCTGGAGTGGCCATGGCAAAGTGGCCAAAGGTGCGATCGCTATCACCGGCAGCGAAGTAAACAGCGGCAGCGCGGTTGCCGCAGTCACCGGCACCATCGGCAGCGACCGCTCGCTGGACCTCAAGGTCGCCAGCCCTGCGAAAGACACGCGCCAGACAGAGACAGCCGCGGCGAGCACCGTTTCCATGTCCGGCACCCTCAATGCGCCTGTCGTCGAAACGCAGTGAGCTGGCGTCCTGTCTAATCAGTCGCGGTGTAGGTGATGTCCTTGCGGTGGACACTTGCCACGGTCTCCGGAGTTGTGCCGTCATTCACCTGCACCTGCTGCGGCTTTCCGTGCACCAGGAATCGCCGCGTCGCACGGCCCTTCGCCGCAATCCGCATGGGTTCGGTCACCGTGGCATCTGCGGAGTAGATGGCCACCGGCACATCGGCCACCGCGGTTCCTGAATTAGATACTGTCACTGCGACGATGTAGCTGCCCTCTTCCGTGCCCCTGCTGGGCGTGATCGCTTCGATACTCAAATCCGGAAGCCCACGGTCGCGGTTCACCCAATCATTGAAAAACCAGTCGAGCTTCTGTCCGCTTGTCCCCTCGAGCAACCGCTCGAAATAATCAGTCGACGCGTCCTGCGTTGGGTCGTACTGCGTCAGCGCAGCCGCCAGCGGCTTGTCGCCCACGATGCCGCGCAGCATCCAAAATACATACGCCGCCTTCGTCCGGTAAAAGATTGGATCGTGAGCCGTGACCAAAGCCTGACCCGCATCGCGATCGAGGTCTGCCGGCTCCGCAAGGCTCAGTGCTCCGCGCATGTTGTCCATCTGCGTAATCGCCGCCTCACGGCCGTCCTGATGCTCTGTCCACACCGATGCCATGAACTGCGCTGCGCCCTCTTCAAGCCAGGGACGCGGCGATTGGAAGTACGCATGCGTCAGCACATGACTCATCGGGCCCAGCAGCCGCTTCGGATCCACGTTCGCAATATTGGTCACCAGCAGTGCGCCCGCTTCAAACGAACTGTCTTCCGCCTCCGGCGGATCGAGCACGCTCAGCTCGCGCTTCGGCCGTGCGCCGAACCAATCGGTCATCTGCGGCGTCAAGATCGATGCAGCCGTCATGTACGACTGCGTCGCCGCCGCATCGCTCTGCCGTGCGTAAAGCTTCAGATGATTGCCGGTTTGGAGCGTGCGTCGCGCGAGGAAGAGCGTCGGCGTCGCAAAGCCCAGCTTCGTCTCCGCCAGCTTCGCCGTGGCGATACCCGGCAGATCGCTGCCTGCCGCGGGTGCCGTAGTCTCCAGGGGCACCGGCAATCCATCCAGAAAGGCCACTGTTGGCGGCGCGCCGGTAAACTCTTCTGTCACCGTCATGGATACCATTGCCGCACTCTCGCGCAGCTTGGTCATTCCGATCTCGCGGAAGAACCGGTCGCTCTCGCCGAGCGCCACCGGAACGTGAGACACCGGATACCACAGCACATTGCCAAATCCGCGCAACCCGATGAACTCCTCGCGAATGCCGTCCCAGTCGGCGTGCTGCGCCAAATCCGGCGGTGTTCCAATGCTCTCCAGCCGTTTCGCGGTCGGCGATATCGACCCACTGTAAAAGACGGTCAGCGTCTGCTCGCCGCCCGGCGCGAGCGGTGCTGGCAGCGTCACCAGTGCCTCGTCCATCCCGCCGGTGTGATCGGCATCGGTCGCAACCGTGTGGTGGGCAAAGCGCAGCGGCTTGCCGTTCGCATCAATCGCTTCCCAATTGAGCGATGACGAGATCTGCAGCGGAATCGCATCCAGCGCAGCAGCGCTCTCATTCTTCACCGTGACGATCGCACGCGTGTGCAGCGTAGCGTCCCGGGTCTCCAACCTCACATCTAGTGCGTACTTCGTGAATAGGATCGCGCGACGTGTCGCATCGCTGACGTCGAACTTTGTCTCTGGAGTCGCCGCAACGGGTTGCGGCGCACGCTGCCCCGCGCTATCCGCAACTACGGCGCCCTGTTGCGCGTAACCCGGAGCAGCGAGTGCGAACATCAACACGAGCGGCAGAGTCGCAGCGGAACAACGGGGCATCCGGAAAAAACTCATCAGGAGCCCAGGCCCTTGCGCGGCCTAGCGGGCTTGCCACTTTCCGGCACGGCAACCGCAGATACTTGCTGCGCCTTCCGCCGCTGCCGGAACGCCTCATACAGCACCACCGCGCCCGCCGCCGAGACGTTCAGTGAAGCCACTCGTCCCGCCATCGGAATGCGCAGCAGGTGATCGCAGCTGCGCCGCACCAGGTCGTGCAGCCCCGCGCCTTCCCGCCCCAGCACCAATAGGCACGGAGTCGTAAAGTCATAGTCCGTGTAATCCATGGTGCCGCGCTCATCCAGCCCGACGCACCAGATGTTCGCCGCCTTCACCTGCTCCAGCGCGCGCACCAGGTTCACCACCCGCGCAATCCGCACATGCTCCGCCGCACCGGCGGAGGCCTTCAGCGCAACCGCGCTCAATGGTGCGGACCGCCGCTCCGTCATCAGCACGCCGGTCACACCCGCGCCATCTGCCGAGCGCAGCAGCGCTCCCAGATTTTGCGGATCCTCTACGCCGTCAAGCGCCAGCATGAGCGGCGGAGCGCCTGCTGCCACGCCATTTGCGCCCAGCAGGTCTTCAATCTCCAGCATCGACCGTTCGCGGGCGAACGCCACCACGCCCTGATGTCCAGGGTTGCGCGCGAGCAGGGTCAACTGCTCCCGGCTCTCGCTCCGCACACGCACCCCGCGCTCGCGGCACGCTTCCACAATCTTCAGCAGCCGCTGGTCCTGCCGCTCTCGCGCCACAACAACATGGTCAAAACGCCGGTTACCGGAGCGCAATGCCTCCTCCACCGAGTGCAGACCGTACAGTATCTCCATCAATTTCAAGTGTACCGGTCACCGACCACCGAGCGCCTAATGCGGAATTGTTTCGCGGTCAAATCAATAAGAAGTAGGCCGGCGGTATTTGACAAACGCTCATGCGGAGACTAGCGTCGCCAAACAGGAATCGGACCTCGGCAGGGCCTGCACAACGCGTTCCTCGCGACGACGTCAGGAAATCGCAGTTTTCCACGCTTACGAAGTTAACGTTTTAACAATCCCTACAACCATTCAAGAATCCGGCCATGTGTAATGGTAGCCCTCGACATAGAGCGGCTCCCGGATGGAACACCCATGAGCCAGTGTTCTCCAAAGTTTTACGACAAGGTAGCTGGAGCGGTATGACCGGAAATCCGACATTGATCGTAACCGGCGCCTCGCAAGGCATCGGAGCAGCCGTTGTCCAGGCTTTCCTGGCTCGCAACTATAACGTAGTTGCGACCTCGCGCAGCACTTCCAAGGCGGGCTTCGCGCCATCATCGAATCTCGCGCTGGTCGATGGAGACATCGCTCAGGCGGCAACGGCCGAGAAGGTCGCACAGACTGCAATCAAGAATTTCGGCTCGATCAACCATGTTGTCGCCAATGCGGGCATTTTCCTTTCCAAGCCTTTCACGGACTACACCGCCGAGGATTTTCGCACTCTGGTATCCACTAACCTCGAAGGATTCATCTTCATCACCCAGCTTGCGGTCAAGCAGATGCTGTCGCAGGGTAGCGGCGGCAGCGTGACCAGCATCTCAGCGGCACTGGCCGACAATCCCATCTCGGGCGTTCCGGCGTCGGTTGCGATGATCACCAAGGGTGGTCTCAATGCAATCATCCTCAGCCTCGCAAACGAATACGCGAAGAAAAGCATCCGCTTCAACGCAGTCGCGCCGGGCGTCGTCGATACCCCGATGCACGAGACAAATCCGAAGGATTATCTGAAGACCCTGTCACCGATGGGAACAATCTCCAATGCGAAAGACATCGCCGACGCTGTCGTCTATCTGACGGAAGCTCGTTACGTAACCGGGGAGGTGCTGCACGTGGACGGCGGTGCACACGCCGGCCGATGGTAAGCGCGAAAAATTCGGAGGCGGGCGGCGCAGAACGCCGGCTCGAGGAACTAAGCATTCAACTTCCCGCTGCGCCAACGCCGTTTGGCACGTACGTCGAGACGCTCCAGACGGGCAATCTGCTCTTCCTGAGCGGAATGCTCCCGGTCGTGGATCACGAGCCGAAGTATCTTGGGCGGCTGGGGAAGGAACTCGATGTCGAGGCCGGACGCGACGCCGCCTACACTGCGGCTCTGAGCGCCCTCGCCGCCGCGAAAAAGCACCTTGGCTCGCTCGATCGAGTGACTCGCGTCGTTCGCCTCGGCGTATTCATCGCAACCTCCGGAGATTTCTTCGATCAGCCCAGAGTTGCAGACGCCGTCTCTGACTTGTTTCGAGATATCTTCGGCGTTGAGAAGGCGTCGGTTCGATCGATAATTGGCGTTGCCAGCCTTCCTCTTGGCGTGCCGATAGAACTCGAAGTCATCTTTGAAGTCGCGGAATAGCGAACGCAGGCGATGCCACAGGTACGATCTGGTCGCCGCACGAGAGCGGTGGTTGTGATGAGTACGACAAAATCAGTCCTTAGCGCATTGGTGACGTTCATGATCGTGTTCTCAACCGTCTCGAGTGTGAATGCGCAGAAAGGCGACAAGGCAATGGAACAACAGGTCCTCTATCGCACAGTGAAGGTCGATGGACTCTCGATCTTCTACAGAGAGGCGGGACCGAAAGACGCGCCCACCATTCTCTTGCTGCATGGCCTCCCATCATCATCACGGATGTTTCAGCCGCTATTGATGAGGCTTGCGGACACCTATCACCTGGTGGCCCCAGATTATCCGGGCTTCGGGCATAGCGATTGGCCGGACCCCAAACAGTTTGATTACACCTTTGATCACATCGCTTCCGTGATGAACGACTTTACACAGGTGATGGGTTTGTCGCGCTACACGCTTTACATGCAAGACTACGGCGGCCCTGTAGGCTTTCGCATGGCATTGGCACACCCGGAGCGCGTACAGAATCTCATCGTTCAGGATGCAGTTGCCCATACCGAAGGCCTGGGGGTGAACTGGGCAACGAGGCGCGCATTTTGGGCCGATCGAACCGCCCATGAAGAAGCATTGCGCAAAAACCTGCTTTCGCTTGCATCCACCAGGACGCGTCACGTCGGAGATGACCCTAACGTCGAGCTCTATGATCCGGACCTTTGGACAGATGAGTACGCATTTTTGAACGCGCCCGGTCAGTCACAGATACAGGTTGATCTCTTCTATGACTACCGCACCAACGTCGATGCTTACCCAAAGTGGCAGGCCTGGATGCAGAAGACGCAGCCAAGGCTCCTGGTCATTTGGGGCAAGCATGATCTTTCATTCGATCCGGGGGAGCCGGAACGATACCGCAAGGATGTATCCAACGCTGAGGTCCACGTACTCGATGCAGGTCATTTCGCGCTTGACACCAAAGCAGATGAGATTGCTGCGCTGGTACGTCAGTTCATGAAGACTCAAAATTAGGAGATATGAGCAATATTTGTGGCGAACCGAAGTATATCGGCCGGAGAAAATCTGCTAGTTGGTGACCGGCATCGCCAGCTCTCCTTCGGGATGCCCATCAAACTCATCTTCTCAGTCGCGGAGTAAAGCCAGCAACAGCAACTGCGTTCAACACCAACGGAAATTCACAGGAGGATATATGGCAACGGCAGTCGCAGTAACAACCATGAAGGTGGCCCAGGTTCCCAAGGGGGGAGCCGCTTTACAGATCGTCGAGCGTGAGATTCCCGAGCCCGGCGCAAGACAGGTGCGGATCAAAGTGCAGGCCTGTGGCGTTTGCCACAGTGACTCGCTTACGGTGGAAGGCGCCTGGCCCGGAATACAGTATCCCCGCGTTCCAGGACACGAAGTCGCAGGTGTCATCGACAAAGTCGGCGCCGAAGTTTCCGCGTGGAAGAAGGGGCAGCGCGTCGGCGTTGGTTGGCATGGCGGCCAGGACAACACCTGTCGGGAGTGCCGGCGCGGCGATTTTCGTAATTGCCAGAATCTGCAGATTCCCGGCATCAGCTATGACGGCGGATACCAGCAATACATGGTCGCTCCCATCGAGGCCCTGGTGCCGATTCCTGACAGTCTGAATGACGTTGAAGCAGCCCCGCTGCTCTGCGCCGGAATCACCACCTACAACGCGCTACGGCACAGTGGTGCCCTCCCGGGCGACCTCGTCGCTGTGCAGGGGATCGGCGGCCTGGGTCACCTCGGCATTCAATTCGCAAACAAGTTTGGCTACAAGGTCGCGGCGATCGGGCGCGGCTCCGAAAACGCGGCGCTCGCCAAGAAACTTGGCGCGAACGTGTACATCGACAGTAAAGCGACCAACGCCGCAGAGGAATTACAAAAGCTGGGCGGCGCGAGGGTCATTCTGGCGACAGCGCCAAGCTCAAAAGCCATGTCCGAGCTGATCAATGGTCTTGGGCCGAACGGTAAACTCGTAGTAATCGGCGCCACATTCGATCCCATTGAGGTTGCGCCGGTACAGCTCATCACGGGAAGCAAAACCATTCAGGGATGGGCCGCGGGAACGCCAGCCGATTCCGAGGACACACTGCGCTTTGCCGAGCTAAGCGGCGTGCGTCCGATGATCGAAACCTATCCGCTCGAAAAGGCAGCCGAGGCGTACGCACGCATGATGAGCGGCAAAGCCGAGTTCCGCGTTGTTCTTACCATGTAAAGCGGCCAGTGACACAGCGCGCTGAAACAGCCTGTCTCGTTACGTTGGCCCTTTGGACGGGTGCCATGCAGTTCCCCTGTATGCCACCCGGGCCCTCTTAGTTCTAAATCTGACAATCGCCATCACTTTGAGTTTTTGGCTATGAGGCTGGCACATATGGACGCGGCAACCATCAGATTCCGAAAGACTTACGTCAGGTTCCTCTAAGGAGCATCCTCCAGAACGCCACGCGCGGGTGGCCTCGGCGGTATCATAGATGGATTCCGCTTCCAAGCGGCGGGGCCGGCTTTCATGGAGTTTTTGTGACAAAGGCAACGAAAGATCGCGTCCCACCGCTGCTTTCAGTCGTCAAAGATGGCGGAGGCTCTCCCGTGGCCCACAGCGTTGCTCTACCGCTCGCTAGCTCTGCACAACAGCAGGAGAACCTGGCGATTGCACGCGGCCTGAGGAATCGGGACGTCGAGCTGCTCGACACTCTGATCCTCACCTATCAACACCGCCTCTTCCGGTACCTGCTTTACCTCACCGGGAATCGCGAGCTCTCCGAAGACCTCTTCCAGGAGACCTGGATGCGAGTGCTACAGCGCGGCAGTCAATACCACGGAGCCGCGCGCTTCGATACCTGGCTCTTCACCATTGCGCGCAACCTCGTCATAGATGTGCGCCGCAAACACACTATGGCGAGCCTGGAAGAGATGTGCGATACCAGCGAGGACGAACGCCCCTTCGAGCCAGCGGCCAACGAGCCCACCCCGCTGGACACATGCCTCATGCGCGAAAACGGCGAACGTGTCGCCGAGGCGCTGTTGACATTGGACCCACTTAGTCGTGAGGTTCTGGTGCTGCGTTTCCATGAGGAGCTGTCGCTCGAAGAAATCGCCAAGGTCACGCGCGCACACCTCTCGACCGTGAAATCGCGCCTATATCGCGGGTTAGCCGCGTTGAAGCCCCGCATCCTGCAGCCGAAGACTGCGCACGAGGAGGGCCGTTGATGCCGAATCGCACCCGGACTCCCAAAGAAGAAATCCACCAGGCCCTGCTGCGGGCAATCGCCGGTCACGACGCCAACGCGCAGTTGCCGGTGGTCGCACGGACACGTCGCGCCGTCCGCATTGCGGATGAAAGCCGACGAGCGCAGGATGAGTACGGACGCCGAAGCCTTGGCATCTCGCTGTTCGCATTCGCTGCATTCTTAGTGCTGCTTGCCCCGGTCCTCTGGACCAGTCTGGACGATTTCATCGGTGGTGAGCACTTCGGTGACCTTCCCACACAAGTGGCTCTGATCTCAACCTTGTTGATGATGTCGGTTGTCGCTGCGTTGGTCGCCATTTGGCGCACCCGGTCAGGCCGGGATGGATTTCGGCAGGATCACTGACGATTTCTGCGGCGGAATTCGCCGCTTTGAGCGAAACTTTCAGGGGACATTGTGCCGTCACATGTCTTGAACGCTCTTTATGAACTACACCGTGAACAACCAGGGCGCAAACCAGACAGCGCAATTCAGCTCCGAACTTAAGCTGATCCCTCTGTGGTCCGTGGTGCTGGCGGCCGCTTCCTTCGTCGGCGTCCAATATCTCTATTGGGTGGTGCTTCCGCACTATCGCCACCATCCCGGCCCTCCGGTGGGCGTGCGGGTATATTTCGCCATCACCTGGAGCGCCCTGGCCGCCCTTTACATGCTGATGATCGGCTACGTCAGCAAGGATGCGCCGCGCCGCATGATGAGCGCGCAGATCTGGATGGTGATCTGCTTCGTCATGCCCGCAGGTGTCGGCTCCGTCCTCTACTTCCTGCTACGCCAGCCCATCGTCTCCGGTTGCCCGGCCTGCGGCACTCCCATCCAGAGTGACTACCACTTCTGCCCGCAGTGCGCATGCCAGGTCTCTGCCGCCTGCGGCAACTGCTATCGCAGCGCGCGGCCCACGGATCTTTTCTGTGTCCATTGCGGACACGACCTCACCTCGGACAGCATGCCCGCGCGTGTACGCACCTCCCTCTCCTGACGCCGCCACCGATCCGCGTGGAGTGAAACGAGGCGAGCCGCAGGGGGGCGTTAGGCGGCCAGTCCCGCGTTGACCCCGCTCTTTGCCGCTCCCTATACTCGTTTGTGGCAGATGACCATCAAAGCCCTCATCGTCGATGACGAACAGCTCGCCCGCGATGAGCTCCAGTACTTGCTAAGTTCTATCGATGATGTGGAGGTGGTTGCCCAGGGCAAGAACGGCATAGAAGCCATCGCGCTGGTGCCTCGCATGGAGCCGGATGTCCTATTCCTCGACGTGCAGATGCCTGGCCTCGATGGCTTTGCGGTGCTACGCAAGCTGCTGGAGAAGACCGGGCCGGAGACGCTGCCGCAGATCATCTTCGCCACCGCCTTTGACAAGTATGCCGTGCGCGCCTTCGAGGTAAACGCGGTCGACTACCTGCTGAAGCCCTTCGACCGCACGCGCCTGGAACAAGCGCTCGAGCGCGTCCGGGCTCGCCTGCAGAGCCCGGCCCAGAACGCAGCGCCGAACGCGGCCCAGAGCAGCCCCGGAGCTGCTGGTGAGGATGCGCCAACGTCCCCCCGCGCGCCCAAACTCTCCCGCGAGCAAGTAGAGTCGCTCATCCGGTTGATCGAGCAGCAGAGCGGAGGCACGCCCAGCAATGGACGAAGCAGCAAGATCGTTGTCCAGGCGGGAACCCGAATGCTGCTGGTTGATCAGAAAGAGCTATGCTTTGCTGCCATCGATGAAGGCGTCATCTCCGTCTCCACACCGACGATCGAGGGCCAGTCGAAGTGCCGCACACTGGAAGAGCTGCTCGATCTGCTCGACCCGCAGATCTTCTGGCGCGCGCACCGCTCCTATGTGGTCAATATCAACCACATCAAGGAAGTCGTGCCGTGGTTCAAGTCCAGCTATCAACTGCGCATGAACGACCGCAAAAACACGGAGATTCCGGTAAGCCGCGCGCAGACGCGCCGCCTGCGCGAGCTCTTCAAGCTGTAAGGCGACTGCGCCTCAGTCGTAGCGCTCGAAGATGATCTGCTTCTTGTCCCACCCCAGGCTGGTGAGCCGGTCCCGATTCGCCGAGACCATATCGTTCAGTCCGCAGATATAGGCGTGGATGTTGAAGCCGGGTGTCCCTTCGGCAGCAGTCGGTTTCTCCTCCGAGCGCGATGCCAGATGTTCGGTGGCGATCTTCGCCACATGCTCCTGCACGTAGCCGCGCTGCCCGGTCCAATCGGCCTCCGCACGGCTGAGCGTGGTGATGTATTCGAAATCCTCGTGCTCGGCGGCCTTGCGCGCGAAGAAATCCTGGTAGTAGAGCTCCGTCGGATAGCGCGTGCCGTAGACCAGCCAGATCTTTCGACCGCCGCTCAGTGATGGACCATTATCGGGAAAGAGGTGCTCGATGAAGCCGCGCATCGGCGCAATCCCGGTGCCGGTGGCGATGAAGATCGCGTCAGTCAGCGGCTGGCGCAGGGTGAACAGACCGTGCGGACCATGGAAGTTGACTGTATCGCCCGGCTCCATATCAGCCAGCAGATTCGAGAAAAACCCGCCCTCCACGCGATTCACGCAGAGATCGAAAGCGTTCGCGCGCGGAGCAGAAGCAATGGAGTAGGCGCGCGTCTGCATCTTGCTCCGGCTGTCCTCTCGGAGGAGAGAGACGAACTGGCCTGGCTTGAATGCGAATTGATCGACGCCGTCGATTGCAAATTCAAGGTGAAAGCACTGCGCCGGATCAGAGATACAGGTCTTTTGCGTAAGTTTTGCTGTGTGAAGCTCGCGTGCCATAGTTGGTTTATCGTCTCATTCTACCGTGACGGATTTCGCCAGGTTGCGGGGCTGGTCCACGTCGCATCCGCGACGCACTGCGATGTAGTAAGCGAGAAGTTGCAGCGGCACCACCTCGAGTATTGGCAACAGCAGCTCCGGCGCGGGCGGGATGAAGAGGACGTGCTCGACCAGCTGTCCGATATGGGTGTCGCCCTCGATAGCAACGGCAATCACCTGTCCGGAGCGCGCGGTCACTTCCTGGATGTTGGAGAGGGTCTTCTCGTACCGCAGGACTGAATCGGGGTTGGCTTCGTCCTTGGTGGCAAGCACCACGACTGGCAGGGTGCCGTCGATGAGCGCGTTCGGCCCATGCTTCATCTCTCCGGCCGGGTAGCCTTCAGCGTGGATGTAAGAGATTTCCTTAAGCTTGAGCGCGCCTTCGAGCGCAATGGGAAAGTGGATGCCCCGTCCGAGATAGAGAAAATCGCGCGCCGTGGAGTACGGCAGCGCAAGTTGCTCACAGTCGCTAGCCCGCGTTCGTAAGATCTCTTCTATTTTCCCGGGGATGTGATTCAGCGCGTCCATCAACATTTTGCTGCCGGCCTCGTTGAGTGCGCCACGCTTCTGCGCCAGATGCATGGCAAAGAGAAAGAGCGCCGTCAACTGCGCGGTGAACGCCTTCGTCGATGCGACGCCGATCTCAGGTCCTGCATGGGTGTAGATAGTGCCGTGCGCCTCGCGAGCCACAGCCGCGCCCACCACATTGCAGATAGCAATGGTCTTCGCGCCCTTGGCGACCATCTCGCGTTGCGCGGCCAGAGTGTCTGCGGTCTCTCCAGATTGCGTGATCAGCAGACCGATAGCACCGGGGTCCGCAATCGGATCGCGGTAGCGATACTCACTGGCATAGTCGACGTCCACCGGCACCCGGGCCAAGCGCTCGATCATGTATTTGCCAGCCAGCGCGGCGTGCCAACTGGTGCCGCAGGCCGCGATATTGATGCCCGATGCGGCACGAAACTCATCGTCCGAGATCTTCATCTCGCTCAGGTACACAGTGCCGGTATCGAGCGAGATGCGGCCCAGCGTGGTGTCGCGAATGGAGCGCGGCTGCTCAAATATTTCCTTGAGCATGAAATGCTTGTAGCCGCCCTTTTCCGCTTGAATGGGATCCCACGTGACCCGGGTTATGTCCCGATGGATCGGCTCTCCATGAAAATCCGTCAAGGTGACGCCTGAGGGCTCGAGAATGGCCATATCGCCGTCGGCAAGGAAATAGATATTGCGCGTGTGATGAAGGATTCCCGGCACGTCCGACGCTACAAAATATTCGTCCTCGCCAAGCCCCACCACCGCCGGTGGACCATTTCGCGCGACAACGATCTTGTTCGGCTCGTCAGCAGAGATCACGCTCAGCGCAAAAGCGCCGGTGAGCTGCCGCACGGACCTGCGCACTGCATCTTCCAATGACAGCGTCTTGCCTGAGCCAGCGGCAGAGCGAATCTCCTGCTCAATGAGATGCGCGATGATTTCAGTGTCCGTTTCGGTAACGAAGGTGTGCCTCTCCTTGATCAATTCCTTTTTGAGCGCGAGGTAGTTCTCAACGATTCCGTTATGTACCACCACGATGCGACCTGTGCAGTCGCGATGAGGATGGGCATTCTCTTCTGTGGGGCGGCCGTGCGTGGCCCAGCGCGTGTGGCCTATGCCATACGAGCCGTGGATCGGCTGCTGGCGAATGACTTCTTCGAGGTTGCGCAGCTTACCCGGAGCGCGACGCAGTTCCATTCCATTCGGGCCTCCGGCTACCGCAATGCCCGCCGAGTCATAACCGCGGTACTCGAGGCGGCGCAATCCATCGAGGATGACTGTAACCACATCCCGCTTGTTGCCTACGTAGCCGACGATTCCGCACATGCCGTCATTGTACGGGCGACCACGCCGCTACCTGTATCGAGGAGCGCAGGGCTTACTCTTCCAGACGGAAACTGTACTCTTCGATTACAGGATTGGTCAGCACATCACGCGCAATGCGATCGACTTCCTGCTGCGCCGCATCGCGACTGGTGCCATCGGCGAGTGTCAGCAGGAAGTATTTTCCCTGGCGGACATCAGCGACACTGCCAAATTGCAGCTTTTTCAGGGCTCCTTGAATGGTCTGGCCCTGAGGATCGAGCACCGTGCGTTTCAGTGTGACGTAGACATGTGCCTTCATCGTGCCTGATTATAAAACGTTGGCCGTAGCTGACGATCGGCCGGAGAATATCTGAATGATCAATTATCTGGAACTGCCCATCGGCGACCGCTCCCCTGAAGTGATTGAGGCAGTGATCGAGATCCCTTTCGAGGGCATTAACAAGTACGAGTACGACAAGAAGCTTCACGTTTTCCGCCTGGACCGCAACCTGTATTCGCCCGTGCATTATCCCGGCGACTACGGCTTCATTCCTTCCACGCTCAGCGAGGATGGGGACCCGCTGGATGTGCTGGTACTGGTCGACGCACCGAGTTTTTCCGGTTGCGTGATGCAGGTGCGGCCCATCGGCGTGCTGGAAATGCTGGATCAGGGTGTGCCGGACGAGAAAATCCTGGCGGTGGGGAAGAACAATCCGCGCTACACCGACGTCTGGAATTATTCCGAGATCTATCCGCACATTCTGAAAGAGATCACCCACTTCTTCTCTATTTACAAAGATCTGGAAGGCAAGCGCGTGGAAATCAAAGGCTGGAAGGACGCGGAAGCGGGCCGCCGCGCCGTGACGGACTCCGCGAAGCGCTTTCTCGAGCACCGCGAGAGGAAGACCGAGGTCATTGTCTAACCGGACGAGATCAGCCCGCTGTCTCGCGTGATTCGCGGGCTTCTCCGAAACTAGCGCGCCGGTTTCTCGACCAGGGCGCCTGGATGGCATATGCGACCGGCCCCAGCAGCGCAATGGCCGACGCGAGACCGAGGGCCGGCATTTCTGCAATGCGTTCACCGCGCGCCATGAGCAAAGCCACGGCGATCAATATTGTTGGCGGGATTCCCAACAGCACACACGCCGTCGTGCCACCTGCAATCCGAAAAGGGCGGGCCAGTTGCGGCTCGCGCCACCGCAACACAGCCAAGGCTACGAACTCCAGAATGAGGCTGCCACCGTAGAGCACCAGATCGATCGAGATCAGCCTTTCGAAGGTGAGATTGAGGGCGAGCCCCCACCCGAAGGCGCAGAGGATAATTGCGACCCACGGCGCTCCGGCTCGATTGTGGCGAGCAAGTAGGCGAGGCAGAAATCCGTCCCGGGCCAGGGCCACAGGCAGGCGGGTGTAAGAGAGCATGAGTGCGTTGCACATACCAAAGCCATTGACCATGCCGCCGGCGACGATGGCGAGACCGAGCCACGGGCCAACAAGCATGCGCGCGGCGTCCGCCCAGGAGCCGGTAGAAAAGGTCGTTGATGAGAGTCCGGCTGCGTGCGCTGCCAGCGTTGGAACGATATAGCAGATAGCCACAAGCACTGCGGCGCCGATCATGGCACGCGGGTAGTTATGCTGTGGGCGTTCCACCTCGGCAGCCACCGTGGATGCGTTGTCCCAACCCATGTAGTTCCACAGGGCGACCAGAAAGGCTGTGGCGAAATCCAGAGTATGGCTTGTCGGCGATGTGGCCGTGGATACGCCGTGCCGCATACCGGCGACGACTAAGATGGCGAACGGGGCCATCAGCAGGCACATCAGCCATATCGATCCTGATCCAACACTGGCTGCGCCAAGCAGGTTCCAGAGCAGGCAAATTGCCAACACCGCAAGCGACCACCATATTCCGCGATGACCTGCAGTGAGCGAGGGCGCGAGGCGGCCGAGATAGAGCGTAAAGAGCGTCGGGTAAATGGCCATGTCGAAGATGCTGGCCGCCAGCGAGAGCCATGCTTCCTGAAATCCCCAGAAAGGACCGAGGGCTCGGCGTACCCAAACGTAGAAACCGCCCTCAGCCGGCAATGCGCTCGCAAGCTCACCGATCATCAGGGCGGTGGGCAGACTCCAAAGCACGGGCAGAGACAGCAGAAGCACGAAGGCCCACGCGTATCCCGCGCCGCCGATGATGTCCTCGATACCGTATGGGCCACCCGAAACCATAAAGAAGGTCGCGGCCACTAACGGCAGCAGGCGCATCCGGCGGAATCGAGTTGCTCGGCGGGGGTGCCGCAGCTCCTGATGCATCGTGTCTACTGTAAACGCATCATTGTGCGCAGCGGGTATCCGCCGACTCGTGAGCTATAATCCGACGTAGCGTCCCGTCAGAACGGAGAGATGGCCGAGAGGCTGAAGGCGGCGGTTTGCTAAACCGTTATAGGGTCAAAAGCTCTATCGAGGGTTCGAATCCCTCTCTCTCCGCCAT
>CAVTRJ010000024.1:0-185817 GCA_963737035.1 uncultured Acidobacteriaceae bacterium | reverse complement strand
TTCCACCTACATCCGGCAGGCGCCGTATTTCGATAACATGCCGAAGGTGCCCGCGGCGGTTACAGATATTCGCGATGCCCGCGTGCTGGCGGTGCTGGGCGACTCGGTGACAACCGATCACATCTCGCCTGCGGGCTCGATCAAGGTCAACGGTCCTGCCGGCAAATATCTGAGCGAACATGGCGTGAAGCCGGCGGACTTCAACTCCTATGGCTCGCGCCGCGGCAATCATGAGGTGATGGTGCGCGGCACCTTTGCCAACGTCAGGCTGCGCAACAAGCTGGCGCCCGGGACCGAAGGCGGAGTGACTCGTCTGCTGCCCGAGGGCGAGCAGATGAGCATCTTCGACGCATCGGTAAAGTACGCGGAGCGTGGCACACCGCTGGTGATCCTCGCGGGCAAAGAATACGGCTCGGGCTCCTCGCGCGATTGGGCAGCGAAGGGGCCGCGCCTGTTGGGTGTCCGCGCAGTAATCGCTGAAAGTTATGAGCGCATCCACCGTTCGAACCTAGTGGGAATGGGCATTTTGCCGCTGCAGTTTGAGAATGAGGATACTGTCGAGTCGCTTTATCTGACCGGCGAGGAGACGTACAGCTTCCCTGGTCTGAAAGAACTGCTCGACAGCCGTTTCGCGAACGGCCGCGACTTGCTGGTCGAGGTGACCGACGCGAACAAGCACACGCGCACGTTCAAGGTGAAGGTGCGCATCGACACCCCGCAGGAGATCCTGTACTACCAAAACGGCGGCATCCTGCAGTATGTGCTGCGGCAGCTAGCCGCGAATTAGATTGCAAAACCTGCCTCCTGACTAGTAGGCTGACTAGTCAGGAGGCTGACTATGTGGCAGGTCCAAGAGGCTAAGGCGAAGTTCAGCGAGTTCCTCGACAAGGCCTTGCATGAGGGACCACAGGTGGTCTCCCGGCGAGGGGTCGCAACTGCTGTGTTGGTCCCGATCGAAGAATGGGAGCGGCTGCAGAAGCGCGCACGTCCTTCGTTGAAAGATCTTTTGTTGGCGGATGAGCCCCGATTTGAAATCGATCTGCCACCGCGCGGGCAATGGAAGAGTCGACCTGTCATCCGCTTTGAAGACGAATAGATGTATCTCCTCGATACAAATGTCGTCTCCGAAATGCGAAAGCCGCGCCCGCATGGTGCTGTCATCGCATGGATGCGCTCCCAGGCATCGGAGAGTTTATTCGTGTCCGCGATCACGGTGCTGGAACTGCAGGCGGGGGCCGAGCGCACGCGGCACCAGGACATTGCCATGGCGACAGAGCTGGATACCTGGATAAGTGGCATAGCCTCAACCATGACGGTCCTTCCGGCGGACAGCGATGTCTGCCGAGAGACGGCCCGGATCATGGTAAAAAAGACCCCTGCTTTGTTTCAGGATGCTTTCATCGCCGCCACCGCGCGTGTACACCGGCTGACAATGGTTACGCGCAACGTACGAGACTTCGCACACTTCGACGTGCCCACCTTGAATCCGTTCACGTATTCAAGCTGAAACGGACTAGGGCCGCACCTCCAGCGTCACCAGCGAATTCACTGGCAGATCCACATCGATCTTCCCATCGCGCAGCGTTGTTGTTTCCGGCGGCGCCAGCCTCGATGCTCGATTCAACTCCCGCACCTGCGCTTCCGTCGGATATCGCGGGCTGCCCATCGTGCGATACGCAGCGAGCGTGTTGCCGTGTGTTGGATCCAGGCGCGTGATGTTTACTGACGCGTTCTGCGGCATGTGCTCGAAGCTAAGCTGCATGTGCTTTGCCACGCCCGGGCCGCCGGGCTGATGCGCGCCGGGCGGATCGGCCATGTTCCACACGGCAACCACCAGTGTGCCATCAGGACGGCGCGTGACCAGCGCGTTTTTCGAACCGTTCACAAGCCGCTCATCGCCGAGATGATGCAGCATCGCGAAGGCGTTGAAGCTCGGTTTGCGGATGCTATAGGGAGCAATCAATCCGAAGCCGCCGTCGAAGGGCTCGCGCTTGGGGCCGTCCTCTTCAAAGACATCATCAAAGGTCCAGAAAGACATGATGTTGGGCAGGCCGTCGCATTCGCGAATAGTATTCGCGACTGCCGGACCGGTGAAGGTAGTGTCGCGCGCGGCGTCTATGCCGATCACGTTCCACTCCGTCACGAACCAGGGAATGTGCGGCATGGGTGAGGCGGCGATCTGCTGTTTCACGTGCGCCATCGCTGCGCACAGACGATCGTCCATCGGCGGCAGTTCGCTCGGCGCAAAGGTGTGCTCGTAGTTCTCGTCGGCGTAGCCATGGGTCGAGAGGAAGTCGACCGGCACATTGTTGTCGTGCATGTACTTCAGGAACTCAGGCACCCATTCTTCCGCGGCGGCCGCGGGACCACCGACGCGTAGCCGTGGGCTCACCGACTTCAGCGCACGAGCCGTGTGGCTGTAGAGCTCAAAATATGTCGACTGCTTCGGCTGGCCAACCCAGAAATCGATGTTGGGCTCATTCCAGACTTCGAAATACCACTGCGCCACCTCATCGATTCCGTAGCGCGCAACCAGGTTCTCCGCGAGAGCGCGGATCAGCGCGTCCCACCGGACGTAGTCTTTGGGCGGCGCGACGTTCGGCTTGTACCAGAAGGCGTGCGGTGCGGGATGCGCGGCGAGTTGCTTCGGCATAAAGCTGATCTCGACTACTGGCCGCACGCCGCGCGCGAGGAGGCCATCGTAAATTTGATCGACATAGGTGAAGTTGTATTGCGGCTGGCCGTGTTCGTCTTCGGTGTAAACGCCGTTTTCGTCGTCGAGAATGCCGTGGAAGCGCACGTACTTCATGTCTGTCACGTTTTTCACCGCGCTCAGGTCCTTGAGATAAGCGTCGCGCATGGCAAGATTGGCGTGACCGGAGCCAAACATCTGCTCCCAGAAGTGCGGCAGCGGAGTCGCCTTCGCCTGCGCATTGATTGTGACCGTCTCCTGCGCGCACGCGCTCGACCCGACCGCCAGCAGCAGGCAGAGGATCGCTGTCACGCTGTAATTTGTCTTTCGCATCCGTGCCTCCCAAAAGCAATCGACACCAGTGTAGTACCAGCGAAATCGATTGCGCAGAGCGGAAAAGCAAAAGGCGGAGTCGCCTCCGCCTTAGCTGCAAATGTCATTCGTGTGATGGAAATCGGACCCGTTTCTTATCTCAAGCGTTCTCGCGCCTGAAATCGGCTCCATCCCGAGGTGGCTCGATGGAAATACGCGCGGTCGCCTGACCGCCTTCAAAGCCGCTGCGGCTATGCCGTTCGGATCTTCGCTCTAGACGCCTACTGCATAGGTGTCCAATGGATCCTGATCGCCCGCATGCTTGTAGTAGTCATACGGCGAGCGATGATTGAATTTGTAGCGCAGTCTGAGTTCACGACCAACGAATAGGCCCAGCGTCGCCACCGTCACCGCAACTCCGGACCACGTGACCGTGCGCAGCAGGTAGTTCGGCTTTTTTTGGAATGGCAGAAGATTGCTCATAGTCCGTCCCCGCTCTGGTGCATCGTCGTCCGCACCATTGTCTCCATCTAGGCCCATGATAGCGCAGCAGTGTGACTCACAGTCTGCATTACGGCCGTGTCATATTCCGGGCTCTTTCGTTACTTGGGGTGCGCTATTCCCTCAATGGAACGCAGCACCGCGATCTTGCGCTCTGGCGGCAGAAAACTGGCCTCGATGGAATTCGCGGCAAGCTCGCGCAACTGCTCCTGCGTGAACTGGAACTCGCGTTCCGCTATCGTATATTCGCCCAACAGATCGCTGCCAAAGAGGGTGGGATCGTCCGAATTCAAGGTGATCATCAAGCCGGAATCGAAATAGCGGCGTACCGGATGTTCCGCCAGCGAGAGGCAGGAACCGGTCCGTACATTTGATGTCACGCAAATCTCCACCGGGACCTGCCGCTCCACCAGAACATCCATCAGTTCGGCGTCGAACTGTGCAGATAAGCCGTGACCAATACGTTCCGCGCCGATGTTCAGCGCGCCCCAGATGCTCTCCGGCCCCACGGTTTCGCCGGCATGCGCGGTCAGCCGGAGCCCGGCATCACGCGCCGCCGCATACAGCTCGCGAAATGGCTCCGCGCCGGTGCGGCGTTCGTCGCCGCCGATGCCGATCCCGATGATCGATGGATACTCGCTGCGCATCTCCGCCGCCTTGCGAAAGACGCGCGCCGCCTCCTCTACCCCAAAGTGCCGCACCGCGTCGAAGATCCAGAGGATGCTAGTACCAAATTCACGTTCGGCGCGCAGACGGGCGCGCTCCATGCCGGCAAAGAGCGGCTCAAATTCGATGCGCCGCCAGTAGTACACAACGCCAACGGAGACGTACACCTCCGCATGAACCACGCCCTGTGCTGCCAGCGACTCGGCCATGCGCCAGGTGATGAGTTCGTAGTCTTCCGGTGTGAGAAGCCGCTCCGTAATGGCCTTGAAGGCCATCAGGAAGCCGCTGAAGTCTACATAGTGATAGAGCGCCCGCGCCTGCTCGAGCGTGAGCCGCCCTTCGGGATGCCGCTCGCTCAATTCCACCAAGGTTTCCGGCGTGACCGTGCCTTCAAGATGCAGATGCAGCTCCGCCTTCGGGAGGCGGCGCAGGAATTCGCTGTTCGATCCGTTCACTTCACAAGTCTAACCAGCCGCGCCCGCCGAAAGAAAAACCGGAGCGATCGAATCGATCGCTCCGGCCGTTGTGAATCAATGAATGAGCTAGAACCTGTAGTTCGCTGAGAACTGCAGATGCCGCTCGACGGATCGCACGGCGCCACCATAGCCGGTCCCCTGGCCGGAGATATTTCCGAAGTTGCTGTCGGTGATTCCAATATCCGGATTACCGTAGCTGGCGATATTGAACGCGTTGAATGCGTCAAAGCGGAAGCCGATGGTCTGCTCGCGGAAGGTATGGAAATCTTTGAATGCCGACATGTCTACGTTGAGAAATCCGGGACCGCGAACGTTGCCGTTCCTGCCCGTTCCAAAGTTATTCGACGCCGGAGCACCGAACGCGCAGGCACCATTGTCAACACCTGCAGTCGTGCACGGTACCGCAGACGGATCGGTGCCAAACCAGTTGTCGATCGTTCGGTGAACGATCTTCAGCTTGCGGTATTGATTCGGGCGGGAGTTGCCGTAGCTATTGGAGTTGTTTCCCGGACCGGTGAGTGTCTCCGGGAATCCGCTGTAACTGATACCCGCAGCAGAGATCTTCCAGCCACCGATCGCCTCATCGACGACACGGTTTGCGCCAGAGAGATACTGCTGTCCCCTTCCGACTGGCAGAGCATAGACGCCCGTGCCGCTGATGTTGTGCCGGATGTCGTAACTTGCCGGACCCCAGTCCGCCGCACTGTCGTAGTAGTTCTGGAAAGCGCCCTGATTCGCAAACGGATTGCCGCCTACATTCGTCGGATAGTTGCCCGCGCTGTTAGTCAGAGCTTTTCCATAGGTATAGTTCAGGGTGAACTCCAATCCATGGGTGACACGCTCACGCAGAATTGCCTGCAAGGCGTTGTAGCTCATCGCTGCTCGCGATTCGGTAATCAATAGTGAGTTCGAGCCAATGCTAACCGAAGGATCGATCGCATTGATTCCGAGATACTGATTGTTGTAATACGGAGCGGACGTAGGATCTCCATTCAACTTGTATTGATTGAGATTGCCGTAATCTTCGATATGCTGACCCTGTTCACCCAGATATCCAACCTGCAGAGATAGCGAGCGGGTCAGGGCATATTCAGTGGTCAGATTCCATTCCTGCACATAGGCCGGCTGGATATTCTTCGGATAGACATTGAAGGTGCCACCGAAAGCCACAGTGCCGCCGGTGAAGCCCTGTTCCGCCGTACGCGGAGTTCCAGGATTGCCGGTCGTAGGAGCAGTTGTTGATACATTCACTGCCTGAATGAATGGAGTGATGGAGGTCAGGCGCTGGTTGGAAGAATTACCTTCATAGAAGCTGGTAGCACCATAACCGCCACGAATCACGAAACGGTCAGTCGCCTGATAGGCAAATCCTAGTCGCGGCATAATCTGGCGAAAGTTGCTGTCATAGCAGGCGCGATTGCTGCAGACGCCCGATCCTGCCGGCGCTCCCGTAGGCACATGATCCGCATAGATCACCTGTCCCGTGGCTATGTCGATGTTTCCCGTTTTGTTATTCACTTCGACCCAGGGCTGGTCCCATTCATAACGCACGCCAAGGTTCAGCGTGAGATTTGGCAATACCTTAAAGTCGTCGCTTATGAAAGATCCGATCCGCCATTGCCGTTGTCCAACCTCGATGCTGGTGAGAGTTGCAGCTGCCGAGCTCACGCGGTCCAGCAGGAAGTCCGCACCCGAGTATCCTCCCGCGTTGGTGGCGGATGGATTGCTGGTGAAGGTACCGTTATAGTTCAGGGTGCCTAGAAATCCATTGTTGTTGCTGGTCGGATAGTTGTTCTGGTATCGCAGGCCCTGGATGCCGACGTCGATGGTATGCCTACCGTGCTGCCAGGTCAGAGTGTCAATGTAGCTGTAGGTGTTGTCGGTCAAGCTGCCATTGTTCCCAGCGGGATTGCCCACGCCGCTGAGGTTTGCATTCTGGAAGCCTTGGAAGGTAAAGCCGTTGTAAGCCTGGTTCGGGAAGGTAATTCCAACTTTGGCATTGCCTCCGGTTCCGAACTGACCGGTCGGATCCGTGGGCAGACCCTGGGTCCAATTAACGCGCGTGAAACCAACGCGGGCTGAGTTCACGATCGCGGGCGAAAAGATGTGCACCCAGTTAGCGCCGGTCACTTTCGAGGGATACACATTCGCACCAGGAAAAGTGATCGGCAGCAGAGCGACGGAACCATCGTAGCCGGTGCCCATGGAGTAGAAGCCCGTGATCTTGTCTGCTGGGCGCGGGTCGTATTCGATCTTGATATCTCCCTGGTTGTTCGCCTTGAAGCTGCGGCTCGGGCCCTGCAAATCATTTTGCGCAATGCCATCCTGAGGGGCCGCATTCGGCAACGGATAGAACTCGGGATGCGCAAAAAGATATTTCGCTACCGGGTTCACAATCGGAATGCCCTTGTTTCCGACAAAAGGCGCGAAGCCGTTTTGTGGGTCGTAGAGCTGGATCGGATTGCTTGTATTCAGAAGCGCCGAGAAATCACCATTGCGCATAGCCTGCGTGAAGACGCTGGCGGGCGTTGAGCCGCCTGTGTGATACCGCGCCCCCAGATAGTCGACAAAGAAGAACAGCTTGTCCCGCTTGATCGGACCGCCAAAAGTGCCGCCGAACTGAGCTTCCGAGAATGGATTGATGACAATCTTGGGCGTGGCGTGATTGTTACTCCAGCTATTGGCATTTAACCGATGGTCCTGGACGTAGCCGTAGGCGGAGCCGTGGAACGAGTTGGTACCGCTCTTCAGCACGCTCACCACGCCCGCCCCGTTCACGTTGCCGAAATCGCCAGGCGAGTTCGCGGTCAGCACCTTTACTTCCTGCAAGGATTCTGGTGCTGGGTTGTACGCGATCAGGTTGTTGAACGTCTCATTGAGGTCGATGCCGTCGAGTGTGTAGTTATTCGCTTGTGCGCGATTTCCATTCAGATTGACGGAATCGGTGTAGTAGGTACTGCGCTCGATACTGGTCGTTCCCTGGGTGCCAACCGTGCTGACTGCACCTGGCACATACAAGGTAAGCGCTGAAAAATCGAGACCATTGAGGGGGAAATTCTGGATTGTATTGGAAGTGAACGTTGAACCCAGCGAGGCGTCATTGGTATTCAGAATCGGCGCAACGTCGCCCTGAACATCCACCGTGGTGGTCGCGCCTCCCGTCTGCAGGTGAGCGTCGAACTTGGCGGTCTGGTCGACTTCGAGCGCGAACGCCGGCAGCTTGGCCGTGGAGAATCCCGGAGCCTGCACGGTGACTTCATACTGGCCGATAGGCAGGAAGCGGATGCTGTAGATGCCGGCACCGTTGGTCGTCGCCTGCGCATCCACGCCGGTGGCAACGTTATGTGCGGTGACCTGAGCATTGGGCACAACCGCGCCCGTGGAATCTGTGACTGTGCCGCCGACGCTTCCCGTGACGGTCTGGGCCGAAATCGTGGAAGGGATCGTTAACACAAAGGGAGCTAAAAGAACTGGCAAACATCGCCGCATGCGCATGGGAAAGCCTCCAAATACCGACGAGGCAGACCTGTTTTAGGGGGACCCTGGACTGCGACGAGGGAATGCTTATTATGCCCGTTTGACAGGCAAACGAAAAGATCTAGGAGTGAAACATCCGACAAAGTGACAGATTTTGAGGGTGGGAGGAGCGCCGCGCACGACGAAACGTGTCAGATCCTCGGGCAGATTCGGCTAGCTGGCGAACTCGCTACGCTTCCGCGAGTAGAAGACGTAGATCACCATGCCGATGATCAGCCACGCGAAAAAGCGCAGCCAGGTCATGATGGGCAGGCCCGCCATGAGCAGCGCGCAAAAAACGATGCTGAGGATGGGAGTGGCGAGGCCGCCTGGCGCGCGGAAGCTGCGCCGCCGCTCCGGCTCGCGAATGCGAAGAATGATGACGCCGATCGAGACCAGGACGAAAGCAAAGAGCGTGCCGATGTTGGAAAGGTCGGAGAGCGTACCGATGTCAAGCAGCCCGGCAGGTATACCAACCAGGAACCCCGCGATCCAGGTGGCTACGGCGGGCGTGCGGAAGCGCGGATGCACTTTGCCGAACCATGCAGGAAACAGCCGGTCGCGGGACATCGCAAACCAGACGCGCGCCTGGCCTAGCTGAAACACAAGGATGGAGGAGATCATGCCCACCATCGCGCCCAGCAGCACGATCAGCCGGATCCATTGCAGACTGTGGTGGCCGGGCAGTATGGAAAGCTTCTTGAGTGAGTTGACCACTGGCGCGGCATCGTCGACCAGCGTGTTCCAGGGGACCAGCCCGGTGAGCACGACAGCCACCGCGATGTACAGCAACGTGCACACCACCAGTGTGCCGATGATGCCGATGGGCACATCGCGCTGCGGGCGATGGCACTCCTCCGCCGCGGTCGAAACGGAGTCGAAGCCGATATAGGTGAAAAAGATGATGGAGCCGCCGGTCAGCACCCCCGACCAGCCATTCGGATAGTAGGGATGCCAGTTGCCCGGCTTGATGAAGTGCGCCGCGCCGAAGATGAAGATGAGGATGGCAGCAATCTTCAGCAGCACCATGATGTTGTTGGTTCGCGCTGACTCGCGGATGCCGCGCACCAGCACCACCGTCAGAAGCATGACGATCAGGAACGCAGGAACATTGAAGCCGAAGTGCCACCCTGGCGCGTAGAGCTGTTTGCCCGTGAAATCGGAAAAACCAGATGGAAGATAGGCCGGCGAAATCCAGCCAGCCGACGGGTGCACGCCGAACCAGTCGAGGAAATCGACCACGTGCGCGGCAAAACCCACGCACACCGCCATGTTCGAGACTGCATATTCCAGGATGAGGTCCCAGCCGATGATCCACGCGACCAACTCGCCCAAGGTCGCGTAGGTGTAGGTGTAGGCGGAGCCGGCGATCGGAATCATGGACGCAAGCTCGGCATAGCAAAGCCCGGTGAAGCCGCAGACGATCGCAACCAGGATGAGCGAAACAGCCAGCGCGGGTCCAGCACCGGGGCGGCCAATGAGCGCCTGATGGCGAACCAGATAGTCCAGCAGAGGCGTGTTCAGTATCGAGGAGGTATCGAACTTTTCGCCCGCGATGGCGGTGCCGATAACGGTGAATATGCCGGAGCCGATGACCGCGCCGATGCCAAGCGCGGTCAGCGAAATGGGCCCAAGAGTCTTTTTCAGCGCGTGTTCCGGACACTCCGAGTCGCTGATCAGCTTGTCAATGGACTTGCGAGCAAAGAGTTGCGACAGAGTGGCGACTCCGGCAGAAGGTTCCGGCCAGCGCGAGCACGCCAGCCGGTGACACTACCTTAAGCTATCTTCCCTGCATTCGTAGACAGGAAAATTGCTCTAGCGCTTGCTCGCGCCCCGCGCTAATTTCCTGATCTTCTTCTTCTTGGAGCCGCGCGGCTCGGTGCGCTTGGCCTTCGGAGCCGCTTTCTTACGTGCGGCGCGCTTCACCTTCTTGCGCTCCTGCGTATCTTCAATCTTCGTCGTATTTGCCATCGTGTCTCTCTATTCCTGAAAATGTCGTCCGGCCGTCCGATGCGCTACACACGCTCCAGCTGGGCAAATTTTTCGACCAGCTTCTTCACGCCGAACTTCGTGAATTGTACTGTAATCTTCGCATCGTCGCCGTCGCCCTCGCGGCGGAAGACCACCCCATCGCCATACTTGGGATGGCGCACCCGCTGTCCACTCTTGAACCCGACCACGCCCGTCGCCTCCGGAACCGGCAGCTTTGGCCGCTTCGCAACCGCACCGCCACGACTGCCAAAGAAGCTGGCAATGTTATCGATGGAGCCCGCTTCATTGCGTGTTCCTCGGCCGGAATTAACGTAACGACTGTTGTTACTATGGCCGGATGCGGGAGCGCTCTGGTCTTCGTCCTCATAGCTATAATGGCGCTCTCCGTCCTGGTTGAAGCGTCCGCCGCTGCGGCTGGATGAGCCGCTCGCATAGCTGGCAGCGTAACCACCCCACGTGGTCGCACGCTCACGGCCGCCGCTCAGGTCTTCGAGCAGATGCGGCGGCACCTCTTCCAGGAAGCGCGAGGGCAGCGTCGCATCCGGCATGTCGTTGCCGTAGCGGCGGCGATAGCGCGCGCGGCTCAGGATCAGCGTATCCATCGCGCGTGTCATTCCCACATAGCAGAGCCTCCGCTCTTCTTCGAGGCCGGCCGGATCGGTGAGCGTGCGCGAATGCGGGAAGAGTCCCTCCTCCATACCGCACAGCAGCACCAAGGGGAACTCCAGGCCCTTTGCCGAGTGCAAGGTCATCAGGGTGACGCGGCTGTCCGGCTTGTAATGGTCCGTGTCGCTGACCAGCGCGGCATGATCCAGAAACTCAGCCAATGTTTCGCCACGCTCCTCCGCGTCCTGCGCGGCGTTCGCAAGCTCTTTCAGATTCTCAATGCGCGAGAAGGCTTCGGGCGTACCTTCATCTTCAAGCGCGCGGATATACCCGCTGCGATCGTTGATGAAGCGAATCAGCTCCGGCAGAGTGGCCTTGTCACCAGGGTTGCGGAACGGCGCGCGCGTCTCTGTCTCATCGTCCGACTCCGCGGCTTCTTCCTCCGGCTTCTTGAGCGACCAAGATGATTCTTTGGGCGCTGTATCGCCGAACGGGTTGAAGCTGACATCTGCCGGAACTTCCTCCTCGTCACCGCTCTCGCCGAAGGACTCGGGTGAGAACGAGTCATCCATCGGCACGTTCACCGACTCGGACACCGGCTCGGGATGCGTCAGATCGAGCATGCCCTGCGCGCCGAAGGCAAACTCAGTGTTGACAGCGAAGGCCTCCTGCTCGTCGGCCCCTTCATCTTCCGCGTCCGGCCCTTGCGTGTAGCCACCTTCCGGCAGCACCTCTACGGCAGCCACATCCTCCATCAGCTTCTCCGCGAAGCCAGGCTCCAGCATTGCGTGCGCGTCGTTGATAATGCGCTGGAAGCTTTCCAGCGCATTCAGCGCGCGCTGCGGTAACAGCCGCTGGCGAATGGTCTGGCCGAGCGCATCCCAGGTGCTGGTGCCGGTCTCGAGCGCCAGCCGCTCCAGCGTGTCCAGGGTGGAGCGGCCGATGCCGCGCACGGGTGTGTTGATGACCCGCTGCAGCGCAATCGAATCGTGTGGGTTCTGCACCAGCTTGAGATAGCTCAGCAGATCTTTGATCTCCGCCCGCTCGTAGAACGAGAAGCCGCCGACCATCGTGTACTGGATCGAATAGCGGCGCAGCGCCTCTTCCACCAGGCGCGACTGCGAATTCGTGCGGTAGAGCGCAGCGACACGCGGTGGCTCGTTGCCTTCGCCTGCCTTACGCAAATATTTCTGAATGTAATCGGCGATGAACAGCGCCTCGTTTTCACCATCCGGCGCCTCGTAGTAGCCGATCTTGGAGCCGCCCTGCCGCTCCGTCCATAGGTTCTTGCCCTTGCGCTGCGCGTTGCGCGCGACCACGGCAGACGCCGCTTCCAGAATCACCTCCGTGGAGCGGTAGTTCTGCTCCAGCCGAATGGTCTTGACCTCGGGAAAATCTTTTTCGAACTCCAGAATGTTGCGGATATCCGCGCCGCGCCAGCTGTAGATGCTCTGATCTTCATCGCCGACCACGCACACGTTGTGGTGATCGCCGGCGAGCAGCTTCATCAACTCGTACTGAGGACGGTTGGTGTCCTGATACTCATCGATCATGATGTGGCGGAAGCGGCGGTTATAGCGTTCGCGCGTCTCGCCGCTGGCCTTCAGCAGCCGCACGGTTTCCAGCAGCAGGTCATCGAAGTCGAGTGCGTTGTTCTTCAGCAGCTCCTTGCGGTAGATCTCGTAGAGCTGCGCGACGCGCTCGCTGATGGGATCGCTCGACCCGAGGTAGTACTCCTGCGGATCGATCATGTGGTTCTTGGCCCAACTAATCTTCCCCAGCACAGTGCGCGGTGTCAGCGTCTTGTCATCGAGCGACATACGTCGCATCGCCTGCTTCACGATCGCCTGCTGATCGCTTTCGTCGTAGATGGCGAAGCTGCGGGTGCGTCCCTGGTCCGCCAATGCGCAGCGCCTCGATATCGCGCCGCAACACGCGCACGCAGAAGGAATGAAAGGTCGAGAGCTGCGGCTTGGCCAGCGTGGAGCCGGCCAGCAGCTTCTCCACGCGCTCGCCCATTTCGGCCGAGGCTTTGTTGGTGAAGGTGACGGCGAGAATGGAATCCGGTGCGACGCCCTTCGCTTCAATCAGGTAGGCGATGCGGTGCGTGATGACGCGGGTCTTCCCCGACCCGGCCCCGGCCAGGATCAGCACCGGCCCATCCGTGGCCTCCACGGCGGCGCGCTGTTGCGGATTCATCTTTTCAAGCAGGGGATTCACAGGCTGGCGTCTCGGTGGGAACTTCTCTCTCTAGTGTATCGCCGTCCGCGATGCCCACCCATGCGCGAGACCCTGCGCATTCGCTAATCTGGAATTGCAGAAATGACGAGCGAATGAATCCCTCCCCAACCAGCAATATTCCCGCGCAGCACAGCGTCTGCGTCTTCTGCGCGTCGAGCATTGGCGCACAACCAATCTTTATGGATGCCGCCAGAGATCTGGGCCGAAGCATCGCAGAACGCGACTGGCATCTGGTCTATGGCGGAGCCGACGTTGGCCTGATGGGTGCGCTCGCGGATGCCGCCCTCGCGCATGGCGGCGCGATCACCGGTGTCATTCCGCATGCGCTGGTCTCGCGCGAAATTGCGCATCGCGGCCTGACGCAGTTGATCGAAGTCAGCAGCATGCACGAACGCAAGGCCGTGATGGCGAAGCGCGCCGACGCGTTTCTTGTGCTGCCCGGCGGTCTGGGCACCCTCGATGAGATGTGCGAAATTCTGACCTGGGCAGTGCTTGGCATCCACCAGAAGCCGGTGGTGCTCATCAACATAGCCGGGTATTGGAATCCCTTCCTGGCCACGCTGGACGCGGCAGTCGCCGCCGGCTTTATGCGCCCCATGCATCGCGACGTCTTGCTGGTAGTGCCGGACGTGAATGCGGCCTGCGACGGAGTGGCGCGCATCTGGCTTCTGTAACGTGTGAAACTCTGCCTGCGCGAGATCCGTCTATAGCAATCACATCTTTCAGACCGGATTCTTTTAAAAGTCCCGAGGCACGCTGGTCGTTTATCCTGACAAGACGCATGCAGCAGCACACTGCCTTTCCTAAGCTCTACTGGCTTGTTGTGGCAGTCGTGCTGGCCGGTTTCGTCCCCGCAAGGATGGCGCAGGCACAGACGGACTATGCCGCCATCAGCCTGCCCGACGCGCCAACTCCGCAGCAGAGCACCCCAGCGGCGACATCCGCGCCGCCGGTGAGCGCGTCCGCCCCACCCGCAAATGCGCAGGAGCCGCAGAAAAGAACACCGACGTCCGATGAAGTTCTGCGGCAGGAGGAAAAGCAGCGCGCATTCGGCGTTATGCCCATGTTCCAGACTGTGTCGCTGGCGAATTCGAAAAATATCCCGGCTCTGCGGCCGAAGCAAAAGTTTCACTTGATGCTGAAGAGTACGACCGATCCGTTTATCTTCGCGCAGGATGCTGTTCTCTCCGGCATCGGCCAGGCACGCGATACCAACTCCGGCACCAAAACGGTGATTGATCCCGTCACCCATCAGCCGACCAAAGTTCGCTATGGATTTGGCCAGGGCGCGGCGGGCTACTTCAAGCGCTTCGGCGCTTCCTATGCGGACACGGCGGACGGCAACTTCTGGGGCAATGCCGTGCTCCCGGTGCTGCTGAAGGAAGACCCGCGCTATTACCGTATGGGTTCCGGTTCATTCCCGCGGCGCTTCCTCTACTCCGCGGAGACCGCTCTGTGGTGCCGCCGCGACAACGGCACATGGGGACCGAACTACGCCAACGTCGCCGGCAACTTCATCTCCGGCGGTATCTCAAACCTTTACTATCCTGACGAAGACACTGGTGCTGAGAAGACCATCATTGGCGCCATGACAGTGACCGCAGAGGGCGTGATCGGGTCGGAGCTGATCGAGTTTCTGCCCGATATCGAGCACCACTTCCTCAAGAACCGCCACCCGAAGCAACAATAGAGATCAGTCGCGACGCTGGCGGCATTCCTCACATTGGCAGTGGCGGCGCAAAAAATCCCACGAATAGATGCCGCTGGAGTGGCCGTCGTTCCACTTGAAGACAACAGCATACCGGCCTGCAGGTTCTATGCTGTCCGGCCGCGGTGGCGCTTCATACATCGGCAGAAGCAGCGTGGGTGCAGACTTCCGTTCACCCGGTGCGAGACCGGCCGCCTCGCGCGCTTCATGGCAGGTAGCGCAGGGACAGGCATCGCGCAGCCAGCGGAAGGTCCAAGCGCTCTGGTGGCCGTCCTTCCATTCAATCTCCATGCCCGTGCCTTCGGTCTTATGCACGCGCACCTTCGCGGGATCCACGGCCTCGCGCGGAAGCGGCGGTCGATCGGCGCGGCGCACCTCGCGCTCATCCACAATGCGGATTCCTTCGTGACTCATGGCATCTGTCTCGTTTCTTCTCTTTCAGAATACGCGCGCAGATCGCGGCTCTGCGGCTCTCATTCCGCGACGCAGATAAGGCACTTCAGATATTCGGTCTCGGGGATCGTCAGGATTACCGGATGATCTGGCGCAGCGCCGCGGCGCTCCAACAGACGCACGCGGCGGCCAGCATCGCTCGCCGCTGCGGCCACCGTCGCAGTGAAATCCGGAGCCGAGATGTGGTGCGAGCAGGAGCAGGTCACCAGCACCCCTCCCGGCCGCAGCATCTTGAGCGCTCGCAGATTCAGTTCCTTGTAACCGCGCAGGGCGCCTTCAATGGCACGCTTGCTCTTCGCGAATGCCGGCGGATCCAGCACGATGGTGTCGTATTGCGTGCCCGCATCGCTCCAGGCACGCAGCAGCTCGAAGGCGTCCGCCTCTACCCAGTCCACCTCCGCCGCAACCTGCTCGCGATTTGCCTCCAGATTCTTTTCCGCAACCTCGAGCGCGCTGCGCGATGCATCCACACCCGTGACCCGCGAGCAGCGCCGCGCCATATGCAGAGCGAAGCCGCCCTGGTAGGTGCAGATGTCCAGCGCCTCACCGCGCGCATGCTCCGCCGCGGCCGCATAGTTGAGCCGCTGGTCAAGAAATGCGCCGGTCTTCTGCCCGGAGGCGGCATCGTAGGCAAAGCGCAGGCCATTCAGCAGAAAAGTTGTTTGCAGCCGCGGGTTGCTTTCGTCCTTCGCATACAGCGTCGCCAGCGCCGGCGTCTGCAACCCTTCTAGTGCTGCGATGCGTGCGTCGCCGCGTTCCACGATCGTCTCCGGCGCGAATTCTTCTACGAGAATGCGCGTGATCAACTCGCGCACCTCCGGCCGATCGAGGCCGCGAGCCAGCACCTGCACGAGCAGAAGCGCAGCGTAACGGTCAATGATCAGGCCGGGCAGCTCGTCCGCTTCGCTGAAGACGAGGCGGCAGGCGTCCGTTCCCATCGTGGCGCGCAGCGCGATCGCCCGCCGCAGACGCATCCCGACCAGCTCCAGCCACTCCTCCTCGCTCGCCAGCAACTTCCGGTTTACCAGCCGCAGCACAATCTGGGATGAGGGGCTGTAGAGGGCGTTCCCCAGCGGAATGCCGCGCTGATCAGAAACCGGTACGAGACCCACGAATCGCGCTATCGTCCTCCGCACCAGTGACTTCCACCAGGTCGGACGCGTAGACCCAGGGATGTCCTGCGCGCAGCCGGTCGGCAGCCCTCCTGGTCACAACGGCCCCCGAAATGGCGTCTGAGTGATTTGACTTTGCGGCAGTGGGCTGAGGGGCGGCGGCTTTGGTCTTCGACGGGCGCGATGCCGTCTTTGAGGCGGGCTTGGATGGGGTCTCGGATGGGGTCTTGGGGGTGCTGGTCATGGCTCTGGTAACGCTCTCGGACGAGGCTTTAGAAGAAAATGAAAAGCCATCAGCCTATAATCAGGCATGGCGACCGCGCGTACAACGCCGCCGGAACCAAACGCATCCCGGCCACCCCTGCCCGAGGCTCGGGCTGCGGATGGCCGTGCGTTAATTGACGCTCGCTTCCGTGCGCTGCTGGATACCGTGCGCGCCCATCGTCCCGGCGACGACGTCGAGATCATCCGCCGCGCCTGGGAATTTTCTCTCGAACATCATCAGGGACAAGTGCGCGCCTCGGGCGAGCCCTACGTGCTGCATCCGCTGGAAGTTGCGCATGTCCTGGCCGAGATGAAGCTGGATTCCACTGCGATCGCTGCAGGCCTTCTGCACGATGCTGTCGAAGACACGCCGGTGACCGCGGACGACATCACCCGGCTTTTCGGTGAGCAGGTCGCGCACATCGTCGAAGGCGTCACCAAAATCGACAAAATCCAGTTCGCGAACAGCGAAGACCGCCAGGCCGAGAATGTGCGCAAGATGCTGCTGGCCATGGTGAGCGATGTGCGGGTCGTGCTCATCAAGCTGGCCGACCGGCTGCACAACATGCGTACCCTGCAGCACCTGCGCGTGGAGCGTCAGCAGGCCATCGCGCGCGAGACTCTAGACATCTATGCCCCACTGGCCCATCGTCTGGGCATGGGCAAGGTGCGCGGCGAGCTCGAGGACCTGGCCTTCCGCTACGTCGACGCCGTCAGCTTCGAGAAGGTGCAGACCGCGATCGACGAGCGGCGCAAGGAAGGCGAAGACTTCCTGGAAGAAGTCGAGCGGACTCTCCAGGAGAAGCTGAAAGAGCACAAGATCGAAGCGCGTGTGGAGTGGCGCATCAAGCGGCTCTACAGCATCTATCAGAAGCTGCAGAAGCAGCGCTCGAGCGTGGACCAGGTCTATGATCTGCTGGCCGTGCGCGTCATCACCAAGAGCGTGCAGGACTGCTACGCTGTCTTCGGCCTGATCCACTCCATCTGGCGGCCGGTCCCAGGGCGCATCAAGGATTTCATCGCCATGCCGCGGCCAAATCTGTATCAGTCGCTGCACACAACCGTGATGGGCGGCGGCGGCCACCAATTCGAGGTGCAGCTCCGCACCGAAGAGATGCACCGGCTCGCAGAAGAGGGCATCGCCGCGCACTGGAAGTACAAAGCCAACGGCAGCCCCATCAGCAGCAAGGACGAGCAGCGCCTTGCTTGGGTGCGTTCGCTGGTGGAGTGGCAGCGGGAGATGTCGGACCCGAATGAGTTCCTCTCCACGCTCAAGATCGACCTGTATCCGGAAGAGGTCTACACCTTTACGCCGAAGGGCAAGGTCGTCGTGCTGCCGAAGGACGCAAGCCCGGTCGATTTTGCTTATTCCGTTCACACGGAAGTCGGCCAGACCTGCACGGGCGCCCGCGTCAATGGCCGTATGGTGCCGCTGCGTACACGGCTGCGCAACGGCGACATCGTCGAGATCGTCACCCAGAACGGCCACACGCCCAGCCGCGACTGGCTCACCTTCGTCAAGAGCTCTCGCGCCCGCAACAAGATCAAGCACTGGCTGAACGAGCACCAGCGCGAGCGCGCGATCGACATCGGCAGCAAACTTCTGGATCGCGAGGCGCGCAAGTACAAAGTCTCGCTCGCACGCTTCACCGAATCCGACTACACACGCGTTGCCAACGAGTACGGTGTCGGCGGCGAGAAGGACCTGCTCGCGGGCATCGGCTTCGGCAAGTACTCATCGCGCCAGGTGCTCCACAAGCTGGAACCCAGCCTGATCGCTCCGGCCGCATCGGAAACGGAGATCGTCGACGGCAAACAAACTGCCGATACGGTAAAGAAGCTGCATCTGAATCCGCGCACCGAAGCGCTCGAAGTGGAAGGGCAGAACGATCTGCTGGTCTATCGCGCACGATGTTGCAATCCGATTCGCGGCGAAGAGATCATCGGCTACGTCACACGCGGGCGCGGTGTGGCCGTCCACGCACGGCGATGTTCCAACGTGCAGAACCTGCTGTACGAAGCGGACCGCCGGATTTCCGTCGAATGGTCGAAAAACACGGCCAATGAGCGCGGCCGCCAGCAGACCTACCCGGTCAGGGTGGTCGTCTACTGTGACGATCGCGCCGGCATGCTCAAGAACTTGACTGCCATCATCAGCGACGACGGCACAAATATCCGCAGCGTCGATTCGCGTGCCGGCAAGGATGGCGAAGCGATCGTGGAATTTATTGTCGAGGCTGAGGACGTCACGCATCTGGATCGAATCGTCACCGGATTACGCACGCTTCCCGGCGTGCGCGACGTGGAACGCGCCAGCAAGGTGTAGACGCCTTCCTCTGCTACCCTCGTTGTGACGTACGCTGCCAATGCCAAGTTTGAATAAACGGCGGGTTCTCCAGGGATCCGCTTCGAATCTGCTGCGGGCCTTTCTTTCCATGCTGGTTTCGCTCGTCCTGCCTCCATTTCTGGTGCACAGGATGTCCACTGCGGAATATGGCGCATGGGTCCTGATCTTGCAATTCGGCGCGTATGTCAATTTTCTCGACCTTGGCCTTTCCACTGCGATCAGCAAGTTTGTAGCTGAGCACGACGCCACCGGCAATTTCGAAGCGGGGCGCCGCATTGTCAGCACCGCATTCACCGCACTCTGTGCCGTCTCAGCGCTCGCCCTTATCGGCCTGGGCGTGGTCATCTGGTATCTTCCGCAGATCTTTCATCAGATGCCCCCGGCATTGATTCCAGAAGCTCGGCTGGCCATGCTGGCCGTCGGCATATCGACATCGCTGGCCCTGCCGCTCTCGGTGTTCGCAAGCATGTTCAGCGGCCTGCAGCGTTACGCCTTCCCGACCGCACTCTATACGTCCACTCGTGTCGGTTCGGCCGTGGCGCTGGTTATCATCGTGCTACTGCATGGTTCCCTGGTGGAGATGGCGCTCACCATCGGGGCCTTCAATGTGCTCACCGGACTTCTCCAGGTCTATGGTTGGTGGCACCTGCTACGCGACCACGTCGGCTTCACGCCTTTTCAGTTCGAGCGGAATGCGGGACGCCAGCTTGCAGAGTATTGCGGGGTGCTGTCGCTCTGGACGCTGGGCAACATCTTTATCAGCGGTCTCGATACCGCAATCGTTGCCCGGTATGACTTCGCCCACACAGCTTTCTATGCGGTGGCTGGAAGCGCCACCAATTTCATGCTCATGCTCGTGGGCAATCTTATGTCGCCTCTGCTTCCCGCGCTTTCTACCGCCCAGCTCCGCCGCGGTCCGAAGGAGATGGGCGCCCTCATCATCAAAACCACGCGCTATGGCACGCTGTTGCTCTGTGTCCTCGGTGCGCCGCTCGTCGTGGGCGCATATCCCCTGCTGACAGCGTGGGTGGGCCGGGACTATGCGACCAAAGCCGCTCTTTTCCTGCGCCTGCTCGTCATCGGCAACGTGATCCGCCAACTCGCCGGGCCGTATTCGCTGACTCTCATTGCCATGGGCAAGCAGCGCCTCGCGACTGCCTCTCCAGTAGCGGAAGCGATCGTCAACCTGATCGCAAGCGTGCTGCTGGCAAAGCGAATGGGTGCTGTCGGTGTGGCGCTCGGGACAGTCATCGGCGCAGTCGTGGGGTTTGTTCTACATATGGTCCTGAGCATGTCTCTTTCGCGGCGCGTGGCGGAGATTCGGCGCTCGGCATTTCTTACAGAAGGACTTCTGCGTCCGATGCTGTGTCTCGCGCCGCTCCTCCTGCTGGTGCCGAAATGGCGCGGAGATATGCTGTTTCCCTGTTCGCCGTTCTGGCTTGTGCTGGCAACGATTGGATGTGCCGGCATCGCCTGGATTGTCGCGGTGAACGCGGACGAACGAGCAACAGCCCGCGCACTGTTGCATCATTTAAGATAAGTGCGCAGAGACGCACTGCATCGTGCTCGCTGCAATCCAGGGCTCTTCCACCAGCGCCCCAGCCCATGAATGCCCAACATGCACTCCATCACCGCGGTCATCGTTCTTTATCAATGTTCCGCGGATCGTAGTTCCGCATTGCAATCGCTGCTTCGCTTTCTTGCGTCGCCAACGAATTCTGCCGCACCCATTCAGGCCATCGTGTACGACAACTCGCCGAAGTCTCAGGCAAAAGCGCCTTCCCTGCCACCGAATGTGACCTATTACGCCGCAACGGAAAACGGCGGTCTCGCTCCCGCATACAACCTGGCGTTGCGTCAGGCACGCGAACAGCAGAGCGAATGGCTATTGCTCCTCGATCAGGACACAGAACTGAGCGAATCCTATCTCCAGGAGCTTGTCGCGCTTTCAGAATCTCTCTTGCCGGACCAGTCCGTCGCCGCGATTGTTCCCAAGCTTGCCTGGAACGGGAAGGTCCACTCTCCTGAAGACCACATGTTCGATCAGTTGCGCTCGCAGTTCGAGCACCGCGACCACGGCGTCAGTCTCTCCGCAGTGGGTATCCAGGCGCATCGGCTCGTGGCTTACAACTCCGGCGCGTTGATGCGCGTCAGTGCGCTCAATGCGATCGGCGGATTTCCTTCGGATTTCTGGCTCGATTTCCTCGACCATGCGGTCTTTCACATGTTTGCGGCTCGGGGCGGCCACATCTACATCATGCAGTCGGTGCTTGCGCATCCGCTCGCCCATACGAATCGGCATGAGGTCCCGCTGTGGAGAGAGCGAAATGTACTCTCCGCGCAAACTCTGTTTGTAAAACGCTTCGGCAGCTTCATGGACAAGCTTCGGTATCGCATTTTCCTGTTGCGCATGAGCCGGCAGAGTTTTCACGTTTGCAGCGATCGGCGCGTAGGACTGGAGAAGATGCTGCAAGCCATTTTTCTGCGGGTTCCGGCGCTCGCAATCGGCGGAGCGAATGGATGACCCAGCCCGACCGCCAGACCGAACGAACACGAATCTCTGTCGCGCTTTGCACCTACAACGGCGAGCGATTTCTGGAGACGCAGCTCGCGAGTATTCTCAGCCAGACGCGGCTGCCCGATGAATTGGTTCTGTGCGATGACGGATCGCGCGACCGGTCCGTTCCAATCGCACAAGCTTTCGCCGAACGCGCGCCCTTTCCCGTGCGCATCGTGCAGAACGAAACGAATCTCGGCTCCAATCGCAACTTTCAGCAGGCGATCGAACTGTGCTCTGGCGATCTGATCGTACTCAGCGATCAGGATGATGTCTGGATGCCGAATCGGGTTGAGCGCAGCGAATCCGCATTGCAGGCAAACCCCGGCTGCGGTCTTGTCTTCTCCGATGCCATTGTCATTGACGATGACGGCCGACCGACCGGCAACACCCTATGGCAGAACTTCAGGTTCACGCCGGAGCTGCAGAAGAGGATCAAGCGGTGCGACTTTACCCCGCTTGCGCAACATCGCTTTATCACGGGAGCCACAGTTACATTTCGCTCTCAATTCCGACCTTTTCTATTCCCAATAATCGGCGATTGGATCCATGACGGATGGATCGCCATGCTGATTGCATCTCTCTCCGGAATTTGTTTCGTTCCTGAGCCGCTGGTGCAATACCGCCAGCACACCTCCCAGCAACTGGGGCTTCGCAAGCCAGCAGAGCCACGGCCATGGAATATCGACGCTCTCGCCCGGCGGCACTGGTCTTTCATGGATGCGCATCGCGTCATTTTGATCGATATCGCCGCGGCCCTGGAGCGCCTGCCCATCGACCGGACACGCGGAGCCGCGGCAGATTTCCTCCGCTATTACGCATTCCTGTCGGATCGCCTCACCCTTCCGCCGAATCGGATCGCACGGCTCATGCGTATCATCCGCATGCGCAGGGAATATCGCATCGGCAAGACCGGGCAGTGGCCGGTCGCGAAAGATCTGGTACTGCCGAAATTGAATGATGAACAAGGCGCCGCGGCGCGAATCGGTTTCTCTCTTTTCCCGAAGTCCTGATCCATGGCTCCGTGAACCACCGCTATCTGAAATTCATTCTTACGAGGACCTGAAATGAAAAAGCTTGCTGTAACAACACCGGATGCTCCAGCCGCCATCGGCCCCTATTCGCAGGCGATCCGTATCGGTGATTTCCTCTACACCTCTGGTCAGGTCGCACTCGATCCGGCAAGCGGTGCGCTGGTGGCGGGAGGCGTGGCCGAGCAGACCACGCGCGTCATCGAAAACCTGAAGGCAGTGCTGACCGCTGCCGGCGCCAGCGTGGCCCAAGTGGTGAAGACCACGGTCTTCCTCAAGAACATGGGCGACTTCGCCGCTATGAACGAGGTCTACGGCCGCTACTTCGCCGGCGCCGACGTGGTTGCGCCCGCCCGCTCCACCGTCGAGGTGGCAAGGCTACCCAAGGACGCACTGGTCGAAATCGAGGTGATCGCGCACCTGTAGCGGGGGATAATCCATCTAACAGCCAAAGAGAGCGAGGAATCATGGCCGAGACACACGCAGACACAAAAGCGGCAAAGGTGGAGAAGACGGACGCCGAGTGGCGCGCGCAACTGACCCCGGAGCAGTACCACATCACCCGGGAAAAAGGGACGGAACCGCCCTTCTCGGGCGTTCTCTACCGCAACCATGCTGACGGCATCTATCGCTGCGTCGCCTGCGATGCGGAGCTATTCAAGAGCGATACGAAATTCGAATCCGGCAGCGGCTGGCCCAGCTTCTTCATCCCGGTAGATTCGACCGCCGTCGAGACCCATACCGATGCCAGCCACGGCATGGAGCGGGTGGAGGTGACCTGCGCCCGCTGCGGCGCCCACCTGGGCCACGTCTTCCCCGACGGCCCCAAGCCGACCGGGCTGCGCTACTGCATCAACTCAGGGGCACTGAACTTCCAGCCCGAGCAGAAGAAATAGCGGGTTCTGCGCACACAAGAAAGCCCCGCCGTGGCGGGGCTTTCTTGTTAAAGAATTGAAGAGAAATTCGAGGCTGAACCTAAGCCTTTATTACCTTGCCGGCCTTGATGCAACTGGTGCAGACCCGGATCCGCTTGTTGCCCCCGCCAACCTTCGCCTTTACCGGGCGCAAGTTCACGTTCCAGCGGCGACGGCTAATGTTGTGCGCGTGGGAGATGTTGTTGCCGAACTGCGGACCTTTGCCGCAAACCTCACATACCTGTGCCATAACCAACTCCAGAACTCGATTGGAAACCTGTACGCGGCGGATATGTCGTGCGGGGAAAGCCCTGCAGAATCTCTCCGGCGGCATGCAGCAGCCAGCCGAACCGCTTTGCGAGCTCTTAGTGTACCCGAGAAGCTGCCTTCAGACAATCACATGGCGGCCAAAACAGCTCACTCCACGCGCGACCGGCATACTGTGTATTGACCCGCATGAGAGAAAGCTCAGCTGACAAGATTTCGGATGGCGCCCCGCGCAGCCCGTTCGACCGCACCGCGCTCGCCTTCTGGGTCGCCTTCCTCGTGCGCGTGGCGTATCTTACCGTCGCACATACCTATCGCATCCGTCCCTTCCCCGACCATTTCGAGTACGGCTGGGAGATGGGCCGCATCGCCCGCGCACTGGTCACCGGGCACGGCTATGCCGATCCCTTCGTGGGCCATACCGGCCCCACGGCCTGGGTCACCCCGCTCTATCCGCTGCTGATCGCCTTTGTTTTCAAGCTCACCGGCGTGTACACCGCCGCCTCCGCCTGGATCCTGCTCACCCTGAACTCCCTTTTCAGCGCGTTGACGGTCTACCCCATCGCCGCCATCGCGCAGCGCTCGTTCGCAACCCTCGGACCTAGCCGCGCGGCCAGCATCCGCCGCTGGGCCGTCTGGCTATGGGCGCTCTATCCGGCAGCCATGCAGTACGCGGTTCGCTGGGTATGGGAGACCAGCCTGAGCACCCTGCTCTTTACCTGCGCCTTCGCGCTCGCCCTGCGCATGCACCAACGCTCCCCTGACCGGCCGGCGCGGTTCGCCATGCGCGATTGGGTGCTCTTCGGGCTTATCTGGGGCGCCATTGCGCTCGCCAACCCCGCCCTGGTGCTCTTCCTGCCCTTCGCCGGCATTTGGATCCTGACTGGTGATGTCCGGGCTCTGCAGCGCGGGCTCATCGGCGCCACTGTCAGCGCGCTGATCTTCCTCGCGGTTCTGGCGCCTTGGGTGGTGCGCAACACGCGTGTCTTCCACCACTTTGTCCCGCTGCGAGCGAATTTCGGCGCCGAGCTCTGCCTGGGCAATGGCCCCGGCGCGACCGGGCTGCTGATGGAGTACGACCATCCCGCCAAGGACCCCCAGCAGCTTCGCCTGTATGTCGCGATGGGCGAATACCGCTACGCGCAGATGCGTGGCGACCTGGCGAAACAAACCATCGGGGCCGACCGCTGGCTCTTCGTGCGAAATACACTCAAGCGGCTGGATTTCTTCTGGTTTGGCGTGCCCGCGGCCAGCGGAAACCTGGCCACCCGGTTCTTCCGCAGCCTGAACTATGGCTTTCTCAGCACGGCTGGACTGATGGGGCTGCTGCTGGCGCTCCGGCGCAAGATTTACGGCGCTTGGCTCTTCGCGTTCGCGTTTCTCACGCTGCCGGCCGTCTACTACTTCGTGACCGTGCACGCGCGCTTCCGCCACCCACTGGAGCCGCTGATCGCCGTGCTCGCCGTGTACCTCTTTCACAGCGCGGAAAACAAGCGTAAACCGCTCTCTCGCGGTTGACCCTGACCGCCTCTCCAGCTAGACTGAATAGGTTCCGGCGATCCTGCCTGTGCCTCTACGCGTCTTGATATCAGATTGGTATCAGACCGGCGAAGGGGCCCCTACCGCAGTTCTGATTCGTTGCCCGGTCTTCCGGTAATGAGCAGTGCGCGAGTGAAAGCATGTATCCGCCCAACTGACTTTGAGTTTCCGGCTCCCGCCTGTGGAGCTGTGGAGGTTTTATGTACGCCGTGATCCGCACTGGTGGGAAGCAGTATCGCGTGGCGCCTGGAGATGTGCTGCGCATCGAAAAGGCTGGAGTCGAGGCCAACGAGACAATCGAGTTCAGCGAGGTGCTCGCTGCCTCCACCTCCGATGGTGCCCTTAACAAGCCCCAGAGCGCCAAGGTAACGGCGACGGTGCTGGGCGACGGCCGCGGCGAAAAGATTCTGGTCTTCCACTACAAGCGGAAGAAGCAGTACAAGAAGCTGCAGGGGCACCGCCAGGCATTCACCCAGGTGCGCATCAACGAGATTGAAGTCGACGGCACCACCTATCGGTCCGAAAAGTAAAACCCGCTCGGAAGTGAAGCCCAACACCAGCAATGGTAAGGCCTTCCGGGCAATGCAATAACCGGCGATACCGCTGAGGATTCAAAGGACGAAGAGATGGCACACAAAAAAGGTTTAGGCAGTTCCAAGAATGGCCGCGACTCCAATGCCCAGCGGCTGGGCGTCAAGCGGTTTGCCGGCGAGGTCGTGTCGGGCGGCTCAATCATCGTGCGCCAGCGCGGCACCCGCATCAAGCCAGGTCTGAATGTCGGACGCGGCAGCGACGACACGCTCTTCGCTAAGGTCACCGGGAAAATCAAGTTCCAGGACAAAGGCAAGAGCGGCCGGTTCGTCTCGATTGAGCCTTCGGAAGTGAAGGAGCCGTCGGAGTTGACCACCGCATAAAGCAACCGTCTCTGCGTGAGACGTGCGAGACAGCAAAGCCAGGGCACTTCGCCCTGGCTTTCGTATTTTGCGAATCGGGAAGCCGAATCAGCGGGCGCCGGGGTCCATTTCGTTCCGGCTCAGCACGCGGTCCACCACGCGCTCCACATCCTGCAGGAAGAAGGCGGACGGCTCAGGCTGGCCGAGAGCGATGTGTGGAACCGGCTTGCCCAGCGCGACAGCGATCTCATTCCATTTCTGCAACTGCGTGCTGTTCTTCAGCCCGACAGCGACGCGTTTGGGTTCCTTCATCAGCAGGTAGACCAGCCAGACCGATGCGGCGATCACGCTGCCCGTCTGCCGTACCAGGAGCCAGGGCAGGAGCTGCGAGAAGGAGCGCAGCAGGAACATGAAGCAGACCGTATCAACCATCGCGAGCAAGCCGAAGCCGAGCGTGATGCCCACGATGCGGCTGCGCCACGAGATGCCCAGAGCGTGCGCGGAGAGCAGGAGGAAGGCAACCAGACAGAACTCCAGCACGCTGACGCAGCGCATCACCTGCAAAGTGGTGATCTCGAGCGGGTGGGCGCGCAGGAACAGCGGCACGATCGCCGGCACGACCGAGACAGCGACAGAAACCACGGCCACCCAGCGGAAGGCCACCAGTGCTAGGCGGCGCAATCCCGGCAAGGGTTCCAATGCGTCGCGAAAGATCTGCTGCGCCGTGACGAAGGTCAGCACGCCGGAGGCGCCGTAGGCCAGCCACAAGAGCGCGCAATACACAGTCACTTCGCTGCCGGCCAGCAGACCGGGAAATCCGAGCAGTGCACAGACCAGAATCCCGCCAATGGCATTCACCAGCAGGTAGGCACGCATGCCGGGGTAGGTGCGGTCCTTGCGCAGGACGCAGGCATAGGCGACCAGCAGCAGCACCGTCTCGAGGACGGTGACACCTCGCAGCCACAGCAGCACGGATTGAGCAAAGGGGGAAAACATCTGCTTCTCTGAAGATAGCCCGGGGCAAGCACGGCGCTCAACGTAACGCCAACGTTTTGGAGTAACGATGGAGCGTTACTGTGGTCTCCAACGGGTGATCTCTGCCTGGGGCGGAGATTGCCGGGAGTTAGCCAACGAAAATCCGCCGCAAAGCACTGATTTTGCACTGCAAGGAAGCACCTTTCAAGGCACCCGGAAGAGCCCTGCGCGTGATAGAATAGAGTTACTTACCGGGCTAGCTCAAGTCTTTTGGATACAGCTACTTAGTTGGCCGATCCACCCTTGCGCGACGGCCCGGGCATTACGGAGTTTCATGTCCACTAAAGAGATCGCTGCAGCACTCCTCGAACCGGGTGACGACGACCCCAAGGGCTCCCAAAAAGGCAGCTACACCGGAAGCAATATCAAGGTGCTCGAAGGCCTGGAGGCGGTGCGCCTGCGGCCGGCGATGTACATCGGTAGTACTGGCGAGATGGGGCTGCATCACCTGGTCTACGAGGTGGTGGACAACTCAGTTGACGAGGCGCTTGCCGGACATGCGACGCGCGTGGACGTCATCATTCACTTCGACAACTCGATCACAGTGATCGACGACGGCCGCGGCATCCCGGTGGACGACATGACACTGCCCGGCGGCGAAGTCATGCCGGCGGTTCAGGTCGTGCTGACGAAGCTGCACGCAGGCGGTAAGTTCGATTCATCCAACTACAAAGTCTCCGGCGGCCTGCATGGTGTCGGCGTCTCCTGCGTGAATGCGCTGAGTCAGGTCTTCGAAGTGGAGATCTGGCGCGAGCACACGTATGAGCAGGAATACGCGAGGGGTCTGCCTACCACCAAGCTGAAGCAGACCGGCACGACGAAGCGGCGCGGCACCAAGATCCACTTCCTTCCCGATAAGTCGATCTTTACCGTCACAGAATTCAACTACGACACGCTGGCACAGCGACTGCGCGAGCTCGCCTTCCTGAACAAGGGACTGTTGATCACGCTCACCGATGAGCGCGTCACCGACGCGAAGACCGGCGAGGCGAAGCGCGCCGAGTTCCGCTATGCAGGCGGTATCGCGGAGTTCGTCAAACACATCAACAAGGGCAAGCAGGTTCTGCACGACAAGCCGATTCACATGGAGGCTGCGCGCGATAGCGTCGAGATCGACATCGCGCTGCAATATAACGACAGCTACTCCGAGACCGTCTTCTCCTTCGCCAACAACATCAACACCGTCGACGGCGGCACGCATCTCTCCGGCTTCCGCACCGCGCTCACCCGCACCATCAACAGCGCGGGCCAGTCGCTCGGCCTCTTCAAGGACATGAAGGAGAACCTCTCCGGCGACGATGTGCGCGAAGGCCTGGTCGCCGTGATCAGCGTGAAATTGTCACAGCCGCAGTTCGAAGGGCAGACCAAGGGCAAGCTGAACTCCGACATCGCGGGCACGGTGCAGGCATTCGTGAACGAGAAGCTTGGGGGGTTTCTGGAACAGAACCCGCCGATTGCAAAGCGCATCATCAACAAGGCGATCGAAGCTTCTCGCGCGCGCGAAGCTGCACGCAAGGCGCGCGACCTGACCCGGCGCAAAGGCGCGCTGGACGGTGGCGGCCTGCCCGGCAAGCTCTCCGATTGCTCCGAGCGCGACCCGGATCGCTGCGAGCTCTACCTCGTCGAGGGCGAGTCCGCCGGCGGCACCTCGCGTCAGGGACGAGATCGCAAGTTCCAGGCCATCCTGCCGCTGAAGGGCAAGATTCTGAACGTGGAGAAGGCCCGCTATGACAAGATGCTGGGCCACGAAGAAATTCGCGCCATGATCACGGCGCTGGGCTGCGGCATCGGCAAGGACGACTTCGATCCCACCAAGCTGCGTTACGGCAAGGTCATCCTGATGACCGACGCCGACGTGGACGGGTCGCACATTCGCACACTGCTGCTCACCTTCTTCTTCCGCCACATGCAGGAGCTGATCAAGCGTGGTCACGTGTACATTGCGCAGCCGCCGCTCTATCGCATCAAGAAGGGTAAGTTTGAACAGTACATCAAGGACGATCGCGAGTTCGTGAAGGTGATGGTGAAGCGCGCGTCCGACGGCATGGTGATCCGTTACGGTGCGGAAGGCGCGCACAAGCACCTGGAAGGCGCCGCCCTCACCCGGTTCATGAGCCAGCTCAACGACTATCTCGCTTTCTTCGAGAAGGTCGACAAGCGCATTCGCAATGAAGAGGTCACCTCGCTGCTGGCAAAGCTCGAGCTGATACGCCGCGGCGATTTCGAATCGTCCGACGGCAAGGTGCCCACCAAACTGGCGCAGTTGCATAAGGCGCTCACCGCGATGAAAAAGACCTATCAGTTCAAGGATGTCATTGAGCCTGCACTCGATGAAGAGCACCAGACATGGTCTGTCTCCTTCACCGATGCGCAGGGTGCGTTGCGCAGGGTGGACTGGGCGCTGGCCTCTGCGCCGGAATATCGCCAGATGATGGCGAAACATGCGCAGATCAAGGACGAGCTCGAGCCGCCGTTCCTCATCGAATATGCGGCCAAGGGCAAAGCCGCCGCGGAGGAGAGCGTCGAGGAGATCGTGGCGCAGGACGGCTCCGATACCGAAACCGGAGAAGCGCTGACGGCGAAAGCCGCACGCAAGGCGCCGCGCAATCCGCATGAGCCGGTCGAAAAGAAGACTGCGCGCGATCTGTTCGAATACGTCATCGAGCAGGGCCGCCGCGATTATCAGGTCCAGCGCTACAAGGGACTAGGCGAGATGACGGCTCCGCAATTGTGGGAGACGACGATGGATCCGGACCGCCGCACGTTGCTCTCCGTGAGGCTCGAGGACCTGGCCGCCACCGAAGAGATCTTCACCACGCTGATGGGCGAAGATGTCGACGCGCGCCGCAAGTTCATCGAAGAAAATGCGCTGGATGTAAAGAATCTGGATATTTAAGCCAGCTCCACTTCGTTCCGGCAAAAGGCTGTTGCAATCCGCAGCAGCCTTTTGTCTTTGCGAGTCGAATAATCTGCTTGCCATTCCCTGATCGCTGAGCGCATTCTCCTGCTGGTTGCCCGCGCACGTCCGTGGCCCTTTCTTTCCCCGATCCGCGACGCACGCCGCTGTTGTCCTTTCCCCCACAAACCGCAGGTCAGGAGAAATTCATGCGTAAACGGTATTCGTTAGTCGTCGCGATCGCCATGCTGGCTGCTGCCGGCACTGCGCTCGCTGAAACCCCTTGGGCAGGCACCTGGAAAATGGACCCCTCCCAAAGCAAACTTACTGGAGACACGGTCCACTTCGCATCGGGCGCAGGCGGAGAGATGATGTACACCTCCGGCGGTCACACCACGAAGTACAAACTGGACGGGGTTCCGGTGAAGACCTGGTCCGGCGACGAGGTGAGTTGGAAGAAAGTGGACGACAACACCTACGAGAGCCACGCCACGGCCAATGGCGTTGACCTTGGCACGGACACATGGACCATCGCGCCGGATGGCAAAAGCCTGAAAGTCGAAGGCAAGGGCAAGCGGCCCGACGGCAAATCGTTTGATGACACTTCTGAATACACGCGTGTCAGCGGCGTCGAAGGGCATGGCCTGGTGGGAAGCTGGAAGAGCACCAAGGCCAGCGTAAACGAGGAACAGATCTACAACATCGCGGAGAAAGGGCCTGATGAGCTTTCCTGGGACATTCCTGCGATCAAGGGCGTGCTGGATGCAAAGCTGGATGGCAAGGATTACGCGCCGGTGGGACCGACCGTGCCCAAGGGTCTTACCATCGCGCTCGTTCGTTCCTCTCCCCGCACACTCAAGCTGGTTGAGAAGATAAATGGGGAGACGGTCTATCACAGCACGATGACTTTGTCGGCGGACGGCAAGAAGTTCACGGAAGTAGGATCGGCCGCAAAGACAAACGAACCGATCACTGAGGTCTGGATAAAGCAATAAAAAACCACGGCAAACGTGAGGCGGCGAGAGAACTCGCCGCTTCTTCTCTTTCATCCGAGCTTCGGATGGAGCTTCTGGAACCCGGTCGCTTCCTGATACGCGCGCGCGAATGCACACAGCTTCGCATCCTGATACAAGCCGCCAAGAAACGTAACGCTCACCGGGGTACCCGGACCGCCGATCGAATCATCTTCGCCGTTGTCCACTTTCGGCGGCACAGGCGCGTCGTCGCCGCGAATGCCGTTGGGCACGATCACGGCTGGATGCCCGGTGAGATTCGTCGCGACCAACTGGTCGCCGCCGCTCGGCGTGACGATCACGTCCACCTGCTGAAATAGCGTGGCCATCTGCTGGATCGCGAGTGTGCGCGCGCGGTTCGCCTGAATGTATTCAACCGCCGGATAGAAGCGCGAGACGCGGAAGAGGTTCGGCCAGTCATCGGCGCTCTGCTCGGTCAGCAGCTTGTCACGCCCGCTCATCGTCAGCTCGTCAAACGCCGCGGCGGCTTCCGCGGTCAGCAGCGGTGACATATCTCCGTAGGGCAGCTTGGGCAGCGCGACCGGTTTCAGATCGACGCCCATCGCGCGCAGCTTGTCCAGCGCGGCCTGCTCGTAGCGGCGATCGTATGCGCGGCGGGCACGCGCGGCTGCTCGATCCTGTTCCGACTTCAGCCGCTTCTGTTTCTCAATCTCCGTCTCAGCGGCCGGCGGTTTCGCCGCCTCCTCCGAATGCTCCGCCTCGAACGCATCCTTCAGATAGCCCACGCGCAATGTGCGCCAATCGAAGTCTGCGTTCCATGAAAAGCCAGCATCGCGCGTGGCGAGGTCTTTACCATCCGGGCCATGAATCGCTTCCAGCACAATGGCGCAATCTTCGACCGCGCGGCAGAGCGGACCGAGCTTGTCCATCGTCCAACTCAGCGCCATAGCGCCTGTGCGCGGGACAAAGCCGAACGTAGGCCGCAGCCCTGTCGCGCCGCAGCGCGTCGACGGCGATGAAATAGAGCCCAGCGTCTCCGAGCCAATCGCAAACGCGACGCAGCCCGCTGCAACAGACGCAGCCGAGCCCGCCGACGAACCGCTCGACCCCTGCTTCGGGTTCCACGGATTGCGTGTGCGACCGCCAAACCACTTGTCACCCATGGCCAGCGCACCCAGCGTGGTCTTCGCCACCAGCACTGCACCCGCCGCATCCAGCCGCTTCACCACGGCCGCATCTTCATCGAAGCTCTGATGTTCAAAGCCGCCTGCGCCCCATGTCGTTGGATAGCCCTTCACCGCCAGCAGGTCCTTCGCGCCCCACGGCAGGCCGTGCAGCGGCCCGCGATACTTACCGGCGGCAATCTCACGATCCGCTTCGCGCGCCTGCGTCATCGCGCGCTCTTCGGTGAGTGTGACGACGAAGTGCAGCACGGGTCGTATCGCTTCAGCCGGGCAACATACATCTCCGTCAGGGCGGTCGATGATACTTTTTTCGTCCGTACATATTCGGCGAGTTCGCGCGCGGAAAGAAATGCCAGGTCCTCAAGATTCGATGGAATCCGCGCGACAGCAGGCGCCTTGCTCACGCGCATGGGATGGCGCTCCGTGTTCACCGTCGCGCCCGCAGGCAGCGGATCGAAGATATATGCAGGGGCAACGCTGTTCGGAATATGGAGCGCGCGAATCGCGGCGTACGATGTGCGCTGCTGATTCAGCCCATCGAGCATCATCGTGCGCTGCTCCGGAGTTAGCGGCACGCCAGCAAGCGCGGCGGCAGCATCAAGCATGTTGTCTGTTATGGGTTGCGGAGCCTTGTGCGGCTCACTTCCCTGCTGCTCCGCCTGCGCGGCCAGTGTGTAAAGCGCCCCCGGCAGCAATGTCCCGGAAAGTCCTGCAGCAGAGCAGACCCTGAGAAAGTGGCGGCGATCGAGTGGCATGGCGCTCCGGTTCGTTGACGATGCAGGATGTTAGCATTCGCGCATGGCGCTGCTAGAGGTGCAGGCAATCTCGAAGAGCTATCCCTCGTCCTCCGGCGCAGCACTCGTAGTGGACCAGGTGTCGTTCACGATCGCGCGCGGCGAGACGCTGGGCGTGGTCGGCGAATCGGGCTCGGGCAAGAGCACGGTGGCCCGCATGGTGCTGGGGCTGATCGAGCCGACTGCGGGCGAAGTGCGCTTCGATGGAGAAGTGGTTGCGCGAGCGCGGGGCGCGCGGCTGCGCTGGATGCGGCGTCGCATGCAGCCGGTCTTTCAGGACCCCTATGCCGCGCTCAATCCGCGCATGCGCGTGGAGCAGATTCTCTGCGAGCCCTATCGCATCCACTCCGCGCTGGCCGGCACCGAGGCGCACCTGCCGCGCGGACGCAAAGCACAGCGCGAGCGGATCGCCGAGCTGCTGAAGAGCGTCGGGCTCGATGACTCTGCGCTCCCGCGCTATCCGCATGAGTTTTCCGGCGGACAGCGCCAGCGCATCAACATCGCGCGCGCGCTCACATTACGCCCGGAGCTGCTGGTGCTGGATGAGCCGGTCTCCGCGCTCGACGTAAGCGTGGGCGCGCAGATTGTAAACCTGCTGCGCACGCTGCAGCGCGAACATGGCATGGCCTACCTGTTCATCACGCATTCCATGCCACTGGTCCGCTATTTGTCGGATCGCATCGTCGTCATGCAGCGCGGCAAAGTCGTGGAAGAGGGTGAAGCGGATGCCCTGTGCCGCGCACCAAGCCAGCCGTACACGCAGGCACTGATCGCGGCAACGCCGCAGCTGCCCGCCTGATCGCGCAGCCCGACTCAGGCGAGCGCCAGCGGAATCGCCGTCTCCCAGCGTCCCTGCGCCTTCAGGATCAACTCGACAACCTCGCGTGCAGCGCCCTTGCCACCTTGGCTTTCCGTGACATAGTGGCTGATCGCCTTCAGCTCCGGCGCCGCATCGGCAACGGCAATCGCAAATCCGGCGCGACGGCTCAGCGGCATGTCAGGTAGATCGTCGCCCAGGTACGCGGTCTCTTCATCCGTCACGCCGGCCTTTTGCAGACACTCCTCGTACGCGTGTGTCTTCGTTGCCTGTCCCAGATAGACGTAGTCCACTTCGCACTCGCGCGCGCGCTGCGCCACGGCAGGCGACTTGCGGCCGGTGATGAAGCCGGTGCGGATCCCCATGGTGTGGGCAAGCTTGAGCGCAAGGCCGTCGTGCGGATCGAAGTTCTTCATCTCGGCAACGCCGCCATCATTGGGGAGAGAGATGAGGCACACACCACTCGAGATGGTGCCATCCACATCCATGAGCAACAGGCGAATGCGCTTGGCGCGAGTCAGGACATCCGGTGCAGGTTCAGGCATGCTGCGATTGTGACACGCCGGAGCTAGTGGCGGTGTCCCACGTGGCTATGGTCATGCGCCTCTTCCACTACTTCCACGCAGCCATGCACCTCGCCGCACGCGGCGTGCTCGAACTGCACCGTGGTGTGATAAATGCCATAGCGGCTCAGCAGGTGCTCGCGGATGTCCCCCAGGATGCGGTTGCTCTCCGACGGTGGAATGTCATCGATGGTGACGTGGGTGGCCAGCGCGCGCGTCTGCGAGCCCAGGCTCCACACGTGCAGATCGTGCACGTCGAGCACACCTTGGATCGTCGCAAGCGAGGTGCGGATCTCCGGCACGGAGAGCCCACGCGGTGTGCCCTCCAGCAGAATGTTGAGCGTCTCGCGCACGATGGAGATCGAGCTCCACAGGATCAGCACGGCGATCAGCAGCGACAGCGCCGGATCGATCCAGTTGAGGTGTGTGAACAGAATCGCGACGCCGCCCACGATGACCGCCGCGGTCGACAGCGTGTCGCCCAGCATGTGGATGAAGGTAGAGCGGATGTTGATGTCGCGGCTGCCGCTGAAGAGAAATGCGGCGATCACGCCGTTCATCACTACGCCCGCTGCGGCCACAATCATCATGAGCTGCGGCTGCACCGTCACCGGGCTGTTCAGCCGGTGCAGCGCCTCGATCCCAATGCCAACCGCAATGACAATCAGTGTCAGCGCATTGAGAAATGCCGCCAGCACGCCGGCGCGCTGGTAGCCGAAAGTCTTTGCATCCGACGCAGGACGCCCCTGGAAGTACACCGCCACAAACGAAAGCAGCAACGCGAGTGCGTCCGAAACGTTGTGGCCGGCCTCCGAGATCAGCGCCAGCGAATGCGCGCGCAGCCCGGCGACGAAGGTGACCAGCACATACACCAGCGTGGCCGCCAGCGACAGGCGCAGGATGCGCTGTGTGCGAGGGGTCTGGGCGCCGTGAACGTGCATACCTATAGTGTATTGGCCCGGTAGTCGAAACCTCAATTGCCGGAAGCGGGATAGGGGGATGCTTCCGGCGCCCGATAGACCGGCTCGATATACTGGCTCGCCATACCGGCTCGATTCCGGTTGCGTCCGTTCCGGGCCGTCTAAAATGATTTAGACTCCAGCCATTGTGATGGATCCCACGATCGAGAACCTGATTCGCCTGCAGCAGCTCGACGGAGAGATCCGCCAGCTCCGCGCCTCACTGGAGGCGACACCCCGCCGCATCCGCGGTATCGAAAATGAGCTCACCGCGCATGCCAAGACCATCGGTGAGCTCGAGCAGCGTCAGCGTGAGGAGGAAGCCCGCCGCCGCCGCGATGAGAGCGACCTGAAAGATCATCAGGCAAAGATCGCCAAGTCCCGCCAGCAACTGAATACTGTCCAGAACCAGACGCAGGCCACCGCACTCGAGCACCAGATCAGCTTTGCGGAGCAGGAGATTCGCCGCATCGAGGACGATGAGCTGGAAAGCATGGAGCGCTCCGACGTCATCGATCGTGAGCTGCTTGCCGCGCGGCAGCAGCATGCCACCCACGCTGCGTATCTGGAGACCGAGAAAGCTGCCGCCGCCCGCAGCAGCCTGCTGGAGCAGACCGACCTCCGCAAATGGCAGGACGAACGCACCGCGCTGCGACCGCAAATCGATGAAGACCGGCTCGCCGAATACGACCGTATCGCCGCCGCACGCGGCACCGCGCTGGCTCGTGCGCGCGACCAGCGCTGCACCGGCTGCCAGATGGGCCTGCGGCCGCAGTTGTGGAATCAGTTGCGCGATGGGCAATCGTTCAAGTGCGAAAGCTGCGGACGCATCCTCTACGTGGACAATCGTCGCGAGCCGCAAATTGAAACCGGGCGGCCAGGCGGTGCCAGCGGCATTCCCAACGCCCACACCGCATGAACCGCATCTGCGTCGATATGGACGAGGTGCTCGCCGACGCCCTGGGCAAGCTCATCCGCCTCTATAACGCGGAATTTTCCGAAAATCTTACCGTTCAGGATATGTGGGGCAACTGGATGGTGAATGTGCTCCCGGCCAGCCGCCAGGACCGGCTGATGGCCTATCTCCAGCAGGACGATTTCTTTGAAGACCTCGACGTTATGCCGGATAGCCAGCGCGTTTTGGAACGGCTCTCGCGCCGCTTCGAGATATTCGTAGCCACCGCCGCCATGGAATTCCCCCGCTCCTTCGGTTCGAAATTCCGCTGGCTCGAGCGGCACTTTCCCTTTCTCTCGCCCAGCCATTTCGTCTTCTGCGGCGATAAGAGCATCCTGCACGCCGACTATCTTATCGACGACATGCCGCGCCACTTCCAGCGCTTCGCCGGCCAGGGTGTGCTCTTCACTGCGGCCCACAATGCCAATCTGGCCGCGCCGGTACGCGTGAACAACTGGCTGGAAGTCGAAGACCTCTTCTTCCCCGGCTGAGCTTTACTGCTTCTGCACCGGCGCGCCGTTCACCACTGTGCGCATTGCGGGCATCGCCGGCCGGACCGTTCCCGTCTTCGCCGCGCCGCGCACCATCGGCGCACCCAACGGCCGAAGATTGTAAGCCGGCTGCGCTACGGATGCCTGATGCATGGTGACGATAATCGCCGTCGACGGTGTCTTGCCGGCACAGCGGTAGCTGTGAGGCGCGCTCGCGTCAAAGTACACGCCATCTCCCGGATACAGCACCTGCACCGCATCGCCGTGCCGTACCTCCAACTCTCCTTCGAGCACATACAAAAACTCAAAGCCCGGATGCACATGGGGACGGATCTCCTGCGCCTTCTTCACCGGCAGAAATTCAGCGTAGTAGGGATCCAGCTGACGGTCAGGCACCATGAAGCCAATGCTCTCGAAGAAGTAGGTCGGATCATCCACACCGGTCTGGGGCAGCCGCACGCGATCGTTCTTGCGATGGACGCGGAACAGCGCCACCGGCTCAGACTCGAAGAAGAACGACAGATCCTTGTTGAAGACCATGGCGATGCGCGCCAGGTTGCGCAGTGTCGGCACCACGCGCCCGGTCTCCAGTTGCGAAAGAAAGCTCGCGGAAAGCCCGGTGTGCTTGCCCAGCTCCACCAGTCCCATCGACCGTTTCAGCCGCAGCCGCTTGATGCGCTCGCCGATCCGCTTCTCGGTGATGAAAGACTCCGCGGTCGCGCCGTCCACCCCGTCCACCGCGGCACCGTTCCCAATCCCGGCTCCATTGCCGTTCATCGAGAGGATCGAGCCCGCAGGCTCCAGCTTGGTCTGCTTCGCGACCTCGTCTTTGCGTTGTATCGTTACAGGTTGCATTGCTTGCGCCTCTCCTGGCATGGCATCCCCGTGTTGTGACATTCGCGTCCGTGGTCGAGTTCCACAGCAATACAGATGCGGCGCTTCATGGCATGAAAAAGTTCTAATGGACAAAATGACCAAATCGGATGCGGCATTTAACGCCATTACGCTTTCTCGGCCGCATCCAACGCCTTGGACAGGCTCAACGGGCCCGATCGACAGCCGGCAGTGATGACCCGAAAGCTCCTGATGTGCGGCGGAACCGGCCTTCTCGGCAAGGCTTTGACGCAGCACCTGGTGCGCGACGGCGTCCAGGTGGTGCTTCTCGTTCGGCGTCCCATCCGGCGCACGCCGCATTCTGATTCCGGCATCGTCGAGTTAGAGTGGCACCCGGAAAACCCCGAGCACAACGTCGATCTCGCGCCGCTCGAAGGTTGCTATGCCGCGGTCCATCTGGCGGGAGCCAACGTGGCAGGTCATCGCTGGACGCCTGCTTACAAGCGGCTTATCGTCAGCAGCCGCATCGATAGCTCACGCGCGCTGGGCCGCATCTTTAGCGCACTCGCAGCTCCGCCCCCGGTGGTTGTCGCCGCCTCCGCAGTGGGCTATTACGGAGACCGCGGTGACGAGGTGCTCACCGAAGCCTCGCGTCCCGGCACAGGCTTTTTTCCCGAAGTCTGCCAGGCATGGGAGGACGCCACCGCCGCGCTCGCTCCGCGCGTTGTCCAGTTACGTTTTGGCGTGGTTCTTACTGCGCGCGGCGGCGCGCTGCCGCAAATGCTGCGCGTCTTTCGTCTCGGTCTGGGTGGCCGGCTGGGCGGTGGGCGCCAGTGGGTGAGCTGGCTCTCTCTTGCCGATGCCGTTGCCGCGATGGAGTTCGCCATCGAACAGCCGCACCTCAGTGGCGCCTTCAACACCACCTCGCCTCATCCCGTCACCAACGCCGAGTTCACCTACACTCTTGGCCGCGTCCTGCGCCGCCCCGCCTTTTTCGATGTGCCATCGCTCGTCCTGCGCGCGGCTCTTGGCGAAATGGCCCAGGACGCGCTGCTCGCCAGCACACGCGCCATTCCGGAGCGACTCGGTGCCGCCGGGTTCCTATTCAACGACCAGCTGCTGGAGCAGACGGTCAGCGAGATGGTATGAACCGCCGCCGTCCTGATCGACAGTGGCGTACTGATCAGCGGTTCCGTACTGATCGGCGGTACTGATGGGCGCCCGGCGGCCCTCCGTCTGCTACGCTGAAATCCAATGACGCAGCGCGATCGCACAGCAAAAAACTGCCGCTGGATTGCTCTGCCTTTGCCGCTTCTCGCAACGTGGTTCGTCGCAGGCTGCGGCGCGCCTGCCGCACCCCTGCCCCCCACCCTGAACCTGCCGCAGCCGGTGCGCGATCTCACCGCTAAGCGCGCTGGTGATGCCGTCCATCTCACCTTTTCGGTCCCGCAGAAAACAACAGACAAGCTTCCCGTCCGCGGCCCGATAAGCGCCCAGCTCTGCCGAAGCGTCGAGAGCGGCCCCTGCCAACCCGCCGGAACCCTCACCCTTGCTGCGCAGCAGAAAACTGCCGCCATGGACGACAGCCTGCCTCCCCATCTCACCCAGGGTCCGCCGCGTCTCCTCATCTACAAGGTGTCCATCCGGAACCACGCCGGAAAATCCTACGACGAATCCGCCCCGGCCTACACTGCGGCTGGTGCGGCTCCGCCAGCTCTTACTGGCTTCACCGCGATACCGCGGCGCAATGGCATTGTCCTCTCCTGGCAAGCAAACAGCCTGCCTGCAAGCGCTTCTGGCTGGATCCAATTCGACCGCACCCGCACCTCTGCCGTACCAGCGCAGCCGCAGCCCGGCGGCAATTCCAATCGCAACTTTCTCACCGGCAGCAAGACAGCCGAAGAGCCCGCCGAGCAGATCCTCCGCCTGACGGAAGCCACCACACAGCACCAGGGTTTTGCCATCGACACCACCGCGCACACCGGCAACAGTTATCGTTATGTCGCCCAGCGCATCGAGCAGGTCAGCGTCGCCGGCCGCAGCCTGGAGATCGGCAGCCTTCCCAGCGCACCCGCAGAGACCGGGTACCGGGATGTCTTCCCGCCGGCAGCACCCGCCGGACTGGTCTCGGCCGCAGACACGGCAGCCAAAGCCATCGATCTCGACTGGAACCCCAATTTCGAATCCGGCGTCGCAGGCTACTTCGTCTATCGTCGTGCCGTTGGCAACGGTATTGGCAGTAACCTCCAACCGCAGCGCATCTCGCCCGCCGGCAAACCCGTCACCACCTCAACCTGGAGCGACACCACCGCCGTCCCCGGTCAACGCTACGCATATTCCGTCAGCGCCGTGGACGCCTCCGGCAACGAGAGCCCGCGCTCGCCCGAAGTGGAAGACCAGTGGAACACCCCGACTTCGCAGCCCAGTTCAACCCCCACTCCTCATCCCTGAACGTCAGGAGCCCTCATCCATGCGTTATTGCCGCCTGCAAACCTCCAATGGCCCACGCTACGCCGCGATCGAAGATCGTGAAGACGCCGCGTGGGTGACCGCCCTCATCGCCGCTCCGCCGGAGTCGCGTGTCGCCTACGATCCGGCTGAAGCGTTCACTCCCATCAAGATCGATGAGGCTGCCCTGCTTCCGCCGGTCGAACCTTCCAAGATCGTCTGTGTCGGCCGCAATTATCGCGAGCACGCGACCGAGTTGGGCAACGAAGTTCCCGCCGAGCCTCTGCTCTTCTTCAAGCCGCCGTCTTCTCTGCTCGCGCCCGGCGCTGCCATTCGTCTGCCTGCGCAATCCTCCCGCGTGGACTTCGAAGGCGAACTCGCCGTCGTGATCGGACGCCAGGCCCGCGCGCTCAGCGGCGACACCGACCTGCGCCCCTACATCCGCGGCTACACCATCGTGAACGACGTCACCGCGCGCGACCTGCAGAAGACGGACGGCCAATGGACCCGCGCCAAGGGATTCGATACCTTCTGCCCCTGCGGCCCCTTTGTTTCCAGCGAAACCAATCCCTCCGCCGGCGTCTTCGTAGAAACCAGGCTCAACGGCGAGCGCAAGCAGCACGGCTTCACCCGCGACTTCATCTTTCCCATCCCGCGCCTACTCGTCTACATCACCGCCGCGATGACCCTCGAGCCCGGCGACCTCATCCCCACCGGCACACCAGCCGGCGTCGGCCCCATGGCCGCAGGTGATACCGTCGAAGTTGCCATCGAAGGGCTCGGCATCCTGCGCAACTCAGTGACATAGTCGCAGCCGTCTCGCGCAGGCGAGACCGGCTAAGTGGCGGGACTCTGCTGTTGCATCGGCCCAAGCCGGTGCCCCATTCTGAGCGAAGGCTGAGAAGCCCGGATCTCCAGCGATTTCTATGCGCAAGACACCTGCCGCCTGGCGCGCATCTTAATAAAAAGACAGCCCAACAAGTTGATAGAATGGAAGAGGACAGGGGAGTTCATCATGGCAAAAACAGTGCTAGAGCAGCTTCGCAGCATGACCACAGTGGTGTCCGATACCGGCGACTTCAACGCAATCAAGAAGTTCAAGCCGCAGGACGCAACCACGAATCCCTCGCTCATCGCAGCCGCGGCGCAGATGCCTGAATACTCCGACATCGTCGATGGCACACTCAAAGACGCACGCACCCAGCTCGGCGAAAGCGCCGACGAGAAGAAGGTCGCGAATCTCGCCTTCAAGCAACTTGCCGTCGAATTCGGCAAGCGCATTCTGCAGATTGTTCCCGGCCGCGTGTCCACGGAAGTTGACGCACGCCTCTCGTATGACAAAGAGAAGTCGGTGAATACGGCGCGCGAGATTATCGCCGAATACCAGAAGGCCGGCATCGGCCGCGATCGCGTGCTGATCAAGCTCGCCTCCACCTGGGAAGGCATCCGCGCGGCAGAGGAACTGGAGAAGGAAGGCATTCACTGCAACATGACCTTGCTCTTCGGCCTGCACCAGGCCGTCGCGGCCGCCGAAGCCAAGGTCACGCTGATCTCGCCCTTCGTCGGACGCATCCTCGATTGGTACAAGAAGGACACCGGCAAGGACTACCAGGGCGCCGATGATCCCGGGGTGCAATCCGTCACCACGATCTACAACTACTACAAGCATTTCGGCTACAAGACTGTCGTCATGGGCGCGAGCTTCCGCAATACGGGTGAGATCAAGGAATTGGCCGGCTGCGACCTGCTGACCATCGCTCCCAAGCTGCTCGCCGAACTCGAAGCCGATACTGCCGAGCTGCCGCGCAAGCTCGACCCGGCGAAGGCGAAGGACCTGAAGATCGACAAGATCCCCATGGACCAGGCCACCTTCGAGAAAATGCATGCCGCCGATCGCATGGCGCACGACAAGCTGAAGGAAGGTATCGAAGGCTTCGCCAAGTCCCTCGAAGAACTGGAACAGTTGCTCGCCAATCGGCTAGCCCAGCTCGAACAGAAAGAACTGGCCACGAAGTAAGCAGCCGCATCAGGCACAAGAAAGGGCAGCCCACCGCGGCTGCCTTTTCTCTTGTCGGTTCTCGCTCAGGGCTGCACCACCGCGCCGTTTTTCAGCGCCCACTCCACAAATCCATCCGGTGCATTCTTCACGCCGGCGATGTTTGCGGCTGTCACTTTCTTCAATTGCTTCCACTGGACATTCCGCAGGTCCGCAAATCTCAGGTCCGCGCCACTGATATCCGCATCGTCGAGCTTCGCCCCGCCTAGATTGCTTCCCCACAAATCGGTGTCCCTCATATCTGCGGATTGAAACGAGGCATGTTCGAGATCGCTTTCGCGGAAGTTCGCGGCATGCAGGTTGGCGTTCGTAAAATCCGCGAATTGCAGATCGCTGCGCCGTAAATCAGCTGCGCTAAAGTCGGACCGCAACAGGTTCGCTCGCTCCAGCTTCAGTCCCTGCAGAAATGCCGATGACACATCGACTCCTACCAGCGGAACTTTGTCCGCGTTGAGTTCCTGGAGCGCTTCAATGCGGCCGCCGCTTCCGCCCTTGCCTTGCGCAGTGTTGATGACCTGCCAGGCCTGGTAGTGCCTTTGCTTGATCCGGTTGCCGGACTCGCTGAAGTAAAAGATGACCGCAACCAGGACTGAAAAGCTTCCCAGATATTCCAGGACCTCCAGGAAACTCCAGCGGCTTAGCAGGTAGGCCACCCAATCCCATATCCATTCAAACGCGATGAACGGAATCAGCCAGGACCTCGTGATCCGACTGGTGAGACTGTCCCAACTGCAAGGCCGCTCTCTAGCGGTGTGCGAAATCATGAATTGCCTTTCGATACATCATTCATGGTGAGGGTAACCCCCTTCGAGGGAAGGGGCGTGGGCTCGTCCAGCGCCCCCAACGAGCTGATCTGGTTGCCTCATTCGCAGGGCTTTTTCGCAGTCACATTCAGCGACTGCTAAAGAAGTATTACCTGGACCCAACCGTGCTATTGGATTCACGCAACTGTCACGCTACATTCAACGTTCATATAATCCCCGGGCTAACCCACTCACGACGGTGAGGTAAGCCTGAGCCGGGGGAAGTGGATACCAGCAAACGACGCCGGTGCCACTGAAACGGATACCGGACGCGGTCCACCGACATTGTTGCACTCGTTTGTTGCTGAAAGGACTGTGCCATGGTTCCCCAAGAACACATGCTCCGTTCGCTCTTCCACGAGCTGGTGGGAGACTGCTACACCCAGGGAGCCGGCGTCGACGATGCCGAGATCTCTACGTATGTAGCTGACCTGCTTACCGACTTCACCGAAAACGAACGCATCTACTCCCTGCGAGACGAGATTGGCCGCCCGCTGCGTGATCTGGATGCCATGCTCCTCGCCGCGGATCCGATCAATGGCACCGCTGCGTCCTTCGACGCGGAGCGCTCCGCGCGCAAGCAGATCGGCGATTACGCGCTGTTCTTCGCCGGCATGTATCCGGAGGCCATCGGCGTTTCCTCCCGTCCGATCAGCTTCGAGCGGCTGGTGGAAACCGGGCGCGACTCCTACTCGATTGTTGCTGCCTTCAACCTGTTCGAGTACGCGCGGGAAGCGGCGCTCTTCGAACGCCTCTCGGAGAAGTTCGAGACCTGCATCTTCGGGCTCAACCTGGTGCGCAAGGAGCTGGACCGCCGACGCGCCCTGACCCCCGGCAAAGGCAAAGAGCAGCAGTACCTGATGTAGGTCACGAAGCACGGCCCCCATCCTGACGAAAGTCAGGGTGGGATGGCGCCTGGACGGCCAATCCTCATCTGTACTCGGCGCAGAAGCCCGGCGCGTCCGGCCCCAGCATCCCGCAGCCACGGCGAATCTCTCCCACAATCAGCGAGCACGCGTTCTGCGCATTGCACGGCGGATGCGTCGCGGGCGAAACCTGGATGCACTCATTCACCAGGGTTGCGCTGCGCTTCGCTCCAACGGAAATCCGGCAGCTCGTCTCGATGCTTGCGGTCGCCATGCCCTGCCCGGATGGAGATTGCCCGGGCGACTGAGAGTCGGGCACTCCAAAAGCCTGCGCGACCTGGTGCAGCTCCGTCCGCAGCCGCTCCCATTGCGACGTCACCTTGGGATTCAGCTTCAGGCTGTACACCAGCGGATCGATCTGCCCCGCCGTTCCCACCATCGCCGTGACATCGCTCTCGGCCTTCCGCTTGTGCTTGAAGACCTGCTCCGCGCGTTCCGCCTGTTTGGCAAAGGTATCGGCCAACTCGCGTGCGTCCTTCTCACGACTTGTCCCGCGGATGGTGCTCCTCTTCAGCGCATCGGCAAAGCTGTGCCGGAATGGTTCCGCGTCGTCTCTCACGTTCTGCATCAGCCGCGCCAGGTCCTTGTCGTTCAATCGACCCTGCGCGCGCACCGATGCTCCCGAACCCACCGGCAGCAGGAACAGCAACATCAATGCGTATCGCATAAATACGTATCGTAGAAATACGTATCGTAAACACCGTCGCATCATCTCGCGCCTCCTGCCCCACACCCCAAAAGCCGCTGGGAAGTACCGCGGAATCGAGCATACGCCCGAGACCTCGCACTCGCCGCGTTGCAACACTCCTGTCACATACCTGTAACTCCACCCTCATCTTCCGCTGCTAGCCTCGCTTGCGGCGAGCAGACAGCTCGCCTTTTGTCGCGCGCACCGCGAAGGGGAGAAGTCGTCCATGCAACAACCCAGTACCCGCCGCACCATTCACGCTCTGGCCCAGGCCACCGCCGTTCTCGCCGTCACGCTGGCCACCCTCACTGCCGGAGCCCAGCAAGGCCATGATCATGACGACGCCCACTTCTGGCCCGGCAATCTCGTCGTCAGCCGCAGCGTCTATGACAACAATCCCGCGAACGTTAAGGTCGGCACCATCCTGCCTCCCGGCTGCGCCAGCACTCAGGGCGGCTGCAGCGCCTCCACCGGCGCGATCGCTGACGGCACCTACCCCTACGTCTTCAACAACGACATCTACGATGGCTCCTTTGGCATCACGTCGCGCATCTTTCTCGATCAGCTCACGCCTGATGGCCGCTACATCGATTCGCTCGAAGTCCCCAACAGCCTCGACCGCGGCATCAAGAGCACTAGCAACCAGCTCGTCACCAGCTTCAGCTCCAAGTCGGAGATCGGCCTTCACCTCTCCACCGATCACCGCTACCTCACCTTCATGGGCTACGTCGCGCCAGTGAACACGCTTGATGTATCGAACTCCAACACAGCGCTCGCCATCGATCCGACAAATCCCGTTGGACAGGAGTTCTATCGCGCCGTCGCGGCGGTCGGACGCAGCGGACACTTCAGCTTCACCGAGACCAACGCCTATAGCGGCAACAACGGCCGCGCCGCGATCCTGAACGACAGCGATGGCAACCGTCTCTTCTACACCGCCGGCAACGCCGGCAATGGCGCGAATCCGCAGCCTGACGGCATCATCCTCGGCGCGGGCGCGCAGCTCATCGATCTTACGCACCAGCCTGAAGCGCAGCAGGACCCCGGCACACCCACGCCGGTTGCGAGCTTCTCCGTCACCGAGCTCGGCCAGAAGGCCGACAAGATCGGCAAGGACGACAACTTCCGCGGCATGACCGTCTTCAACAATGTCCTCTATTACACCAAGGGCAGCGGCGGCAACGGCGTCAACACCATCTACTTCGTCGATACCACCGGCAAAGCCTGCCCCAGCGGCGTCGGTCTGCCCGCGGCCAACGCGCAACTTCCCACCACACCGCTTACCTACGATCCTGCAGCATTGCAGACGACCGGCCTTCCCTCGAACATGTGCATTCTCGCCGGCTTCCCGACTGCGCTGGCGAAGACGGCGAAGGTCGTTGCCTTCCCCTTCTCGCTCTGGTTCGCCAATCCGACCACGCTCTACGTAGCCGATGAGGGTGACGGCTTCACAGGCGACACAACTCTCTACACGCACGCGGCCGCGCAAACCACGGCGGGATTGCAGAAGTGGGTCTTCAACTCGACCACCAATACCTGGAACCTCGCATACACGTTGACCAACGGCTTGCAGCTCGGCGTGCCTTACACCATCCACGGTTATCCAACTGGCACCAACACGGCGACGAATCTTCCGTGGGCCCCGGCAACCGACGGCCTGCGCAACGTCGAAGGCCAGGTCAATCGCGACGGCACGGCAACGATCTGGGCCATCACCTCCACTGTCAGCGGCAATGGTGACACGGGCGCCGATCCCAACCGCCTCGTCGCCATTACCGATCGCCTCGCCAACACCGATGCGACCGCAGCGGCGAAGGAGCAGTTCTCCATCGTGCGCCAGGCCGGCTTCGCCGAAGTGCTCCGCGGCGTCGCCTTCGCTCCCGGCACCGGCGTGGACGACGACCACGGCCACGACCCGGACCGCGGCCACGATCGCTGGTAATTCCTCGGGCGGCAGACCGCGTATGCGCTCGGTCTGCCGCTTTTTTGCGCCCCGAAAGCGCCTCTCAGCCCCGCTCCGCTCCCAGTTAGCTGCTGAGAGTCCCCACTCAGCCAGACGGGTTTCAGACCACCCGCCGTCCACGATATCCTTATATGTCCTATAGACTTCCTGAGATTGAAGGAGCCCCCGTGGCCACGACCCTCCCGCAGACCGCCCCTACCACCACCGCCGATTACAAAGTCGCCGATATTTCGCTCGCCGACTGGGGCCGCAAAGAGATCTCCATCGCCGAGCAAGAGATGCCCGGCCTGATGGCCATTCGCGCCAAGTACGCGCCGTCCAGGCCGCTGGCCGGCGTGCGCATCACCGGCTCGCTGCACATGACCATCCAGACCGCCGTGCTGATTGAGACGCTGGCTGATCTCGGCGCCTCCGTGCGCTGGGCCTCGTGCAACATCTTCTCTACCCAGGACCACGCCGCTGCCGCGATTGCTGCTGCCGGCATTCCGGTCTTCGCCTGGAAGGGCGAGTCGCTCGAGGAGTATTGGTGGTGTACCGCGCAGGCGCTCGCGCACAAGGGCGGCCTCGGTCCGCAGCTCATCGTTGATGACGGTGGCGACGCCACACTCCTCATCCACAAGGGCGTCGAGCTCGAGAAGGGCGATCGCTCCTGGGTCGATGCTCCGGCCGAAAGCGAAGAGGAGCAGGTCATCAAGAACCTCCTCAACGCGACTCTCAAGCAGGACCCGAAGCACTGGACCAACGTCGCCAAAGAATGGCGCGGCGTCTCCGAAGAGACCACGACGGGCGTCCATCGCCTCTACAAAATGCTGGAGCAGGGCAAGCTGCTCGTTCCCGCCATCAACGTCAACGATTCGGTGACCAAATCGAAGTTCGACAACCTTTACGGCTGCCGCGAGTCACTCGCCGACGGCATCAAGCGCGCCACCGACGTCATGGTTGCGGGCAAGGTTGCTGTGATCTGCGGCTATGGCGACGTGGGCAAGGGTTCCGCGCATTCCCTCCGCGGCATGGGCGCGCGGGTCATCGTCACCGAAATCGATCCCATCAATGCGCTGCAGGCCGCGATGGAAGGCTTCGAAGTCACCACGCTCGAGGACACACTCGGCCGTGGCGACATCTACGTCACCTGCACCGGCAACGTCGACATCATCACCTACGAGCACATGGAGCAGATGAAGGATCAGGCAATCGTCTGCAACATCGGCCACTTCGATAACGAGATCCAGGTGGATCGCCTCAATACGGCGAAGGGGGTCACCAAGCTCAACATCAAGCCTCAGGTGGACAAGTACACCTTCCCTGGCGGCAATGCGATCTTCCTCCTCGCCGAAGGCCGCCTTGTGAACCTGGGCTGCGCCACCGGCCATCCCAGCTTCGTGATGTCGAACAGCTTCTCCAACCAGACGCTCGCGCAGCTCGATCTCTGGAAGAACAAGGACACCTACAAGGTCGACGTCTACACGCTGCCCAAGAAGCTGGACGAAGAAGTCGCCCGCCTGCACCTGGAAAAGATCGGAGTGAAGCTCACGCAGCTATCCAAGAAACAAGCCGACTACATCAGCGTTCCCGTCGAAGGCCCATATAAATCCGACCATTACCGTTACTAGTAACCGCATCAGGCACAGATAAAAAGGCCACTCCGCCAGGAGTGGCCTTTCTGCATTTACACGCAAGAAACACTGAATCATCAGCACAGTGTCCGATTCCGGGCACGCGCGCACAAGAATGAACACTGCGATCTCGCGATCCTACGCTCCATATTTCGCGCAAGTGACTGAAAAACAGGCGCCACACGTCGCGCAACGAGTTCGGCAGCAGACGTGCCATGAATCAAGATAAGGAGAACGTAGCCGCGAATATGACAAATTGCGCATCGCTGCATGTCAGCTATGTCGGGAGCAAGATGTATCGCAGCTCGTCCCGGTTTTTTGTCGTCTCGCCCTCCACGCAACCTGGAGCACGACAACAGCTCTGGAACACGTTCCATTCCACTGCCGTATTCACATACGAGCACTCACCGGGGACAGTTGCAGGATCTACTGCACTGCCCAACCGGTCGATCAACCACTGAATCAGGAGAAGTCATGAAAATTCGTATTGCCCTTACTAGCGTCGCTGCCATCGTCTTTCTCGCCGCGCTTCCCGCCGCCCAAGCCTCGGTCAGCATTCATTCGCCCGCGCATGCGATGTTTGGCGGCGGCGGGCAGAAAAACGTCAAGATCAATCTCCGCAACGACACTGGCGCCCCGCTTGAGTTGAAGATCGGGGACAAGGTCGCGACGCTGCAATCGGGCCAGGTGGTTGCTGAAAAGCTGCCGGTTGGAACACGCATCACGACAAATACGGCGACGGCAAACCACAAGGTCGGCGACGTCATCGCTGAAATCACCTCCGGTATGTATAGCGACGCGACGCTATCGATCAAGTAGCTCGCCACCGCAACGGAACTGCTACATCATCTCCGCAACCTGCAAAGAAGCACGGCCGGTACCGAAGGACGCTGCTTTTCGATGCAAACAAGAAGGCCACTCGGCATGAGTGGCCTTTGCATTTCCACACGATCAGAAACTACTTCACCGTTGCGGTAGCGACCGCTTCCCACTTCGTCCCCGCCGTGTTGACGGCTATGACCGCGAAGCGGTGAGTTCCGGCGCTTACGGGAATGGTCGTGAGCAACACCGGGTTTGTGGTCTGCGTATATTTCTTCACCCCGTCGATCCAAACTTCCATTCGGGCAAATGTTCCTGTCACCGTCGCCGTGGCGCGAATCTGCACCGGTGAACTGACCGTTGTGTCTTCAGCGGGCTGGCAAAGGAAGACGCCGGGTGAGGTGGGTGCCCCACAGCCGTTGTTCGAGTTCACATCTACCGAGAAGGTCTTCTGTTGCAGAGTGTTGTCCCAGCCCGTACCAAAGATGGTGACTATATGCGTGCCGAGGGTCATGGGGATGGATGCATCGAGGAACGAGTAGTTGGAGAAAGCATGTGTAAGCTGCTCGTCTACCTTCTTGCCGTCAACCCAGACTGCGGCGGTCCGCATCGGCGTTGGGCCTGCCGTTGCCAGGGAAAAGATCACCGGTGATGCGGACTTGGGCTGCGGCTGGCATATGTTGATCCCCTCCGCAACGGAGATGCCGCAGTTTGGGAAACGCCCCACGCTGTCGTTCGAGAGAAGAACCAGCGCCTCAGGAGCGTTCGTGGCCGGGTTGTTGTTCGCAGCTGTATCTTCTGTGAAGACGATATCCGGCTTTGTGCCCGTCGTCGTTCTAACCGAATACGGTTGGTAAATGTTGTACAGGTTCTGGTAGACGGTCTGCTCCGCCCCGAAGCCGCCCGAACCCGTCCCTGGCCGAACAACAAAGTCGCTGGTGTTGAAGGCGGTGCAGGGGCCTTCTCCGTATGCCAGGTCATTGATGCCGTCACCGTTAAAATCGGCAACAGTCACTGGTCCGGGGCACTCGCTGGTCGAAAGATTTGTGTAGCTCATCGTGCGGTTGGCATTGCCGGTAAAAATGGCTAGCTTGGGCAGGAATTGGCTCGTGCCGCTTACTCCGTAGATGAAGGCGGAGGAGATGAGATCGCTTCGGCCGTCATTGTTGACGTCTGCCACCACCAGATTCCCGTCCTCATAGCCGTGGGGATCGTTGGCCGTGTATGGAGAACCGAGATGACCGGCGCCGTCGCCATAAAAAACTTCGATCGAGGTCGGACCCTCAATCGACTCCAGCACTGCTATATCCGGCTTGCCATCGCCATCGAAGTCTCCTGTCACAGCGCCGCTGATCGCGCCTCCAATGAATGCAACTGTCTGTCCTTTGCTAAAGGTTCCATTCCCATTGCTGATCCAGATCTGCAGGCTGGGGCTTGGACCAACTAATAACTCAACGAGATCAGTTTTGTTGTCATGATTCAGGTCCGCTGCCACTAGAGCACTCGGGTTCGTGCCTCCGGACGTGACCGTCTTCGCAGCCTGGAAGGTGCCATCGCCGTTTCCGAGATAGACAACCACGGCGGAGTTGTTGAAGGTAGCAAAATCCAGCTTGCCGTCGTTGTTGAAGTCGCCGATAGCCAGATGGTTCGCATCTACCGGCGCCGGCAGCGCCTTCGGTGCCTGATAGGTTCCGTCGCCATTCGAGAGATAGAGCTGGTACGCGACGCTAGAGCCTACAGCAACGAACCGTTCCACCAGCAGATCTTCACGGCCATCGTTATTGAAATCACCGTGGCCCGCGACTTCAAGAACGCTCGAGTTGGTCGTGACCTGATGCGACGGGAAAGAGACTTGAGCCAGGGAGGCCACTGGGAGAAGCGCGCAGCCCAACAGCAGGGCCGATCTTTGCAGGAAGCGTTGTTGCACTGGAAATGACATGGAGTCAACCATCCTCTGGTTCTGGAGCGGTTGATACAAGGAGCCCGAATGCACGCGTGCTCCGACGAGCGGGGGAGGAGCGCAGCCGGTTATCAGAGTCGATGCGCTCGCACCTTCACTGGGTTGTTCTTTGTCTCACAACGCACTATCATCCTGTTCGTCTGGCGCTCGCGCTGCGATGAATGCAAGTCTTTGCCTGCTGAGACAAGTAACTACTCTCCGATCGAGATACGACCCATCGCCGTCACGCACCCGAGCGCACGCGGCTCAGATTGTTTCTTTCTGCCGAGCTGGAATAATCTCCTCATCGATGCACGACCCGTGCCTCATCACCGGACGCCTATGCCTGCCGCCCGTTCTTCGCTAAAAGACGACCTGCTGCATACGCGTTGCTGGGGACTCGCCGAAGCGCGTGCCCACGCGCAACGACTCCTCGTGCAGCCTGATCGCCGCCGCACCGCGCGCCAACTCGTCGCCGCTCTCTCGACCAGCAATCCGGCGCAGCGCATCCGCGCCGCCGATCTCGCCCGCCGCATCACCGAGAAGGACAGCGAGTTCCTCGCTCCGCACGCTGCCGAGATCGCCTCCATCCTCGCCGAGACCCCCATTACCGAATCGCGTGCACGTTGGCATCTCGGTCTTGTCGCCGCCCGCTCCGCACGCACGCCTCAGCAGATTCGCCTCGCCGCGGAAATCCTGTGGCAGCTCGCGGAAGACAAAAGCAATGTGGTGCGCTGCTCCGCCGTCGAAGGGCTGGGGGTGCTGGCGCGCCGCGATCCCTCGCTCCGCAATACGATCGAGCCTTTCCTGGAACAGGCCCTCATCACCGGCACGCCCGCCATGCGGGTCCGCGCACGCAACGCACTCTGCTGGCTCCAGTCCAGCCATCGTCAGCATGCGCGTCACTTGTAAGTGTCCGAATTTGGTCACACCAGCGCACCCGTGGACAGCACGAACCACAATGCAACTCCGGCCGACTACGCGCAACTTCTTGAAAATCCGCGCTCAGCCGCAACTCCGCTTTCGGCTAGATACGTGCAGTTCTCCTTATCATTCCTAAGGAGAAAGCGGCCGCGCGCGAGCTTTTCTCTGACGGTGGCGTCCTGGCAGCGATACCCGGGCCGCAATAGGAGAAAATCTCTACGATGCACGGACTTCTCAGCGAACTGCGGTTCACACTTCGTCAGTTGCGCCGAAGCCCGGCCTTCAGCGCGGCCGCACTTTTTACTCTCGCCCTCTGCATCGGCGCCAACATCGTCATGTTCTCGATCGTCCGCAACGTGCTGCTGCGCATGCCGGATTACGCGCAGCCACAGCAGACTCGTCGTCGTGCGGGAAAACATCCACTCCGGCGACTCCGCCGACATGGATCTGCCCGTCAACGCCAACCATCTGCTCTACTGGCGCGCCCATGCGCAATCCTTTCAGGGCTTCGCCGCGCTCGGCTTCGGCTCCATGCCGCTCGGCGGCAGCCGGCCGGAGATCATCGGCATCGCGCAGCACACCGCCAACTTCTTTTCGCTGCTCGGCGTTCAGCCCATCCTCGGCCGCACGCTACTCTCCACGGAAGAGCAGCCCGGCCACAACGTCGTCATTCTTACCGAAGGTCTCTGGCGCCGCCGCTTCGCCGCCGACCCCAACATCATCGGCCATGCCATCCCGCTCGATGGCCGTCCCTACACGGTCATCGGCGTTCTCCCCGCCAGCTTCGTGCTGCCCGCGCCGGGGCTGATGAGCACCATGCACGGCACCGCCGGCCAGGCTGTCGAAGCCTTCGTGCCCTTCGGCTGGAGCGCCGATCAGCTCGCCGAGATCGAAGGCGACCACAACTACTTCGGCATCGCCCGTCTTAAGCCCGGCGTCTCCCTCGCGCAGGCCACGGCGGAGATGAACACACTCGAGCAGGCCATCGGCCGCCAGACGCCCGACCACGTCGCGCTCAGCGCCACTGTCACCGGCCTGCAGCCATACCTTACCGCCGGCAGCCGCAGCGCGCTGCTCATGCTCTTCGCCGCGGTTGGCACGGTGCTGCTCATCGGCTGCGTCAACATCACCAACCTGCTGCTCGCCCGCGCCGCCGGACGCGAGCATGAAGCCGCCCTACGCGCCGCGCTTGGCGCCACCTCTGCGCAATTGGTGCGCAGCGCGGTTACAGAACCGCTGATCCTCGCCGCCGGCGGATGCCTGCTCGGTCTAGCCAGCGCGGCGCTGGCCCTCCCCTGGCTCGCCCACGCGCTGCCTTCAACCCTCCCGCTGGCGCACCCGCTCCGCATGGATGCGCCGCTCGTCCTCTTCGCCATCGGCGCATCGCTTCTCTGCGCCTTGCTCTGCGGACTGCTCCCCGCCATCCGCTTCGTACGCATCCATCCGCAGCAGGCGTTGCGCGCAGAGAGCCGCACCACCAGCGAAGCCGCGGGCGGCAAGCAGCTTCGCCGCTCGCTCGTCATCGCGGAGGTCGCTGCCAGTGTCACGCTCGTCGTTCTCGCCGGCATGTTCCTGCTCAGCCTCTATCGCCTGCTTCGCGTCGACCGCGGCTTCGTCACCGAACATGTCGTCAGCGCCAGCGTCGTCCTGCCGGACAAGCAGTACAGCACGCCTGCCGCGCGCGAAGCCTTCTATCGGAGCTCGCTCGAGCATCTGCGCCAACTGCCCGGCGTGCGCTCCGCCGGAGTCATCAGCGTGCTGCCGCTCGACGGCGACCGCTGGGGCGACATGATCTCCCTCCCCACCGACACGCGCCCGCTCTGGTCGCGTCCCAATGCGAAATATCGCTGGACCAGCAGCGGCTTCTTCGAGACCATGCGCATTCCGCTCATCTCTGGTCGCTTTTTCACGCAGGATGACCTCGGCAAAAACGTCGCCGTCATCTCCGAACGCGCGGCTCGGATCGCATGGCACGGAAAGAATCCCGTCGGCCAGTTCTTCCGCCGCGGCGACCCTGACGCTAAGCTCCTCCAGGTCATCGGCGTCGTTGGCGATGTCCGCGCCGTCGATCTTAGCGAGCAGCCGACCGCCATGGTCTATGTGCCGCTCACCTATCGCTCCCACGAGAGTGGGACCTTCGTCCTCCGCGCCGACGGCGATGCTGCCTCGCTCGCCGGCTCTATCCGCAAGGCCATCGGGAGCGTCGATGATCAGGCCGTTGTAACCGAAGTCCGCACGATGGACGCCGTCGTCGACGACTCGCTCGCCGCGCGTAACTTCCAGCTCCACTCTGCTGCTGGCTTTCGCTGCCTGCGCGCTCGTCCTTGCCGCGCTCGGCATCTACGGCGTCGTTGCCTACTCCGCATTGCAGCGCACGCGCGAGCTCGGCATCCGTATCGCGCTCGGCGCGCAGCCCGCGCAGATCTACCGCCTCATCCTGGAAGATGGCGTCAGACCTGTCTTCCTCGGCAGCATTACCGGCATCGCCGTCGCCGCACTCGCAGCACGCGCCATCAGCGGACTGCTCTTCGGCGTCGGCTCATTCAACTTCGGCATCGCCGCTGCGGCCGCAGCCGCCCTGCTCCTCACCGGCAGCGTCGCCAGCCTGCTCCCCGCCATACGTGCCACACGCATCGATCCCGTGCAGGCCCTCCGCGCCGAATAGATCTGTTGCCACAAAGGCCGGCGCAACTTGCCTTGTCATCCCCACCGGAGCTCTCGTTCGAAGAGCGATCGGCGCAGTGGAGGGATCTGCTGTTCGCCGGCAGTGCCACGAATACGTGCCGACCTTTCAATTCGCTAGATGAAATCCTTGCTGCAGAACGCATGCGCTCATCAGAATCATGAGCGTCGGGTCGATCTCAATCCGCGATGCCTCATCCATATCCGGCAGCCTGTCGAGCAGGCATAGCACCTTCTTCTGGTCGAAGAATGGAATCGAAGCCAGCACCGGCCCGCGTAGCGTGTCCTGCACCAGCATGCTCAGCTTCTCGGCTGGATTCAACGTAGCGGGCGGGCTCAGAAACGGATGCTTCTGCCGGCGGTAAACCGTATCTGTGATGACGTCGCGGACCGCCTCTCGCAACACATACTTCTCTGTCATGCCGTGGATCTTCTGGCTCACCGGCTGCGAGCAGATCACTTCGACCACACGGTGGTCGAGAAAGGGCACGCGACCTTCAACGGAATGCCCCATCTCCATGCGGTCGCCCAGCACGGTCAGGATGTAATTCGGCAGCAGTGTTTTCGACCAGAGATACAGCGATTGATGCACTGCATCCCTGCCTTCGAGTTGTCCGCGAATGTCGAGTTCGCTGAGCAGAGCGTGATAGCTTTCCCGCTGCCCGAAGCTCTCGGCAAAATCTTCAGCCAGCAGTCCCTGCATCGTGACCGATCGGCCTGAGAAAGTCTCGATCCAGGAGGGCACAAATCCCAGCAGGCGTTTCACGTTCTCAAGCGGCTTGCCCGCGCTACGCGGCAGCAACAATCCGCGTGACACCGGATTCAGCGTCTCCAGTTCCTCGAGAAACCGCGCCACCTCGCTCGGGTCCTGCCCATTGCGATTGTAGAGAAGCATGTCGCGGCGAAAATGCGCATAGCCTCCCAGAATCTCATCCGATCCCTCGCCGGTCATCACCACCTTGTAACCGGCATCGCGCACCGCGCGGCTCAGCAGATACTTCGCCACGCCGTGCGCGTTGATGCAGAACGTCTCCGACTGCAGGATGGCGTCGGCGAAATGATCGGCAAGATCGTCCTGCCGCATGGGGATTGGGAAGAAATCCGCACCCACCCGCGCCGCCATCTCCCGCGCCTCTTTCTCCTCGTCATAGTTGCCGTCATTGAATGTCAGCGTGAAGGCGCGGATCGGATCAGGATGATGCTTCGCCGCCAGCCCGAGCACAGCGCAGGAATCCAGTCCGCCGCTCAGATAGCAGCCCACCGGCACGTCCGCGCGAAGCCGCAAGCGGACCGCTTCTTCCAATGTGTGACGAAGCTCCGCGCTGTACTCTGCATCCGAGAGCGTCGTCGCCTGCTCCGCCTTGGGATAATTGAAATCCCAATACTGCCTCACCTGAATGTGCTTGTCGGTTGCAATCACATAATGTCCCGGCGGTACCTGGAAGATTCCATCGAACAGCGTGCGCGTCTGGTGTCCGCCATACTCGACGGAGTGCGACACCGAAACAGCATCCCAGCGCGCTGGAACGCCCGCGGCAAACAACGCCTTTACCTCCGAAGCGAAATAAAGCGTCTCCCGGTGGAACGCATAGAACAATGGTTTGATTCCGAACCGGTCGCGGACCGCAGTCATGGTGCGGTTCGTCTCGTCCCAGACCACAAACGCGAACTCGCCACGCAGGGAATGCACACACTCCGCGCCGAAATCCTCATAGAGGTGCAGCGCAATTTCACTGTCGGACCGTGTGCGTAGCCGATGCCCGCGCCCTTCGAGTTCGCACTGAATGGCTTCATAGCCATAGAACTCGCCATTGACAACGATGCGCGTGCGTCCATCTTCGCTCGCGATCGGCTGATCGCCGGTGGCCAGGTCGATGATACTCAGCCGTGCATGCCCCAGCCCGACCCGGCAGTCGGGAGAGATCCAGTGTCGCTGGCCGTCCGGCCCGCGATGATAAAGGCTCTGTGTTGCCCGTTGCAGCGTCGCCGCGGCAATCGGATCACGCCGCGAAAACACTGCGACAATTCCGCACATGGTGATATCTCCTGACCACTAGTCCCGACATGGGGGCGGTCACGATGAGGTTCGTGTAGAAGGGAAGGATATGGCGCGTCGGATTATAGTCTCGCGGCACGCAACGGGGCACCCGGAATCATCTTCCGTCGCCCAAACGGCATTCCACCTTCGTCCCAACGAACATCTCCGTGAATCCCCCTGGTCGGAGATGAATCTGCAAGAAAAGAGATCTTCGCCGCGTTGCTCGGAACGCCGGAGAGGAGGAGAGAGATGATCGTCACTCTGATCGCCCTTGCCGCTGTCGCACTGGGAATTGCGTACTGGATCAAGCGCGCAAGAGACAACCGCAAACTGGAGCAGCACAGCATCACGCCAGAATCTCTCCACGAGCTACTGGCTTCGCATCAGGAGGTACTCGTCTTCGATGTGCGCCTGCCGCTCGATCTGCTATCCGATCCTGAGATCATCCCTGGCGCCAAACGGATTCCCCCCAAAGACGTGATGGAAAATCCATCGCTCATTCCGCGAGAGAAGGACACGATCGTTTACTGTACCTGTCCGAGCGACAAAACCAGCCGCGCCGTCCTCCGCAAAGCGCTCGCGATGCAGTTCTCACGGATTAAATTCCTCAAGGGCGGTTTGGACGGCTGGAAGGCAAAAGGCTATCCGGTCGAGCCATATGAGGAATCCTTTCATCTGGACACAGCAAGCTGAGATCTGGAACGAGTTATTTGCGGACAAGAAGGTCGCGCAGCTTGCGGACGGCGCGTGGGATATCCGCAGTCCGTGTACTGCCAAAGCCTAAAATCAGCCCGGGCTGCGGCGCCTCTCCCTCATAGGTCGAAGAGAGCGGCCAAAGCCACAGGTTCTGGAGCGCGGCCCGCTGGGCAATCTCCACATCGTTCGTCCCCGTAGGAAGCGTCACAGCTAAATGCATGCCTGCCTGTGCTCCCACTATCTCCATCTGACACGCAAGTTCCTTCTGGATGCACTCCACCAGCGTGCTTCGCCGCTCCTTATAAAGGATTCGCATCCTTCGGATATGGCGCTCGAAATCCCCACTTCGCATAAAGTCCGCCAGCACTTCCTGCTGCAGGTTCGGTGACCCGAGATCCATAGCAATGCGAGCGGTTACGAAATGGCGCACCAGGTCGGTTGGAATCACAATGTAGCCGAGACGCAGCGCCGGAAACAGGACTTTGCTAAAGGTGCCGATGTACAGGACGCGCGCATTCACATCCATCCCCTGCAACGACGGAATCGGCTGGCTCTCATAGCGATATTCGCTGTCGTAATCGTCCTCCAGGATCCAGGCTCCGTTGCTGTGTGCCCAGCTCAACAGCTGCAAACGGCGCGACGCGCTCATGGTCATACCAAGCGGAAACTGATGAGAGGGCGTCACCATTGCGCCTCTCGCCGTGCGGCATCTGCGGATGCCGGCGGCAACATCGAGCCCCTCGCTGTCCACGGGAACCGGAACCAGCTTGCAACCGGCCAGCGCAAAAGCGCCTTGTCCAAAGCGATAGCCGGGCTCTTCTGTCCACACCCTGCTTCCCGGCTCGAAGAGAACGCGCGCCGAAATCTCGAGTGCCTGCTGAGAGCCGGCGACAATCATGACCTGCTCCGGCTCGCAGTGCACCGAACGTGACGTGCGGAGATATCCCGCGACCGCTTCCCGCAGCGCAGGAGAGCCCATTGGATCGCCGTAATGAAACGATCGCCTCTGCATGTCGCGGCAGTGGCGCGCGACAAGTTTCGACCATACCCGAATTGGAAACTGATCAAAGGCAATCTGGCCGACGCCGAACGCCCCAAAGCGGCGCCACCATGGCGCATATTGGGTAGCGGGCAGACTCGCAATCTGTCGAGCAACCGGTCGCGGCCCCACATGACTCGGTGCGATCTTTCTCCGGGCCGGTGCGGTCGAAGTGAACTGCTCGGGAAGCAGCCTAGATATCATCGTCCCCGCGCCCACCACGCTCTCCAGATAGCCTTCAGCCAGGAGCTGCGCATAAGCGTTCAAAACCGGCACCCTCGATACGCCAAGTTCTTTCGCCAGCAGGCGCGTCGATGGAATTCGCTGTCCGGGGCGCAGAGTGCCGCTCGCAATCGCTTCACGATACGCGTCGTAGATTTGCTGGTGCAGCGGGTTCGAGGATTTCCGATCGACCGCGATGACCGGAAGAAAGCCGGAGGCGATTTTCTTCATTGTGGTCGAACATAGTGGCTATGCCGACCAAGGGTCAAATGACTACTCCATCCGACCACTCCCACGGGCCAGACTGCTCAGTTCATCTGCATCCCGGGCATCGCGGAGTGATCCATGTTGTCGTGTCCCTCGTCGTCATCGTCCACGGACCAGATCTTCTTCGAATCGGTCTCATACGGATACACGTGCACCATCCACCCAAATAAATGCGGACGAAACTCTCCGCCCGCGGCATTGCACGCCTCTTCTGTCGTGATGGAACCACGCAGCCCGAACTTCGCATCGGGTCCGAAGTACGCCGCCTCCTGCCCCTTGGGCGCCTTGCAGAAATTGATGTGCTGGTGCCAGCGTGCAACGCTCAGCGGAATCCGCTCGTTCAGCTCATCCTCGCTCGCCGCCTTCCGGTCCGTATACATCGCGCCCACCAGCTTGTAACCGCCGTCAGCCGTCTTCTTGTAAAGCAGCGAGGTCGGCTTTAGCGGGTCGAAGTGAAAGGCCGCTTCGAATCCGTACTCACGCTTCGTGAAGTGGTAGATAGGTTGCGGAACATCCGGCAAAAAGATCACATAGCCGTCTGCCAGCGCCTTTCGGTAATCCTGGTAAGGCGCCATCGCCTGCTTCGCCGCGGCCACAACCGCATCGGCCTTCTGCTGGTCGCCGGTCTGCCGCGCGCGCAGGGTGGTCATAGACATGTGCCCCGCCATGTGCGCCATCCCGCCATTCGGCGTCGCAGGCCCGTTCGGCATGCTCGCAGCAATCACATTCCACTGGATCGCACGACCTTTGGCGTGCACGAGTAAGAAGAGAGTACCCAGCAGAAAAAATGCTGCCGCCAGAAAAACACGAGAGAATCTACCAGCCATGTGACTCACCTCGGATGCTCTGTATCAGGACGCCCGAGCCCAAAGACAAGTTGCGGCAAACTACATCAAAATCGCCGCCCTTTGCCTTGCCGCAGCCAGTGAGATACTCCTCATGGCAATCCTGACGAAGAAATCCCTGTAAGTCCCTGTCCTAAAGCTGCTAGCATGCCCGCAAAGGAATTGCCTCTGCCGGTCACTGTCTAAACCCTCCCATCTCGATCGCTACCCGCCTTACCGGTAGCGCAGCAGATGTGTGCCTTCCACCCACAAAGGTTTAGACATGAACTTCGACGACATGGGCTGGGCGCAATATGCGCCTCAGACAACTCCCGATTCCGCCTGCGGCCGAATTGCCTTGGCCCACCGCGACCACTTCATCGTATGGACAACAAACGGCGAGGTGAGCGCAACCGTCAGCGGCCATCTCCGTCACATGGATGCCGACCCGCCATGTGTCGGCGACTGGGTCATGCTGCGCGACAGCAGCGTCATCACGCAGGTGCTGCCGCGGCGCACTCAGCTCTCCCGCAAGGAGCCCGGCAAGCGCCTCCGCGAGCAGGTGCTCGCCGCCAACATGGATCTGCTCTTCATCGTCAGTGGGCTCGATCGCGATTACAACCCGCGCCGTCTGGAGCGATATCTCGTCCTCGCATATGAGAGCGGAGCTCGCCCCATCATCCTGCTGAACAAGGCGGATTTGCGGAGCGATCTCCCCGATATCGTTCGACTCACCGAGAGGACCGCTCCCGGCGTTCCCGTCCTCGCGCTCAGCGCTCTCGCACCGTGGGGTCTCGATGCCATCGCATGCCACGTCCAACCCGGTCAGACCGCCGCCCTCATCGGCTCTTCCGGCGCCGGCAAGTCAACCATCGTGAACGCTCTGCTCGGCGAAACGCGTCAGCGCACCACCGCCGTTCGCGAGGACGATAGCAAGGGCCGCCACACCACCACCCATCGCGAGCTCATCCGCATGCCCGGCAACTGGCTGCTCCCAGGCAACTGGCTACTGATGGACCTGCCCGGTCTGCGCGAGCTGCAACTGTGGGCCGATCCCGAACGCATCGACGGCGCCTTCGCCGACATCCTCGACCTGGCCGAGCAGTGCAGATTTCGCGACTGCACGCACAACGAGGAGCCCGGCTGCGCCGTTCGCGCCGCCGGGCTCGATCCGGATCGCCTGCGCAGCTACCGCAAATTGCAAAAGGAACTCCATCACCTCGAATTGCAAACCGACATCCACCGCGCCCGCGAAGAAAGAAAGAAATGGAATGCGATCGAGAAGGAGGTGCGCCGCCATCCCAAAAGGCGCTTTTGACCTCGACCGAGGCCATGACAACAGCCCCGCGTCTCGCATTTCAGGGATGCGGGACGAGGCGCGGCCAACCCATTTCGGGCGTCTGCTCCCGTTACAGAACGACCTGCCCCTGCCCTCTCCCACCCCCGTAATCACGCTTGTGGTGACCGTAACTCCGATTTCCGCGAGCACGGCATCTGTGCAGCACCGTCCCGCGTTGCGTACAACAGAGCATGACCTTTGGGGGGTCTTTCAATGGGTATCACTGTATTCCTGCTGATCTGCGGTCCGTTCGCAGCACTGCTGTTTGTTCCACTCGCCACCCGCCAACAACTCCGCCCGGCGCATGTTGCCCGGGCGCCGAGAGCGTCCGAGCCCGCGCCCGCGTCTGCAAAAGGGCTCGACGTCATCCGCTGGAGCCCCGTCCGTTGGGGCATAGAGGCGGATGACCATTCCCGCGGATGGAAGAACGCGGCCTAGCTCGGCGGTCTAGTTCAGCTGGTCTAGTCCGGCGCCATCCCCCTCCGATCACGCGCTGAATCGCGCGGCGCCCCGAGCCTTCGCCTTCGCCGCCTCTTCTTCACGATTCCTCGGCGGCGCATTCGTCTCTAACGCGCGCAGCAGATTCATCGATACGCTCGCCACCTCCTCAATCGCCGCCAGAAAAGCCGCCTCGTTCGCCTTCGAAGGTTTGCTGAACCCGCTGATCTTTCTCACGTACTGCAGCGACGCAGCCCGAACCTCATCCTCCGTCACCGGAGGATCGAAGTTGAACAGCATTTTGATATTCCGGCACATATCCCGCCACCTCGACTCTGAAGTGATTCGCCACTCGCCAACCCATCGGCGACACGAGCAGCCAGATCTTTATCGTAATGAATTCACCGCTTCCCCGCAGTGACTCCGTAGCCCCGCCAGACATACTCCAGCGCCTCGGGCAGCGTCTGCAATTTCACGCCGTTGTCCACGTGCCCCGCATTGCGCGCAAACACAAACTGGTAGTGATAGCCCTTCGCCGCGAGCACTCGTGCCATCTCCTCATTGGCCAGAACCCAGTCGTGCATGCCGTCGCGCATCACATTCGGGTTCAACAGGTCCCGGTCGCCCACTTCCATCCAGATGCGCAGCGGCTTCCGCTGGCTCTCTGGAATCAGCCGCTCATGGAATCCCCACGCACCATGCGGAGTCGCTTCGTTCCACGGCCACTGCTGGTTCACAAATGTTCCTGAATAGCTCAGCACGCGATGATAAAGCTCCGGGTGATACCACGCCATGATCAGCGCGCAAGCCGCCCCGGAGCTGCCGCCCATTGCCGCCCTGCCCTCCGGGTCCCGTGTCAATCGGACGTGATACAGCGCCTGGACCCGCGGCAGCACCTCTGTCTCGACAAACTCCGCATAGCGGCCGGACATCGTGTCATACTCCAGGCCGCGTTCGCTGCCCTGCGCATCGCCGCCGCCATTGCTGATCGAGATCGCAATCATGACCGGCACCCGGTGCTCGGCGATCAGGTTGTCAAGCGCCGTGAATAGCTCCCCGTCCGGGCCATCCGCGCCCACTATGAACGGAGCAACCGTGCCGGTTACGTATTGCTTCGGCACATACACCGTCACGCGCCGCGTATACGGAGCGGGATGGCTCGTCGTCACAATCAGCTTCGCAGGATTGTGAGGGCCCACGGTGCCAAAGGTATGCGGCTCACGCGCAATGCCAGGATAGAGCTTGCTATCCGCCGAGTTCATCGTGAACGTGAACACATCCCCGTGCGGCACACCCTCCCGCACTGTCATCTCCGGTGCCGGCGTATGCGTCGGCCCCAGGACGAAGTTCCCATCCGTTTCCGCCGGAGCGTTCGCGCCATCCGGCAACTCTGCAGCCATCACATAGCCAGCCGTATGCGGATCGCGAGCGGGATAACTCGGCCGTGATTGCGCCGTCACTGGATTGGCAGCAGCCATCCCGGCCAACGATGCGAAGAGGAGGAAGTTTGCAAAATAGAACATGGGCGACGCCTTCATTCTTTCATTCGTATTCGATTTAAGACGGGTGCGAAGCGCTCTCCTGATACTCCGCAGGACGCTGCGGAAACACCAGCAGCGTCACTGCGAGTGCAACGACGATGCCTAAACTCACCTCCAGGAAGCGCGCCAGTGCGGCCTGTGCGGGTCCACCCTCCGTCTTGATCAGGACAACGATGGTAAGCGCCACGCCAGCCAGGCGTCCGGCCTTGTCGAACTCCAGCATGCTGCAAACCAGCAGGCACACCAGGACGGCGACTCCGTACACTATGTAGTGATCGTGCCAGATATAGGAAGTCGCCCAGCCCAGCGCCGCGCCGACCGCGGTCCCGATCAGCCGGTCCCGGCAAGCCGCCAGGCTCACCGGGCTTTCGGAACCCATCACCACAACGGCGGAAATCGCCGCCCAGTAACTATGCGACAGCCCGAAAAGTTTCCCCAGCCAAAGGCAAAGCACGGCGGCCAGACTCGTCTTGAAAGCGCCCATGGCGCGGCTGCCAAACTTCTTGCGCTGCCACCAGCTCGCGCCGGCAGAACTGTCAACGTTTTCAGCCATCGGCTTGATCCTTTTCTTCGAAACGATTCATCACAAACGCGCACCTACATCCGCTTCCAGGATGTGAGCTTCCCGGTGAATTCACATATTCTTCTCGCAACGACGAGTTCTTCGAGGCTGAGGGAATCGTCAGCGGTGCAATAACATCTCTTAAAAGCCTTTGTAATAGTAGCGATCCCGTCGCGGAGTCAGACACATGAGCAGGGTCCTGATTATTGGAAGTCACACTCCGGTGAGCCGCGCGATCGGCGAAACTCTCTCTGCCGCGGACTTTCCTCTAGAGTATGCCGCCGGGTACGCTGACGCTCTTCAGCGATTGCGCATGCGATCGTTCGGAGTCGTGATTACCAGCCCTGACAGCGCAGTCGATGAAGACCTGGCGCTGCTCGAGCAGATGCGCGCCATCCGGCCTGGAGTGAAGTGCATCGTCCTGGCCGCACACAGCACCCCGGACGAAGTCATTGCCGCCCTGCGGGCTCGCGTCTTCGCCTGCTTCACACCTCCATTCGATGCCGACGAGATAGCCAACCTGGCCCGCCGTGCGGCGTCCGACAGCCAGTGGCGCGAGGATATACAGGTTCTCTCGGCGAAGCCCGGCTGGGTCTCCGTCCGGGTAAATTGCCGTCTGCTCACAGCGGAACGCCTGCTCACGTTCGCGAAAGAACTGAACGCGCAGTTGCCGGAAGACACACGGCAGGAAATCCTGCTGGCCTTGCGTGAAATATTGTTGAACGCAATGGAGCACGGCGCGGCATTCAATCCGGAGCAGGTAGTGGAAGTCACGGCCGTCCGCACCGGAAGAGCGTTGGTCTTTTATGTACGCGACCCCGGAGCCGGCTTTCGCCGCGATTCGCTGAGCTACGCGGCGACCACCAATCCGACGGAGGATCCCACCGCCCACATCGTGCAGCGGGAAGACGACGGATTGCGTCCCGGTGGATACGGTCTTCTGCTCGCAAGCGGCACCGTAGACGAGCTGATCTACAGCGAGATTGGCAACGAGGTGCTGCTCATCAAGTACATAGAGCCCGCACCCGCGGCCCCTTCGGCGTAGATAACGCTATCTCCCGGACGATATGTGACGAGTCGTCGCGCCTCTGTACGACCAAAGACAGTTGCTGCCGACATCGTCATACGAAATCGCAGCTTGCTCAGCGGAGGTTAACGCTTACCACGCGGGTCGTACTGGAAGCACTGCTCCAGCGGCACACCGAGCACAATGGCGACTTTAAATGCGGTCTCCAGCGAAGGCGAATACTTGTCTTGCTCAATCGCGATCACTGTCTGGCGCGTGACGCCGACCCGATCGGCAAGCTCCTGCTGCGTCATCTCCCGCATGGCCCGGAGCTCTCGAATCTGATTGCGTATCGCGGGCATCAGAGCGCTCTCCGGTAAGCCACAAGCTGCGCGGCGGTCTTGGTGATATCCGCGATCACCAACATGCCGAAAAAGACGCTCAGGAAATGAAGTCCCGCCATCCGGTTGTCCAATCGAAGATGGCCAACCGTCGCGTGAAACCACAACATGCCCAGCCCCAACACCATCAGTGACGCGAACATGAGATAGCCCGCGCGATAGCCTCGCAGCTCGATCAAGCGGTCCCGCTCATCCGTGACACGGTTGCGCGTCAAAGCCGCAATCACCGATTGCAGGATGATCTGCAGCACGATAATCGCGATGATCATGCCTGCGACCTTGTTGACGGAATTCTGCTGGTGCAGGAAGAAATAGGGCCCGTACACCAAAAGCTCCGCTACAAGCGAGGCGTAAAGTGACTTCTCCCGGTATGAAAGACTGATCGCCATCGCGAAACGCTCCATGTCAAAAATGTTTAACACGACAGAACATACCGCTCTCGGTTCAGACATGTCAAATATTTTTAACAAGTATTCGGTAGCTCAGACGAAGGCTCCATCCGTTTCGACGCGTAGGCAACGCCGCATTAAAGTGCATTCGCCTCTCTTGACAAACCATAACCGTTTGGTTATGGTTTGTCATATGAATCCGGGCAATACCAATCACGTCTTCCGCGCTCTTGCCGACCCGACGCGCAGGGCCATTTTCGAGGAGTTGACCCGCCAGGGCGAACAAACCGTCCATGCATTGACTAGTTATGCGGGCGTATCGCAGCCTGCTGTTTCCAAGCACCTGACGGTGCTGAAGCGGGCAAAGCTGGTACGGCATCGCCGTGACGGACGCGAGACTCACTATCGCGCCCAGCCCGATGCGCTGACGCCTATGGTGGACTGGCTCAATCTCTATGGCGCCTTCTGGCGCGACCGCTTTGACCGTCTGGAAAAACTTTTGGAAAGGATGGAACCATGAACGACTCCATGAACGATTCAAGGAGCAATCCAGCAGAGTGTCCCCGCACCCTTGTGGTCGAGAGGGTATTCCCGCACCCGCCAGAAAAGCTGTGGCGTGCGCTCACCGAGAGCACACTCCTCGCGCAATGGATGATGAACAACGACTTCGAGCCGGTAGCCGGGCGGCAGTTCCAATTCCGAGCCGATCCCATGCCGAACTGGAATGGCATTGTGGACTGCGAGGTGCTGGTGGTCGAGCCATTGCAACGTCTGTCCTATAACTGGGGCGTTGGCGGAACTGGCAGCGGACTGCAATGGGTGGTGCTCTGGACATTGACCCCAGCGAAGGGCGGCACCCACGTTCGCATGGAGCAATCCGGCTTCCGCCCCGATCAGCAGGCAGCATATCAGGGAGCAAACTACGGCTGGCAGAAGTTCTTCGGCAACCTGGAGCGTGTCATTGGGGGTGTGGAATGACCACGAAAGCAAAAAACATCGCTTATTGGACGACGACCATACTCATAGCATTTTTTATCGGCAGCGGGGGCGCTGCGCAGGTGGCACAGTTTCTGGGCAACCCCCACGGCGTAGTACCTGTACTTCGCTACCCGATGTACTTCTTTGCCATCCTCGGATTTTGGAAGGTGCTTGGAGCCATCGCCATACTCGTGCCTCGTTTTCCGCGGCTCAAGGAATGGGCATATGCCGGCATCTTCTTTGACCTCACAGGCGCGGTAGCATCCGTCGCTGCGGTCGGCAGTTATGGCGTTTACGCCTTTCACATCCTCGCCCCACTCATCCTTACCCTTATTACCGGGGCATCGTGGGCGCTTCGGCCGGAAAGCCGTGTCATCGGCGTCCTTATTCCAGCGAAAGAACGGCAGGCCGGCACGAACACGAGAGCAGCGAAGATTGCCTGAACTTATGTCGAACGTCACCGTTTCAAAAAAACAACGTGAAGAGCTACTCACAACATTACAAGCCCGTTTTGAGAAAAACATGAACCGCCATAAAGGTCTTGAGTGGACCAAAGTACGGGCGAAGCTGGAAGCGAATACTGCACAACTGTCGTCGCTCCATGAAATGGAAAGAACCGGCGGTGAACCGGACGTTATTGGTCACGATAAGAAGACCGGCGAATACATTTTTTGTGATTGTTCCGCGGAAAGCCCGAAAGGCCGCAGAAGTTTTTGCTACGACCGTGATGCGCTGGAGTCACGCAAAGAAAATAAACCTCAAGATAGCGCTGTTGATATGGCAGCGTCCATGGGTATAGAGCTACTAACGGAAGAGCAATATCGAGAGTTGCAGAAGCTTGGACATTTCGACACGAAAACGTCGAGCTGGGTCAAAACACCTTCTAATATTCGAAAGCTCGGCGGCGCCATCTTTTGCGATCGCCGCTACGACACTGTTTTCCTGTATCACAACGGCGCGGAATCTTACTATGCCGCCAGGGGGTTCCGTGGCGCGCTAAGGGTCTAGGCTTGGGGAAGCGCTGCTAATTTAGTCGCAAGTTGGAGTTACATGAAAGGGCCGTCGCCATGGAATCTGCATCCGCATCCATCGATAAGAAGATCAAGGAACTTGGGGACTGGCGCGGCAAGACCCTCGCTCATCTCCGTCAGCTCATCCACGATGCCGACCCCGACATCCAGGAGGAGTGGAAATGGGCGAAGCCCGCGTCGCCCGGCACCCCCGTCTGGTCCCATGACGGCATCGTCTGCACAGGCGAATCGTACAAGCAAGTGGTGAAACTCACCTTTGCTCGCGGAGCGTCCATCAAGGACCCGAAGAAGCTTTTCAATTCCAGCCTGGAAGGGAACGTGCGGCGTGCGATCGACCTCCGCGAAGGCGAGAAGATCGACGAAGCTGCGTTCAAACAACTCATCCGCGCCGCGGTGGCGGCCAACTCCGCAGCGCTCGCTCAACGGGAAGCCAGGAAGAAGTAACCGCACAATCCATTTGCGAAACAACCTATTACTTACGAGCAGCAGCAATCAGAGCGCGTGCGGTTGCTTGCAGGAGCGGACCTGCCTCGCCCGGGGAAAGGACTTGCGAACTCACGAAAGCTCCGTTGATGAGCAGCGACAACTGTCCAGCCAATTCGTCTGGACGTTTGACGCGGAGCCGGTCGGCGATTCCCTTCAGCCGCCGTCGAAGTTCCTGCTTGTGAGCTGAGGCTACTCTGCGAGCGGGGTGGTCCGAGTCCGGGAACTCCGCTGCGACGTTGAGTTGTGGACACCCGCGATAGTTTGGCCGTCCTACCCGCTCGCCGATCCAATCGAGATGCGCTTCCAACTCGGCAGCAGCATCGGTCTTATGCAGTGCTGTGACACGATTCCAGCAGCTCCAGAAATCCTGGTCTTCACGCTCGAGGAATGCTGCGATAAGGTCGTCCTTCGTGCGGAAGTGGCGATAGAGGCTCGTCTTGGCGACCCCAGCCTCTTCGACCACCAGGTCAACGCCGACGGCCCGCACGCCTCGTTGATAGAAGAGAGCCGACGCCGTCCGGAGTATCCGGTCTCGCACCTCGGCTGAGTTACCGTGCGCATCACCAACATTGCCCGTCTTGAGACTTGCTGGCATCGTCGAAACCACCATAGAGAGATTGATCGAGCTTGACTCGCTACAGACCTGTCTGTATTGTATTGGAAACAGACAGGTCTGTAGCGATGGCATGTAGCGAAAGAGGAAAAAAATGGTCACTTCATCAGGTCGTCGTCGGACAATCGCAGTCTTCGGCGCGTCCGGACACACGGGGCGTTTCGTCGTCGCCCACTTACTGCGCCGCGGTTTCACGCCGTTAGCCATCGGTCGCGACAGCGCAAAAATGGCAGATGCAGGATTTCACCAAGGTGACATCCCAGTCAGAACCGCCTCCATCGACGATCCTGCCTCGCTCGATCGCTCCCTTACCGGCGCTGCCGCCGTCATCAATTGTGCCGGGCCATTTCTGGACACGGCCGGCGCCGTCGCAGCGGCAGCCTTGCGCTGCCCGCATCCACTATCTGGACGTTACGGCCGAGCAGCCGAGCGCACAGGCCATATTCGACAGATTCGACGACGCCGCGAAGCAGGCCGGGGTAGTCGTACTTCCGGCGATGGGATTCTATGGCGGTTTTGCCGATCTTCTAGCCACAGCCACTATAGGCAACTGGGATTCCCTCAACCAGATCGACGAGATCCGTCTCGGTATCGCGTTGGATAGCTGGCGCCCGACGCAGGGCACGCGAATTACCGGTCAGCGAAACACGGCACGGCGGCTAGTCATTGAAGACGGAAAACTTGTACCGCTGGCGCAGCCCGCGCCACAAACGCTTTGGGATTTTCCTGAGCCATTCGGGCGCCAGGATGTCATCGAAGTCCCGTTCTCTGAAGTTCCCGTCATCGCCCGCCACTTACAAGTGGGCCGCCTTCACACTTACCTCAACAATGCGCCGCTTCGCGATCTTCGCGATGCCACCACCCCGCCACCGGTCGCGCACGACGAAACAGGACGATCGGCGCAGACCTTCCTGGTCGACGTTGTTGTCCGGAACGGAAGCAGGACGCGCCGCGCGATCGCGCAAGGACGCGACATCTATGCCTTCACCGCGCCGCTCGTCGTCGAAGCGATCGAACGAATTCTCGACGGCCGAGTTCGCGGCAGCGGTGCTCTTGCGCCGGGCGAGGCGTTCGATGCGACGGACTTCCTCCGCGCGCTCTCGCCGGAACATCTCAACTTCGAGCTCGGCGCTGACCGGGCCGCAGCACCCGACCCGGTACAGATTGGCTGAATTAGTCTTGCTGACGAGGCGTTTTGCGGCGAGCCAATTCCATGTTGAACTCCTCCCGCGTCATCTTTAGCTTGTCAGGATTCTCGTCGATCCACTTCGCTAACGCATCGTACTTCGCTGCGGTCCAACCGCCTTCGAACTCAGCACCGTTCTTACCCGATGCGTTCAGTTGGAAGTTAAAAGCATCTTCCAGATTCGTGAACTCGGCATTGATGATCGCGCCGGCAGCAAGGGACGCTGGAACGAAGATGATTCCGTCTGCTTTGGCAATCACGAGATCACCCGGCAGTACCGTCGCTCGGCCGATGCGAATCGGCGCGTTAATCGAGGTCAAAGTCATGTCTTTCCACGCCGAAGGATCGCCCTGGCGATAGAAGCCATTCATGTTGGGAATTTCTTTATTCTCCTCAACGTCGCGAATACCTGCGTCAAAGACGAAGCCCGTCCGGGAATGCGCCGCAATGCCGCTTCCAAGGTTGGAGCCAATCAGCGTGCCTTCGACAATCTTGCCGAAGCCGTCAGCGACATAGACATCTCCAGGTTGCAGCTCGTTAATGGGCCACATGTTGTTTCCGCCCAAGCGCCCTTCGCGCTTCCCCTCTTCTGCAATCGCAGCCACCATATCGGGACGCGCAGGCATGTACTGAGCCGTAAGCGCACGGCCGGTCATCGGCTTGTCCATGTGCAGCGCTTGCCAGTGGCCTTCGTACTGACAGTTATAGCCGCGCTCGCGGAGATAATCCCAAACATCTTCGATGGTTACGTATTTGGCGCGTTCCAGCAGCGAATCCGGAATCTTAGGCCTGCCGTCCGGGAAGCGCTCACCCTTCCAATCAGAGGTGTAAAACATCATCTGTTCTTTGGTTGTTTTGATTTGGCTGAAGGCCCATTGGGCGTTCGCAGCAACCGTCAGGAACAGAACCGCACTTACAAAAGCTCGTTTCAAATGAACCCTCCTGTCATTGAGTTTCAGCTGAATGTGTAGTCGTCAAATGATTGCTTCTCATCCCACATTGGTGTTGGCTCAAAATATCCGGCGCCCGGCGCAAGATGCTGCTTCATCACCTCGTCGTTGAGCGTGACACCAAGTCCCGGAGTATCCGGGACGGCGATGTAGCCTTGTTGGATGATCGGCTTATCAACCTCATTGACCAGGTCTTGCCACCACGGCACGTCAAGCGAGTGATTTTCCAGCGCCAAAAAGTTTCTGGTCGCCGCCGCGCAATGCACGGCAGCCATGCAGGCTACTGGCGTTCCGGCGAAGTGCATTGCCATTGGCACGCCGTACTTGTAGGCCATGTCACCGATCTTGTGAGTGCGCAAGATGCCGCCTGAGGTCGAAAGATCGGGATGAATCTTGTCAACAGCGTGTGCGCTGCATAATTTCTCGAAGTCCGCGATCTCGTAGATGTCCTCGCCGGTGAGTGTCGGCGTCGCGGTCGAATCTGTAATCTGCTTCAGCAGATCGGTGTACCACCAGGGGATCACGTCCTCCATCCATTCCAGGTTGTACTTTTCATACGCGCGACCCAACCGGATGATGGAGTTCACGCCAAGGTGGCCAAGATGATCCGTGGAGAGCGGAGTGTCGTAGCCGATAGCATCACGAATGGCAGACATGTATTCGCAGTACACATCAATGCCCTTATCGGTCAACTCGTTTCCCGTAAACACATTCGGCAGACGCTTGTCGTACTCGATGGCACGCTGGTCGGATGGTTCGGAGATCGTGCCCGGCCTCCCCTTCAGCACATCGGTTCCAATGTCAACTTTGATCCAGGTAAGTCCCATCTCCTTGCGTGCCTTAGCCCTGGCCGCGAACTCCTGCGGTGTATCTGCTTCCGGGGTATCGGCATAGACGCGGATTTTGTCGCGCCACTTGCCGCCCAGCATTTGATAAATGGGGATTCCGTAAACTTTGCCTACGATGTCCCATAGAGCCATCTCAATCGCGACCACCCCGCCTGCCTGACGCGAAATTCCCCCAAACTGCGCGATCTTCTCAAAGAGGTAATCAACGTTCAGTGGGTTCTCGCCCACGATGCGGCTTTTGAGAACCATGGCATATTGATAGTTAGCCACGTCGCGCACTTCACCTAGCCCATACACTCCCTGGTTCGTATCGATTCGGATGATCGGACACGGACTCGGTCCAGGTTTCTTCACGACGGTATATCGCAGATCGGTGATCTTCAGTGTGGACGGGCTCGAGCTCTTGTTCACATTTTTGACCGAGCTCTGCGCTTCTGCGGTGGGCACCCCCTTGCCAAGCAATCCCGCAGCGCATAGAGCCATCGTCGACTTCATCATGCCTCGACGACTGGTGAAGCGGTTATAGAACGTCATTTCTCTATTTCCTCTTTTCACGCCGTGTTTGTGATTCTGTCCTCGATCCGCAGCACCAGGTTTCCTCGGGAGAAGTTGAGCCTTCGCAACATCGGGATTGAAACCTGCGCCGATGATGGTATCGCCAAAGTCACATCAAGACGGACCTAATTAAGGCCAACGGAATGCTCCCGTTGCTCGATGCGTCCATTGGCGATTGATCATCAACTGAGCTGGGCGAAGCTTAACCGTGGTGAGTGCCGGTAAGCTCGCGGACGATGTCGCCCACAAAGGCTTTTGCGTCGCCGAAAAGCATCAGAGTCTTATCCACGTAGTAGAGAGGATTATCGATTCCAGCGAAGCCTGGGTTCATGCTGCGTTTGATCACCATGACGGTTTGAGCCTTGTCCACCTCAATGATGGGCATGCCGTAGATGGGACTGGATTGGTCGGTGCGCGCGGCGGGATTCGTAACGTCGTTGGCGCCGATGATAAGAACGACGTCGGTCTGCGGCAGATCGGAGTTCATGTCATCCATATCGAAGAGGCGATCGTACGGGATGTCGGCCTCTGCAAGCAGGACGTTCATGTGGCCGGGCATGCGACCCGCGACGGGATGGATGCCGAATTTCACGTCGATGCCCTTCTTGCTGAGGATCTCGTAAAGTTCGCGAACCTTGTGTTGGGCCTGAGCGACGGCCATACCGTAGCCGGGAACGATGGCAACCTTGCTGGTGGCAGAGAGAATCGCGGCAGCTTCTTCGGCGTTGGCGCTGCGAACGGTTCGTTCCTCGGTCACCGCTTTGGTGCCGGCTTGCACCTGACCGAATGCGCCGAACATTACGTTGGTGAACGAGCGATTCATGGCTTTGCACATGATCACGGAAAGGATGAAGCCGGAGGAGCCGTCGAGGGCGCCGGCGACGACGAGAACTTTGCTATCGAGCACGAATCCGAGCAGGGCGGCCGAGAGCCCGGCGTACGCGTTAAGGAGTGAGATGACTGTCGGCATGTCTGCGCCGCCGATAGGCGTGACCAGCAAAATTCCGAATAACAACGCGACCCCGACCATCGCTGGGAAGAGGTGCATATACTCCGGATGGATCGTGAGAACGATCGCGATCGCGATCGCGGAGCCGAGGACCGAGAGGCTGACGATGTTCTGCCCGCGGTAGGTGATCGGGCGCTGCGGGAGGATTTCCTGGAGTTTTCCGGCGGCAATCAGGCTGCCTGTGAAGGTCAGCGAGCCGATGATCACTTCCATTGCAATCTCGACCATGCTGAATTTCGAGACGTGCGGCGCGTGCACGTAGTACTCGGCGATACCGATCATGGTTGCGGACAAAGCGCCGAACGCGTGACTAAGGGCGGTTCGCTGAGGCACGGCCGTCATGCGGACCAGGCCGAGCGGGATGCCGATGGCGGCGCCGACGATCAGCGCGACGGCAATCCATCGATATTGCACAAGGGCGGGATTGAAGAGCGTCGCGGCGACTGCAAGTCCCGCGCCAATTTCGCCGGCAATCACTCCGTGGCGTGCGGTGGCCGGCGAGCTGAGCCACTTCAGCGAGAGAATGAAGAGGACGGCTGCGGCGATGTAGGCGAAGTCGATGAGCTGCCCGATGGCGGCCGGAGTCATGATTTTTTAGGCTTCCCAGCCTTGAACATGCGCAACATGCGGTCAGTAATCAGGAAGCCGCCGACCATGTTGCTGAACGAAGCAGCCACGGCGATGGTGCCGAGTACAGTCGTGAGCGTCGTCTCGTGCAGGCCGGCAATGATGATGGCAGCGACGACGACGATCGCGTCAAGGGCATTCGTCAGCGACATCAGCGGGGTGTGCAGCAGCGGCGAAACGCGCTTGATCAGTTCAAACCCGACGAAGCCCGCCAGTATGAACACGAAAAGATTCGATATGAAATCTGCAGGCACTCCGCTTCTCCTTTTACGGCGCTTGCTCCTGATTGACCAGGGCCGGCATCGCTAAAAATTCGCGCACGCGCGCGTTCACCACCTCGCCGCCGCGCGTAAGTAGCGTGCTGCGGATGATTTCGTCATCCGCGTCGAGGCGTGGCTTGCCATCCTTCACAAGGTGCGTAAGGAAGGCCACCATGTTCCGCGCATACATTTGGCTCGCGTCGTGTGGGACGCTGCTGCCCAGGTTTACCCAGCCGATGATCGTGACTCCGCCGGAAACGAACTTCTCGCCGATCTGGGTAAGTTCGCAATTCCCGCCGCGCTCAGCAGCCAGATCCACGATCACTGAACCCGGGGCCATGCCCGCCACCATCTCGCGTGTGATGAGGATCGGCGACTTCTTCCCGGGAATCACCGCGGCCGTGATCACCACGTCGCTCTCGGCCACGACGCGGGCCAGCAGCTCGCGCTGTCGGTTGTAGAACGATTCGTCTTGCGCCCGCGCGTAGCCGCCCGCGTCCTGCGCGTTTTGCGCTTCGATGGGCAGCTCGACGAATCGTGCGCCCAGGCTTTGCACCTGCTCCTTCACCGCGGGACGTAAATCGTATGCCGAAGTGACCGCGCCCAGCCGCCGAGCCGTCGCAATCGCCTGCAGGCCCGCAACACCCGCGCCCATCACGAGCACGCGCGCAGGCGTAATCGTTCCCGCGGCGGTGGTCATCATGGGAAAAAGGCGTGGTAGCGTATTGGCCGCGATCAACACAGCCCTGTAGCCGCAGACGGTGCCCATCGACGAGAGCGCGTCCATGCTCTGCGCCCTGGTGACACGGGGCATCAGTTCGACTGCGAAAGAAGCCACTCCCGCGCGGGCGATGTCCTCAAGCGTGTCGAGCTGGCCCAGCGGCCGCAGGAATCCGATCAACAATTGGTCGGGACGATAGAGGGGAACGTCGGCCTTGCCCGTCTTGTCATTCGAGCCGTAGCAGAGAACCTGAACAATAATATCGGCGGTGCGAAAAACCTCGGCTCGGTCAGTGGCGATCTTCGCGCCTTTAGCGGTGTACTCAGCGTCGGGATAGCCGGCCTCAAGCCCAGCATTCTGCTCCACGACCACGTCCAGGCCGGCCTTCTTGAGGTTCGCAATGACGGACGGTACGAGTGCGACGCGACGTTCGCCTGGATAACTTTCACGCGGGACCCCAACGATCATGCGTTCATTCCTCGCCCAGCCGGTGTGTGCCGCGCGTACGGGTGCAGTTAAAAAGTCGGGCAATTATAGCCCTGCGCAGCAACCTTGCAACCGATTCGATCGACAGCGGGGGTTGGTCGGCAAGTCTTCCCCAATCCGATAACGTCAGGGTTGCCCGTTATTTGCCCAGAATCCGCTATTCGACCCAATGTTCAGTGAGCGACTTGGCGATGTATCACCAACTTGAGAACCAGCCCGAAGACCACCTCACAGAAACGCCGGGGTGTGAATTCATCAGCATCCCGAACGAGGCATTGGGATGGCCACCACCTGCGAAGACAAGTCTCGAGCAGTGCAAAGAAGTCATTCGGAGTGGAGTGTCGTGATGGGATCGAGGCGCATGGCGCGCAGCGCAGGGACGTAACTGGCGGCGATGGCGACGGCGGTAAGCACGGCGGTTACGCCGGCGAAGGTGGAGAGATCGTAAGGCGAGACACCGTAAAGCAGGCCGGCCATGAGATGAGAAACAATAAGCGCGCCAACCAGGCCTACGCCGGCGCCGGCGGCGGCCAGAGTGAGGCCCTGGCGTAGAACCATCTTGAGGATATTGCGCTTTTGCGCGCCCAGGGCGAGGCGAATGGCGATCTCGCGCGATTGCTCATTGACCAGGAAGGAGATGGTGCCATAGATTCCCAGTCCGGCGAGCAGCAGGGCAGTTGCGGCAAACAGCGCCACCATTTCCATGGAGAACCGCCGCACAGAAAGCGAAGAGGAGAGAACGTCGTTCAAAGTCTCCGCGCGGTAGACGGGCAGCTCCGGATCGACGGCCTGGATTTGTGTGCGCACCTGCGCGGAGATGGCGGCGGGATCGACCTGTCCACGCACGTAGAACGCAAGAAACTTGGCGGGGCGCTGGTAGATGTCGAGGTAAATCTGCGGAATCCCGGCGTCCGCGAGCGATTCTGTGCGTGCATCGGCAATGACGCCGACGATGGTGGTCGAGTCCGGCCTGGCACGGCCCAAACGGCCCAACAAATGGACTCGCTTGCCAACCGGATTCTCGCCCTTCCCATCTTTGCCGGGCCAGTACTTGCGGGCCGCGGCCTGATTGATCACTGCGATCAAGGGCGTGTCTTCAACATCCTGGTCGACGAAGAGGCGCCCACGCAAGAGAGTCATGCCGAGGACGTGGAAGTATTCGGGCGAGACGGTCAATGTATCGATCAGCGGAGGCTGGCTGCTTTGCACTTGCTGGCCCTCGCGAACCAATGGAATCATTCTGAGATCGTTCTGGCCATGGCCAAGGGGAATGGCCGCCTGATCACTGACGGCGGTTTCTTCCACGCCCGGAATCGTCCGGTTGCGGCGCAGAACTTCGCGCAGCAAAACGGCTTCCTGCGTGGCAGTGCGGTAAATGTCGGTTTTGGGATCGTTAGGATTCGGCAGCGAGGTCTCGATTGCCACGACCCGAGTGGGATTGAAGCCGAGCTGCACCTTGAACAAGTCCCAGAAGCTGCGCAACAGAAGACCGGCGGCGACCATCAGCACCAGGGAGAGGGCTAATTCACCAATCACCAGAACATGGCGCAAGCGCGAGCGCCGCCGGGAACCGTTGGAGCCACGACCTTCCTGCCGGAGCGTCGCCGTCAAATTAAGGCGGCTTGTGAGCCACGCGGGGGCAAGCCCGAAGATGGTTCCGGCGGCGACGGAGACGACGATGGCAAACGCCAGCACGCCCCAGCTGATGGATATGTCATTGAGGCGCGGCAGGCTTTCTGGAACAAATTGCAGCAGGAATTTCCGGGCGCAAAAGAGAACCGCGAAACCAGTGATGCCGCCAAGCACGAAAAGCAACAAGCTCTCGGTGAGGAGCTGACGAATGAGGCGCATTCTTGCGGCTCCCAATGCCTGGCGAACCGCCATCTCGCGTCCTCGCGCGCTGGCGCGAGCAAGCAGCAGATTGGCGACGTTGACGCAGCTGATCAGCAGGACCAGGCCCACCGCGCCGAACAGCAGAATGAGCGATTGGCGAACGTTGCCGACAAGGGTCTCGGCCAGGGGAGTGAGATGGAGAGTCCACGCGCCTTGCGACGGATAATCCGCCGGATATTGCTTCTTCAGCGATGCAACCAGGGCATCGAGGCGCCCCTGCGCGGCCTCAGGCGAGAGACCAGGCCGAAGGCGCGCGATGGTCTCGAAGGGCAAACGCGTGCCGCGCATCGGCGGCGGAGCCGGGTCGTCAGAAAATCCCCCCGCCGCCCACAATTCGGTACCGCGCTGCTCGCTGTTTGGGCCCTGGTCGCGAAAGCTGGCGGGCATGACGCCGACAACATGAGCGGGATCGTTGTCAATGCGCAGAGTCTTGCCGAGAATGTGCGGGTCGGCGCCAAATGCGCGCTTCCAGAGCCCATCGCTGATGACGAGTTCGTTGTTGAAGCCGGGTGTGGCGTCGTGCGGATCGAAGGTGCGCCCCAGCTGCGCGTCGACGCCGAGCACCGCGAAGTAAGCCGGTGTGACCGACTTTGAGGCGATGCTCATGGGCTGGGCGCTGCCGGTGAGATTGTTGGTGCCAAAAAAGGAGAGGGACACATATTGGAAGATTCCCGAGTTCTGCAAGTCTCTCAACTCGGGGATGGAGAGGCCGACGTCGTGCGCGCCCACGCCGGGAAGGTTGGCTTCCATTCGCACCAGTTCGCTGGGGTGGGGGTAGGGCAAAGGATGCAGCAGCGTGGCGTCGATCACGCTATAGATCGCGGTGGTGGCTCCGATGCCCAGCGCCATTGTGGCGATCGCAATGAAAGAAAATCCGGGAGAGTTCCGAAGCATGCGAACCGCGTACCGCAGGTCGAAGAGCAGATTCTCGATGAATGGAATACTTTGCTCGGCGTGGTGGCCTTCCCGGATCGTCTGCGCCGCGCCGAGCTTGAGTGCGGCCTGTCGACGCGCCTCGGCGGGTGACATGCCGGCGCGCAGATTCTCCTCGGTTTGAAACGCGAGATGTCCGGCGATCTCTTCCTGCAGGCGTTGATCCGCGCTCCGTCGACTTGCGAAATTCGAAAGGCGAATCAAGAAGCGTCGCAGAAATCTCATGTCAGGTCCTCCGCTTTGACTTCAAAGAAGCGCGCGATGATAGCCGCGGTCTGATTCCAATCGCGGGTCTCCGTCTGCAGCTGTTTGCGGCCGGTCGCGGTAAGGCGATAGAAGCGGGCGCGGCGGTTGTTTTCCGATGCGCCCCATTCGGAGGCAATCGAGCCTTCATGCTCTAGCTTGAGCAGCAAGGGATAAAGCGTGCCCTGGTTGAGAGCCAGAAGGTCTCCGCTGATCTGCTCAATCCGGCGGGCGATTCCCCAGCCGTGCTGCGGTCCCAGGACATCGAGTGTCTTGAGCACCATCAGCGCGAGCGTACCTTGCAAGACGTCGGGCTTTTCCTTCATGGCGAATTACCCTTTAGGTTTCCAACAGGAATACTGATACGGTTCCTTTTGGAAAGCAACAGGAATTTTCGAATGTTCGTTCGACGACAAATCCAGAAGGGTGCTTGTATTCACGAAGACTCCATGACCCGCCCGCCAACTTCTGCTTCTGGGAGTCTGCTATAAGCAAAATCCCAAATTGGAAGCGAGTTCGTTCCGCGGCCAAGATAATGCCAAATCACCCCGTCGAAATTGCTACGCTTAAATCAGAACTGCATAAGAACAACAAAAAGCCACGGAATATTGTTCCGTGGCTTTCTTTATAATTCCTGCGGTAGGCGTCCTAGCCGAAACCTATTTCGAAACAGCAGCGGGAGCTTGCTATGCACCGACATCGGAGCAAAACTTCGTCGCTAAGTTCAATGGCAGGAGGATTTTAGCCGTAAGTTCCATAGCAAGACGAATTTAGCTCACGGGAGAGCCGGTAAACCGCTCCGCATCAGCAGCTTACAGGCAGGAGTCCCGGGACGGAGGGGGTACCCCCGGCTGCTATCCGGTTGCTCCAAAGTCTGGCTGACTCGCCGACTTGCTGACGTCGTGACTACAGGATGTAGCGAGACAGGTCTTGGTTCTTCACGATCGTCGCCACCATCGCCTGTACGTACGCCGGATCGACGACCACGACCTTCTCCACCCCGTGTTCAGTTGTGCGCTCGACCACCGGCAGCGGCACCGTCGCTCCTAGCCCATCCGTAGCAGCGGCCGCCAGATCAAGCACGCCCTCCGCTGTCTTTTGCCCTTTTTGCAGATCGGGCGCCAGGAAGCTGATCTCGTCCAGCACCCGCTCCATGATTGTGTGCAGCCGCCGCGCGCCGATGTTCTCTGTCGTCTCGTTCACCCGGAAGGCAAACTGCGCCATCTCCTCCAACGCCTCGCGCGTGAACTCGAGCTTCAGCCCTTCGGTCTCGAGCAGCGCCGCATATTGCTTGGTCAGCGACGACTTCGGTTCAGTCAGGATGCGGATGAAATCGTCGACGGTGAGCGACTGCAGCTCCACGCGGATCGGGAAGCGGCCCTGTAACTCCGGAATCAGGTCGCTCGGCTTCGACACGTGGAAAGCGCCGGCCGCGATGAACAGGATGTGATCGGTCGACACCATGCCGTAGCGCGTGTTCACCGTAGTGCCTTCGACGATCGGCAGAATGTCGCGCTGGACACCCTCACGCGAGATATCCGGGCCCATGGCCACCCTCACGCCCCGCCACCTTATCAATCTCATCCAGAAAAATAATCCCGGAGTTTTCAACCCGGTCGACGGCAACGCGATTCACCTGATCTATGTCGATGAGCCGTTGCTCCTCTTCCTGCACGAGATATTCAAACGCCTCGCTTACCTTCATCTTCCGCTTCTTGGTGCGCTGCCCGAAGAGCCCTGGAAGAATGTCCTTCAGATTGACATCCATCTCCTCCGCGCCCTGATTGGAGATGATCTCGAAGCTCGGCGTGTTCCGCTCGCGCACATCGATCTCCACCGTACGGTCGTCCAGCTTGCCCTCGCGGAACTGCTGCCGCAGCTTCTCGCGTGTGCGATTGTGGCTGTCATTCGCCTCTTTCGGAGTCTCGATCGTGGGAGCATTCTCCGGCCCCCGCACGATGTCGATCACCTTTGCGTCCGATTTCGACTCCGGCGGCTTCACCGTGGCCGCAGGAACAGGCAGCAGCAGGTCGAGCAGTCGCTCCTCGGCGTTCAACTCAGCCTTGTCCTCCACCTCTTCCAGCCGTTCCTCGCGCACCATGTCGATCGCGATCTCCACCAGGTCGCGAATCATCGACTCCACATCGCGCCCCACGTATCCGACTTCGGTGAACTTCGAAGCCTCTACCTTCAGGAACGGCGATCCCGTGAGCTTGGCCAGCCGGCGCGCAATCTCCGTCTTCCCTACCCCCGTCGGCCCGATCATGATGATGTTCTTGGGCATGATCTCTTCGGCGAGATCGGGCGGCAGCTTCTGCCGCCGCATGCGGTTGCGCAGCGCAATCGCCACCGCGCGCTTGGCCGCACTCTGCCCCACGACGTACTTGTCCAGCTCCGCGACGATCTGCCGCGGCGTCAACTCGTCCAGCGACAGCTCCTGGTCTTCCGCTGCGCCTGGTAAATAGATAGCCATGTGCCTGTTCTCCCTGCTTAGGCGCTCAACTCTTCAATGGTGATCTGGTCGTTGGTGTAAATGCAGATCTGCCCTGCAATCCGCAGGCTCTTCTCGGCAATGTCCCGCGCTCCCAACTCGGTGTTCTGCATCAGGGCACGGGCCGCCGCCAGCGCGAACGAACCCCCGGAACCGATGGTCGCAATCCCCTCGTCCGGCTCAATCACGTCGCCCGATCCGCTGATGAGGAAAGTCTGGTGCGGATCCGCCACAACCAGCAGCGCCTCCAGCGACCGCAGCATCTTGTCCGTGCGCCAGTCCTTGGCTAACTCCACGGCGGAGCGGCCCAAGTTGCCGGCATACTGCTCCAGCTTTCCCTCAAAGCGGCTGAAGAGGGAGAAGGCATCCGCAGTGGAACCGGCGAACCCGGCCAGGATCTTGTCCTGGTAGAGCCGGCGGATCTTCTTAGCCGTGTGCTTGATGACGCTGTCGCCGAGCGTTACCTGGCCATCCGCAGCCATGACAACGCTCGTACCCCGCCGCACGCAGATCACCGTGGTCGAGCGAATGCGTCGCCCACCGGAAAGGGACAGATCGCCCTGCCCGCTAACGGCCGCTGTAGATGTGGAAAACCGCCGCGGAGACCCCGCTGGCGGCGTTACGACTGACTCATTCATGCTCTCTCCACTATACGCTTCGTGATCCCATCCCCCTTTTGCGCCATCGCGGAGACACTGATTCGTAACTCGTCCGTCGGCTCTGCTGCGCTATCCTTAGCAGCAGAAAAGGGAGCGTTGCTGCTTGCCGCCCTCCCGACCCCGGAGCACCGATGTTCGGCATCAGCCTGCGAGAGACTCAGTTGGTAGGTGGCGTGGCAGTCGTAGCTGCCATGGCTGCCGGGGCCGCCCTGTATTGGATGTCGCGGAAGCGCCCCAGCCCCGATGAGCTGGAACGCGACCGCCGCGATTCGCTGGTGCAGAAGGGCCGCATCATCGATGCCACTGTGCTGGACATCTCCGAGCTGTCACCCGAGGAGTCGGACCGGCCGCTGGGTATGCAGCTCATCCTCTACCAATACGATGTGGCCGGGGTGACCTATGAGTGCTCGCAGGACGTCACACTGCTGCAGCACGTCGTCGACATCCACAAGATCCGGCTCAGCTTCCCAGCATCGGTACGCTACGATCCTCACAACCCCGGCAACAGCCTCATCGTGGCTGAGAGCTGGAGCGGCCTGCGCGACACAGCGAACTCTATCCCGTTGCATCCGCTGCGCCGGGCCAATCCCCGCCAAGCAGTCGTTTAAAGCAGCCCACCGACAGCAATTGCAACGCAGCGTTTCTTTCGCTGCGATCCGCGCATCCTCCCTGCCGGCCTGCCCTCCTGTAAACTGATCGTCATTTCCTGCCGCAACACTCATTCCGGCTCTCGGAGTTGTCTTCGTGCCCTCCTGTTCCCGTTTGCGCATTTTTGCTCTCTGCATGTTTGTCGCTTCTGCTGCTGTGCTGGGTGCACAGACAAAACCCCTGACGGTATCGGCGATCTTTACCGATCCAAGCCTTACTGCCGAGGCGCCGCACGGGATGGAGTGGTCTCCAGATGGACTACTGATGACCTACCTGAATGGCGACGGCGACCTGATAGCCGTGGATGGTGAGTCGGGAAAGACAAGCGTCCTCGTCGCAAAGGAAAAGATCGGCAGCATGCACTCCGTAGCGGCGAGCGAACAGGATAAGGACCACCGCAGCCGTTACGGCGCAGCGAGCTATCTATGGGCGCCGGACTCGAAGCACCTGCTTTTCGATTCCAACGGTTCGCTCTTTCTCTATTCAATCAAGGACGGAGTTGGCGTGGCCGTGGCAGAGACCGGCACGGCCAGTGGCGACGACCCGAAGTTCGCGCCCGATGGCACCGCCCTGACCTACATTCGCGATCACAATCTGTACCTTCGGCGATTACCTTCTTCACAGCAGCCGGTGCAGCTCACGGCATCGCATGGCACTCCCGTGCTGAATGGCGAAGTGGATTGGCTCTACCTCGAAGAGTTGGACGTGCGCAGCAATTATTTCTGGTCGCCGGACTCGAAGGCCATCGCTTTTCTGCAAATGAACGAAACAACTGTGCCGCAGTATCCGATCACGGACTGGATCCCGACCCACGCCGCGGTGGAGATGCAGCGCTATCCGCAGCCCGGCGACCTAAACCCCGCGGTGCGGGTGGGCGTGGTGAACGCGACTTCAGGCCACATCAATTGGATGAAGGTGCCGCTCACCGTCAGCGAAGACTATATCCCGCGCTTCGGTTGGGTGAATGCGCACACGCTCTGGATCGAGACTCTGACGCGCGATCACAAGCACCGCCGGCTTTACTTTGCCGATGCTTCCAATGGCCGCACACGACTGGCGATGGAGGAGTCAGATCCAAAGTTTTTCGACGAGAGCTACGACGTGACCGTCAGCGGCCCGAACATTCTTTGGACGAGCTGGCGCGACGGACATACCCAGATTTACCTCTACAGCTTCAACGAAGCAGATCCGATGTCCGCGGACGCGAAGCTAGTGCGACAGCTTACAAACGGCAATGGCGAGGTCTCCTCGATCAAGACCGTGGACCCAGCCGCCAGGACGGTGTATTACATCTCGAACGAGGGTGATCCACGCGAGCAGCAGTTGTGGTCGGTCAACCTGGACGGCACGGGTAAAAAACAATTGACCGAGGCACATGGCGTGCACAAGCCGGAGTTCTCGCCCAATTTCCGGCTCTACGCGGACGAGTTCTCGGATGTTCAAACGCCGCCCACTGTATCGATGTGCACCGTGAGCGGCGGCACCTGCAATACCTTCTGGCATCCCACGCTGAACCCGCAGTACAAGCTGATGACCCCCCGCGAGCTGACCCTGAAGGCGAGCGACGGAACCGTCCTCTACGCCAGCCTGATGCTGCCGCCGGGAGAGCACCCGAACGGCAGCGTGCCACTGATCAACAATCCTTACGGCGGTCCGCATGCGCAGACGGTGCAGAACGCCTGGCAAGGACACACCATACTCTTCGATCAGATATTGGCGGAGCACGGCTTCGCGGTGCTGCACGTGGACAATCGCGGCATGGGTGGCCGAGGGCGCGACTTTGCGCAGGCGGCCTATCACAATTTCGGTCCCATTCAGCTTGAAGACCAGCTCAGCGCGATGGACCAGGTGCTGACGCAGTTTCCAGAACTGGATGCAAAGCGGCAGGGTTGGTGGGGCTGGAGCTGGGGCGGCACCTTCACCCTGTACGCAATGACGCACTCGGACCGCTTCAAGGCCGGGATCGCAGTGGCTCCGGTGACGGACTGGCGCAATTACGACTCCACTTATACCGAGCGGTACATGAGTGAGCCCGCGCAGAATGCGGATCAATACCGCGACTTCTCCGTGGTGACGAACGCCGACAAGCTGAAAGGTCGCCTGCTGATGGTGCATGGCACCGGCGACGACAACGTGCACCTGGAGAACACGATCCAGTTCATCCAGAAGCTGATCGACGCGCAACTACCCTATGACCTGCAGCTTTATCCCCGGAAGACTCACTCCATTGCGGGCGCGGATGCACGGACGCATTTGTACACGCGCATCCTGGCGCAATTCCAGGCGTATCTGGGCGAACCGACACAATAAGGACTTGGTGATGACACATCCTGCGGAAACGGCCGCGACGCGCAACCGCGTGCGCGCGCGCACCACGCTCGGCAACTTCGAGCTCACCGTGCTGACCGACGGCACGTACTACCTGGACGGCGGCGCGATGTTTGGTGTGGTACCTAAGCCGCTGTGGCAGAAGCGCGCACCCGCCGACGACCAGAACCGAATCCTGCTGGGCACCAACACAGTAGTTGTACGAACCGGACAGCACACGGTGGTGATTGAGACGGGCATCGGCAACAAGCTGCCGGAGAAGGCGCGATCTATTTTCGACTCCAAGGCGTGGCTCCCGGAAAGCTTCAACGAGGCGGGCATCCGGTTGGAGGATGTGGATGTAGTGATCAACTCGCACCTGCACTTCGATCACTGCGGATGGAACACGACACGGCTGCCGGATGGACGCGTGGTACCCACCTTTCCCAATGCACGTTATTTTGCGCACCGCGGCGAGGTGGAGCATGGCCATCTGCAACTGGAGCGCGATGCGGTGAGCTACATCAGCGCAAACTACGATCCGCTGGTGGAAAGCGGGCAAATGTCGCTGCTTGATCTGGGTGCGGGCGAGATACAGGAGATCGTGCCGGGCATTTCGGTAGAGCTCTTCCCTGGCCATACTCATCAGTTGATGGCGGTGCACATCGAATCCGGAGGGCAACACGCCTGCTATATCAGCGACCTGTTGCCTACCAGCGCACATCTCGACGTTACCTGGGTGATGGGCTACGACCTGGACCCGCTGCGCTGCATCGAGGAACGCAAACGCTTCTACAAGCGAGCCATTCCCGAAGGCTGGCTGGTACTGTTTACGCACGATCACCACAATCCGATGGGATATGTGAGCTGGAACGACCGCGGCAAGCCGGTCTTTCGGCCGCGCGAAGAGTAGCAAACTACTGAACTTTGGCCGTCGTCTTACCGAAGTAAAGCGGACGAACACGCTTTCAGGGGACGCGCGGCCCGCTCACCGGTACACTGGAACGCGCCAGATCCAAGCCGGAGTTCCGCAGTCGGGCCATTCAGGTCTCTTTTCGATGGACGGCAGACGATGACTTCCCCGCACCTTGTCGACCCGAAGCCGCCAATAGATTCAGTAGAAGCGCTACGCGTGCTGGTCGCGGATCTGCGTGCGCTTGCCGAGCGGCTGGCGCTCAAAGAGCACAGCGCGAACCTGCAGCAGACGCTCAAGGCGGCGCAGGATCGGGTCTCCGGCCCGCGCGCGGTAGTCATGCTGCTGAGCGAGCATGAGGATCTGAAGCGGAGATTCCTTGAGCGGCTGCTGGGGCCGCATCTGGCGCAGGTGCCCAATCCGACCGTAGCGTGTACTCGCCTGGAGTATGGGACGGAACCCGAATGCACGGTCACCATGCCACAGGGATTAACAGCGGTGCTGCCGCTGGATCAACTGCAAATCTTCGTGGAGCGCCATTCGATGGAGAAGGCGATGCAAACTATCCGGCTGCCGAACCCCGCGCTCAAGGACGATCTGGCAGTGATCGACACGCCGATAGTCGAGAGCGGCGAGCCTGCCGCAAGTTTGCTGGCATGCGCCGAGCAAGCCGATGCCTGGATCTTTATTCTGCATCCGAATCACGAGCTGAGTGACGCAAGCGTGACGCTATTGCGCCAGCTGCCGGAGCATGGAGCGCGATTGGAGATGGTAGTCGAAGGCGCGGAAGCGCTAACCGCGGAAGAGCGGCTGGCCGCGCGCGAACGGCTGATGCATACGTTGCGCGAGCGCTGCAGCATCGAAATGCCGCGGCTGACACTGATAGCCTCTGCTGCCACCGAAGGCGACGCGGAGAACTTCTGGCAAGGCCGATTCGCAACATTCCACTCGGTGATGATGCGGCGTGGGCGCGAGCGGCGGATGGAGGCCACGCGCGCGATCGTGATGAACGCAATTTCCGATGTGGGCGCGGAGATCGACTCTGAGTTGAAGAGCATCGGCCTCGGACTTCGCCATGCCAGGCTGCGGTTAGGCATGAAGGATCTCGAAGGTTTGCGAACCCGGTTCGGTGCGCTGGGCCAGCTGGACTCCCAGACCGCACCCGATGCAAAACCATCCGATGCGAAAACAGCGGACATGAAGCAGGAAGAGAGCCGGCCTGCAGCCGGGAGCACGCCATCTGCGGAGACAACGGGGATCGCGCAGCCACCCTTGATTGCGCCGCCCGAGACGATCGCCGCAACCACTCCCGAGGAAAACAGTACGAACACCGCGGCGTCGTTTGCGTCACCGCCTCTTGCGGGCGAGCCAGCGTTCGTGAGCTTCCGTCGGGCGGAAGGTGACTCGCGGTGGCGGCGCGGGTTTTCGGTCAAATTTGGCGACAACGTATCCAAGCCGAGAGGGCATAGCGAGAATGACGGGGACGGCAGGGTTACGCTCGCGAAGCGCGGCGCGGGCATTGCGGTGGCGGTCGTGTTTGTCTGCGTGATTCTTTGGGCACTTGCGCCTCGCGGCTCGTGGTTCGGACATGAGGCGCCGTCGGACTGGGAATACCAGCCGCCGAAGCGACGTGCCGCCAGCGGTGTGGCTCCTGCGGCCGCTGTCGCTCCAAAGCCGTCCTTGCCGCAGCCCGGAAATGCGCAGCCGGAACCCACCGCTACGGAGACGCCTGCTATTCCGTCAACGCCGCTCGCGAAGCACGGTGGGGCGATTCGGACACCGTTGGCTCGCCCCATCCACGGCGGCGCAACCGCAGGAGTCGCAGTTCCCGCAAAACGTCACCATCGCCACCTGCTGGGTATCGGTAGGCTGTGGCACTGGGTCCGCCACAGCCATAAAAAGCAGACTCCGGAAAATCAGTAGGGAGTCAGCTGCCGCTATTTGTAACTAGCGTTGCGATCTTTTGTCCGTCGGGCGAACCGAGTCCGGTACATGGGTCCCATCCCGCTGCCGCCTTGAAGCTGCCATTCGAGCCCGAGGTGATGTCAAAAAAATTGGCTTCGCCGCCCGAGTAGAGCGTCGGATTGAGAAAGCCGGCGTTACGGCCAGTCTGTTGATTCACCAGTGCGACCAGTGCCGCCCATAGTGGAGCAACCGCGCTGGTACCGCCGACGACGGCCGCTTGGCTATCGACAAGGATCTGATAGCCGGTAGCCGGGGCGGCATCGCCCGCGACATCGGGCACTCCGCGGCCACCCTGGCCGCCCGTGGGCGCGGGCACCTTTACGCCCGATTGCCATGCAGGCAGTGCGAATTGGCTGGAGACGCCTCCGCCCGTCGCGCCACCGCCTTGTGCCAGATCGTTCCACACGGTCTCGGTGGAGCGCACGCTATTGGAGACAGTAAGGTTGGTGCCGCCGCAGGCGAGCACATGCGGACTGGAGGACGGAAAATCGACGTGGTTCGCGCCGTCGGAGACACCGTCGGTCGAACCGGAGTCTCCACAGGCAACAGTGATGGTGACACCAAGCGCGGCCGCCGTCTGGATCGTGTTGTCGAAGCTGGTGAGCGACGCCGTGTCCCACGAGGACTCCGGACCTCCCCACGAAATGGAAATGACTGAGGGCTTGTTGGTGGTGTCGTGAATGGCAGCAGAGATAGCGTCCTGGAATCCCTGGTTAGTATTCGGAGCGAAGTAGACTGCGATGCGTGCGCCTGGGGCAATCGCGCCCGCGACTTGAATGTCGAGCGCGACTTCGCCATCAGCACCATTGGGATCGCCGGGCGAGTTGGTGCCACCATCGACCGGCACGGCGACCACGGTGGGCGGCGCGATGCCGAGTTGGCCGAAGTAGGTTTCGATATCGGAGATCTGGTACCCGCCGCCGAGTTCGATGAGCGCGATGCACTGGCCCTGGCCATTTACGCTTGTTGGATAGTCATAGGCTTTCGCCACCTGCGGCGGAGTAAAGCTGGACTGTGCAGCGTTTGGATTCAAATTGACGATCTGGCTAAGCCACCGGATATGTGGACGCGCGATGGGTCGCGTGTCCAGGCCGAGTACGGTTTCAATGACCGCCGCTTCAGGCTCCGGCACGGATAATTTTCCGGTGAACGCATGAAAGTAATGGCCAGCTGCCGGTGGGGCAGTGTGCTCATAGTCCTGCAAGTCGATGCCGAAGGTCTGCTCCAACTGCTGCGCCGTACCGCGCAGCCAGACACGGCGCGCCGCACGATCTTCATGCACGAGCGTCAAGCCGTGGCGCGCAGCGAGCGTGCGCACCTGATCCATCGCCTGAGTTGTGGCGCCGTGCGCGTTGAGATACTCCTCGCGGCTGAGCTGACGCCCCTTGAGGCTGGCGACGTCGAGCGGCTGTGCGCGCTTGAGCACCACCGTGACTGTAAGCTGCTGCGTGGCCGAGGTCTTGCCCACATGGCGGCAGTTGCGCGGCGCGGGGTGATCGCTTTCAGGAAGAGGAATGAGACGCACCTGACGTTGGGGGGACATGAGGAGCTCCTTGGTTTGAGTAATGTCACTCAATAGATGCGCGATCCGGCTCTGGAGCTACCAGATTCCGCAACCATCAGGAGTCGAGCCCGAACGATGGGATTTTGGTTCATCCCTTCGATAAAGATGGATGCGATTATTTCTTTGAAACCTTTGCTATGCTGGCCCGGCCGACACGCGATCTCCGTGGCTCGGCGGCTGAGAGATGACCAGGAATCGCGCATCTTCGCTGCCTCGATTGAAGACCTGATGGGGCGTTTGCGCGGGGATGCTAAGGCCGGTGCCGGACATGAGCACGAGGCTTTCGCCGTCCAGCTCAATCACGAGTTCGCCGGCAAGCACGTAGAAGAATTGCGTCGCATGCTGATGAAGATGACGCTTCTCAGCCGTGCCGGGCGGCATGCGCTCTTCGATGATGCTGAGTGTTTCTGAGCGATGGAGGTGCCAGCCATCGCACATCTCCTCATCGATAGCGCTGGGCCATGTGTAGTGCTCGGCGCTGCGGGTGCTGACGGCTTTCATTCGCGGCGGCCCTCCCCAGATCGCGACAACGAGCAAGAGACGATAGGCTACACGAACGCAACGCGCGTTGCAGAACCCACTTTTCGCCGCGACGTTGCAAATGGGAAGGATTTCACTATCTTTATCTGTGGCAGGGCGCCTCGGCATTCTGGCGCGCGAATTTTCGGCAAGGGAGTGGAGATATGCAGCGGCGGGATTTCGTAAGGGCAATGCTTGCGGCGTCGGTCAGCGCGCGGACCATGTTCGGGCAGAATGCGCCGGCATCGGTGACACCGGCGGTGCCCCCGCCGATTCCTCCAAAGGCCGCGCCACTGCCCGCACCGGGACCGGTGCCCTGGATGCGCGGGCTGATGGAAGCGAAGCCGCTGCCGATGACGCCGCTGGTGCCCGATGCGGTCGCGCTTACTCAGACGCGCTTCTTCACTCGGCAGCAGTTTGCAACGCTGCGGCAGCTCTGTGAGGTGCTGATGCCTCCATTGAAGAACGCTCCAGGAGCGATCGATGCGGGCGTGCCGGAGTTTCTGGATTTCCTGATCTCGGTTTCGCCCGCAGACCGGCAGAGGATGTACGTCGATGGGCTGGACCGGCTCGATACCGAGGCACGACAGAAGTTCGGCGTTCCGTTTGCCGGCGTGAACTTGCAGCAGGCCGACGCGCTGATCCGCCCCTGGCTGCGGACATGGATGACCGATCACCCTCCGACAGACGCTTATGAACGGTTTATCAATCTGTCGCACACCGATATCCGCACGGCGACGATCAACTCCAAACCGTGGAGTGACGCGTTGCCATCAGAAGAGGACCGCCGCATGGACGAGGGGTTGTATTGGTATCCCGTGGATCCGGATCTGCAGCGTCGCGAACTGCGGAAGAACTTAGAGGGCTCATTCAAAGATGCTCGATGAAGTCGATGTACTGATTATTGGCTCCGGCCATTCCGGCGGAATGGCGGCGAAGGTGCTCACCGAAAAAGGTATTTCCTGCGTGATGCTGAACGCGGGGCCAGTGGCCGACATACGCAAGGATGCGGAGCTGCGTCAGGCCTTCACGCTTCCCTATCGCGGTTTCAAAGACCCCGGGAAAGTGCCGCACGTCTTCCAGGCGAACGAATTCAACGCGAACACGTGGGTGGACGAGAAGGAGGTTCCCTACACCTCGCCGCCGGCGAGCCCGTACAACTGGGTGCGGGTGCGCCTGTTTGGCGGACGATCGCTCTTCTGGTCGCGGCAATCGTTTCGGCTGAGCGACTATGAACTCAAAGGGAAGTCGCATGACGGCTTTGGCGACGACTGGCCGATCAGCCTGGCCGACCTGGCGCCCTACTACTCGAGGGTGGAAGAGATCTTCAGGGTCGAGGGCACGCCCTGCGGGCTGCCGCAGTATCCGGATGGCAACTTTGTGCCGCCCGAGGAGAACCCCTGGTGCGAAGCCATGGAGCGCTATCGCAAGGCGGGCGAGCAGCTTGGTGTACCGGTGTGCAGACAGCGCTCCTCGCTCGGCGTCAACGGCCTGGCCAGCTCCATCAATCTGCTGCTGCCGGACGCCTTCGAGACAGGAAAGCTTCAGGCAATCCCAAACGTAGTGGTGCGCGAACTGCGGGTGAACCCGTCGACAGGGCTGATTCGCGAGGTGCACTTTGTGGACCGTATCTCGCGCCGCGAGATGTCGATCAAGGCGCGGGTCGTGGTGCTGGCGGCGGGAACGCTCGAGAGCACTCGGCTACTGCTCAACTCGAAGATCGCAAATTCGAGCGGCGTCATGGGCCATTACCTGATCGATCAGATCTACGGGGCGGGCATCGTCTGCTCCGTGCCCGAGGCGCGCGACGGCAGGAGCACGCGCGAGCTGATGGAGGGCGCTGCGCTCATTCCGCGCTTCCGCAACATCCAGACCAAGGCGAAGGATTTCCTGCGCGGGTATGCGCTGAATGTATCCAGCAGCACGCACCCTATGGACCCGAAGAACTTCGCTACATACGGAAGAGAGTTGGAAGAAAAGCTCGAAAGCTACAGCGGGAGCGGCTTCCATGTGGGCATCATGGGCGAAGTGCTAGCGCACCACGACCATTGCGTCAGCATCGATAAGCATGCCGTGGATGCATGGGGCATCCCGGTGCTGCATATCGATACGCGGTACACGGACAACGAATTCAACATGGCGCGCGACGCGGTGGACACGAGCCTGGAGATGGCTCACCTGGCGGGTTTCGAGGTGCTGGCCAAGAATTACGAGCCCAACCCACCGGGCTACAGCATTCACGAACTGGGCACCTGCCGGATGGGAGACGATCCGAAGACCAGCGTGCTAAACAAATGGTGCCAAAGCCACGACATCAAGAACCTCTTCGTGGTGGACGGCAGCAGCTTTGTAAGTGCGGGATGGCAAAATCCGACCATGACCATCCTGGCGCTGGCGATGCGCTCGTCCGAGCACCTGGCCGAGCAGATGCGGCAAGGGAAGGTGTCGTGAGGTAGTTATAGCGGAATATTCCCGTGCTTCCGCGGCGGGTTGGTGTCACGCTTGCCGTCGAGCATTTCCAGCGCACGGATAAGCCGGCGGCGCGTCTCGCGCGGACGAATCACTGCATCGATGTAGCCGCGCTCGGCGGCTATGTATGGATTGGCGAAGCGCTCGCGGAACTCGGCGACTCGCTCTTTGCGCGCGTCGGCCAGCACTTCCGCTTTGCGATCTTCTGTGAGCTCGCCTTCCTTCTCCTCGGTGGCGCGGACCGCCTGCGCCAGCTCGCGGCCGTAGACGATGTTGACTGCACCTTCCGCGCCCATCACGGCGATCTCCGCCGTCGGCCACGCGAAGTTGGCGTCGGTGCGGATATGCTTCGAGCTCATGACGCAGTAGGCGCCGCCGTAGGCTTTGCGCGTGATGACCAGCAGTTTGGGCACGGTGGCTTCCGCAAATGCATAGAGCAGCTTGGCGCCATGGCGGATGATGCCGCGGTGCTCCTGTTCGGTTCCGGGCAGGAAACCGGGAACATCCTCAAGCGTGACCAGTGGGATATTGAAGGCGTCGCAGAACCGCACGAAGCGCGCGGCTTTGGTCGAGGCATCGATATCCAGCACACCAGCAAGAAACGCGGGCTGATTCGCGACCATGCCGACGGAGCGGCCGTTCAGCCGTGCAAAGCCGATGACTATATTGCGCGCGAAGTGTTCCTGCACCTCGAAGAAGTAACCGTCATCGACAATGCGGACGATCACATCCTTGATGTCGTAGGGCTGCGAGGGATCGGCCGGGACGATGGTGTCGAGCGTGGTGTCTTCGCGCTCGGCCGAGTCATCCGTAGCCCGGCGCGGCGGCGGATTGAGATTGTTCGCCGGCAGAAAGCTGAACAGCTCACGCAGCATCGCCAGGCACTCCTCATCGTCATGCGCGAGAAAGTGCGCGACGCCAGAGACCTCATTGTGCGTGGCCGCCCCGCCGAGCTCTTCTTTCGACACCTCTTCATGCGTCACAGTGCGGATCACGTCCGGGCCGGTCACGAACATGTGAGCGGTCTTGTCGACCATGAGGATGAAGTCGGTGATGGCCGGCGAGTAGACGGCACCGCCGGCGCACGGACCCATGATGGCCGAGAGCTGCGGCACCACTCCCGAGGCAAGTGTGTTGCGGAGAAAGATGTCTGCATAGCCGGCCAGCGAGACGACGCCCTCCTGGATGCGCGCACCGCCGGAGTCGTTCAGCCCGATGATGGGCGCGCCGACGCGCATGGCCGTGTCCATGATCTTCACGATCTTGGCGGCGTTTGATTCCGACAGCGAGCCGCCAAAGACGGTGAAGTCCTGCGCGTAGACGAAAACGGTCCGGCCATCGATGGTGCCGTAGCCGGTGATGAAGCCATCGCCCGGGATGCGCTGCTTGTCCATGCCGAAGTCGGTGGCGCGATGGGTGACGAACTTGTCTGTCTCTTCGAAGGAGCCGGGATCGAGCAGCAACTCAACACGCTCCCGGGCAGAGAGTTTGCCGGCGCGATGTTGGCGCTCGCGGCGTTCGGCGCCACCTGCCTCTTCGGCCAGGGCATGACGCCGTTCCAGTTCAGCGATAGAAGCTGCGTGGGGATGGGTAGGGTGGGAATCGTCCATGCGAAACGCAATTATAGGACTGGCCGTCCAGGCGAACGCGCCTGCGGCGCAAGTGACGCTGTCGCTCCCGTTGGTCGCAGCCATTGAAACTGTGGTTGAATCGAACGCGGAACAACGCCGGTTCCAGGAAAAGGGATCTGAAATTAGCTTCCAGGAGCCTGAAAACTAAGAGACGTGACGGTGGAAGATATCGTCTTTTTCACGGCAGGGTGAGCACAGAGCGCTTACTCCGCAACCAAACAACAAGGCCGCGCCGACGGTGACCAGGATGGCCGGCAGGTACGACTCGATCTGGGAGAACCAGTGAGCGACGATGGAAAAATCGGTGGATAGCATCGAATTACTCCGCGTCGTAAGTTATAGAACCCGAATTCCGTAATTTGGTTGACTGTCAGGGCCAGAATAACCCTGTTTGCTATTGACAGGATCCCCACAAACGGGGCAATCCCCTCACTCGATACGCGCAGACGAGAGTAATGCGCCGAGTGGAGGGTTGGGAAGTATTTCTTCTAAAACCACTTAGCGGGATTTCCCGTTCGCGGAAAAATAACTCGTTTTCCACCGGTTTGCCGCCTTTGCCACAGCGGAAGCAGAATCGTTGTGCATGCCAGGCTCCGCCAACAATTCGCTTGCCGCTGAGGGCGAGCCCCGGCTCCGCTGGCTATTTCTTGACCTGAACTCGTATTTCGCCTCGGTGGAGCAGGAGCTGGTTCCCAGCCTACGGGGACGGCCGGTCGCCGTAGTTCCGGTTGTTGCGGACACCACTTGCTGCATCGCCGCCAGCTATGAGGCGAAGTTCTTCGGCGTGAAGACCGGCACGCAGGTGGGCGAAGCCAAACGGATGTGTCCAGGCATTGAGCTGGTGGAGGCCCGCCACGAACTCTATGTCGACTACCACAACCGCATCGTCGAGGCGGTGGAGAGCGTAGTGCCGGTCTCGTCGGTGATGTCGATCGACGAGATGGCCTGCCGGCTGATGGGCCGGGAGCAGCCGCTGCTGGCGGCGCTCGACCTAGCACAGCGGGTGAAGACAAAAATTCGCGAAACGGTCGGGTCAACACTGCGCTGTTCCGTGGGGCTCGCGCCGAACCGCTATCTGTCCAAGGTGGCAAGCGACATGGAAAAACCCGACGGGCTGGTCGCGCTAACGCCGGACATCCTGGAAGCCGCGCTGCTGCGCCTGACTCCACGCGATCTACCGGGCGTTGGACCACGGATGGAGGCGCGTCTGCACCAGGCAGGCATCCGGACGATGCAGCAGTTATGGGCGCTCGATCGCGAGCAGATGAACAATCTATGGGGCGGAATGGGTGGCGACAAGCTCTGGCATTGGCTGCGCGGCGAAGACTTCGAAGATGCAGAGCTGGAGCATGCGAAATCGATCAGCCATAGCCACGTGCTCGCGCCCGAGCTGCGCACGCGCGATGGCGCCTATGCCGTGGTGGTCAAACTGCTGCACAAGGCGGCCATGCGGCTGCGTATAGCCAATCTGTGGGCGACCAACCTGCGGCTGAGCGTGAAGTTTGCAGTGCCGAAAGATGTGTCGGCGCGGCAGCATAATTCGGGGATTCCGCAGCTCGGCTGGTCAGAAAGCACCTCGCTGGTGGAGTGCCAGGACAACCAGACACTGAGCGAAGGGCTGCGCAAGCTATGGGCAGGCATGCCGGCCGGCCGGAATTACGCAACGCCGTTCTACGTGGGAGTGGCGCTCAGCAACCTGGTGCCCGACCATCTGCACACGCTGGACCTGTTCGCCGGATTGGACACAGAGAAAAGGCGGACGAATCTCTCGGCAACGATGGACAGCATCAACAAGAAGCACGGCACCACGATGCTGTTCTACGCGAGCATGCTGCCTGCCGGCACGGCGGCCCCGACGCGGATCGCGTTCACGAGCATTCCGGATCTGTTCTGATTCGCCAAGACGTTATCTTCGAGGCAGGGCAGCGTTGCCGAAATGCAAGCTTCACAATTTTGATTGATCGGGAGGAGCGTTAATGAGCGAAGAATTTGAACATGCTCACGAAAATCTGGAGCATGCAGCTCATGGCCATAGTCACGGCGAGAGCAAGGTGAAACCCATCGCCATCATCATCGCGGTGATGGCGGCGGCTTTGGCCCTCACCGAATTTGCAGCCAAAGACGCACAGACAAGTTACTTATCCAACCACATCGCCGCGAGCGATACGTGGGCACAGTATCAGGCAAAGTCCGTGCGGCGAGCAGTCCTCAGCTCCGAGGCAGATATGTTGGATAGCTTGCCCGGCTCTGCTGCCAACGCCGCTCTGCAAAAGCAGATCGCGGGTGTGCGCGCCAATGCCGAGCGCATGCGTTCGGAACCGGGCGCGGATGGCATGCAACAACTCTCGGAACGGGCCCACGAACAGGAGCATCTGCGCGACCATGCGGAACACCGCTCTCATGTGCTCGAGATTGCCAGTGGCGGTCTGCAGATTGCGATCGTCCTGGCGTCCATTTCCGTCGTGGTCAATATGCCTGCCTTCGTGATCGTCAGCGTGGCGCTTGGACTCGCTTCGGCCCTCTATGGGTTGCTAGGAGCGACATCGTTGCTCTAGCGGGACAGACCGAGGGCGACACGCGCATCCTGCGCCCCCGGCGGTATCCTGACGCGTGGAGAGGAAGAATGGCAAAAACGCTGGCCAACAAGGCGGAGTGTGAGGAGATCCGGAAGCGGATTGCCGCGCTGACGTCAGGGTCGCGACGCGTATGGGGCACGATGTCCGTTGGCGGCATGCTGTGCCATGTCGATGATAGCTACCGGGTGGTCATGGGAGAACGGCCGCTGTCACGATCGAAGCTGGCGATGCCTCAGGCAATGGCGAAGTTCGTCGCGCTGCGCTTGCCCTTTCGCTGGCCTCGGGGCATGATGACGGGCGAGTCGGTGCGGCAGGGTGGCGGCGGCACGCCGCCGGTCGAGTTTACCGAGGACCGTGCGCGGCTGCTCGAAACCTTCGACCGCTTCTGCGGGTGCACCCAGCTGATAGCAGTACATCCGATGTTGGGCGAGATGCAGCGCGCCGATTGGCTGCGCTGGGGCTGGCTGCACGCCGACCATCATCTGCGCCAATTCAGTGCATGAAGACCAGTGTGTGATGGCAAGCCCCCAACGTTATCGAGGCCGGCTGGCGCCCTCTCCGACGGGATTGCTGCACCTGGGACATGCGCGCACCTTCTGGACGGCGTATGAGCGGGCGCGCAGCAATGACAGTGGCGGAGGCAGCAGCTTGGTGTTGCGCGATGAGGACCTCGACACGCAGCGCGCGCGTCCTGAATATGCAGCGGCAATGCTCGAGGACCTGCGCTGGCTCGGCATCGAGTGGCAGGAGGGACCTGACCTGAATGGTGATTCGGGAGGCGGCACGTTTGGCCCGTACCGGCAAAGCGAGCGCTACGATTTCTATCGCGCAACATGGGAGCGGCTGCGCGCAGGTGGATGGATCTATCCGTGCACTTGCTCGCGTCGCGAACTGGCCGCCGCCGCCAGTGCTCCGCATGAGGACGACGGAGAGAACGATGAAAGCGCCAGCGGAGGAGGTTCAGGATGACGATGACGAGCCGCTATATCCGGGTCGCTGTCGCCCTGCTGCTGGTGCTGTGGCCCAGGCGCGTCAGTCGTCAGGGGTGAACTGGCGATTCAGTATCCCGGATGGCGAGAAGATCCGTTTCGAGGATAGCGGCGTGGGAACACGGACCTACGTTGCCGGCCGTGACTTCGGCGATTTCATCGTGTGGCGGCGCGACGATGTGCCGGCATACCAGCTTGCCTGCGTGGTGGACGATGCGGCGATGCAGATCACCGAGGTGGTGCGCGGCGCGGACCTACTGAAGTCAACGGCGCGGCAGATTCTGCTCTATCGGGCACTTGGCCTTACGCCGCCGGCATGGCATCATTGTCCGCTGCTGCGCAATGAGCATGGGCAGCGGCTGGCGAAGCGGACCGACGCCCTGAGCCTACGCGCGCTACGCGAGCGCGGACTGACGCCCGAAGACGTACGAGCGATGTGGCAGCAAGGTTAGACTCCTGCACGGAAAGCGATTTTGCGCGATGATGGCGTGTCGCTTTAAGTCCGATCAAGGCGGTCTCAAACTTATGCAATCATCGCGGTTTCGTAATTCCCTGCTGTCGCTGGCGGTCGCCGCCGGTTTTGCCATTGGCGCTTCGAGCTCCCATGGTCAGGAGCGGCCAAAGATCACCGGCATCTCCCACATGGCCGTCTACACCAGCGACCCAGCCGCGGCGGAACACTTCTACCGCGAGGAACTGGGCGCGACGAAGGAGTCTGATCCGGAAGACCTGCGCGGTACGGTGTACCGGCTGAGCGAACAGCAATTTGTTGAGGTGCTGCCGCTGCCAGCCGAGCACTCCATCACGCGGCTGGATCATGTGGCCTTCGAGACAACCGACGCCGAAGCACTGCACGGCTACCTGGTCGCCCATCAGTATCGCGAGGTCGATGGGGTAAAGACCGGCTCTGAAGGTAGCAAGTGGTTCTTCACACGCGATCCCGAGGGCAACCGGGTGCAGTTCTTCCAGGCAGCGGGGCATCCGTTTCACGCCTCTGAAAGCTTGGTAAGTCCGCGCATCATCCACGTGGGATTTCTTGTGAAGGATCGCGCGGCGGAAAACCGCTTCTACCGCGATCTGCTGGGCTTCCGGCCGTACTGGTATGGCGCGATGCATCCGGGCAAGCTGGACTGGGTGTCGCAGCAGGTGCCGGATGGACATGACTGGCTGGAGTACATGATGACCGGCCCCGACTCGGACTCCGGCCCGGCGGAGAAAGTGGACGCGCGGCAGCTTGGCGTGATGAACCACTTCTCGCTGGGCGTGCCGAACATGGAGAAGGCGGTGACAGCGCTTTACGTCAGTGACGTTCTGCGTTTCAGTCCGCGGCACGATGGACCGCAGATGGGTAAGGACGGCAAGTGGCAGGCGAACCTCTACGACCCGGACGGCACACGCGTCGAGTTGATGGAGTTCCAGCCGGTGATGAAGCCGTGCTGTTCCGATTTCACCGCGGCGAGCCCAGCAGATTGAGCCGCTGGACAAAGCTCTAGGCGGGAAACGCCGCAGTAAAACTCTGCTTCACCGGCTGAGCATAGCCGCAGGCGGGACAGAAGTCCTCACGCGAGGGCATGATCACGCCGCAGTGAATGCATGGTGCGGTAAGAGATGCATTGATCGCGGTAACGTTCGACAGACCCGCCGTTGCTGAAGAGGGCCCCTTACGCTGCACCGGGACATCTTCGAAATCCATCACAGGTTCTATCACTACAGAAGACGGTCCCAGCGAAGAAAGCCCCAGCATAGAGGGAGACGCTGTGCTCACCTCGGCATCTTCCTCTTTGCGGCCGCGCGATCCGAATAGAACGCGCGCGAGCGGGATGCAGACGAGCAGAACCGCCGCCCCAGCTATGTATGCGATCAGGTGATGCGGTGAATTCAGGAGCTTATCGAGATAAATGCGCAGCGAATCGATGACAGCATGCATGGCGATCTCCGGTTCCATTGCGACTGCTCTCATCGCCGGGAAGCGCGGCGATGAAGGGGGGAGCGGTAAAAGCGTGACTCAGCAAATCTCAGCAAATCTTGCAGCCATAGCGGCAAGGCAGGCCTCAAGCCTCCGGGGACGGCCCCGCTTTGGCTTAGAGACAGAATTCTAGGCCAGGTTTGTCCGGAAGAAGCGATTTATCGTATGCCCGGCGTGCCAGCTTGGGACTGAGCCCGATATCCGTTCGCCGCGAAAGTAGCTTGTCCGTTACGACCCCGCTGAGCTGGCTTTACAAGTCAGTCAACCATAGCGTGCAGGCATTCAAAACCAGGTTTGATCACGATAGCGCCTGTACTCGTCGCCGAAGGTGGCTTGGAGGATTGCAGCCTCCCTGCGCGCCCGAACGATCTGCATGGGGATAACGACGATCAGGGCCAGCAGCACCCACCAGGCCGGGATGAACATCGCGAGCCCCAGAAAGAAGAAGCAGCCGAAGATATAGATGGGATTGCGGATACGCGCGTAAAGACCGGTCGTCACCAGGCGGGTAGCCTTGGCGCGAATCGAGAAGGCGCGCCCGAGCTGGAACCGCGCCGTTACGATCAGCGACAGCGATGCCACGGCAACGATTGCGCCAGCAATGCGCAATGGCGTCCAGGGTTGATGCAGGAATTGCGGCACGAAGAAGCAGAGAGCCACGAGGATAACGGCGAGGGAGAGGATATTGGCTTTCATGGGGTTAGGTGCCCGTCGTGCCCCAGAACAGACCGAATCATGGGATGGTGATGGTAAACCGACGCATTCGATGGACTTCTCTCATGGCTACTCCGGGGTTAGCACGATGTCCATCTGATAGAAGCGAAAGTAGTTCTCTTCGCCAGGCGCTTCGGCCGCGACGTGCTGGTACCGATCGAGAACGTCGGTGATGAAGGCTGGACGCTCGGTCTCCGGCACATGCTGGGTCCACTCAATCATGGTGACTGCGCTTAGCGCCTCAAAGGTGACGCGGGATTGAAAGTCCCAGGCCTTGTCGGTCGTATGGATGCTGACGACGCGGAATCCCTGCTGTTCGGCAAGATCGGCATACTGCTCCGGCGTGAGGTGGAGATAGGGATCGTGAAAACCCTCGAAATATTTCGCCCACTGTATTGAACGACGGGTTTCCTCGATTACGTCCTCAATGCTCTTCCGTTTGCCCTTGGGCACCAGGCGTAGCTGCGCCTTGCCATTCGGTTTCAGGGCGGTATGGATGGATTGCAGAGGCACTGCCTGGTCGGGGATCCAGTGCAGCGCGTTGAAGGACACGATCAGGTCGAATTCATGCTCAAACGGCAGATGGCGCGCGTCCGCAACCCGGAATTGTAGATTGGGGTGGTCAGAAGTCCAGTTCTGCTTCGCAAAGGCGATCATGTCAGCGGAAGCGTCAACGCCGGTGACCGAACCATTCGGAAGGCGCGCGGCAATTTCAGCGGTGGTCTTTCCGTTGCCGCAGCCGATGTCAAGAACCCGTTCCGTCCCCTGCAGCTTGAGGAGCGAGAGCACCTCTTCGGCCATGGTGGCCTGGAGGGCAGAAAGACGGTCGTATTCGGAGGCGTTCCATTCCGTCATGACTTACCAGCTGAGGAAGATTCGGTTTGGATTCTATCTGAAGGAGCTCGACCGGAAGTTCTAAGCCGGATTATTGCGGAGCGAGCAAGATGTCCATCTGGTAGAAGCGGAAGTAATTCTCTTCGCCGGGCGCAGTGACGGCTACGTTCCGATAGCGGTCCAGCGCATCGGTGATGTAGGAGACGCGATCTAATTCCGGTAGATGCTGCGTCCACTCCACCAGGGTGACTTTCATGCGCGCGAGGAAGGCGTCGCGGGAGCCGAAATCCCAGGCTTTGTCGGAGGTACGGATGCTGAGCACGCGAAAGCCCTGTTGTTCGGCAAGGGCGGCGTACTGCTCCGGCGTGAGGTGCAAAAGCGGATCGCTGAAGCCGGTGAAGTAGTCGGCCCATCGTGGCGAGCGGCGGGTTTCTTCCACAACATCCTGGATGGACTTGCGGGGACCTTTCGGCACAAGGCGAAGTCGGACGCGGCCATCCGGCCGGATGGCGGTGCGGATCGATTTGAGCACCGAGGCCTGGTCCGAAATCCAGTGGAGTGTGTTGAGGGAGACGATGAGGTCGAACTCCTGCTGGAACGGGAGACGCCGCGCATCTGCGACCGCGAATTGAAGGTTGGGGTTAGCGGGGAGCCAACGTTCCTTTGCGAAGGCGATCATGTCAGAGGATGCGTCCACCCCGATGACTGCGCCGTTCGGGACACGTACAGCAATTTCGGCGGTGGTCTTTCCGTCGCCGCAGCCAATGTCGAGAATGTCTTCGGTACCCTTGAGTTTGAGGAGCGAGAGCACCTCTTCAGCAATGGTGGCCTGCAGGGCTGAGGTTCGGTCGTACTCGGAGGCATTCCATTCCGTCATGGCTTACCCAATGCGAAGGTCGCTGCATATCCACTGCTAAGGGAATTTGGAGTGGATTCTATCTGAACGAACATGACCGCCGGGTAGCCTGGCTTTCCACAAACGTGGAGTTCGCCACCGAGGGAGATTGGGTTTACAACTGGCTTAACCTCCGATAGTTGGAGTTGCGCCCGTACTGATGTCGGATTTTGCCCAGAGCGTAAAGCAGCAGGCGGACATTGTCCGCGTCGTCGGCGAGTACATCACGCTGAAGAAGAGCGGCGCCCAAAACTACTCCGGTCTTTGTCCCTTTCACGGCGAAAAGACGCCATCGTTTTCCGTGCACGTGACGCGGCAGTTCTATCACTGCTTTGGCTGCGGGGTTTCGGGCGATGTCTTCAAGTTCGTGCAGGAGATCGAGAAAGTCGGCTTTCCTGAGGCCATCAAGATCGTTGCCCAGAAGTGCGGGATCGCGCTGCCCAAGCGGGAGTTCTCCTCGCCGGAAGAGGCGGCGGAGAGCCGGATTCGGGGACGGCTGCTGGATCTGTACGAGCAGGCGACGCTGTTTTTTGAAGAGCAATTGAAGTCCGCCGAGGGGGCAAGGGCGCGCGAATACCTGACCGGGCGTGGGCTGAAGCCGGAGACGATTGCGAAGTTCCGCATCGGCTACGCTCCGGAGGGCTTTGGCGGCTTGCGCGACCGGCTCAACGGCGCAGCACCACCGGAAGTGCTGCGGACTTCAGGACTCTTCCGATTCAAGGAACAAGACGATGGGAGTTCCGGGCGGATGTACGACTACTTCCGCAAGCGGATCACCTTCCCCATCTCGAATGAGGGTGGCCGGGTGATTGCGTTCACCGCGCGAGCGCTGGATTCTGATGACAAGGGCGGCCCGAAATACCTCAATTCTCCGGAGACTTCGCTCTATTCAAAGGGCCAGGTGCTCTTCAATCTGGACAAGGCGCGGCAGGCAATCCGGCAGCAGAATTTTGCTCTGCTGGTGGAAGGCCAGATGGACTGCATCTCCGTCTTTGCCGCCGGGGTAACGCCAGTGTTGGCCACCAGCGGAACGGCCTTTACCGAACTGCAGGCCCGTCTGCTGCGCCGCTACACGACACGCGTGGTGGTCAACTTTGATCCCGACACGGCGGGCGCGAACGCAGCGGAGAAGTCGATTGCGCTGCTGACGGAAGAGGGCTTCGAGGTGCGGGTGGTGACGCTCGAAGGCGGCCTGGATCCGGACCGATTTGTGCGCGAAAGGGGCATCCAGGCGTACGCCGAAGCGCTGAAGGGGGCTGTCCGGCATTCGGATTACCTGATCGAGCGGGCACGCAAGCTCTTCCCGGTGCGGACGGCGCAGGGCAAGGTGGAGGCGGTGAATTTCCTGCTGCCGCATATCCAGCGGATGCCCGATGTGATTGCCAAAGTGGAGTTCGCGAAAGACATCGGGGACAAGCTGGCCATCGATGCTGCTCTGCTGCGGGAGCGCCTGAAGCAAGCGGCTGGGAAGCGGCAGGGGCAAGTTGCAGCAATGGGAGTGTCGAACCTCTCCGAATGCGAGCGAGTGTTGGTGCGGGCGCTTGCAGGGACCGCCGAAAGTGAGACTTTCCAGCGGGTTTCCCAGGCGATGGGAACACAACCTGAGCATTTTGAGGGACTTGGCATTCTCACTACATTGCAGGAGCTGGTTGGACGCACAGTGGCCGATCCGCTGGACGCGCTGCCGCCGGGTGCCCGCATGCTGGTGGCGCAAGTGCTGATGCGGGAAGGCGATCCGGTGAACGGGCACGAACTGGAATCGGCGCTGGTGACTCTGGAGCGGCACTTCCTGGAGCATCGGCAGCGCGGGTTGCGGGGCGAAATCGCGGAGGCCGAGCGCAAGGGCGACCTGGCAGGCGTGACGGCACGGATGACGGAACGGATGCACTTGGACCGGCGGCTGCGCGACCTGGATCAGAAGATGCGAGAGCTACTCAGCCGCCAAGGGTAAAACGGGCGAACTGCATCTTACGAGAGCGGTGGATTTCACAAAATCGGGCCCAGGACCGCCAATCCCATTGGAACGGGAGACATCCTGTGCAGCGCTGGTGGATCTACCTGCTGCTGGTGCTCGCTTCGGCGCATTGCGCGCGCGCGATTTTCTTCGTCAACACCAACTCCATCGTCATGCAGATGACTGCATACGAGCACGGGCAGGATCAGATGCCATTCCAGGGCCGGGTGCTGATGGAACCGGCGATGCGCTGGGCCCACCAGAGCCACGCGATGCAACGCATCTCCGACCGCTTCAACGAGAACAAGCTGGTCGCCGAGCCCTACACGCCGGAGAAAGTACTGAGCATCGCCATCGGCTGCGTGGCTGTGTGCCTGCTGGGGCTGCTGGCCAACTACGCAGCCCACTCAGCGGCCGCGCCGCTCTGGTGGCTACCCTGGACCATCGTGCTGGCGATCCTGTACAGCAGCTATGCGGCACGCGTGGAGCAGGCGTACTGGTATCCCTACGATCTGCCGGAGTTCCTCTTGTTTGGCCTCGGTACGGTGTTCGCCATGCGGCGGCAGTTTATAGCCCTGCTGCTGCTGATCCCTCTGGTGGCGCTGAACCGGGAGACCGCCATCCTGCTGGTGCCGCTATGGATAGCAGCGGCGTGGCCCGAGGAGGGCGAGAGCAGCCGCCGCACCGTGCTGTTGCTGCAAACTGTTGCCCTGGTGGCGGCCTGGGGCGTGATTCGGGTGCTGATTGCCCGGCATTTTGCCCACAATTCCTCCATGACCGGTTCGCGCATCCCGCGCGACCTGCACGACCTGCTGAATCCGCGGCATTGGCCGCAGATGGCCAGCGCATTGGGCTTTCTGCTGCCTGCGGTGACGGTGAACTGGCGGCGGCTCAATCTGCGTAGCCGGCGGATGCTGTGGGCGATGTGGGCATGCATGCCGGTACTGCTCTACTTCGGAATCTGGACGGAAAGCCGCATCTTCGACGAGTTCACACTGCTGGTAGCGGTATTGGCGACCGAAGCGGTGATGTCCTATCTGAAGCAGTGGCGTCGGAAGCAGCACGGGGGCTGGGAAACGGATCACGCTGCCAGCTCAGAGACTCCGGCGGCCACCCTGTCGTCCTAATCGCCCGACCGATCACCGCGTGGGCCAAACCCTGCAGGGGAGAAATTCGTCCCCCGGGCCCTTGCGAAGTGAAACAAAATGCCTCGAAGTACATCTAACTGTTAAGGATAAAAGTGTCCGGCGGTCGGAACCGCGGGACGGCGTGATATCCTGACTTTCTCTGTCTTGAAGTGTGCGTCAACCAGCCCGCACGATGCCTGCCCGGCCGCGGGAATTTGCCACCATAAGAGTGGCGCTTATCGCGCATCTTCACTCATAGATAGGAACGGTTTGCCAGGACAAACCAGCGCAGCGAGAGCTGCGTCAGCGGCGGAATAACGCGGGGAGACGAGACGCGCTTTGGCGATAGAAGACAAATTCGAAGACGACATCCAGAAATTGATGGATCAGGGCAAGGAAAAGGGATACCTCACCTATGGCGAGGTAAACGACCTGCTGCCGGACAACATGCATTCGGCGGACGACCTTGACGATCTCATCACGACAATCAACACCCAGGGTATCGACCTGCTCGAAGGCGAGCCCAAGTTTGCCGGGGAGAAGTTCGACGCGGAGCATGCCGAAGAGGGCGACGACGTTGAACTTGACCTGACACCGGGAACACTCGAGAAGACGAACGACCCCGTCCGCATGTACTTGCGCGAGATGGGTACGGTTCCGCTGTTGACGCGCGAGGGCGAAGTTGAGATCGCCAAGCGCATCGAGCGTGGCCAGCTTCGCGTGCTGAAGGCGATCTCGCGGTCGCCAATCGTGATCCGCGAAGTGGTGGCGCTGGGCGAAGACCTGAAGCGCGGCGTGCGCAACATCAAGGAAGTGGTGATCTTCGATGAAGAGGAGATCACTGAAGAGATTCTCCAGACCCGTGTGAGGGCCACGGTCGCACGGGTAGATGCGCTGTTGAAGCACCAGAAAAAAGCGCAGACGCTACTCGAGAAGCTCGACACGATCAACCCCAAGGCCAAGGCGAAGGAGTACCGCAAGACGCGTTGGCTGATGGGGCGCGAGCGTGTCCATGTCTCGCGCATCGTCCGCGAGCTGAAGTACACCAATGCCGAGCGCAAGCGGCTGCTCGACAAGGTGAATAAGACGGTCGATTCGATGCGGACGCTGGAGCGGCAGGTCAAGTCGCTCGAGCAGAAGCATGATGCATCCAAGAGCGAAGAGCTGCGCAAGGAGTACCGGCGCCAGCAGCGCAACTGCAAAACGGACCTGGATCGCCTGGAGACGGAGATCGGCGTTTCGATTGCCGACCTGAAGCGCACACAGCGCGAGATGATCCAGGGCGACATGGATGCCGAGCGGGCGAAGCGGGAGCTGATTGAAGCGAACCTGCGCCTGGTGGTGTCGATCGCGAAGAAGTACACGAACCGCGGCCTGCAATTCCTGGACCTGATCCAGGAGGGCAACATCGGCCTGATGAAGGCCGTGGACAAGTTCGAGTACCGTCGCGGTTACAAGTTCTCGACCTATGCGACGTGGTGGATCCGGCAGGCGATCACGCGTGCGATTGCCGATCAGGCACGCACCATCCGCATTCCGGTGCACATGATAGAGACCATCAACAAGCTGATCCGCACCTCGCGGCAACTGGTGCAGGAATTGGGCCGCGAGCCTACCTCGGAAGAAATCGCCAAGCGCATGGATATCCCTGTGGCGAAGGTGCGCAAGGTGCTGAAGATTGCACAGGAGCCGATCTCCCTCGAAACGCCGATTGGCGAAGAGGAAGATTCGCATCTGGGCGATTTCATCGAAGATCGCCAGGCGGTATCGCCGTCCGAGGCGGTGATCAGCGTGAACCTGAAGGAGTACACCTCACAGGTGCTGCGCACCTTGACGCCGCGTGAAGAGCGCGTAATCAAGATGCGCTTTGGCTTGGAGGACGGCTCCGAGCACACCCTGGAAGAAGTCGGCCAGAGCTTCCAGGTGACGCGCGAGCGCATCCGGCAGATCGAAGCGAAGGCTCTGCGCAAGCTGCGGCACCCGTCGCGGTCGCGCCGTTTGAAAGCGTTCGTGGATGGCGTGAAGGAAATCTGACGGCAGGTCGTCATCAGCTTAATAGCGGTAAGAGGGAGCCTTCCGGGCTCCCTCTTTTTTTGGCGGTCGTCGCGCTGCCGGCTCTACGGCCTGCAATCTTGGTGCTAGTCTGAGGCTGTCCGAAGGAGGGCCGAGGATGAGGAGGCCTTTTGCGGTGGTACCCCTATTCTTCTCTACTGCGCTCTGCTTCGCTCAAACCCAGACGACTTGGGAAGGCTTCGTTACCGACACGCACTGCGGAACGAATTGTCAGCGGAGTTCCGATATGCGGCCGGACCGCGCTTGTGTTCGGATTTGTGTTCGCAAAGGCTCCAAATATGGGCTTTGGTATGGGAATCATGTGTACGAATTAGAACCGCAGGCGAAAGCCGCGAAATTCGCGGCGGAGAACGTGCGGGTCACGGGCGAGATGGCGAATGACATCATTCGCATCGAATCGATTGCTCCGCTGCCGAGCCAGCCGGCACATTCCAGCCACTGAACGTGGCGCTCGGCTTCTGTCATTTGTGTCTTACGCGTTTGGCAGATGAGGCTACTGGACCGGGTGGGCCTTGCCGTTCTTCACCGCCTGATCGATAAGCGACTGCACCTTGCTGTCGGCTTCCCGGCTGGCTTGGCGCTGCTCGCGGCCGAGTAGGCCCTGCTGGCGCCCAAGCTCGCCTTGCATCCGGCCAAGGTCGCCTTGCTTCGCTCCCAGCTCGCGCATCTGCAGCACCATGGGCTCCATCTCCTTGCGCATCTGCTGGGCCTGATCGCTCATTTGCTTCGCCTGTAGTTCGAGCTGCGGCTGCTGCGCACGGAGCTGCTCCATCTCCTTCTCGAAGCGCTCGCGTGTCTCTTTCATCTGCGCATCAATGGCGGCGCGCTGCTGCTCATTCATTTTGTCGCGCTCAAGCGCGAGCCTGGTTTCGCTGTTTACAAAGTCCTGGACTGTCTTATCGAAATCCTTGGGCATTTCGAAGTGAAAATTCTCAGCGAATTTGCCCTGCATCGCTCCCCATTCACCCTGTTTGGCACCGAGTTCGCCCTGTAGCGCGCCTAATTCACCCTGCTGCTCGCCCAGCTTGCCCTGCTGCTTGCCGAGCTCGCCCTGTTTCTTGCCCAACTCGTTTACGTGCGTGTAGGCCTGCTGCGCCTGCTTGACGAGGGCCGGATCGTCGATGACCCAGGTCTTGCCATCGCGCTCGAAGAGAATGGCACCGCCAGGATGTTTCGCGTGCTCGTCATGGAGTACATCGGTGTCGCCGAACCAACTGTGCATCATCACGGTGTGATCGCCGTCCGGTCCATAGATGGCGTAGCCGCGCGAGTTGCCGTCGCTAGCGGAGACGACATCGATCTGCGGCATAGCCAGGAACTTCATCTGCATGCCACTCTCGATGTCCGGATGGACCGAGATGACGGGCCCGGAGACATCCGTGTTTACGTTGGTGACAATGTGATCGTCCTGGTCGAGGACGACTTCCGGTGGCGATGGCGGGACCGGAATGGACGTCACCTCCGCAGGCGGTACGGGTGCAGGCGCGGCTTCCGGCGTGGGTGCAGGTGCAGGCGCTGTACCGGGTGCAGTTGGCGGCGTTGGGGTAGCCTGCGGCGCCGGTGATTGGGGCGCAGTCGGGGGCGCGGGAGCCTGCGGTGCAGCCAGGACGATAGCGGCCGGCTCGATGAAGTGGACCGAGGCTGCAGCGATAACCGCAGCGGCAGCGAGCAGCGCAGCAGCGGCGAGCGCCTGGCCGCGGCGATGGCGGAAGGCCGCGGTGAGTTCTGGATCGGCGATGAGACGGTCGATCCGTTCCCTAAGTCCGGCGGACTGCGCCATGGCGAGCATGCCGGCGGGCGTCTGTTCGGCAGTCGCAAAACGGACGAGCAGTTGCGCATAGCTGAGACCGTCGCCGCTGGACGCGATTGCGGCGCGATCGCAGATGGTCTCGCTTAGGCGCGTAAGCTGTGGACGCAACCACCAGGCGTGAGGGCTGATCCAGAAGAAGCAATGGTGCAGGGTAACGGCGAGCTGCAGATAAAAATCGCCTTCGCGGATGTGCTGAGCTTCGTGCGCGAGCGTCGCTCGCAGCGCGGTTTCGTCCCACTCGATCGCTTCGAGCGGCAGCAGGATGCCGCCCCCAATGGTGGCGGGCGAGCGCAGGTCGACCGAGAGGCGGACGGGGAGATCGGTCTCTGCTGTGGCGAAGGTTTGGGCGCGACGCCAGAGTCGCGCTGCGAGTCCAAGGCCGAGCAGGACGCGCAGCAACAGCAGGGCGGTGATGGCGAGGTAGGCGGCGAATCCGATCTGCCACCAAGCAACGTGATGAGTTGCCGCCGGTGGAACTTGGGGTGAGCCTTGCAGCTCAGCGGGGACAGGTACTTTCAGCGTGACGGTGGGAGCGGAGTTATCTTGCCGCGCACCTATCGGTGTAATTGCCCAGAAGCCACCACTTGAGAGCGGCAGGGCACTCGGAGCAACAGGCGAATGCGTGACGGGCATGAGGATGGTGCGCGGCTTAGACCAGAGCGCGACTAACGAGAAGGACGGAATGTGCAGAGCCACAAGCGCAGGCATGGCCAGGCCGAGAATCAGGACAGCGGTCCAGGCGCGCTTCGCGAGACGCGCATGCTGCACTCGCAAAACACGCAGCACGATAGCAACGGCGATGGCCAGGGCAAGCGATCGAACCGCCGACTCTCCGAGAACATGGATGATGCTCATCTCGACCTCTCCTTGACTGCTACTACGATCTCCTCAACTGCCGTACCGTTCAGACGCTTGCGCTCACTTTGACTTTCCTGCTTTCGTTTTCGCGCGGGCGATCTTCGCCGCCAGCCGCTGCAATTCGTTTCCGCTGAGCACGTCGGCACTGACCATGCCGACGAGCAAAGCCTCGACCGAGCCGCCACAGAAGCGGTCGACGATGCGCTGCACGGCGCGGCCCGCGACGGAGCGGCCATCCTCGGCAGCACGGTAGAGATAGGTGCGCTGCTCGACGGTGTGCGAGAGATACCCCTTCTCCTCCAGGCGGCGCAGGACCGTGCGGACAGTGGATTCCTTGAGCACCCGCCCGGCGCTGTGAAGCTGCTCGCGGATTTGTTCGGCTGTGGCCTGCCGCTGATGCCAAACCATACGCAGAATGGTCTGCTCGAGTTCGCCGAGGCCGGCGGGATCGTGGTCCTGGGTTTCCGGATTCGAGTGAGCCGAAGTGCTACTGTTCATAATGCTACTGACTGTAGCACTAAGTATGACGTGAGCGCAAGCTGCGGAGAAAATATTGATTCGGTCGAAAAATTGATTCCACCCGGCCAGCATTCACGTTCTAGCTTTCTTTTTCACATTTAGCTCTTGACACAATGTACTAGTTAACTAGTACATTGTGTCTTGTCGTGATGGCATCACTTTCATCCGCGCAGTTTCGCTTCGCGCTCGATCTTCACAGCGGCGTGCCGGTGTACCGGCAGATCATCGATCAAGTTCGGTCCGGCATGGCTTCTGGCTCACTGGTGGCCGGCGATCAGCTACCGACGGTGCGACAGCTGGCAGTGGACCTAGCGATCAATCCGAATACGGTTGCCCGCGCTTACCGTGAGCTGGAACTCGGTGGGCTGCTGGAGACCCATCAAGGAACCGGTTCGTTCATCAGCACGCAAAAGATCAAGCGCGCCGATGCAGAACGCGAGCGGCAATTGGCGCAAATCGTGGGTGACTGCGTTTCACGCGCAGGAGCGATGGGCTTCACGGTGGACGATCTCATCGAGTGTTTGCGGAAACCCTCAGGGGCAAACCGCAGGAGGTAATAGCAATGATCAGAACCAACTTTGCACCAGATAACCGAGTCGCGGCCATGGCGTTCATCCTCTGTGTGGGTGCGGGGTTTGGATTTACCGCGGTCTTGCATCATCCTGCACCCGTGATTGCGGGAGCGGTCCTTGGCGCCTACCTGCTGTTTGCGATCAAAGTCGTGCCGCCGTGGGAGAAGGTCGCACTGATGCGGCTTGGCCGCTACACAGGACTGCGTGGCCCTGGACTGTTCTTCATCGTGCCGGTGATAGAGACGCTGAGCCCGCACGTGGACCAGCGGGTGCGGGTCGCAAGCGTCTCCGCGGAGTCGACTCTGACGCGCGACACGGTTCCGGTGAATGTCGATGCGATCGTGTTCTGGCTGGTGTGGAATGCCGAGAAGTCGATCCTGGAGGTCGAGAACTTTCTCGAGGCCATTGTGATGAGCGCCCAGACGGCGCTGCGGGAGTCCATCGGCCGCCATCAGCTTGCACAGATGATCACGGAGCGCGAGACGCTGGGCCGCGAGCTGCAGCGGATTCTGGACCAGAAGACCAACCCGTGGGGGATCACAGTGCAATCAGTCGAGATTCGCGACGTGAGAATTCCTCAGGCCCTAGAGGATGCCATGTCGCGACAGGCGCAGGCAGAAAGGGAGCGACAGGCACGCATCATCCTGGGACAGGCGGAGACCGAGATCTCCGAGAAATTCGTGAAGGCGGCGGAAGCCTACGCGCAGAATCCTGTGGCGCTGCATCTGCGTGCGATGAACATGCTCTACGAGGCGATCAAGGAGCGCGGTTCCATGGTGATTGTTCCCTCCTCCGCCGTCGAGACGATGGGGCTGGGCGGTTCACTGGCTACGGCGGCGCTGGCCAAACCGCGGGATCAGATGTGAAGAAAGGAGCAATGCTATGCGAGCAAAGTGTGTGGCAATTGCAGCGGTGACAATGATGATGACAGTACCCGGCTTTAGCCAGGCAGGTGAAGCTATTGCGCTTGAATGCAGGCACGCCAGAGGCAAAGGCCACGTCACCTGCGAACAACTTAGTCGGAGTCTGGCCGGCGAGTACCGGACGGTCTGCCGTGTGTTACCGTTACGCTTACGCGACGACGGTGGAGCCCTGTCCGGGGCCATCCTCTTCTATCTCCACCGCCAAGGCGCCTGGAACCGCGGAAACCGCGACCGCCGGCACACCGGAACCTCTGCTCGACCCGCAGTTCGATGGCAAGACACCACATTCCGCAGTCAGCGCTCGCCACGCACAATCCGCCCAAATCCCTCGATGATCCACCGATCGCGATGACGATGGAAATCATTGATCAGGACCACGCATCGCTGGTGAATAAAGAGGATCCGACCTAACTGGACTTCCGACCTTTGATGTAGAGCGCTAGAGCGGACAACTTCCTGAAAAGGGGCCTCGCCGCGGGGCGCCTCCCCTTTCGATCCGGCGCACTCAATCTTCTTCGCATCAGCCTCGATTGCCTGCCACTCGCTCGCGTCGAGCTTGAGCGATGCGGCCGCTACGTTCTCCTCCAGATGCTTGACCGAAGAAGTGCCGGGGATCGGCAACATCACAGGGGAGCGATGGAGGAGCCAGGCCAGTGAGAGCTGAGCCGTCGTGGCGCCGTGCTTTTTGGCCGCGGCGTCCAGCGGGCCGCCAGGGCGCGCGAGTTTGCCCGCGGCCACCGGAAACCAGGGAATGAACCCGAGATTGTGCTTGGTGCAGTAGTCGACCACGTCTTCGTGCTGGCGGTCGCCAAGGTTGTATTGGTTCTGCACGCTGACGATCTCGATGAATTTGCGCACCTGATCGATCTCATGCGGCTTCACTTCAGAAAGGCCGACATGGAGGATCTTGCCCTGTTCCTGCAACTTCTTGATGGGCGCGAGGGATTCCTCAACGGGAACCTTGGGATCGATACGGTGAAGCTGCCAGAGATCGATACGCTCGACCTTCAGACGCCGGAGACTCATCTCGACTTCCTGCTGCAAGTATTCGGGACGGCCGAGGGGCTGCCATGCGCCCGGACCGGTACGCACAAGACCGCCTTTGGTCGCGATGACGAGACCTTTCGGGTAAGGATGGAGCGCTTCCGCGATGATCTCCTCGCTGACATAGGGCCCGTAGGCGTCGGCGGTGTCGATGAAATCGACGCCGAGTTCAATCGCGCGCTGGAGGACACGCTTCGCCTCCGCGCGGTCTTTGGGTTCGCCCCAGATGCCTTCACCTGTAAGGCGCATGGCGCCGAATCCGAGGCGGTGGACAGGGGTCTTGCCGCCGAGGGAAAAGGTGCCGCTGGATTGTGCGGAGATGGTAGCTGTTGTGCTCATAGTGGCTTCGATGCTGGCGAGGGAGCGGAAGGTGCGGAGTGATTCGCACTTTACGGAACTGTAAATTGCACGGATGCGTAGCTCTGCATACGCCCGAATTTCAGGGCAAAAGGATGGGACAGCAGCCATGACTACTCCGATGGCAATGCCGCAGATGACAGCAGAACAGCGGGCGACCTTCAGCGTCTACTACCCGGGCACGCAGCGTGATCCGCTGCTCGGCGTGCTGCTGGCAGTTCTGCTGGGCAGCTTTGGAGCTCACCATTTTTATCTGCGCCGCAACGGGCTTGGCGTGCTGTACCTGGTGTTGTTCTGGACGGGGATTCCCGCCGTCCTGGGAATTATCGAAGCATTCTTTATGCCGGAGCGGGTGCGGCGCTTCAACGCAGAACAGGCGGCGCTGCTTGCCTACTCCGTGGTGCAAGGCGTGACCTTGCCGCCTCCTCCGCCGCCGATGGTGGGCTGCCCGGCTTGCGGGATGGTGCAGAATGCAGGCGCTCGCTATTGCGTGCAATGCGGCCGCGGGATGGCGTAATCAGCTTCCGTGGATCAGGCTGAAGGTGAGGATAGCGAGCACGATCAAGCTGATAACTGTGTAGAGAATGTCGCGCTCGCGGGCGAATCCTACAATCGCAAAAACGACGCGCGCAATGGGAGTGGCGATGAGAACGAGCAGTCCGAGTGCGATGATGCTGGCCCCGCTGCCGTCGCGCAGATGACGGAACACAGCAGCGATGGAGCGGATGGACGTGCCTGCGGAGACGTTCGCTGACGATTCGCCGGGCGCATGGAAGACGCGATAGCTAGGCACCGGCGTTTCGGGATGGCGCAGCACCAATACGCCACCGATGAGCACCAGCACAGCCGCCACGATAACGCCGATGCGTAGCAGCATGGCGATGGCGACTTCCAGGCGCTGATCGTCTTCACGTGTTGGCTCCCGGCGGCCCTCGGCGGTCGGTGCGTGTTTTTGCATTGCGTCGGACATGGATTTAGAGCCTTCCGGTAAGGCTGGAGTAGATCATCTCGATGCCGAGCGTGACGATGACAAATGCGAAAACCAGGCGCAGGGTAGACACGCGGGCACGGATAAGAATGCGCGAGCCGATCAGCGAGCCGCCCAACACGCCGAGCATGACCGGCATGGCGAGCGACGGCATAATGTAACCATGGCGGATATAAATTCCGGCGCTTGCAGCCGCAGTCACCCCGATCATGAAATTACTGGTGGTGGTGGAGACCTTGAAGGGCAGGCGCATAGCCTGATCCATCGCGAGCACCTTGACCGCACCGGAGCCGATGCCGAGCAGGCCCGAGAGACCGCCAGCCAGAAACATAATGCCGAAGCCGGCCGGCACGCGCTGCGCGACATAGGCCTGGAGCCCGTTGTCGGTGGGGTACTCGCCTTCCAGGCGCAGGCGATCGGCGAGACCCCCGGTGTGCACCGGCGCGGCGTCCTCGTGCTTGCCGCGAAAGCTCGCAATCGCCGAATAGAGCAGGACGATGCCGAAGACGATGCCGATGGCCTTTGTGGACACCATTGCGGTGAGGTAGGCGCCTACGAGCGCCCCGAGAGTCGTGGCAATCTCGAGAAACATGCCGATGCGGATATTTGAAAAGCCCTCACGTACATAGGCAGCGGCAGCGCCGGACGATGTGGCGATGACGGAGACGAGCGAGGCGCCGATGGCGTAGCGCAGGTCGACATGAAAGAGCAGCGCGAGCACCGGCACCACGACCACACCGCCGCCGAGGCCAGTGAGCGCACCGAGAAGGCCGGCAACGACTGAGGTGCCGAAGAGCGCGAGGGTGAAGGTGAGGATGGTCATGCGCGTCGGCTCACAGCATAACCTCTGCCATTACTTCTCCTCGTGCTCTCTTTCCTCGTGATAGTCCTGCTCGGTGTTGATATCCCATAGCGCACTCTTGTCTGTGATGCCGGCGAGAATGTTATCGACAGCCGTCATTGCGGTGAGCATGGAGTGATCCTGGTTGTTGTACTTGTGCATGCCGTTGCGGCCGACCAGGAAGAGGTTCTCGAATGGATCGAGCCACTCGCGAACTTCGCTGAAGCGATCGTAAGTGCCGAAGTACGCCGGATAGGTCTTGGGCACGCGGACAACGTGTCCGTCACGCACATCGCCAGCATGGATGATGCCGATCTTCTCAAGCTCCTGAGTCGCGAAGCGGATGATGTCCTGATCGGACATACGCCAGAGATCGTCGGTCTGATAGCAAAAATATTCGAGGCCGAGCCAGACCTTCGATGGGTCGGCGACCATGTAGGGACTCCAATTGTTAAAAATCTGTAACCGGCCGAGGAGCACATCCGGCTCCTGCACATAAATCCACGTGTCCTTGAGCGGCGAGCCATCCGGCTCAGTGACCAGCAGTCGATCGACAAGCAGTCCGACGGTGAGGAAATCGCGGTACATCAGGCCGTCGACGACTTCGCGGACGTTGGCTGGCACGGGTTGATCCGGATTCGATTCTTCCAGTGCACGAATGAGTTCTGTGACTGGCATGGTGGAGAAGCAGTAATCGGCGTTGAAGCGCCGCCGCTCGCCGTTGGCGTTCTTCGCTTCGACGGCGACGATGCGATGGTCACCATCCGTCTCGATGTGATCGACGCGCCAGCCGGTGAGGACTTCCCCGCCCTGCTGGCGGATGAGGCCGGCGACGTGCTCCCAGAGTTGGCCCGGCCCGTGCATGGGATAAAGAAACTGCTCAATGAGCGAGGTTTCAGTGTGCTTCTGCGCGAGATCGGCGCCGCGTGGCCGTGTGCTGAAGGTGCGTTTGACGAAGTGCCCGATGGCGCTGGTGAGCGAAAGCCCCTTGATGCGCTGGGCGCCCCATTCGGCGCTGATCTGGTCGCAGCGCACGCCCCACACCTTCTCCGTATACGACTTGAAAAACGTGAGATAGAGCTGGCGGCCAAAGCGGTTGATGAGGAAGTCTTCGAGGCTCTTTTCGGGGCGGCGCTGATGAATGCGCGACTTGATATAGCTGACGCCCACCTGCGCCGTGCGCGCGAGTCCGAGCTTGCCCAGCGTGTCGCCGGTGAGCGTGATGGGGTAGTCGAAAAAGCGGCGTAGGAAATAGATGCGGCTGCGCCGCTGCCGCACCAGCATAACCAATTCCGGATCGGCATCAGGCTGCGTGTGCACATGCAGCGTCTTCAGGGAGCGATGGCGATTCTGATAGGAGATGACAGCGTGACCCGCGCCTTCATCCGCGATGGGCATCAGATCGAGCCACCATTGCATGACGCGGTCGGACTTGGAAAAGAAACGGTGGCCGCCGATGTCCATGCGGTTGCCCTTGTATCGGACAGTGCGCGAGATGCCGCCGATGGAGTCGTCGGCTTCGAGCACGATGGGTCGGATGGCCGGAGCGCCATCCGGTGTTTTTCCAGACCGGCGCAGCAACTCCAGCGCAGCGGTAAGGCCGGCAGGGCCCGCGCCGATGATGACGGCGGTGCGCTGGGTCATTGCACGCGCGCGAAGCGGCCTGCAATCGAAGTGGCGACCAGCTGACCTTCCGGTGAGAACGCGATGACATCGGCGCGGCGTCCGATGGCGATCGCTCCGTGGCTGTCTGCAAATCCGGTCATTGCCGCAGGATTTGCGGAAGCCAGACGTGCGACTGTAGCGAGCGGCGCGTGCGTGAAGGTGGCGAAGTTGCTCACGGCGCGATCCATGGTGAGGACACTACCGGCAACGATGCCGTTATGCATGCCCACCCCTCCCTTCACCTCGACATCGAAGCCGCCCAGGGTGTAGTGGCCTTCCGGCATACCGGTGGCGCTCAGGCCATCGGTGATGAGGATGGCACGCGCCGCGCCCTTGTTGCGCCAGAAGACGCGCACGGCAACCGGGTCCACGTGGAAACCGTCGGCGATAATTTCCGCGTAGAGGTTTTCGTCGTCGAGCACAGTGCCCAGCATGCCGGGCTCACGATGTTCGAGGCCGCGCATGGCGTTGTATGTGTGGGTGGCGGAAACTCCGCCGGCAGCGATACCGGCACGCGCCTGGACGGCAGTCGCGTCACTGTGGCCGAGGCTGACCCGAACCCCAAGCGATGCTGCATGGGTGATGAGGTCGAGCGCGCCGGGCAGCTCGGGTGCGATGGTGATGAGTCGCACCGTGCCACGCGCCGCTTGCCAGAAGCGGTCAAAGAGTTCTATGGATGGCGCCTGCAGATACTCGGGCGGGTGCACGCCACGCTTGGCATAGGAGAGGAAAGGTCCTTCCAAATGGACGCCGAGGGGGGCCGCGCCGGGCAGGGATTTCTGCTCGATCAGCGTCGCGAGTCCATCCAGCGCGCGCAACGTGCGGTCGGTTGCCGCAGTCACGAGTGTAGGCAGCCACGCGCCCACCCCGTGCTTCGCCAGCAGCGTGCTCACATGGGCGACACCGTCGGCTGTACCTTCCATGACATCGTGGCCGGCGGCGCCGTGCACGTGGATATCGAACATGGCAGGTGCGAGGAGCGCGCAGGGCAAGTCGTGAAGCTCGGTGTACTGCGGGAGACCGTTGCCACGAGTGCCGAAGCTGTGGATGAGGCCGTCTTCGAGGAGCAGCCAGGGGTCGGGTAGAACACCCTCCGGCAGCAACAGAGCTCCGGCGGTGAGCAAACTACGCATGCAGATTCCTTGGTGCATCCCATAGCCAGGATTCGCGACCCAAACCAGCGCCGACGTCTACCGTGCAAGACGAAGAGGAACAGCAGATCCCTCCACTCCGCCTGGCTACGGTCGGGATGACACGATACGTTCAGTATTTCAGACGCGGGTCATCAGTCGCCATTCACGACGGGAACGCCAATCTCTTCCGCCTTGGGCAGCATATGGGTCTTCGCAAGCTGCGCGCGCAGGCTGTCGAACTCGCGGGCGCGCGCGATCCATAGCTGGGTGGCCATGTCGTATTGCGCGAGGACATTCTGGAGCCAATAAGGGCGATTGTCGCGCAGCCACGCCTCTTCAAAGAGCTCCCGTGTCAGCGTGTAGCCGTCGCGCAGATCCTGGCAGCGGCCGTTGGCATTGCTGATCTCGACCAGATCACTGAACGCGCGGGAATGTGGCGTTGCGGCCTCGCTGTAGGCATCGGCGTAAGCATGGGCGATCTCATCGGCAAACTGGAACTTCATGCCGATGAAATCGATGCGGCGGGCGCCGAGTGCGAGTGCGTCCAGCGCGTCCTGCTGGCGCAGCGGATTGGCGGCGCGAGCTTCGCCCCGAGCTTCATCGACGAGCGTGATGGCGTTCTCCGCGTAGAGCCGCACATCTTTCAGGATGGGCAGCAGCCTGGCGGAGTCCTGCTGGCCGGCGGCGCTCCAGGGGTCCTCCCAGAAGAGCGCGTTCGAGGCGCCGAAGCGAAACCCGTTGTCAGAAAGCAGCTTCTGCGCAGCCATGATCTGGGCCTGCGCCTTATCGATCTTGCCGCTGAGATCGCCATGGAAGACGGTGCCGTAGCTGGCCTGGAATGCAGGAATCGAGCTTTCGCCGGACTGCCAGGAAGCGGCAGCACCGAAGAGGACGCCGTACCAGTCTTCGTCGAAGATGCCTTCGCCATCATCGTTCCAGACGGTGTTGAGCATGCCCTTCGCACCGAGGCGCTGGCCGTCGCGCACGAAGTGCTGGATATTGACGAGCGCGACATTGTTGTCCGGATAGACGCGGCGCCAGTTGTTCACGCCGGGCGCGACCCACACCTCCATGCCGGCGCGGCTGAAGGGCTGGATGTATTTGTCGAAATTGGGCAGCGCATCGTAAACCCAGGGAACGCCGATCATGTCCTTAGGCAGGGCGGCGAGAAGTTCAGGATTGTGCCAGGCAAGGTCTCCCCAGAAAAGAATGCGCTTGCCGGTGGGCTGGATGACATCGTGGATCTGGCGCAGAAAGTCTACGTAGACCTGATCAAGACCGCGCTGGGCCACAAGGTCGCGCGTCTGTCCTTTGCCGAGCTCGTTGGTTTCGTCCGCGCCAATGTGCACCCAGGCCGACGGGAATTGCTGCGCGATTTGCGTGAACCACTGCTTGATCAAAGCAAGCGAGCCGGGTTGCACGGGCGAGAGGACGTGGCCGTGCGGCGTTTCGGCGAGCGCGGAGAACTGCTCGTATTTGAGGACGTGGTGCAGATGGCCGAAGGCCTCCTGCTCCGGCACGACGGTGATGTGATACTGCGCGGCGTAACGGACAAGCTCGGCGACGTCGGCTGAGGACATTGATCCGCCGGGCGGCGCAACGAGCGGTGATGCCGAATACTGAAGCGTGTGTTCGAAATAGGGCGAGTAGATGTTGAGCTTGTAAGCGGCGAGGGTGCGGACCTGGCGCTTCTGAAATTCGAGTGTGGGAACAGGCCCGCGGGAAAGATCGTCATCGAGTCCGCGATGCGCAAGAGCGGGCCAGTCGCGGATGGTGGCGAACTGAAGCTGGGCATCTCGCTGTCACTGCTGCCGACGACGAGCTGCTTGACGGTTTGTGCGCCGTAGAAGAGGCCGGTGCGGTAGCGGCAATGACCACGAGCCCGCGACGACGAGGAAGAATGACATAGCCCTCATCGTGCATGGCTGGTTCGAAGGAAACGTGCGCCGATGCAAGCAGTGCACGGCCGGCGGGGGTGTTGGTACGGAGAAGATCGATGAGAATGCCGGCTGCACGAACGGGAATTCCCCGCTCTTTCAGCGTGGCGCGCAGGTCTTCCGCGGTAAAGCGGTCTTCGGCATCGCGAGAGCTGCTGCGGATGAGCATGCCGCGATCGAGCGGGAGAAGCTTGCCAGCCTGTGCCTCGCGGGGCATGGGAATCAGTTTGAGCGCGGGGACAGGTTGCGCTTCGAGCGACGCGAGTGATGGGAGAAGGAAGAGTACCGCGAAAAAGAACCGGCCAGCGCCGCTGGAGGCTCGCCCGATGTTTACCATTCCGTCCTTATGCGTTTTGCCGTTTGCGCCTGGCGAATTCGATGACCCTCTCAATGTAACTTGCGTTCGCCTGTATGTGGCCTCGTAGCCCGCATATCGAACTCCGGTTTCTCGGACATTGGCGTACCTTCGTGTTATAAACGGCTGTTTCGGAGGAATGGCATGGCGGAGCTGCGCTATCAATCTGGGTTTCTGAATGAGTTTGCTACCGAAGCCGAGCCGGGCGCGTTGCCCATCGGGCAGAATGCGCCGCAGAAGCATCCGCTGGGGCTGTACGCGGAGCAGTTCAGCGGCACGGCGTTTACCATGCCGCGCGGGCAGAACCGGCGCTCATGGCTCTACCGCATTCGCCCCTCGACCGTGCACAAACCCTATACGCCGGTGCGGGTGCAGCGGCTGATCCGCGGCTGGCCCTGCCCGGATGCGACCACCTCGCCCAACCAGTTGCGCTGGAACCCAGAGCCGATCCCGCCGGGCGCAGTCGACTTCGTGGACGGCATCATGACCCTGGGTGGGAATGGAGATGCATCGCTCCAGACAGGCGCGGCGATCCACATTTATGTTGCGACCCGCTCGATGCATAAACGCTTCTTCTGGAATGCGGACGGCGAGTTCCTGGTGGTACCGCAGCAGGGCAGGCTTCTGATCTTCACTGAAATGGGGAAGCTTGAGGTGGGGCCCGGCGAGATCTGCGTGCTGCCGCGCGGACTGAAGTTTCGCGTGGAACTGCTGGAAAACGCCGCGCGCGGCTATATCTGCGAGAACTATGGGCAGCAATTCCGGCTGCCCGACCTGGGGCCGATTGGTGCCAATGGATTGGCGAATCCTCGCGACTTCCTTACCCCGGTCGCGGCATATGAGGATCTCCAGGAGCACGTGGAGGTGATTGCGAAGTACAACGGCTCGCTGTGGTGCAGCGGCATGGAGCACTCGCCGCTGAACGTGGTGGGTTGGCACGGCAATTTTGCGCCGTATAAGTACGATCTGGCGCGCTTCAACACCATCAACACGGTGAGCTTCGATCATCCTGATCCATCGATCTTTACCGTGCTCACGGCTCCCAGCGAGATTCACGGCACGGCGAATATCGACTTCGTGATCTTTCCGCCGCGCTGGATGGTGGCGGAGAACACCTTCCGTCCGCCCTGGTTCCATCGCAATGCGATGAACGAGTTCATGGGGCTGATCTTTGGCCAGTACGATGCGAAGGCCGAGGGCTTTCTTCCCGGCGGCTGCAGCCTGCATAACTGCATGAGCGGTCACGGGCCGGACGCGGAGACGTATGAACGCGCGACAAATGCGGACCTGAAGCCGGTACGCCTGGAAAACACGCTGGCTTTCATGTTCGAGACACGCTTTATCGTGCAGACGACGAAGCATGCGCTGGAAAGCAATACGCTGCAGCGCAACTATTTCGAGTGCTGGCAGGGCCTGAACCGCCGCTTCACTCCGCCCGGCCGGCAATGATGTCGCCGGCACTCCGCAGCCTGCTCGCCGGGCTGATTGATTACGCCGGGCTATTTCCGCCTGCCGGGCTGGTGATGGATACGGCGGTTCGCAACTACGCTAGTTACGTAGGTGGCGAAGACGCGTGGATGCTGGGGAAATTCATCGTCCCGGCGTCGCGGCTGGAGGAGTATGCCGAGTCTGTACGGACTGCAGGCATCGACGCGAATGCGTGGAGCCTGAGCGTGCTCGCAACCGCAGCCGATGTAGATCTCATCGCCAGATTCAACACCGGCGCGGATGAGTCTGGCGCAGGTGGGCTGGGGAGCATCGACGTGCTGGAGATCAAGGCTGCGAATGCACGTGAGATCCAGGATGCGGCGCAGGCATTTCGCGGCAGCTATCGGCTCTATTTCGAGACACCTCCAGACAAGTGGCATCCGCTGCTGCCGGCAACAGCGGTCGCGAAGGCACGCGCGAAGATTCGTACCGGCGGTGAGGTGCCGAGCGCAATCCCTGAAGAATCGCGCGTACTCGAATTCCTACGTATTGCAAGCGAGCGGCGGTTGGCCTTCAAGGCGACGGCGGGCTTGCACCATCCGCTGCGCGGGATGCAGCGTCTTACCTATAAGCCCGACAGCCCGAGCGGCGTGATGCATGGGTTTCTGAATGTGTTCTGTGCTGCGGTGCTGCTGTGGCATGAGCCGGACCGGCGGCAGGAAGCCGCGTGGATGCTGGGCGAGCGTGATGCCGATGCCATTACGATGGATGAAGCAATGACGTGGCACAACAGCGGCGTGACGCTGTCGGTGGACCAGATCCGGGATGCGCGTAAGCAGTTCTGCATCGCCTTCGGCTCGTGTTCGTTCACCGAACCGATTGAAGACCTGAAGAAGCTGGGGTGGCTGTAAACAGATGGCTGTAAACACCTGCGATCCCGCGTTGCGCAGCTGGGTGAAGTCGGCCCAGGCCACGGGTACGGATTTCCCCATCCAGAACCTGCCGTATGGCGTTGGCCGCATTCTCGTTGCCGGGCAAGCGGCTCATACAGGCGCTGACGTCATGGTGGCGATCGGCGATCAGGCGCTGAGCCTACGTCGTCTGGCCGAGACCGCTGCGATGGACGGCTTGGACGAGGGCCTGAAGAGCGCCTGCCGCGAGTCAACGCTGAATGCGCTCATGGCGCTGCCGCGGGAGGCACAGCGAGCCTTGCGTGAGCGGCTGAGTGCACTGCTCGAAGAGGCGCGGGTAGAGACGATGCGCCACCGGGCCGCGGTTGAGGGCGCGCTGGTGCCGCAGAGTTCCGTGCTGCCGATGCTGCCCGCCATTATCGGCGACTACACGGACTTCTATGCCTCCATCTTTCACGCGACAAACGTAGGCAAGCTGTTCCGGCCGGACAACCCTCTGCTGCCTAATTACAAATATGTGCCGATTGGCTATCACGGCCGAGCGTCATCGATCGTGCCGTCGGGAACTGCGGTGCGGCGGCCTCACGGACAAATTGCCGGCGGCGCGGGCGAGGCACCAAGGTTTGGACCGAGCCGTTTATTGGACTATGAGTTGGAAGTGGGCGCGCTTGTCAGCAAGCCGAATCCGCTGAGTGAGGCGGTTCCAATTGCAGAGGCGCGCGAGCATCTCTTCGGGCTCTGCCTGGTGAATGACTGGTCGGCGCGCGACATCCAGAGCTGGGAATACCAGCCGCTGGGACCGTTTCTGGCGAAGAGCTTCGCGACGACCGTGTCGCCTTGGGTGGTGACGCTCGATGCGCTGGAGCCGTTTCGTGTACCGGTCTACGAGCGGCCGCCGGATGACCCGGCGCCTCTGCCATACCTCACCAGCGATGATGACCAGCAGCGCGGCGGCTTTGATCTGCGGCTGGAGGTGCACCTGGAGACGCAGCGTATGCGCGACTCAGGCGAGCGGCCTTTTCTGCTGAGCCGGAGCAATTTGCGCGAGCTCTACTGGACGTTGGGCCAGATGCTTGCGCATCACACCAGCAACGGCTGCAATCTGCGGACAGGCGACCTGCTCGCCACCGGGACGGTCTCCGGATCAGAAACGACGGCGCGCGGCTGCCTGCTGGAGATCACAGCGCGTGGCGCGCAGCCGGTGGTCCTGCGCAATGGAGAGACGCGCAAGTTCCTGGAGGATGGCGATACGGTGATCCTGCGTGGCTATTGCGAGCGCCCAGGCGCGGTCCGGGTAGGCTTTGGCGAGTGCCGCGGAACCGTCGCGGCCGCAACGGCCGTTCACTGAAAATCCGGCACCCAGAGCGGCAGCGGGCGGGCCCAGAAGACGATCTCGCCGGGACTTGCCTGCACGGTCCGTCCGTTGCACTCGTTGTGCGCGACGAAGCCTGTCCGGATGGCCTGCTGCACGGGGACGGCGATGGTGGGGCCGCTGCAGCTGAAATAGGCGAGACGGTTGGGGTCGCCATAGTCTTTCGTTCCGGGCTTCATCGTAAAGTTGGCGCTTCCCGCCAGAAGCTCGATGGTGCCGCGTCCCTTCCCGCCGACGTAGACCAGAGACTCCTCAGCATCCGCGTCCCACTCCACCATCACATTCTGGTGGCTCATGGGTGCGCCTGTTTCCGCGTTGATGAGACGGATGACCAATCGCGGCACGGTGGCGGCGGCCAGGCTCCGGTGAGAGTCCGCGGGAGCGAAGCTCGAAAAGAGAGCTGCGAGCACGGCAAACAGTGTCGTCGCAAAAAGAGTCGTCTGCGTTCTGGCGGGAATTGTCTTGGCAGCATTCGTCTTGGCAGAAGTCTGGGGCATGGAGGTTCGTCTCACAGCGCGCCATTATGGGTTCGGATCTGGTAGGCGCGTCTTAGCAATGATCCGACGAAGAAGACCATTCCCTGCTCACACGGAAGTGAAAGGCACATCCCCCTGTGGTGATTCTGGGTTCACTTTGGGAAACCAGAACGGGAAAGTCAGAACTGCGCGACGAGCATGCGCTCTTCCGTCATCGATTCAATCGCGGACCGGAGCCCTTCGCGGCCGGTGCCGCTGTCCTTCACGCCGCCGTAGGGCATGTGCTCGGCGCGCCATGACGTGGCTTCATTGATGAGCACGGCGCCCACCTCGATCTCGCGGAAGGCCTGCGTGATGCGGCCCCAATCCCGGGTGAAGACGGCGGCCTGCAGACCGTAGCGCGAATCGTTGACTGCCGCGATCGCTTCGTCGAAGCTGTCGTAGGTATTGAGGAAAACGATGGGCGCGAACGCCTCTTCTTTGAAGAGCGCAGTTGTATGCGGCACTTTGGCCAGCAGCGCAGGGGAGAGCTGCGCGCCGCGGCGCTCGCCCCCGGTGATGAGGCGCGCGCCGGCATCGACAGCTTTTTCGATCCAGGCAGCGGCACGTTCCGCGGCGGCGAGTGAAATCATGGGACCGATCTGCGTCTGCTCGTCGAGTGGGTCACCGAGGTGCATCTGTTCGATGCCTTCCGTAAGGCGCTGCGCCAGCGTCTGCCAGCGCGTCTTGTGCACGAAGACGCGCTGCACAGAGATGCAGCTCTGCCCCGAGTAGCTGAAGCCACCGGTGAGAATGCTTTTCGATGCGAGTTCGAGATCGGCATCCTCGTGGACGATCATGGCTGCATTGCCGCCCAGTTCCAGCGTGCAGCGCAGACGCGGCGCCATCGCTTTCAACTTCCAGCCAACCTCAGCACTGCCGGTGAAGGTCAACATGCGAAGCCGCGAATCGCCCAGCATCCCCGCAGTGACTTCGTTCGAGCACGGGAGCACGCTGATAGCGCCCCGCGGCCAACCGGCATCGACAGTTATTTCTCCTAGACGGAGGGCGGTGAGAGGCGTCTGTGGCGCCGGCTTGATGATGATGGGATTGCCGGAGGCAATGGCCGGTGCGAGCTTGTGCGCCACCAGGTTCAGGGGAAAGTTGAACGGGGTGATGCCGAGAATCGGGCCAATCGGAAAGCGGCGTATGAGACCGGCGCGATGGTCGTTGCCGCTGGTCCAATCGAGCGGCAGCAGTTCTCCACCGATGCGCTTGGTTTCTTCAGCAGCAATGCGGAAGGTCTGGACGGCGCGCTGTACTTCGGCGCGCGCAGTAGAGATTGGCTTGCCGGCTTCGAGCGCGATGCCGCGAGCGAGGTCCAGCGAATCATGCTCAATACGGTGAGCGATGTGCTCGAGAATACCGGCGCGGCGCCACGCGGGCAGTGCGCGGGTTTCGCCGAAGGCGTTCTGCGCAGCGCGAAGTGCCTCATCCGCATCGCCGCCGGTCGCCTGGCATACTGCGGCGATGACATGGTTATCGAAGGGGCTGCGCACCTCGACCGTGGCTTCGCTGTTGCGGAGATTGCCGGCAATCATCAAAGGCGTGGCGGCTGGCGATCCCTGAGTGGTGGCCCGCTTCGATTTGGAGATTGGCATCGCTTTCATGGTAACGACAGCGCAGCCGTAAACGGACGGCTTTGGTCAATTGGGAAGCAAACATCCGGCAAACTTTGGTCATGGGGAAGTTCCGGCGAAGGAAGCCGGTTTCATTCACGGAAGAGGTACTTCATTACGCATGGTTTTGGAGGTGAAGAACAGGCGAAGACCGGTTATGGTGAGCTTCGGCAAGATATTGACGACTACTTGATTGCGCTTTGAGGTGACTTCATGAGCCATGCCCTCCCCCGACCCTTCATCCCTGTGACACAGCTGCTCACCGCAGTTATGCAGATTGCGGCCGAACATCACCGCGCTGGCCGCCTGACTGCGGCGCGAACCATGTATCAGGAGGTGCTGGCCCTGGACCCGCGTCACGCCGACGCTCTGTTTTTACTAGGCGTGCTGGAGCGCCAGACAGGAAACCTGGCCGAAGCACAGCAACGGCTCAGCGATGCAGCACGTTGGGCGGCGGACCGCGGACCGATGGAGGCGGAGCTGCGACTGGTCGAGCAGCTTCTGCGCCAGCGGAACCGAAAGGCCGCGCGGCCGTGGAAAGGGGCGATGCTGTACTCGTCCGATTGTTCCGCTCTGGCGATCACCGCCCGGGCCTAGTCTTGTTTAACGCTCCTGTTCAGCGCTCCTGTTCAGGGTTCGTGCGCCGTCAGATTGGCGCGCCGGCAGGCACCTGCTGCCAAAGGAGCAGCGGCTGCAGCCGGTACAATGAGCGAGGCAGGCCGCGGCAGCAGAATTGGCTGTCGGCGCCGTATTCTCCCGCAACAGGAATGGAATGACACTCGCCTCCAGCACTCTGCAGCAGACCATCGAACAAGCCACACATCGCGCCGGTCTAACCATTTTGTCCGTCACGGAAGGTGCGGACTTCCAGGGCAAACCAACCTCGATCTTCCGGTTTGGACTAGCTCCCGACAGTCCGGCGGAACGCACGCTGACGCTCGAACTGAGCGAGGCTTTCGCGCCAGTGGCGGACGAGCAGAAGGAAGGCCTCGCCATCTATTTGCAACACGCTGCGAAGCGGCTGCGCAATCCGAATCCAAACGCGATGATCTCGCTGGCCGGACTGCCGCTGGTCTTCCATGACTTCAAGTGGCCGTTCCATCTTTCAACCTCCGGCGCGGACACGTACCTGGTGCATGGCATTGTCGGGCTGGAGGACGGCAGTGGATCGCCGTTGCACACGAAGGTTGCCGCGAGCATGACAGTGACGTTCGCTGAGGTGGTGCCGGCGCCGGAACAACCGTACGCAGAGGCGTTCATCTACAACGCGGTGCGCAAGACGCTGGACCAGGGCCAGTTGGAGATGTTGAAGTCGGGCAACCGCCAGCCGGTGCCGGTGACCACGCGGTATTACAGCCGCTGGCAGAAGCGGTTTATCTTTTCTGACACCACCCAGACATCGCGGCGTGAGTTCCTGGCGATGAAAGTGTTCTGGCTCTCCGCAGTCTTAGGCGGCAATCAGCCGGTGTGGATCGCTGATCCATACGACGCCCAATATCTAAACTCGACGCCGGAAGAGTTGCAGAAGGAAGCAGCATACCTTGTGACGGATGGACTTCTGGTACTCGACGATGACTTTGCGACACCAACCGCGAAGCTGGCCGAGCAAGGCGAGCACTATCGCGCGCTACTGGCCCATGCACTCTCGCTGACCAAACCCGAGTTCAACGAAGAGATGCGGCAGGGCCATACCAATATGTAACCGGTACGTTTGCATTTGTATTCGTTACAAGGAGTTCAGGTGAAGCGATTCGCCCGCGCATGGGTCACGGCTGCTGTGCTTCTTGCTGCTTTGTTGCCAGCAGCCGCGGAAGAGGGCGCGGAGCAGTTCGCGGACCTGGGCCGCTGCACCCTGGACAGTGGGCAGACGATCGAGCACTGCCGCGTGGGTTACCGCACCTTCGGCACACTGAACGCCGCAGGCGACAATGCCGTACTCATGCCGACCTGGCTGAACGGGCGGACGGAAGACCTTCTCGCGCTGGTCGGTTCTGCGCCAAGCAAGACGCGGCTGATCGACACCACGAAATATTATGCGGTACTGCTGGACGCGCTGGGCGATGGCGTATCGTCATCGCCTTCGAACAGTGACGATCAAAAGGGACCGAGCTTTCCGGCGATCACAGAGCGCGACATGGTGCGCGCGGAGTATCGTGCGGTCACCGAAGTGCTCCGCCTGAAGCACGCGCGCGCGATCGTCGGCATCTCGATGGGCGGCGAGCAGACATTCGAGTGGGCGGTAACCTATCCGGAGTTCTTCAATCTGGCAGTACCGATCATCGGAACGCCCCAGCTCACCAGCTACGACCTGCTGTCACACACCATCACCGAAGATGCGATGCTTGCCGATCCGGACTACAAAGATGGCAAGTATGGTGAAAAGCAGCCGGCGCTGAAGCTGGCGAATGAGTTGCTCAAGATGGAACTGACCACGCCACAGTTTCGCGTGGAGCACACGGACCGCAAGGATTTTCCCGCGCTGCTGGAAGAAGCCCGCAAGCCGGAGCGGCAGGACGCAAATGATCGCATGTGGCAATTGAAAGCTGTGCTGGCGCAAGATGTGCTCCGAGGCAAGCCTCTCGAAGAGGTGGCAAAGGCCACGCGCGCGAAGTGGCTGGTGATTGTCTCCGCGCACGATCACCTGGTGTATCCAGCGCCTGCGCTCGCGTGGGCGAAGGCGGTAGACGCGGAGACCTATATCTCCGACACGCCATGCGGTCATTCGATTATGGAATGCGATGCAGAGCAGGTATCGCGGCGAGTGGAGAAGTTTCTGGCCCAGTAGCAGCCGGTAATTCAGTCAATGCGATACGGCGTGTGGCGTCGTGATCGCATCGCGGATCTTCGCGTAGGGCGCGGATGCGGAGAACTCGATCTCCGTTCCGCTGCGATGAACCCCTAATTGCTCCCATAGTTTGTCGAGATCGACTCTGGCCGGCGACGTGCTCCAGCTACGGTACTGCTCGGCAAGCGCGTGTGTGCCGGTAGCGGCATCGCCAACAGTCAGCGCACGCGAGATCGGCCAGTCGTGATCGATCGTGCCGCCTGCGGTTACGATTCCGCGCAGTGCATCTTCGAGGCCTTTCCGATTGTGCGTCACGACGCGGATCTGCACATCCGCTACCAGGCAGAAGAGGGCTCCGCCCCAGTATGTGCGGCCCCAGGTATGCGTGCGGTCCATTCCTTCATCGCCAGCCTGCGGCTCACCTTTGGGCATGCCATCGAGCATGTCGCGCCAGATCTGCTTTGCAGGCATTTCGCCGGCCTGCACGCGCGCAATGGGCTCGATGTAGGTTGCGAGTCCCTCTTCCATCCAGTGCTGGTCATCGGGCAGCGAAGGGAAGGCCATGTGCACCAGCTCATGGGTGATGGTCCAATCCGCGGAGAGCTCTTGTGCGGTCGTGTGCTGACCGAGGCGGATGCGTGTAAATCCAGGCCAGCCGCCGACATCGCCCCATGTGGTTCCCTGCACGACGCCGCTGCGGTCCGCGACCGGAACGATGAGAATGCGGGCGCGCGGCACGGGAAATCGGCCGTAGTATGTGGCAACCGCATGAGCCGCCATCTCGATTCGCTTTACGACTACGTCGTCAGACAGATCAAGCGAGCCCTCGGCGAGGTCGACCTGCAGTGTGGCGCCGCCAATCTGCAGGCGACGGCTTGTACGCAGCGGGCCATAGCGTCGCGCAGGATCCCACTGCGCATGCAGGGGCACGCCTGATGCTGCGAGCGATCCCAGCATCCAGAGAGTTGTGCGCCGGCTCAGATTCGCGATCATCTCTGTATGACAGCGAAATCGCAATGAAGTAACAGCATGGGAATTCGCTGGGCTCAGGGTGTGGTGATGCCGAGCGTGCGCAACCAGGTGGCTGCAAGGTCCGGCCAGTGAGTGACGGGAAGCTTGGTCGGCCGCAGGCCATAGCCATGACCGCCGTTCGCGAAGAGATGCATCTCGGCAGGCACCTTCGCCTGCTTCAGCGCTTCGTAATATGACAAGGCGTTCTCCACCTTCACCGGATCGTCTTCGGCCTGTATGAGAAAGCTGGGCGGCGTAAGCGCAATCGGCTTTACCTCCGGGTGAACGGTCAGGGGATCATCATCCAGCTCGAGATAGCCGGGGTAGATAAGAAGTGTGAAATCGGGGCGAGCGTTGAGCTTGTCGGCATCGTCGACAGCAGGATAGATCGCATCGGACGCGTGGGCGCCGAGCACTGCGACCAGATGGCCGCCCGCAGAAAAACCCAGCACACCAACGCGATTGGCATCCAGCTGCCACTGCGACGCATGCTGCCGCACAATGCGTACGGCACGCTGCGCGTCGGCCAGGTCCTGCGTGTACTTGGGGAATGGGCCGGCATTCGGCACGCGATACTTCACCAGCGCACAGTTCACGCCGATGCCGTTGAGCCAATCGCACACCTCCGTGCCTTCGAGGTCGTAGGCGATTATCCGATAGGCGCCGCCAGGAAACACGACGACGGTAGCGCCGGTATTTTTGCCATTGGGCGCGGGATAGAAAGCAAGCGTCGGCTGACTGACGAAGCCGATACGCGCGACCCGCTTGCCGGCGATCATGTTATCCGTGGACGTAGTTGTATCGTGCTCACGTTCGCCGGCGGTGACATTGGGTGCACCCGGGGGCGTGCCGGGCCACAGTGGCATGGTGGTTTGCGCAAAGGCCGATGCGGTGAGGACGAGCGTGAGCAAAAGGGACAGGCTGGGGATACGCACGCGATGAGTGTACCGCGGGATTTCCGAATCAGTATTCGAGATAGGCGGCGCGGCGCTGCATGAATGCTTCCAGCTGCAGCCGCCAGTCGCCCGCAACCCGCTGCGGGTCTTCACCGGAGCGCAGCGCGTCGAGTACGGATTTGTTCACCAGCAGGCGATCGATCTGGTCAATCTTGTAATCGTTCGGGTAGAGCTTCCAGAGCGCGGATGCGATCTCCAGACCAAGCTCCGGGCCATCGAGCGCATTGCGATCCATCAGCATCAGCGACACGCCATGACAAAGCTGGCCGGCATAGGGAAAGGGAGCGGCGGGTGTGAAGTCGACGGGCACAAAGCGTACACCGGGTAGCAGACGCGCATTGAGTGTGCGGGCGAGGGTGCGGGCGTCGATCCATGGCGCGCCCAGCAACTCGAACGGCGTATCGGTGCCGCGGCCGACAGAGATGTTGCTGGTCTCGATCAGTCCGATGCCGGTGTAGACTTCGGCCGCGCGCTGGCTGCGCAGGTTTGGCGAGGGATTAATCCAGATGAGCCCGGTGGAGTCGAACCAGTCGCCCCGTTCCCAGCCCTTCATCTTCACCACGGTGAGTGCTGCGTTCAGATGGCGCTCGCCGTTGTAGTAGCGCGCAAGCTCGCCTATGGTCATGCCGTGGCGCACCGGTACGGGCATGTAGTTGGTGTAGCTGTCGCGGCCAATATCCGAGACTGGCCCCTGCACGAAGGAGCCGGTGACCGGATTTGGGCGATCGAGCACGATGATGTCGATGCCCGCTTTTGGCGCGGCTTCGAGAAAGTAGCCCATCGCCGCGTCATAGGTCCAATAGCGCACGCCAACGTCCTGCAGGTCGATGACCACCGCATCCAGCTGGCTCAGTGATGCCTGCGATGGCCGGCGCTGTTCCTCCTTCGATCCGTAGAGGCTGATGATGGGCAGACCGGTCGCAGTGTCGGTCGCATTTTGGATATTGGCCTGATCCTCATTGCCCTGAAGGCCATGCTCCGGGCTGAAGAGCGTTGTCAGAGTAAGGTTGGGGTCGGCAGCATGAGCATCTCGTGCCAGCACATCGATAGTGCGGCGGCCATCACGATCCAGCCCAACCGCGCTGGTGAGCAGCCCCATGCGCAGATGGCCGCCATGCTTCTTTGCGAGCGCTTGAAGGGTGAGAAACTTCTCCGACTCGAGGACGTCGATACCGGTCATCACGTCGCCATTCCGTGCCTGCCAGTGGCGTGCACCGGTAAGCGATTCGTTATAGCCGGTGAGTTGCGTGAGTTGGCCGTCCTGTTGCGTCCTGATGCCGATAGCCTGCGCGACGGCGTCCGCGATGCGGGAACGCAGCACCACAGTATGGCCTCCGCCTGCAGGATGCACAGCATTCGTCAGAATGATGACGTAGCTGTCGCTCTCGGGATCCATCCACAAGGAAGTCCCGGTAAAGCCGGTGTGCCCGAAGGACCCGACTGGAAAGAGCGTGCCGCGATTCGATGAAAAGGCTGAATCGATGTCCCACCCAAATCCGCGCAATGCGGTGCCAGTAGCGGGCTGTTCGGGCTCCGTCATTTTAGCGAGCGTGAGCTGATTCAATGGGAAACTGCTGGGCCGGCCGGCGAGCCGGTCAAGCAGCGCCTGCGCGAAGATGGAGATATCCGCCGCGGTGCTGAAGAATCCCGCGTGACCGGCGACACCTTCCATGCGGCGCGCAGTCGGATCGTGCACCACACCGCGCAGCATGGTGCCTGCGTTGGATAATGTGCCGTCGGCGGTCACGTATTGCGTAGGCGCAATACGATTACGCTTCTCAGCAGCGGGCAGATAGCCGGAGTCGGCAAGTCCGAGCGGCGCAATGATGTTACGCTGCGCATACACCTCGAGCGCTAGACCGGAGACGCGCTCCACCAGCGCGCCGAGCGCGATGAAGTTCTCATCGCTATAGCGGAAGACGACGCCGGGTGCGGCAATCGGTGCCGACTCGTAAAGACGCCGCAGGCCTTCCTCGCGGCCGTGCCAGGGGCCGGTAAGGTCCAGGTCGGGCGCCAGACCGGAGTAGTGAGTGAGGCATTGGCGGATGGTGATGTCCTGCTTGCCGTTTGCGCCAAACTCAGCGATATAGTGCGCGACGGGATCGTCGATGCGGATTTTTCCCTGCTCGTAAAGCTGCATCACCGCGGTAGCGGTGACGAGGTCCTTGGTGAGCGAGGCCATGTCGAAGATCGTGTCCTCGGTCATGGTTTCGCGCGTGGGCTCCAGGGAACGCATACCGTAAGCGCGATGAAAAACAATGTGGCCATTGTGACCAACAACGACTACGGCGCCGGGCAGCTCGTGATGCGCGACAGCTTCATTCACGATCGCATCGATGGGCGCGAAGGCTGCGGGCGTCACCGATTGAGATGTCGCGGGAGCGGCAGCGATCTGGGCGAATGCAACCGCGGTCGCAGTGAACGCCAGGACGAGAGTCGAGAGCGCGTTTCGCCAAATGCGAATCATGCGATGACAGCCCTTTCTGTTTGCGGCAACAGCAGACTGGCGGTGTAGCCGACAAAGCTGGTGATGAGCGCGCCAATCAGCACGTACCAGATGAATGCAACCTTCGGGAGGGCCCAGGCATGGCCGACGGCAAATGGTCCGGGCTGCTGCCAGAGAATCAAGTTCACGATAAGCCCGACTACCATTCCGACTATGGTGCCATTCTGCGTGGCGCGGCGAGTGAGCGTACCGAGCAGGAAAGCGCCCAGCATCTCGCCCCAGGTGACAGAGGCAATGGACAAGCCAATCTCCACCACGTGACCACCAGTGCGGGAGAGAATCGCCAAGACCAGCAGGACTACAGCCCATACTGCGGTGAGTATCCGCGAGAGGCGGGTGCGGGCGCGCTCTTCCATTTCCGGATGGCGCGGCAAGTAGAAATCGACCATCGTCGTCGACGAAAGCGAATTGAGCGCGGCGCTCATGTTCGACATGGCGGCCGCGAGAATAGCGGCGATGACCAGTCCGGAGATGCCATGCGGCATCACCTGCACGATAAAGAGGGGGAAGAGGCGGTCCGCAGTACCCACATGGGCGAGCGCGCCCGCGGGATAGAAAACGTAGAGCCCTGCGCCGATGAGCAGAAACAGTGAAAACTGCACAAAGACGACAACGCCGCTGGCAAGCAGCGCCAGCTGTGACTGCGCCAGATTCTTCGCAGCGAGCAGGCGCTGTACGACAAGCTGATCCGTGCCGTGGCTGGCCATCGTGAGAAAGCATCCGCCGATGAGTCCGCCCCAGAAGGTGTAGGTCTGGGTGAGCGAGAAGGCGAAGTGAAAGATGGTGAACTTGTGCGCGGCAGCAGCGGTGTGATGAATGGCGCTCCAGCCGCCGGCGGTTTTTGTGCCCAGCGTCCAGAGCGCAAGCACGGTGCCGATGAAGTAGATGATCATCTGGACGACGTCGGTCCAGATGACGGCGGAAAAGCCGCCCTCGAACGTATAGATCAGCGTCAGGATCGTCAGGATGATGATGGAGGCATTCGTACCCGTGCCGAATGCCACTGTAATGACGATGGAGACGGCGAAGATGCGGACGCCCTCCGCGACGGCGCGTGTGGCGAGAAAAAGGCCTGCGGTAAAGCGGTGGAGCCCCTTGCCAAAACGCGCACCGATGAGCTGATAGGCCGTCATGAGCTGGCCTTCGAAATAACGCGGCAGAAACAGCAGACAGATAACGACGCGGCCCAGCAGATAGCCCAGCGCGATTTGCAGGAATCCGAAATCGCCGGTGAAGGCCAGCCCCGGAATGCTGATGATGGTGAGAGTGCTGGTCTCCGCGGCGACGATGGAGAGCGCGATGGCCCACCACGGGATGTTCCGGTCGGCAAGAAAATACGACCGCAGCGAGCGCTCGCCGTTGCGAAAGCGCAGACCGAACCAGGTGATGCCCAGCAGATACAGGACAATCGCGAGGACGTCGATGAGGTGAAGCTGCACTGGACGCGGGAGTCTCCTCGTCGTTTTCTAGTGGGGCGCCGTGAGCGTCTTCAGGAAGTCGTAGTAGAAATCGACGCCGCGATCATAGGAAGCTATCGGCAGACGCTCATCTTTGCCGTGGGCGCGCACGTCATCGCTCTCAAGCGCGATCCCGGAGACACCGTAGGTGGGCATGCCTGCCGCATTGGTGTAGATGCCGTCGGAGGCGCCATCCGCCATGGTGGAGACAACCGGCACGCCCGGCCACATCTTTCCGGCGACCTGCTCCAGCGTTTGCATCACCTCGGGCCTGATTGCCGCTGGCGGCAGGGCTTTCTTGTCCGGCGCCTTATCAAAAATCACGCCCTGGCCTTCTCCGCCATCGCCGACATACTGCACCGTGATCTTTGGGCTATCGAGCACGCGTATGAGGTCCTGACGAACCTCCTCCTTGGAATGCCCGGGCAGGATGCGGCAGTTCACGATGGCTTGCGCGCGCTGCGGCAGCGCGTTGTTGGCGTGACCGGCATCAAGCCGTGTGGCGACGCAGGTAGTGCGCAGCGTGGAGTTGTACTCCGGCGTCTGGTTGAGGCGTTTCACCGCCTCAGGGTCCGGCGGCGTCTTGAGAATGGCACGCATGTCAGCAGCGGTCTGGCCAGTCATGATCTTTGATTCGGTTTGAAAGTAGTCGCGGGTGACGCCGTTGAGCTCGGTGGGGAACGCGTAGTGCGAAAGGCGCTCCAGGCCGTCGGCAAGCTGGTAGATGGCATTGTCCGGCACTGGCAGGGAGCTGTGACCGCCGGGGTTGGTGACGGTGAACTGGTAGTCGGCGTAGAGCTTCTCGCTGGCGTCGACGGAGAAGATGGTTGCTTTGCCGTGGTGTAGTTCCACTCCGCCGCCATCCGGATTGAGGACGTATTCGGCGTCGATGAGATCGCGGTGATTCTTGATAAGCCAATCAACGCCGTTGGATTTGCCGCCTTCCTCATCGGCGGTGAGCGCGAGGATGATGTCGCGGTCGGGGCGAAAGCCTTCCTGATGCAAGCGAAGAAGTGTTTCCACGAGGACCGCGTCGGACTCCTTCATGTCCTGGGTGCCGCGGCCGTAGTAGTAGCCGTCTTTGGTTACGAATTGGAACGGGTCGGTGGTCCAGTCGTCGCGGCGCGCTTCGACCACATCGAGATGTCCGATGAGCAGGATGGGCTTCTTGCCGCTCGCGCCGTGGTAGCGGACGACAAGATTTTGCTTGCGATCGTTCGGACCAAGCAGCTGCATGTCCGAAGCGGGAAAGCCGGCAGCGAGAAAACGTTGCTGCATCGCCTTGGCCGCGGCGGTTACGCTTCCGACAGAATCCGTCGTGTTGATCTCAATAAGCTGACGGAATATCTCAACCGCTTCCTTGTGGCTGGCATCGTCGGCCTGGGCGCGAGCGGATGATCCAATCAGCGAAAAGGTCAGGAGCAGAAAACAGAAGCGAGGGAGGCGGCGGGTGCATCGAATCATCAGGAATCTGAGGGTATCAGAACACGGTACCGGATTCCCTGGAAGCAACTTACCAGTAACCGGGTAAATAGCACTCCCGGCATGTACATTCGACGCAGATTGTTTGCCGTCCATTCACCGAAACCGGGTTAGACTATCCGGTCGAGCAAAGGATTTTGGGTTGACCCTCCGGTGGGCGTCCAGATGGCATTCAACGGCGAATGCAACCCAGATACATCCAAAAGAGTCTTACACCAGTTACCCTTTACACCCAGGAAGTCAGGTCTATGCCAACGGAAACGACTCGCTATTCGCTCCAGATGCGACCCGTCGAACTCTCCCAACAGTCCGAGTACGGCGTGCTGGAGATGGAAATCGTCGCGCAGCCGAATGGGCCGGGCGAGGCGATCCGCACGCGCTCGCGGCAATGGCTTCCTATCTTTGAGCGCATCTGCACTTTGCTGAGCAGCTCGCCCTTCCACCGCAAAGCCATGCATCGCACCCTCACCGCCGGTGTTGCGATGCACGTGCTGGATCGCACGAACGGCGAGAAGCTGCTCTTCTCCGAAGAGGAGATCGCCGCCCTGGCGCTGGATAAGCCTAACGCAGCATAGCTGCATTGCGTAACGGACAAAGGCCGGCGTGATGCCGGCCTTTGTCGCGTCTGCGCTCTACTCGGTTGCAACCAGATCGGCGCTGGCGCCTGTCGGACGCGAGCCAACGAAGCCGTAGTAAACGATGAACAGGTAGCACAGCAGAGGCAGTATGAAGCAGTGGTGAATCCCGATCTTGTCTGCGATGGCTCCCTGTGCAACAGGAATGATCGCGCCCCCGACAATAGCCTGAACGAGAAGGCCTGACGCTTTGCCGGTGAGCGGGCCCATGTGCGCCGTTCCCAGCGTGAAGATGCTGGGAAACATGATGGAGTTGAAGAGGCCCACCAGCAGGATGGTGACCACGGCGAGGTGGCCGTTGGTGAGCATCGACGTGGCTACCAGCAGCCCAGCGACAATGGCAAAGGCACCGACCAGCGGTCCGGTGCGGACACGCTGAAGCACTGCTGATCCGATAAAGCGTCCCACCATCGCGCCACCCCAGTAGAGTGCAACCAGCTTGCTGGCCGTGGCAGCAGGAATAGAACCGAGATCGTGGCTGCCCATGTAGTTGACGGCGAAACTGCCGATGGACACCTCTGCGCCTACATACAGGAAGATGGCAATCGCGCCGAGCCAGACGTGATGGTGTTCCCAGATGGAGCCGAGCGGGTTGTTGGCATTGCCTGTGGTGCGGAATTCCTGTGTGGTCTGGAGGCGTGGTAACTTGACGAGCGCGATGGCAATGGCGAGAAGAACGAGCGCAATGCCGATGCCCGCGTAGGGCATCTTTACTGAGGCTGCCTGCTGCTGCCGTGACATATTCGCAAGCTCGGCGCCGCCTGCAAGGATGAGCACGCTGCCGAAGTATGGCGCGATGGTCGTACCCAGCGAGTTGAAGGCCTGGGTCAAGTTGAGACGGCTCGATGCCGTGCGCGCAGGGCCGAGCACGGTTACATAAGGATTGGCCGCTACCTGCAGCGCCGTGACGCCGGCGGCGAGAACGATCTGCGCGGCAAGAAAGAACGGATACGAGGGCACGCTCGCGGCGGGCAAAAATAGAAAGACCCCCAGCGCCATGACGCCGAGGCCGACCACCATGGTGCGTTTGTAGCCAATGGCCTCAATGAGCTTGGCGGCGGGCTGCGCGAAGATAAAGTAGCTGCCGAAGAAGGCGAGATTGATGAGCTGCGACTTGGTGTAATCCAGATCGAAGATCTGCTTCAGGTGAGGGATCAGAGTGTCATTGAGCGCGGTGAGAAATCCCCACATGAAAAACAGCGTGGTGACGACGGCCAGCGCGCGGCCATAATGCGCGCTGCCGCTTTCTGATACCGAAACTGTTTGTCCTGAAGCGCTGCCTAGAGCCATCGAGATCATTTCTCCTGTAACGCGATCTATCCAGAGGAGTGAGGAGCCGCTTTTCTTGACGGAAAAGCGGCGGAGGCATTCCGGCCCCGATCCGCTTCGGCAGGAGAAATGATCGAGCCTCTCTCAAAACCTCGTGAGGACACTAACACAAACAGCCGGATCGAGGCCCCGCCGCGCCTGCTTCAACGGTTACTTACTGTTCATGATAATTACGCATCAGGCCGCCATCGATGACATACGTGGAGCCCGTGATGTAAGCGGCTTCGTCTGACGCCAGGAAGGCTGCGAGTCCGGCAACATCGTCCACCGTTCCCATGCGCCCCAGGGGAATGTTGTTGAGCAGGGCGTCGAGTTCGGCCTTGTTATTGAGCAGGCTGGCGTTAATGGGAGTGCTGATGGCGCCGGGCGCAATGTTGTTGACCGTAATGTTTTTGGGGCCCAGTTCCACCGCGAGATTGCGCATGAGCATGCGGATACCGCCCTTGCTGGCGCAGTAGCTGGCGAAGTGAGGCATGACCATGTCCTCGTGTACCGATGAGATGTTGATGATCCTGCCGGACTTGTTTGCCGCGAGCAGCTTCTGCACGAAGTACTGGCTCAGGAAGAAAGGGCCCTTGAGATTCACGGCTAGCACTTTGTCGTAGTCGGCCTCGGTGACATCCCAGAAATCCGCCTCTTTTTCCATGCCGGCGTTGTTCACCAGGATGTCGCAACCGCCGTAGGTTTGCCATGCGGTATCGATCAGCTTGCGGATGTCCTGCATGCTGGTGATGTCGGCCTGGCAGATGACGGCCTGACCGCCGGCCTTCTGGATCGCAGCGAGCGTCTGGTCTGCTCCCTCTGCATGGCCGACGTAATCGACGACGACGCGAGCGCCCTCCTGTGCGAAGCGTATTGCGATTCCCTGCCCGATCCCGGAGCTTGATCCAGTCACGACTGCAACACTATCTTTCAGGCGCGCCATGCACCCTCCTGTGTGATGGGCCGATGTCGCGCGACATCCACGCGGCCATCGGACTCATTGATTACGATGCACTCATTCTCGCCGAACGCTAGAGAGTTGGCAGGGCCGTGGGGCCGGCCGGTGGAAGAGGCTGTTCGTCCGTTCCCCGAAACAGGTTGCGATAGAGATCGGTGCCGCCGCCGGGCCAGCGCATCATGAGCAGCATGACTCCAAGCGCGAGCAGGGGCACCAGAAGGCCGGTATGGAGCGAGCCGGTGTGGGCCGCGAGCTGCCCGGTGGCCCAGGGCAGCGTCGCGCTGCCCAGTCCGGCGATGGCGAACATCCAGCGGGTCTGTGCGGGATCGGCGGTGAGCGCCATGAAGATAGACACACAAATGGGAAAGATGGGAGCCATGCTGAGGCCGGTCACGGCAGCCGAGAGCATAACGGCGGGAAGGGAGTGCAGGGTGAGCAGAGCAGTCACGCCCGCGAAGGCGCAGACCAGAGCGATGGCTAGCACCACCTCTTCGCGAACCCGCAGCAGCACGGCAGGAGCCACAGCGCGGCCGACGAGCAGCGAAAGCCAGAAACACGAAGCGGCCAACGGAGGCGCTGCGGCAATCTGGAAATGGAGACGATGGACGTACGTAAGAACCCATCCACCAAGGGCAGCCTCTGTCCCGCAGTAGAGCAGTCCGAAGATGGCGAAGAATGCGACCACGCGCCTCCCGCTCTTAATCGTCCCCGCATAGGTGCGGCGCGAGGTTTCCTGTGCGGCGACGCTTCGTCTGTCGCGCAAACAAAGTGCCAGGATCGTGCTCAGAACCCCGGCGGCAGCCATGCACCAGAAGAGACTGCCGACGCCAGCATGATGAATGACAAGCTGCACCGCGAAAGGGGAGACGGCAGCACCCCCGCTCCAGGAAAAGTTCAGCAGCGTGAGCATGGCGGCACGCCGCTCCGGGTAGCGGTCGCCGGTGAGCACGCTGTTCGCCGTCATCGCCAGGCCCAAACCGGTGCCGAACAGCAAGAACAGAAGAAAAAGCCCGCGGCCGCCACTCAGGGCGAGCCCGGCCATGCTGGCGGCGATCATCGCCATGCCTGCGGCAAGCATGCGATGGAAGGGAAACCGCACCAGCAATGCGCCGATAGCGGAGCCTGCGAACACGGCAAGCAGCAGGCGGCCGGAGCGGGCATCGTTCAGATGCCACAGCGCTGCGAAGGCCGGAAGACCGCTGCCCAGCAACGTGAGGCCGATGCCGGTGATCAGCTCCATACCTTGAATACCGAGGATAGGGCCGAGAGGATAACGCGCGACAGGGCGGGTTGGGGTCAGGCTGGCTTCCACGATGGTTCCCGGGTGGATTCGCGCGCCATCAGCGCCGGCTCCACGGCCACCTGGTCACCATACTCCTGCTGATTGCGAAGGCGGCTTAGCACAATGCGAGCGGCCATACGGCCCATGTCCTCCAGCGGCTGCCGGATGGTGGTCAGGCTGGGTGTGATGAAGGCGGCGGCACGAATGTCGTCAAAGCCCATCACAGAAACATCCTCGGGCACACGCAGCTTCGCATCACGCAGCGCGCGGATGGCGCCAATGGCGGCCACGTCATTGAAAGAAAAGAGCGCGCTGAATCGTTTGCCGCTGGCGAGCAATTTCTCCACCACCGGGTAGCCGAGCTCCGGCGAGGTGAGGTCGCGATCGAGCTGCACAACCAGCGATGGATCGATGGTCAATCTGAGCTTTTTGGCGGCATTCTCGATGCTGCGCCAGCGGTCTTCCGAATCGGAGCTGAAGGGCTGGCCACGCATGAAGGCGATCGAACGATGGCCCAGCTTATACAGATGGCCGAGCGCCAGCTCCGCTGCCTTGGCCTGATCGAGAATCACGTTCGTGACACCCTCGATGCGACGATGCGCGGCGACGGCCACAGCGGGGACGGGAAAATTATGCTGGAAGGCGGTATCCACCAGGATGAGCCCCTCCGCGCCGCGGCCCACCAGCAGGCGTGCATACTGCTCCACCAGCTCCGGATTATGACGATGATGCGCGGTGAAGTAGAAGTAGCCCTCCTGAACCAATTGATCGCCCACGCCGCTGAGCACCTGCGTGTGATAGCCCTCGCCCAACTCCGGCACCAATATGCCGATGGTGTGGGTTCGCCGGTTGCGGAGGGAGCGGGCCAGCAGGCTGGGTTGATAGTTGAGTTTTTTCGCAGCCGCCTTGATGCGATCGCGCGTGGCCTGTGGAATCGACCGGCCCGGCACGTCATTCAGCACTACGGAGATGGTCGCTGGACTTAACCCGAGGTGCTCGGCCAATGTCTTCAAACTTGCCGGCTTGTCTCCATGCATCTTCTGTTGCGTCTTGCGCGCCATTTGTCTCCGCGATCGCCTGAGTGCGTGAAGGTGATAGTAGCCCTGCAAGACCGATTCGCGCATCCCGAAACTACGTTTTTTGAGGGTGATGCCATACCGGATACAGAAACGGCAGAAGATCCGGCCCACAGATTATCGTTTGTTCTAGAATGGCGGCGCAGCCGGCACGAGTCCGGTCGTGCACCCCCCGAGGTACCTGTGATCCGTGCTCTGATACGTGGTCTGCTCTTTTGTGCTCTCGCCCTATGGACGGTCGTGCCCTGGACTGCGCTCCAGGCTCAGCCAGCCGGCTTTGTCCACACGCAGGGCAACGAACTGGTGGACGGCAGCGGCCATCCACTGATGCTGCGCGGAACGAATCTTGGCAATTGGCTGGAGCAGGAAGGGTACATGTTCCTGTTCGGCGATGACGGGCCAACCTCGCCGCGTGAGATCGAAAACTATTTCAACGAGCTGATCGGCCCCGAACAGGCCAGGTCCTTCTGGCAGCAGTATCGCGATGCATACATCACCAAAGCAGACATCGACCTGCTTAAATCGACCGGTATGAATTCGGTGAGAGTGCCCATTCACTACAAGTTCTTTACTAAGGGAAACGAAGAAGGCTTCCGACTGCTGGATCGCGTACTTGGCTGGGCGAAGGCCGATGATATGTACGTTGTGATCGACATGCACATGGCGCCCGGAGGCCAGACCGGCACCAACATCGACGACAGCTACGGCTATCCCTGGCTGTACGATTCGCCCGGCGACCAGGAAGAGCTCATCGATATCTGGAAGCGCATCGCCGGCCACTACCACGACGATCCGACGGTACTGGGATACGATCTGCTGAACGAGCCGATTCCGCACTATCCGCAGCTACAGAAGTACAACAGCCGACTCGAGCCGCTGTACAAGCGCATATCGGCGGCCATTCGCGAAGTGGACAAAAATCATGTGCTGATTCTCGGCGGCGCGCAATGGGACACTAACTTCAACGTATTCGGGCCGCCGTTCGACAGCAATGTGATGTATCAGCTTCATCTCTACGAATTCAACACTCCCTGGAGTCCGGCCACGGCTGCCAATACAGAGAAGTCACTGGCGCGGTATGTTGCATTCCGCGACAAATATCACGTGCCGATCTGGCTGGGAGAGTCAGGTGAGAATGATGATGATTGGATCTTCAATTTTCGCCTGCTGCTCGAAAAGGACAAGATCGGCTGGTGCTTCTGGCCGTACAAGAAGATGCAAAAGAGCTCAGCGATTGTCTCCATCCAGCCGCCGGAGCACTGGGACGAAATCGTAAAGTATGCGAGTGAGCGCCGCGGCGTGGGCAATACGGAGAAGCAGCTTGCGATGCGGCCCTCGCCGGAAGTAGCGGCGACAGCGCTGAAGCAACTGCTTGAAAACGTGAAGCTGCAAAAGTGCCGCGTCAATACTGGATACATCAAGGCCCTTGGACTGAAGGTGCCGGTCAAGTAAGTATTTGGGCTTTGGTAGAGCGGCGCTTCGCGCCGTTATTGAACGATAGATACAGCAGGTCCTTCGCTCCACCTTCGGTTACGCTCAGGATGACAGAGCGATCTGGAGACGGCTACTTGTAGATGAGGTGGATCTCCGTTGTGGTCGTGGGACACGTCACCGGAATAGTAGCTTTTTCCATTGGCGGCGCGACCAGCAGTACGCGCGGATTGTTGGCAAAGCCGAAGCCTTCTTTCGGAACCGTGAAGAGATTCCGGTCCAGCTTCTCGTTCTCGTTCTCATCATGCAGCACGACCACGCCATATCTTCCCGCTGGAACGTGATCGAAGCGCGCTGTAGCGTGATCGCCGTCAATCGGGAAATGGGCGTGGCGGAAAGATTTGGAGACATCTTCGGGCCAGCCGGCGGAAGAGGTGAAGAGTTCGGCTCCGAGCACGCCTTTCGTGTTCCGAAAACCGGTGACGTGGATGATGATCGAGCAATCAGCATCATTGGCAGCGGGCGATGCCCACATGGGCACCGAGCACGAGAACAGCGCAAGCAAGAACATCGGCGCCCGGCGCGGGCAAATCGTCATGCGGGATAAGTCTCCTAAGGATTCGCCTGAGACGAATTCGATTGTGTGCCCACAGGGGATGGGTCTTTGCGTAGGACGCTCTTTAATGGCCGAATGTTACCTCCGAAGTGAAAGGTTGGGCCGAGCGACCAGCGGAAGTCCCATCGTCCGTCCTTGAGCAGGTCGTTGAAGACATGGAAGTAGACGATGTCTGTCTGCATGCGGATGGCGATGTGTTTGGTCGCGTTCAGGTCGTAGCCGCCGCCGAAGCCGTAAAAGCCCGTCCAGTCGGTCTTCTTGCCGGCGGGCACAAGTTCCTGCGCGATTGCCGCCGTCACCATGTCGTGCGGATGCGGCGTTGCGGTTTCGCGAACTGCGCCGAGCGACGGCCGGATAAAGAAGGTGACGCGCTGAAACCTGCGGTAGTTGAAGTTCGGACCGGCGGCAAAGGTCTGCGTGTTGGAGTCCACCGGCACGTAGACCTGGTAGGTGGGCGGGATGACGCCCGCCTGAATAAGGGCGAGAATCTGCTGTCCGAGCTGCTGCTGGAGCGCTGTGGGCAGCAGGTTGGGGGTGAGCGAGGTATGGCCTGTGGTGATGGAGTAATCGAAGCCCAAGGCGAGCCAGGTCTTCTGATTGCGGCCCGCCTGCAAATGGTAGCCGCGAGTGGTCAGGTCTACATTGGGTGCGATGAGATTGGCGTAGCCGTTGTAGATGTCGTAGCGGCCAACATAGTCCTGCTGTGCGCGAGCGTGGCCGGCGGTCCAGCACAGCAACAGCAAAAGAGGAAGCAGTTGAATGGCGCAACGCGCCTTGCACGTACGGGGGAGTGGAGACATGCGGATGAAAACCTCCTTAGCAACTTGGGGCGGATTAGATAGAAGAGGCCGCCCAAAACAGCCGAAGAGTAAACATCCGAAGGGACCGCTGGCAACCACAATCTTACCGACTGGTCAGAAAGCTATCGTGAGGCCAGCGGCTCTGCCGGTAATTGGTCCAGGAATTTTTCGATCTCCGCGAGAACAATCTCCTGCTGCTCGCGATGCGGAGTGTGGCCGCTGTCAGCAAGCCGGACAACATGCATCGCTGGAGCGAGCGGCCGCAATACATCGGCTTGCAAGCTGGTTGCGTACTCATCGTGCGCGCCTTGCAGCACCAGAAGCGGGCAGAGCACCGGCGGAAGATGCGCTTCGAGCGGCAGCGTAAGCAGGCTGCCGGAGTCGCGGATGCTCAGCCAGGCGGTGAAGACGGCATCCGCATCGCGATGATGACGCGAGAGGCGTTCGCGAAGATCGGTATCCCGCCACGCCTGCTCAGCGAGAGCCATTCCTGTGGCGGTGGACGGCTCTGCCCAGAGGATCGGCGATTCCAGGACCAGCGCACGAACCTTCTCTGGGTGGCTTGTTGCATAGATAAGCGCAATCGCCGCGCCCTCGCTATGGCCGAGCAGTATCGGCCGGTCGATCGCGAACTTCGTCAGGAGTGCAGGCAGCACCTCCAACGATTGCTGTTCAAAATAGCGGCGGCTACGCATGTCCGGCGGCCCTTCGGATTGCCCATGGCCAAGCCGCGAGTAAAGCAGCACATTCATCTGGCAGCGCTCCGCCAGCCGCTCCGGAAAATCGCGCCAGTGCGAAACGGAACCCAGCGCCTCGTGCAGCAGGACGATTGTGCCGCGCGCATGCGGAACAGCGATGTGCCGGGTTTCGAGCTGTCGTCCGGCGATGCTGAGCAGTTCGGGTTTGCTCACAGGCCGCGCGCCCACAACACAGACTTCTGCGCGGCGATCCAGTCGTCTACGCGTGGCGCATAACGCTGCTCGAGCATATTTCGCTTGAGCTTCAGGGTCGGCGTGATCAGGCCGCTGTCGATATCCCAGGGGCCATCGACGACGGCGAGAAACTGGAGCCGTTCGTGGGGATCAAGCTCGGCATTCACCTGTGTCAGCAGATTCTGAAGCGTGCGGCCGAGCTCGCCGTTCAGCCCATTGGTCTCGCACTGCTTGCGTGCCTCCGCTGAGAGCACGGATATGGCGAACGGATGTGGCCGGCCATCGCCCATCACGCATGTCGCCTCAAGCGCAGGATGGATGCTGAGGCGCTTTTCGATCGGCACCGGCGAAACGTATTTGCCCTTGCTGGTCTTGAACTGCTCCTTGATCCGGCCGACGATCTTCAACTGGCCATCCGGCGCCAGCTCCCCCTTGTCTCCGGTGCGGAAGAAACCATCCGCGGTAAAGCAGGCGCGGGTGCCTTCGTCGTTGCGGTAGTAGCCGATCATGTTCATGGGGCTGCGCATCTGAACTTCGTCTTCGGCTCCGATGCGCACCTCGACTCCAGGAAGCGCGGGCCCGACGTATCCCATGCGAAAGTCCTGGGGCCTGGGCGCATGCGTGATCGCCGTCTCGGTCAGGCCATAGCCCTCAATCAGTCCCAGGCCAAGCACGCGATACCAGCTAAGCACCTCGCCCGGCAGCGGCGCGGCTCCCGATGCCGCGAAACGTACATGGTCGAGACCAAGCTGGCGAAGTATCTTTCGCTTCACGATGCCGCGCAGAATCGGAATACGCAGCAAGCGATCGAGCTTCGGCTGCGGCACTTTTTCCAGCACTCCCTGGCGAAAGCGCAGATAGAGCCGGGGAACGGAGAAGAACAGTGTCGGTCTGGCCCGCTTCACGTCGGCAAGAAAGCTCTCCTGCCCGGCGGTGAAGTAGACGGTACAGCCAATATGCAGGCTGGTGGCCTCAATGACCCCGCGTTCGGCAATGTGTGCCAGCGGCAGATACGAAATAAAGCGTTCGTTGCTGTCCATGTTGACCAGCCGGGCGATGCTGTCGCCCATGTGCGGGAAGACGGAGAAGCGATGCATCACGCCCTTCGGCTCCCCGGTGGTGCCGGAGGTGTAGATGATAGTGGCGAGTTCATCGCCGGAGCGCGTTGGCGAATCGGAGATGGGCGGGCACTCTGCAAGGATTTCGTCCCATCTGCGATCGCAGCCGCGCAGCGCCTCGGGCGCGGCGTTGGGCATGGCGATGCGCAGCACGCCCACGGGAATCCCCTGCTGCATGGCCTCACGATCGTCCATCGCTCCGACAAAGCAGGCTCGCACGTCCGCGTGCTGCAGCAGCGTGCGAATGGACTCCGCACGCAATGAGGGATAGAGCGGAACCGTGACCAGGCCGGCCATCCACGCGCCCAGCTCGGCGATCATCCACCAAGCGCTGTTGCGCGCGAGGGTCGCGATGCGGCTTCCAGGCTCCCATCCGCGGGCACGCAGAAAAGCAGCGATGCGGCGCGCCTCGTCCATGGCCTGCTGCCAAGTCCAGGAGCGGATGGTGCCATCGCTCATCGGCTGGACAAGATAAGCTTCGCCTGCCCGGACGCTCTCCCAGTGATACGCCCGCCCCAAGGGAAGATATTCGTCGCTCCACTGCGCCATCCAGATCGCCTCCGCGTGCTGCTTCAGGTGACTGAACAGCAGCGTACTAGATCAGCTCTCCTGATGCCGTGTCTGATCTCTAGGCGCCCTTGGCCTTCTTCACTGCCTCGGTCAGCGCAGGCACAATTTCGAAGAGATCACCGACGATGCCGTAGTCGGCCACTTCGAAGATGGGCGCATTCTCATCCTTGTTGATGGCGACCACAGTCTTTGATCCCTTCATGCCAACCAGGTGCTGGATGGCGCCGGAGATGCCGACGGCGAGGTAGAGCTTGGGTGAGACCGTCTGGCCGGAGCTGCCGACCTGCCGCTCCATGGGCAGCCAGCCGTTGTCGCAGATGGGGCGCGAGGCCGCAAGCTCACCGCCAAGCGCCTGCGCCAGCTCTTCGACGATCGACAGATTGTCCTGCTCCTTGATGCCACGGCCGACCGAGACGATGATGGGCGCCGAGCCCAGATCCACGGTCTGCGCTGCTTCGCGGAAGGGTGCCTCGGGCTTGCTGCGGATTGCGCTACTGTCAAGCTGTGGCGCGAAGGTTTCTACGGTGGTGCTGCCGGTCTCGAGAGATTCCGCACGGAAAGCGCCGGCCTGCACGGATAGAAAGCAGGGGCCCGAGGCCGCGTGGCGGTAGTCCGCATTGAGCTTGCCCTGAAAGAGCTGGCGCACAAAGACAAGTGAGTCGCCTTCCTGGCGCAGGCCAACCAGGTCCGGCAGCAACACCTGCCCGAAGCGGGCGGCGAGCCGAGGCGCGAAGTCGCGCACCTGGTACGTGTGGGGGAAGACGACGAAGCTGGGATCGACCTTCCGGATGAACTGCTCCAGAGCAGAAACGTAACCGTCCGCCGTATAGTCTTTCAGCAGCGCGTGCTCGACACGGAAGCCCTTATCAAGTTTCTTGCCGGCAACCTCTGCGCTCAGCGATTCCAGATCGCTGCCGACGACAACGGCCGAAAGCGGCTGGCCCGATGCCGTCGCGACCTCCTGTCCTGCAGCCAATGCCTCCCAGGACATGCGGTTGTAGGCACCGCCGCGGTGTTCCAGTACGACGAGGACTCCGCTCATATCACTCGCACCTCAAACTTCAGTTTTTCGACCAGCTTCGCGGCCGCCTCGTTTGGCGAGCCTTCGATCAACTGCGTTTCCTTCTTTTTCTCCGGCAGGTAGATGCGCTCGAGTGTCACGGTGGGCACGGCAGCTTGCGGGAGATCACCCGCGGCGACGCGACGAACCTCTTTCGTCTTGGCCTTCTTGATGCCCATGAGAGTCGCGTAGCGCAATTTGCTGATGCCGGATTGGATCGTAAGCAGCGCAGGCAAGGGCATTGTGACGTGCTGGAACCAGCCGTCTTCCAATTCCCTCTTTACCTTGATAGAGCCATCGCCTGCTTCCACCTGCATGATGATGGTGGCGTGCGGAATGCCGAGAAGCTCGGCGAGCACCACGCCGGTCTGGCCCAAGCCAAGGTCGTCCGATTGCAGACCGGTGAGGATGAGGTCTGCCTTTTCGTCTTTGATGGCAGCGGCGAGCCGGCTTGCGATGCCTAGTGTGTCGAGCGAGGCCAGATCATCGCACTCGATGTGAATGGCGCGATCGGCACCCTTGGCCAGTGCTTCGCGAATGGTCTGCGAGCCGCGTTCCGGCCCAGCGAGCATGGCGACGACCTCGCCGCCATGCTTTTCTTTCAGCTGCAGCGCCTCTTCCAGAGCATAGGCGTCCGGTTCGTTGATCTCGTAGCTGAGATCTTCCTCATCGATCCAGCGGCCGCTGGCATCGACGCGCAGGTTCGAATCTCGTACGGGAACCTGTTTGATGGCGACGATGATCTTCATACGTTCTGTGCTCCATTGGACGGTGTGGCTGTTGCATTGGCAATCGACTGGGCGGCAATTTGGGCGATATCGAGCAGTTGCGGTGGCGCATCGCTGATGGCGACCAGCGCATCACGAAACATGGTGTTGCAGAAGGGACACGCCGTGCCGACGATGCTTGCGCCTGTGGCGGCAAGTTCCTTCGCGCGCACGTGACTTATGCGATCCGTGCCGCCTTCTTCACCGAGGAAGGCAAGTCCGCCCCCGGCTCCGCAGCAGAAGGAACGCTCGCGCGCGCGTGGGGGATCAATCACCTTGCCGGAGCGCGCGAGGACTTCCCGCGGCTGATCGTAGGAGCCACGATAGCGGCCGAGATAGCACGGGTCGTGATAGACGATGTCTGGACCGTCAGCTTTGGGAAGCTTGTCCTGATAGCGCGCCATGAACTCACTGTGATGCTCGATTTCGGGAGAGGCGCCGTAATCTTGCCAGTCTTTAGCGATGGTGCGGACGCAGTGCGGGCAAATTGTCACAATCTTTGTGACTTTCTGCTGCTTCATGATTTCGAGGTTCTGCTCCGCAAGCTGCTGGAAGACGAGATCGTTGCCGAGCCGGCGGACCGGATCGCCGGTGCATTTTTCTTTCTTGAGCACGCCGAAGGAGGTACCCAGGTATTGCATCACCTTCGCGAAGGACGCAATGATCTCGCGGCCCTGCGGATCGTACGCGCCCATGCAGCCGAGCCACAGACAGTATTCCTGCGAGCCATCGAAGATGGGCAGTTCCTGCTTCTTGATGAACTTGTCGCGCTCGGTCGCGCTCATGCCCAGCGCGTTTCCATTGCGCTCCAGCGCGAGGAAGAGCTTGGTGCCATAGTCGTCTTCCCACGCGCCCGTGTTCACGGCGCCGCGCCGCAATCCGATGATGATGGGCAGATGCTCGATGCCGACGGGACACTGATATTCGCAGGCGCCGCAGGTGGTGCACTGGAAGGCTGCCTCCTGCGAGTTGTACTTGCCCAGCAGCGGTTCCTCGGAGTGCGGGCCGAGATCATTGAGATAGCCGCGCACGCCAAGAATGATTTCCTTCGGGTTCAGCACCTTACCCGTATTCGTAGCCGGGCAATGCTCGGAACAGCGGCCGCACTCCACACAGGAGTAGGCCTGCAGCGCCACGAGTTGCGTGACATCCTTGCCGCTGACCAGCCCGAAATCCTCGTCGCCGAGAGCGGCGGGATGTGACTGAACTCGCCACGCGAAAGGAAGATGGTGATCGGGCTCAGGACCAGGTGCAGGTGCTTGGTATGCGGAATGAGCGGCAGGAAGATGAGGATGCAGAGCGCATGTGTCCACCACAAGCCGCGCGCCGCGGCCGAGGTGGACGGAATGGTGAAGGCCGCGAGATAGGTGGCCATCAGCGCGAAGATAAGAAACGCGATCACGCCGGACTCGTAGGAGACCTTGCGCCCCAGCCAGATAGGCCGCACGAAGAAGCGGCGCACAAAAAGACCAGCGATCGAAACCGCCACCAGCAGCGCGAAGATAGCTGCGAACCAGAAGTAGAAGCCGCCGATCCAGCTATCAGCGTCGAGGAAACCAAGCCGGAAGCCGGCCGCGAAATGGTTAAGCGAGACGAGCGCAAAGGCGAGGAAGCCCCAGAAGACGAAAGCGTGGGCGAGTCCGGGAAGAGGACGCTCCTTGATAACTTTCGCCTGGCAGAGCACCTCCCAGAAGAACTCCCATATCCGCCTGCCTACCGGAGCGATGTGGAAGTCGGGATCCTTCCGGGCGGTGAAGACGTTGCGCAGCACACGGCTGAAGCGCCAGAAAAAGCCAATCAGCGAGAGCACGATGAGCAGGCCGAGCAGCGCCATCTCAGCCGTCGAGAACGACGACGGCTCCGCGTAATGGAGAGTCAGGGCGAGCACGTGTGCGGGAGGCGCAGTGTTCATGCGGCTGAAACCTGGACTGCGCCCTTACCTTGGTAAGATGCGCTGGAAAATTCGCTTGCGCAATCGAGCGAGGAGCGCGTAGAACGGTAATTGCATATCCTACCGATGAGTAAGATATCAATCGGTAGCAGCAGTGTCAATCGCTGACGGAGTGGAACGATGCCCAGACAGTCCGCGGCCCTGGGACCGCATCGCCGGCTGTTCGCCGACCGCAGACGAAACCCGGATGGTAAGCGCGAGGCCGTGCTCCATACAGCGGTACGCATGTTTCTTGAGCGCTCCTACGGACGCACGTCGATGAACGACGTCGCCTTGCAGTTGAACATCACAAAACCGGCTCTCTACCACTATTTCCGCAACAAGGAAGAGATCCTGGTGGAGATCTACCGGCTGGGCACGGACCTGATCGACGAGATGCTGGATGCGATCGAAGCCGATGAAAAGCCCGGACTGGACAAGGTAGCAGACTTTATCGCGGGCTACATCCGGATCATCACCGGCGATTTTGGCCGTGCGGTCATCCGGCTGGACGATGGGGAGCTATCGACGGCCGGGCGGAAGCTAGTGCGCGGTCGGAAGCGCGAGATCGATCACCGGGTCCGCGCCCTGATTGAGGCCGGCGTAAAAGACGGCTCAATTGCGTCCTGCAACGCGAAGATCGCGTCCTTCATTCTGGTGGGCTCGATCCACGGAATGGCGAGCTGGTACGAGCCGGGGGGGCCAATGGAGTTGAGTGCGATTACCGCGGAGTATGTGCGCTTGCTCACGACCGGTCTGGCAAATGGTGCCATTTCGGAGCTGCTGCACCCCGGCTCGGTCGCGCTCAAAAGTGTTGCTCATCTAAACAGTTAGAGGAATCGCTAGAGATCGACGAGGAGAGCATGGAAGCTGTTGCTGAGCGAGAATCCGCCACCACGAAGACCGGGACACCGCTGCTGCTGCGCAAGGCTGCAGTGCTGGGCGCAGGCACCATGGGGTCGCGCATTGCCGCGCATCTGGCGAATGCCGGCGTGAGCGTGCTGCTTCTGGATTTGGCCACGACCGATGGCCCGCGGAACGCTGTCGCCGACAAAGCGCTCGACGCCCTTAAGAAGAGCAAGCCCGCTGCCTTTTACACGCCGGCCGCCGCCACGCGCATTCGCACCGGCAACTTCGAAGACGATCTGGCCGAGCTTGCCGGGTGCGACTGGATCATTGAGGCGGTGACGGAAAACCTGGAAATCAAGCAGCAACTGCTGGCGCGCGTGGCGCCGCATGTGCAGCCACACGCCTTCCTTACCACCAACACCAGCGGCATCCCGGTGGGCTCGATCGCCACCGTGCTGCCGGCCGAACTGCGCCGTCGCTGGTTCGGCACACACTTCTTCAATCCGCCGCGCTACATGCGGCTGGTCGAAGTCATCCCCGGCCCGGACACTGACCCGGCGGCAATGGCGGCGCTCTCCGCGTTCCTCGATCAGAATCTCGGCAAGGAAGTCGTCCGCGCGCGCGACACGCCGAACTTCATCGCGAACCGCATCGGCACCTTCTTCATCCTGGAGACGCTGCGCGTGATGGAAGAGGAAGGTTTGAATGTCGAAGAGGTCGACGCGCTGACCGGCACGGCTATCGGCCTGCCGCGCACCGGCACTTTCCGGCTGGCGGATATGGTGGGATTGGACATCCTCGCGCATGTAGCGCGGAACTTCGCCCGTGCCCGGCAGGATGCGGGTGGTCAGGCGGCGCTGCCCCCGTTTCTCGAAACCATGCTCGAGCGAAAGTGGCTGGGTGACAAGACCGGCGGCGGCTTCTACAAGAAGGAGCGCGGCGCCGATGGCAAAGAGAACAGGATGGTGCTGGATCTGAAGACGCTGGAATATCAGCGATCATCCAGGCCCAAGTTTCCTGCTCTGGAAATGGCGAAGAACGTCGAGTCGCTGCCGGAGCGGCTACGCATGCTTTTGAGCGGAGACCAGAAGAAGGACAAAGCAGCGCGCTTCCACTGGAAGCTGCTGACGCGGCTCTGGAACTACTCGGCCGATTGCCTGCCGGAGATCGCCGATTCTGCGGCAAGCATCGACGCTGCTATGCGTGCCGGGTACAACTGGCAGCTTGGACCATTCGAGATGTGGGACGCCGTCGGTGTCGCCGACACGGTAAAGCGCATGCAGGCGGCGGGCGAGCGCGTGAGTCCGGCTGTCGAGACCATGCTGGCCAGCGGTGCTGCAAGCTGGTACAGCGAGAACGGCGGCACGAGTTACGATCCGGCAACCCAGCGCTACCAGCCCGTCGGGCGCGCGGCAGGTCTGGCGCGGATTGCCAGCTTCCGCGCCGGCCATGATCTGCAAAGCCGGGGCATCGTGCGCGGCAACCCTGGCGCCTCGCTCATTGACCTGGGCCATGGCGTCGCCTGCATCGAGCTGCACTCGAAGAAAAGCGCGATCGGCGACGACATCATGCGGCTGATCACAAAGACCCTCGATCCCACATCCGATGCGGTGCGTGACTTCCGCGCCTTCGTGATCTCGAGCGATGCGGAAAACTTCTCGGTCGGCGCAAACCTGATGCAGCTCCTGCTGGCCGCGCAGGAGGGTGAGTGGGAGGACGTGGACCTGACGATCCGCGCCTTCCAGCGCATGACCCAGTCGATTAAGTTCTGTCCGCGGCCGGTTGTGGTTGCGCCCTATGCGCTGTGCCTGGGTGGCGGCACGGAAATTTCGCTCCACGGAGCGCGGCGACAGGCGCATGCCGAGCTGTACATGGGCCTGGTGGAAACCGGCGTCGGCCTCATCCCGGGCGGCGGGGGCACGAAGGAGTTTGCGCTGAAAGCGACCGATGAGGCCATCCGCAGCTTCGGCGATGCAGCACGCGTGGCGATCTCGACTGAGCTGGTCGACACGATGAAGCAGGCCTTCGAAACGATTGCGATGGCGAAGGTCTCGACTTCCGCAGCCGAAGCGAAGTCGCTCAACCTGCTGACCTCAGACGACGGCATCACGCTGAATCGTGAACGGCTGCTGCTCGACGCGAAAGCTGCAGCGGAGGCATTGGCCGACGCCGGCTATCTGCCGCCGATGATGCGCATGGACATCCCGGCGGCGGGTGAAAGCGTGCTGGCGACTTTGAAGCTTGGCGCCTACATCATGCAGCAATCGGGCTACGCGAGCGACCACGATGTGAAAGTTGCGGGCCACGTTGCGCATATCCTGTGCGGCGGACGCGTTGCACCGGGTACGCGGGTGACTGAGCAGTATTATCTGGACCTCGAGCGCGAAGCATTCCTCTCGCTTTGCGGCGAGCGCAAGACGCAGGAGCGCATCGCCTTCACGTTAAGCAGCGGCAAGCCCTTAAGGAACTAAGAACAGGATGAACGAGTCATGCAGGATGCAGTGATAGTAAGCACCGTCCGCACACCGGTCGGCAAAGCACCGCGAGGAACCCTGGCCACTGCCCGGCCTGACGATCTGGCCGCCACCGCCATTGAAGGCGCCTTTTCGCGCGTGCCCCAACTGGACAAGAGCGAGGTCGACGATGTGATCCTTGGCTGCGCGCATCCTGAAGCTGAACAGGGGATGAACGTGGCACGGATTGCAGGCCTGCGCGCGGGTCTGCCGGTAGAGGTTTCTGCCATGACGGTCAATCGTTTCTGCGCCTCCGGTCTGCAGGCCATTGCGCAAGCGGCAGATCGTATCCGTGGCGGTGGCGCATCGGTGATCGTCGCCGGCGGCACGGAATCCATGAGCATGATCCCGATGGGCGGCCATAAGATCAGCGCAAACCCGTGGCTCGTCGATAACCTGCCCGCTACATACCTTTCGATGGGTCTTACGGCGGAACGCGTGGGCGAGCGCTTCCACGTTTCACGCGAGGATGCGGACAGCTTCGCCCTCGCCAGCCATCAGAAGGCACTGAAGGCGATTGCCGAAGGACGCTTTGCCGATGAGATCGTGCCGGTGGAATGGACCGAACGCACCCCCAAAGCAGGATCGGCAAAACCGAAGGAAGAAAAGCGTAGCTTCCAGATTGACGAAGGGCCACGCGCGGATACCTCGGCAGAAGCATTGGCAAAACTAAAGCCGGCGTTTCACGCCAAAGGAACTGTAACCGCGGGCAACTCCTCGCAAACTTCCGACGGCGCAGCCGCCGCGATCGTGATCAGCGCGGAACGAGCCGCTGCGCTCGGCATGAAGCCGATGGCACGGTTCGTGGCATTTGCCACAGCGGGGTGCTCGCCGGACATCATGGGTATTGGTCCAGTGCATGCTGTGCCAAAGGCGCTGAGGATTGCGGGGTTGAAGCTCGAGGACATCGGCCTGGTCGAGCTGAACGAGGCCTTCGCCGCGCAGTCGCTTGCTGTGATCCGCGAACTTGGCCTGGATCCAAACAAGGTGAATGTAAACGGCGGAGCCATCGCCTTGGGGCATCCTCTGGGCTGCACCGGCGCGAAGCTGACGGCAACGCTGCTACACGAGATGCAGCGCCGCAAGGTGCGCTACGGACTCGTGACGATGTGCGTGGGCGGCGGCATGGGTGCGGCAGGCATCTTTGAGAATCTGAATTGAACTTGTAATTATTGGAGTCACATATGGCGACGTTGGCGTCACACCCTACTAGTGTCAAGGCGGCCGCGGGCGGCAGCTTTCTGCTGGAAGAGCGCACCCCTCAGGAAATCTTCACACCGGAGGACTTCAGCGAGGAGCACCGGCAGATCGCCGAAACGGCTTCGAACTTCGCGCAGAAAGAGATTCTGCCGGCGGCGGATGCGATCGAAGCAAAGGACTACAAGATCACGCGCGCACTCCTCGAGAAGGCGGGCGAGCTAGGCCTGATGGCCACCGACACACCAGAGGAATACGGCGGCCTGGCGATGGACAAGGTCGCCTCGGCCATTGTCGGCGAGAAGCTCTCCGTCCTGGGCAGTTTCGCTACTACATTCAGCGCGCATGTCGGTATCGGCATGCTGCCCATCATCTGGTACGGCACGCCAGAGCAGAAGAAGAGCTATCTGCCAAAGCTGGTCACGGGCGAGTGGGTCGGTGCGTATGCGCTCTCTGAAGCGTCGTCCGGATCCGATGCGATGAGTCTGCGGACGCGGGCAGTGCTTTCGCCTGACGGTCAGCACTACATCCTCAACGGCGAAAAGATGTGGATCACCAATGCCGGGTTCGCGGACCTATACACCGTCTTCGCCAAGGTGGATGGTGAGAAGTTCACCGCATTCCTGATCGAGCGCAACACGCCGGGCCTGACGATCGGCGCGGAGGAGCACAAGCTCGGCATTCGCGGCTCATCTACCTGCCCTCTCATCCTTACCGATTGCAAAGTTCCCGTTGGCAATCTGCTTGGCGAATTGGGTAAGGGGCATCACATCGCTTTCAATATTCTCAACATAGGCCGCTTCAAGATGGGTGCGGCCGTTCTCGGCGGCGCGAAGAACTCGCTGGCAAACGCAATCCGCTATGCGAAGGAACGCAAGGCCTTCGGCAAGACCATCAGCGAATTCGGCATGATCCAGCAGAAGGTGGCCGAGAGCGCTACCGGCATCTTCGTGAACGAGAGCATGGTGTATCGCACCATCGGGATGATCGATGCGGCACTGAACTCGCTCGAAGGCGAAAACGCAACGAGCGCGCGCGAAATTCAGAAGAAGATTGAGGAATACGCCGTCGAGTGCTCGATCCTGAAAGTCTGGGGATCGGAAATGCTGGAGATGGTCGTCGATCACACTCTGCAGATTCATGGTGGCTACGGTTACGTGGAGGAATACCCGGCCGAGCGCCCCTATCGCGACTCCCGCATCAACCGCATCTTCGAAGGCACGAATGAGATCAACCGGTTGATCATTACAGGCTGGTTGATGAAACGCGCAGCCAGCGGCCAATTGCCACTGCTAGGTGCAATCAAGAAGCTGATGGCCGACGTGATGGAACCGCCCTCCTTCGACAGCAGCGACGAAACAGACGATCCGCTCGCAACGGAAGCTGCCCTGCTCGCAAACCTGAAGAAGGCGGCGCTATTCTGCTCCGGTTCAGCCACGCAGAAGTACATGCAGGCGTTGCAGGATCAGCAAGAGATCATGGGTGACCTGGCCGACATGACGATACAGGTCTACGCGCTCGAATCCGCACTGCTGCGTGCGCGCAAGCTCGGCTCCAATCCGCAGACTCAGAAATCGCAGGCGGCAACTGCGCGTGCCATGGTGACGCTCTTTGCTGCAGAGGCGCTCGCGACTGTCGAGCAGGCGGCCCGGCGTGTCCTTGCTGCTGTTGCCGAAGGCGATATGCTCCGCACCCAGTTGGCCATTCTGCGCAGGCTCTTGAAGCACACACCGCAGGACACGATTGCGCTGGGTCGCGTGGTGGCGCAGCGCCAACTGGATGCAGGGGGTTACAAGCTCTAATCAGCGGCCGGCCTCGCCCGGCCGGCTCCACTGGACTTAGGTAATAACCCGCGTCTTCAGGTCCAGCGTGAAAGCATCATCTGGGGTCTTCGTCGTACCACCGTCCTCGGCCGGGTGAAATTCCATCCGGAGCGTGGTTGCATTCACGATCACTCGCATATAGCCGTAGTGAGTGTCGTCATAGCTGGCCAGCGTTAGCGTGCTGTCCACCGTCATCGGCGTGCGAATTGCGTTGCCGCTTGCGGCCGGCCGCATCTGCGTGAGCCCATGCCCTCCCATCCCCGCCACGAGATAAGGGATCGTCAGCCCGGAGACGGTGCGCGTGTAGCGCTGATAGTTGTGCGAATGTGCGGAGAGCACGACATGCGGCCAGAAGCCGGCCTGTGTTGCGGCGTCATCCATATCCTGCAGCATGCGCGGACTGCCACCGTGGTTCACGCCCCCGGTAAATGGCGGATGGTGCACCGCCAGCAGCACAGCGCCGGTAAACTTCTCGCTCTTGCAGCGGGCGAGCGCCGTCTTGAGATAGGTAAGTTGGTCATCATTAAGCGTGGGACGCGTTGCGCCCTCGGTCGAGATCACGCCGGGGTCTTCCAGCGTATTGCTGTAGAGCCCAAGCAGCCGGACAAACGGCGCCTCCAGCGTGTAGTAAACACCCGGCTGAATCATCGCGGTGCGCGACAGCCCGCCAGCTTCATCCGTATGCACCGCAGTCGCGGAGCAGAGATTGCGCAGATACGCGTCCAGCGTGGGAACGGCTTCCTTCGGATAGGTCACGCCATCATGATTGCCGGGGATGCTGAGAATCGGTGCGGGATAGTTACGATACGGCTCATAGAACTGGTCATAGTAGTAGGCCGCCTCGCCAAAGTTATAGACCAGATCGCCGAGATGGTAGAAAAACGAAGGCACATCGGCGGCGTTGTCCTCGGTGAAGTCACTCACCATTTTGTCCGCTACCTGCGACTGCGTCGAAGGTCCCTTCGTACTGCCCGTATCGCCCACGGTATGGAAGACGATCTGCCCTGCCTTCTGAATTGCCGCCACACGCGCGGGCCCCTGCGAACCCAGCGTATCCGCGAACTGCAGCACCGGTTCTGCCGCTCCGCCGCGCGGCGCGGGGAATGGTTCGACCGTCCCCACCTCCTTCAGCTTCTGGTCAGTAACAGGATCGCGGAAGCTGGTGGGATCGGGCGTAGGCGATGGCTGCGCAAACACCGGATCATTGCCGGCATGGGAACTAACAGTAGTTTTTTTCGCTGGAGTAGATTTCGTAGTTTTCGATCGAGCGGTCTTCTTGGCCATGGGGGAGGCTCCTTCGGAAATACCAGCGACCATTTTGCTACCGCAGCATGAAGATGAAGCAAATCGGAAGCTTCAATCCTGCACAGGCAACACGTCCACGAGCAGAACATCCAGGAAGCGTGGCCCATGCACTCCTTTGATGCGAGTCATCTCGATATCCGCGGTGGCCGACGGGCCAGAGAAAAACGTGACCGGGCGCGTGGGATCGATGCGTGCGAAGGCTTCCGGCAGACTCTCCACCACCTGCGCTGCATCGACGACGCAGAGGTGATAGTCAGGCAAGAGCGTAAGGACGCGCCTGCCCTCTGTCGGGCCATGCTGCAGCACGATGCTGCCGGAAACCGCAATTCCCAGGGTGGCTGCTGTCATCACCCCATCGACCGCATTCAGCGCATCCACAGACAGTTCATGATCGGCAATCCACTCCATGTCATCAGTCCGCCAGGTCGCCGGCAGTCCAGCGGGAACCGCCATGCGCCTTCGGTCGGCGGCCTTCAATATCTCCGCCGCTTTTGCTGAGATCTCGTCCTGGCGAACGTGAAAGACGCGCGCATCGTAATCGCGCAGCCGCTCCTCAAAGAGAGCCATCACTTCTGCGCTCTGTGCGTGGCCATGATCCGAGCCGGCGCCGTCATAGGCACGCGGAATCGGCTCCTGCGGGCGAGCCGCCCTGGAATTTGCTTTGCGTATGCGCTCCAGCACCCGCTCGCGGCTGGGGGTTCCCGTAGCGCTCATGATTGCCCTCGTTGCTGCCACCATTCGCGGAAGGTTTGCTGCGGCAGCGGCGCCAGGTCGCGCGTCTCCGTCCACCGTCCTGCCATGCCGGGCAGCCAGTGATACCACGTCTCGCCGTGATGGATAGTTCGCTGCCCGATGCGAGCCAAACGTTGTGCCGCCTCGTATCTGCGATGATTTGCGAAAACCGCAGCCATCGCCATCATGCCTGCTCGCTCCTGATCGAAAAGCGACGCCAGCTTGCGGCGACCGCGATCCACCACACGCGAACGCAGATGCACCAGCACCTCGGGGATATTGATCTTTACCGGGCAGACCTCGTAACACGCGCCGCACAGCGAAGATGCATACGGCAGCGATTGTGCGTGCCGCATATCCTCAAGTTGTGGCGTCAGGATGGCGCCGATCGGTCCCGCGTACACCGATCCATACGCATGCCCTCCGGTCTGCCGATACACCGGGCACGCATTCTGGCATGCGCCGCACCGGATGCACTGCAGTGTCTGCCGTCCGATCGCGTCGCGGAGAACACGGCTGCGCCCGTTATCGAGCAGCACGACGTGCATCTTCTTCGGCCCGTCGCCTGGCACCACACCCGACCAGATCGAGTTGTATGGATTCATCCGCTCGCCCGTCGCCGAGCGAGGGAGTGTTTGCAGCAGCACCTCGAGATCGGCAAACCGCGGAATCACCTTCTCGATACCGACAATGGCAATCAAGGTCTCCGGCAGGGTCAGGCACATGCGTCCGTTGCCTTCGGATTCGACGATGGTGATGCCACCCGTCTCCGCAATCAGAAAATTCGCGCCGCAGATCGCCGTCTTCACGCGCAGGAACTTCTCGCGGAGATACTGCCGCGCCGCCGCGGTCAGCGCCTCCGGGTCATCGCTCAGGTCCGGCAGCCCCATGCTTCGGGCGAAGATCTCTCGCACCTGCTGCCGGTTTTTGTGCAACGCCGGAACAACGATGTGTGATGGCTGATCGCCGCCAAGCTGCAGAATGAGCTCGGCAAGATCCGTCTCGTGCGGGGTTACACCGTTGCGCGCGAGATATTCGTTCAGGCCGATCTCGGCCGTCGTCATCGACTTGATCTTGATGACCTCTCGCGCTTCGTCCTCGCGCACGATGCCGAGAACAATCCGGTTCGCCTCCGCGGCATTGGCAGCCCAGTGCACCGTCCCGCCCGCCGCCTGGAAGCGCTGCTCAAACTCGAGCAGATACCGGTCAAGATTCGCCAGAGCCTCGCGGCGAATCGCTGCGCCGGCATCGCGCAGCGCCTCCCAGTCGGTCTTTTCCTCGACCAGAGCTGCGCGCTTGCGCTGAATTGTATCCGTGGCTCGCACCACGTTGCGGCGCAGTTGCGTGTCGCGTAGATCGGTCTTTGCCGCCTCCGGAAATGGCGGAGCTGTCTTGGGATCAAGACTGCGGGAGCTGTGACCGCTGGGCTCGATCTGCACCAGTCTCATGCGGGAGCATCCTCCGTGCCTGCCAGCACCTCCGCAAGATGCAGGGTACGCACGCCGGCGAACTGCCGGTGCAGCATGCCCTGCATATGCATCAGGCAAGAGTTGTCGCAAGCGGTGCAGACCTCGGCGCGTGTGTTCAGCACTGCCTGAGTCTTCTCTGTGAGCATCGCAGCGGAAACATCCGCGTTCTTCACGGCGAAGGTGCCGCCAAAGCCGCAGCACTGTTCCAGCCCCTCCAGCGGCACCAGTTCCAGCCCGCGGACCGCACGCAACAACTGCAGCGGCTTGTCGCCCAGATGCAGGCTGCGCAAACCATGGCAACTCGCGTGATACGTCACGCGATGCGGGAAATAGGCGCCCACGTCCGTCACATCGAGCCGGTCCACCAGCAGCTCACTGAATTCAAAGATGCGCGGCAGCAATTGCGCGACGGCTAAAGCCATCTCCGCATCCTGGTTCTCGCTGGCCAGCGCGGGGTAGTACTCACGCATCATCGCGACGCACGACGATGACGGGATACACACGGCTTCCGCGTTGGCGAAAATTTCAACGAAGCGCTTCGCCAATGGATACGCCTCACGCCGGTAGCCAGTGTTGAAGTGCATCTGGCCGCAGCAGGTCTGCTCCATCGGGAACTCGACCGTATGGCCCAGCCGTTCGAGCACACGCACTACCGACTGCCCAGTCCGCGGAAAAAGCGTGTCGTTATAGCAGGTGATGAAAAGAGCGATGCGCATGCGGGCTCGAGCCGTCTCCTGATGGGAAGTAGACGGACTCTAGAGCGGATTTCCCATTGCTATGCACCGCCGAGTTCGCCACAGAGCGGCTTTTCTTAACGGAAAAGCCGCGCAATCTCTATTGGCTCCGGTGTAAACCTATGGGAAATCCGCTCTAATGGAGCGTCGTCTCCTGTTTCAACGGAAGGTCCTCGGACGATCCGCCGACAAGGAAAGTGTACTGCCCCGGTAACAGCTTCCAGCCCTGCTCGTCGTACACGGAGAGATACTTCGGATCGACGGCCACGCTGACCTCGCGGCTTTCACCCGGCTTCAGCGCAACACGCGCCCAACCCACCAGCCGCTTGGGCGGCTCCTGGGCCGCGGCTGGCAGCCCGGCGTAGACCTCGGCAACCTCAGTCCCGGCGCGCTCTCCGGTATTCGTAACCGTAAAAGTGACGCTAGGATGGTCCCCTCCACTCAATCTCAGCTCAGAGTAACGGTAGCTCGTATAAGAGAGCCCATAGCCGAAGGGAAAGAGCACTGGTTTGTGCTCAGCGTCATACCATTTGTAGCCAACCTTGACTCCTTCGTCATAATGCACGCTGAAGGTCGGCTTGGCTTCGCCCGTGCGCATGACAGCCTCTTTGCCTTGCGCGCCCGGCGGCGGGGTCACCAGCTGCGGATGCGGCAAGTCCGCCACGCTGCGCGGAAAGGTCATCGGCAGCTTGCCGCTCGGGTTCACGTCGCCAAATAGAACGTTCGCCAGCGCCTTCGCACCGCTGCTGCCTGCGTACCAGGCTTCCACCACGCCATCGATCTTGTCCAGCCACGGCATGGTCACTGCCGTCCCCGTCTCCAGCACAACAATGGTGTGCGGATTCGCCGCAGCCACCTGCTCGATCAGCGAATCCTGATGGTCGGGAAGCGATAGATCGGGCAGGTCCATGCCTTCACTCTCCCACTGATACGCAAAGACGATTGCAACATCGGCGTCCTTCGCAGCCTCAGCCGCGGCCGCGGGCTCGCTGCCGCCGTAGCGCACGGAGACGCCCGATGCCTTCGCCGCGATCGCCTTCAACGGAGATGTTGGGAACCACACGTGCGCCTGCCACGGAGAGGGCGGACGCCCCGGAGGATCCACCTGCGCCGAGCCGCCGCCGGAGATCATCCCGGTATCGGCATTGACGCCAAGAATCGCGATCGAGTGCACCTTCGCCGGATCGAGCGGCAGCACGTTCTGTTTGTTCTTCAGCAGCACAATGCTGCTCTCCTCGATGCGCTGCGCCGTCTCGAGACCGCCCTCCACATCGACGACGCTCTTCTGCGCCGGATAGTCCACCAGCCCGGCTGCAAACTCGGCGCGCAAGACACGACGCGCGTGATCGTCGATCTCGGACATGGGCACCTGCCCGCTCTGCGCCGCCTCTTTCAGCTTGGCACCGTAAAACAAGTCCTCCGGCTCCTCGTTATCGAGCCCGGCGGCAGAGGCCTTCACCGTGCTGTGCGTGCCGCCCCAGTCGGAGACGACGAAGCCCTTAAAATTCCAGTCCTTCTTCAGCACATCCGTGAGCAGGTACTTGTTCTCGCAGGCGTAATCCCCGTTCACTGCGTTATAGCTGCACATCACGGCTTGTGGGTTGCCCACCTTCAGACCGATCTCAAAGGCAAGCAGGTCGCTTTCGCGCATCGCACGCTTGTCAATGATCGAATCCACTTCGTTGCGACCGCTCTCCTGGTCGTTCATCGCATAGTGCTTGATGTCGCCGATGACGTGCTGCGCCTGCTCGCACCGGATGCGGTTGCCCACCAGCGTGCCGGCCAGTACCGGATCCTCACCCATGTATTCAAACGTCCGGCCATTGCGCGGCTCGCGCGTCAGGTTCACGCCACCGCCCAGCGTCATGTTGTAGCCCTGCGCGCGCAGCTCGCGGCCAATCAGCGCGCCATAATCACAGGCCGCCTGCGGGTCCCAGCTTGCAGCCGAGCCCAGGTTAGACGGCAGCGCAGTGGAATATCGGCCATTCTCCGCACTGCTGCGCACCCCGTATGCGGCATCGCTCATCTGAATCATCGGAATGCCCAGGCGCTCGACGCCCAACGTGAAACCGGCGCCGCCGTTGCCGAGATACGCATTCGGACGCGGCTTGCCCCATCCGGGCATGCCGTTGCCGTGCAGCAAATCAATTTTTTCGTCCAGGGTCAGCTGCTTCAGCACCATATCGGCGCGCTCGTCCGGAGAGAGGCCGGGCTGCATCCAGGGCTGGTTCTTCTGTGCCTGAGACTCAGCCTGGTTGTGACGCCGATGCTGCGCATGCAACGACGTACTTCCAGCGACCGCCAAGACTATTGCAGAGACTACAGTCACGCACAGCGGAAACGGCTTGCTCATTCGGCGGGCCACCATCCAATCGTTATTCTGCCCACCATCATAGCCACATGGATGCTCAACTGTGCAGCTTTTTTGAGCTACAGTGCCATGCACAATCGTTTGACTAGTGTACTCAGACCACCGGCATGCTCTCCCGATTGCGCAGCAGGTCGTGCAGTGGCTTGCTGTAGGTGCGGCTGACCCGCAGGTGCGTGCCGTCCTGCAGCGTCAGCCGGCAGTCGCGGTTCGCCAGCGGTTCAATGCGGGTGATCCGGTCCAGCTTCACAATTGTCGAGCGATGGATGCGCAGGAATTCGTTCCGGTCCAGACGGCACTCCAGCAGGTGGAGCGGCTCGCGCAGCAGATGCATTTTCTTCCCGACATGCAGGCCGGCATAGTCGCCCACCGCTTCAATCCAATCGATCTCCGACGATTGCACGAACGCCACCTGATTGCCGTTGCGAATGGCAAACCGTTTCGCCGGCCCGCCATCGTTACGTTCGGAGTGCAATTCCAGCAGCTTTTGGAACCGGCTGTGCAACACATCCTGCTGCTGCAGCGCCAGGACGCGCCGCGCTCGCTCCAGTGCGATGAGAAACCGCACGTTATCGATCGGCTTCAGTAGGTAGTCAAGCGCCTGTACCTCGAAAGCGGCGAGGGCGTACTCGTCATAGGCGGTCAGGAAAATAATGGAGGGGATCGATCCTTGCGGCAATGACCGAAGCACCTCTATGCCACACATGCCCGGCATCTGAATGTCGAGAAATACCAGGTCGGGCTTGAGCGTAAGAATCGATCGGATGGCATCTTCGCCGTTGGCGCATTCTCCGACAACGGTGATATCAGGATGCTCGCCCAGACGAAGAATGACACCACGCCTGGCCAGCGGTTCGTCATCCACAACCAGTGCTCGAACGTTCACTGTGCCTCCAGAACCTGCATCTCGGACGCTGCCTCGACCGTGCTGAACGGCATGGAAATGCGGACCTCATATGTGCCGTTCGCCGTGGCATGCGTTTCCAGCGTTGCCTCGTATCCATACATCTGTTGCAGCCGTGCTCGCGTATTGGTCAGCCCCACTCCGCGATGGGGCGCCGCTGTATTGCGCCGCAGCACCGGAGCGTCATCCTCTGCACCGTCATTTTCGATTCTCACCCGCAACCGCCCGCCAGCTGTATCCGAATGGAGGACAAGTTTCCCTCCGTCGGGGCGCTTCGCGATGCCATGCCGTATCGCATTCTCCACCAACGGCTGCAGTAGAAACCGTGGCACCAGCGCCTCCTGCGTCTGCGGATCGATTTCCAAGGTAACTGTCAGTCGTGGCCCGAAGCGGACCTTCTCCAGCGCCAGGTATTCCTTCGTGACCGCAATCTCTTCTTTCAATGAAACCTGGTGAGTGTCTGGCGACTCAAGCGTTCTTCGCAGCAGGTCCGCGAGGCGCGCAATCATCTGGGTGGCAATGCGCGGCTGGTTGTCCAGCACCAGCGTGGAGATTGCATTCAGCGTGTTGAACAGGAAGTGCGGCTGAAGCTGGTAGCGCAGCGCGCGCATCTGGGCATCTTTTGCCATCACCTCCAGAGCCTGCAACCGGAGTTTCTCCTCTTCCCATCCCTGGTAATGCTTGATGCCGAAGTAGAGAAACCCCCAGGCCGCCAGTACAAAGCAGCTGCCTGTGGCATACACGAGCAAGCTGTTCCAGTGAAACGGCATCGACTCTTCGCTAAACCGAAGCTCCGCCCAGACCGATGCTCCAGAGACGAGAATGCCTAGGATATAGGCGACCACCGTGCAGGTGAACAGCGCTCGTAGAAGGGAGACACGAGCTTGCCACAGCGCATGACATACCCCATACATCACGAAGCTGAGAACAAATCCGGATAGCAGGAACATGACATGGTAAGCCACGTTACCCCGCTCGTTGCGCATGGAGAACATGGATGCAGCGACGGTCGCGGTGTACAGCAGCCAGCCGCCCAACTGGAACTGCCAGAACGAGCGAAGGCGCGGGTTGGAGGCGAGTTGCTCCACGTCAGCTATTCTATTGGCCGGCAACGCGATTTCCCGCACCGTTCTGGCGCACGGAATGCACGACTCGTCGCAATGCGGGAGCGGCTCGTCGATACCGGGTGTAATTGCGTCCCACCCCCGGCTTAGCCTGTGGCGCATGCGACAGTTACTGCGCGCCTCGCTGCGTCTTCTGGCCATGGTCCTGACTGTCTTCCTTGGCCAAGCGTTCTGCCATGCCACCTCTCTTACGCCGCCGCCCGGCTTCAGCTTCGACGGCTACTGGCAATGTTCCGGCAGCTTCCCGAGCAGTGGCCGGCAGCATCGCTCCGTCTATCACGGGCAAGCCAGCGCCGACGGTAAATGGGTGGACCTGACAGAGACCGACACCGATCCCAAAGGGTACATCGGCCGCTACGAGCTGGGAGCAGACGCTAGCCACGACAAGCTGGTGTTCATCGACATGAACTCCGCCGGCTACGCCATCTTCGACAGCCCGGGCTGGGATGGCCGCACGCTCACCGTGACCAGTACCGAGGTGCTGCGCTACTCCTCGGCGGCCCCCAAGAACCGCTTCCTCTATACGGTGAACGATCCTGAGCACTTTGACGTTGAGTGGCAGTACCAGAATGCCGCGGCCTGGGCCTCCGGCGATCTGCTGCACTGCGCCGCACAGACGCCGCGGCTCGCGATAAATTACGCGCCTCACGCCGATGCGGGCATGTTGTCTTTCATTCTGCGCGCATTCCTCGAATCCAAACCGACGCTGTTTCTTATGCTGCAATTGCCCTTCTGAGCCGGGCATGGCGCATGCCATCAGCTTCAGCCGCAGCATCGCGGAATACTGCGCGGCCCTTACTACACTCGCATGCCCGTCAGGGCGCAATCGCGCGCGGTCAACTGAGTAGAATAAAGATTGGCAACGCCATCTTGCTCCCGGAGTTTTCAATTGACGACGACTCCAGCTCAGCCCTTCCCGCCTTCTGAAGACGCGGCGAAGCCGCATGCTGCAACCGTACAGGGAGCAATTGCCTGGTCAAGCCTGCTCTTCGCGCTTCTGCAGAGCGTCTGTACGTTCTTTGCCGCGGCCAACGGTCTGCGCTTCGCCATCGGCCTCGGCTCGCTCGTGCTCAGCGCCGGCGCGGGCGCCATGGTGGACCGCTTCCACGCGGACGCGCTCCGCATCCCCATGGTCGGCATCGCCCTGATCGGTTCCCTACTGAATCTGGGAATCGTGGCCCAGGTGCGCCGTCTGCGGCGTCGCCCTGCATCCCAATGGCGTCAACAGCCGCCGACTCCACGCAGGCTTAGCATGGAACGAACCCAGGTCATCCTCTCTGTCGCTAGCCTCGCGCTGATCGTCGTAGAGGAGTTCTTTCACTATCGGGAGTGCGGCCACCTCTAAGAAACATCATCAGTTCCGGTTCGTCCTAGCGGATGAGTCCGCACGAACACCATCCTCTCGCGCCCGGCTGGTCATGTTCTCCAACTCATCCAGAGTGCGCGGCCAGTCCTTTCCCAGCAGGCGCGACAAGCTGCGGTCTGCCAGCACACGGCCTTCGGTCTGGCATTTGGCGCAGTAATTCGTCTCGTTGTCTGCATAGCGAATGCGCTGGATCGTCTCGCCACATCGCGGGCATGGCATACCATAGCGCCCATGCACCGCCATCTCCTTACGAAACGCGGTCACCTTCTCGGGAAATTCTTGCCTCCCTTCCGCCTGCAGCCGGTCGATCCAGAGTTGTAGCGTCTCCCGCGTGGCTGCAAATAGCCGCTCCCATTCCTGCGGCTCGAGCTTGTGCGTCAACTTGATCGGCGAGAGCTGCGCCGCGTGAAGAATCTCGTCGGAGTACGCATTGCCGATGCCGCTCACGATCCGCGGATCGGTTAGCGCCCGTTTCAACGTGCGGTTCTCAACCATTAAAGCCGCGCGAAACGAATCCAAATCGCAGTCAAAGACGTCAATGCCGCCCGGATCGATGGAGCGCAGCCCCTCCTCACCGCCGAGAACGTGCAGCGAAGCGCGCCTCTTCGTCCCAGCCTCGGTAAGAACCAGTGAGCCGCTGGCGAAATCGAAAGCCGCCAAGCTGTTGCGTCCGGCCAGCTTCGCTCCCTTTGGCCGCCAGTGCAGCCGCCCAGCAATCATCAAGTGGAGCACCAGCCACAGGTCACCCTCCATGCCGATTGCGATGCGCTTGCCCACCCGCCGTAACTCAGAGACGGTGCGACCCTCGGCGCTGCTGAGCGGCGGCTGAACAGTGCGGAGCAGAAAGGCACTCGCCACGCGCACCTGCTCCAACCGCTGCCCCACAATGCGCGGCTCGAGTGCGCTGATATAAGCAGCGATATCCGGCAGTTCCGGCATGCAAATCAGCTTGCACGTGGCCACCCCCCTATGGCAACAATCCCCCGAGTTACACCGGCATTTTAGTAAGGGGAAGCAGGCCTATCTATAAGACCGGATAAGTCAAAGTTGCTCCTCGAATTATGGAGACATCGGAACGCGGCAGCGTGCTAAAATCGCGACACTTTCAGCCCGGTTGCTCTCTCTATGCAATCGTATCTGACGGCTCCTCCGGTTTTCCGGTTCGGACAATTTGAGGCTGACGTGGCTCGCCGCACGCCACGGTTATCGCTTCATCCCGCCGGTAGCAGCTACTCCTCCTTACGTTAGGCCCAAAGCTGATGTGGTTCCGCTCATGGGAGTCCGCATGATCGGAATCCGGCCACGCCCGCAAACAGAGGAACGAGGAGATTTATGACTCCAAGACGGCATATCTCGCCTTTTGCGCAGCGCAGTATCGCCTTGCTGCTCGTCTCTACCTATCTCTCATTGATTTCCTGCCGCAGCAACGTCAATGATCTGCCGGCAAAACTAGCTTCGTCCGGGAACGAGCAGGCAACGACCACGCCGGCAAGCGTCGCAGATATCTCCTCCGGAATAGATCTATCGAAACAGCCTGGGACCCGCTATCAGGTAACCTACGCGCCGGATGTCGTTCGCGTCAGCGCAGAAACCGTAAAGCACAGCCTGGTCGGCGCGAATCGCGATCACGATATCTACATCTTCACGACGACTACGGAGCTGCGAAGCAAGTTAGTGCCGGGAAAGGTCGTGCTCTTCGAAGGACTCAGCTTCAAGAAGATCCAGGCGATCGCCGAGGACGGCTCACAGTTGATCGTTGGCACCGAGAACGCCCCACTCAACCAGCTCTTCAAAGATGCGGATATCCGCTGGCACACACCCGTCAACTTCCTCGAAATTCATAATCGCCAGGTACAGGCGTTGTCGCGAAGTCGCAATGCGACACACCGGTTTTCGCTACCCTGGCTCGCACCGGCTCCCGTCCACGCCGCGGAAACAGAGGCAAAGGAGGAAGAGGAGGAAGGCTGGCATGTGAAGTACGACACGGACTTCAGTCCGGACAAGGTCGATTTTCAGGTGGACCTGACCAGAAGCGGCGACCTGGACGCGAGCATAACCGGCAAGGGTTATGTAAAGAATTTCGAGTCGTCGCTCGCACTTACTGTGAACAACGGTCAGGTGAACAAGTTCGACTTCAGCAATCAGAACGTAAATGGGATCATCGACTTCGACTGGACCATCGGTGTCTCCGGCAAGCCGCCGGAGTTGGGCGAGGAAAAGCTGAAGCTACCTGCGCTCATGTCTGTGCCGTTTTATATCGGCGCTCTTCCCTTCACCCTTGAATTAGGCGAGGCTCTGCTCTTCCATCCCGCCTTCAGCGCGAAGCAAGAGATCGCCAAAGGCGCTTTCCATGTCGACTACAGCGGCGTGACCGGGTTGAGCGTGACGCGAGGCAGCGGCGGAGAACCCAGGCAGCAGGATACGAGCAACGCTACCTCTGACAGCTCGATCCAGACCTCAACCGCATTTTCTCCGATGGCAGCTTTTGGTGTAGTCGTTGCGGTTGCCATTCCAAGGTTTGAACTCAAAACAGGCACCGAGGAGTTCCTCCCGCCGATCCCCGACGCGCTTGCCGACCGCGCCGCAGCCCTTCTGGAACATACGACGATCGGGCACTTCGTAAAGAAAGCAAAAGAGGCCCTGAAGACGGAGGCCGCCGGCACCTTCCAGGTAGTCCTGTCGAGCACTGCGTCGCATTCCGGGATGCTCAGTCTGGTGCCGTGCCAGCGCTTCATGCTTCACGTCGAAGGTCAGGTAAGTGCCGACGCCACCGTGCTGGGGATGCCAAAGGAATTGCTCAAAACGACCACGATTTTTAAGAAGGACATCGACCAGCCCACGCCGAATGCGAAGATATGCACCGGTTAGCAACCAGACATAGGCGACGAAGAATCCGCCCGAGGCAATCGAGCCAGTTATCTGTAACGGCTGGTAAGAGCGCAGCACCATTGCAAGGAGAGCGACCATGAGCCAGTTCTGTACACGTTGCGGAAAGCCGTTGCCGCCAGGAGTCCGCTTCTGCCCTTCCTGCGGCGGCGCCGTCGTCAGTCCGGCAGCGCCATTGGAGAGTGCCTCCGCCGCTCCCGCCACCCAGTTCACACCAGTGACTGCCGCCGCGCCGGTCCAGCCAGCTGCCTTTTCAGGCTCTCAGGCGCCTTCAGGGTCAACCGACAGCTGGACGGCCGTAGCAACTCCTGACATCCCCGAGGCCACGCAGCCGTCGGCCTTCGCGCCTGTGGACCTATCTGCGGCTTCGCAGCCTGCAAGCGATCCATCGCCAACCCAGGGCTGGGCGCAAGTCACACCGCCCGAACCACCGGCGTCGAACGAAAATTTCAGCACGCCCACGTCTGGACAACAAGAATCGAATCAGCAGGCATCGTTCGCCACTGTGCCCATTGCCGCCGCATCTGCCGCCTCCGCGCCCAGCCAGCAGTGGTCACAGCCCGCGCCAACCTCCACTCCGAATCAGCAATGGTCCCAGCCGGCATCTCCCGCGCCACCAGTCAATCAGCAATGGTCGCAAAGCCCGCCGAATGGCTACCCGCCATCGATGCCACTGAATGCTGCTGGCCAGCCGCCGCGGGGTCGATCCATCCTGCCGAAGCTGATCGGCATTGCGCTGGTCCTTATCCTGCTCGTCGGTGCAGTGGTCGTGGGTGGAGTTGTTTACGTCGGTTACAAGGTGCGACAGAAGGCTCGCGCGGTGAGCGAGAATATTTCCCGCCTCGGCAATGACAAGGGCCTGAACCTGCCGAAAGGCGGACCCCCGGATGCGAAAGGAGCCCTGGCAGGCCTGCTGAATGCATTGAGTGGTAAGAGTGCCAGTGATGACGGCATTCCCGTCCTCGCCTCAAGCGATCCGGTGACACCGTGCGAGCCAGCCACCTTTCCAGCGCAGGACAAGGCGCGCGTGCCCTTCAAGCCAGGCACAGTAATCACCACGGCATGGGGTGTGAAGTATGGTGATGTGGAGTTAAGAAACGCTATCGACTCCATCGATGACTCGACCGTGTCGACTACCAATATCGGTCCGGAATACAAGGACGACAATGGCGCCATGGCGAGGGCCCTGACGGTCACCAACAAGAACTGCACCAGCGACTATCGGGATACCGACAGCTACCTGACTGTGAACTCAACACACATGCCCCAGCTAATGCACGATATGACGCGGTTGCGTCTCTCCGACAAGACATTTCGGGAGATCAACTCGAATGGCCACACGAACTTCACCTACGTCGATATCTGGCAACGTGGCAACGGCGTGAAGCTGACGCGCGAGGGTGGAATGCTGACTCGTGTTGAACCGGAAGACGTGAAATATCCGATGATCATGAACGATCAGCGTGTCGAATTGCCGGCCATTCATCTCAAAGGAGACATCACCACCGTCGGCAAAGATCCCCGCCCTGCGAATGAGCGCCCCACCAAAAGCGACGGCGAACTATTCGTCCTCGATGATCCTGCCGATCCACTGGTCCTGAATTGGCGGCTGAAAAATCCACTCTTTCACAATGGCAATTTCCGGGTGGAGGTCATCAAGATCAACTTCCCGGTCGCGAAGCCGGTAAACATTCTGGAGAAACAATTAACGCAGGAAAAACGCGCCGTCACCTATGGCATCTACTTCGATTTCAATCGCGACACGCTGAAGGCTGAGTCAGAGCCTGTGCTGAAAGAAATAGCCCAGGCGATGACCAACAACCCCGACTGGAAATTGACGGTCGAAGGGCACACTGACAACGTGGGCGGCGACAGCTACAATCTCGACCTGTCGAAGCGCCGCGCAGCAGCCGTGAAGCAGGCGCTGGTAGGCCAGTACAACATCACTGCGGATCGCCTGTTGACAGGCGGCTTCGGCGCATCCCGTCCCGTCGAAACGAATGACACACTGGAAGGACGAGCTCGCAATCGGCGCGTAGAACTCGTAAGGCAGTGAATGCGGAATATCGCCTGACAAAGCAGGCGCAGGTGATCGGCCGGCTGTGTTTTTGCGTCCTAGCCAACGTATGGCTAACGAAGAAGTCCTTCTGCCAATCACTTCGTCGACTCCGCCGGAGTTTCTGCCGGATGCGCTGGAATGTTACAGAGGGGTGCTGGCGTCTTTGCAACAGGCGCAGATTCCTCTCGCGGTAGCCGGCGCCTTCGCGCTCCATAAACACACTGGAATATGGAGAGTCACCAAAGACCTCGACATCGTATTGGAAGCCAAATCGGTTCCCGAAGCACTATCGCGCCTACGAGAGATGGGATTCACAACGCGCATCGAAGATCCTATTTGGCTCGCGAAAGCCTGGCGTGGAGACTACTTCGTCGATCTGATAACGGCGGTCGGCAATGCGGTTCTGATCGTGGACAGAAGCTGGCTGGACCGGGCAGAACCATACGACGTTTTCGGTGTACGCTGCAACGTGCTGGCAGCAGAAGAAGTCATCGCATCCAAGCTTTTTGTTTCGCGACGGGAACGCTTCGACGGCGCCGACATCGCGCACCTTATCCGCGCCTGTGGCTCTCGCCTGGATTGGGATCGCCTCCAGGAGCTCCTCGCCGGACATGGGGAACTGCTGCTCTGGAGCCTGGTGTTCTTCGCCTATATCTATCCTTCGCGCGCCGATATTGTTCCGCAGCAGCTATGGAGTAAGTTGTTGGGCCAGCTGCAAGAGCGTGTTCGGCAACCAAACAAAGACGAGCCGTTCCGTGGAACCCTCATCGATCCCAACATGTTTGCCATCGACGTGACGGAATGGGGTGAGCGCGATCTATTTCTCGAGTACTGCGCGCGCCATCCATCACTACTGCAGGCCATTGAGGCTGTCGACCCGAAAGACAGGAGACAAGAATGAGACTGGCGGCAGTGGCAGATGTGCATTTCAAGGCAGAAGAGCAGGAAGAGAATATCCGCCAGTTCCTGGCCGTCAATGATTGCGCCGACGTGCTGGTGCTGGCCGGTGACCTGACCAATCATGGATTGCCGGAGGAGATGAAGACATGCCTGGCTGTTCTGGAACGGGTTCGCATTCCTATTGTCGCTGTCCTGGGCAATCATGATCATGAGAGCGGGCACCAGGATGAACTCGCCGGCATGGCGAGAGTCGCCGGGATTCATCTGCTGGACGGCAATTGCTTCGAAAAAGATGGAGTCGGCTTCGCCGGCACCAAAGGTTTCTGCGGAGGGTTTACACCGTTTCAATTGATGCCATTCGGCGAATCAGGCATCAAGAACTTCGTTGAGATCGCAGACCGCGAGGCTATCAAGCTTGAGTACGGGCTGGCGCAGGTACAGGCTCCCGTGAAGATCGCGATCACGCATTATTCTCCAGTAAAAGAAACGGTGATTGGAGAGCCCGAGCCGCTCTTCCCTTTCCTCGGCAGCTCGCGTCTGGAGCCTCCGCTGGAACGGCATAGGCCAACATTGGCGCTCCATGGGCATGCCCATCACGGATCGTTCTCAGCCGAAACAAAATCCGGAGTCAGGGTTCGTAATGTAGCTTTGCCTATACTGCGGAAACGTCACGAGCCGCATCCCTTCACGATTTTTGTTGTGTAGTGTTACGGTCTCCTCAGCCAGTGCATGTCCAATCCTCGGACCGGCTCTGTCGTATACCCCGTCTGCATACGCTGGAGAAAGTCCCATAGGTTCTTTATCTGCTATGCCTTTTTCACACACGGTCGCCGGGCAGACTTACCGATTCGCTGATCTGAAGACGCTGCTGGCGCGCGCCAGCCCTTATCGCTCGGGCGACGCGCTCGCTGGGCTCGCCGCCGGGTCTGGCGAAGAGCGCATGGCCGCCCGCATGGCGCTCGCCGATCTCCCCTTGAATGCATTTCTCGCGGAAGACCTCGTTCAGTACGAAACCGATGAAGTGACCCGCCTGATCGGCGACACGCATGACCCAACTGCATTCGCACCCTTGAGCCACCTGACGGTTGGTGAATTTCGCGAATGGCTGCTGGATTCCACCCGTACCAGCGAAGAGCTAACGGCTGCTGCGCCAGGGATCACACCCGAAATGGCAGCGGCCGTCTCCAAGCTGATGCGCAACCAGGACCTGGTGCTCGCGGCTCAACGCTGCCGAGTGGTGACGCAGTTTCGCAATACACTCGGCCTGCCAAGCCGTATGGCGGTCCGCCTGCAGCCCAATCATCCCTCTGACGATCTGGAAGGAATCTTTGCTTCGATACTCGATGGCCTAATGCTGGGCGCAGGCGATGCGGTTATCGGCATTAACCCGGCTGGCGACAGCGTGCCAGAAACGGTGCGGCTGCTCCGCGCGCTCGACCGCTTTCGCATCCGGTTCGATATTCCGGTCCAGACTTGCGTCTTGACTCACGTAACGAACACGCTGCAGGCCATCGAGGCAGGTGCCCCTGTTGACCTTGTCTTCCAATCGATCGCGGGGACCGAAAAGGCTAACGCCGGCTTTGGCGTGAATCTCGCGGTCCTCGAGGAGGCGCGTCAGGCGGCTCTCAGTCTCAACCGTGGCAGCATTGGTCAGAACGTCATGTATTTTGAAACCGGGCAAGGAAGTGCGCTGTCTGCCGACGCGCATTTTGGTGTCGATCAGCAAACCTGCGAGGCCCGCGCTTATGCCGTTGCGCGCCGTTTCTCTCCGCTTCTGATCAATACAGTCGTTGGCTTTATCGGTCCGGAATATCTCTTCGACGGCAAACAGATTACGCGTGCGGGGCTCGAAGATCATTTCTGCGGGAAGCTCCTGGGGCTGCCCATGGGCTGCGACATCTGCTACACCAATCATGCGGAAGCCGACCAGAATGACATGGACACCCTGCTGACGCTGCTTGGTGTGGCCGGAGTAAACTTCATCATGGGCGTGCCCGGCGCAGATGACATCATGCTCAACTACCAGAGCACCTCATTCCACGACGCCCTGTACCTGCGGGAAGCTCTGGGCCTGAAGCGCGCACCGGAGTTTGAAGCATGGCTCGAACGGATGGGGATAACGGACGAGCACGGGCGACTGCTTCCCGCCGGCAGAGGACCCACGCTGGCAGACGCGTTTGAGACTACGATGCGTCTTCCTGATAGCGCCGGAATGCCGTGAGAGCGTTGGGGAAGCGGCAAGAGGATCCGGCAGGCTGGTTAGCCTTGCGCCGATATACCGATGCGCGCATCGCGTTGGGACGCGTAGGAGCAAGTCTGCCGACGCGAGAGATCCTGGACTTCGACATGGCGCATGCCCGCGCGCGGGATGCCGTCCACACCTCCCTCGACAGATCTGCCTTCGAACGCCAGTTGCAGGAAGCCGGCTTCGCCACGCTGCACGTCCACAGCCGTGCCGCGGATCGCTCCGAATATCTGCGCCGCCCGGATCTGGGGCGGCAGCTTGCTCCGGAGTGCCGTGAGGCCTTGCGCATCCATGAGCCGGTGGATCATCGTCTTACCATTGCCGTGGCAGACGGGCTCTCCGCATCCGCTGCTGCACATCACGCACTGCCGCTGCTGATGCAGCTTCGCGACCGACTCACGGACTGGTCGCTCGATACAGTCATCATTGCCACACAGGCACGCGTTGCACTCGCAGATGAGATAGGAGAACTGCGCGGCTCCGAAGCCGTGGCAATCCTGATCGGAGAAAGACCTGGACTTAGTTCACCCGACAGCCTGGGCATTTACATGACATACGCCCCGAGACGCGGCCGCACCGATGCGGAGCGAAACTGCATCTCGAACGTCCGCCCGGGAGGGCTGTCTTACAGCGAAGCTGCATTCCGGCTGGAGTACTTGCTGGGGGAGGCGCGGCGCCAGGGTCAGAGCGGTGTCACCGTAAAAGATCTGAGCGTATGGAGGGAAGATGCCCGCATCGCCGCCTCGATCCCAGATTCAGAACGCGAAGAGTAACGGCCGTGGTTGCCTTAATGTTTAGGATCAGGCAGCTCTTCTCGCCGCAGCAGCTTCAAGAAGTTTCCGCGCACTCTGTGAGCCATTGCGCGCCAGGATCTTAAATTCGATGTCTCGGACCTTTTGATAATTTACGAAGAAGTCCTCCACCTGCTTGAGGACCACTGGTTCAAGATCGCTGATGTCTTCAACAGCTGCATAGAGCACCGAGGCAGCGGCCACAGCGATCAGGCGGTCGTTGCGCTTTTCTTTTCCCTTTTCCCTCTGGCTGGCCTGGATCACGCCGATGAGCCGGCAGTCGATCTGGCATGCTGGAAACGTCGGCTCATCACTCAAGATCAGGACGTCCAGAGGATCGCCGTCTTCGGCCTTGGTATTTGGAAGGAAGCCGAAATCGTATGGGAACATCATGCCCTCAGGCATGACCTTGGAAAGCTTCATCCTCCCAGTCTTTTCGTCGAACTTGTACTTGTTGCGGCTACCCCGGGGAGTTTCCACGACCACCTGCTCAATCGGCATTGTGTTCTTTGACTCGATTTTTTTCGAGCTTGTTTTCATATCACTTCCTCCCAAGCTTACGCGGCGAGCTTTGCTGCTGTGATCAGGACTGGCTCCTTGAGTTTCCCCGGGCCGCCGCGCCGGCCAGTATTGCGACCAGAGCTTCCTCGTAGGTATTTCTTTCGCATCGACTCGGCCAACGAAAGTGCATGATCGAACTTTGCCGTCGCACTCTGACGAATCTGTTTGAGCACCTTGCATCGGCTGCCATGATCGAGGATCTCGCTTGCCACCGCTGCGAGTTCGTTCCAGTCATGCCATTCGCCAATGGCGTCCTTTACCTCGCCCAACGCCTCGACGAATTCGGCGTCCTGGCCTTCAGCCAATTGGAGGACGTAGCGCAGCTCTTTGACCTTGAGCCGGTAAGGATGCAGATTGGACGCGTTCAGCCGGGGCCACGCGGTGAGTTCGGACGAGAGCTGGAGTGCAATCGCCGTTGCGTCTGCCGGCCATCCGTGATTGTTGGACCCGTTCTTTCGAGAGGCTATGACACTGCTTCCAACAAAGCGCGAATACTGACGCAGACGCCGTCGCGCTTTCTGTCGCTTTTGGGCGACAGTATCATGCAGCCGGCGAGCGTATTGCAGACGTCTGGCGCCCAGATGCTCCAGCAATTGGGTACGGCATTCCTGGTCGTCATTGGCGAGCGAAGCGGCAAAGTCCGTCAATACGTCCATATCGCGCACCTTGCCGGCCTTCTTCCTGATCGGCGAAACGATTTCAAGAAGACGCTGACCATCCTGCTTCTGGTCAAGCATGAGCGCGTGCAGAGTGGATTCCAACCGCCGGGTTCGAGTACGAAGATCGTGAACCTCGGCCGGAGACGATTGCTTCGGCACGTTCTTCAGCGACTTGCGAAGCTTGCGAAAGGTACTCTCCAGCTTGTCTTGATCGAGGGGCATACCATTTTCGATGGCAACCATGGGCCCTTTGGTTATCAATCCGGCCGATGTGTTCCATGAATTTGAGCTCCGCGACGGAGTTCCTGCTCGTCTTTGCCGACGAGACGCAATTTCATGCCTTCTTCGACTCTCCGCTGAGCGAGCGGATATGAGCCGGCAAGTATGGCCGAACCAGGTACTGATAGACACCTCCGCCAACAGCCCCACCAATGAGTGGCCCGACAACAGGTATCCACCAGTAGTTATCTGGTGACGGGAAAGCAGATGTTCCCCATCCGGCTACAAAGCAGAACAGCCGGGGGCCAAAATCACGCGCTGGATTAATCGCCCACGCTTCCAGGTAGCCCATCGACGCGCCGATCAAGGCGACAAGCAGGCCGATCATGAGCGCGCCGGAGTTTGCCCCGGGCGCCATCTCGTTATATTGCTCGGTGATCGCAAAGATCCCAAAGATCAAGAAAGCCGTCAGAATAATTTCGTCGCCGAAGGCATGCATGGGCGTAATGGCGAGCCCGGGATGCGTGAAGAAGACTCCTGCGGCTCCGCCTGCAGCACGAGTCAGGTGCGAAGCTGCGTTGAAATGATTGATGACGGGCACATACAGCACATACACGAGCGCCGCGCCCAGCACGGCGCCTACCACCTGTGCAATGCAATATGGAATCACTTTGCTCCACGGAAATTTCCTGTAGAGAGCGAGTGCGACTGTGACCGCTGGATTCGCGTGTGTGCCGGAAATCGATCCCGTGGCATAGATAGCCATGGTGACCGCCAGGCCCCAGGCGATGCAGACCCCCCAATAGGCGTTCTGGTATGGGCTGGGCGAATAGAGCGTATACATGCCTGCAACAGAGTCTCCGAACGCGATAATGATGAAGACCGCCATCGCCTCCGAAATAAGTTCACCGATATCTTGTTTCTTCATCGCTCCGTTTCCCATCGTTGGACTCTTCCATCTCAATGACCGTGCGATTGTATTCTGAGCTATTCGTAATTCCATGCGTCACCGATGCTATGACCGGCGAAGACATCCTGAGCATCCCTGAAAATCGGAAACGCCCTCCGTGTCTGGAGGGCTTTTTCAGCTAGATCGAAACAAATCGAAGAGCCACTTCGACACGGTCCAGGATCTCTCTTTGCGTACAGCCTAAGTCTCGGCCTTTGCACGACGGCTTGCTGGCCGGCTCCCGTTCCACTCACGCTATTTTCCGGCCGCCGTCGCCTTCTTTTCCGCTATTCCTTCAGTGGCCACGCCGTCTTGCCGCCGTGGTGAAAAGCATAGTTGCCGATATGCCCTGCGCGTGCCGCCGCCACGCCGGCCTCGACAGGGGCGTTGGGGTCTTTGCGCGTCTTAATGCACTCGAAGAAGTTGCGCGTGTGGGCGATGGTGCCGTCCTCAAAGCTCTCTTCTTTCAGCACAGGGTTGCGGTCGCCCTTCACGCCTTCGCGCCAGATGGTCATGCTGCTGCGGTTGATCTTTAATGTTGCCTCGGTACCGCGGAACTCGAGGCCCCCGTCGTCGATGGACGACGCCATCATGCCCTCGTAGACAACATCAAAATTCGGGTAGCGGAAGGCAGCTTGGATGGTGTCGGGACACTCCCATTCCTGGTAGATACGCTTGTCACCGAGCATGAAGGCGGTCGAAGGCTCGTCGGATTTCATTGCCCAGTGCACGACGTCAATCCAGTGGGTGAAGAGGTCGGTCATAGCACCGCCGCCGAAGTTCCAGAACCAGCGCCAGCGGGAGAACTTCTCAAGCGTAAAGGGCTGCTCGGGCGCGCCGCCTAGCCACCGCTGCCAATCCAGCTGTGACTGATCGACCGGCTGTGGCACCCAACTAGAGCCATAGTTTTGCCACCAATAAGTGCGCACCTGCGGCACCGTACCCAGCGCGCCACCTTGTATGAGGTCGACGGCGTTGCGAAAGTGCGACCAGCTGCGCTGCTGCATACCACACTGCAGAATCTGGTTACCCGAACGTACCGCGCGGGTCAGTACGGCACCCTCTTCGAGCGTGTGCGTGACGGGCTTTTCGAGATAGACATCCTTTCCCGCCGCCAGCGCAGCGGTGGCGATGCGGACGTGCCAGTGATCGGGTGTGGCAATAAAAACTGCGTCGATGGTCTTGTCGTCGAGCACCTCGTGATAGTCAACGTGCTCGGTCGCAGTGGCGGCGTTGCCGCGTGCCTTGATCTCCGCACGGCGGGGAGCATAGACGTCGCAGACGGAGACGATCTCAAATGGGACGCCGCTCTGGTCGGCGGAATTCAGCACGCTCCTCATGCGGCCGCCTGCCCCGATGACGCCGACACGTAGCCGCTCGTTGGCACCAAAGGCTTTGGTCGAGGCCAAGGCCGTAAGGCCGCCTGCGATAAGAAAGCCCCGCCGGTTGAGAATTAAAGACATAAAGCCCCCGATCGCGGTTTGAAGTTGCGTGGATAGTAACAGAGCTGAGTCGCGTGCCCGGGTCTCAGCCGGCGTCAGAGAAGTTCTGGGTCGCGACGACCTACCGGGAGCCTACGCCTGAAGATCTGCCGCCATCGAGGGCTGCTTGCGTGGCGGGCCTTCTGCGCCTTTGGCTCAGACGAGGATTGGGTCTTTGCGAATCACCGAGTCTTCGGTAAGCTGCCGGTCGGGCCGGACAGGCTCCGCAGCAAGATACTGCAGTCCGCTGCAAAGCGGGCGGGCTGCATACCTTCCGCCATACTTACTCAACGCTGCTTAAGGCGAATGGGGAAGTCCCTCGCCTGGCCCGCGAAATCGGAGCGGGATCCGCTGTTGAACCCGTAGTAAGCCTCGACAACAGCTCATGGGCTGAGGACCGACAGCCATAAAGTGAAGTTTTGGACTAAACTGGCGGCAATTGTGCAAGGGTTTTGAATGCTCCGCAAAAGTGTCTAGTCGAAAAACAATCTGGCGGCTGGTGTTCCCCGTGGCGCTCCTCGCGCTGCTGATAGGGACAACGATAGGAGTTGCGTGGCATCATCATTCCACTTGCTCGCCCGATACATGTCCGATCTGCCATCTCAGCCACCAGGCCATTGAGCAGGCGCCGGCAAGCGCTCGCGTTGCCGTTCTGATACCGACGGGACCTGTGCCCGAACCTCAGCACCTTAGCTTCACCCAGGCTATCTCCGCACGGCATCTTCCTCCGCGCGCTCCCCCCGCATAGCGGCTGCCCGCTTCCGTGCCGCTCCGGCACGCCAAATCCTTTACCCCTCACAACGAGACTGCCTGCTCATGCGTTTCCGACGTCTGTGTCTTCCATTTTTGCTGGTCACGATTTCTTTGATTGATGCTGTGGACCCGCAATCCACACTTGCGCAAACTCCGTCGCCCCCGCAGGCACAGACGCTCGCGCAGAAGCCCGGAGCGGTGACCATAACGCTCGACGACGCCATTCAGATGGCGCTGCAGCATAACCACAACCTGATGGCGGCGCGCACCACCATCCAGCAAAGTCAGGCCGAAGAGACCACGGCGAATCTACGCCCCAATCCCGTGCTCTTGGGCGATTCGCAGTTCCTGCCCATCTTCCAGCCGAGTCAAATCACCTCGGATTACATCGACAACACGGCGCAGTTCGACCTGGGTGTCAGCTACCTGTTCGAGCGCGGCAAGAAGAGACAGCACCGCCTGCAGGCAGCCAAAGATCAAACTGCCGTCACACGATCGCAGGTCGACGACAACGAACGCAGCCTTGCTTTCAGTGTCGCCTCTCAATTCATCAACGTCGAACTTGCCGAATCGACGCTGGAGCTGGCCAACCAGGATCTCAAGAGCTTCCAGAACACGGTGGATATCGGTGAGGCACGGTACAAAGCCGGCGACATCAGCGAAGACGATTTTCTCAAAATCAAGCTCCAATTGCTTCAGTTCCAGACCGACGTTTCTGCAGCGAGGCTCGCCAGGGTACAGGGACTCTCGGACCTGCGGCAGTTGCTGGGGTACGAATCGATAGCCGCGGACTACGACGTAGCAGGAACTTTCAACTATCAGCCCATCAAGGGCAACCTGGAAGACTTTCAGGCAAAGGCGCTGCAGACCAGGCCGGACCTGCGCGCAGCGCAGCAGGGCGTCACAGCCGCGAAGAGCCAATACGAGTTGCAGAAGGCTGTCGGTAAAAAAGATGTCACGGCTCAACTCAGCTACACGCATCTCGGTGACATCAACAATATCTCCCTCTTTGGACAAATACCGTTGCCGATCTTCGATCGCAACCAGGGGGAGATTGCCCGCACCGGCTTTGCCATCACGCAGGCACAGGAACAGAAGAACTTTGCGAACGGTCAGGTGTTGACGGATGTGCGGGACGCCTTTGAAAATTTGCGCTCGAACGATCAGATAGTTGGCCTCTATCGTTCCGGTTATCTCGATGAGGCTAAGCAGTCCCGTGACATCAGCGAATATTCCTACAGGCACGGTGCTGCGAGCCTGCTCGACTATCTCGACGCTGAGCGAAGCTATCGCGCTACAGAACTCGCCTACCGTCAGGCGCTCGCTTCCTATCTCATCGCACTCGAACAGCTTCGCGAAGCAGTAGGAACCAGGAGCTTGCCATGACGAATACGCCCGCCCGCCGCCGCAATCGCAGACTGCAAAGTCTCGCAGCGCTCACCCTCGCATTCGTTCTCACTGCCTGCAGTTCCAGGGATAGCGAGCATGCGAACAAGATGACATCTTTCTCCGCGACGGCGTCGAGCTCGTCAATCCCGCAGCTCTTCACCATCCCCCAAGATCAGATGTCGCACGTGCAAGTTGTCACAGTGCAGCCTTCCAGGCTGACGCGCACGCTCCGGCTTACGGGTGCTGTGGCCTACAACGCTTTCAAGACCACGCCGGTCATCACGCAGGTCGGGGGGCCGGTCAGCCGCATTCTGGTCGTGCCTGGACAGAAAGTCAATGTCGGTCAACCCATGTTGGACGTGAGCAGTCCCGACTATTCGCAGTTGCTGGATGCCTATCTGAAGGCTGCGGACTCTTCCCGACTCGCAGATAAGAACTATGCAAGAGAGAAAGACCTATATCAGCACCATGCTGTTGCCCAGCGCGATCTTGAGCAGGCCGAATCGGATCGCAACCAGGCGCAGGCGGACTTGAATGCGGCCGAGCAGGGCATGAAAATTCTCGGAATAAAAAATCCGGCCGATCTCGCGAAGACCGCAAGCTCAGCCGAAATTCCCGTCCTTGCACCCATCAGTGGCGAGGTCGTGGAGCGTCTTGTCTCGCCCGGCCAGGTCGTGCAGGCGGGTCAGACGCAAGCTTTCACCATCTCCGATCTCAGTACCGTGTGGGTGCTCGCAAATGTCTATCAGGCAGACCTCGCCTACGTGCGCAGCGGAGACGAGGTCACTGTGCAAACCGATGCGTACCCCGGCACATTTCACGGCAGGATCTCCTATGTATCACCGGCGGTTGATCCAAATACCAGAACGCTCCAGGCCCGCATTGTCGTCGACAACGCCGGCGAGAAATTAAAGAGAGATATGTACTGCACGGTCACTGTGACGGCAGGTTCTATTTCCAACGCCATCGCCGTGCCTGACTCGTCTGTACTGCGCGATGAAAACAATCAGCCGTTCGTCTACGTTGCCATCGGAGCCAACCAGTTTGGCAGGCGCGACGTGGAAATCGGCCAAAGTGAGAACGGGAAGACGCAAATTCTGAAGGGCATTTCCGCTGGAGAAAAGGTTGTAGGCGACGGCAGCTTGTTTCTTCAGTTTGCTAATTCGCTGCAACACTGAGGGGCAGCTTCGCATGATTCATCACATCGTCCAGTTCGCGCTGCGGCAACGGCTGTTGGTCCTGCTGCTGACTGTATTCATTGTCATTGGTGGCACGATCTCGTTTCACCACATGCCGGTAGACGCCTACCCGGATCTCGCTCCGCCGATGGTTGAAGTGATCACCCAATGGCCTGGACACGCGGCCGAAGAAGTCGAGCGTTTGGTGACCATTCCGACGGAAGTGGAGATGAATGGCGTCCCGAAAATGTCGGTAATGCGCTCGATATCTCTCTATGGACTATCCGATGTCAGAATGACCTTCGACGAAGGCACCGACGACTACTTTGCGCGCCAACAAGTCTTCGAGCGCTTGAGTGGGGTGACTTACCCATCCGGTGTAACTCCGACACTGGCGCCGCTCGCAAGTCCATCGGGACTTGTCTATCGGTATGTCATCGACAGCCCCGATCGCACACCGCAGGAACTCAAGGTCTACGAGGACTGGGTCATCGAGCGCGAATACAAGCAGGTGTCGGGAGTTGCGGATGACTCCGGTTTTGGTGGCACCGTGATGCAGTATCAGGTGCTGCTTGACCCGGCAAGGCTCTATGCCTATCACATCACGGTACCCACCGTGGTACAGCAGCTCTCAGTCAACAATTCGAACGCCGGCGGTGGCTTTTATTCGCAAGGCGGCCAGTTCTATTACGTTCGTGGGCTTGGGCTCGTCCACGATACCGCGGATATCGGCGACGTTATAGTGGGCACGCAAAATGGCGTGCCCGTGCGTATCCGCGACATTGGTGATGTAACCATCGGGCATGCCCCGCGCCTCGGCGAATTCGGCTTCAACAAAACGGATGATGCAGTCGAAGGCGTCATCATGATGCGCCGCGGCGAGCAGACGCAGAATGTGCTGAAGGGTGTCGAAGAAAAGACCCAGCAGCTCAACGAACATGTCCTGCCGCCAGATATCAAGGTGAGGCCATACTACGACCGCAGTGATCTGGTACAGCTGACCATCGACACAGTCGAGCACAACATGCTGCTGGGGATGGCTCTCGTCCTCATTGTTCTCATGGCGTTCCTGGTCAGCCTGCGTGCTGCCGTCATCGTCGCGCTCACCATACCGCTGGCTCTTCTCTTTTCATTCATATTCCTGCATGCGCGAGGCGTCGCGGCTAACCTGCTCTCCATTGGCGCCATCGACTTTGGCATTCTCATCGACGGCACCCTGGTGATGGTCGAGAACATCTTCCGCGAGTTAGGCGCACGCGAAGGCCAGAGTTACAAGCTGGAAGAGGTGATTCTGTCCGCGGCGAAGGATGTCGATCGCCCGATCTTCTATTCGATCGCCGTGATCATCGCGGGCTATCTACCCATTTACGCACTCAGCGGGCCATCCGGAAAACTCTTCAGGCCAATGGCTGATACCGTCGCGATTGCACTTATCGGGGCTCTGGTCCTGACCCTCACCTTCGTTCCCGTCATGTGCGCCTACTGGTTCAAGCACGGCGTGCGCGAGCGCGTGAACAAACCTTTTGAATGGGTGCGCGATAAATACGCGGGAGAGCTGGAATGGTGCCTCGACCACCCGAAGACAACCATGCTCGTGGCCACTCTTATTTTCGCCGCCACGCTTCTGCTCATACCATTCATCGGTGGAGAGTTCATGCCTCACCTCGATGAAGGTGCGCTCTGGGTCCGAGCAACCATGCCCTATACAGTCTCGTTTGAGGAAGCGAGCCGGTTCTCGCCTCAGGTTCGCAAGATCCTGATGAGCTATCCCATGGTCACCGACGTTGGTTCGGAGCTAGGCCGTCCGGACGACGGCACCGATCCCACTGGATTCTTTAATGATGAATTTTATGTAGGGCTGAAACCTTACAACGACATTTCGTGGAAGACAAGTTCCATTCACAACAAGGCCGAACTAACCGAGGACATCCAGAACAAGCTCAAAGCGTTTCCCGGCGTCATCTTCAACTACACTCAGCCCGCCGAAGATGCCGTAGACGAAGCACTCACCGGACTTAAGAGCGCACTTGCGGTAAAGATTTATGGATCCAACCTAAACGTCCTGCAGAGTAAGGCGCTCGAAATCAAGCGCCGTCTGTCGCAGGTGCCTGGATTCACGGAACTGACTGTCGTTCGCGAGCTCGGGCAGCCCAGCCTGCTGATCGATGTCGATCGTGACAAGATTGCGCGTTACGGCATCAATGTTGCAGACGTAGAGGCTGTAGTGCAGGCGGCCGTGGGCGGACAGGCCGCGACGCAGGTGATTCAAGGCGAGAAGTTATTCGATCTCGTCGTGCGTATGAAGCCGGAGTTCCGGGAAAATGCGCAGCAGATAGGCAATCTGCTCGTCGGCACACCAACGGGCCAACAGATTCCTCTCAGCCAGCTCTCGAATATCCACGAGGCCGGCGGCGCATCCTTTATTTATCGAGAAAACAATTCACGGTATATCGGCGTGCAGTACAGCATCGAAGGCCGCGATCTGGAGAGCACCGTGCGCGATGGGCAGCACGCAATCGCGGATATTACAAAATCTCTACCCCCTGGCTATCGCCTCAGCTGGGGCGGCGAATACGGCGAATTCCTTGAAGCCAAGCATCAGATGGAACTCATTGGGCCGCTGGCATTGCTCATCATTTTTATGATCCTGTTCGCACTCTACGGCAACTTCAAATTTCCAGTCACGATCGCGCTGGGCGTGGTACTTACCGAGCCTGTGGGCGCCTTGATAGCGCTGAGGTTCACGCATACACCGTTCAGCGTATCATCGGCTCTGGGACTGCTTGCGCTGATGGGGGTTTCCGTCGAAACGGCGGTCATCCTTGTCTCCTACATCAACAAGCTGCGTCTGGAGAACAAAGACATCCGCACCGCCACCCGCGAAGCTTCGTTGCTTCGGTTGCGGCCCATCATGATGACCGCCCTCGTCGCCTGCCTGGGTCTTCTTCCCGCGGCGCTTTCCACCGGCATCGGCTCTGATACGCAAAAGCCATTTGCCATCGTCATCGTCGCTGGCCTGGTTTCGCGGCTCTTCCTGGGATTCTTTGTCAATCCCGTGCTATACGAAATGGTCGCGCGAGATGGTGACGTTCTCCAAGTATGATTTGGATCCCCATAACTGTTTTTCAGGGCGTCCCTTGTGACAGTCAGTAGTTTACTGCGGACGGTAACGATTTCATGTAAAGCCGGGATGATGCGGCTCACGCAGGAATCAAGAAGCACGTAACCTGGCACGTCTTTCGCCACTCCTTCGCAACGCTTCTCAAAGCGAATGGTGAAGACGTTGAAGACGACCCAAGAACTGCTTAGGCACTCCACGGTGAGGATCACAATGGAGACCTACGCACAAGCGATACCAGAACACGTAAGGACTGCCCAGAACAGGCTTGTGGAGCAAATCGTATCGGCAACAAAAGAGAGGAGAGAGTTGAATGTCGCCTAGCTGGGGACAATGGGGAGCTGCTTATCGGCCCCTTATTGGCCCCAGCTCATCGGGGAACTTCGCTAA
>CAVTRJ010000023.1:0-85935 GCA_963737035.1 uncultured Acidobacteriaceae bacterium | reverse complement strand
TGCGAGGATTTGTTGAAAACGGAATTGGGATCTGACCCCGCTGGACTGCCCACTTGATGCACACCACCGCTGGATGGACCGCTAGTCTTTTCGCGATCTGAAGAATTACCGGATCTTCAGTTGGGGATGTATCTTCGGGCGTGCGGTCGCGTTCGGGGCGTCCCGGCGATCCAATTGGCGAGAAACCGATAGGCTGAATGTTGTTCTCAATTAAATACCTGAAGAACTCCGGCTGCTGAAAGTGGGGGTGGAGTTCCATCTCGTTTGCGACTGGCTTAATCCGTGCATCTTGAAGAAGCAGCGTCATCTTCGGGATCGTCATATTGGAGGTTCCGATATGACGAACCCATCCTTTCGCTATGAGCTCCTCCATTTGTCTCCACGTATGCATGAAGTTTTCATGGATGTACGGAACAGCATGCGGACTGCGGGAACCGACGTCGCACCCGGGCGGGTGGTGATTGGGAAACGGCCAGTGAACTAAGTAGAGGTCGAGATACTCGAGTTGCAGGTCGGTCAGCGATTTCTTGCATGAGGCGATGACGTCGCCTTCCCCGTGTTTGTCGTTCCAGAGCTTTGACGTGATCCAGAATTTATCTCGGGGAAGCCCGCTCTCGAAGACTTGCCGAAACGCTTCCCCGATCCGGCTTTCGTTGCCGTAGACGGATGCGCAATCGAAATGGCGATAACCAACAGAGGCAGCATATTTGACGGCATCAGCCACAGCACCGTGCGGGGCGTGGTCCGAGCCGAAAGTTCCCAGCCCGATTGCAGGCATTCTGGCTCCGGAACTCAACGTCCGCTGAGGCACTAATTCGGGATCTATGGCTTCATTGGGCACGGTCGATAATTATCTTTCAGTTAGCGTTAACCTAAACGTTACGAACGGTAGTTCAAATACTTGCGAGAAGTCAACGGTAGATTTTGATAGGCGGAAGTTTATGGAAAGATCGCCCGGAAAAAGTACCTGCCGGTTAAGTATGGGCAGGCGAAATATCGTGCCTGTCCGGCCGGATGTGGCCGGACTACTCCGGCAACGTGACGGTACCTTCTACTTTGAACGTCGCATCGACTACGGGCGCCTCTGTATTCGGCTGGCCACCGCCGATCGACAACGAATACTTACCTGCGGGGACGATGATCTCGCCCTGCTCGGTAACCATGCTCAGGTCGCGGGGCTTCAAATCGAACTGAATACTCTGCGACTGTCCTGGATCCAGATGTACGCGGTGGAATCCGCGCAATGCGCGGAGGGGCGCACCCGCTCTCTCCGGGAAACGCAGATAGAGTTGTGCAACCTCATCACCAGCGCGTTTGCCCGTGTTTGTGACTGTCACCTCAGCAGTGATCGATTGCCCCGCCGCGATGCCGCCTGCGGACAGCATGAGGTTGCGATAAGAAAACGTGGTGTAGCTGAGGCCGTAGCCAAAAGGATAGAGCGGCTTTCCTTCGAAGTAACGATACGTACGACCCTGCATTGCATAATCTTCGAATGGCGGCAACTGGTCAGTGCCGGTGTAGAAGGTGACCGGCAGGCGACCGGCCGGGTTGTTCTTTCCTGAAAGAGTTTCGGCAACGGCGGTGCCGCCCTCTTCTCCTGGATACCACGCGTCCAGGATGGCGTTGGTGTGCTCCTTCGCCCAATTCACCGCGAGTGCGCTGCCATTCGTCAGTACGAGGACAATGGGTTTACCCGTTTGGGCAACTGCTTCAAGTAAGTCCTCCTCCGGCTTCGGTAGATCGAGGCTGGTGCGGTCCCCGCCTTTGAATCCGGGCTCGCTCACCTGCATTTCTTCACCTTCCAATTGGCTGCTGATGCCGAGAACGGCAATCACGACGTCGGCGCTCTTTGCTGCTTCCAGCGCTTCAGGTTGCGGCTTGAGGTTCACCTTTGACCAGACCAGTTTTGCCTTCGGCGTGCCATTTTCCGGAGGAGTGTATTCCACGAGTAGCGCCGCGGGCTTGCCAGCTTCAAGATGCACCCGCCCCAGTTTGGCTTCATTTGGATCGCCGTCATACGTTGAGGTAACGCTTTTCCCCTCAAGTTGTATGCGGAAGAAGCCATCGGCTTTAAGGCCAAGGTTGTAGTCTCCGGTTTCAGCTGAAGTGATAAAGCCGTCCCAGCGGATGGAGAGCGGATGCAGGCCGGCCGCTTCGGCGGGAAGCGGCTCCGCAGCGGCGTCGAGCGTGGGCTGCGTGCGCACGGCAACCGGCTTCATGGCCTCCGGGTTGTTTACGTCGGTCAGGTCGAGCTTTGCAAAACTGACCTTGAGGCCAGGCTTGCCATCGACAGTCAACGCGGACGCAGGCACCGGGTCCCCCTCGTGGCTAAGAAACTGCGTTCCCGGTACATATTGGATGGTCGCACCCGCGAATTCCTTGCGCAAACCTTCCAGAATCGTAACTGTGTGCGTGGGCGTACCGTTGTAGTTGCCCAAAAGCACCTTCGTCTCGTTGGCAAGAGGGCCGAGGACGGCGATCTTGATTCCACTCTTTTTGAGCGGCAGCGTCCCGTCATTCTTCAGCAGAACCATGGATTCTTCGGCGATCCTGCGTGCCATATCGCGATGCCCGGGACTGTTCAACTCCGTCTCATCGATCTTCGTGTAGGGCACCATCTCCGGCGGATCGAACATGCCCAGCTTGATGCGTGCAGTAAAGAGACGGACGAGTGCAGTGTCGATATCGCTCTCTTTCAGGTAGCCCTGTTTTACCGCATCGAGATACGGCTTGTAGTCGTGGTTATCCTTCACCTTGAACTTGAAATCGACGCACTCGTTGTCCATACCCCGGTGCAAGCTGATTGCGGAAGCCTGCGCCTGCGTAGGCTGGTAGCGATGATGTTGATAAATGTCGATAACCGCTCCGCAGTCGGACACGACGTAGCCACGGAAATTCCACTTCCCGCGTAACTGGTTCTGCAATAGGAACTCATTAGCACACGCGGGCTCGCCATTGACGCTGTTGTAGGCGCACATGACAGAACCGGCCTTGCCTTCAGTTACCGTGGCACGAAATGCGGGCAGATACGTATCGAGTTCGTCATGTTTGCTGATCGTCACGTCCGCGGTGTGGCGCGTTGATTCAGGCCCACTGTGTACTGCATAGTGTTTCGGCGTAGAGATGACGCGGTAATATCTCGGGTCATCGCCTTGCATCCCGGTCACAAAGGCAACCCCCATGCGTGCGGTGAGAAAAGGGTCCTCCCCGTAGGTTTCCTGACCACGGCCCCAGCGCGGGTCGCGGAAGATATTGATGTTGGGTGCCCAGAAATCAAGTCCCTGGAAAATGTCGCTCGATCCGCCGTTGGCTTTGAGGGCATCCGCGTGCTTAATGCGTCCTTCGGTGCCAATCGCGATGGCCATGTCGTGAATAGCGCCCGTGTCAAAAGTGGCGGCAAGCCCAACAGGTTCGGGAAACTCCGTGGTGCCTTTGGCAATTACACCGTGCAGCGCTTCACTCCACCAATCATAAGCGGGCACGTGAAGGCGAGGAATCGCACGCGCTTGGTTCACGAGTTGCGATGCCTTCTCATCGAGCGTCATCCGCCTGACAAGATCGGCCGCCCGATCCGCCGGCGGCACATTGGGTTCAAGATACAAAGGCGCCTGGCTTTGCGCATGGCCCAGGCCGGAAAGCAACATCCACAGTGGGAGAGCTAACCATATATGGCGAGCCCTGAGAAACGGATGACGGATATTGCCTGCAGTGATGGATCGAGAATGGTAATTAGCTCGCACGCGTTCGCCTCGACTTCTTCCCTTAAGCACAAGACTGACTTTAAATTCGGGTTATTCGGAAAAACCGCAGAGAAACAGGCACAAAAATGGAGCGGAAGCTAAATCCGCGTGGGCGGCCGAGTTTTGGAGCGCTGTGGCTTCCCTCTGCAAACTGACAAACATACGATGCTGTTCCTCTCCCTCGCTTTCGCTCAAAGGTCAGCGAAAAGCGATCATAATCTTTGTATAGCGGGCAGGATTGCCATCCCATGCCGCGAGAATCTCCGCCGCATCTTTGGCCTCGACGATAGCGCTGATTGCCGCTTCTACGGGAAACCGATGCTCCTCGAGCATCCTGATGACTTCCCGGAAATCTTCGGGGAGTGCGTTCCGCGTGCCCATGATATCGAGCTCTTTCTGAACGAATAGTTTGGTTTCGTAAGTCACGGGTTCTTTCGCGTAGCCGATGTAGACCACACGACCGGTATACGCAGCCAGATCCACCGCAGCACGAAATGTCTCCGGTTGTCCGATTGCCTCAATGACAACCTGTGGGCCCAGCCCGCCGGTAAGTTCCCGTATGGCCGCTACAGGATCCTGCCGCTGCGAATTGATCAGGCTGGCAGCACCTGCCTTGCGTGCTACTTCGAGCTTGCCGTCGTCGATATCGACCGCGATCGTATTCGCCCCGCGGAAGGCGGATGCGGCGACCGCGCCCAGTCCTACACCCCCACAGCCAAAAATTGCAACAGTGTCGGAGGAGCGGACCCGAGCTCTTGAGACGGCGTGGCAGCCAACAGTGAGCGGTTCGACCAGGCAAAGTTCCTGAAGCCCGAGCCTGCCTGTATACAATTTCTCAACTGGCACGGAAATGTATTCTGCCAGAGCTCCATCCCGCTGGACGCCGAGTGTCTGATTAAACTGGCAAGCATTGTTCCTGTTATTCCGGCATGCGGCACATCCCCCACAGCTTGTGTAGGGAGAAAGCGTCACATCACTTCCAACGGAGAAGGCGGCGTCTCCGTCATCGATCTCAGCAATCGTAGCGGCGATCTCGTGACCCGGAATGCGCGGATAGGACACCAGCGGATTTCGACCTCGGTACGAGTTCAAATCTGTTCCGCACAGTCCAACGTAGCGCACGCGGAGCAAGGCTTCTCCCGGCTTGCGGATTGGCTCGGCGACGTCGCCGATTTCAACTGCGCCGGGACCGCGCATGAAAACCGCTTTCATGATCTATTCCTTTACGCCATTCGCTGCGCCAGCAGTGCCGCTGATGTCAGTGAGTGCGGTATCCAGGGAAACATCGACGTCATCTTAGTCCACGAGCATCGCTAAAGTAAACCTTGTCCATAGAGCTGCTGCGGCGGCGATCTCCGGTCTCTGGCGAGTGGGTCCGGCATTTCAATCAAAAGTGATGATCTGTATAGTCCGAGTTATGACGGTCCGAATGAAGGACATTGCGGAGCAGTTGGGTCTTTCAATCGTGACAATCTCGAAGGTCCTGCGAAACCATCCGGATGTCGCAGAAGAAACTCGGGAACGCGTTCTCAAACGGGTCAAGGAACTCGATTATCAGCCGAACATTACCGCCAGAGGACTTGTTACCGGACGTAGCTACTTGATCGGTCTGGTCGTCCCTGATCTGGTCCACCCCTTCTTTGCGGAACTAGCGAAGGCCATCTCAGCATCTGTGGGAATGCATGGCTATTCGACGATCATTTCGTCCTCGGAAGAAAACCCGGAACTCGAGGCGCGAGAAATCCAGCAGCTGATGGGCCGACACCTGGATGCACTCATCATTGCATCGGCTGGCGTTGAAATCGAGCCGTTTCTTCGCATGGACCGCCATGGCTTGCCCTACGTCCTGGTCGATCGCGAATTGACTGGATTATCTGCGAATTTTGTCGGGATGAACGACGAAGCTGCCGGTCGCATGGCGACAGAACATCTGATCGATCAGGGCTGCAAGGTTATCGCTCACATTTGCGGCCGGGAGAACAGCACCGGTGTACGCCGCTTACAAGGATATAAACATGCGCTTCGGAAGAGCGGCCATGCTTGGTCAGAATCCCTGGTTGTGGCCCGATCTAAAGTTGATGTGGATAGCGAAAGAATGGGCGCTGAAGCTATGCGGCTCCTGCTGAAGCGACGCCCCCTCCCGGATGGTGTGTTCGCCTACAATGATCCGCTCGCGATCGGCGCAATCGAAGCGATTATGGAAGCAGGATTTCGTATTCCAGAGGACATCGCGGTGATTGGATGCGGGAATCTTCATTACGATCGCTTTATGCGTATCCCGCTCTCCAGCGTCGACCAGAATAGTCAAGGAGTCGGCGACAGAGCTGCAGAGATTCTCCTCCAGATACTCAATTCAAAGGTTCGTCCCCAACCGCGGAGCATCATTCTTGAGCCTTCCTTAGCGATACGGGCATCGAGTCTGAGAGGGCCAATAAATCGCGGCAATCGCAAACCGGCCAAGATCGCGAGTGCGCGGGGATCGAGCGCGAAGAAGTAGGGGGATTCCTAGACTGCTGTAACGAAAAGATCCCGAGTACATGGATGCCGAATCCTTGGTCACTTCTTAAGTGCGTCATCGGAAGACGTACCGTCGACGCCTTCGTCATGAAATAAAGCAGCAGCGGCGAACACGATCGCTGATCGCGATGAACGCTGCTTAACTAAAAGCTCTGAGCAACCAATCACCTATAAACGGTGTAAATGGCGGCTGGCCTGCCCACGTCAAACAAGAATAGCTACTCCATCCTGCTATGGAGAACGTTAACTGTAACGTTGACAGCTTTGATAGTCGATTGCTATGATCGCGCCTTCATCAGCGGATAACGTGTTCGGCAACCCACCGCTCATGAATAACAGGAGCTGGCATGCAGCGACGGGATTTTTGTAAGTTTCTCGCGGTTACGACCGCATCGAAAGCGCTCCCGACCTTTGGACAGACGGCTGGAGCAAACGAAGCGGCGATGCCAAGTGGGTTTGGTGATTATTCCCGAGACTACGCTCAGTTCTGCGCTTTGCCGCCGAAGCAGAGAGTCTTCTACACGGTTAGCGACGGAAGAATTGTCGAGACCAAACTGGATGATTCAACATGGAAGCCAACCGCATGGGGCAAGCCACCGGCATTGCCGATTCCTGGCGAATCATGGGACGGTGTTCCCATGGAATCACCTATCCGCAGCCTTAACGGAAATGGTCCGTACAAACCTACTTGGGATTCGCTGTCGCAATACGAGGCGCCTGAGTGGTACCGCGATGCCAAGTTCGGTATCTGGGCTCACTGGAGTCCGCAGTGTGTCCCGGAAGACAGCGATTGGTATGCGCGCAATATGTATGTAGAGGGTTCGCCTCAGTACAAGTATCACGTCGAACACTATGGAGAGCCCTCGCGGTTCGGCTACAAAGACCTTTGCGCACAGTGGACCCTACTGAACTGGGAGCCAGAGGAACTCATCGCACGTTACAAAAAAGCGGGCGCAAGAATTTTCATCGCGCTGGCAAATCATCATGACGGCTTGGATACCTGGAATTCGAAACATCAGCCGTGGAATTCTGCCGCGATCGGCCCTCGCCGCGATGTGATTGGAATCTGGGCGGCGGCGGCCAGGAAAGAGGGACTGCGCTTCGGCGTTACGGTACATCAGGCGCGCAATTGGTGGTGGTTCCAACCCTCTCACGACTCGGATAAGAGCGGAGCATTGGCGGGCGTTGGGTATGATGGCGCGCTCACAGAGGAAGAAGGCAAGGGTCAGTGGTGGCAGGGGTTTGATCCGCAGCGCCTCTATGGCGTGAAGCACCCGTTTGATGCCCTGCCCGACATCTCCTATGTCAAAAACTTCTACGACCGCACACGGGATCTGATCGATCAGCACAACCCCGATCTTCTCTATTTCGACAATTCACTTTTGCCCCTGGGGTGGGGCGGGATGAATATCGGCGCGTACTTCTATAACAACAATCTCGAAACCCACGATGGGAGAATGGAAGCCGTTCTAAACATTAAAGACGTCCCAGATCGGCTGGCAAAGGCTGTAGTAGCCGACTATGAGCGCGGACTTACCAGCGGAATTATGAAATATGCGTGGCAATCGGAGACCTGCATCGGCGACTGGCACTATAACCGAGCTCTTTACGATAAGCCCGGTGAATACGGCGGATATCTGCCGCCGCGCGACGTCATTCATTGGCTCATCGACACGGTCAGCAAGAACGGCACCTTCATTCTGAATGTCCCCGGAAAGCCTGACGGGACGATCGACAGCAAAGAAATCGCGGTACTCGATGGGGTGACCTCGTGGATGCAGGTCAATGGGGAGGCCATTTATGAGACTCGACCATGGAAGATCTACGGTGAAGGACCGAATAGCATAAAGAGCGGGTCCTTCCAGGGAAACAGCGTCAGCAAACTAGGTGCAAAGGACATCCGATTTACGCGCAACAAGGCAAACAACGTAATTTACGCTCTGGCGCTTGGCTGGCCCACGGAGCCCCTGGTTGTGCAGTCTCTCGGATCTGCGGCTCCCACTCAGCCGGGCAAAATTACGACAGTGGAACTTTTGGGAACGGGCGAGAGGGTCAGCTGGAAACAGACCGCCGACGGCCTGCGAGTGGAACTTCCGAATCAGTATCAACCGAAAGTAGATTATGCAGCGGCGCTCAAAATAAGGGTGAGCTGAAACCAGTGCTGGTCATGAATTCAGCTTGTTGCTTTCATATGCGCAGTCTTCGCGGCCTTTGCTGACCTTTTCTTTCGCTCGACTTCCGCCTCGCGGTTGCGCAACCGCGGAATCTTTACCAGCGCGAAGGATCTGGCCGCAAGCTTCGCCCCTATATCAACGCCTACTCAGCGAACGCTAAACCGATCCAGTGAAAGTATTCCGATCCGATTCCACCGCATCCGCACTAACGGTGTTCCTGCCACATGCCGCTAGCAGCTCTCAACTTGTCATCGTCATGCGTTACGTGAGTGGCTCGTAGCCCTGAAGGGCCGCTAACCTTGCTGGTCTGCCCCAGCGGCGGTACTCTTGCCCAATGCAACCCCTTCGGTATTCCATCAACGTCACATTGGACGGGTGCTGCGATCATCGAGCAATCATCCCGGACGAAGACTTGCATCGTCACGCGGCCGAGAACCTCGAACAGGCCGATGCCCTCCTCTTTGGCCGGGTGACTTACGAAATGATGGAGACAGCGTGGCGGCCGCGGACGGCGGCGAGGCCCGAATGGATGGAACCCTTCGCTCGGACGATCGATGCGGCAAAGAAGTACGTCGTGTCAAGCACCCTGGATCGGGTCGATTGGAACGCGGAGCTCGTGCGCGGGGATCTGGAAAAGGCCGTTCAGCAGCTCAAGCAGCAGGCGGGTAAAGGACTGCTCGTCGGGGGCGTGAAGCTCCCACTGGCATTGGCGGAGCTGGGCTTGATCGATGAGTACGAGTTCGTGGTGCAGCCCAGGCTAGCGGGCCACGGGCCGACGTTGTTCGCCGGGCTATCGAAGCCCGTCGACTTGAGGCTTGTAAGCCGGCTTGAGTTCGGCTCGGGGGCGGTGGCGATGCGGTATGAGCCGAGAAGATAGCCATTGGGCTTGTTAAGCCCGAGTCGGCCGCATCATAGAGTAATTCGCGGAGCAACTCGGGCAAATCCAGTGAAAATATTCCGATCCGAACCCGCGTGATGCAAGAGCGCTCGTTGGCGCAGGTAGCACCGGTACTCGTTTCCGAAATCCGAGTCAGCCGGAGGAGTGCTTTTCAATCGCGATACGCACTAGCTAGCCCCCCGCACCTCGCCCAGATCGTATTCCCCTGCGGACGAACTATGGCTCACCTCAATAGCACACTGGTTCAATTCCCTGTCAGGGTATTGCAATGCGAGTTTGGGCTCTTGCTAAATCCTCGCTCCGGTGCAATCGTAAACGTGCCATTGCCGTTTCCGAGCATCACATCGAATGTGGGATCGTCATCGTCACCATAAACAACGGCAAGATCGGGAATGCCATCGTCATTGAAGTCTGCAGTCGCAATCTGCGGTGTGGTGCCTCGCATTCGTAGCGGGAACGACCATGTGTGGTCAAAGGAGCCATTACCTGATCCGAAATAAACGGTGACGGTGCTCGCCCGCCAGTCGGACACAGCAATATCTGCATTTCCATCCTTATTGAAATCAGCCACTGCAATTGATGTAACCGACTGCAGGTGAGCAATCTCCCGGCCCGGAGCAAAGCGCCCGGTTCTGTCGATTAGAAACAGCATCACCGTGCCATCTTCGCTGCCAATCAGAAGATCCGGAATACCATCGCCATTGAAGTCATCCGCAATCAGGGCTCGGGGCTTGCGCGTTGATACGGGCATGGATGCTGTTTCCAGGAACGTGCCGTCCGACCGGCCAAGCCGAACGGTCAACCTCCCGTTTGCAGCGACACTCGCAATGTCCGCGATACCGTCGCGGTTGAAATCCGCTGTAACTACCAGCGGGGCTTCCTTCTGCTCCTGATCAGGTTGCGCGTAGAGGTGCACCGCGGACGGCAACATCACCGCAAGCAGCACCATCAAACCGACCGTGGAAGCAAAAGGAGGCATCCGGCTCCTTCTATTTTACTTGTGCCGCGCTCGCGCGCGTCCTGATTGCAGCGTCCCTAATTGCAGCATCAGGGAGTGCCCAAGCAAAAAGGACGCCGCCACTGCTGGTCAACACATACTGACGGCCATCCAATTCATAAGTGATGGGTGAGCTGGCCATCCCTACGCCGGTGCCGGCATGCCACAGTGTCTTGCCGTTTCCTGTATTCAGCGCGATGACGTTTCCGTATGCATCGCCGGTGAATGTCAGGCCGGAGTCAGTTGTCAGCACGCCAGCCGCGGAACCATCTTCACCCAGATCATGGGTCCATCGCAGCTTGCCCGTCTGGTAATCGATCGCCTCCAGAAGACCCTTGCCCCACAATCCGTAATCTGCACCTGCCCAGCCATAGGCGCCATCGGCTGGCTTCGTGAAATAGAGGCTGTAACTCGGATGCGCATCCACCAGAAAGAGCCCCGTCTTCGGATCAAAGCTAGGAGAGCGGAAGTTCGTGAGGCCGCCTTCATCCGGTGCAATCAGTCGTCCATCCGGCGCCGGATCTTTGTCAGGATTCGGAATGGGATGGCCATCCTTGTCCACACCGTGGGTCCAGTTCACGGGGCCAAATGGCGCAGTCAGCAGGCTCTTGCCATTAGTGCGATCCAATACAAAAAAGTAGCCATTACGCGATGCCTGCATGAGCATCTTATGCGGACGGCCATGAAAATTCCCATCTACAAGAACAGGCACTTCCACTGCATCCCAATCATGGGTATCGTGCGGCGAAGCTGAGAAACCCCACGCAAGCTTCCCTGTATCTGGATTTATGGCCACGATACTGCAGGTATAGAGGTTCTCTCCTGGACGGGTTTTTCCATTGAGCACAGGCGTCGGATTGCCGGTTCCCCAATAGATCAGGTTCAACTCCTTATCATATGTGCCGGTAATCCATGTCATGCCGCCGGTTGTGGCATTCAGAGTTCCGGCCGGTGGCGTGCTGTCCCATTGCCATTGCGCCTTGCCGTCTACAGGGTCAACCGCGCGAAGATAGCCGGGAAGATTATCCAGATCGCCAGAGACACCAATGATCACGCGATTCCCCACGACGAGTGGAGCCATCGTCGTCCAGTAGCCCTTGTTGACGTCTGCCACGATCACATCCCACCGAACGCTTCCATCTTTGGCATTCAGCGAGATGAGATGGCCATTGGGCGTAAGGAAGTAGAGCCACTCCTTATACATGGCGAGCCCACGCTGCCCGATATGATCTCCATCGTCCGTCGGCTTGTTATAGTGCCAAAGCATGTGTCCGGAACGCGCATCCACAGCCCAGATATTGTCCGGAACCGTGAAATATAGAATGCCGTCTACCAGCAGAGGGGTGGATTTGATCTCAGCATTCTGATTGGTCTGAAATGCCCATGAAAGCGTGAGATATCCGACATTCTGCCTTGTAATCTGCGTGAGCGCGCTATGCCGTCTGCCGGAATAGTCGCCATGATACGTAGGCCAGCTATCCGGAACAGGATGCTCAATGACAGCAGAGTCCAGCGACTGCGCAATCCCAGAATGAGGCAATCCAGCAAGAGCCGCGGCAACCACAACCAGGGCGTGTTTCCAGAACTTCATAAGGTTCGACCTCATTAGCGCAGAGTTTGTATGTATGCCATCAGGTTGTGAATATCGTCGTCCGTATATTTACTGAATAGATCGACATGGGCATCCACCGGGGAGTCCACGGTAAAGTGGATCCGTCTGACTGGCCACGAGTGATACACGCGGTTGCTGTCACGCAGCCCGATCGTGAATTCATCGCGGTAAGCGAGCAAGCCGGTAATACGCTGACCGGTTGGAAGAGTAACGGTCACATGACTCTTTGCGTCGTCCGGATACAGCATTCGCTCTTCCAGCTTCAAACCCTGGAAACGCGAAGCGATCCCAGAAAGATCACCTGTCGGTGAATGGCACTTTGCACATCCACCGGCTCCATTGAAGTACGTTTTGCCTGCCGCAACATCTCCCGTTTGCAGATCTCTGACATCAACCCCGCGCCGTCCTCCAGGACGGGAAGAGCCCGCCTGATGATGAATAAACGCGGCAAGGCTGCGCATCTCCTCATTGGATAAGCGAAATGCCGGCATCTTTTTGGCCGGACGCCCATCGCGGATCACCTCCGAGATCCGATTTCCGTTCACATCCGCAAGCACAAGCTTAGAGCGGGTCAGATCGGGGCCAGTTTCTCCACCCGCAGCATCACGCCCATGGCAGAATGCGCAGTTGCGCTGGAAGAGATGCCGCCCAACCTCAGCAAGGCTGGCAGAACCATTTGACTCGACGGTGGAAGGCTCGCTGGCGGTGATAAATCGCAACAGCGACGCCATTTCCTGCTGCGGTAACTTCGGAAATGCCGGCATGCGGCCCTTTCCTGTACGAACCAGGCTCTCGATCTGTTGCGGCGTCAACTGACGGCTTACATCCAGCAGTGGCGGGAACCCAGGAATATTCCCTTCTCTCTGCTCACCATGGCAAATGGAACAGTGCTTTGCATAGGATGCGGCTCCTGACTGGTTCTGCGACTCCTGAGCATGAACGCGAATCCAAGCCGAAAGAGTCACAACGGCGGCTACGAAAAAGGTCAAAGCATCTATTCGCTTCATCATTCCCACAATGATTCAGTCCCTCTACACACCTATCCCGAATATCGAATAAGCTGCATAAATCCATAATCCATGTGTAACTGCTGGTGGCAATGCCAGAGCGTGTCGCCTGGATTGTCCGCCGTGAAATCGACTTCGACCGTATCCAGCGGCATCACATTGACCACATCCTTCTTAAGTCCGCTGATCTGCTTCTCGCCGATACGGGTAACCTCAAACGTATGCCGGTGCAGATGAATGGGATGCTGATCTCCGCTGCCATTGCGCAAGACAAGTCGGTAGCGTTTGCCCCGTTGAACCATAAGCGGATCGATCTTCGGCCAGGACTTATTATTGATGGTCCAGGTATCGAACTTCGATTCACCTGTCGGACCGATATCACGGAATGTAAGCGTAAATGTTTCGTCCGGCTTCGTGGCTGCGGCCGCATTGGCAAATTGCGTGTAATCCCATTCGGTGGAAGCGGGAGCCTTCCAGACAGGGTCTCCCTTCTTCCCCGCGTATTCCACCACGATCCCTAGGCCCATTCGGCGTTCTTTTTCGAGTACTGAGCCAAGAATCCATACGCCGGGAGAGTTCATCGTCACGATGGCATCCACGCGTTCTGCGACTCCAAGCGAGATGGTCTCCACCGACCGCGGCTGCGGGACCGGGTTGCCATCCATCGCGATGATCTGGAAGGTGTGACCTGGCAGCGCGAGAACAACATTTTCCGTTGCGCTGGCATTGAGCAGGCGCATCAGCACCCGCTGTCCCTTTTTCACACGTATCGGCTCGCCCGCTCCTAACACGTGCGCATTGATAGTTGCGTACTTGTAGCCGACATCCGACCCGCTTGTCAGGGGCATATTGGACGATTGCTCGCGCATCGTTTCCACCATCGGGACAAAGGATGGCTCCCAGTGATGGATCGCCAGGTTAATTTCCTGGTCATACCTTTCGGGCTGGTCGCGGCCTTCAATCAACAAAAAGCCGAACTGACCGGTATAAGTGCTAACTGAGAGATCGCCATACGAAGAAGCATGCGTGTGATACCAGCGAGTCCCGGCCGGATTGGGAGTAAACGAATAGCGATGCGTTGCGCCCGCCGGAATCATCGGGGAGCCTTCTTCCATGGCGCCGTCGTTGAGCGAATCGATTGCGAGCCCATGCCAATGGACGATATCGCTATTGGCGGTTGCGTTCGTTACATCAATGGAAACCGGAACACCCTGGCGCAACCGGAGTAGTGGGCCTGGAACCTGCCCGTTGTACGCCACAGTTTTGATGGGAATACCAGGCCCAATGTCGAGCGTGCATGGCTCGATGCGCAGGCTGTAATCCGGCTTCCCTGCCGGCGTGCCCTGGGCTGCGAGCATCCGGGGCATCAGCGCATGCAATGAACTGCCAGCAACCAGGCTTCCTGTCGCTGAAAGAAAGTTTCTACGATTCATGAGAATTTTTGCCACCAACCGGACGTCCCCATTTCATCACACTTCCAGAACCGGCACGGCATCCTCGCCAATGGGCTTCTGTTCGATTCATTTACTAAGGTATGCGCGATCAGACCCACCACGCTGCCGCTGGCTTCTCCTTCAGAATGACCGCGCTCAGAAACTCGGCTGCGCGCGTTAGTCCCTCCCCTGGGGAGAGCAGACTATCCTCGTGCTCAATCGAAAGCGCACCGTCGTAGCCATACATGCGCAGAGTGGAAACGAACTCCTTCCACCACTCCGCGCCGTGTCCATAGCCGCAGGTGCGGAAGATCCATCCCCGGTTGCGTTCATCTGTATACGGCTTGGTATCCAGAACTCCCGTCAGGGAAAGATTTGCTGAATACATCTGCGTGTCCTTCGCATGGACATGGAAAATGGCCTCGCCAAGCAGCCGCACAGCAGCAATGGGATCGATGCCCTGCCAGAACATGTGGCTCGGGTCATAATTGCAGCCAATCGACGGGCCAGCAATTGTACGCAACCGAAGCAGGGTTTCCGGGCTGTAGACCACAAACCCGGGGTGCATCTCAATGGCGATCTTCACGCCGTGATCGGCCGCGAACTTTGCATGCTGCGTCCAATAGGGAGTGACCACCTCGTCCCATTGCCATCGCAACAGTTCCAGATACTCCGGCGGCCATGGACATGTCACCCAATTCGGCGACTGCGCCGCATGGGAATCACCGGGGCACCCTGAGAAATCGACAACGGTGGAAACACCCAGCTTTTCCGCCAGCAGAATGGTTTTCCGGCTGACCTCCCGTGCTTTTTCCGCCAGCGCCTGCTGCGGGTGTAATGCGTTGCCATGGCAACTGAGCGCGCTGATGGACATGCCATGGTCCTTCAGCTTCTGCTGGAATTCCTTGAGTGCGGATGCATCCTCCAGCATCGACAGCTTGCAGTGAGCATCACCCGGATAATTCCCAGTCCCCAGTTCCACTGTGTCGATCTGGAGTGACTTCAATGTCACCAATGCATCTTCCAATGGAAGATGCGACAGCAACGGCGTAAATACTCCGAGCCTCATCCGGTCTCCTCAGTTATTGCCGTACTTGTTCCCATCGTCCGCCTGCCGCATGGCTTCGTAACATGGTCTCCACGAGACAAGTCGAACGATAGCCATCCTCAAAGGTCGGTAACGGCGCGGGCTTTGCTTCCGGACGCCCATCCTCCCGTATCCATTGATAGGCATCGCGCAGCAGATTGCGGAACGCGTCCGCCCATGACTCCTGGTGCCCTCCAGGCAGGTGAACATACGGAAGCACGTCCTGGGACACCAGCGAGGGATCTTTTGCCAGATTCAGATTGGACTGGTCGTGCCGCCCGATCCACAGCTCGTTCTGCTGCTCCTGCCGCCACTTGAGTGAAAGCGCTCTGCCGTTGACTTCAAGCTCAAGATCGTTCTTATGCCCAGGGAGCACCTGGCCGACGGAGAAACAGCCTCTTGCGCCGTTGTCAAAACGGAGCAGCACACTCGCCAGATCTTCCGCATTTACCTGCACAGGTCGCCGGTCGCCGCCGCTTGTGACCGCGAACGCTTCGGCCGATGCCCCTGAGGAATAGCGCACCGGAATGACCGTCGCCAGGTCGGCCAACACCGAAACAATCTTCGCTCCTGCAACATGCTCGGCAAGATCACACCAATGGGAGCCAATATCGCCCAGCGCGGATGTGACTCCGCCTTTGGCAGGATCAGAACGCCACGAATAGACGTTCGGATCGCTCATCCAGTCCTGCAGATAATAGCCGCGTACGAAGCTCAAGGGGCCTGTTTCGCCACGCGCCACCATCCCGCGTGCCTGCTGCACCAGCGGATTGCCGCGGTAATTGAAGGTGACAACATGCGCGACCTTGGCGGCCACCGCTGCGTCGCGTAACTTGCGGCCCTCCTCAGCATTCAACGCAAGCGGCTTGTCAGAGATGACGTGCTTACCCGCCTGGAGTGCTGCCAGCGTAACAGGCAAATGCAGGTGGTTCGGCGTCGTATTGTGAATCACCTGGATATCAGAATCCGCTATCAGCGCCTTGTAATCGCCATAGGCGCGATCCACCTTATACTCGCGCGCTTTTTTCTCCGCCGACTGCTGCGACGACCCGGCAACAGCCACTACATCCACATCTCCAAGCCGCCGAACCGCATCGATATGATGTTCTGCAACAAAGCCCGGACCCACCAGCCCCATTCCGATCTTCTTCATACCTGCCGAATCACTCTCTCTTCCAAAGCTCAAGGCGCCACGCGCGGATGTGGCGCCGTGCTGCCTTCCGTCATGCCAAGCACCCACCGGATCGCCTCAAAATACATCTTGCGAATGTCCGGATCCTGCCATGCCTCTTCCGTATGACCGAGGGTGGAATAAAAGACACGCCCCTTGCCATACATCTTGCTCCATGCCACGGCAAAATCGTGATCGGTGCGATGAACGCGTGGATTGTTTGCATAATCCAGCTTGGTCGGATCAAGGCTCAGGAGCACATGCACCTTGTCGCGCGACCAGTCCTTCGGCTGGTAGATTTCGTCGTATTTGGTGAATTCCTTCGGGAAATGGCGAACCGCAGGAAAGTCCGGATCCTCATTCACGATCGGTGCCTGAAACGTCATCCACGGATGCTGATCAAACCATCCGCCAATCATATCGCCGTATTCCGGCCAGGTGTAGTTTGTATCCAGAGCAGCGTGAATCCCTACAAACCCCTTACCGTCCTCCTTGATGGCGGAGAGCATGTCCTGCTTCTGGGCTGCGTCCATGTCCAGCTCGCCGGTTGTACTGGCAAAGACAATCGCGTCGAAATACGCCAGGTTCTTCGCGTTGCGGCCGAGGTCCTTCTTCGTCAGCAACTCCGTATCGGTGCGCATCTCCGTGTCCCACAGGCCGCTTTCCTTGCCCATCGTGTACACCGCATCCATAGCAGCCGAGATGGAGTCATGCTCAAATCCCTTGGTTTCGCCAATCACGAGAACGTGCTTGAGATGCACCTGCTTGGCGCTCGGCGCCGCAGGCTGCGCATTGGCCACACTGAGCGCTCCGAGCATCGGCGCAACCAGGAAAGAACAAACGTATTTCCAGCGAAGACCCATGAAATCGCCTCTCTGCAACAAGCTTTGTCTGATCGGCAACAAGAATAACCTCTGGCACCCCAAAAAGGGAGCGCGGCGCTCACCTGCCGCGCCGCACTGTCCACACTGCCTACTGTTTCACCCATTGAAAGCAGCTACACATCACAAATGTCCACGGCCCCCCGCAATGAAGTCAGGGGATCGCTTTTCGGCACGAATTCGTGCGCGACGTACCCGGGATACTTGAGATCTACCAGTGCTCCCATCAGTGCCGGATAATGAATCTCCTGCGTCCCATCGATTTCATGCCGTCCAGGAACACCGCCCGTGTGGAAGTGGCCGAGGACGTCGATGTTTTCACGGATGGTCGCAATCAGATCTCCCTCCATGATCTGCATGTGGTAGATGTCATAGAGCAGCTTCACACGCGGCGAGTTCACTTCGCGGACGACACGAGCGCCCCAGGCAGTGTGGTCACACATGTAGTCTTTGTGGTCGCGCTTGCTGTTCAGTAACTCCATACAGATATTGACCCCGTGATCTTCTGCAATCTTCTTCAGACGATTCAGTCCCAGGATCGTATTGCGAGCGCCCTCTTCATCCGACATGCCACGGCGGTACCCGGAGAAGGTGATGACATTCGGCACGCCCGCCTTTGCAGCAATCGGGATGTTCTTGCGGAATGCGTCTTCAATGGCGGCATGATTCTCGGGACGGTTCAGCGCATCCGGAATCGTCCCGCCTCCGGCATACCCCATTGTGCAGATGAGGCCATAGCGGCGCGGAATGTCGAACTCTGCTACTTCCAGCAGGTCGACACCCTTGAGCCCCATCTGTGCGGCAGCCACACAGAGCTGGTCCAGCGGAATCTGGTTGTAACACCATCGGGAAACAGACTGCCGGATACGTCCCTTGCGCGGGACAGATGACGTGACTCCGCTCGTCTGAGGAAGAATGGCTGCAGCAAGGCCAGCTTTCATGAAAGTGCGCCGGTTCGATTCCATCGTTGCAATATTGTGCCACTTCCCTTCTGCTTGGCGATCTCGTCATGATACGGCCAAGTACCACCTGATACTGGACTCCATCGCGTCTCGATATCTTTGCAGGGTATTCGAATTGGGCAATGCAGCTTCCGATGGATCATTCGCTGCGGAGCGCCTGGATCGGGTTGATGCTTGCTGCTCTTTGCGCGGGGATCACCGCAGCGACCAGCGCCGCCAATCCAAGAAGCACAGTCGCGCCTGCCAACAGCAACGGATTCCACGGCGCGACTCCGAAAAGTTGGCTGGCCATGAGATATCCCGCTCCAATCGCCGCCGGAATCCCCATCCCCAATCCGATGCCGACTTGCCAGAACGCTCCGCGCAGCACCATCGCGACCACTGAGCCGCGATCGGCGCCCAGGGCCATGCGCACGCCAATCTCGCTCCTGCGTTGCTCCACGCCGTATGCGGTCACGCCGTAGATGCCAACCGCAGCCAACACCAGGCCAACAGCGCCAAACAGCCAGGTCAGGCTGGCGATCATATTCTGCTGATCGAAGGTTTCCTGAATCACGCGTGAATATGGTCGAGCGTCATAAATCACCAGGTTCGGATTGACTTCGGCCAGCGCCTTCTTTATCTGGATGAACATGTTCGCCGGATGCTTCGGCGCCCAGATCACGATGTTCCAGAGGTTCTGCGACACGAGCTCGTCACTCTGTAGATCCCGCTGATCGAACGCTACGGTCTGCACCTCGGGGATGTAGTACATGGCCCGGGCTGGATCGCGGAAGCCCCAAGTCACGTAATGGATGTTTTGGACGACACCGACAATCTCATAGGTTCCCGCATTCCTCATGGGGCCCGGACCGAAGTGTCGGCCGATGGGATTCTGGTTCCCAAAAAACTTCTTCGCAAAGGCTTCATTGATGACAGCCACGTGCCGCGTATTTCCGTTATCGTCTTCGTTGATGGCGCGGCCGGCCAGCATTCGAGCGCCGATCGTATCGAAGAACCGGGGCGTTATGCGGGTCCAGTCGGCGGATACATCGTCCTTCGGGTCGGGCTCTGGTTTGCCCTGAATTAGAATGTCGTGGCCGTTTTGGTTGCCGCTCATCGGCGCATATGTCGCGGCACTGACGCTGCGCACTCCGGGAATGGCACTGAACCGGTCTTGAATCTGACGATAAACCGGGACCAGTTGCTCCTGCTTATAGCTCGCCAGCATAGGCGAACCAATGGAAACCAGGTAGCGGCCATCCGGATCGAACCCGAAGTTCTGGTGCTCCAGATTGCGAAGGCTATCGCCCAGCATCGCAGCCGCACTCAGCAGCACCAGCGATACTGCCGCCTGCGCAATCACCAGCGCCTTCTGCGCCCAATGACCGCCGCCTGCAACCTCACGGTTGGCGCCACGGAGCGCCTCCACCGGCTCGGCCTGCGAGGTCATCCACGCAGGCATCATTCCGAAGATCGCGCCCGTGAGCACCGAGATTCCAAGCGCGAAAAGCAGAACCAGTGTTGAGGGCGTAGCATGCACCGGAATCCAGCTGGTTCGCTCCATCATGTGGAAGGCGAGATAAAGGATCAACCGGGCTCCCGCCCAGGCCACAGCCACACCGGCCGCGCCGCCGATCAGAGAGAGCGTAACGCTTTCGAGCAGCGCATTCCTCACCAGGCGCATGCGCGATGCGCCCAGCGCAACGCGCACTGCCGTCTGCTGCCGGTTCTTCACCCCACGGGCCAATAGCAGGTTGGCGATATTGGCGCAGGCCAGCAGCAGCACACAACAGGCCGTGACCATGAGCAGCAGCAGACCCTCGCTGTAATCCCTGCGTAAAAACGAGAAACCTGCGCCGCCAGGCGACAAGCGGAGCGTCTGCTTCTGCCACACAGCTTTTTCCTGCGGACTCATGTCCGCCGAGTGGCTGGCTAGCCAGCTCTGCAATTCACCCTGCAACTGCGCCTGGAGCGCTTTCGGACTTGTTCCGGGGCGCACACGTCCGATCAGGTCTAGCCAATCGATCCGCGTGTTTTTAATTCGCGCCGTTTTCCCCAACATCAATGGCTCGGCCGTCAGTGGCATCCAGATATCCGGCAGGCCCCAACTCGTCATCTTCGCCCCCACGAAACCTGCCGGGGCCACTCCGATGATCGTGAACGCCTGGCGGTTGATCTGGTATGTGGATCCGACGACCGAAGGATCGGAGCCATACTTCTCCTGCCAGGCATGGAAGCTCATCACCGCGACCGGGGGCGCGCCCTCCAGGTCGTCGGTGTCGACGAACAGCCTTCCGCGCCAGGCGGAAACGCCCAGAGTCTGAAAAAAGTTCCCGGAGACATACTGGCCATTCGCTGTATCCGGCGGTCCCGATGAGCCGGAGCGCTGCACTCCCAGCGGCATGTTACCCGCCTGGAGCGCTGCCAGCTCCTGGAATCCCGGCGTGTTTGCGCGGAATAGCTTGTATGCTTCCCACGAGAAGAGACTCCAGTTGCCCGCCTCGCCATCGCTGTCCTGGCTGTATCCTCCCCAGTCGCAGCAGTGGGGCTGATCTCCGATACGCCACAACTGATCGGGCCTGGTGACCGGCAGCGATTGCAACATCACCTGCTCGACGAGCGTGAAGATCGCCGTGGTTGCGCCGATACCCAGCGCCAGAGTCAGTACCGCCGTCAGCGTAAAGCCAGGTGATTTGCGCAACTGACGCAGGCAGTAGCGGATGTCCTGCACAATCGACTCGAGCCATTGTGTTCCGCGGCTCTCCCGGCAATCTTCTTTGATCTGCTCGATGCCGCCGAACTCAAGGCGGGTCAGCCGCCGAGCCTCACTCTCTGAAATGCCGGACCGCATTTTGTCGGCGACTTGCGATTCGAAGTGGAATCGCAGCTCTTTGTCCAGATCAATCTCCATCTTCTCGCGAGAGATGAGCCTTCTTAACCAACTCATGAGACGCCTTCCAGTGTTCCCTTGAGAATGAGGCCGACCAGCTCGGTCAGGCGTTTCCAGTTCTCCGTTTCGGTCCTGAGCTGCGCTCGACCCTTGGCGGTGAGTTCGTAAAACTTAGCTTCGCGCCCGGTCTCCGAGGGCTTCCAAGTGGCGGCAAGCAGTTTTTTGTATTCGAGACGGTGGAGAGCGGGATAGAGCGAGCCTTGCTGGACCTGCAAAGCCTCGCGGGACATCTGCTGAATCCTCTGTGCAACGGCATAACCGTGAATGGGGCCAAGCGCAACCACCCTCATGATGAGGAGATCGAGCGTCCCTTGCGGGAGATCGAATCGATCTTTAGTCTTCATGCCTTTGGCTTCTACATATACCCTCTACATGTAGAAGGTCAAGGTGTATTGGGTGTGATGTTGGTTGTTAGGCTCAGCCGCGGTCACGCCCGAACGCAGGACAGGCATCGAAAAACGCGTTTTGATTGAGCTATTTGTTCCGCGGGCCGTTCAGTGGGTACGGCGTTTCTGGCCACTGGTGCTTCGGATAGCGGCGCATTAGTTCCCGTCGAACCTTTGGGTAAAGGCGCTCCCAGAATCCGGCAAGGTCTGTTGTCGTCTGTACCGCGCGATGGTTTGGAGCGAGAAGATGGATGACGAGCGGTGTGTTGTCTGGACCGATCCGTGGAGTTTCCTGCATTCCGAAGAAATCTTGCAGCCGGGATGAAATCCACGGTGGTCTGCCTTCTTCGTAATGAATCTTGGTTTGACGTCCAGTCTTCAGGCGAATACTGAGAGGGGCTATCTTATCGAGAAGCTTCATGTTGAGCTTCTCTTCCAGAAGGGGGATGAATTTCCTGGACGCACTCCTCAGATCCCCAAAGCTCTGAAGTCCCAGGCACAACTTGCGCAGAGTTTGTAGGAGATCGGGTGGCTCGAGCCGCGCAAAGCTCAATCGGGCAAGGAAATATTCCAGAGCCGACTTTTCTACGAAGCGTATCTAGTCCTATCTCGAATGCCTTCTGAGCGAGCAACTCGGCCGCCTCTGCCTCCGGCGCGGTTCCTCGCGATTCCTCAATAATCAGGTTGTCGTATAGCAGCGCACTTACTTTCTCGACCCGCTCCGTGATGCGGTTCCAGACCACACTCGATCTTTCTTGAATGCGATCAGGAAAGAGATCGAGCAGCCATTCCGGCTCAACTCGCGCGAACATGCGGACGAGCGGCAACGGATTTTCCTGGCGATCCTCCGCATCGAGGGCGAGCATAAATTCATAAGGTGGCGTTTCGCCGGCCACTTCCGCCGAGATACCTGTTGATAGCAGCACCTGGTTGCCCGTTCGCCGCCGGGCTACACGGTCAGGAAAACCAGCCAGCACGGAGAGCAGCAATGCCTCATCATCGTGGCGAGTTTGCTTTGGTGGGCGAGCCATCCTGATCAGTTGTTCCAAGTGCTGCCGCAAACGATACTCTTGAGGCAAGTCCATGGCAGCTAGAAGATCATTCTTTTCGCTGCGCATGCCTAGACCGAGTAGTGCCGCGGCAAGACATCCATCCTCTCCGACGTCTCGGTCCAATGCTTCGACCAGGATGCGGGACAAGCGAGGAGACAACGGAAAACGTGTCAGTTTTTGCTCCATGCCGTCGTTAGCTCCAAGGCGATCAAGCAACACCTCGGCACTCTCGACGCTTTTCGCGGGGGGAGCATCCAACCAATCGAGATCATCAATATGTGCGATCTTCATTGCGCGAATGTTGATTAAGAGCTGCGAAAGATCGGCGCGTGCGATCTCAGGACTATCGTGCTCCGGTCGCAGCAGATAGTCTTCTTCGGAATAAAGACGCATCACCTCGCCGGGCCCGGTGCGGGCGGCTCGTCCGGCTCGTTGAGTTGCGGACGCTTTGCTGATTCGTCCAACCTGCAGCGTCGGCAGTCCAGTCCAAGGCGAGTAGGTTGCAATGCGGGCCAGACCGCTATCGATGACTGCAGTCACTCCTTCGACAGTGACAGAACTTTCGGCAACATTCGTCGCGAGAATGAGTTTTCTTTCCGGCGACGGCAGCACCGCGCGATCCTGTTCGGATGGTGACAGATCTCCATGCAGGGGCAGAATAAGCAGGCCCGTTTGGCGAGCGATCGTTTCACACTCGCGCATCGTTCTCCTAATCTCCGCGATGCCAGGGAGGAAAGCGAGAATACTGCCTGAAGGCTGACCGGCATTCAGCAGTTCCACAGCCCTCCTCGTTTGGACGTGAAGCGGCTCAGGGGAATAAGGCAGATGCGTAACCGACAATTCAAACAGCTTCCCCTCAGATCGAAGGACTGGACAGTTATCCAGGTATCGCGCAATTGGCGCCGCGTCGAGCGTAGCCGACATTACAACGATGCGTATCTCCGGCCGGATGCGTTGGAGACGCTTCAGAAGTGCCAGCGCAAGATCGCTGTCAAGGTGGCGTTCGTGAAATTCGTCCAGAACGACCGCGTCGATGCCTTTGAGAGTTGGATCTGTCAGCAAACGGCGGGTCAGAATGCCCTCCGTAACAAACCGGAGTCGCGTGCGCGGGCCGATCCTCTCTTCGAAGCGGACCTGGTAGCCAACCGTTCCGCCTACCTCTTCGCCTCTTTCCCATGCGACCCTTCGTGCCGCCAGGCGAGCCGCGATCCTACGCGGCTCAAGCACGATAACTTCGCCGCTGACGAGGCCGAGAACGGCCGGCGGAACACGGGTGGTCTTCCCAGCTCCTGGCGGTGCTTCAATGACGAGGTTGGTCGTGTGCTGCAGGATTGCGAGCACCTCCGGCAGAATCGCGTCCACCGGAAGTGTTAGCTTTCGATTCACTGAATCGATCGAAACACAGCGTTTCTGGGGCCGTCAATACAGCTGCGTGGGCCAAATCCGTTGCGCCGAGGGCAAGCGTCTCAGGTTTCTCTGGAACCTGCTCAGTCGCGTCGCGTCGCTTAAGGCGCCGCGCAGCATCATTACATTGCTCGCAACAATCGCCACCGCTCCGATCGTCGCTACAATATTAGCTAATTGTTATGGCAAACGAAGGCACCCCAGAGACCGCTCCCAACTCCCTCAATACACCCGAGACCATTGACGACTCCAACGAATCGTTCGGCTCACTTCTTTCACAGTTTGAAAAGAACCATGGCGGTCAATCGAAGGCGGAGACCTCACAGAAAGAGGGCCTCGTTATCTCGATCTCGTCAGATTCAGTGTTCCTGGATATAGGTTTCAAGGTCGAGGGCGTACTCTCTCGAGGAGAATTCGAGAACAACGCCCAAGGGATCACGGTTGGGGACAGGATTCCTGTATCGGTCAAGGGGCGCAATGAAGAGGGATACTATGCTCTCTCGCGTTTGAAGATTGTTCAGCCGACGGACTGGTCATCGCTGGAACAGGCCTATGCGCAAAAGGCAGCGGTGGCAGGAACCGTGACTAGCGTCGTCAAGGGTGGTCTTACAGTCGACGTTGGCGTACGAGCCTTTATGCCTGCATCTCGTAGCGGCACCCGTGATGCTGCTGATTTGGAGAAGCTTGTTGGCCAGGAGATCACCTGCCGCATCGTAAAGCTGGACGCCGTCGAAGAGGACGTCGTCGTTGACCGCCGCGTCATCCTTGAAGAACAGGCCCGCCAGCTTCAGCAAAGGCGATATGCAGAGGTGAAAGAGGGAGATATCGTTGATGGTCTGGTTCGAAGCCTTACAAACTACGGCGCCTTTGTCGATCTTGGCGGAGTCGATGGTTTGCTGCATGTAAGCGATATTGCCTGGAGTCGCATCAATAATCCTGAGGAAGTTCTAACTGTCGGTCAGCGACTACAGATCAAGGTTCTGAAGGTCGATGCCGACAGCAGGCGCATTTCTCTTGGACTCAAGCAACTGCAACCAGAACCATGGAACTCTGCTGCCGACAGGTATCAGTTGGGGCAGCGCATAAGCGGCACTGTGAAGCGTCTTACGGATTTTGGCGCGTTCATCGAAGTCGAGCCCGGCATCGAGGGCCTGATTCACGTCTCTGAGATGTCGTGGGTCAAGAAGGTGCGGAAGCCTGCTGATTTGCTCAAACTCGATGACACAGTTGAGGCCGTCATTCTTTCAATCAACCCGGCCGAGCGCCGTCTCTCTTTGGGGCTTAAGCAGGCTTTTGGCGACCCATGGACTGTGGTGCCGCAGAAGTTTCCCGCGGGTTCTGTTATTGAAGGTCCGGTCGTACGACTAACAAATTTCGGAGCCTTTGTGCAGTTGGAGGAAGGTATCGAGGGCCTGGTTCACATCAGCGAGATCAGTGCCGAAAAACGCATTAACCATCCACAAGAGGTGCTTAAGATCGGACAGATCGTCAGAGCTCAGGTGCTCGCCTTAGACTTGGATAAGCGTCAGATTAAGCTGAGTATGAAGCAGTTGGTTCCTAGCGACCTGGACGAGTATCTCGAGGAGCATTCAATCGATGACATCGTACCGGGCCGCGTGATTGGGTGCACAGAGGACAACGCCATCGTCGAACTTGGCGAAGGCATTCGCGCCAGTTGCGCCGTAAGCGTAAAGACGAAGCCGGCAGCATCGAGCCAAAGCGAAGGCAAGCTTGATCTCTCAGCATTGAGCTCTATGCTGAGCGCCCGATGGAAGGGTGAGACGAAGGCGTTGGGCGCCCAGGCTGAGCCACTTCAGGTCGGTCAGGTGCGCGATTTCAAAATCGCTACGATCGATCGCGATACCAAGCAAATCTCCCTGGAGTTGACGACGTAAAAGCACCCTTCACTTGCGTCGATCTCATGGCGCTCTTTTCATTTCGCACGGTCTTTGTGGATCGTTATAACAATCCCATTTTACGGTGTCCAAAACCCAGCCGGATTACGAGATCCGCGCGGATGCCATGGTCACCGCGTGCAATAAATCTGAATACGGTCGCCATGCCAAGGTTGTTACCTCCCCTCAGTGCCGCGCCATCGGCGAGGTCACCTGCTTATAACCCGCAGGTATCTGGAAGCTGCTTGGATCAACCGGAGCGGTTGAGAAGTTTCCAGTTTCGGTTTGACTCTCCAGCAGCACACCGGCTGTTGCGGAATTATCCGATGCAGGCGTGGGAGTATTCGAGGAAGCAGACGGCTTATGACGCATCAGCGCCCCCATGCTGGACCCGCCAAGGGCGCGGCCGAAGCTGCCGAGCTTATTAACCTGGTCGCTTGCCACTTGTGTGCCGGTGCCGGTTGCAATCTCGCCTGTCACTTTCCCCGCGCCAGAATCTCCGCTTTTACCTTGAGCCATCGGAGCTACGGACGGCGCAGGGAGCGGCTGTCCGTCGGCCGACACGCCAACCCGGGTAACCTGCAAGACGGGCATTCCGCTCATCTTCGCTGCTTCCTTTTTCAGTTCGGCCAAAGCCTGCGCACCGCCAGGTTGCGCGGAGAGCAGCCCGGACATTTGACTTGCGCTCGTGTCCACAGAGAGTTCCTTCGCCATGCGCTGACTGAAAGCGCGCAATTCCTCTTGCCCCGGCACGTCCTGGACGAGCCACATCTCGCTGGTCGCCGCCATCCCGCCCTTTGCGTTTGAACCATCATTCGCATTCGTTATCATCGTGATTGTCAGAAGAGCTTCCTTCGCATCACGCCCATCGATATTTCGCGTGGTTCCATTGGCACTGACGTGCGCGTTGAAGGACATCTGAGCATCGGTAGAAGTATTGGAATCAGAAGAAGTTTTGGTCTGCGCCTTGGCTTTGGCGGCAGCATCGGCCATCGCCTGCTGCATCTGCTGGAACGTGACGACGGAATAAGTGTGCTTGTCATGATCGATGAATGTCATGGCTTGTTGATCGAGATCGATGATCTCGGTGGTATGCGGATTGGAGCGCACCATTCGGTTACCGTGAAGTGCAACCGTGGATGTTGTGGGCGCATTCGCCTGTTTGGCCTGAGAGCTGAATGCTCCAGCCAGTTTGAGCATGCCTTGTAGCGAGCCGCCGGTGATCTGTGTCGTCTCCTGGTAGCTGACATCCGCGTAGGCAAGCGGCTGCAAGAGCACGCCGCCGATGAGTATCGGTATCCACGTCATTTTCATGATTTACTTCTCCTCGGTAGTGAATCGTGCATCTGGCACGTAAATCGTGTCAGGCTATTCGCGCATAAGTTCCACGCGGCGGTTGCGCGCGCGGCCTTCGAGCGTGTCGTTGGTATCGACCGGACGCGAGGAACCGTAGCCGTCCGTGGTGAGACGATCCGCAGCGATGTGGTATCGCGTGACCAGAGCCTGCTTCACTGCTGCAGCCCGGCGCTTGGAGAGATCGAGGTTGTAGGCGTCTCCGCCGACATTGTCGGTATCGCCGCTGACGGATAGCCTCCAGTCGGGATGCTTCTCCATCACCTGCGCAATCTCATCCAGAACCGGAGTAGATTCCGGCTTGAGGCGATCGCTGGCGAAGTCGAAGTAGATGCCGTATATCTCGACCTTCTTCTTTTCCTCCAAATCCTGCTCCATCTTCGGAGCGGGGTTCTTTTTCTCAGCAGGGTAGGTGATCTTGACCACCTGCAGTTGCGATCCTTGCCCGAGCTTCCACGAGAGCATCAGCGGATAATCCGGCTGATCCAGGATGTAGAAGTCCGCGGGTCCGTCGTCGGTGGCGCAATGAGCGTGCAACGCCGGCAGCTTGGTCGCTTGGCCATTCAGCAGGACGGGGAAAGCAACCGAGCCATCGCCTGTGCGCTGCAGTGTGCACTCTTCCTTGCCTGCCGTTGCAAGCGATCCGTCGCCGATGCTCTTCGGATCGATTCCGGCAATTCCGCCAAGAGTACTTACCAGGGAGGAAACCGCGCCCTTCAATCCATCCGGACGGAAGCTGAATTGCGTTGTCCCTTTTTCCTTGAGATCCGCCAACACGTCGCGCGAGGCGCTGATCGCCGTGGTGCCGGGAAAGCTTGGCGGATCAGTGTCTCCAAAGAGTTCCGCGTAGTCGTGCGCGGAGCTTTAGATCGGCGGTCAGAATCTTACGACTGGTGTTAGTCTCGCGCGGCGCAGAAGCTGGTTCCGATCCTCCTTCAGCCGGTTTTGGATGTTCCGATTTATAGGAAAGGGTTACGCCATCTGCAGCAATCTCCGTAACCTGTTTGTACGATTCGTAGTCGCCGGTCATGTCCGCAATCGCTGTCACCACGAGCATCCCTTCGCGAATCGGTGCGGGACCGGGACTTCCCGGCGCGGCTGGAGACGAGGGCTTCCAAGCTGGGAAGGCTGATGCGGAGGCATCTGCTGTTGCAGACTGAGACGCAGCGCCCGGTGCAGCGCCGTCGTGGTGTGTGACGGCGCTGCTCACCACGCCTGCTCCATGGAGAACCGCGGTGGCCTTTTGTTTGACGGAGCGATATGCGTAGAACGCGCCCCCTGCTCCGAGTGCCACGACCAGGATCAATACCACGGCTGCGACGATTGCAAGATTGCGGCAGCCACTGCCATTCACCGCTGCCGCAGGGGATGTATTCGACGCCACGACAGGAGCAAAGTGCGGTGGCGCAGCGGATGACGATGGCGTCGCTGACGGAGACACGGCGTCAGCCAGCGCGCCGCAGTGTGTGCAGAATCGGACGCCGGCTGTGAGCGGGGCGCCACAATGGGTGCAGTAGCTCATAGCACTCAGCCTCCACCCTTGGCCGTAGCACATCCCTCTGGATTCTGGGTCACGTTTTTGAAGAGCTGATTCGTTGGTCCTCTCAGGAACGTCCCCGCCCGGTCAACTCTTCTCGAGGTGAATGGCGACAGAAAAATGTTGATGGCGTCCGTGACCCACTTGGGAATGGAATACCCGACTCCGGTATCGAGGTTGATGTCAATCGTTCCTTGCCTGCAGGCAAAGCCAATGTTGGGTGACTTGAGCGCCGTACCGGAAAATCGAAATGCCATGTACACGCCAGAGTTGAATCCGAACGCCCCTATTCCCACCATGGTCCGTACATCGAATCCCATGACAATCGAATTGATCCCCACCGAGATTCCTTCGACGGAGTTTCCAATATTCGTGTTCGTCTTCACTTGGCTCGGAAAATGGAGACGCCATGCCTGTGCCCAATACCCGGCTTCCACTCCGGCACCGAGCGAGTATTCGCCCTCCGCATTCAGTACGGAAGTTTTTGCGCTGAAGGCGGTCTCGACTAAGAACGACGAATTGAAAGTAAGCGACAAGGGCACAGGGCCGCCCAGGGGAATGGAGAGATCGATGGGCAGCCAGAGTTTCTTATGGAAATTAGCCTTGAAGTCCTGCGCGGCCGACGCATTGAGGTGCAGCTTGATGCCGACATTGCCATTCAGGCGGACGCCGCAATCCTGGATGACGCCGTTCTTGAAGTGCAGAAAGAAATCGACCCCGGAGTGCTGAATCGTCATGTAGCCAGAAGCGCGCAGCTTGAGGCCATCTTTGTCGTAGTCGTACTCCACGCCGATGCCGCCATCGCTTCCCGCCATGGGAATGGCTCTGCCGCCCTGGAGATTGACAAGTGGCAACTGGCCCAGAGTGGGCGGTGGCGTGAAAGGCTGCTCGGGAATCTGGAGGGGGTGGATTCCGTCTACTCCGGGTGTTCCCGGCATGGACTGCCCGCTCGTCCTCATCAGCCTGGCTCCGCCAAATCCGATCCCGGAGCCCTTGGCGAGTCCAATCCCGGAGCCATTGGCGAGGCGGTTCGCGTGAACTAGGTTTGCCGACCAGCGGCGGCCGGCCCTGTAATAAGAGGCCCGATGGCCATTCGCGAGCGTCTGGACCATGGTAGCCGGCATCCATTTTCCATCCCGCGAAACTCTGGAAAGAACCATGCGCTCGTCGACATGATCGGGCGATATCTTCCTGTTGAAGCTGGTGGTCTTTGTCTGCTCGGAGTCGTCCGGCGGTTGGGGGTAGTCCGGCGCCACATAGGAGATCATGTTGTTCAGGTCGATGTCCTGATGCATCTCGAAGCTTCCATTGCGGATGACATCGGTGAGTTGGATAGGGCCCAGGATGACGCTCACATTGTCGCCTTGTCGCTTGAGGCCCAGCACCCGGCCCACGGCGCGACCGGTTGCGAAGACAATCTTGCCTTCCTGAAAATCGCTCACCTGCGGTGCGTTAGCGTCAAAGGTCCAGGTCATGCCATCGCTGGCGACGGACTTGATCGCCTTATCCCCGTTTTCCATGAGGATGATGTCAGGCTGGTACTCAACCGATGGATCGCGCTTAGGAGCGATTCCGAACTTGATTTGGGATTCGGAAAGCGTATGTGGATCGACTGGGTGCACGATAGTGGCGTTCGGGTGAGCCTTCAGGTCGAACATGTCCATGCCCGGCGGCAGGCTCGCTGTCGCAGGTGCAGGCGATGACGACCCCTGCCGGGCCTCGCTCGCGTGCGATTCAGAATGCCGACAACCACTCACTACAAAGCAGAGAACCAAGGCAATCAGCATCAGGGACCGCGTGGCGCGCTGTCCCCGTGCCGAAAAGCAAGACCTCGCGTACGAGGCCGGAAACGTCATCAGAGGCCAGCCTGTTTTGCCGCCAACGCGCCGATGACTGGAAGCTTGAACGTCTTGTTTTGATAGGCGCTGTACATCAGGAAAGCCCACAGGCAGAAGCCGCCGACCATCAACAGCAGGTTGACGGGCAATTCGACCAGGAAGAAGATGCCCTTGGTGAGCGCACCCAATATCAGCCCGACAATCATCCAGACGATCCACAACCCGATCCAGGCAACGTTGAAATAGATCGACTGGAAGGAATGGAAACGAACAAATCTGTCCGCTTTGTAAGGCTCAATGACCAGGAAAAGAATGCCCGTGATCAACCCGCCGAGATAGGCGAGGGCCCCGACGGCATTATTCTGCAGGCCGGTGGAAGCGGGTGCCGGCATCGCTGCCACCGCACCTCCTGCCGATGCCCGGCCCGTACAAACGACGCATACGGTTCCGTTCTCAGCCATGGCAGTACCGCAACTTTGACAAAAGCTCATTACGTGTCCTTTCGTGATGGGTCAAAAACTTAAAGTTGGCTTGCCACTTTGGCGGCGAGCGGCTTAATGGCGATGGCGCTGCATGGGCAGTAAGGGAACATGAATCGCACAATGATCTTGCCTTTACGGACCATCAGCCCGGTTCCACCCATCTCATAAGCGTCGTCGCCGATGCCCGTCAGGTCCCCAGTTGCGATTTGGTCGGTTGATTTTCCGTCGGTCGGAGCCATGCCGCCGCCCTTTAAGTGGTTGAAGGCGATGCGGTTCATCTTCATCTCCAGCTCGGCATTCCCAGTACTGAAGCTGACCGAGATGACGGGCACCTCGCCGGTGGCAGCCTCTGCCGACAGGTTCTTATCCGAGGATTCCTGCTGTTTGAAAAAGGCGCCCGTGATCTGCTGCATCATCTGCTGCGTCTTCGGGTCCACCGTTTCGCCCTTGGCTGCAACCTGGCTACCAACCATCGAAGTCATATGCCTTGAGGTCATATCCGCGGGGTCGCCATGCGCGATGTAACTGCACCCGGTGTCCTCCGCTTGCGTGCGGACGATCGTCACGCCAATAGCATGGGATACCTCTTCCATGCTCAGGAAGCGGCAGGGATCTCCTTTGAAGCTGCTGTCATGATCGTCCGAGCCGGCGGCGCTCTTCAGCATTGACGCGAGACCGCCCGCGGCAGAAGGGGTACTGTCTCCCAACACCTGTCGGGTGACGGCATGCGCCTTCTCGCTCACCTTGTGAGCGGCGTACATGGCGGCAGCAAGCGCGAGCACGGTGCCGATCGCAAGGATCGCAATCAAGGCGATGGCGACCTTCAGGAGGCCGCCCGATTTCTGGGGAGCCGGCGCATACGCTGCGCTCAATGCGCCTTGTGGAACGGGTTGCGGTAACTGTTCGGCAGCCTGCACTGGAGCCCCGCATTTGCCACAGAACCCGGACTTCTCTGCGATGACCGATCCACAATTGCCGCAAAACGACGCCACATTGCCTCCTTGATTCTGACCACCGCGCGATCACTGCAATCTCGCTGGCGATGAATCTGCGCTGAAGGAGGCCGGTGGTCAAACTAAGTCCGCACCAAACATTTGCTAACTGCTAAGTGCTCTTTATGCAGCGACTTGTAACTAGAGATAAACAGTCGATCTAGTGATCCGGCATGCTAAACTCAGTGTCGCCCAGGTACGTTGGGTGCCGGAGATAGTGATGGACACAGGGGCCACGCGCGATCGAGACCCCGAAGTCGTTTATCACTTCGGGCTCTACACGCTGGAGAGGGCGTCGGGGATGCTGATGCGGAATGGCATCCGCATCCATCTGCAGGAACAGCCGCTGCGGTTTCTCCTGCTGCTCCTGGAAAGACACGGCAGCATTGTCCCGCGTGACGAGATCCAACAACGGCTCTGGCCTGGCAATACCTTTGTCGACTTCGATAAGAGTCTGGGCGTCGTGGTACTCAAGGTGCGCGACGCTCTCCGCGATAGTGCAAGTAATCCTCGGTTCATTGAGACGGTGCCGCGCCGTGGGTATCGCTTCATCGCGCCGGTTTCGACTACCGGGATTGAACAGTCGGATATATCTGCCGCCGGGGATATTCTCTTACAAGGCCCCGTTCTGCCATCTGGAGCACTTGCCTTGGCAGAATCGGTGGAGTCACCGATTGCCACGCCGTCTGTCAGGCCACAAAAATCGGCATTCTTCTCGCGACGTCCCATGCGGCACGCGTATGCCGGAACAGCACTTGTTTGCGTCGCCTTAACTGCAGCCGCGCTCCTATGGTTACATCGATCGGGGGCGATACGCTCCCCGCAGGTAGCAGAGAACTCTTCGTCGGCAGCCGTATTCGCTCCGCGGATGCGTCGTTCGGTGGCTGTGTTGGGCTTTCGCAATCTCACAACCCGGTCAGACCAGAACTGGCTTTCTGTTGCCTTTACCGAAATGCTGAATACCGAACTGGCAGCGAGCGCTGATCTCCGTCTGGTATCGGGCGAAGACGTCGCGGACGTAAAGCGTGACCTGGGACTTCCGGAAGAGGACACGCTGTCGCGCACGACCTTGCTGCGGCTGCGTAAAAGCCTTGGTGCTGACGTTATTGTCCTCGGCTCCTATGCGCTGCTGCCGGACGCCGGGAGGAATCATCTCAGGCTCGACATCCGAATGCAAGATACCGCAGCCGGCGAAACCATTGCGGAGGAGGCCTTTACCGGTAACCAGAATGAACTCTTTGATCTCGCCGGCCGTGCCGGAGGCCGTCTGCGTGAGGCTCTGCTCCCGAGCGACGATCTTGCGCCCGCGAGCGCGCGGCCTGACGCGCCCCTGGCCGCGAATCAGTTGGCCCTTCAGTTTTACAGCGAAGGACGTGCCCGGCTGCTGAACTTTGATTTTGTGGGAGCCCGCGATCTTTTGAAGCGCGCAGTCAATGCGGACCCACATTACGCAATGGCACATGCGGCCCTTGCAAACACGCATTCCCATCTCGGCTACGATACTCTCGCGCGCAGCGAGGCGAAACTCGCTGTCGATCAGTCACAGCATCTTCCTGACGAGTTGTCTCTTGCCATTCGTGGTCAATATGAAGAAACATTGCGCGACTGGGCGGCCGCCAGCAGAACATATGCCGAGCTCTTCCGCCTTTTTCCCGACAATCTGGAGTATGGACTCCTCCTAGCCACCGCACAGTTCCATGTCAACTCGGACGATGCGTTACGAACTCTTGCTTCACTGCGCAGGTTACCCGTGCCGATCGGCACTGATCCACGTATCGACCTGATGAGCGCCACTGTATTGATTGGGCGCGATTTGCGCAGTGCGCGACTCGCGGCACAGCAGGCGATTGCGAAGGCAACCGCGCGGGGCTCGACACTGATGATTGCCCGGGGCTACGGCATCCTTTGCGAGCAGGATTCAAGCCTGGGTATTTCGTTTGACCGCTCCATCCAAGAGTGTGGGCGCGCGCGAAGCAGCTACCTGGCTGCCGGAGATCTGAACAACGCGGCGCGTACGATGAATGATCTGGCGGGCATTTATTACGAGAACGGCAAACGGACCGAAGCTGAAGCAATGTGGCGTCAGGCCATACCCGAGTTTCGTCGCACTGACGAAGCGGAGGGCTTGGGAGCATCTTCCAATAACCTCGGCGAGAGCTATCTGGCTAGCGGGCGGCTGCGCCAGGCCGATCAACTCCTGCATCAAGCCATCGTCAGCTATCAACGGATCAATGACACGGATGGATTGGCAGGAGCTTTGGTCGATCTCGGTGATCTCTGTCTGCATCGCGACGAACTGCCTTGCGCTCTCGGGTACTTCAAGCGCTCGCTTCAGAGTGCCGGTTCGAATGGTGACAAGAGCGTGGTTGCCACTGCGTGGGTCGGTGTCGGCGACGTACAGCGTCAGCAAGCCGATCTGCATGCGGCACGAACTTCCTACGAAAACGCGCTACGGCTGCAACAGGAACTCGGGGGAAAGCAGGCCGTTGCTGAAACCGAGGTGGAACTGGCGAAAATCCGGATCCTGGAAGGAAACTCGGCAGACGCCGAAGCCCAGGCTCGCAGGTGCAAGACGCAGTTCCACCTGGAGCAGCAGGCGGATGATGAGTTGAGCGCCGGCTTAGTCATTGTCGATTCGCTAATGGCAGAAACTAAGATGCCGGAGGCGATCGCCGAGATGAGCACACTTGATCCGCTCGCCGGCAGAACCCAGAACCATGTCCTTCAGTTGCGCTATCAATTGCGGAATGCTCGATTGGCATTTGCGACCGGCGACCGGCAAACGGCACGACGACGCCTGATAGCAACGCTGAGGCAGGCTCGCAGTGAAGGTTACGTCGATATCGCGAAAGAAGCCCTTCGCCTGCAGGCTCGAGCCGCAGCCGTCAACTCGTAGCCGAGGGATACAACCGGCGGTCGCTGATTAGCTTTGCAACAGCGCGTTGGTGCTTCCGACTATTCTTCGAGTACCTCAGCCTATTGATGGTGGACAGTCATTAGCCGTCAACAACAGCACGTTCTTCAATAAACGCTGCCACAGTAAGCGGAAATCCCCAAGCGGACGACGGCGCCATTTACACAGCCGAACCTCTGGTGGCGAACAACAGCACCTTTCACAGCAACTCTACCGAACACAACGGCGGTGCAATCCGCACGCTGTTGGGGACGAAGACGGCGATCCGAAACAGCATCATCGTTGTGAACTGCCGTTAATGCTTGGTGCGTCCACCAGCGCTCCTATTGCTTGATCGGGATCGTGAATGCATCTTTCTTTTCCCATACCGGCTTGTCGGCTTTGGGATCGGCAAGCCGGTACATCACTGCTTCGATCTGCTTTCCATGGAACTCGAAACGAATGTAGTGATAGTTGGGAAAGGATGGATCCTGGTAAAGATCGGCCGGAGTGCGTGCGATGGGATATGGCTTGGCGCCGCCACCTCCCGAGACGAGATAGGTGATGTCATCCTGTGAGAAGCGCTGATAGTTGTGGATATGGCCGGCAATCACAACGAACTGGGCGCGAGATAGTGGTGCCTCTTTCGCAAGAAACGTGGCGAGGGCTTTTTCGTTCGGTCGCACGTCATGAGAATGATTGCCTTCGATCGAGTCCGCCACTGGCGGATGATGCAACGAGAAGAAGACGAAATGCGTCTCTGGTGGTAAGTGCTCCAGTTGGTCTGCAAGCCAGAGTTGCTGGCGGCTGCCTTCAGTCAAGGGAAGGTCGGAATCCAGTGCAATCAGATATTCGTTGCCGAACGCTACGGAATACCAGCGGCGTCTGTTGAGCTCTGGGAATGCCGCCCACCAGTTCTTAGGTTCGCGAGCCTCATCCTTGTGAAGCTCATGATTGCCAAGTGCGGGGTAAACGCGCAGGTGCTCATTGCGCCAGGCACCGGTTTCTCGCAGAAACACCTGATAGTCGTCGGGATTTGATCCATCGTAAGGTACGTCGCCAGAGATGAGCAGTGCATCCGGATGCAGCTCTGCGATACGCGCAACGAGCGCGCGGCGCGCAAAGGGGTTGGTCACGGTCTCATTCGAGGGATCGGTGAAACGCGTGTCACCGTATGCGATGAGCGACCAATGCTTCGGCAATTCGGAAGAGGAAACGGTGAAGGTCGGCCCTGGTGTGCTGAGCAGGCTGGTGGACGAAACATCTTCTGCTTCTGCTACGGACGCAGGCTGAGTTCCCGCCGCGGCTTCTTTGAAGACCTGTACCTGCGACGGTTGCGAGCCTGCAGAGGGGATGCCGACGAAGAGTTCGCGTCGTGTTGGCACCCACAGACCAGTCTTTGCACCGGAGGCGGTTGCGATCTTTCCGACGCTCCTGATTTTGCCGGCGTTCACTTCGAACACATCGACGGCGCCGCTGCCAGCGATGAGATAGGCATGATGAGTTACCGGATCATAGAAGAGATCATCAGCTCCGCCGCTGGAGGGCGCCGAATCCATCTCCTTGCCATCATCGGTGCTCAGCAGCAAGGCCGTTGCGGGTGTGCGGCAGCCCAGCAGCAGCGCATGGGATTCCGGTACGAAAGCGAGCGGGACATTGTCTTTGGCGCGGGTAAGGGGCCAATGTGCATTGATGGTGTGTGTTGCGCCATCAATGACGGCGACTTCCGCGGCATCGGCGACATTCACAAAGATGCGATGGCTGGCGGGATCGATCTCCAGCGCCTCCGGATGCGCCTGCATGGGCAGGTTATCGACGATCACCAGTTTTACCGTATCGACCACGGCGACACGTCCGGGAACTTCGGCACTACTGCCGCCGTGACCTACGTAGAGCAGCTTTGTGGTCTCGTCGTAGGCCATGTCGTCGGCATCATCAGAGAGGGGAAGGCTAGCGATGAGCTTGAAAGGCGTGCCCTCGTACACATTGAGAGCTGCGAGTGTGCCATCGGCGACAAATAGGCGTTTTTCTTCTGAAACCCAGGCGACTCCATGCGGCTTGCGGAGCCCGGTGATCTCCTGCAGCACCTTCCCTGCCGGCACGTCGATCACTTCGACGGTGTGATTTCCGGTTGCGGCGGCGAAGAGCCGATTCGACGCGGGATCATAGGCGAAGTGATCGAACTTACCGGTGACACCCGGCAGAGATATGGTCTTCTGGACGGAAAGCGGAGCGGATTGCGCGCCTGTCGGAGTGACGGTAAGCAGCAGAAAGAACGCTGCAAGAGCATGACGGATCAAGTAAATCTCCTGTTCGGTAGTGGAGCGAAGACGCGCCGGGCGATGCTACATCGATAGCCAGATCGCCGCCCTCAGCAAGCGAACTGCTGCTCTCCCAGCCGTGCCTAGTGCTCGCGGTTGGAAGTCCAGCGTACGCCGAAGGAATAAGTCGGCTTGTAGTACTCGCGTTGCACGACGTATTGCGGTGAGCCGTTATAGAAGCCGAAGACCTCGTTAGTCAGGTTCAGACCCGAAACCAGCGCGGTGAAGCCAGCGGGCAGGCGATACATGACCTGCGCGTCTACCTGAGTATGAGCGTAGAGATAGTTGTCGGCCGCCGGCCCCTTGGTGCCTCCGGTTGGGGGTGGATCCAGAGGAATGGTCTGTGTTGATCCATCCTGATACTGAAGGTTTTCGTATTGATATTGATAGATATTCGGACCGTTGTAGGAGATTCCCATCCGGACCGACAGAGGTCCCTGATCATATGTGGGACTAACGTTCCAGGTATTCGGTGCCTGGCGCAGTAAGGCCGGTTTGTCGGTGCGCAGCGGGTCGACCCCGCTGGCCTGTGATGCGGTGTAGCTGTAATTGCCGGAGAAACCGAGACCGCCAAACCGTCCTGGCAGATACGAGAGCCGCTGCTGGTACGCGATCTCAAGGCCGGTGACATAGGCGCTTCCGGCATTCGTCGGTTGCTGCACCAGAAAGCCCGCGAACTGCCCGGAGGTCGGTGCGGTCCGTATGGAAATGATCGGATCACCGAGATCCTTGTAGAAGAAGCCGGCCTGAATCAGGCCCAACGGGCTGAAAAACTTCTCAAATAGCAGGTCGTAGTCATTGGCGTGTTCGGCCTTCAGGTTCGGATTGCCCAGAGAGTAGGTGAAAGGATTTGTGGATTGATCCAAGGTGATGGAAGGGATCAGGTCCTGTGGATTGGGACGTGAAATCCCACGCCCATACACAGCGCGAATGGCGGTCTCGGGTGTAATCGCATAATGAACTTGCACGCTCGGAAGAGGATCCAGATAGGAACCGGTGGAATGCACCGGCGAAGTCGAAACATAGTCACCGTTGCTATCAAGATTGACCTGATATCCGGTGGTGCGCAGGTTTGTCGCTTCAAAACGCAGACCGGTTTGGACCCGGAACTTGCCGAATTCAATGGTGTTCATCAGAAAGCCGGCGGTGATCCGCTCATCGAGGTTGAAGTTGCTCGCGTCTGAGTTTAGGTGCGTGGCTGCCTCGTCGGTCGAGAAATCATCTGGATTTGCCTGCTGGAACTGAACGATTTTTCTGTAATCGGCAAACGGTCCAAGCTGATAGCTGCCACCGTAATAACGATTGTTATGAATATTATTAAGGAAGTTACTCATCAACTGCGCCTCAGGCGCAAAGTTGTCGTTTGGTGTGTACGCGGGAGAAAAGGCGAACTGGCCTTTGTGGGCGTTTCTCACTTTGAATCCAAATTCGAAGGTTCCAAAATGCGATCCGGCGTGGTAATTCATCGCATAAGAGGCGTTTGCCTGCAGGTTGAGTTGACTCGTCTGCCCCTGCGTAAGGTCCAGTTCACTCAACGTATAATTCGCCGGGTCAAAGGTCGGGCTTCCAGGCGCAGTGCAAGCCGGGTTGAACTGCGGACGGTACTTGCTGACCGTGGCTGCCGCGTCATACGTACAGAGGCTGCTGACGATGTCCGGATCACCGGTGTAATCGAAGTTGGCGCCCGGATTGCCAGCTGCTGCGGCCTGTCTGGCGCGTGCTGCGGAGACTTCATAGGTGAGCCATGAACTGGTAAAGAGCTGTTTTCCGCTGATCGCCAGTGTGCCGATGGCGTAGTCGGGAAGTCGTCTGGACACGTTGAATTTGGGAACGTCTCCGTTATTCAGTGTATATACCCACCGATCCCCATAATCCTTGAAGTCGGAGTACAGGAAACGCGCGGCGATATCGGAGCCCTCGTTGATCTTGTAATCCGCCGTACCGATAATGCCGTAGCGGCTACGGTCGTAGCGATATTCGCGCATATCGATGCTGTCGTAAGAGGGGATCAGACTGTCCGACGTGGGCGATGGCTCGATATCATCGATAGCGCGGCCGTTGTAGTCGTAGGTAAAGCCGCCCAAAATACCCAGCTTTTTCTGTGCGCCGAAGCGTTTACCCGCCGTGACTCCGTATTCGCTGACCGGCGGTGTATCGAAGATCGGCGAAAAGCCGCCACTCCCGTACGCGGAGATATACGGAGCCTCGCCTGCAGTTTTGGTGACAAGATTGACGGAACCGCCGATCGCGTCGCCGTCCTGATTGGCAGAGAGAGTCTTATTGATCTGCACCGATTCGACAAGATCGGCAGGAATCGTGTCCAATTTTACCTGCCGCACACCGCTTTCAGGTGACGGCACGTTGATGCCGTCTATCGTTGTGTTGCTCAAGCGCGGTTCCGTGCCGCGGATCTGAACGTATTTTCCTTCGCCTTCGTCTCGCTCGAGCGTGACACCCGGCAGCCGGCCAACTGCATCTGCAATGTTTGCGTTCGGCAAACTGGTGATGACCTCCGCGGGCAGGACATTGAGGATATTGGGCGATGTGCGCACTTCATTGATCGCCTCGGCGTCGCCATGCGCCCGGCCTGCATAGACGATGACCTGCTGCTGATTTACAGCCGCGACTGGCATGACGGCTGTGACCGTGGTGGTCTGTCCTGCGGCAATCGTTACTGTGGTGGAGTAGGGCTTGAATCCGACATAGGAGACGGTGACGGCATAGGTGCCCGGGCTCAGATTCGGAACCAGGAACTGCCCCTGTGCATTGCTTACCTGGGTTGCTGCCTTGGGCACCAGCTCCACGCGGGCGCCTGGCAGCACGGCACCGGAAACATCGGTAACGGTGCCCGAGATGACTCCTTTTTGCGATTGGGCGAGAGCGGAAACAGTGAACAGGATCGCAGCGATTGGAAATGCAATTCTCTTGATGCTCATAAGTTCTCTGCCGCGTAGATTTGGGGAACCTTGCGGCGCAACTCAGACAATAGGCAGTTCCGTTAAAACGACGTTCATCTTTTTGTGAAATATTCCTGAGGTTAGCAGGGGCCCGGATGCAAGATCCTAGGCGGCTTGCATCCCTTTGAGGGCAAGATGCGCGTGCTGGTTGTGGAAGATGAGCCGGAAATGAGGATCATGCTGCGCGATGGCCTGCGCGAGCATGGCCATACGGTGGCCGTCGCATCGGATGGACAGGATGGCTTATCGCTGGCGACACAACACGAATTTGACCTGATCCTGCTCGACGTCATCCTTCCGGGCGTGAATGGTTACAGCATCGCCACCGCCCTGCGCTCCCACGAGTTCTCTTTTTGGCAGGAGCCGTTCATTCTCATGCTGACGGCCTGCGACGCCGAGGACCAGATCATTTGCGGACTTGAATGCGGCGCAGACGATTACCTCACCAAGCCTTTCTCCTTTCTTGAGCTGCTGGCCCGAATCCAGGCAACGACACGGCCACGCACACTGATGAGTAACCGCACGATCGAGCTGGAATTGGACCCGTTCAAGCAGAGCGCCTATCGCGACGGAAAGCCGATTCCACTCTCGCCGGCGGAGTACCGCCTGCTGGAGTGCCTGGTGCGCGCGAATGGACAGACTGTGACTCGTTCGACGCTGATCGAAAGCGTATGGGGGCGTGGGTACATGGCGAGCAGCGGCAACGTCGACACGCTGGTCAGCGCACTGCGCAACAAGATAGACCTTCCTTTTCGGACTCGCCTCATCCACACTGCGCGCGGAATCGGATATCGGCTTGGCGCACAATCAGCGATCTCGAGCGCGACGAAAGCATGAGCCATTGGCCGATACGCGTACAGCTTACGCTGCGCTACTTCGTATTCTTCTCCGCAGCGGCGCTGCTGCTGGTGTTTTCTTCGTGGCTGTCTTTGAGGAAAAGTCTTGTCTCAACGGCGCAAGGCGAATTGGACGAGCGCATTGAAGACCTTGCCGGTTTTCTGCAACGCCAGTCGCAGAATGCAACTCTAGAGCAGATACGAACCGCACTGAACCATGAGTACGCCGGGCGGGATGAGGGCAAACATCTGCTGATCGTCGACCAGAACGGAGAGTGGCTCTACTTTTCCGACCGTCGTTCTGTCTCACTGCCTCTGCCTCCCTTGCCTCGGCGCTCACCTGGTACGACGCTGACCTTCCAAAGGACACCGCGGCCTTTGCAATCACTTTCTCGCACCATCAAGGTGCATGAGAGCACGTACACGGTCTCTACAGGGCTCTCATTTCATCACGCCGACCTGCTGCTTCTTTCTTTCACGCGAAATCTTCTGCTGTTGACGCCGGTGCTCTTAATTATGGCGGCGATCGCAGGGCACCTGGTGAGCCGGAGAGCGCTAGCACCGGTTGCCGCGATCAGCGCAGAGGCGCGTCGCATCAACGAAACAAATCTTTCCGTGCGCCTGCCCGTATCCGACACTCGCGACGAGCTGCAGGATCTGTCGGAGACATTGAATCAGATGCTGGCGCGCATCGATTCGGCTTTCGCCAGCGTGCGCGCCTTTACTGCGAATGCCTCACATGAATTGCGCACTCCGCTCTCCCTGATCCGCACGCGGGTTGAGATTGCGCTGTGCTTTGCGCGTTCCCCTGAGCACTACAAGAAGACTCTGGAGGAAGTGCAGGCGACGACAGTGCATATGACCGCATTGCTGGAGAGCCTGTTAGCCCTGGCACGTGCAGATGCCAATGCAGAAGATCTGGCGCTGATCCCTCTTTCGCTCGATCGACTGGTAGCGGAAGCAGCAGAGCACTGGGAGCCATTTGCACGCCAACAGGGCCTGACTCTATGTCTTACCGGCAGCGACGCACCAGCGTGGGCGATGGGGGATGTCACCGCCCTACGCCAATGTGTGGCAATCCTGATGGAGAACGCGTGCCGCTATACGGAGCGCGGCGGTATTGAGATTAGCCTGGAGCGCGAAGCGGATCATGTCACGCTTCAGGTGCGGGACACCGGTATCGGGATTGCTCCGGAGCATATACCGCATCTGTTTGAACGCTTTTACAGAGGCGGCAATGCATATCGAGAGAATGGATTGGAAGGACAGCACCGTGCCAAGCGCGGCTCCGGACTTGGTCTTTCGCTAGCTAAGTGGATCGCCGACCGGCATCATGCTGAACTACTGGTAGAGAGTCGCCCTGGCCTTGGCTCCTGCTTTCGCTTGCGCCTGGCCACGTGCTCCGCGGTATCGCTGAGTTTCTCGGCGGCGGGTGCGCCAGAAAATCTACGTTGAGCCGCTTGCGATCCTTGGGGGCAAGTCCCCCCTCACAGCACCATAACTAAGGCATTCCGGAGCCTCCCGGCGGACACTCACCAGCGATAGACAGTCAACTTATCCGTGTAGAGCGTGTTGGAACCACTTCCGGCGTTCGCGCCGTCGATCTGGAAATTGATGAGCAGGTCTCCCACCGCCCACCCCAGCTGGCGTGAGGAATTGATGGTAGCGTTTTGAAAATTCGTATAGGTTCCGTCGACACCGACCCAGTCATAGGTTGCACTCCCGTAACTGTCGCGATGGGAGGCGATCTGGATGTGATGCCATGTCTTTGCTGACCACGTCTTTGGATCGCAAGGGATATTCGAAGAATGCCAGTGGAAGCTTCCGCCGGACTGATAGGTGTACTCCCAGCTCTTCGAATACGTTGAGCATTGCGTACCCAGGATAACGGTCTGGCCGTCGGGCATGACATCATTCATGTCCATTTCAAGATTTGCCAATTGCGATGGATCGTCTACATAGACATACGCGTCGTAGACGAAATGGGTAGCAATCTTATCGATGGCAAAGGAGAGATGATAAATCTCTCCTGAACGGCCGGAGTAGGTCATATAGAACCCTCTAGCGGCGTTGTCCGAGGAGAGCCCTGAGACCGGATACACACTCGATCCTTGTGAGCTACCGGGTGTGCCTGGATCATGACTCCACTGCCATCTGGTGGAACCATCGAGTGGGCCAGATGAAATGGCATTCGCTGGAATGCGATCCGTCGGTGTCGGCGGCACCAATGTCGTGACCAGGCTTTTTGCAACAGTCGGATCGACCACGCTGGCCGCCGTAATGGTGACTGTAGATGGCTGTGGTGCAGAGGTGGGCGCTGTATACATCCCGTTTGCAGAGATGGTGCCGTCGGTTGCGTTGCCCCCGGTGACTCCGTTCACCGTCCAGGTCACGCCGGTATTCGAGTTGCCGCTCACCGTGGCAGCGTATTGCGAAGACGTCCCCAGAGTGACACTTGTCGCGCCGCTGAGGGTCAGCGTCAGACGCGGAGGCGGTGGTGCAGCGGCGAGAGTGACAACGAGGCTCTGCGCAACGGACGAATCGGCAATACTGGTCGCCATGACAGTTACTTTTGAGGATCCTGGAACACGGGCCGGCGCGGTATAGAGTCCTTTTGCAGAGATGAAGCCCGCGGCGCTATCGCCGCCGACGACGCCGTTCACACTCCAGATGACAGCAGTGTTCGCACTTCCCTTTACCGTCGCGGCGTATTGCGAAGAGGTGCCTAGCGTGACCGTCGTTAGGCCGCTCAGTGCCAACGTCACGTTCGGAGCTTTCGGCGCATTCAAGACAACGGAAATACTCTGTGCGACTGATGGGTCAGCGTTGCTGGTCGCCGTAATCGTGACCTTCGAAGATTGCGGCAAACTTCCCGGAGCGGTATAAAGCCCTTTTGCAGAGATGGAGCCGACAGTTGTGTCTCCTCCCACGATGCCGTCGACGCTCCAGGCCACGGCTGTGTCGGAGGTTCCGGTTACGATCGCGGCATATTGTGCCGATGCTCCCTCCGTGAGGCTCGTTGCTCCGCTCAAGGTCAGCGTTATGGTGGGACCGCCTCCCGCAGTATTGGTCGGCGCGGTAAGCGTGACCGCGAGACTCTGTGAGACGGACGGGCCCGCCACGCTGGTCGCCGTAATCGTAACTGTTGAGGACGAGGGTGCGTTTGCGGGGGCGGTATAGAGTCCCGCAGCAGAGATATAGCCAACAGAGGCGCTGCCTCCCGCCACTCCATTCACAGTCCAATTCACTGCTGTGTTGGAGGTGCCCGTCACGGTCGCGGCATACTGTGCCGAAGTACCAAGGGTGACGCTTGTCGGCCCATTCAGGAGCAGCGTAACAGGCGATGCACCGGTAGGAGCCTTCGATTGTGCGGCAAGTGCCACGGCGAGGCTCTGGGATGCAGTGGGACTCGCCACACTGGTCGCCGTGATTGTCACGTTCGCGGACTGGGGCGCGCTGACCGGGGCGAGATACAAGCCCGCCGAAGTAATCGAACCCACGGTGGCATCTCCTCCGGCCACTCCGTTCACACTCCAGGTCACTGAATTATCGGAGCTGCCGGTCACGGTTGCAGCGTATTGCGATTGGCCGCCGAGGGTCACTGTGCTTGAGCCGGTCAGCGCAACTGAGACCGGTGCGGTTTCCGAGCCTGCGAAGACACCGGCTTTGGTCACGGTGAGGCCGCAAGCGGTAAGTAGCATTACAAAAAATGAAGCGAGAATTGCGCAGGTGAGGGGACGCCAATTTGATCGCATTCTCTTCTGTCCTCAGGCCACTAGTGCCAAAAAATGTGCGTTGCGAGATAGCTCGCTCCGCGGCTAGTTATTCGGCAGGGACTGAAGAATATGAGAATAAATCTGAAGATTGCTTGATAAGTTGGACCTTCTGCCGGGCATCTATCGCACCCATTACGGGAAGGCTTGTGTCTTTTGTAATGACTCGGGAGAAGTTGGCACATCCCACTTTCCAACCAAACATTTCCACAAAAGGCATCTTGACAAGAATTTGTTCACTAATGGCTGAGAAGTAGCGCCGATAGATGACTCCGTAGTTGTAGTTACTGAATTGCTACGAGCATTTCGGAGCCATTTCTCCTGCTCTCGATGAGATTGAAGAGCTATCGAGTAGCGAGCCTGAGAGCACGTCGGAGAGCAACGAGAAGCGCTGGCTTACCCTATCTCACATCATGCGGATGGTCGCGCTACGAAGCCGCCGGTGGCATTGGGAGCTGAGTTGGTGTTCCTGTGCCTCAGCACAGGTTCTGCGGTTCTGCGCTTCTTCTGCCCGGCAGATTCTTCGGCTCTGCGGTTCCGCTCTGCGGTTCCCATGATCCCCGCTGCTTCCGTGGCTTTGCCTCCGCATTACCAATTGCTTTGGACAGTCGCGCCAATCCGTGATGAACTGGAGGGAGTCACGGTGGGTATGGCACGCAGGATTCTAGGGTGGTTTGCTCGCGGCCTCAGGCCGTCATGGTCTATCGGCTGGCGCGTTGGCGCAGCGGTGCTCTGTCTTCTTTCGGTGAGCGATGCTTACGCGGTCTCTTGCACGACGCAGGCAGAGATGAAGGGGCCGCAACGTGACGCAATCGTCACCGCGGCGCGCGCGATTGCGACCAATATACAAAGCGGCAATGTAAACGGGGTAAGGGCGGCAACGATCCCAAGCGTCGCCAGCAATTTCGATCGCATTGGCTCTACGATTCAGAACCTGAGCCCCACCATTCAGGGTGCAGCGCTCAGTGTGACGTCGGTGTATGACCTGGATGCGGCGGATGCCCCGCCGGGAGAAGATGCGGTGCAGTTTTTCTGCGGCGTGGCGGCCAACGACCTGCATGTGATCTTCAACATTCCGCGCTTGCCCGCGGGACATTTCGCCTTTGCCATCGTTGAAGCGACAGGCGTGAAGAGCCCGGAACGACTCTCCATGCTGCTCGAAACGAGCGGAGCCGCGGGCTGGCAACTGGCGGGATTTTTTCCACGGCCCCTGATGAGCGCCGGCCACGACGGAGTCTGGTACTGGGTTAAGGCCCGTGAGTTCCACCAGGCAGGTCAGCCGTGGAACGCTTACTTCTACTATCAGACTGCTATCTATCTTCTGCTTCCTGCCGAATTTGTGGACAGCAATAACTTCGACAAGCTGGTTCAGGAGATGCGAGCGTCCACGCCTGTTGGGCTGCCGGGCGCGCAGCCCATGTCTGTCGACGTTGCAGGTTCGCCGGTTGCCATCACCAACATTCGTACCGACAGCACATTGGGTGGATTCGATCTGGCGATCCGCTACGAGACCACGGACGTGAGTGATCCGGCCGCAGCGAGAACCAAAACGGTTGCGCTGATGAAGGCGCTGCTGACGTTGCATCCGGAATGGAAGGATGGCTTCCACGGACTTTGGGTCTTTGCCAACGCGCCCAACCAGCCCCCATTTTCCCTTGAATTACCGATGGCAGCGATCGCTGCTCAGCCCTAGGCTGCCCTGGAGGTGCCATTGAGATCTCAGGAATATAGGGTTACGGTTGCGAGTGCCGCGTTTGCCCCCGATCCTCGCCCGGGATCGGAAAGCCGATGCCAAATCTCCGGGAGCCAAGTATCGTGAAGGAGAGGGCGACTGCCCTCCAGCAGTCAAATCGCTTTATGTCCGCACCTATGCCCAGCGTCGTCGTTTCGAGATCGCGTCTCCTCCATTGGACACTCCCCGCCGCCCTGGCGTTTTGCTGCGCCTGTCTGGCACCCGGCCAGACACCGCCGGCGCAGCAACCAAAAGCAGCCGCGCCCACGCGTGATCTCACCGTACCGCAAGCTCAACCGAGTCTGACTACCGACCAGGATCCGATTCTCTCTCCCGATCTTGAAGAGAAAGCACCGGTCGCCACAAATCCGCCAGCCGGCCCTTCGGTGCCTGGGACAACCCAACCGGGCGGCAACAGAACGCTGACGAAGGAGGGCAATGGCTTCGTCCTGCGTGCGGACGTGGATGAGGTGCTGCTGCCCTGCACCGTTGTCGACGACAAAGGGCGGCTCGTCACCGATCTGGATCGCGGAAACTTCCAGGTGTGGGAAGACAACGTTCCGCAAACCATCCAATCGTTCCAGCATCGGGACGTTCCGGTGTCGCTGGGTATTCTCGTCGACAACTCGGGCTCCATGCGCGACAAGCGCGCGGCGGTAAACGACGCCACCCTGCATCTGGTGCGAGCGTCGAATGCGGCGGACGCAGCGTTCGTGGTGAATTTTTCTGACCACGCCATTTTGGATCAAGGCTTCACCTCGGACATTACCCTGCTGGAGAAGGGCCTCTCGCACATCGATTCCAGGGGCGGAACGGCGCTCTACGATGCCGTCGTCGCTTCAGCAAACGAGATGGCCAGGCATGCGAAGGAACAAAAGCAGGTGCTGCTCATCATTACGGATGGCGAAGACAACGCATCGAGATTGACCCTGCAGCAGGCGATCCGGCGCGTCCAGGGGCTGGATGGTCCCGTGGTCTATACGATTGGACTGCTCTACGAAGACCTGACCAGGGAAGAGGCGGCGGCAGCGAGAAAAGATCTGGAGGCGCTAGCGCTCGAGACGGGTGGCGTCGCCTACTTCCCTCGTTCGTTGAAAGATGTGGATGACATCGCCGTGCAAGTCGCGCGCGATATTCGGAATCAGTACACCATCGGCTATCACTCGACCAAATCAGCGAGTCTGGGTGGCTACCGGACGGTGCGGGTCGAGGCAAAGGTATCCAAACGCGGGATTATGACGGTGCGGACGCGCAAGGGATACTATCCCAAGCAGCAGCAACAATCGCAAACAGCGAAAGTCGCGCAATGATGCGACGGGATGCTGTTGGGCCGCGCCGAATGGCTACCCGTTCGCGGCGGTCTGCTGGTTGATCGTGGCCCGCTAGCGCCTTCTTTCTGTGGTATCGACTCGCTAGTGTCGAGCGCTGGCAGAAACTCGTGGCCCTTCGTTGAGAAAAGCCACACCTGTATTCCGCTCTACCAGATTCCCTTGTCGCTGCCGGTAATCTTTTGGCCGACGAATGCCGCCGTAGCGAGCCAAGGCAGAAGGCCCAGTCTGGCGCTGTTATTCAGATCACCGTGGCGGAGAAGACCTGTGAGTTGCGATCCATACAGGCCAGCGGACTGCGGCATGATTGGCACGCGCAGGAAGCTACGGGCATAGTAGGCCTGGTCGCCGCCAAAACGGGCAGTGTCGGTGACGAACTTCGGCAGAACCAGACCGGTCCCCCGATACTGCTTGACGTAATCAGAGACGATCACCAAATAGGTGGCTGTTCCTTCCCATATCCCGGCCGCGCTGGCTGAGGACCGCAGATCTTCATAGTCGATGAGACCGGACTCGATGAGCTCCCCGGAGTCGACGATGTCGCAGAGCCGGAAGTAGAAGTGACGATACATACGCTGCAGCGTCGAGATCATCAGGCGGTCAGAGATGGAGCTTGTCCGGAAAGTAAGGCCGGCAATCTGCACCTGCCGGGCACGTCCGATCAGCCGGGATGCAATCGTTGTCTGTTCCCCCGTCTGGCCCAGGCGCCCCACGTGAATCTCGACAGCCTCCGGCAGGCCAGGGATATCGAAGTTCCACTTGCGCGCCAGACGATCTCCCCAGCTCCGGGCAGCAGTTTGGGCTTGAAAGCGCCTCCGCATCAGCTCAAGCACCTGCTCCGGCTTTGCGCTTGTATACAGGTCCAGATCGCTGCCAAGATCGGGCCAATGATCGAGGGACTTGATCACAGCAACTTGCAGACCTTCCTCATCGAAGGCCTTGCAGATGCTGTGGAGAACGGGGATCGCGGTATTGATACGCGATTGCTCTGTGGCGATTGCCGCATTGGCCCACTCGGCACGAACGTCGTCCTTCCCGTCGCGGACGATCTTCAGGAAGACCTTCAGCCCACGCACAACGACATGATTCAGATTCGCGAGATTCACTAAGTCATCGAAGTCTTCCCGGCTGATATTTCTTACGTCAGTATGCAGGCGGCCCAGTTGCGCCGCATCGTTACTCGGCGGAAAGAGCAGGCGAGAAAGCAGGACATTGGACTTCTGTGAAGGGTGGGCGCTGGATTCGTTCGACAAGATTGGATTTCCCTTAATTGGAGTGCGGGGGAGTTACAGGCACAGAAGTCTGTGGCGCGGGCGAAGGGCCATTCGGAGTGGGTGCGGCTGGAGGAGGGGGCGTGGTGTCGACCGGAGTGCCGTCGCGACGTTCCAGCTCGACGTTCCCGGCCGGCTGCGCATGCCGAGCCTGCTTATAACGCTCCAGCTCTCCGCCTACCTTTTGATCGCTATCTGCGGCAACGACGTTCAAGCGTTCGCCCTCAGCTAAGCTGGCAGTCGCCAAGCCAATACGCGACTTCGCGTCGTCGGCTTGTTGCGCCTTCATATAGAAGAATTGCGCCGTCTCGAGATCACCGTCCCGCTCCGAGACGTAGCCCAGATTGTTGAGTGAAAACGCGCTGTTCGGGTCGAGCGAATATGCCTTGAGAAAATCGCGCCTCGCTGCCTGCCAGTCGTTCCGGTTCGTCGCCGAGACACCACGCACAGTCAGCAAAGCGGCCTGCGCCTGCGCGCTATCCGTAGTCTTCAGCAGCGCTTCCAACTTCCGTGCGCTCTCCGCGGCCATCTCGCTGACTGGCTTTCCTCGCCAGCTGCGATCCAGCGTTACAACAACCGGCTCCGACGAATGCAACGCGGCTGCTTGGTCAAAGTACTTCAACGCGCCTTCGTAGTTTCCGGCGGCTTCGTCTGCTACTCCCAGATTGTTCAGCGTGAAAGCGTTCTGGGAATCCATGGCCAGTGCCTTTTGCAGCAGTTGGCCGGCCTCCGAGTTACGATTCTCCGCGAGCAACCCGATGGCCTGGACGTTGATGTGGTTCACGCGCATGGGTCCATCTTTCACCCCGTTCAGCGCTTCCTCCAACGGCCTGCCTTCTAATTGCTTCGTATTGCTGCGATCGATGGATGCCTCACTGCCCTGCTGCGACGCCAATTGATAAAACCTGAGAGCCCGATCCAGTTTTCCTTGGAGCTCAGCGATATAACCAAGATTGTTCAGAGTGAACGGATCGGCGGGATCATAGAGATAGGCCTTCAGGAATAGTGCTTCGGCCTTTTCATACTGGTGCTTCTGAACCGCGTCGACACCCTCTCGATTGAGGCGCTGCACAGGCGTCATTTCGCTCCGCTTGGGGATTGTGATTCTCAGACCGCGGCCCCACGACTGCTGGAAGCCCAGGCAGGCCACGAGTGCCGTCAATCCGAGAAACCTTAGACGTGTGCAGCGCATTTCGAGCCTTCTAGCCATCCTCTATGTGCCAGATCTGCTTGATTCGTTAACATCGGCAAGGCAGTCCGAGACACCATTCTGAATGGTCCATTTTAACCCGCCGGGCTTCCAATACGGAGCCGCATCCTACACACCAGACGTGACCTTCGGCTAAACCTTTGTACATAGTGTCAGGGAGATAGATGCGTCATAATCGAGTGGGGTAGAGTTTGCCGATGCGTTTACTTTTCGCGACCTTCATGCTTGCTGCCATGGCCTCCTCCCAGGTGGCCACCGCGAGCGTTCAGCCACAGCAAGATGAGGCCGCGCGACCTGCCTCAGGAGCGGAGACTCTTCCAGCAGATCCGCTCACGATGCCTCGGGGAAAGAGCACGGTCATTGGAGGCACAATTTCTGCTGTGGATCCGATTAAGGATCAGTTGACGCTGAAGGTCTTCGGCGGCGGTCGGCCGATGAAGGTACTCTACGATGAGCGAACTCAGGTCTATCGCGATGGGGTGAAGACCTCTTTGCGCGATCTGCGCATCAACGACCACGCTTCGGTCGAAACGATGTTGGACGGCACGACAGTCTTTGCCCGCAGCGTTCATATGCTGTCGCGGTCGCCCGAAGGTGAATGCCAGGGTCAGGTAGTGAGCTACGACGCCGGCACTGGGGAGCTAACCGTCAGTGAATCGCTTTCTCCCGAATCAATCAAGCTTCGTGTACCTCCAGGAACTGCGATTGTTCGCCAAGGTCAGGCTGCATCTGCTCCAGGCAATTCTGGCGTGTCCGATCTGGTCAAGGGGACATTGATATCAGCCACATTCTCATCCGACAACGACAACAGGGGCAGAGGAATCGCCCACCGGATCGCGATCCTTGCCACGCCCGGGTCTGAAATCTCTTTCAGTGGCAGTGTCACTTTCCTCGACCTGCGCTCCAACCAATTCGTGGTAGCCGATAACGACCAGAGCTACAAGATCGTCTTCGATCCGGCAGCCTTTCCGGCCGCCCACAATCTGCACGAAGGCGCAAATGTGAAAGTGACTGCGGAGTTCGACGGAAACCGCTACGTGGCCCGGGCGATCACCATCGACTGACTTGCACATAGATTGGACAGTTCAGTCTGTGGCTCCAAACGCCATCTCGCATGGGAAAATCATCCCAGCGCCTTTTTTGCGGGCGCATCCTGAGTCAATTTCAGGCAAGCACTTTGAGGTGAGATGGGTCCAAAGGATAGGCGAGATTTTCTCAAGCTATGCGCGGCATCTGTACCAGCCTTGATTCTTTCGAATGGGATCGATGCCCAGTCAGCCGCAACCGACGCGGCCAAGAGTTCGGGGTCTGCCCCATCGTCCTATCGCACACCGGCCTCGCTCGACCGGTATATAGATCCACTTCCGCTGTCGAAGCGATTGGCGCCCCATGGGACCCACAGGGGTACACCTCAGTATCGCGTTCGCATCCTGGAGGCCAGCCACCAGATGCACTCGCAGCTGCCCCCGACAAAAGTGTGGGGATATGAAGGCCAATATCCTGGGCCGATTTTTGAGGCAGAGCGGGGCAGACCGATTGAGGTTCTGTGGGAGAACCAGCTGCCCACGCGGCACATCTTTGCGATTGATCCGCACATCCATGGTGCGATGCCCCCGGCCCCCGCGGTCAGGACCGTGCCCCACCTTCATGGCTCGCGCAGCCGATCGGAGAGTGATGGTCTGCCGGAGAAGTGGTTTACGCCGGGCAATTCAGCGCTTTATCACTATCCCAATAGCCAGCAGGCTGCGACCCTCTGGTATCACGATCATGCGCTCGGCATTACACGCTTGAATGTCTACGCTGGCTTGTCAGGCTTCTTTCTCCTGCGCGACGAAGTGGAGCGCAGCCTGAAGCTGCCCGCCGGGGACTATGAGATCCCTCTCATCCTGCAAGACCGCACACTGGATGATCAGGGTCAGCTGATTTATGCGCCGACGATGGATGATGCCGTGCGGCTTGCTCCGGGAGTTTGGGGACCGATGTTCTTCGGCGAGCTTCCTGTCGTCAATGGCGCTATCTACCCGTATCTCAACGTAGAACCACGTCCGTATCGTCTGCGCCTGCTGAACGGATCAAACTCGCGCTTTCTGAATATCTTCTTCAATCTGGCGAAGCACGTTACCGATATACCGTCGCTGGTAGCGATGCACCAGATCGGGTCCGATGGCGGATTTCTTCCCGTCCCCGTCAAGCTGGAAAAGCTACTGCTGGGGCCGGCCGAACGAGCGGATCTGATCCTTGATTTCTCTGAACTTGAAGGCAAAACCGTGACGCTGACAAATGATGCGTCTGCTCCGTATCCGGGCTGGAACGTGAGGAATGCCACCTGGCCAGAAGTCTATGAATTCATGCAGTTTCGGGTCGTGCTTCCGCTCACGAAGGGGAAATCGTTCAGCATGCCGGCACAAATCCCGTTTGCGAAGCTCGACGCCAGCAAATCGGTCGTGACCAGGGATTTCGTTCTATCGGAGCAGTTGGACAATCAGGGACGGTCCCTGGGAGTACGCATCAATGGCAAGGGATACGATGATCCGGTCACGGAGACGATCAAGCTCAACAGCATCGAAAAGTGGCGGTTTTTCAACGCCAGCGACGACGCTCACCCCATGCATTTGCATCTGGTGCAGTTTCAAATCGCGGAACGGCAAGGATTCAATGTCCCGGCCATGCTCAACGGCAAGACGGAACTCCTCGGGTCGCCCCGCAAGCCTCACGCGAACGAGGCCGGATGGAAGGATACTGCGACGGTAAATCCGGGCGACGTGCTCACCATTCTCGCTCGATTTGAAGGCTACACCGGCAGATACGTATTCCATTGCCACATGCTGGAGCATGAGGATAACGACATGATGCGGCCGTTCGAAGTTGTTCCAGTAAAAGAGGCCGCTGAAGGATGAAGCGGATTTCGCAGTCGAGCTGATCCCTAAAAACAACTGAGCCCGCGGATGGCGTGCCATCCCGCGGGCTCAATTTTTGCATTTCAAAGTTCAGAGCGTCCGGCTCGCGATGGTTATCGCGAACCGGACGCCCTGTATCACTTCAGCGAATCCGGCGTGCACGAGCCGGCTCCGGGCGGGGTGCTCTGGGTCACCGGAGCGGGCGGGGTCGGCGGCGTGGCCCACGGCGTTCCGCTGAAGTCGAAGAAGTCCAGCAGGTTGGGCTGTGCAGCATCCCTCGGCGTCAGAGCAGTGGAACCTTTACCGGTAGTGTCATTGTCGATGAAGCGGTTCTCGACGAACTTGATGATCGCTGTATGGTCCATCGGAGTGTGCGACACGTAGTGCTTCTTCGCGAACGGTGAGATCACGAAGTTCGGAATGCGGAAGCCAAGCTGGGCAGCAAAACCGTTGACCGAGGGATCATCGGTCGGGTTGATTCCCAGGCGCTCCGGCTTCAGATCGCAGTAGGTGCGGAGGCGTGTCCTCGGGAGGAGTGGTGGGCGCACATGGCTTGTAGCTGTCCGCATTCACCGCGATGGTCGAGATGTCGGTGGGATACGTTCCGGCCAACACCTCCGCATTGTCGGTCCAGTCATTGGTGTGGCTAGGGACCGGCGGAACGTGTTCGTACGGGCCGCCGCCCTCATCGTAGCCGAAGAAGAAGACGGAGTCCTTCCAGGATGTGCTGGTCCATCAGCGCATTGATGATCGATCGCCACCTTAAACTGACCCGCCAGGACTGATTGCTGGTACCCCGGATGCTCGTCATCGACTCCGGAACCGGATTCGATAAAGGCGAAGCTGGGCAATGTGCCATTCTTGAGGTCGGCAAAGTATCCATACGTTGGATCTGATAGCGGCGCTATGTGGGTGGGATCGATGCAGAAGGAGTTTGTCGTATCTCCGACGACAGTCGATGGTTGCAGGTTGCCGCCGCAGGGCTTCGCAGCGTTCAAGAACTTATAGGAGTACCCCAGATCCGAGAAGGTCGTCGCCGGCATGGCGTTCACTCCTGACGGTTGGCATTCTTCAGGATCGCACTGGCCATTGACGGAGATGTAGTAGATCTTCCACGAGACGACCTTTGCCTGCTGTCGAGTTCCTGGAAGATCGTCTTTATCTGGAGTTGAGGCAAGTTATCGTCGGACCCGGATCCTGGGTCATGCCCTGCGTGCTGCCACCGGTGAAGGTGGCGATGCGGTTAGGGATGCTCTTGCTCGATACAGGCGAGAACCAGCGGTCCGACAGCGCGAACTGTGACGCCATGTAGTAGTAGTAGTTCAGGAAAGTTTCATCGTAGTAGCCCATGGCGCGATCGCCTGTTGATATCGGTGTACCCGGTGCAGGGACCGACGCCGCCCGGGCATTTGCTGTTCGCAAAGCCGTCGGCATTGGAGACAAAGCCATTCATCCTGATCGTGCGGCCGGTGCCGTAGTCGCCAAGACTGGTGTCGCCGTAACTCTCCGTCCACGCCGAAGACATATCGTCAACGCAGGTGCTCTTGAATTTGTACAGCGTGTGTGCCCCGAGGGGCTTTGTTGGTCGTTGTTGCTGATGGTCCTGGTCAGTGCCCGTGCCTGGTCCGGCCAGATATGACTTCAACTTGTCGTCGATGCCATCGACGGTATAGGTCTTGCCGTCCGATCCTACGTCCCAGCCATTCTTGGCGCGATAGGGGTTCAGCATGCCGAAGTAGTTATCGAAGGTGTGGTTCTCCTGCAGCATGAAGATCACGTGATTGATGGCGTCCACCGTGCCCGGCGGTGTAACCGTAACTGTTGCGCTCGCCGGGGGCATCGGTCCGACCGGGCTATTCGCGTTGACGGTATAGGTAGTGGTGGCGGTGGGGCTGACCGACTGTGTGCCGCCGGCGTCCGGGATCGGATAGTTGCTGCCGTCGGTTCCTGTGATCACCACGTTGGTGACGTTCGTCGTCGTCACGGTCAATGTGGATGAGTTGCCCGATACGATTGACTGGGGATTCGCAGTGATCGCCAGCTTCGGTGCTGGGGTGACGGTCACGAAGGCAGTCGCCGTCGCAGTTCCGCCCGGACCGGTCGCGGTTGCAGTATATGTGGCGCTCTGGGGTGGGGTGACCGTCACGGTGCCGCCGGTGAGTGGGAAGTTGGTGGGAGCGGAGTCGGAGGTTCCGTCAGTCCCCTGCAGGATTAGGGTTGTGGCATTTGTCGCGGTCAGAGTCAGAGTCGTCGAGCCAGGAGCCACGATCGTGGTGGGGTTGGCGGTGAGAGTCACAGTCGGCGGTCCCGCGGGGACGACGGTCACGGTCGCGGTTGCTGTCGCCGGCGTAGTGCCCGCAGCGCCGGTTGCGGTGGCAGTGTAGGTCGTCGTCGCAGCGGGGCTGACCGTCACCGTGCCGCCGGCCGCGGGCAAGTTATTGGTGCTGCCATCGGACCCGGTCACGACCACGGTGGTGGCGTTGGTGGCGGCGACTGTCAGGGTCGAGGTAGCGCCCGCGTTGATCGTTGTGGGATTTGCCGCAATCGTGACAGTCGGAGCCGCTGGCGGTCCGGAAATCGTAACCGTCGCGGTTGCAGTCACATTCCCGCCCGATCCGGTTGCGGTGGCGGTATAGGTCGTGGTCTTGGCTGGGGTCACGGTCATTGTGCCGCCGGCCGCAGCGAGGGTCTTGCTGCTGCCATCATCTCCGGTCACGACAACGGTGGTGGCGTTCGTCGCCGTCACGGTCAGCGTGGAGGAGGCGCCTGCCGTGATCGTGGTGGGGTTGGCCGCGATAGTCACGGTCGGCGTTGTATCGCCGGCGTGAACAGAGCCGCATCCAGCAAAGATCAAGAGCAGCGGAAAGCTATGACTGCGGCGAGCAACGAGAGCGTTGCACGCAGAACCCGGGGAACACGCACCTGCACCATGGGATTGTCCTTCCTATATTCAGGCGAGCGACGATGGCTCAACCTGCGAACTCAAAATGAAGGAATACAAGGCGGGCAGTCTTGTCACCGGTCGCCACGCTCTTCCAAGCGATTCGCATTCCAAAGCAGTAAATATCTTGCGCTGGCGGTCTACTTTTGTTCTCTCTGCCGCCCTTTTCCAAAGAAGAGTAGGTTAGCGTCTATCCCTACCTACAACTCCCAAACAGCATAATCTACTACGCGCGCGTCGATTTGGCAGAAACTTAGGTTATGACCGCACCATTTTTCGTTACCTCAATCTGACGTCATGCCAGCGGATCGACAAAATCGATAGGCTGGGCGCTACTTCCGGCTTGTTCACGGCCGTGACCCTCGCCGCAGTCACTCTCCAATGCCAGGGAATGCGGACGTGCGATCCCACGATTAGCTTGAAAATAACGAGCGAAACCAGTTGTTATTGCCTTGCAGAGCTAACCAGCGCTTTCTTGCACTTATTCAACTCAAACCAGCGAAGATAGTTGCGGACCACATTGCCGATTGTCATCTCGAGGCCGGCGGCGAAGTTCTGGCGTCCCATACTCCGTTGTAACTCCGGCGAATGCAAAACGGTAATCAACTGGTTCGCAAGGTCAGGGGCATCGCCGACCTTATAGAAGCGTACCGCCATCTCCTCATCAGCCGCCATATCGCGAAAATCCTCGATATCGGCGCCGACAATGGGAACGCCGTATTCACAGGCCTGATGAGCCGGGCCGCTCGAACCGGTCGCGGAATCGTACGGCAATACCAGAACCGAGGTTGTGCGGAATAGCTCGGGGATATCTTCCTCCGGGACATATCCGCGGAACTCGATCGGCAGATCGGGCGCCTGCGCTTCACGTATCGATTCCCAATAACCAGCCTTCGTGTGATGGTTAGCGCCTGCCACGATGAGCTTCGCATTCGGAATCGCCTTCAGGACAGTGGGAAATGCTTCCATCAGCGTTTCCAGCCGCTTGTAAGTGCCCCAGTGTCCGATGGCGAGGATACGAAGCTCGGGATTGCCTCGCTTGGAAAAGTCCGGCGGACTAGGAGTCGAAGCGAAGGTTCCGTGCCGGCCTAGAAGAACGTTTTGAACCGAATACTTGTTGACCAGGGTTTTTCGGTAGCCGGGAAGAAGCACGGAAACGGAGTTCGCTTTGAGCAGAGCCCGGGTGGTGATATCGGTGCCGATGCGGAACAGCTTCTCCCAGCGCACACCTGCCGCCGCGAAATCAACCTTTTCGATTACGTGGTGCAGGGTGATATGCGTATAGAAGCCGCAGGCCCGGCTGAGGGCTGGGGTCGACAGCCCGGCAAAGGCGGCAATCGGATTCTCCGGGGTAGCAAAGCTGGAGAAGACAAGGTTGAACCAGACTACGTCGGGTTTCAGCCGGCGAATGGTGCTCAAGAGGCGCACCGGCGTCGACATGGTGCCAAACTTCCAGCAGCGGATCACACGGAAACCGGGCAGCTCAGGCTGCTGATCGGCTTTCAACGATTCGCCATTCGCGTCGGTTGCAAAGCCGTAGTCGTCCAGCTCGTCTGCAAGAATGGTTAATTCGACGTCGGGATGGCGCTGCAACTCGCGCGCAATATGGAATGCGTACTCGTTCAACTGGCGTCCGCTCGGAGGAAAGGTCGCTACTAGGCAGATCTTCATAGGATCTCGCTCGCTTCAGAATAGGCTGATGCTGAAATATGGCCGAAACTGCTGACTGTGGTCACCCGGAAAGTTAAAGAAAGACTCTTGCTGCATCCCCGCGGAAAAGCGGATGGGATACTGTAGCGGAACCTCGCCGTTTTCGTCTTGATAACCGCGGCGAAAGGGCATCGCGTAGGAAACCGCGAAGCCGCTTTGCACTGCATCGTACACGTGGAAGCCTCTGGTGTTGTTGTATGCCGCCGTCGCTTCCACTCTCCAGTTTCGTGTTGGCGAGAAGTCCACCTGGCCAGCCGGACGCAGAGCCTGCGCGATGCCATAGCGCGACCCAACAATGCGCCACGTCCGCACATCTTCTGCGACAGCCCGCACGTCCAATCGTTCCGAAAAACGGTGTTGCAGACCGATGTAGGAAGACGTGTAGTAGTTCACGACATTTTCCGGCTGGAATTGCTGATCGGTCGCCGCCCATCCGGTGACCAGCGCGGTTCTCCCCCACGGCTCCCCTACGCGAAAGTCGACGGCGCCGGACAGCGTGCGCGAATGCAGATTGATGTCCGTGAAGGGACCGGACTCATGCATGATGAAGCCGCTCACCGAGACCGCGTTGAAGAAGGAGCTCGTGGACATATACGTGAATTGACGAAAAAGGTTTTGGTTCAGGGCCGTCGGTGACAAAGAATCACGGCGGATCGTTGCCTGGATGCCGCTGTTGAAGGTCAAGGAATTGCGCCCCAAATGAACCGTAGGATTCACGCCGAAATTGAAGGAGTAGTCGGTCGTATTCCGGTTGGAGACTGAGCTCGTGCTGGGCACCGATATCGTGCCGCGGGCATTGCGCAACTGGAAGAAGCCACTAGCCGTGGGCAGATAGTGGAGATGGAGATGATAGGCGGCCGTCCATTGTGTCTGTAGCGACGATCGTGGTGGGGGTAGAAGTGAGGTATCGGTAATTGGGACAGGCGTGACTGCATCCAGCTTGGAGTCCAGCACGTAGACCGTGGTGCCTTCGAAGATGGGCGAAACCGAGAAGTCGGAGAGCAGACTGACCTTGGGATTGATCCTTAGACCTTCGTCTGCGCCAGTCGCAAGCAGGCCTTGTTCGGCTGTCTGGTCTTCACCTGCGGCGTCTGAGGCCTGAGCAAAGGCTGTGAGCGCCTGCGCGTTGTGATGCTGCTGGCGAAAGACATTCGCCTCTGCAAGCAAATACCGGTAATCGGGATCGCTGTCAGCATCCTGGCTGATCCCGGCCAGTTCGGCCTGGGCGCGGGCTGTATCACCCAGCGCGGTGTAGTTATTCGCCATGCCGATCCGGACCGCAGTATCGGACGCACCGACGGCACGGGCACGCTCCAGATAAGTCTGAGAGAGCTCGTAGTCATGGACGCCGCGAAAGACGTCTGCTGCCTGAATCAGCTGTTCGCCCGTGGCTGGCGTCGTTTCTCCCGCTTCCGCTTCCATCAGGCCCAGAGCAACCTGCCTCTTGGCATCGTCTGCACGATCCTGATGGGCCATAATCTGGGCAATGGCGAGTCGAACCCCCACACGATCGCTGCCCGGTGCCGTAAGCGCTCTACGGAAGCGCTCCATCGCGCCGTTCTGATCGCCCAGCACACTCAAGGCGGATCCCGTGGATAGGTAAATCGCAGACGGTCCCGATCCCGGATGGTTGGGCTTCGCCTGCATCAGCTCGGCGTTTTGTTCCGCGAGTTGCACATTCTTTAGCGTCTGCTCGCGATCTCCCAACTGCGCATAGGCACGGGCCAGCATGGCGTAAATCGAGGCGTCATTGGGAGCGAAGCCGTGCGCTGTATTCAGCTCGTCAATCGATTCATGGTACCGCCGCTGCGAATACAACACGCTGGCGAGTGCCAGGTGGAGCGACGGATCATCCGGCGAGAACTTCAGCGCCAGCCGATATTCGGTTGCGGCCTTAGCTAACTGGCCCCGCTGTCCGTAGGCTGTGCCGCGAATCAGGTGGATGGGTTCAGAATCCCCCAGGTAGCGCTCCGCCAGTTCAGATTCCTTCAGGGCAAGCTGCGAGCGGCGGAGATCGAGATTTGCATACGCCAGGCCGAGGTGCGCCTCGCCATTCTTCGGATCTCGCTTGATTGCCGACTCGAAGTCCGTTGCCGCAGGCCTTGACTCGCGGAGATCGTGCAGCACATACCCGCGGTTCACGTAGGCGGTCACTACCTCAGGATCGCGTTCCAGCGCCTTGGTAAAGTCCGCGCGCGCCTCCTCGAGCTGCCCGTTGTGCTTATGGACGTAGCCGGCCAGCAGTGGAAGATCCGGCTCCTTCGAAAGAACATCGCTGTATTGCGAGGTAAGTTTCAGCAGGTCGTCATAACGCTGCAAGTTGAGCAGGTCGTAGCCCAGGTAGACCACCACGTCCCTGTCCTTCGGCAGCAAGGGCAACACCTTTTCGCCGATAGCGGCGGATTGGCGGTAATCGCCTTTGAAGCTCAGGTAGCGCTCCTCTTCGCGGAGCACCTGCGGTTCGTCCTGCATGGCGGGGGTGGCGCGGCTCGCCCAGACGCCCGCCAGATCCATTTTGTGGGCTTCGATCGCGGCATTCATACCTCCTGCCACAACCAAGGCGTTCTTGGGAGCCAGTTGATAGGCCCTGCTGTAGCTGCTCTCCGCCTTGGCGAAATCGCGGCGGGCGGTGTACATATCGCCCAGCGCAGCATATGGAACGTACAGCTTCGGATCGACTTCGGCCAGCCGCCGGAAGTACTTTTCGGCGTCCTGGTCGCGACCTGCGGTTCGTGAGGCGTATCCCAGTGAGGTGAGGGCGAATCGATTCTTGGGATCGATTGAGAGGATCCGGCTGTATACGGCAATGGCTTCCTCAGTGCGCCCGAGTTTCATCAGCAGGTCCCCATCGAGCTGGAGGGTGTTCGGATCCTTCGGGTTGATCGCAAGAGCTTCCTTCAGATCGCTTCCCGCACCATCCAGATCGTTGAGATGCATCTTGATGGAGGCCCTCAGGCGCAAAAACGGCAGGCGGTCCGGTCCCTGCTCATCCAGTTTCCCGATTTGGTCTCGCGCGATGTCCAGTTGCTCGCGGGCGGCATCGGCCTGCTTCAGGTTCTGATAGAGGTCCATCAGGTCCATATGCACCTGAATGCCGTAGAGAGGCCCTTCAGCCGGATTTGCGGGCAGATGCGCCAGCACCGTGGTGTATTCCTTGACGGCGTCCGCGTCGCGGTCTTCCAGCCGCGCGATCTCTCCGCGAATCGCATGCAAGCGGTAGTGCTCGGGATCCAGATGCGCGGCGCGGTCGAGGAATTGATTGGCCTTTTCGATAGAACCGACAGTGACGTCTGCCTGAGCAGCCGAGAGCTGCAGTGCCAGGTCCTTTGGCATGGCGTTGGCGGCCTCGGTGTAGAACTTGGCGGACTCCACCGGCTTGCCGTCGAGTTGATAGACATAGGCGAGCTCAGCCAACACATCCGGTCGCGGATTGCGAATCGACCGCAGGATTGCGATTGCCTCCGCATAGCTCCCGGTTTCCAGGTAAAAGCCGGCCAGCGAGCGCTGCACTTCAGGATTGTTCGGAGAGTGCCGCTTGGCCATCTCGAGATAGCGATTTGCCTGATCGAATTGCTTCAGATGTTGATAGGACAGGGCCATCAGCAACTCGGAGCGCGTGCCCGGTTTTACCTGTTCCGCCCTGCGGAAATAATCGAGCGCCCCGGTATAGTCGCCGGATCTCATGGTCATTTCGCCGAGTAGCAGCGCATCGTCGGTCCGCCGGGGATCGGCGGCAATCACCTGTTTCAGGAGGCGGGTGGCCTCGTCCGTTTTGCCGATGACGCTATAGGTCTGAGCTAGGCCGGACATGCCGTCCAGCGACGATGGCTTGAGGCGCAGACCGTGACTGTAGGCATCGATGGAGAGACCGTACTGGTGGTTGAGACGGGCGGCGTAGCCGAGCAGGATCCATAGCTGCGGATCGTTCGGGGCGGCCTGTGCGGCCCGCTGAGCCAGACTTACGGCGAGCGGATGATTGCCCTGCTTCAAGGCCATTTCGGCGCCGCGCGCAATCCGTGCGTCCTGGATATTCGAACCCCATCCGAGCGATTCACTCTGGGACGGCGCCTGGCCGGGGCGGGCGGGACCCTTTTGAGACGGCTTAGGCGCAGAAGGAGACGATGGCTGGGCAGCCGAAGGCCCTACCTCGTACGTCTGAGCTTGCAGCGGGTAGCAAACCGAGAAGCCGAGCAAAAAGATGTACCCGATCTTCAGGGATGCAGGTTTTGCAATCAAAAAGTCACCAGCAAATGCATTCAGATTCAAGCAGCGTCGAAAGATCAATGATAAGGCGAGGGGGGCCCTCTCCGGAGTCTTGGATGCTGTGTTCGCATCACGCAAGTGCATGCGGAGGTAATAGGAAGCTAGCCGCGATCTGAGTACACATAGAGTAAACGCTAAGTATATGCAAGGTAACGCCTGCTATATGGAGTCAACGCAAGTGCACGCGAAGGTAACTAATACGCATGCGAAGGTAACCCAAAGCTGGCCGACGAGCGTTCGATCTCGCGGCCAAGTTGAATAGATGTGAATTATAGTGGCGTCTTCAGGACTTTTTTTGCCTTCGAGAGGGGACTTTGGAGAGAACCGATTCTGTTAGCGCGTTCAAACGGCCGATACCGTTAAGTCTGATCATGATGACGGCTTTCGTCGTCCATGGCCCTCTGTTATTGATGAAGCTTCCGCTGCACTCATACGACACCACACTTCACATTTTCTTCGCCTCCCATTATGTTCACCACTGGTTCGATCCATGGAATGTGAAATGGTATGCGGGATTCTCTCAGACGACATACCCCCCCCTTCCGCAGCAGTGGATCGCGGTCCTATCCCATATTTTCGGGCTGGATATGGCATACATGGCGGTGCAGTTCGCCGCAATACTGCTTCTGGTGCTGGGCGTCTACCGGTTTTCCCTGCTGTGGGTTAACGAGCGCGCGGCATCGTATGCGGCGCTGGCGAGCGTCTTTCTCGGTGCTGAGAGCTTCCTGGTCTACTCCGCAGGGCAGTTGTCCACAACCTCCGCGGCACCGATCTATCTGAATGCCCTGCCCTATCTTTTCGATTGGGTGCGGCACGGCCGATGGCGGTCTTTTCTGAAGGGCTCCGTGCTCTTCACCGCGGCGGCGGCGGCTCACCATGCCACGCTGCTCTTCGGGTCCATGTTCTTTGCCCTTCCTGTGCTGGCGCTGGTACTGCTGGACCGCGAGGATGGTGGTGAGCGCATCCCCACACCCGTCTTCGTTCTACGCACGGTGACCATCATGGTGGTGGTCGGCGCGGCGATCGCGGCGGTGCTTCTGCCGTTTTGGATAGCTCTCATCCATAACCCGGTTACCCAGACGCCGATTCCGCACGCCAGCCGTGCCAATTACCTATTGAGCCCCTGGCTGGGCCTCAACTACTTCGTCATCCCTTACGGTGCTCTGATTCTGGCTCTGCCGTTCATCGTGATCCGCGGGTCCGCCGTGGTCCGGCTCCGTCCCTTGCTTCTGGGCTTCTGGGTGGCGTTTCTCGTAGGCATCGGTGGAACCACCCCGGTGGGACGTCTGCTCTTAGGACGCGCCTTCGAAGTGCTGACCATGGAACGCTTCAGCTATTGGGCGGGTCTGCTTGCATTACCCTTTGTTGGGCTTCTGGCCATGCAACTCGTGGACCGCTTCCGCATGCGGGCAGCGGTCGGCCTACTCCTGGCAGCGGGCTTGACGTGCGGCCTGGGCGTTGCCTGGAGCGTCTACCATCCGGCAGAGGCGCAGGAAGTCAAGGTCGAGTCCTCGGCTGCATGGCTCAGTCGGGACGGCCATGACCGGTACCGGTATGTCACCCTGGGCTTTGGCTCTCAGATTTCGCGACTGGCGATGCTCACCAATGCGGACAGCGTCGACGGCGCATGGAACTCCGGGCGTACGCTGCCGGAGTTGACGGCGCACGGGGGCGCGCAACTCACCAACTCCAAGTTTTTCAAGAAGACGGGACTGGATGCGCTTCGCGCCATTCTCGATCATGCGGATCACTACGGGCTGAAGTGGGTGCTGGTGCGGGATCCGTACTATGATCCGCTGCTCACGTTTGCCGGCTTCCGCCATGTAGACGACCTGGAAGACAAGACCATCAGCATCTGGAGCAAGGAAGGTGCGCCGCCGGCGGTGCCTCTTAATTCTTCGCTGATCCCGCCGCACTGGCAAGGCTTGATGTGGGGCACCTTGCCCTTCGGCAGCAGTTTGCTGGCATTGCTGATCCTCCTGATTCCGGACGAGCGCCGGCCGGAGGACAAGGAGCTCGAATCGTCCGTGACCGCCGCGAATCTGGCACCGGGGAGGGTGGCGCTATGAGTGGTCGCTTGTTTGCGTTGTCCATCACCGCCGCGACAGTACTGCTGATCGGAATCGGCATCGTTCACCCCAACCAATCTGCGGAGGCAATGGCGGATGCGGGCACGACGGGACTGCTCCGGCCATCTTCCACACCGCAGGCAGCCGTCGACAACCTTGCGCGCGAGATTGGCCAGAGGAACTGGGGAAGCGCTTATTCCCGGCTGGCCAACAAGGGCGAATTCACCGAGCAGGACTTCATCCGCGATTTGAATGGCACCTATCTGAGCCTGCGCACCTATGCCTCGCTCGATCACTTCGAGGTGCGGCCTCTACACGCCTCAGCGGATGACGCGCAGATGCAGTTGAAAATGTATTGGTCCACGGTGGTTGGAACGTTTGTGGATACCAAGAACCTGCACGTCATACGCAATGGGGATCGCTGGGAACCGGAGTGGCCGCTGGTGAAGGAACCGCGGGTGCCGCCGCAAGTTATTCCCGTCAACTATCTGCGATGGGATGTGATTTACCGCGGGCCTGAGGATGATTGGGGCGCTCAGGATGTGGAAGCACCCCACGTCCGCATCGTGGACATGCATCCTCTGGAAAGGGGAGACGGCTTGCTCATCATGGGTGAACTGCTCAACGAGGACGTGGTGCCTGCGTTCGTATCGGTAAGGGCCACGCTGCTGGACAAGAATGGGGCGGCCATCGCGACCGGAGACAGCTTCGACAAAATCTCTCATCTTCTGCTGCCCAAACAGGTGACGCCTTTCCTGATTCCCTTTCAGGGCGTGTCTCTATCGCAGGTGGGAAGTGTCCGCATGGACCCAACCTCCTCACTGGTCGCCGCATCGGCGGACCCAGTGATTGCAATCAAAGATCAACAACTGAATCCGGCACCCGGAGCATCCCTTACGGGAAAGCTGGTGGATGAAGGCGGCCAGGTGGTGAACGTCGCGCATGTTCTGGGGACGTTCTACGACAAGAACGGCAAGCTGGTCTGGGTTGCGGACCATTATATGGACCGCGCCCTCTTGCCCCAGACCCCGGCGTCGTTTACCATAACGCTTCCCCCGGACATTGCAGGGCAAGTCAGCAGCGAACGCGCCGTCGTGGCGACATACAGTTCGGGTGGTCTCCAATGAGATTCCGGCTTTCGTTTGTGCTCGGTGGACTGTTTTTTGCCACCGCGCTCCATGCCCGCTCCCAGAGCGTGAGCATGAGCCTGCCCAAACAAGTCCACGCGGGGGATGCCTTCTCAATCCAGACCACCGGGAGCGGCAAAGCGGTTCTCTATATCGTGGGTTTCGGTGACGTTCTGCGGCAAGAGGTGCAGCTAGGAGGAACGACCTCTTTTGCGCCTGGAGTCGTTCACAATGCCGGCCAGTACCTGGCGATTCTGGTGGGCGATTCCTCCAAAGACGAGGGCGCGTTCGACGTCGTGCCGGCGAGCCAGGTTGCGAATGTGAGCTTCCTGGCGAAGCCTTCCCGGCTTCCCGTCGGACTGCACGACGGCATCAGCGGCGCGGTATACATTTTTGACGCTTATCGCAACCTCGTCACCGCACCGACCCCCGTTTCTTTCCAGCTTTCCGGGATATCGGGCGTGACGCAGTCGCGGACGGCGACCGCTCGTAACGGTTCCGCATGGACGCAAATGGACTCCGCCGCCAAGGAAGGCAACGCTCAATTTGTAGCCCGAGTTGGCGATATCTTCGCGGCGCGCATCATACAAGAGGTTCCCGGCGATCCGTGCGGATTGAGGATGAGCGCGCGGCCGGCGGGCCAACAAATCGAGCTTGAGACAGATCCTTTGCGCGACTGTAGCGGAAATGCAGTTCCGGACGGAACGATCGTGACCTTCACCGAGGTCTACGACGGCAAGCAGACGACAGTTGACGTGCCTCTCAAACGTGGAATTGCTCAAGCGGAGCTGCCTGCCTACAACGGTGCGAAGATCTCGGCCGCCACTGGTGTTGTGTTGGGCAACGAAATCCGCTGGGGAAAACAGTGATGAAAGGGCTCGTGCTGACGATCTCGGCTTTCGCGGCGATCCTTCCCCTCAGCGCGGAGCAGCCAGTCGTCCGCGTCGAGCCAAGCAATCTGCAGGGACCGCGCGTCCTGAATGATCAAACTAAGTCGGGTGTGATTCGCGACTATCTCGACGCATGGCAGAGTATGAGCGCGGCATTTCAGCAAAATCGACCGGGCCTGCTCGACCGGGATTTCGTGGGCACGGCCAAAGAGAAGCTGACGGACACGATTCATGACCAAGTTACGATGGGCATCTCTACCCGTTATCTGGACCAAACACACGATCTGCAAATAGCCTTTTATTCGCCAGAGGGATTATCTATCCAGTTAGTCGACAACGTTGAATTTGAGGTGCAGGTCCTCGACCATGGCAAAGTGCAGGGGACTCGCAAGATGCAGGGCCGTTACGTTGTGGTGATGACCCCTGCTGAAGTGCGATGGAGAGTACGGGTTTTGCAGGGTGGGCCTGAATAGAGCTTCGTATTTTTATAGGTCACAGTTAGCACGGGCTCAGCGGGACTGAATCATAAGATTGAACACTTTGGCTATGTCGGAAAAAGGAATTGAAGAAATCAGGGGGTGCCGAATGGTATCAGTGGTTGTACCCATTTATAACGAAGAAGTCCTTATCTTGCAGTTTCATGAAGCTATTTCCAATGCCTTGGATGAGATCGACGAAGACTGGGAAGTTGTATATGTAAACGACGGTTCGAGAGATTCCTCTCTGGAAATCCTCAGAGGATTGCAGGCTGCGGATCCGCATGTGGTCGTGGTGGAGCTTTCCCGCAACTGGGGACATATGGGTGCTATCTCGGCCGGTCTCCTGACGGCTCGTGGCGATGCCACGATCATCATGGACGGCGATTTCCAGGATCCTCCTGAAGTTTTGCCGGAACTGGTGGAGGCGTGGCGGGCCGGTGCTGAGGTAGTGGTTGCGGTGAGAAGGAGCCGTCAAGAGCGGCGTAAGGTTCTAGCCAAGTTGTTCCCTCTCTTCTACCGCCTTCTTGGCGCTCTGTCCGACTTTCCCATTCCGCTGGACGCGGGAATCTTTGGCCTTCTGAATCGACAGGCTGTCGATTCGATCAATGCGATGCGAGAGCGCAATCGATACTTGCCCGGATTGCGGGCTTGGGTGGGCTACAAGAATGCTGTTGTGTACTACGATCGGCAGGACCGGGCAGCCGGCGACGGTAAGCTTTCGTTTGTGAGCCGGATCAAGTATGCGATGGACGCGATCACCAGCTTCAGCTATAAGCCTTTGCGACTCTGCTTCCTGCTGGCTTTCCTATCCACTTTTGCGGCAGCATTGCTCGGGCTATCGACGATGTTCTCGCGGAATCCTTTCCACTCGGCGGGATTTGGCATCGCCGCGGCCGTGTTCGTGGTCGGAAGCATGTTGCTTCTTTGCCTGGGCGTGCTCGGCGAGTATCTTGGCCGAATATATGACGAGGTGCGCGGCCGGCCGCTCTCCATCATTAGCAAGGTCTACTCTCATTCGGAGATGATGCCGGTTCAAGCCGACAACGCCTTCGAAGAGATGAAGCCCGCTGCCGGATTTGGCGTTCATGTGGCATAACACCGCACGGTATTCGGTCCGCCGGAGCCGTGCAATTCATTTCCTCCAAAGAAACCCCTGAAAGCTTTCTCTGAAGTAGGCCGCCGGTGACGAGCGGCCTATCTTTTTATCTCGATCTAGTGCGGAATTACCAGCGGCTTATCGGGCCCGCATCCTTGCATTCCTTTTTCAATAGCAGTTCCCTCTTCATAGTCGTTCCAGGTCTCGACCAAGACAAACGGCATGTAGTAGTTCGCGGAATGCTGGCGCCATAGGGCAAAGGTATCGTTAAAGGTTTGGCCACAGCGAGGCAGGATGTGCCGGTTGAGACCCCAGGAAGCTTTGCTGTCATCAAAACTGAGCCAGGCGCCGCCTACGGCAATCTTGTCGGGATATTTCGACTGCATCGTGCTGTAAAAGTCCATTAGATACTGCTCGCCCCAGTTGGTGCCGTCACCTCCCTGGGCGGGCCTGACCCATGCGTAGTAGCCGTCAATCGCTGACGCGAACTTGCCGGGCGGATATTCATTGACGAGCAAGGGCGACTTGGGCCATTTGTTGACCTCCGCGCGTAACCGGTCCCAGTCGGTGTGATTCCCCTTGGGAAAAATGAAGATTACGGGCCGTCCGTCGTACATCAGGTATGCCTGACGGCCAGGCGCACTTGGGGAAAGATAAGTTTTATTGAAGAGCTTGAAATCCTCGATCGCTTCGTCCGTGGCTCCGTCTTCGTCGTCGGTCTCGTCATACATCATCGCGACATGAAACTGCTCTTCGGCGGCGATGCTCTGCAACAGGCCATAGCTGCGATCGATAAAAGGCTGTCTGTACCCGTACCAATCCACCACGAAGCCGGAGATTCCCATGGCTTTGGCATCACGGATCTGCTTACGCAGGACGGCGGGATCCTGGGAGGAATAGCCGATAGAGATGTGTTTGGGATGGCCAAACCAGGCTTCATAGACTGCCAGGATCTGAGGCGGCGGTCCCGATCCACGGTGGTTCAGCGAGGTCGCCTGACGAGCCGCCGAGCGCGAGCATCCGCTGGCAATGGAGAGAACAAAAAGCAAAGCAGCTGTCGCGCGAAATGCCATGGTCAAACCACATCTTAAAGCAGCCCGAGGAGACGACGCGATGGCGTCAACTCTAGACATCCCAGAAGCACGTGCAAGGTTCAGATGATCATGACTTTCGCGCTGCACTCTGGTGACGATGGATTGGCGTGGCGGCCAGCGGACTGCTTTCCGTCTAGGAGAATGGCCTCAGAGAGTAGTATCGTTTCCCTATCCCCTTGTAACCAGCCTGTAATGATTAGAGTGAAGCAACTGAAATTCTTACTCCCCTGCTTGGAAACTGGAGCACTACTACCTTGGTGACCGGCCAAATGCAGGAATCGAAGTCGCTGCATGCCCGCATATTGTCGGGAAGCTTTGTATTGCTTCTGGGCTCCGGGCTCGCGGCTGCGATCAATTTCGCCTATAACGTTGCGGTCGCCCGGGTTCTCGGGCCGACAGCGTTTGGGCATGCTACGGCCGTCTATACGCTGCTCACCTTGATTTCCGCGGTGACGCTTTCTTTTCAGATCGTCCCCGCGAAGGTTGTGGCACAGCGGAGCACGCCGGAAGCCAAGGCCGCGGTTTACAGAGACTTCCATCGAGGCGCATGGGGCTGCGGAGTCACCATCGCGCTGTTGATGTTTTTCTTTCAGAGCGGGATTTCGGCTTTCCTGAAGCTGCCCAGTCCGGTCCTGGTTGAACTGATCGCGATCGGCGCAGCGTTCTATGTCCCGTTGGGAAGCAGACGGGGCTACATCCAGGGCGCTTACGGCTTTCGTTCGCTCTCGACGAGCCTGGTCCTGGAGGGACTGGTTCGCCTCTGCGGATCGCTCCTGCTGGTCGCCCTGGGTTTGGGGGTAAGAGGAGTTATCGCAGCCAATGCCGCTGCTATTGCTGTCGCCTATTTTGCCGCCGCGCCGAAGCTGCCCCCGCCGGTCCCGAACCAGTTGCGGTTATCGTATGCATTGCGCGAATCCATGCAGGCGATCGTCTTTTTCGCTGGTCAAGTGCTCATCAACAACTGTGACATCGTGCTGGTAAAGCACTTTTTTACTCCCGCCATGGCGGGTCTCTATGCAGCGGTGGCGATGGTGGGCAGAGTGATCTTCGCCTTCTCTCAAGCCGTAGTGAACAGCATGTTCCCCCTGGTGGCGGGAACTGGCGACGAAGAACGAAAAGACCTCAAAGTTATCGCAACGTCGCTGTTGCTGGTGTTAAGCATCGGCTGCTCTGTAGCTCTTGTGTTGCGGTTGGCGCCTGCTGGTATCTGGACAGCCTTCTTCGGACCAGGTTTCAACATTGCCGGTAAATACGGACTTCCCTACCTGCTATCGCTCTACGCCGTCACGACAGTCGTTTACTGCCTCAGCGTGGTCATGATCACTTATGAAATGTCCTACAAAATCGCAAACACCAGTTGGATTCAGTTGGCGTTTAGTGGGCTTCTGGTCGCCGGTCTCTGCGAATTTCATTCGTCGCTACGCCAAGTTATCCTTGTCCAACTGATATTGATGACCGCATTACTTATTTTGGTGGCATCGCCGTTCGTCATCAACTCGCGGATTGGCTCAAAGAGCGTGCAGCCGAGCGGCTTCGGCCGACCGATCAGGCTGCTTCGACGTGTCACAGAAGATGAAGTCATTGCAGAGTTCCTGAAGACGGAATTCGATCGTCCCATATTCCATGAATATCAGGAACGCCTTCGCGACATTGTGAATCATCCGAATCTCGCGGATGCGGCCGAGAATGCAAAACGACGAGCTCTGTTATTCATTCGGCACTTTGCCCTCTGGAAAGAACTCCCCACGGATACGGAATGGTTTGAGGTCGAGGTAAAGCACAGCGATTTGGAAAAGATTCGGGTATTTCCGCGGGCTCAGTGGCGGAATTTTGCGCCGAGAACTTTTTCGATTATCGAAGTCGCTGAGCAGATGAAAAGGCATCAGGAGCCGGATGCCGGGCCATTTCGATCAAAGATCACCATGATAGGTAATCGGCTTCTTGAGCCGGACGATGATCTGGGTTCTGTGTTGCTCATCGGCGTGAATGAGAATGAGCCTCTCACCATCCTGGACGGAAACCATCGGCTGGTGGCATCGATGTTGACATCACCGAGCAGAACCGAGCGGTTGCGATTTCTATGCGGATTCTCGCCGAGGATGACGGAGTGTTGTTGGTACACAACTAATTTCGGAACGCTCTGCCGCTACGGTAAGAATGTTTTGATGCACCTGGTGCGCGATCATGAAGCTGAGCTGGAACGGTTATTGCAGCGTGCCGGATAGGTGTAACGGGCAATGATGAAGCTTTGCATTTTTTTTGCAGTTGATCTAATGAACTGATGGACAGCGGCGATGAGGCCCAAAAGTCCGCAGATCGTGAGGGGATATGACAGCTCGAAGACGTCCTGTAACAGTGGTGCAATTGCCGGAGCAATCAGGAGCGAAGGAAAGGCGGAGCTTTCTTCGCGAAGTCGAACGTCGCTTGAACATGGAGCGCCCTTACCTTGTCCTCGACTGCTCCAATGTCGTTCAAATGGACAACTCAACGGTTCACCTGCTGTTGTGCTGCCTGGAAGAGGCTATGAAGCGCAATGGCGACGTGAAGCTGGCCGGCGTACCTTTGATGACCGAGGTAGTTCCGGGGCTTGCTGGAACCAGCCGTCTATTTGAGGTTTTCGACACGCCTGCGGACGCGATCAACAGTTTTCACCAACTCCCGTTTGAGGCATTCTCCGAGGCGGCCGAGGCGGAGAGTGCTGCTTGATCGATCTGGATGGGCAGAGGATGACATGCTGAATTTCCGGCACGTTCGAAGAAGCTCAGTGCGCACAGATTCTTTGCTGCGGCGGCAGATCGCCCTTGGGCTTACATTTTTCATCGCGATGCCATTTGGAGGAGCGACGGTAGCGCTCGGACAACAGGCGGCGACGCCACAGCAGGCGGGGAGTGTATCTTCCTCTCAGTCGGGCTCGCAAAATCCTGATGCAGAGCCGCAGAGAACGGAGCCTCAAGCGGGTTCCGTGCCCGACGCCAATCAACGGCCGAACGCTCCAAACGGCACACAGGAGCAGCAGAACGGTGGAACTCCAGCCCCGGTTGGCACAGCAGTGGCTCCGTATGAGAAGGGCATCGGCATCGCCGCTTCCCGGCCGGCTGGAGCGGTCATTGCTCCAGCAAAACAGCGGCGGACACGGTCGTTTGTGATCAAGGCCGGTCTGATCATAGGAGCGGCCGTTGCCGTGGGCACTGTTGTGGGACTTTCCAGCGCGAGCCCGAGCCGGCCCCAAGTGCAATGAATGGGACTGAACAAATACTTTGGAGCACAACAATGCTAAGAAGGCCTGAGAACCGTGAGCGCAGATTCGTAAGCTTCTCCGGCATGGATGGCGCGGGTAAGAGCACGCAAATCCATCATCTGCGCACCCGCCTCGAAGAGGCAGGTTTACGGGTCTCGCTCATCACATTCTGGGACGACATTGCGCGACTCACGCAGCTGCGCGAAGTGAGTGGTCATACGCTCTTCAAGGGCGACAAAGGAGTGGGCTCTCCAGACGCGCCCATCAACCGGCGCGATAAGAACGTCCGATCATGGCCGATGACCCTGGTGAGATATTTTCTTTATTCTGTGGACGCCATCTCTCTTCGGCTCGCGGTGAAGAAAGCGCTCAAATCCGATGCGGATTTCATCATCTTCGATCGCTATGCTTACGATGAGCTCGCCAACTTAACATTGAGTAGCCCTATTGCGCGATGGTATGTGCGGCTGATCATGAACTTTGTTCCGCGCCCGCATATCAGCTACCTGCTAGACGCGGATCCGATTCAAGCACGCGCACGGAAACCTGAATACCCTCTCGAATTTCTATATATTTGTCGCGCATCGTATCTCGCCCTCAGCGATCTGATCGGCGGGATGACGATTATCCCTCCGATGCCGGTCCAGGATGTGGAGCGCGAAATACTGCAGCATGCGTTAAGACAGATGCCGCAGGTCTGGCCACAACCCCAGTTACCCCGAGAGCTGATCGCCGAAGAGGGCAACGATTAATCGGATCACGATCATTCACGCTCGTTGACCATGGTGAGCGTGTAAAGCATCCTTGGAACGGATTCTGCAGGTTAGGGAGTCGTTCCCATTTTGAATGGCTGGCCTGAGTCGTGGGCCCACTGTTAGAGCAGCGGCCGCGCGGTCGAAGTTCGACAAAAGAACGTTCCTAGGCTGGCGTTCTTTCAAGGCCGCTCTTCATTCCTTAAATATGATCTGAGCGCTGGTAAAGAATTTGTCTGTCGCGCCAACTAGGCTTGCGTCTGTTAGGTCCAGTTTGGGATCAGCAAACTTTGGTTCTGTTGAAATGCTTACTATCCACTGAATATCTGACTTGCTCACCAGGCAGCCCACGCCTTATTCTTCTTTTGCTGCTTCACTCTCCCTCGGAAACAGTTATAGGTGCATTGAGCGCGCGTGAGAAGCACGCCTCCTGAACAGTGGGCGTGCACCGCTCATGGTTGTTGCGCTCAGAAGAGGCCGAGGCGAGTCCATGAAACGTCTGTACTGCATTCTCCTAACACTCATGACATGGGCAGCACCTGCATTGGCAACTGTGAATGTCAGCAGCCCGAGCAATGGCGCGACAGTTACCTCGCCTGTTCACTATGTAGCGAGCGCCACCACAACAACGTGTTCAAAAGGCGTGGCGTCCATGGGCATCTACGTAAACAACAAGCTTGTTTACGTTGTGGACAAGACGACGATGAACACGGAGCTGAGCCTGGCGACGGGATACGAGCACACCGTGGTGGAAGAGTGGGACCACTGTGGCGGCGCTTCTTATACGACCATCAATCTCACCGTGAAAAGCGCTTCTCAGGCCCCTACCATCAGCATAAGCTCGAGTCCTCAATCAATTACCAAAGGCGCATCATCCACACTGACCGTTACGGCAACCAATGCTACCCAAGTGACTGTGAGCGGCTCGGATGGCAGCACCTATACCTTGCCCTCAAGCGGAGGCACGCAGGTCGTCAATCCAACCGCGACAACTACCTATACAGCAAAGGCGACCGGAGCAGGTGGGACAGCGTCCGCAACGACGAGTGTCACTGTGTCACAATCAACGGCGCCTACTGTGACCATAGCGGCCAATCCCGCTTCGATCACCAAAGGCGCATCGTCCACGCTGACGGTGAAAGCCACCAACGCCACCCAGGTGACCGTGAGCGGCTCCGATGGCAGCACGTATACCTTGCCCTCAAGCGGGGGCACGCAGGTCGTCAGTCCAACTACCGCAACGACCTATATGGCAACCGCTAACGGAGCCAATGGAACCGCAACGGCCAGCACGACCGTCACTATATCGCAATCAACCAAGCCCACGGTGACCATAGCGGCAAGTCCCGCTTCGATCAGCGAGGGCGCTTCGTCCACACTGACCGTCACGGCAAGCAATGCCACCCAGGTGAGCGTGACCGGTTCCGACGGCAGTTCGTTTACCCTGTCAGCGAGCGGAGGAACACAAGACGTAAGTCCGGCCACGACTACCACCTACACGGCAGATGCCAGCGGATCTGGTGGCAGCGCCTCCGCGAATACGACCGTTACGGTGACTACAACAGGTGGAAGTGATGCCATCAATCACGTCATCTTCATGCTGCAAGAGAATCATTCCTTCGACAACCTTTTCGGGATGCTGAATCCTTATCGCCGGTCGCAGGGGTGGAACGTAGGCGACGATGGCCAGGTTTATACCGTCGATGGCATAGACGATAAGCTGAACCTCAGCAACGTGGACGACGAGGGCGTATCGATACCACTCTTCAAGCTCAAATCCACCTGCATCGATGATGATTCGTCTTCATGGCTGGAAAGCTACGGAGATGTCAATCGATACAACTTCCTGACGACGCGACCGATCCTCATGGATGGCTTCGTCCACATCGCCGAGGGCTTCGCGAAGAGCTGCGCGAGTTCCGGCACATGCTCTGGTAGTTTCACCGATCTGACGGGTCAGCGCGCTATGGGGTACTACGATCAGGGTTTCCTGAACTACTACTACTACATGGCTTCTCAGTTCGCGGTGTCTGACCGTTGGTTCTCGCCGGTATCAAGCAAGAGTGCTCCCAATCGTGTCGCTACCTTTACAGGCGGGACAACTCAGGGACTGGTCTTCGATCCGGGCAGCGATGATCACGTGGCGCCGATTGATGTTCCTACCATCTTCCAGGAACTCGATACTGCCAACGTTCCATGGAAGGTGTATTACTCGGTTACGGACGGCTACTGTCTCGCTGGAAATGCCTGCGGCTCCGGCTCCGGTAATTACCCTGCGACATATCTCATAGATTTCAAGTATTACCATAAGTATCTATATCAAAACCCGACACATGCCGCCTGCACTGGTACAACCAAGCCATCCAGCGTCGTCGGTGATACGTCGAATTACTTCTGCATCGATACCACCCGCGTTGCTCCGCTGACTACCTATTTCACCGACCTCAAGAACGGCACTCTTCCGAGCTTCAGCTTTATCGAAGCGGGCTCCGGCATCAATGACGAACACCCCGGATCCGGACAGTCGGTCTTGAACGGGCAGGTAGAGGTGGCAAAGGTCGTGAACGCCTTCATGACCAGCCCCGAATGGAAGGATTCGGTCTTCTTCCTCAGTTATGACGAAGGCGGTGGACCCTATGATCACGTTCCGCCCGTGCCTGGGCACTCCAACGACAAGACCGATGCCTCGCTCGGAACCATCCCGGACATCTCACATATTGCAGTCAACGCCGATAGCTATGAACCGTGCGTGCCAAGCGGCGGCACGGCGACACTCCACTGCGATCTGAAATCGAGCAGCCCGGGAGCTCATTCCGGAGATACTGCTGCCGTGAATGGCTTTGCCGCGCAGCTTGGCTTCCGCCTGCCGAACATGGTGATCTCGCCCTTTACCCGGCGCCATTATGTTTCGCATATCCCGATGGATCACACGGCGATCATCAAGTTTGTCGAGAACCGCTTTATCGGCGGCTCGGCACACCTCACTGCCCGTGATGCCGCACAGCCCAATCTGCTCGACTTTTTCGATTTCAATAACGTCCCCTGGGCGACGCCGCCGTCGCCACCCGCTCCGGTGACCGCTTCTTCGTTGGGCTATAACCCATGCACCCCTGCGAGCATGGGGCCGTGAGCTCGGCTGTAGACATTCGATGGCGATATACAGTTGTCGTTGTGATGAAACCGCTTCTTCCCCCAGATTGAAACACCCATCATCCAGTGCAATAACCGGGTGAATTGGAGGGAGAGCTAAATGCATCGATCGCTTGTAGTGTTTATCTGCCTGGTAGTCCCCAGTTTGGCCGTGGCCGCACCCATTCCGCGGAAGACATACCTGCGCGAAGTTGCTGCCATCATTCGCGAAGTGGACCACAATCAGACCATCTATGCCTCGAAGCAGCATGAGAATGCCCAGGCATCGAGCATGTACGTGCTGCGGATGGAGTTGGATCTATATATCGTGAAGCACGAGCTATTCCGCTACCGCCATCGCATCGCACTTCAGTCCGATGTGGATCGTGCCCTGGCCGTGCTGGAGCGGGATCAGGAAGACGCACCCGAGTTGTACACCCGAGCCGCGCGCTGAGTTTACAAGGGGTGAGGTTTGCGTAGATCTTGTCCGGATCGTGACAGGGTCAAAGTAAAAAGACAACTGGCCGGATGGCGTTCACCATCCAGCCAGTTGTCTTCTTTGCTACCTAGTTAAAAACTAAATTAGTTTAGAGAAAGCCAGATAATCCGCACAGAATGCGCGTTCTCGATGAACTCCCTCGGGCCGATCCCCCAATCAAGCAAGCGCGCCTTGCACAAGATCGACGATCTCGTCCGCGATGGCGAGGCTTGCTGTCGCCGCTGGGCTGGGAGCATTCAGTACGTGCAACGCGCGATCCCGACATACAAAATAAAAGTCCTGCACCAACTCGCCGGAAGGCGAGATCGCCTGCGCGCGCACACCGGCGCCTCCGGTGGTGAGGTCCTCTAACCGGAGTTCTGGCACAAGCCGCTGCAGCGACATGCAGAAGAGCTGTTTGCTGTAAGACCGCCGGAATTCGTCCCAGCACATCGAGGGATAGCGCAGAAGAAATCTCCAAAAGCCGCGATATGTGAGCGTATCTATCATGTCGCGCAAGGAAACGTCACTGAAGCGATATCCTTCCCGGGCGAAGGCCAGCACAGCATTGGGGCCGGCCTCAATACCGCCATGAATGAGCCGGGTGAAATGAACGCCGAGAAACGGAAATCTGGGATCCGGCACCGGATAAATAAGGTTGCGCACCAGGTGTTCGCGATCGGGTTTCAGTTTGTAGTACTCACCCCGGAAGGGCACAATCTGTATCGGGTCACGGATGCCTGCCTTTCGGCTTACTCGATCGCAATGGAGACCGGCGCAGTTGATAATAAAATCCACTTCGAACTCTCCGCGTGACGTGTGGACTTTCCAGCTTCCGCCATTCCGGAGTCCTGTGACTTCGGTAGAGAATCTGACCTCTCCACCGTGCGCCTGAATCTCACGCGCCATCGCGTCCGCAACCGCAGAGTAGTCAACAATCCCTTCCTGAGGTACGCGAAGAGCAGCCACGCCGGCCGCATGTGGCTCGAATTCGGCAATCTGTTCGCGGCCAAGCAGCTGCAGACCATCAAGACCATTGGCTTTACCACGTTCAAGAAGCGCGTGAAGAGCCGGCAATTCGGATTCGTCTGACGCCAATACGATCTTTCCACATAGTTCATGGGAAATATCGTGCTCCACGCAAAACTCAACCATCCTGCGAATGCCCTGCACCGCTAGGCGTGCCTTTGCCGAGCCGGGTTTGTAATACAGCCCGCAGTGCAATACGCCGCTGTTATGGCCGGTCTGATGACGACCGGGACCACTCTCCTTCTCTAGAAGAAGCAGTCGAATTGACGGATTTCGTTGGAGCAACCGATGCGCCGTTGCCAATCCAACAATGCCGCCGCCAATAACAGCAATTTTCGTGGTCACACGAATATGGGACTACTGCTTAATGAGCTCAAGGAGTGCCTCCCTGTGCCCGCCAATAACATTCTCGAATAGCCCCACGCACACTCCACACACGAACCTTGCACGAAAAACGCTTGGTTGTGCCAGGCGTGATGATCCATTGAACCGTCCAGCGAACAAGCCGGCGGAAGAGTGGGAGTGGGATACCTGCGAGTTTCCATCGCAGATTACAAGGCAAGCCAAACGCGCGGACGTCCGAGCGAGTTTTGTCATGCCACCATGCGAGGAAGTATTTCTTGGTGACCCGTTGAGCCGGAACGGCATGGTAAAGGACAGCTGTCGGCTCGTAGCGCAGTTTTTCTCCCGCAGCGAGTAGCCGCTCACCAAATTCGCTATCTTCGCTGCCCATGATTGTCCCGGGCCGAGGGCCCTATATCGACGCGAAAGTTTCCATACCGCTCGAAGGCATCGCGTCGAAAGGCCATGTTGTTTCCGAATGGTGCTTCTGATAGATCGATGGATTCCAGTCCACGATCGAAGAGAGCCGAGAGGAGCGAGTGCAAAATACTCATTCATTGGCAACCATGCGTGGAGGAGTGAAGTCTCTTGCCGGCAGACGTTCTCCCGCTCGCGCCAACATACGTCGAGGCACGAGATCGGATTGCGTCAGATTATTCAGCCAATCCTCGCTCGACGATCACGTCATCATCAGTAAATGCCAGAATATCGCCTCAAGAATCACGGATACCGCGATTGAGAGCATGACGACTCTACCCTGCGTCGGCTCGAATATGTAGCGGAAACGAAGAGGGATAGCGGCTGAATAATTCCTGCACTAACATTCGTGGTGTCATCCGTGAATTGTTTCGACCACAGCACTCCCAATCGATAGGATTCCGTATCTGACTGGAGGCCAGACTAGTCGGTGCCAGGCCCAGATCCTCGCACCGATTGTATGTGCAGACGATGACGCTGACCTTCATAGCGCCCGGTCCTCCTTGATGCGCGTCTCAAGTTCGCGCGCCTGAGCAGAAGATCGTAGCTCGTCATGCCGCCGCGATGCAGGGTTCTGGGCGCGGCCGCGGAAGTTTTCTGAGCTCAGCCCGCGATAGCTTTCAGCCTCTGGCAGAACAAATCAACAGGATCTTCTGGGATCACATAGCCTACACGCTCCCGTGCATTGAGCCCAAGCTGCCGCCAACCTCTTCTTCCTTTCCCATGCTCGTTGAAGTGCATTCGAAATGGAGGCCATCGTCGCCGCAGGCGCGACAAATCCAGTTTCACCGTCGTTACACAATTCCACATTGCCACCCACATCGGTGACGACGGCCGGCCGGCCACATCGCATCGCCTCCACTAGAGCAAGAGGCAAACCCTCATAGCGCGAGGGGAGCACCAGTAAATGGTTCTGCTCCCAAATCGCGCCAACGTCGGAAACATGACCATGGAAGTTCACGTTCTGAAGCTGCAGTAGCTCTGCCATGCGACGCATTGCAATAAGGTCGGGACCTGTACCGTAGAAATTCACCTCTATGGGCCGATCACGCCATTCGGATTGCGCCAAGGCCTGCAGTAACAAGTCCTGTCCCTTCGCGGCGATCTCAATCCTGGCAACGCATGCGAACTTCCACCCGTTCGTCTCGTCGGGCCAAGTGAACCCGCGGGCGAATTGGACATTGCTGGGATTCCTACTAATTCCCCATGCAAAAGCGGTTCGCCGGTTTGTAAACGAAGCAGATCGAGATTGCGTTGGGAAACGCAGAAGACCCGCTGCGCCGCCTTATAGGCCAACGCCGCAGCATCCAGTTGGTCGCCGAACCACCATAGCTCGGAATTGCAGTGCACGATCATGACAAAGGGCAATCCCGCAAGTCTGCAGACGCATGCCCAGCCAAAACCGCCTGAGTTGTGGCCCTGGGAGATGACAACCAGATCCGGACGATATCGCTTCAGTCGCGCCTGAGCTCGTGGGCGATCGAGTAAGAGCTTGTTCCGCAAACGGCGACCGAGGGCGTCAAGCATGGAGGGATGGTGATCGATCCGAACACCACGCTTGGCCAACAGGGTGATCTTCTCAGATAGTTTCGGCCAGTGCGCGACTGAAGCGTGGACCTCATGCCCCTCCTCACGAAGTCGCACCGCCGTCTGGCTCCACAGCTCCTCGCTTCCGCCCCAGGGAAATCCATTCATCGTGCTGACAAACTGAAACCTCATTCCGCGCCACCGTGCGACTTGATGCTCCCGGTGTCCTCACCGGAAATTGCTTCATCTCACGCCTGCCAGGAGCTTACGCTGGCCCAGAATAGTTGTCACGGTCTCGATGACGTAATCCTGGGCCGTGGGAGTAAGACCTACCGAGCAAGGCAGACTGATTGCCTGGCGATGTACCTCCTCTGCGCGCGGGGAGGCAGGGCTGGCCTTTGCATCATGAGCCGGCGAGCAGTGCATGGGCTGCCACAAAGGGCGAGCCTGGATCCTTGCGGCTGTCCAGTTCCCGCAGCAGCTCGCGTGAACTAATGCCTGCCCGCTCCTCGTCGACGAGCACCGTAAACATCCAATAGGTGCTGAAAGCCCACTCGGCCTCCCTTGGCACAATAATCCCTGGAAGTAACGCGAACGCCTCCTGGTATCGAGCCGCAATCTCCCTTTTGGCGGTCACGAAGTCGTCCAGTTTCTCCATCTGAGCACAGCCCATGGCAGCCAACATATTCGTCAATCGGTAGTTGAAACCTACCGCATTGTGCACATACTCGATCGGATTATCCTTCGCCTGGGTAGTCAAATATCGGGCACGCGCCGCCCATGCTGCGTCATCGGTCACAAGCATGCCGCCACCGCCCGTGGTGATGATTTTGTTTCCGTTGAAACTGAAGCACGCCGCGCGTCCAAAGCTACCGAGGCTCTTGCCGCGGTAACGTGCACCCAAGCCCTCTGTGGCATCCTCAATCACCGGCAATGAGTACTTCTCCGCCACGGCAAGGATGGGGTCCAGGTCCACCGGATGCCCGAGAATGTGGACCGGCAGAATCGCCCTAATACGTCTGCCACTCACACGGTTGCGCAAAATCTGGCCATCCCATGTGCAGCCGTTCTCCAGAAAATCAGTCAGAGCCGCGGAATCAATTTGCAAGAAGCGGGGCTCCGAGTCGATAAATACTGGCCAAGCGCCGATGTAGCGGATCGCGTTTGCCGGCGCGATAAATGTAAGAGTGGATACCACCACTTCGTCGTCAGGTTCGACACCGGCGAGCAGCATCGCAATGTGCAGAGCCGCCGTGCCATTTACTGTCGCCACAGCGTGCTTGACGCCGACGTAGTCGGCAACCATCTGCTCGAAGCGATCCACGTAGCTGCCGACAGAAGACACCCAATTGGTATCGAGACAATCCTTCATGTATCGCCACTCGTTGCCTTGAAGCTCAGGCACGATCAGGGGAATCACGTCAGCGGACGGCGGCGCGCCTGGCGAAAGTACTTCTTTACTTGTCAATTGCTGTACCTCGGATCGTCGAAACGATCAATGACTTTGCTGGTAACAAGCTTTGCGACCTCATCGATTCCCTGGGGGACAGTGCGCGTGATCTTGTATCCGAGCTGATCGGTGATGCGGGAGAAGGATACGCGATAGTCGCGAGGGTCTTCCGTCTTGTGAACATATTCAACGACGGCATCGGGGGCATACGGCTGAATCATCTTGACCAACTGCTCTTTTTGAAAGTTCTGGTCTGTCGCGCCGACGTTGAAGACGGTGCCGCACACTTTGGAGGCCTCAGAATTCAGCACCACTTGGATGCCGCGTGCCGCGTCCCGCACATGGACATAGGGCCGCCAGAACTGCTCACCAAAGACCTTCAGGTGCTTCTTTGTGATCATTTCCATCGTGAACTCATTCACAGTGAGATCGAAACGCATGCGCGAGGAAACACCGAAGATCGTCGCAAAACGAAGCGGTGTAGGGCACCATCCATTTCTTCCAGCGCTCTGCAGCAAAGCCTGCTCTACCGCAACCTTGGTCTCGGCATAGAGCGAGACCGGACTCAGCTCTGAGGTCTCGTCGACGTAAGCGACATCTTTCATCTTTCCGTAGTTGCTGCATGTGGATGCAAACACAAAACGGCTGACGCCCGCGTGTTGGCTATCTTCGATCAGTGCGAGCGAGCTCTCCAGGTTCACTGCCCGAGCGAGTTCTGGCTGACGGGAACAGGCGGGGTCACCCACTATCGCCGCAAGATGGACGACGGCATCCATCCCGGTAACTGCAGTCTTCCGCAATGCTTCCTCGCGTAGGTCTCCGCGCATAAACTCGAAGCCAGGATGCGACCAGGCAGGCAGCAATGGCGACCCACCGTGCAGAAGCGTGTCCAGCACGCGAACCGTATGCCCCTCGGCCAATAGTATCGGTACGAGAGTTGAACCAATATATCCAGCACCACCAGTAACTAGTATCTTCATCTAATTTCTTCCACTCTTCTTTAGGAGCAATATTTCGGTTAAAGTAGATCGATCAGGCCTTTGTCAGCCCATCGTTGGAGATACGCGAGCGTATCTGATTCTGGAAGGCCCATCTGATCGGCGATGGCCTTTACGCTTATGGGCCGGTCCTGCGCCGGAACGAAATCCATCAGGCGGCGCATCCGCTGCAAGGTTTCGGAGGAGCTGTCGCCGAGCGCTACCTGCCCGGAATCGACATAAAGATCATAATCAGGATGAGAGAGGCACATATTGCCCTGGAATTTCTTAATGAGAAGCGGTGTGGATTCCAGGCGATCGATCGTGTCCATCAGAACTCCCACCGCCTCGTGAAGAGAGACCTCGCTGATTCTCTCTGCTGTATCGAAGCTTGAGTGATATTCGGGATATGGGAAACGCGACAGCGAGATCATCGGGATTCCGTAGTTCTCCCAAATATATTCATCGTTGATGATGATGCTCTGAAACGGACCGGTACGATACGGCAGGCCCGATGCATCCAGACTTGCTTTGAGCGCGTGCACTGTGCTGACCATGGCGCGACGCGGTTCCTGGAGAGCGAGCGGCGTCGTAGAACCGAGCATTTCGAGAAAGATACCTTCGAGAATCTCGCGGCGCTCCTGCTCACTGAGATGATTGAGGTAGAACTCGGATCCGATGATGCCGGGCGACAGCACGAGAGAATATGTGAACTTGGTCTTGCGGCCCTTCAGACGGCGCAGTACTTCGAGGCCGACGACGCACCCGGCAAGCCCATCGTTCGCAACTCCGGCGTGGTCGAGGTTGCCGCCTAGAACGATCGTGGTAGCCAAGGTGCCAGTGTGCTTGTACTCGAGGATTTTCAGCGCGCCCGAAGCCTCGCGCGTCCGGATGAGGACATCGTAGTTGCCTGGCGTCAATCGATCGAACACGCGTTTCGGAACGCAGAATCCCCAGTCACGCTCCCAACTGCGAAACTGTTGCCGGTAATGAAATGGGATCGAATCCTCATAGCGATGGTCGTAGTGCAGATGCCGGCGCAGTTCTTCGAGGTCCACCCTGCCCGAAAAGCTCTTCGAGAGCGCAATCACCCCCAGAGGATGGGCGGTGCCATCGTAGATGATCTGCCCATCGCGCTCAATTTTGGCCTCTTCCACGTCCCACGATGGCGGGATCACCCATCCGTTGTGCTGATGCGACTCTGGCACGGAAATCACACGAAATGGAAGCTCGTTGCAAAGGTACGAGACGGCCTGGTCATAGCCGCGGGAGCAGACCGCGCGCGGAAGTGGCGTGAGATCGCGCAGGATCTCCATCATGGTCTTCGCCCCGATGCCCTCCACGGCAGCATCTCGTTCCGGAGCCGCAGCGCGGTGGGTCCGAACACTCGCGTCAGTCATCGTACTTGCCTGCCTATTTGCGATCGCCAGATTGTCTGCAACGGAACTCCACACACCAGAGTGACCTTCTGGCTGTCAATAGGACAATGGAACGAAAGCGGGATGCAATGTGGCGAAAGGCTCTCTTTGCACCTCGCGGCAGGGATATGGCTCATCCGGCTGTCTTGGGAGCCAGCCGGTTCGAGACATTCCGGGCCGCTCGCCAGGCCCATGAACGGCGCGCGAACTCAATGGCTGTTCCGCGCAGGTTTCCCAGCATGGTCCAACCAAACAGGGCACGCAGTTGCTCTGGGCTGAGTTTGTTGTCGTAGCCCAGCATCGCCTGGCCGAGTTCAAAGTTCTGCACTGCTTTCCAGGGATCCACCCGCAGTGGCCCGAGGTAGACCTCGCCATTTCGTATCGTTTCCTCGGAGAAGAGAGCTTCTACCGTCTCGGGATAGGCCGCCCAGCCACCATCCTTCAGAATGTTCTCTCGAAATACCGGAGTTGCCGTACCCCATATCGATACCTTCGCCCCAAAATAAAGCGCGTAAAAGACATGACTGCCATAGCTGTCCGTCGTGACATATTCGAAGCTCTCAAAGAGCGCGCGCATGCGATTCAGTGCGTTGGTGTCCGCAATGCCCGCGCCCCGCGCCACAGGGATGCCACCCTCAGCGAATTGCGGCACCCAGAGATTGCGCGCGATGCAGTAGGCGGAAACGCAGGCCGCGACAAGGTCGAAATGATCTTTGATCTCGGCGATTTCCTCCACATATCGTTCGCAGGAGGGCATCAGGACATCGGATGCCAGGGAATGCGTGGGCATCACGAGCAAGCTATTGGGAATCCGGCTGAGTCCCGAGGGCTGCGTATAGATGATGGGTAGCCCAATTGCGCGTACATCTCGATAGCCGCCTTCTCTGAGAAACGCTTCTTCATCCTGCCGCGCCACAAAGCATTTCGTCGACCTGGGCGCGTCATAAACGAGGACCTCAGGTCGCAGCCTATGCCAAGGTGGGATAGTGCCATGCTGCCAACTCCCGGGAAAGGACGAGGGGGCCTTACGCAGGCCGCAGTACGCCGCAGCGAGCTGGAGTGCACCGTAGTAGTCACCACCGTATGTCTGCGACCAGGGCCGCAGATCGCCCTCGCGGACCACGGGCAGGAGGGCATTCCGCTCATCCATCACAGATTGAAAGGACGGTGTCATTGACTTCCTGCAAGTTTCTCAAGAGCCATACTGAGACTCTTATACATATTTCTGGATCACCAGGATATTCCCCTGTAGCGGGATCTTCTGGGACCATATTCGGGCTGGTCATTGCAGGCGCACCTGCTGTAATCACTTTCGTAAAGGGGATGATGCGGGAAGCCTGCAAGTGATCATGCGGCACAGCGGGAAATGCAGAAACGCGTCCCCGAATGGGCGTCCTGCTCTAACTCGGAATGTCGTTGGTGTCGAGGCGCGGCAGCGTAAGAGGATCATCGACGCCAATTTGGGCCACCCGGGCTTCCACGGTAAATCCAAGACGGCAGTGACGAGGCCGCAACTGTTCAAGAAGGACCTCGTTAAAGCCACCGTAGGGATAACAGATCGTCCAGTTGTCGAGTGGCCACGCCGAATCGCCCCAGGAAATATAGGGACCGAGCGACCTCCTCGACTTGCGCATCCGCGTCGGATATTGGTTCAGCCACGCGTGGGTGTAGCCGTGACTGCCGATGTGCATCCCGTGGCGGCGAAGGCAGGCAATCTGTTCGACAGACATATAAAGCTCAGCCGGCAAATGCCGCTTCGTCGAGGTAACGTGCTCGACAAAGAGCCGCCGCACGATCTCGGCTCGAACTGGCTCAGGAAGTTCCCGCTGCAAGAGACGCTTGAAGACCGTGACCGCGCGCGGGTCATAACGGTGCTGTTCC
>CAVTRJ010000022.1:0-96158 GCA_963737035.1 uncultured Acidobacteriaceae bacterium | reverse complement strand
TCACGCACCGGATAAAGCACCAGCAAGTTGAACCAGCTCGGGTCCCGCACCACCATCCGCCCCACCGCAACCGACAACGCCAGCCGCGAAGTCACCGCCCAAGCCAGCAACCCAACTCCCCACCCTGGTGTCCCAACAAGAAGCCCCCTGCAAGCCCCAGCAGCCCGAACGGCATGCTGAACGTCAGCGCCGTTCCAAAATGCCCCTTCGGCCGCGAAAACCGCGTCGACTTCATCCACCGCACCTGGTGCTTCAATGAGGCCATCAAGCTCAGGTTAATCACGATGTGATCGATCGCGTGATGGCTCAGCACCACCGTCTTCCCTGACTTGTACGTCTCGTTGCCCAGCACAAAATCATCCGCACAATAGTCCGCCGTGACCTTGAAACCGCCCAGCTGCCGGATCACCTCGCGCCGGAACGCCATCGTCGGCCCCAGTACAAACTGCATTCCCTCCATCATGCGCGCCACCAGCACCCCGGCGGTCATCTCCACGCTCATGCCCACAGCCTCAAGCCTGGCCCACAGCCCTCCACCCGCAGCAATGCCGCGATAAAGACAGCACATGCCTCCGACGTTTTCATCCGCAAACGGCAGCGCCACTGCGCGCAAATAATCCGGCTTGACCCGCACGTCGCTGTCACTAATCACGAGAATCTCGTGCGCCGCCGCAGTCTCCATCAACTCCATCGAAGCAACCTTGGCATTGATGTAAAGCGGCTCCCCCGTCGCCATGAACTTCACGGGAATCTGCGGATACCGCGACGCCACGCTTCGCGCAACCTCAAGCCCCGCATCGTTCGCCTCGCGCGCGCAGAACAGAACTTCAAACGTGGGATAATCCTGTTCGAAAAAGCTCGCCAGATGCGCTTCCAAATCCGGCTCCGCCCCCGCAAGAGGCTTCAGCAGAGTCATCGCCGGAGCAAACCCCAGGCCGCTTTCGAAGCTCACTCTCGGCAGCACGCCGTTCGCGCAAAAGCGCGGAACCGCCGCCAACACCATGCCGGTAAAGACTGAGGAAGTGATGAGACCCAAAATCGCGGTCGCTAGCAGGACGTACAACATGCAGGTCTAAGAATACGCGCGGAGAACGGAATCGGGAAATTCGCAAGATGCCAAAAGCGTGCGACCCGGCCTGTAAGTGTTTGCGTGGAGCCAGCCGCCGCAACAGCACGCCCTTCGCCAACGAGCGGCAACGGACCACTCTGCCGTGCCGCACGCTCGTCGCTTCCGCAAGGCCGAAGGCCTCATTCCAGTCCATTTGAATGCCGCACGCCTGGGGCCCCGCGAACGACGCAGTCGTTCATGGGGTAAGCCGGGGTCCCCACAGACAGGTCTTCGTCTGTGGGGTGACTAAGCGGCGCGAAGAATCTGCTTTTCTCGACCACCAACAAAGCCCGGGTTTCGCTCAGGACTTTCTCGAGCCCGCAGGCTTGATCACCACCGCAGGCTTACGCAGCGGCACGATCGCTCCCGCGTTCGCCGAGCCCTGCTGGAAACGCGTCAGCATTTCGGTGCGGACGTACTCCACAAAGTTCTGCATCTGCCGGTTCATCTCTTCCATGCGCTCGCGCATCTGCAGAATGATTGCGATCCCCGCGATATTCACGCCCAGATCGCGCGCCAGGTTCAGAATGAATTCCAGCCGCTCCAGGTCCTCATCCGTATAGAGTCGCGTATTACCCTCCGTGCGCGAAGGCTTCAGCAACCCTTCGCGCTCGTAGAGCCGCAGCGTCTGCGGATGAATCTCATACATCTCGGCCACCGCCGAGATCATGTACGCGCCCTTAGATTTTCGTTTAGCGACCATATGGTTGTCTCAACTCTGATAACCGTGTCGTTACTCCCTATTCCCTTGGTCCCTTGCCTCTTACAGCTTCTCAAACAAAGCGGCGCGCGGATCCTCGCTATTCAACTTCGCAAATTCCCGCATGATCTCGCGGCTCCGTTCATCTTTCAAAGCGGCAATCACAACTTCAACCGTAACAATCTGGTCTCCGCGCTGGCCCGGGTGCGAAGCACTCTCCACGCCGCGTTCGCGCAAACGCAGCTTTTGCCCGTTCTGCGTGCCTGGCGGAATCTTCAATTGCGCCCGCCCATCAATCGTCGGAACCTCGATCTTCGCGCCCAGCGAGGCCTCGGCAATCGTTACCGGAATCGTAACCTGAATATCATCTCCCACCCGCGTGAACACCGGATGCGTACCCGTCCGCACAATCACGTAAAGATCGCCAGGCGCTCCACCACCCGACTCCGGCGTTCCCTTTTCCCTGCAGCCGGATCCGCTGCCCGTCACGCGTTCCCGCCTTGATGCGAAACTCCACCGTCTCGGTGCGACTCACCGTTCCTTCTCCGTGACAGGTCGGACAATCGCTCGTGATCCGGCCGCTGCCACCGCAGCGCGGGCATGGAATATTGAACTTCATCCTGCCGCCCATCTGCGTCACCTGGCCTGAGCCATTACATTCCGGACAGGTCACCGGTCCCCCGGTTTGTGCCATCCCATGACAGGTCGGGCAAGTTTCCTGACGGTGAACCTGGATGCGCGCCTGCCCGCCCCGAATGGCCGACCAGAAATCGATGGTCGCCTGGTATTCGAGATCCGTTCCCGGCTGAGGCCCGCGCGGGCGCTGCTGTTGTTGCGCTCCGGTAAATATCCCCGAAAAAATGTCCTTGAAGCTGCCCCACGTCGACGACCCGGCTCCCGGCTGCGCGCCCGCATGACCACCGCCCTGGAATCCCGAAAAGTCGAACCCCTCGAAATCCACCGGCACGCCGCCGCCATCGCGCTGACGGCGCGCATAGGCCTCGGCCTGGCTCGGATCGATCTGATCCGAATAGAACCCAAGCTGGTCGTAAACCTTACGCTTCTTCTCGTCGCTCAGAATATCGTTGGCCTCGGAGATTTCCTTGAACTTCTCCTCGGCCTTCTTATCGTTGGGATTGACGTCAGGATGATATTTGCGCGCGGCTTTGCGGAAGGCCTTGCGTATCTCCTCCGGCGTCGCCGTCTTCTTGACGCCCAATACCGCGTAATAATCCTTGTTTGTCGTAGTGGCCATGAAACTCTTCTTATCTCAACCAGCGTACACGGTTCGTTCGCAGGTTTTGCCGCATTGGTGACTCTGACCCGTGCCATCTACCGAGGTTCCAGCAGATATGGCCTGTTCATAGTCCTGCTTGCGCCGGTCGTATGAGTCGTCCCAATCCCAGGGTTGAGCTGCATCGGAACAACCCGTCGCGTAGAAGCTGCCAGCGGAATTGAACGTTGGATCCCCATAATCTCCTCTGAGCGTGAAGAAGCCTTCGGCTCCGAGGCGGAGAAGTGGAACCTCATCTCCGTGTTGCAACGCCCGAGCCGCCGCGAGTATCTCACCAGTGTTCGAGAAGTCGAAGGTTGGATAGGTGATGACGAAGTTGAGCAAACCATTTTCGTCAATGCGCACGTGCACGGGATTGCCGCTTGCGTCGTACGAGTCACCTTCAATAGGGTGTCGCTGGATTGTTTCGATGAGCTCAGCGAGCGTTGCGTCGGGATTTGGTTGATCGGCGGAACAAAGCACAGAGCGTAAGCAGTCAAGCCGCACCATCCGCGGATCGGAATGCGTACGGTCCCGCAAGCGGACCAACTCATTCACCGTGGGTTGTCCTATAGGTGCGTCAAGGACAACGGAACGCAGGTGCTTTCCGAAACGGGTGGCGTAGGCAGTTACATCAGCCCCGCCGTAGGACGCCCCGAAGTAGTCGACCTTGTCATAGCCGAGGGCGGCCCGAACCGCGTCCATGTCCTCAGCGATATCACCGGAGCCGTACCGGCTGGCAGCGTTACCCAACTGGGCGGCACAATCTATCTCGGACGGAGCGAACGGTGCCGTGCCATGCTGAATCGCCGGGCAGTCGATGGCTCCAGAGAGGCCGCGGCCGCGGTCATCGATGAGAAGAAGGTCGTGCACATCCATATCGGAGGCGAACAGGAACTGGGCGAAGTCTCGTTCGCCGCTGGTTGTTATACCGGGACCGCCGAAGTTCGCCAGAATAGCACTCTGTGCGGCGCCAGAATTTGTATGCGGATATAACTCGAAGTAGATATTGATGGTCGCGCCGGTCGGATGCTGGCGGTCGAGAGGGACGGGCAGGTAGCCGCAGAGAGAGGCTGTCGCTTCCGGGCATGTAGCAGAAATGACATTGGGCGGCACAGCCGCTCTGATTACGGCCAGGCGTGCCGTGGGCGCCTTCTCTAAATTGCGATGAGAATCCGGCGTGTTCGATGTAGTTGGAAACAAGATGGGATGAGGATTGATCGGTGTACTTCTCTGGGCTTGCTGTCCCCACACGACGCAGGTTGACAGTGCACCCAATCCAAGGACTAGATACAATCTGTTCGTTTTCATGTCTACTGTCTCCTTCTGATTCCACGGCGTTAACGATTGGAACTCTACGTTCCATTCGACTGCTGCGCTGTAAGAGATCACGTCCAGTACAGGAACGCGATACAGGCCCTGGAAGGGGAATTCGACCCAACTTCTTGATGCGCTTCTGGGAAGCCCACCACCTCGGCAGCAATTCATCGTCGCGAGACGGACATACCGGGCACATTGCTGTACGCTGCATGAACAGAGGGGCTGGCGGCTCTGTCAAGTCAGAGTGGAGAAGAATGTTCCGAGTCGTACCGCGCTGTCAATCTCTTTGATTGATAAACCAGAAAATCCCGGACAACTGCAACCAGAGGTCACGCTGCGTCTCAGGTATCCGATCCACATGCGCGTAGGAGAGCACAGCAGCCCTTAGCTTCCAGCCTAGCCACCAGCTGGGCATGTGCACCAAGCTACTTGGATACGTGGATACTTGCTGCTTTTGCTGGTCCGCCGCGCGGAATGGAGAACGCTCGTTTCACGAGCTAGAAGCTGCTAGGCTGCCTTCAGTGAACTTCGCCGACTTCCTGGGCAATCAGGCCACGGTCCGCCGCCTGCGCGAGACCCTGGCAGCCAACCGCCTGCCCGCCGCCATGATCTTCAGCGGCTCGCGCGGCGCGGGCAAGTACACGCTCGCCCTCCTGCTCGCCCAGGCAGCAAATTGCCTTACGCCCATCACAACCGACGGTCTGCCGGATGCCTGCGGCGTCTGCGCCAACTGCGAGCGCATCGGCGCCTCCTTCGCTCTCGATCAGCGCTTTGCGGAGGCCGTCGCCGCACGCGAGGAGCTGCGCGACGCAGACAAGAAAGATACCCGCATCCTCATCCAGACGCACCCGGACCTGCTGATCATCCCGCCGGATCCGCCGCAACTCCTCATCAAGCTGGGCCAGATTCGCAACGTTATCGCGCGCATCTACCGCCGTCCTGCGCAGGCACAGCGCGCCTTCTATATCTTCACTGCGAGCTCGTTCATGAAGGAGGCGGCAAACTCGCTGCTCAAAATCCTTGAAGAGCCGCCAGAGCACGCCACGCTCATCCTGCTCGCCGAGAATCCCAGCGAACTACTGCCCACCATTCGCTCCCGCGCCGGCGTACTGCGTCTCGGCGCCCTTCCGCCGGCAGACATCGATGCACTGCTCGCCGCGCGCCGACCGGAGTTGAAATCCGCCGAGCGCGCCCTCGTCGGCCGCCTTGCAGAAGGTGCAGTCGGCCGCGCTCTCGGCTTCGACCTCCCTGCTTATCTCGCCAGCCGCCAGGATGCACTCACTGTGCTGCGCACCTCGCTGGCCGAGCCCGACTACAGCGCACTCTTCCGCATCACAGAGACCTACCGCGCCGGCGCCGACGGTGCCGAGAAAACCTCCGCCATGCTGCACGCATTGAGTCTGCTGTTGGAAGATTTGTTGCTGATCCACTCCGGAGTCCCAGCTCTGATCCGCAACACCGATCTGGCGACCGAGCTCGCCCGTATGACGCAGAGCGTCACCCCTGCATGGATCGAAGCAGCATCCCGAGGACTGGATCAGGTTGAATCGGGGATGCGGCGCAACCTGCTGCGCTCGCTATCGCTCGACGCCTTCGCCACCAGCCTGCCCGTTCGCTAATCTGATCTCGCCGATTCCCAAAATTGTCCGCGCGCAATGGCGCAAGCGCGCAAACGTACGCTGCGATACAACAATGGGACATTTGCTCTATGGTCACCATTACGATGCACAGATTTCGCTGGCGTTGCCTATGCATTTCCGCGTTATGATCACAACGCCCTTCATTCCAGAGCCACCGGCCAGATTCCCGCGGAGCAAATCTTTCTTTCTCCTTTTCGGCCCGAATGCGCATCTACATGAAGTAACACCAACAGGCACGCTTATGGCGAATCATTCAGCAGTCCCGTTACACGATGAGGACGATTCACGTCTTGAAGGCGCAGCGATACCCGAGCTGCCAGCGTCAGGACCGCGCAAGCTTGTCCGGCCGAAACTTCCCGCCGAGATTAAAAATCGTCGGTCATACGCGCGGCGAGAGACGCCGCTGCTCATCCACCAGCAAGCCCCCCCAGCGAGCACACGGGGAGCAAGCTCGCACGCCGAACCCTTCTATCTGCAGAAGCAGATGCACTCCCAAACCCGCATGGTCTTCATGCTGGAGGACGGAGATCGCCTTGAGGGCGCCATCGAGTGGTACGACACCGACGCCATCAAGGTGCGCAACGGCAACGTTCGTACACTCATCTACAAAGCGGGTATCAAGTATCTCTACAAGGCAGCCGACGCACAGCCCTGATTCCAAGCGGATCGCACGGCCGAGGCCTCTAGCTCTTCACCAGCGGCAACCGTGCCGCCCTCTCCAGACGATCTCGCAGCGCGCGTCCAATGCCTCGCTCTGCCGGAAGTGGGCACACAATGTGCGTCGCCTCCTGCGAATCCAGCCAGCGCAGTCCGGCGAAGAGGCGCTGCGCCAGCGACTCCAGATCGTCCCAGCGTCCCCACGCGAAAATCGCATCCGCAGCCCGCACATCGCTTTTGAATTCCTCCGGCGCCATCACTCCTATGCGGACTCCGTTTCCTTCACGCTTGAGCTTGGCGACCGCATGAAATAGCCGGAAGCCGACCACCGCCTCCTCGTCCCCTGCCGCCTGCGTTTCCACCAGCACCATCTGGGCGCGCGGCGCATAGTGACGGCTGCCCACGCCCGGCGAAGGCAAACCGGTGGGTTCCGCGTTGGCTTCCAACTCGCTACTTTCGTAGAGCCTCACCTCACCGGCCACACCGCGTAGTGCTTCCAGCGTCACCGCTCCCGGGCGGTAGACGATCACGGGTGATTGGCTTGCGTCCACCACGGTTGATTCCACGCCATGCCGTGTCGGCCCACCATCTACCACCGCGTCGATGCGGCCATCCAGGTCTTCCAGCACATGCGCTGCCGTTGTCGGGCTCGGCCGGCCGAAAGAGTTCGCGCTCGGAGCTGCAATCGGCATGCCCGCCGCGGCAATCAGCGCGCGCGCTACCGGATGTGCCGGCACCCGCACCCCCACCAGCGCCCGCCCCGCTGTTACTGCATCCGGAACCTCCGGGCCTCGCGGCAGCAGCAGGGTCAGCGGTCCCGGCCAGAAAGCCTCCATCAACGCGCGAGCGGTATCGCTCACCTCGGTGACCAGCCGGCCCAGCGGCAAACCCTGACCCACGTGCACGATCAGCGGATCCCACGCGGGTCGCTGCTTGGCCGCGAAGATTGCTTCGACTGCTTTCTCGTCAAAAGCATGAGCGCCCAGTCCGTAAACCGTCTCCGTAGGAAACGCGACCGTGCCGCCGCTGCGCCATATCGCGGCAACCCGCTCAATCGTCGCGGCCGCCGTTTTGCTTTGTAGATCGAATTCGCTCAGGGGAAGGCGTTCGGTCTCTGCCATCTCTCCATTATGCGATGTCATCCAGGCTGCCGTTCGCAATCGTCACCTCCAAACGCAGAAATTGCGCAACGGTATAGACTCGTCCCATGCAGTCGATTGAGATCGAGGTCAAGTTCCGCGTTCGCGATCTGAAGGCCCTTGAAGCAACCCTTCCGCGGCTCGGATTTCACTGTGTGACGCCGCGCACCTTTGAGCGCAACATCCTCTTCGACACCCCTACGCACGAGCTTCGCAACACGCGTCAGATCCTGCGCCTGCGCCGCTACGGCGATCGCTGGGTCCTGACCCACAAGCAGACCACGCCCAACGATTCGCCCGATGCCCGCCACAAGGAACGCATTGAAACCGAAACTGCTGTCGAAGACGGCGAAGCCGTCGCCGCCATCTTCCGCGTGCTGGGTTACAGCTCGGCATTCGTCTATGAGAAGTGGCGCAGCGAATGGGCCGACAGTGAAGGCCACTGCGTCCTCGATGAGACACCCATCGGCCTATACGCCGAGCTCGAAGGTCCGCGCGACTGGATCGATCGCACCCTCGCGACGCTCCGCGTAGAACCCGCGGACGTGACCACCCTCAGTTACGGCCGCCTCTTCGAGCAGTGGCAACAACAAACCGGCAGCCCGGCGCAGAACATGAGTTTCGCAGAGATCCAGCCGGCCCTCGCACGCTGATCAATCTCCAAGCATCAAGGAAGAGCGAACGCAACGATCGCATCGCCCTGTTTCTCCTCCGGGATTACCCGGTGCCCTCCCGCGGCAATCACCACGTACTGCTTTCCATTCATCTCGTAGGTCATCGGCGTAGCATTTCCGCTCGCCGGCAGCTCCGCCTTCCACAATTCCTTGCCGCTCTCCACATCGAAGGCCCGCACATGGGGATCGGTAGTGCCTGCAATGAACACCAGACCGGAGGCCGTCACAATCGGGCCGCCCAGGCTGATCGAACCATCGGGAATCGCGCCATGCGCTCCGCCAAAGTTCTGCATAGAGCCCAGCGGCACGCGCCAGCGAATCGTTCCCCGGTCCAGATCGACAGCCACCAGCGTGCCCCACGGCGGCGGATTGCACGGTAGATCGGAAGGCGATTGCATAAAGCGGCGAAGCATCGCATACGGCGTGCCCACCTGCCGCCCGACTTCGCCGTCCTCCGTATCGTCTTTCACCTTCTCCCGCGGAATCAATCTCACCCGCGCTGGAAGATTGTTCACATTCACGATCAGTAAATGGTTTCGAGGATCGAAAGCGTATCCGGACCAGTTCATCCCGCCAACATGGCCGGGCATCGCGAGTGTTCCCTGAATGCTCGGCGGAGTGAATATTCCCTCATTCCGAAGCTTCGCCAACGCCGTGCGGCAGAAGTCGAGATCCGAAGCAGTCGGTCCCCACGCATCGTCTGCTGACAGATGCTGCACTGAGAGCGGCGGCGGCGCGGTTGGAAACGGCTGCGTCTTCGACGTGACCTCTCCCGGAATATCGCTCTGTGGCACCGCACGCTCCTCCACTGGAAATACCGGCACGCCCGTATCGCGATTCAGCACGTACAGAAAACCCGTCTTGTTTCCCTGCACCACCACCGGAATTTCTTTGCCATCGCGCCGGATGGTCGTCAACAGTGGGGGCGCGGCGCTGTCGTAATCCCACAAATCGTGATGCACCAGTTGAAAGCCCCACGCCAGCTTGCCCGTCTTCGCATGCAGAGCAACCACCGAGTTGGCCCACTTGTCATCGCCGGGTCGCAGGCCGCCGTAGTAGTCCGGACTCGCGCTGCCGGTCGGGACGAACACCAGATCGCGCTCCGCATCGACCGCCATCACCGACCACGCATTCGCCGCACCTGTGTTCCACTTTGCAGGCGTGCCCGAAGTCGACGAAGGCTGAGGATTTCGCGGAATGGGATCCCAGCTCCAGCGCAGCACGCCCGTGCGTGCATCGAACGCGCGCACTACACCGGAGGGCATGTCCGCTCGAGTGTTGTCATCAATCGCCGAGCCGACGATCACCAGATCGTCAATCACCGCAGGTGGCGAAGTCATGTGGTACCAGGCCTTCGGATGCTGGCCAGGATTGCCGCTCTCGTATCCCGGCACATCGCCCAATACCACCTGCCCGTCGCTGCCAAAATCGCTACAGCGCTTGCCCGTCGCCGCGTCCAGTGCGATCAGGCGCGCATCGAGCGTCGCTTCATAGATCCGCCGCCGGCATGCCTGCTTGGCTGAACGCGATGAATCCAGCCAGGTTGCCACTCCGCGATTGATCAACCCATCGCCGTACTCCGAGCTCAGATCGATGTGCGGATCGAAGGCCCAGCGCTGCGTGCCCGTCGATGGATCGAGCGCGATCACGCGATTGAACGCGGTCGTGAGATACAGCGTACCGTCAACCAGAATCGGCGTCGTCTCCAGGCCGCTGCGCCTCCGCCCATTGCTGCCGTCAGAGACATCTCCGGTGTGAAATGTCCATGCCACCCGCAGCTTCGCCACATTCGACGCATCGATCTGCCGCAAAGAGGAATACCGCATCCCGCCGGGATCATTGCCATAAGCAGGCCAGTCTGTTTCGCCTTTGCCCTGGCCATGTGCGTCGCACGCGAATCCGAAAAGAACGCTCCACAACACACACCACGCCAGCCTCTCCATCCAATGCCGCTTCGTCATGCACGGAGAATACGAAGCATCCGCCATTCATGTTCCGGGGAAAAGACCAGCATCCCCAAAAGCCGGCTAGCACTCTTGCGCTTGACAATAAGCTTTTACTTATATAAGTTAATACCTATGAATAGCCTCAGCCTTGACGCCGCCTTCTCTGCCATGGCCGACCCCACCCGGCGCGCGATTCTTGCTCGTCTGGCCAAAGGCGAAGCGACCGTCATGGAACTCGCAGAGCCGTTCAAGATGACGCAGCCCGCCATCTCGCAACATCTCAAAGTGCTCGAAGATGCGGGACTCATTGCTCGCCGGGTCGAGGGCACCAAGCGCCCTCGCCGTCTTTCAAAGGACGGCATTGAAGCCATCGATCAATGGCTCGCCATGCTGCGAAAAGCCCTGCAGCAAAACTACGACCGCCTGGATACACTCCTGGCCTCCATGGAACAACCGAAGAAAGGAAAAACGCGATGAGCAAGATGACGCTCAAAACCGAAGGAGAGAGCCACGTAGTTGTTACACGGCACTTCGCCGCGCCTCCCGAAGCCGTTTACCGCGCGCACACAGATCCGAAACTGATCCAGCAATGGTTGCTCGGTCCCGAAGGCTGGACTATGCCGGTCTGCATCAGTGACGCCAGGCCAGGTGGCAAGATCCGTTACGAATGGTCGAACGGCAAAGGCGGAGGATTCCACCTCACCGGTGAATATCTGGAGCTTGAGCCCTACCGCAGAATCGTTCACGTGGAGCGGATGCACCTGCCGGATCCTACGCCGGACAACCGCGTCGAAACGAGATTCGATGCGGACGGCACCGAAACGTTGATGACATTACGAATGACCCTGCCCGACGCTCAGACCAGAGCCGCCATGCTCGCGACAGGAATGGAAGGCGGAATGGAAGCGAGCTATGCGCGGCTGGAAGAAATGATGGTCATCTCCCAGTAGAGTGAAAAGACGCCGCGACATTTCGCACGATGAAGGACGGCGAAATGCTGGTTATCGCTGTCTATGCCATGCGTGACCTGTTGTTATGCGCTTATCGCCTCATCATCGATGTGAAAGCTTCGCCGTTGAAAAGGTAATATCGCGGCGTGGACACCATCAATTGGCTGCTCGATTCGGACCCGGCAATAAGCTGGCAGGTAATGCGCGATCTGACGGACGCCTCCCCTGCGGCGATCGGCGCGGTGCGCGCCCGCATCCCGTGTCAAGGAATCGGCGCGAAAATTCTCGCCCGCCAGGAATCGGACGGGGCATGGCGCCGCGCCGATGCTCCTGCCTGGCTATCGACTCTCTTCACATTGCTTCTCTTGCGCGCGACCGGCATCGACCCTGAAGAACCTGCAGTCAAGGTAGCGGCGGCGCGCCTTGAGGCCGGGCTGCGATGGAACGATCAGGACGAGGGCTGGGACTTGCGTCCCCCTGAGACAGGCGGAAACACGTTCTTCGAGGGCGAAGAGGAGCCGTGCATCAACGGCGGCGCGCTCGCGCTTGGCGCGTATTTCGGGCACCCCGCGGAGAGCCTTGTGCGCCGTCTCCTCGGCGAGCAGCTCAACGACGGCGGTTGGAACTGTGAAGCGCCGAAGAGCACACGCTCGTCCTTCCACACCACGATCTGCGTTCTCGAGGGGCTGCTTGAATACGAGCGTGCCGTCGGGTTCGCATCCCAGTCCGCGCCCCAGATTGCGGAGGCGCGACGGCGCGGCGAGGAATACCTGCTCGAGCGCGGCCTCTTCCGGCGGCGATCTACCGGTGCTGTGGCGAATACCGAGTTCCTGGAGCTCGCGTTCCCGCCGCGGTACCACTATGACGTTCTGCGTGCGCTCGACTACTTCAGGAGATGCCGGTGCCGTGCCTGATGCGCGCATCAGCGATGCCGTCCATTTGATCGAGAGCAAGCGGCAACCCGATGGTCGATGGCTTCTCGATCGCGCATACGACGAGGCGCTCGCCATCCCGTTCGGCGAATCGGTCGGTGAGCCGAGCCGGTGGAACACGCTCCGCGCACTGCGAGTGCTCCGCTGGTACGAGACACAAGGGCACGAGCCGGCGAACAATCGATAGCGCAGCGCGTCTTCGACGCAGCTGCCGAGGCCTGTTAACAAAACAGGGACGAGCCGAAGCCCGTCCCTGTGTTTTCCGCGCGGCGTACTAATCGCCCTCGCTGCCATCCTTGCCGTGGCACTTCTTGTACTTCAGCCCCGACCCGCAAGGACAAGGCTCGTTCCTCCCCACCTTCTCGCCCGTCCGGCGCTGCTCCACTTGCGCGGGACCATGGCCATTGCTGCCGGCACTGCGCGCCTGCTCCAGTTCCTTCTTCTTCTTGCGCGCAAACTCGCGCTCGATCTCATCGATCGTAGTGCGTGTCCCGGTCGGCGCCTCGCCCACCGGCGCGGGCCGCCACGTTTGCTTCGGCGCAGGGCTCTGCACATGCTGCGGCTGAGCGACAGGCTGCCCACCATGCCCGTTCCCTTCCGGCAACGGCTGCGCAGCCGGGCGCGGCAAGGACTGCGGAGCCTGCTGCATCGGCGGTTGCTGCGGCGCCTGCAGCGGACGCGTGATCGGCTGCCCATCCGATCCGACAATCTGCATCAGGAACAGATAACGCGCCGTGTCTTCCTGGAAGCGCGTCATCATCGCCTCGAACATGTCGAAGGACTCTTTCTTGTACGCCACCAGCGGATCCTGCTGCCCATAGCCGCGCAGCCCGATGCCCTCCTTCAGGTGGTCCATGTTCAGCAGATGGTCCTTCCACAACCCATCCAGCACGCTCAGCATGATCATGCGCTCGTGGTAGCGCATCGCCTGCGAGCCGATGATCTGCTCCTTGAATTCGTACTTTTCCTTCAGCTTGTCGAAGAGCGTATCGCCCAGCTCGTGCCGGTTCAGTGACGCGAAATCAATCGCCTCCGCCTCCGCATTGAAGCCGAAATGCTCCATCAGCTTCTGCTTGATGCCGGCCTGGTCCCACTGATCGGGATGCTGTGATTCGGGCGCGAACTCATTTAGGATGTTGCTCAGTATCCCGGCAACGTAGTCCTCTATAATCAGTTCTTTCTGTTCCACTCCTTCAAGCAGCTGTTTACGTGTGCCGTAGACCGCCTCGCGCTGCTTGTTCATCACATCGTCGTACTCGAGCAGGTGTTTTCGGGCCTCGAAGTTCTGCGACTCGACCGCCTTCTGCGCGCCTTCAATTCGCCGCGTGATCATCCCGCTTTCGATCGGCACGCCCTCATCCATGCCCATCTTCTGCAGCAGCGGCCCAACCCATTCGCGCGCAAAGATGCGCATCAGGTCGTCTTCAAGCGACAGGTAGAAGCGCGATGCGCCGGGATCGCCCTGGCGTCCCGCGCGTCCGCGAAGCTGGTTGTCGATGCGGCGTGATTCGTGCCGCTCCGTTCCCAGGATGCACAGGCCGCCCGTCGCCAGCACCTCTTCGTGCTCGCGCTGGGTATTCGCCTGGTGCACCTGCCACGCGCGATCCCAGTTCTCCTGCGACGTCTCAAACTCCTGCCCCTGGTAGTAGAAGCGCATCATCCCCGGGCCGGCCGTAGGCGTAATCGCGCCCTCCGCCGCACTCACCGAGCGCGCCTGTCCGCGCTTCACCAAATCCTGCTTGGTCACGAACTCCGCATTGCCGCCCAGCAGAATGTCCGTGCCGCGGCCGGCCATGTTGGTGGCAATCGTCACCATTCCCAGCCGTCCCGCTTGCGCCACAATCTCCGCCTCGCGCTCGTGGTACTTCGCATTCAGCACCACGTGCTTGATGCCTTTGCGCTGCAGGATCTGTGACAGCAGCTCGCTCTTCTCAATCGAGGTCGTGCCCACCAGGACCGGCTGCTTCTCCTCATTCAGCCGCTTGATCTCGTCGGCCGCCGCGAAGTACTTCTCCTTCGACGTGCGATAGACCACATCCTGATATTCCTTGCGCCGCATCGGCTTGTTCGTCGGAATCACCACGATTTCAAGCTTGTAGGTCGAATCGAACTCTGCCGCTTCGGTCTCCGCCGTGCCCGTCATGCCCGCCAGCTTCTTGTACATGCGGAAGTAATTCTGGAAGGTGATCGTTGCCAGCGTCTGGTCCTCGCGCCGGATGTTCACGCCCTCCTTCGCCTCAACCGCTTGGTGTAGCCCATCGGCCCAGCGGCGTCCCGGCATGGGACGGCCGGTAAAGGTGTCGATGATGATCACCTCACCGTCCTTGACCACATACTCCACATCGTTGCGATAGAGCGTGTGCGCCTTGATCGCCGTCTCGACGTGGTGCTTGAACTCCCAATTCTCCGGATCGGCGATGTTGCCGATGCCCAGCAGCCCCTCGATTTTTTCCCAGCCCTCGTCGCTCACGCTGATGGTCTTGTGCTTCTCATCCACCACGTAGTCGCCGGTCAGTCTCTTTGTTTCGCCTTCCTCGATCTCTTCACCCAATTCGAGCTGGGGAATGATTCGGTTCACTCGCGCGTACTTGTCTGTCGTCTGGTCGGTCGGTCCGCTGATGATCAGCGGCGTGCGCGCCTCATCGATCAGGATCGAGTCCACTTCGTCGACAATTCCGAAGTAGTGGCCGCGCTGCACGCAATCCGCCAGTTCGAACTTCATGTTGTCGCGCAGATAATCGAAGCCAAACTCGTTATTTGTTCCGTAGGTGATGTCCGCGGCATAGGCCTCACGGCGCTGGACATCATCCAGGTCGTGGACGATCACGCCCACCTTCAGCCCGAGAAATTCATAAATCTTGCCCATCCACTCGGCATCGCGCTTGGCCAGGTAGTCGTTCACCGTGACCACATGTACGCCCTTGCCTGCGAGCGCATTCAGATATACCGGCAGCGTCGCCACCAGCGTCTTGCCCTCGCCGGTCTTCATCTCCGCGATCTTTCCGGAGTGCAGCACCATCCCGCCGATCAACTGCACGTCGAAGTGACGCATGCCCACGGCGCGCTTGCCTGCCTCGCGCACCACCGCGAAGGCCTCCGGTAGCAGCTCGTTCAATGCCTCGTCCTCGGCGGCCTTACGCTCCTCTTTATTCTCGGGGGTATCCGGCACGCCCTCCAGGCGCGCGGCAAAGCGGGCACGAAACTCAACAGTCTTCTCGCGCAGCTCGGCGTCGGAGAGCCCCTGCAGCTTCGGCTCCCATTCCCCGATGGCGGCCACCGTCGGCATCATGCGCTTGACGGCACGCTCGTTGCTCGTACCGAAAACTTTGGCGATTGCACTACTGATCAAGGATTTCCTCTTGGCCCGTTCGACAATCCTGGGCTGACTCCTTATTTTACGCGATCACGGACATCACCGACTGTGCATGCCTCACGCGCAAAAATGACCGCCCGGGGGAGGGCCCCAGGCGGCCATGGTGCCAGCGTCGCAATGCTCTTTAGAACGCGTAACGCAAGCTGAACTGCAGTTCACGATCGGAGGCATACGTCTGCCCCTTGGTCGTCACCTGCCCGAACGTTCCACTGGTGGGATTGTTGTCTGCATTGTCCCAGTTAGGGTGATTGGTGAAGTTGAACGCCTCGCCGCGGAAGGTCAACTGATGATTTTCGTGTCCGGGAATGACGTGGAAGCTCTTCTGTAACGCGATGTTCCAGCTTTGGAAGCCTGGGTTGTAAATCACATTGCGAGTACCACGCGGGGCCTCTGTACCCGAGGTGGGCTGGGCGAAGACGGTCGGCTGGAACCAGTCACCCGTCGATCCGAACTGTCGCGGCTTCGACGGAGTTGCCGTCATGTCCCAGCGTTGCGGTCCCGCGCCTGCGCCTACACCGGCGAAGTCGTCGTTGGTGCTGACGGTCAGCGGTTCACCCGACTGCGCCTGCGTCGTGCCCGAGAGTTGCCAGTTGCCCAGCGTGCCCTTCACCAGACGGTTGTCAAAGTTGTTGCCGTAGGGGATGTTCCACACATAGTTGATCACCAGCGTGTTCCGGATATCGAAATCGCTGGGCCCCCAGTTCGCCTTCGGATTGTAGATGTCAGGAAGCTGATAACTCTGGTCTGAGCCGTAGTCCATGCTCTTCGACCAGGTATACGCGACACCGAACAGCAGGCCATGGCTGAGCCTGCGATTCAGATTCGCCTGTAGGGAGTGGTAGACCGAGCTGCCCTGGTTGTCGATCTGCAGAATGCTCGAAAAACCGCGGAAGGGTCGCAGTGCGTCCGTAGTGACACCGGGGTTGGCCTGCACCGTTCCCGCATGCAGCTGGTTCAATTGTTCCATCTGCTGCAGATGCAGTCCCCTGCGTCCGACGTAGGCCAGACCGAAGGTCGCGAAGCTGGGAATATCCTGCTCGATGGCCGCATTCCACGACCACGCGTTCGGATTGGGGAAGTTGTGGGGCTGCGTCGTCATCGACAGCGGCAGCCGCGGCAGCGCACCGCCTGTCACGCCTGCAGGATCGTCGACAACACCGCCCGAGATGAAGGTTGTGGGTTGAAACGGCGCGTTGCCACCGAGCTGCACCTGGTCACTGATGCCCAGACGTTGCACGTAGCGTCCAACACCGGCGCGCACCACTGTATTCGGCCGCACCTGATAGGTCACGCCAAAGCGCGGTTGAATGTCCGACCAGATGGTATTCGAATAGCCGGGATTCTTGCCGGTAAACGACGCCTGAGGATTGGCCAGAATCTCCGCTGGAACATGCCCTCGCGCGGAGCTCGGGAAGTGACTCCCGGGAATCACCACACCGTTGTAGAGATTCCCGCCAATGGCAGCTCCGGTCTTCGGATCGACCACAGGCGCGTCTGCCGGGTTCCATGCCGTGGGATCGAAGAACGACTGATTGCCCCACAGTGCATAGTACGGCCGCATCACGCTGTAGCGCGCGCCCGCTTCGATCACTAGATTGGGCTTTGCACGCCACGTATCCTGCGCAAATCCCTCGTACATGTTTCCGCGGAACAACGTATAGCTCTTGGTTCCGATCTCACCATAGGTGTCGAACAATCCCAGGGCCGCGTTTGCAACAGCGACGCCCGATGTCGGGAATCCGTTGCGCGTGTCGGTGAACCGGAATTGCCCGTCCTGGTTGTTGGTCGAGCCGGGAGTTGTGCTGCTCACGCTGATCTGGTCGTAGTTGTTTTCCCCGGCGTATTCCCAAAGACCGCCGACTTTGAGTGTGTGATTGCCGATCACCTTGGTGAGGTTATCGGAGAGATCGATCACCGGACCGCCGGAATGCGACGGATAAGGACCGCCATCGAGCGTGGTGAAGTTGGCGAGATTGATGGTCGGGATCTTGTTGGGAATCACCTTCTCCGATGCGGGATATAGAAACGGGAAGTTGATGCCATAGTTTTCCCGGTTATAGCGCCCGCTCGACAGGTCGTAGCTGATCGTGATGTGGTCTGCCGTTCCGGTGACGCTGGCTTCATTCACCATGGTTGGACTGATCTCCCAGGTGTAATGCAGCGCCGCTGCCTGGTTCGGCCAGTGCCACTTCTCCGGCGTGCGATCGAAGTTGCCTGCGAAGGGCGTGGTGTAGTCCAGGTGATAGCTCAACACGGAGAAGCGTAGGCGGTGCGCTTCAGCCGGGACATAGTCCACGACCAGAGTGTCCTTGCGCTGATCTTGCGGGTTGGGCAACGACTCCTGCCAGTTGTATGAGGGATTATTGCTGACGTTTGGAGCAGGAAATGCGCGCAGCAGTGCAAGCCCATTCGGACTCAGATTGGCTGCCGGGATGACGTTGTTGGGATAGGCCACACCCGTCGCTGGATTCACGATATTCACAGGCTTGGAGTAGAAGATGTTCGGTCCCAGCAACTCGCTGAAGTCTCCGTTGCGCATAGCCAGCGTGGGCACCTTGCCGTTCTGGGTGGGCGAGCGGCGGTAGCGCACGTACTCCTGCCCTACCAGGAAGAACAGCTTCTGCCGCGAGGTGTTGAAGTGTCCCGGGATGTACACGGGGCCATTCAGGTTCCATCCGAACTGGTTGTAACGGAAGGCCTCCGGATGCTGCGAGATCAGGGGATCCGGTGAGTTGTTGCGCTCCCAGGTGTTCGCATTGAAAAACGAGTTGCGGAGGTACTCGAACACAGCGCCATGAAAGAGGTTCGTACCGCTCTTGGGAATCAAGCGAACCTGACCACCCGAGGTGCGTCCGTACTCCGCCTGATAGCTGGTGGTCAGAATCTGCACCTGCGACGTCGTGTCCACATCCGCAACGCCCACGCTGTTGTTGTTGGAGCGCGTACGCACCATCGGTGCTCCGTCGAAGGTAATAATATTTTCCTGCGGGCGGGAGCCATTCACGTACAGCGTGTTGTCCAACGAGAAGTTGAACGAAGACATCGGCGCGTTGCGCGTGACGCCAGGCTCCAGCTGCGACAGGTACAGGGGATTACGCCCGTTGAGCTGGATTGACTGAACCTGCTGGGCCGTCACCAGCTGGCCAACCGAAGCAGATTCGGTCTGCAGCCGGTTAGCATTTGCCTGCACGGTAACCGTCGTGCTGGTGTTGCCCGATTTGAGGGCCACATTCACCTGCGCGCCGATGCTCGGGTCTACGTGCATTCCCTGCTGCACTGCGGTCTGGAAACCCTGCGATTCCACAGTAACGGTGTAGCTGCCGCTTGGAATGTTCGTCAGCGTGTAGGCGCCGACGTTATTGCTGGTGACGGTGCGGCTCTGTCCAGTCGCTTCGTTTCTCGCTGTCACCTTTGCGTTGGGCACCACGGCGCCGCTTGGATCCGTGACGGTGCCGGAGATTGAGGAAGTATCGGATTGTGCCAGCGCGCAGGTGCCGCCGACAACAAGAGGAACTGCGGGTATGAGTGCTGCGAACAGGATAGCCCTGCTCACAGCGCGGAAGTTAAGCATGGGGGGAAGCCTCCGAGCTGCAAGTCTGTTGCGGGGTGCGCTTCCTAGTCGTCTTACAAATCTGGGAACGCTACCACAGCTCCCCGTTTTAAGTGTTCGAGGTATGTACTGTCAAGTTAGCAGCCGATGCTCATGTTGATGTGGCTGCTATTAGTGCGGACGGGCAACCTGTGTTTCACAGCGCGCATCGAGAACAAACTATTCCCGCACCGCTTTTCGGTGCCTTCATTGGAATCTTGGCACTATTTGGCTCTATTTCGCTCGCACTATTTCGGTCCTGTCACTTCGCTCCCGCTATTTCGCTCTCGGATGCGTGCGGTCATAGACCTCCGCCACCTGCCGCACCGTAAGCTGCGTGTAGCGCTGCGTGGTGGTCAGCCGCTCGTGGCCCAGCAGTTCCTGAATGGCGCGCAGGTCCGCGCCCTCCTCCAGCATGTGGGTGCCGAAGGCATGGCGCAGCGTGTGTGGATGCGTCTCCGGAGCCATGCCATGCGCCAGTGCCACGCGCTTCACAATGCGGCCGACAGAACGCGTCGTCAGCCGCCCGCTTCCCTTCACGCGCGCACTCAGCAGCAGCGCCTCCGTAGTTTTCTTTGCCGCCGCCAGCCGGGCGGTGCGCTCCGGCAGATAGGCGCGGATCGCCGCCGCCGCCGCATCCCCAAAGGGCACCAGCCGCTCCTTCGCGCCTTTGCCGCGCACCAGCAGCGTTTCCGCCGCCCAGCGGATGTGCTTCAGGTCCAGCCCCACCAGCTCCGCATTGCGAATGCCGCACCCATACAGCAATTCGAAGATCACCGCATCGCGTGCCGGCCAGCCCGACGCGTCGTCATCGGCCGCCTTGCTAATCCAATGCGCGATTCATCTGCTCGATCGTCGGCACCCTCGGCAGATGCTTCGGCAGCTTCGGTGTCGCCACCAGCGCCGCAGGATTCTGCGCCACATATCCCATCCGCGCCAGCCACTTGAACCATGAGCGCACCGCCGCCAGTGCCCGCGCCGCCGATGCTTTCGACAATCCCCGCCCATACAACTCGGCAAGGTATGCGCGAATGTGCAGATGCTCAACACGCCGGATGTCGCAGCGCTTGCCGAACTGGTCCAGCAGATACGCGACGAACTGCGCAAGTTCGCGCTCATACGCGCGCAATGTATGTGCCGACGCGCCACGCTCGCTCCGCAGCATCGCGAGATAGCCTTCGCGCAATTGAGCCACTGATTGGCTCACTGATTGGCTCCTTGAGTGGGTCATAGACTGGGTCATCGACTGGCTCATTCCAGGCCCCGCTGCGCCTTCGCCTGTGCCTTTACCTGTGCCGTTGCCCGTGGATGATGTGCACGATGGACCGCCTTCAGCCGATCGATCGCCACATGCGTGTACACCTGCGTCGTGCCAATGTCGGCGTGTCCCAGCAAGGTCTGCACGGTGCGCAGATCGGCGCCATGCCCCACCATGTGGGTGGCGCAGCTATGCCGCAGCATGTGCGGGCTCGCCCGGCCACCGGAACTCTGCTTCACCAGATACCAGATCCACCCGCGCGTGAGTGTCCGTCCCTGCTGCGAGAGAAATAAGCCACCGCCGTGCTTACCTTTCAGCAGCATCGGACGCCCACGCTCCAGATATTGCGTCAGGGCCTCGACCGCAGCGCGGCCCAGCGGCACTACTCGCTCCTTGTCACCCTTGCCGCGCACCAGCACGCGCCCCGCGTCGAGTTGCAGATCTTCCGACCGCAGCCCCGTCAATTCCGAAACCCGCACCCCACCCGCATACAGCAACTCGAGAATCGCGCGGTCGCGCAGTGCCACGGCATCGCCGGTGGCGCCAGTGGCTGCTACGGTCGCCCTATCCAGCATCTCGGCCGTCTCGCTCTCCGCCAGCGCCTTGGGCAGCACCTTCCATGCTTTGGGCGACTCGATATTCACCGTAGGATCGTGCCGGATGCGCTTGTCCAGCAGCAGCCACTTGTAAAACCCGCGCAGACACGAAATCTTGCGCGCCACCGACCGCGCCTCAATCTGGTGCCGGTGCAGATGCTCAAGAAATCCTGAAACGTCCCGCTGCTGCGCCGTCTCGAGCACGGCATGCGTGCCCTCCAGATATTCCGCAAACATCCCCAGATCGCGCCCGTACGCCTCGCAGCTCAGCGGCCGCAGCCCCTTCTCCACCCGCAGATAGAGCAGGTACTCGCGAATGAGCGCCATGTTGGAAGCAGCAGCCACGGTCCATTATCGCGTTCTGTGTGCGCTTATTTGGATGGATCGAAGACGTACGAACCAACTTCCACACCTCGTCATCCTGAGCGAAGGGCAGGACAATGCGCGGCTTGATCCCTGTTCCCTATTCCCTGATCCCTGCCTTCGATCAGATCTTCTGCCGCTTCCACCGTCCCTGCCGGAACAGCACCATGCTCGCCGCCACCATAAACACCTCCGCCACCACCACCGAGAGAAACACACCGTTTTCCTTGAGCGGCGTGCGATGCGCCAGCCACCATGCCAGCGGCAGCTCCAGAATCCAGAAGCCCACCAGGTTCACAATCGTCGGCGTGATCGTGTCCCCCGCACCATTGAAGGCCTGCATCATCACCATGCCGAAGGCATACGCAACATTCCCGCAGCTGAAGATCCGCAGCGCGTTGGCTGCGATGTGCGCCACCGCCGGGTCATTCGTGAAGACGCTCACAATCGGCCGCGCAAACAGGAAGAACACCACGCCCACCGAGCCGAGAAAGACCATGTTCCACAAGCCGGTGCGCCACACCGAGCTCTCCGCGCGTTCCGGCTGTCCCGCGCCCAGGTTCTGGCCCACCAGTGTAGCCGCCGCATTGCTCAGCCCCCATGAGGGCAGCAGGATGAAAATAATGATCCGGATCCCAATGGTGTAACCGGCCAGCGCTGCCGCGCCAAAGACGCTCACAATGCGCACCAGGCCAATCCAACTCGCCTGCGCAATCAAAAATTGCAGAATGCCCGTCGATGCCACGCGGAGCAGCCGGAACATCACCCCGAGGTTGAGCCGCATCTGCCGCACCCCGATGCGCATCCGTTCCGTACCCCGCGCCAGCCGGTAAAACTGATAGAGCACCCCGATGCTGCGGCCGGTAAACGTCGCCGCCGCTGCACCCGTCACGCCCATGCGCGGGAACGGCCCCCAGCCAAAGATCAGGCACGGATCGAGCGCCAGGTTAATGATGTTCGAAACCCACAGCAACCGCATCGCCACTGCCGCATCACCGGCACCGCGAAAGATCGCGTTATTCAGAAAGAGGAGCAGCAGCACGCCGCCTCCACCCAACGCAATGCGCGTGTAGCCCGATCCCATAGCGACAATCGACGGCGTGCCTCCGGCAAGCCGCAGCAGTTGCGGAGCGTACAATGTGCACGGAATCGCAATCAGCACCGAGACTACAAGCGACAGCAGGATGCCCTGCATCGCGCCAACAGCGGCGCCCTCCGGGTCCTTCTCTCCGATACGCCGCGCCACCATGGCGGTGGTCGCCATCCCCAATCCAAGGCCGACCGCGATGATCAGCGTGAGCATCGACTCCGTCAGTCCCACAGTCGCGATCGCATCCGGTCCCAGCCGTCCCACCCAGAAGATATCCACGACAGCAAACAGCGATTCCAGCACCATCTCGAGCACCATCGGGATAGCCAGCAGCACAATCGCGCGGTTCAGGCTGCCGGTGGTGAAGTCGCGATGCGACCCGCGGATCGCCTCCCGTACCGCCTGCCACAAGCTCGGCTGCGCCAATTCTGTTTGTGCCGTCTCCGGTTGCAAATTGCACTCGCTTTCCAAGCCGCAGGAATTTCCCGCATCCTGTGGAATAGGTCGCCGCTGCCTCAGATCAGATAAGACAACACGAGCGCACCCAGCTCGGTCTACACTTTGCGGGAGAAATCTTCTCAGCGTCCGCCCGAAGGATCAGCCGACGCCGCCGTGTTCAGGTCCACAAATCCCGACGGGCCGTGATAAACGCCAGGTGGATAGCAGTTGTTGTCAGCTGCATAGTTTTTGGGACAGCCGCCGGTAAACTCGGGCCGGCGCGGCGACAGCGCGTATTGCCACACCACTGCATCCGGCAATCCCAGCGCCGCCGATGGCAACCGCGGCTTACTTTCGATCACGCAACCAGGCGAGGGCGGGCACTCCTCGCGCGCCACCCACAGCGGAATCTTCCATGAGCCGGCCTGCCGCTCAATATCCTGCGCGGTCGTGATGGTCCCGCCGTTGCCATCGTCTACCGGCAGCCCGGAGCAGTACACGCCGCCCTTCCACCCGGCGCGCCGTACCGCATCCACCCAACCCAGCACATAGGAAAGCTGCTCCGGCAACAGCCGCCCACCTTCCTCCTGATCGAGGAAGATCAACGCGCCTTTTGGGAATCCTTCACTCGCCGCCGCAGCCACGGCAGCAGCGGCATCGCTGCGCCCCAGCGACGCCGCGTCTTTCCCCTTCAGCTCCCCGCTCTTCAGATCCCGGTCCAAACGGCCATTCCACAGCAGCAAGAATCCGAAGCCGCGATCCCGCAGCACGGCGCGTTTGCCCGTCCACGTGGTCGCCTTCTCGCCCGGAGGCGCATTCAGCCAATAACTCGTGTAGGTGAAGGATTTATGCAGCGCCCCCAACATCGTGTCACCGGGATAATCATTGCGGTCAAAGCCATTGAAAGCCTGTGCCGACGCCACACCGCTCATCATCATCACCGCAGCCACCAGCCATACCTTCACCGGCATCCTCCCGTTCTCAGGTAGCAGGTTATCCAATAATTGCTCACCTCATGTGAGCGTGAGAGCATTGCTCGCATGGAAAGTGCGAGTAATGCGTTGCCCGATTCCGAACTCGCAGTTCGCATCGCGAAACTGTGGCCGCATCGAGAACATGAGGCCAGTAGCGCACTAGGACTACTCTGCCGTCTTTGTTTGCACCGCTGGCGGCGATTGGATCTTGCAACACTCCTGCCGGACAAGAATATTCTCCATTGCTTCTGGTGCTCCAAGGTCAAGATCGATGGAGTCGTTTACGACCCCTAGACTCCCATCAAAACCACACGACCCGTTCGCCTGCTTTTCACGCTCTGTGTCCCGTCAACCTTTATCATGGACAGAGGAGCAAGCTTGACCCCGACTCTACGTGCGCATCTATCCGCCAGCGACTTCCACCGCGCCGTCCTCGCGCTATCGCCGCGCGTCGCTGTCTTTGACTGCGACGGCACCCTCTGGGACGGTGACGCCGGCTACGACTTCATGCTCTGGTCCATCAAGACCGGGCTCGTCTCCCGCAATGCCGCCGATTGGATCGATTCGCGCTATCGCCTCTATCGCAGCGGCGACATCTCTGAACTCGCCATCTGCGGCGAGATGGTGCAACTCTACACCGGCCTTGAAGAGAGCGAGCTTCGCCGCGCGGCCGCTACCTTCTTCCGCACCCAGATCCATCCCCACATCTTTCCCGAGATGCAGCGCCTGGTTGCCGATCTCCACGCCGCCGGCTGTGAGATTTGGGCCGTCAGCTCCACCAACAACTGGGTCATCGAAGAAGGCGTGCGCGACTTCGGCATCCCGCCCGAGCGCGTTCTCGCCGCGCGTGTCTCCGTCGTGAACGGCCTCATCACCAGCACACTCGTCGATGTCCCCACAGACGAGGGCAAGGCGCTCTCACTCCAGCGCGTCGATCGCGGACAGCCGGACGTTGTCTTCGGCAACTCCATCCACGACGCCGCCATGCTCGCACTGGCCCGCGGGCCATTCGCAGTCAATCCGACGCCGGCTCTTCTCGAAATCGCCACCGTGCGCAACTGGCCCGTCTTCATCCCTGCCGCCATCGCCGAAGGCACGCGCTGAAGCCGGCAATGCCCGCTCTCCGCGTCGCAGCGCTGCAGCCCAGCATCAGCATCATCCTCGATCGTCTCGGCGCGCTGGACACGCTCGTAGCCTGCACCCGTTATTGTGTGGAAGCCGTGCCCGCGTTGGCCCAGCGCTCCCTCTCTGTCGTGAAAGATTCCTGGTCCTGCACCACGGAAGAGATCCTCGCCGCGAATCCTGGCCTCGTGCTCGCCTCTGTGCCTTACCGCATGGAATCGCTCGCCGCCCTGCTCAAATCCGGCTGCCCCGTCGTGACACTCGCGCCCCACGCACTCGCCGATATTTATGGCGACATCCGCCTCATCGGCTCCATCGTGCATCGCGTCGAAGCGGCCGAATCGCTCGTAGCCGAAATGCAGAGTGAGATCGCAGCCACGCGCGCCCGCACCGCTGACGGTTCGCGCCCCGTCGTCTATTGCGAAGAGTGGGGCAAGCCGCTGATTCACTCGCAGCCCTGGGTCGCCGAGTTGGTCGAGGCCGCCGGCGGACAATTCCTTGGCGACGCCGCGAAACAGACTAGTTCCGAAGCCATCGCCGCTGCCGATCCTCGACGTGATGATCCTCTCCTGGTGCGGCGCAGGCGACCGCGTGCCGCTCGAGCGCGTCATCACGCAGCGCGGATGGCAAGATCTTCGCGCCGTTCGCGAAGGAAATGTCTTCTGCATCGCGGATGAATGGCTGAACACGCCCGCCCCCACTCTCCTGCTCGGACTGCGCGCGCTCGCCGCCGCCATCCATCCCGCCCAATTCAGTGGAAAGACCGTTTTCACGGAATGAGCGGGGCATGAGAGTTGCTGACGCAGCTTTTCCGTTAAGAAAAGCTGCTCCTCTTTGATGCGAATGAGACCAGTATTCGTGAAAACGGTACAAAAGACCGGCCTCGGAGTTTCCATACAGTCGCCAGCGCCGGAATTACCATCTAGAGATCAAGTGACGGAACCGCAAAAGACAGAGAGTCCCGAAGGAACTATCGAGGACAACACACCCGAACCGCGTCCCGACGCGCGCAGCGACAGCAAAACCGTTCGGGCTGTCTCCGCCGCCCTGATCCTGCGCGGCGACGAGGTGCTGATCTGTCAGCGCCGTCCCGACCAGCCGCTCGGCTCCAAGTGGGAGTTTCCCGGCGGCAAGATGGAGCCGGGCGAAACCGCCGAAGAGGCGCTGCGTCGCGAGCTCATGGAAGAACTCGGCATCGAAGCCATCGTCGGCACACAGGTCGCGCATATCCGTCACAACTACCGCAGCGGCGGAGCCGTCGATCTTCAATTCTTTCTAGTCAAGGAATACACCGGCGAGGTCACCAACCTCATCTTCCAGGACGTGCGCTGGTGTCCCCTGCGCAACCTGCCCGAATACGACTTCGTCACCGCCGACCGCAACCTCGTCCGCGACCTCGCCGCAGGCAAGCTTCTGTAGGAATCGGCCAGTACTCATCCCACAAACATCAACGCCACCGACAACACCACCACAATTCCCGCCGTCGTCCACGCAATCACGTTCATCCACCGCGGATTGACGAAGCGCCCCATCAGGTCCTTGCGATTAATCAGCAGTAGCATCATCACCAGAATCACCGGCAGCAGCACGCCGCTCAGCACCTGCGTGTCCACCACCACCTTCATTGGCTGAATGTGCGGCAGCAGCACCACGGCCGCGCCACATGCGATCAGCAGCGTGTACAGCCAATAGAAAGCCGGCGCTTCGGCAAATTTTTTGTCCACGCCCGACTCGAAGCCCAGCCCCTCGCATACCGTGTAAGCCGTCGAGAGCGGCAGCACTGAGGCCGCAAAGAACGATGCATTGAACAGCCCTATCGCGAACAGCAGATAGGCATACTCCTTGGCCAGCGGCTTCATCGCCTCCGCCGCGTCGGCCGGCACGTTCAGAGGACCAACCCCATGCGCATAGAGCGTCGCCGCGCACGCCACCACGATGAACCACGCCACAACATCAGTAAAGATCGAGCCCACGATCACATCCAGTCGCGACGCCGCATAGTCCTTCACTGCGACACCCTTCTCCACGACCGACGATTGCAGGTAAAACTGCATCCAAGGGGCAATCGTGGTACCGATCACCGCGATCGTCATCGAGATATACCCCGGCGTGTGCCACACGCTCAACGGCGGACCCTTCACCGTGGCCAGCATGGCCTCCCGCCAGCTCGGTCCGGAGAGCACACCGGTGATGATGTAAGCGATATAGAACACGCTCGCCGCGAGAAAGACCTTCTCCACGCTCTTGTAATCCCCGCGCACCGCCAGCAGCCACACCAGCACCGCGCACACCGGCACCGAGATGTACTTGCTGATGTGAAACAGCTCGAGCGAGCCCGCAATCCCGATGAACTCCGTCATCACCAGGCCGAAGTTCACGATCAAGAGCAGCACCATCGTGATGAACGTGGCCCGCAGCCCGAACTCCTCGCGAATCAGGTCGCTCAGCCCCTTGCCCGTCACCACGCCCATGCGCGCGCACATCTCCTGCACCACGATCAGCGCAATCGTGATCGGCAGGATGGTCCACAGCAGCGAATAGCCAAATTGCGCGCCGGCGCCGCGAGTAGGTCAGGATGCCGCCGGCGTCGTTGTCCACATTCGCGGTGATAAAGCCCGGCCCCAGCACCGCGAGGAACAACACGATCCGGGTTTGCCATCGCTTCAACATGCGCTCATCCAAAATTGGTTTGACGTGGGTTTGAGGTCAGCAGGAGAGCGCTACAAGCGCACGGCCCACAGGCGAACATATCAGACCGCATCCACAGGTCCGCAAGTCACCAGATATGGAAGCCAGCAGCCGAGCCGGACTTCTCTGCTAGAGTCGGCCTCAATTTTCAACGTGTGCGATCGAAGGAAGCGAGCCCGACATCCCGCGCTCGCAGGCGCGGCTGCCCAGTCCTTCATTGCCGTCCGCGCAAAAACGAAATCACATCATCCGCTTCCACAATCCCCACCAGCTTGTCGCCGCTGTTCACCACCGGCAACGTGCGCAGGTTGTATTTGTCGAAGAGCTCCGCCACCTTGTCCTCATCGGTGTCCACCCGGCAATGGATCGCCTGGCCCGCCGACAGATCTTTCAAATGACTCCCCGGCTGCGCCAGCATCAGCCGCAGCAGTGGCACGCTCCCCTTCAGCGCATGATGCTCGTCGACGAGATAAACATCGCTTACCGTTTCCGGGTCGCCTTCGAACTGGCGCAGAGCCTCCATCGCCTCCGACACCGAACCCTCGTGCGAGACAGCCACGAAGTCCGTCGTCATGTAGCCGGCAGCAGAGTCCTCGCGGAACTCCAGCAGCTCCTCGACCTCCTGCCGCTCCTCCGGCTCCATGCTTTCGAGAATGGCGTCGGAGTGCGCCTCCGGCAGGTCGGCCAGCAGATCGGCGGCGGCATCCGGATCCATCTCTTCGACGATATCCGCCGCGCCCTCTGAGTCGAGTGAGGCCAATAGCGAGCGCTGTAGTTTCGGCTCGACCTCTTCCAACGCCTCGGCCGCCACCTCTTCATCCAGCGACTGGAAGACCGCTTCGCGTTCCGCAGGCGCCAGCTCTTCCAGAATGTCGGCAATGTCCGCCGGATGCATCTGCGCCAGGCGCTCGTGCTCGATCTTCAGCTTCACCCGCCGCGCCGGATCGACCTCGATCACATCCACGAACTCCCACGGAATCACCCGCGGCGGGAAGCGGTTCGCAATCGCCGCCACCCGCGCGGCTGGCAGCAGACCCTTCAGCATGCGGCGTGTCGCGCCACGCAGCCCCACCTCTACCTGGGTCACCTGCAGCGGCGTGCCGCGCTCCGCCGCCTGCCACTTCAGGTCCACATCGTTCACGCGGACCACCTTGCGGCCGTACACGTCGATGATCTGCCGGTCCAGCAAATCCTGGCGCAGCAGCAGCGCATTCTCGTTCTGGTTGGTGGAGATCTGTTCGGCGCCCGCGATCATCACCAGGCCGCCCGCTTCCGTCAGGCTCAGCGCCTGCACATCGATGTATTCACGCCCGCGCCCGCTCTTCACCACCAGCGCCAGCACGCGTCCCGCATCCTGCCCGGTGCCGACCACCACATCCGCGACGCGCCCGCGCATCTGCCCGCCGGCGTCCACTACCGGTGTGCCCTCCAGCAGGGTCAGACTGCTCTCCTGGCCGTTGTTTGCGTGCATCAGCGCGATCTCCGAGGGAGAGTCTATTGCATTTGCCTGCTGCCATGAGATGCAGAGATTTCTATTGCGTGGTTTTCGCTTCGAAGCAACCTGCGGGCCTTCGCCTCACGCTTGTCATTCCGATCGAGCCCTCCCGCATAAGCCAGACCGGCGAAGTGGAGGGATCTGCTGTATCTACTCGAAACGGAACGGGCGCGCCAGCGCCGCTCGTCGATCAACTCTGCTGCAATGCCGCAGTCAGTGCAACGAAGGCGGCGCCTCATGCACATGCCGGATCACGATGGTGTCGTCCTTGAACTCGACCCGGTCATAGTCGCGCCCCTGTGACGCTACATAGCAGCCGCACTCCGTGTTGGCATGATGGTTCAGGCTGATGCCGTCTTCGGTCCCCTTCAGCGCGCGTTCCGCCTGCGCCAGCTTCATCTGTGCATCGCCGGCCGCCTTGGTTGTTGCATCGCTCTTGCCTGCCTCCTGCGCCTTGCTGGCGGCATCGGCCTTCGCCTGCGCATCGGCCATATCGGCCTTCGCGTCCTTCAGCTGTTTCTGCTCATCGGGCGTCAGCTTCTCCGTGCGCACCGGAACCGGCGTCTGTTGCGCAGGCGTGCCCGGGGTGAGTTGGCCAGAAGGAGGCATCACGGCCATGAGCATCAAGGACAGCAGCACAATACCCATATAACGACATCTCTCCGTAGCCTCAATCTTAAATCGCTCCAGCCTTAAATGGCTCCGTCCCAAAACAGCAGAGCCCGCCGGGGCAGGCGGGCTCGTGCTGATGCGTCCTGGCCTCTAGCGAACGCGAGCGTTGTGCTTGTCCTTGTAAATCGAGCGCGAAATATGGTTCTGCCGGCGCGTCAAAGCCGCCTTGTCGCCTGCCGTCAGGTGGCCGCCATCGGCGCGGCGCATCCCGCGTTCCTCGCGGTTCACGCTGGCTTCGCGGCGTTCCACATTCCGCGTCTCTCCGGCAGTCATCTGTCCACTCCGGACGCCCTGGGCAATGCGTCCCTGCTGGTCATTCTTGCGTTCCTGGATGGTTTGGCCGGTCACCTGGGCAAAGCCGGCGCCCGTCAACAGTGTGCAAAGTGCTGCGGTGGCAAGGATCTTTCGTGCGTTCATGATGGTTTTCTCCTCGGATTTCAGTTGCCGGCCCCGGCTCTGCCTGGGCTCTGCGGGAGAGAACCCGCAGGCGCGCACAAATGTTCTGCGCAACCTTTTGCCAAAGTGACGGTCGTAATCAGATACCGGCAAATCGGACTCGCTTTCGCGTCCCCTCGGCACCCCCCGCGCAGGGCTTTCCTTGACATAGCGACAGGTTGCAAAGCAAACTGCCGGAACACGCGCTGCTGCACGCCACCGGGCTCTGCGGCAGCATCCGAGGACCGAAGAGGTGAGAGTGACCGGATCCCAGGCAAGCCGAATTACCTATACGCTCGATTCCTCCCTCGACAGCGTGAACCGTGTCGAACAGACCGCCGAACAGGTGGCGCAGAAGGCCGGATTTGATGATGACGAGGTCTTCCGTGTCTCCATGGCGGCCCGCGAAGCAGCCGTCAATGCTGTGCTTCACGGCAACGCATACAGTCCCGACAAGCGCATCACCGCGTCTTTTGAGACCACACCCAAATCGCTAGTCATCCGCATTGCCGACCAGGGCCCCGGTCTCGACCCTGCCACCTTGCCGGACCCGCTCGCACCGGACAATTTGTTGCGCGGCTCCGGCCGCGGTATCTTTCTCATCCGCTCCTTCATGGATGAGGTAGAGTTTCGTATGCTCAACCCCGGTACCGAGCTCACCCTTATCAAGCACCTCGTAAGTGCCTAACTGTTTTCACAAAAAGTGTATGGCTTGTAATTGCGGCTGACGCAGCTTTCCGTTAAGAAAAGCTGCTCCTCACAGAAGCGAATGAGAATACAGTATTTGTGAAAACGGCATAACCTATCGGCAGTCATCCTCAGGAGGATCTCTCAGTGAGCGTTAAAATCTCGACTCGTCAGGTCGACGGCATCACCGTTCTGGACATCAGCGGCCGCATTACCCTCGGCGAAGGCAGCGTCCAACTCCGTGATGCCACCCGCGACCTGCTGGCCAAAGGCCAAAAGCATATCCTGCTCAATCTCGGCGATGTGACCTACATCGACAGCTCCGGCATCGGTGAGCTGGTCAGCGCCTTCACCACAGTCAAGAACCAGGGCGGCGAGCTCAAGCTCCTCAACCTGACCCGCAAGGTCCACGACCTGCTCCAGATCACCAAGCTCTACACCGTCTTCGACGTGAAGGACGACGAAGCCAGCGCCATCGCCTCCTTCAAAAAGTAAACATTCATTGGACAAACAAAGAGGCTGCCCGCCAGGGCAGCCTCTTTGGGTTTCGGTTGATCCAAGTGCCTATCCAACCACGGCGATGGCGTCCACCGAGAACAACAGACCTTTCGGAAGAGCTACTACAGGCGTCGATCGCACCGGCGGTGATGCCGGAAAGAATTCGATGAACAGCTCGTTCAGCTTCGGGAAAGCGCCGGCATCGGCGACAAAGCACGTCACCTTGACGACCCGCTGCAGACTCGTGCCGGCGTCCTCAAGCACGGCGCGCAGATTAGCGAACGCCTGACGAGCTTGGGCGTCGAAGGTCGAGCCGGCCGTTTGGCCAGTTGCTGGATCGATGCCCGCTTGACCGGCAGTGAACACGAGGTTGCCCACTCGCACGGCTTGCGAGTAGGGACCGATCCGCGGAACACGCTCGCTGTTGATGACTTCCTCAGGAAGTGCCATTCCGCAGTCTCCTTGAAACTACGCATGAAGGCCGGGCGCTCCACATCTCGCGCTTGAGAATGTGGGGCTCACTCCAGTCGCCCACGGCCAGTCCCTAGAACTTCACCGCCGGCGCAGTCCGCGAAGCCTCACTCGCCTGGAAGTAAGCATTGTTCGTGTGGAAACCGGCAAAGTTCGCCCACAGGCTGTTCGGGAACTGTCCGATGAAGGTGTTGTAATCGCGCAGCTTCTCGTTATATCTGCGCCGCGCTACCTGAATGCGGTTCTCCGTCCCCTCAAGCTGGTCCTGCAGAGAGAGAAAATTCTGATTCGCCTTCAAATCTGGATACGCCTCAGAGAGCGCCAGCAGCCGCCCCAGCGCTCCATCCAGTTGTCCATTCGCCTGCATCTTGTCCTGCGGCGTCTTCGCATTCAGCAGGCCTGCGCGCGCATTCGCGATATCGGCAAATACCGTCTCCTCGTGCTTCGCGTAGCCCTTCACCGTCTCCACCAGGTTGGGGATCAGGTCTGCGCGCCGCTGCAGCGTGGTATCGATGTCCGACCACGACGCTTTTACATCCGCGTCCTTGGCCACCATCTGGTTCTTCGAGCTCACGTAGCTGCCGCCCACCAGCAGCAACACCACCACCAGTACCACCACGCCGATCAGTAAACCCTTCATCGCTCTCGCTCCCTTGCTTCATCAAAAAATTCAAATCTTCATCAAAACGACGCTCCACCGCCACCCGAGTCGCCACCACCACCACCGCCGAACCCTCCACCGCCGCCACCGCCGCCCCAACCACCGCCGCCGAAGCCGCCACCGCCCCAGTAGCCGCCATAGTATCCGCCGCGTCCGCCGCGGCCACCGAAGACCCGCGAGATCAATAGGAAAATGGCAATTACCACCAGCCATCCAATGATCCGTGCCCCTGGCGACTGCTCGCGCTGCACCGGTTCCGGCGGCAGTTCCTTCGTATTCTCGAGCGTGACTTTGGCGTCGGCAGCGATGATCCCGGCAAGCTCTTGCGAGCCATCCGTCACCGCGGTGTTGAAGTCATTCGATTGGATCGCCGGACGCAGCCCGCGGCCAATGCGGCCCGCGATGCTGTCCGTAACCACGCCTTCGAGACCCAGCCCGACCTCGATGCGCCCGCGATGGTCCTGGGTCACCAGCAGCAGCAGGATGCCGCGATTCGTCGCCTTGTCGCCGATTCCCCACTTGTGGAAGAGATCGTTAGCGAACTGATCGATCGGCTCGTCTTCGAGTGTCTTGATCGTCACCACGAAGAGCTGCGCATGCGCCTGCTGCTGCAACTGCAGGCACAGCGTATTGGTCTGATCGGTGACTTGAGGCGAAAGGACGTGAGCGAAATCGCTGACGAAGTTCGATGGCGGCGGCAGCTTCGCCACCTGCTCCGCCCGCAACCCGCAGCAGACAAGCAGCAGCATCAGCAGCGTCAGCAGGTAGGAGCGGCGAACGAGCATCGTCGTCATTCTATCGTCCGCCGGTGGAATCCTCTGCAAAACAAGAATGGCCGGCCACTGAAGATAGCATGGCAAGAAAGGACAATCGCAGGATGGAGAGCTCGCTCGGTTCAACCCCGCTCGGTTCAACCCTCAGACATCTGGCGCGGCAGCGTAGCTTACAGATCGCGCTGTTGCTGTGGGTGCTCTTGAGCGCGGCAGGAGCAGCCCTTGGCCAGGGCGCGCCATGGGTGAACTCTCAGGTCGAATTGGGCTCCATTGCGCTGGTTGTACTCCTGCTTGAAATTGGGGTTGTTGCACTGCTCACACGCCGCAGGCCGATACTCGATCTCGGCCAGCGCGCGCCGGAACGCGCGGAGGCGCTGCGAGAAGTTATAGGGCTCTGGCTTTATGGCGCGATCGTATTAGTAGCTGGACGCTTCATTGGTCTTCATTTCTTCGGCCAGGGCATTGCCCTGCACCTCACCGGCTCTGTCGTGGGTGCTGCCAGACCCGGTTTCCGCGTCCAGTCTCCAGTTGAGGTTTACACCTGGGCGGCATACAACAGCATCCTGCTGGCGCTGATTCCCTATGTAGTATTCCGCCGGCGGGGTTATTCAAACTATGCACTGAATCTGAAATCGGCCAATCTCAAAAACGACACCCTGGTGATTTTTGTAATTCTTGCGATCAGTATCGGTCTTGATCTCACCGGGCCGAACATCTTTCAACTCACGCTTCGCCAGCAGCTTGGCGGCGGAACGCTCTCTTTCATCTTGCATCTCTTTGGCACCGATCTACCTGTCATGGTTTTCATCTACGCGATCCTTCTGCCCCGCTACGCCAAACTGGTATCCCCGGTGACGGCTTATTTGCTTGGTGCTGCGAGTTATCCTGCGATGCACCTATTTGAATCATGGGCGAGGTACGATTCCCTGTCGCACGCTGCGCTTTCCGTGATCATGGTGTTCCTTACGTTCTTTCCGCCAGGACTGGTCAAGTCATTTCTCACCATGCGCACAGGAAATGCATGGGTACACGTTTGGGCTTTCCATGCGATCTCCCCTCATGTGACGGTTGACACGCGGCTGATCGTGCAGGACTTCCACCTTCAATAAAGACAGCTGAAAGCAACCTGCCTCCCCTAACTAAAAGAGAGGCGCTTCAAGCGCCTCTCTTTATACCGCTGCGATCCCTCGCCGTTACTTCGACGCCTTCTGTGTCGTTCCCTTCGTCTGCGCGAGCTGCTGGGCCTGCTGCAGATGGCTTTCAATCGTCTGAGCGCCCTCGCTTACCAACTGCTTCAGTTGCGGGTTCTGCGTCGACTGCGCTTCCAGCTTGAAGTCGCTCGAGTCCTTCTTGTGATCCTTCACCATGTCCTTGATGTACGCCTGGTCGAAGGCATCGCCAGAAAGGCCCTTCATCTTGTCCATGCTCTTCATCTGCCCCTTGGAGGGCCCGTCGGGCACCTTCACACCCATCTGCTCGGCCACGGGCTTCATCTGTTCCACCATTTTGCCGTGATCGTCCACCATCCGTTGGGCAAACTGCTTCACCTGATCGTCGTTGCTCTTCTGTAACGCCAGCTTGCCCATCTCTACTTCGGCCAAACTGCCTTCGAGCGCCTTCTTTACAAATGCCTTGTCGACCGCCGGGCCGGTGTTCATGCCGCTCGCGCCCTGCTGCGCCTGCTGTTGCTGCTGGTCAATGGTCGAGGGGCTGTTGTTCACTCCGCCGCCTGGCTGCTGCGCCTGCCCGCTGCCGGGGGCCCCGCTACCGCCACTACCCGGCGCCTGCGCCAGCAACATCGGGCTGCAACACAGCGCTGCAATCACTGCCAAATTTCGCATTCGCATTTTTTCGTCTCCTTGCGTGGATTCCGAATACCCGAGCCGGTCGCGGGCGGTACATAAGCCACCGCCGCACGAGGCACAGTGCACATCGCCTCTTTGTATTAAGTAGCCCAGCCGTCTACCGCCGTTGCCCGCGCCAGACGATCTCGCTACAGTCCTTGGCGGGCGTATCGAGATTTCGCTTAGCTTCCAAGGCAACCTTCCAGGCACCGCACCCACGCCGCCAACCGCCGGCTCGCCAACAGCAGATATCCTTGAACTTATGTCCGAGATGCCCCTTCCGCCCGTCGCCCGCCGCGAGCCCCTCACCACCACCCTCCACGGCCACACTCTCCACGACGACTATGCCTGGCTGCGCAACAAAGAATCACAGGAGGTCACCGCCTACCTTGAGGCCGAGAACGCCTACACCGAAGCATGGATGGCTCCTACAAAAGACCTCCAGGAGACCCTCTACCGCGAGATGCTGAGCCACATCAAGGAGACGGACGAGTCGTATCCCTACCACTACGCCGGTCACTACTATTACTCGCGCACCGTCGAGGGATCGCAGTACGCCATCTACTGCCGCCGCAAGGGCTCTATGGAGGCACCCGAAGAGGTCATCCTGGACGGCAATCAGCTCGCCGTCGGCCATCCCTTTATGGCGCTTGGCGCCTTTTCCATATCCGAAGATCAGAACCTGCTCGCCTACTCCGTCGACCACACCGGCTTCCGCCAGTACACGCTGCATATCCGGGATCTGCGCAGCAAGATCTCCGCACCGACGAGATGCTCGCCCGACACGGCCGAGCGCGTGGGCTCCATCGTCTGGGCCAACGACAACACCACGCTCTTCTATTCGGTCGAAGACGAAGAGACCAAGCGTCAGCACCAGCTCTATCGCCACACGCTCGGCCAGCCGCAATCAGCAGACACCCTCGTCTTCGAGGAGCCTGATGAGCGCTTCAACCTCGGCGCCGGCAAAACCCGGGACAAAAAATACATCCTGCTCGAGATCGGCAGCCACACCACCAGCGAAGGACACTTCCTTCCTGCATCGCAGCCCACCGCACCGTGGACACTGATCGAACCTCGCCGGGACGACATCGAGTACTACACCGACCACCGGGACGGCCTCTTCTACATCCGCGCCAACGACACCGGCCGCAACTTCCGGCTGGTCACCACACCCGTCGGTCAGCCCTCCAGCAAAAACTGGAGCGAGCTGATTCCCCACCGCGACAGCGTCATGCTCGAAGACGTCGACCTCTTCGCCACCTTCGCCGCGATCGGGACACGCTCCAACGGACTGCCGCACATCGAAATCGCCCACTTCGATCCGGGCGCAAAGCTCGGGCCGACGCGTGAGATCGCGCTGCCCGAGCCGGTCTACACCGTGCACGGCGGCATCAATCCCGAATTCGCGACCACAAGCTACCGCTACGGTTACCAATCCCTGGTCACGCCAGCATCCGTCTACGAGCTCGACATCACGACGCATGAATCCATCCTGCGCAAGCAGCAGGAGGTTCCCGGCGGCTTCGACCGATCGCTTTATGCTTCCGAGCGCGTCTTCGCGACCGCCGAAGACGGCACCAGCGTCCCCGTCTCCATCGTCTATCGCCGCGACACCAAAACCAGCAGTAATCCTCTGCACGTCTACGCCTATGGCTCCTATGGCTACCCGCTGCCCATCGGCTTCAACAGCAATCGGCTCAGCCTGCTCGATCGCGGCGTCGTGATGGCCTTCGCGCACATCCGCGGCGGCGGCGATATGGGCAAGCCCTGGCACGATGCCGGTCGCCTCATGCAGAAGCGCAACACCTTCACCGACTTCATCGCTGCGGTCCAGCACCTCACCCGCAACGGCTACGGCGACCCCGGCCGCGTCTCGGCCGAAGGCGGCAGCGCCGGCGGCCTGCTCATGGGCGCCGTCACCAATCTGCGCCCCGATCTCTTCCGCGCCATCATCTCTCACGTGCCCTTCGTCGACGTGATGAACACCATGCTCGACGCGAGCCTCCCCCTCACCGTTCCCGAATACGAGGAGTGGGGCAATCCGAACGAGCCCGCCGCCTTTGCCTACATGCTCAGCTACTCGCCCTATGACAACCTGAAGCCCGGCAAATATCCCGCAATCCTCGTCAAGACCTCGCTCAACGACAGCCAGGTCATGTACTGGGAGCCGGCGAAGTACGTGGCGAAACTGCGCACGCTCAAGCAGGACAACAATCCCCTGCTGCTCTACACCAACATGGCTGCCGGCCACGGCGGAGCCTCCGGCCGTTACGACTACCTGCGCGAGATCGCCTTCGACTACGCCTTCATCCTGCGCACGCTGGAGGTAGTAAAGGTGACGACGGACGACAGCAGAGAACTCCAGACAACACCAGCGAGTACCCGCCCATGAGAAAAGGCAGAGCGAACAGCTCTGCCTTTTCTCTGTGTCTGCTGGTCTGACGCTACTGCGTAGACGTCGGACAAAACGGCGAGGGATCCCGCACCGGATTGCACGGCACGCCCTGGCCTGCCGCGCGGCTGGAAACGATGCTGTTGTACTGCCCGTTCCTGCCTCCCGGCGGTGAGTTGCTGGGTCCGCCCGCAGTATCCGTCGTCGATCGCAATGCCATACCGAAGCTCTGCAGGAAGATGTTCGCCGACACTTGGTCGGTATCAGTGCGTATCGCCGTGATGTACTGGCTGTCCTTCGAGAGCGCGAACACTGCGCCTGTGCCGATTCCTGAGACCGAGGCGATCGCGTCCGGATGCGCACCCCCGAACACCGGGATCGTCTTCGTCACCACGTAATTCGTCAGATCCACCACCGAGACCGTGCCATCGGTCTGGTTCGCCACATACGCGCGCGAGCCATCCTGCAGGATCGTTACCGCCACCGGCCCTTTTCCCACCGGAATCGTGTGCGTCTGTCCGAAATTCGGGCTGTCGTTGCCGTAGATATCCAGCCCTACGTTGATCACCGTCACAGTGTTCGAGTCATAATTCGCCGTCACCAGCAGGCCGGCCGGTTGATAGATCGCCGCGTGCACCGGTCCGTTACTCACCGGGATCACGCCAGCCGGTATCGTCGGGCTGATCGTGAACCCGGTATCGATCGCGTTCTGCTGCACATTGATCACCGTCACCGTGCTGCTGCCGACGGTCGGATCAACGCCGCGGTTCAGAATGAATGCGCGGTTGTTGTCGCCGGACATCAATCCGAAGACCGGGCAGATACCCACCGGCAGATGCGCCGAGACCGCATTCACCGGTGTCTCGATCGATGCCACTTCGCCCGGCGTCGCCACCGCGCCCGGCGTATTGCAGGCATTGATGTCCAGCGAGACCACTGCGCCCGTTCCGCTCGTCGCGGCCGACTGGCCTTGGCTGATCGCATAGATGCGGCTGGAAATAGGCGTCCCGGCAAACTGGACCGGGTTGGGCGCAATCGGAATCTCCTGCTGCAAATTGGGCGCCGTCGTCACCTGGTCCGCCGTCGCCGCAGGCACCTGGCGTGACAGCACCGCCAGCGCCGCAGTCGTTGCGCCCGGCATAGTCGGGGAAAGTGTTGTGTATGGCTCCAGCAGGTAAAGGTTGCTCGCCACCGCGAAGATCGCCGTAGGATTGGAGCCCGGCGTTAGCGTCGAATTGGTGACGTTGCGCGTCTGCAGCCCAGTAGCCGTCGCGCTGCTCGCCGCCGGCGCCGACGTCGCATAGGCATCGAGCGTCACATTCGTGTTGCCGTTGCTGTTCAGGCTGTACCCGAAGGACCCGCTGCTATCCAGCGCAAAAGAAAACGGCCCGTTTCCCAGGGTCGCCTGGGCCATGATCGTGTCGCCCGGCCCGTTGATGAGCGTAGCCAGCCCATTGGTGGCTGGACTGTTCGTCGAAATCACGACGAAGTTGGCGTTTGGATCTTGTGACGCGGGGCCAGTCGGATTTACCGGCGTAACCACAGGACGATATTGGGCACCACAACCGCTTAGCAGGCCCAGCAGGCCCACGGCTGCAAGCCAGGGGGCCGCAGCCCTTGCGCAACTCAGCACTCGCTTCTACCTCATTTACAACAGATTCTTCGAGATTCTTCTCTGGGATTGTAAATCAGGCAGAGCAAAGCACGGACCTGTGGCGGACCAATCAGAAACCATAAGCGCCGCGCCACCATACGAATGGAGCGTTGTGAGGCTCGAGATTCGACGTGGGTTCCATGCGACGGAGCCCGTTTCCGACGGCAGACTTCACGATGGTTTTTTCCCATACGCCGCCAGGAATACGCGCACACTCTCTGCGGCATGACGGCGCAGGGCCGACGCTTTCGGGATTGCGCCGTCTCCCAGCAGCATGGCTCGGTTCAAAGGCGCAGACATGACCAGCCAATTGAATTGAGCAGCTGCGGCCGCGGAGTCCTCCATCACCAGCAACCCCCGTGCAGCCAGACCTTCAAATGTCTTCGCCAGCGCTGACATAGCTCGTTGTGGTCCACGTTCGTAGAGAACTCTCGCAAGTTCGGGGAACCGGCCTGCTTCACCGATCACGAGACGACGCAATTGCATGAGCCGCGGAGTGAGAACTACTGTGAGCTGCCGGAAGGCATACGTCTCAAGGAACGCTGCAACATCGTCGCCAGCCATTTCAGAGATGTGGTTGTGAACGGTGTCACCGGCGGTATCGGTCATGCTGCTTACAATCTCGACAAATAACGCTTCCTTGCTTGAAAAGTGCTTGTAGACAGTCTGCTTGGACACGGCCGACAGAGCTGCGATCTCATCCATATTTGTGCCCAGATAGCCACATTTCAGAAACAGCTCGGTAGCTGCATCGAGGATTGCTCTCCGCTTTCGCCCGGAATTCCCTTCTTCTTGGATCGCGCGCGATTTGCGTGTTGAATCCGATGCCTTCATGGATCTCCAGGCGGCCAGCAAAGCCTTCTTGACTATACGGTACTGTACGGTCTAGTCTCTATTCAGACCTCAGTACTGTACAGTCTAGTACCGACACGGAGAAGCATGAAAAGTCTCTTCGAAACAACGGCGGCGGCCGAAATCACCGGACGCTTGGCGCATCTCACACCGGACAGCAAACCGCAGTGGGGCAAAATGAATGTTGCGCAGATGCTGGCCCATTGTTCCGCTTGGATGGAGATGGCGGCGGGATTGAATTCGCCTCCGCGAAACCTGATCGGACGCATCTTTGGGCCGGTTGCGAAATCGAAGGTCCTGCATAGCGAAGAACCGATTCGCCGGAACATGCCGTCGGAAAAGAGTCTCATTATCAGTGATCGTCGGCACTTCGCAGCAGAGCGGCAGCGGCTATTGGAGTGGACTGACCGGTTTGCGTCCGGCGGCCCGCAGAACTGCACCAAACATCCACACTGCTTTTTCGGACCGATGACTCCCACCGAATGGGCAACCATGGCATATAAGCATCTGGATCATCACCTGCGGCAGTTCGGCGTCTAGTCAGGAGAACAGGGAGCCCTGCATCCCTTCTTCGTCACCCGTGCAAGCCGTCAGCGCACCAGCGCCTCTTCGATTGCGCCGGTGAACTCCACGCGCAGTACGGTGATGTCGTCGTTCTGCCCGAAGCTCTGCGCTGCAGCAGCAATCTCTGCCGCCGGCCTGTCCTGCTGCACCAGCTCGTGGGTCCGCGCAAAACCGAAAAGCTCCCGCGTCTCGCTCTGCGCTTCGACAATACCGTCCGTCAGCAAAGTCAGCCGGTCGCCGGGTTGCAGCGGAAACTGCATCACGGAGAACTCCGCTCTTGCAGTTACGCCCTAGAGGCAGCGCGCCCTCCATCACCATCTCCTTGCCGTTCAGATAGGGCGGCAGGTGTCCGGCATTTGCCAACGTGACCTCACCGTCCGACGCAATGCGCAACACCAGGCAGGTTGCCTGGGCGTTGCCCCGCCCGATCAGCCGGCGATTCAGCGACTCCAACATGCTGAGCGGATCACTATTTGTCTCCATCTGATTGCGGATCGCGCCCACAATCAGCGAGACCAGCATGGCCGCTTTCAACCCCTTGCCGCTCACATCGCCGATCACGGCCAGAACGCTGCCGTCATCTCCCCCAAGGATCTGGAAGAAGTCGCCTCCCACCTGTTGCGCCGGACGGTACTCGCTCTCGAGAGCAAAGCCGGGAACTGACGGCAGCGCCTCCGGAATCAGCACCTGCTGCACCTGGCGCGCCTGCTCGATCTCCTGCTTCAACTGCTCCTGTTGTCGTTGTGAACGCAGAAATCTTCGCAGTAGCAGCACCGTGATGATGGCCAGCGATAGGATGGTCGCGGCCGCGTTAAGAGTGATGGAAATTCCATAAGGGAAGAATGCGCCTGAGAAATGCAGGACCAGCAGTTCCTGCTGATACAGCGAAATAACCACCAGCACCACGGCGGGGACTGCCAACCAACCCTCCGCTGGATCCTTGCGACTGCCCCGAATTGTCACCCAGACCAGAAGCGCCCCGAGCAGCAGCTTGAGCGCATACGTGAGCGGCAACAGGTAGGTGATGGCATGAACGGGAACCACGCCGCCATAGAGTGGCGCACGCAGCATGGCTGTCGCCGCGCCCAGCAGAACAACCACTCCCCAGACCATGCGGTGCAGCCGTGCCATCCCGCCGAGCCGGAACCAGTATGCCCAGAACAGTACCCACAGACCTATGGTCGCCGGGGTCAAAATGGCATCCTCGATCAAAAACGAGGAAACTCCGAGCCAGGTGGTGTAGTTCGTCGTAACGACGATCGCCAGGCGTCCCACGATCGCGACGCAGGTAAGGTCTAACCAGAGATACGCCGGCTCACTGCGGTCCAGCCAGAAAAGGCCGCCGGCCACCAGTATTGCCACTAACAGGATCGCTAGCTCAACGAAATCAACATACATCGAGCGATCCACGGCATTCCAGTCCAACTGAAGCAATCCCGCAATCACAGTCGCCTGGCCCAGGACGGGCGGCCCATGCAACCCGCCCGCATCCTGATCAACCATCGGTGTGAAGGCAGCCATCCACATGCGGATCGCAATAGTTACCGGGCCGGAGAGGCTGTTAGCAGGCAGCGGAAAGACTCGCGGTAATGCGGTGTACGCGGTAATCCCGTCCGCAGTGAAGCGGCCGAATTGCCCGATGAGTTGCCCATTCACATACACCTGGTATGCGTCGTCGTAGTTGTCCGGCATCTTCAGCGCGAGCGCCATCTGCCCGTTTTGTATGTTGGTCCGCAGCCGATACCACGCGTAACCGGAGTAGCCACGATACCCGCGCACCGTCCAACCCGGAACGTAACCGCTGCTGCCGATGTTTGGGTCATACGATCCCGCGGGCGGCGTCAGGTCCATCGTGCCCCAGGCGGAGTCGTCAAAGCCGGGCTGCGCCCACGCCATGTTATCGCCGGTGCGGAACTTCCACGGCCCGGTCAGCGGAGCGGTCGAGTGGCCAAGTGTGACAACCTGGACGGGCGCTGCAGGCATGGCCTGCGCCCGTGCCGCAAAGCATGCGAGGAAACCGACAGCAGCCCCAGCAGAACAACCCGACGCATCGAGCGCATGGCAGCGAGAGTAGCACCCGCCCCGCCCGGCCAACGACGAAAAAGCGCGATCAGCTAGCTGAGCATCTGCTCCAAACGCTCCGCCCGCGGATGCAGCGCTTTGCGCAGAAACACCGTGGCCTGCTGGTTGCGGTTGTAACGCTCGCAGGCTTCGTAGCCATGCCGGTCATAAAATTTCAGCGCCGGCTTCAGATCGTCTTTCGAGTCCAAGTACAGCCACTCGTACCCGCTCGCCTCCGCATACTGCTCCAGCGCCACCAGCAATGCCAGCGCCGCCCCCGAGCCGCGAAACTCCGGCCGCACATACAGCCGCTTGATCTCGCCTGCCTGCTCGCGCTCCCGCAGCGGCCGCAGCGCAATGCATCCCGCCACCTGTTTGCCTACTTGCGTCAGCCAGAATCCCGCGCCTGGGCGAAAGTAGTCGTGCTGGAAGCTCTCTGGCGAGTCGCGCACCATCACGTCCACAGCGTGGTTATATTCCTGGACCAGTTGGAATGCCGTCTCGCGATCCTTTTCGCCCACCCGCCACACGCGCAGCTCTGTCATGACCCACCTCACCGCAACCCGAGCTTCCATCCTGTATAGCTGGCGACCTCATGCGCCAGCCGTTGCGCCCTGCGCCACCGCCCCACCGGCCGTCCCACTGCCCGCGGCGACGTGTACACCGTCAATCCATAGCTTTCGCACAATTGATGGATACGAAACAAGTGGGTTCCGTCGGAAACCGCGAGGATGCTGTGGATATGGTTGGCTTCGGCAATCGCCGCCAGCCGCCGCGCCGACTCGTCCGTCGTCCGGCTCTGCGTCTCCGCGATAATGCGGCTCTCCGGAACCCCCTGCGCTATCAAGAAGTTCTGCCCCACCCCGCCCTCGGAGTGCTGCGGATCCCCGCTCCCTCCCAAGGTGATGATTAGCGGTGCCAGTTTCTGCTGATACAGCAGCAATCCCTGCTCCAGCCGCGCGCGTAGCACCGGCGAAGGCCGTCCGTCATATTCCGCCGCGCCAAACACCGCAATCGCATCCGCCGGACGCGCCTCATCCCGATTGGCGTAGTGCTCAATTTCTCTATAAACCCAAAGCACCCAGCACGCGACACCACCTGCTGCCACCAGCAGCAAGCCGCCCACAGCTCGGCGCAGCCATCGCTGACCGGCCTCTCGCGTTGGCCGCTCCTTCATTGCCTCCGCCCGCGCGCCCGCCATCTCTCAAGGCTCCCCTAAATTCTTTACGACAGATCTTGCAATGCCAGCGCAATCTCGTGCGTGGGAATCGCGCCCTCCCGCAGAATCTGCCACGACTTCCCACCCCCGCTCAGGTCCACAATCGTGGTGTGCGACTGCCGCGCCGTCGGACCGCCATCCACAATCAGCGGAATTCGCTCGCCGATCTGGTCCCGCACGCACGCCGCATACGTACACTCTGGGGCGTTCTGCAGGTTCGCGCTCGTCGCCGTAATTGGCAGCCCCAAGGCCGCCGTCACCGCGCGCGGTATAGCCGAATCCGGTACCCGCAACGCCACATTCCCGGTGTTCGCGGTCGAGCGCAGCGGCAGCTTCGCCCCGGCGCGCACAATCAGTGTCAGCGGCCCCGGCCAGAATCGCTCCGTCAGCGCGTCGAAGCTGTCTCCCAGGTCGCGCGCCAGCTCATACGCCTGGTCCACGTCCGCGATCAGCAGCGACAGCGGCTTATGCTTCAGCCGGCTCTTGATCTCGTAAATACTCTCCACCGCGCGCAGGTTCACCGGGTCCACGGCCAGCCCGTAAAAGGTATCCGTGGGCATGCCGACAACGCCGCCGGCGCGAAGACACGAAACGATGTATTTCACGCGATCCGCTTCCGGTTCATCCGGATGGACGCGAAGTATCTCTGCTGACAAGGACTCTCCCCGAAATTACTCGCACCGAAAATCTCGATGGCGCGAAACATCTTCCAGTAGGTGTACATCAGCACCGCCGCGAAACGTAGCTCCTCGCTCGGAAAAGCCACATGCAGTGCTTGAACCTGCAAGATGAAAACGCTCTCGTCGCACAGGATACCGCCATCGGATGCGAGTAGGCAGCGTAAAATCGCCCCGATGCCCGCCGGCACTCTCCGCTCCCGCCCCCGCCTCATCGAAAGCCGCCAGAACCCTCGCGTCAAGGAGCTGCGCGCCGCCCTCTCCCGCTCCGGCCGCACCCCCTCCGGCCTCATCGCCATCGAAGGCGAGCACCTCATCACCGAAGCCCTGCGCAGCCATCTCCGCTTCGCCACCATCTTTCTGCGCGAAGGCTATGAGCACCAAATAAAGCTTCCGCACGACGCCGAACAACTCCTTCTGCCCGCCGATATCTTCGCTAGCGCCGTCGCCACCGAGCAGCCGCAGGGCATCGCCGCACTCGTCCACCCACCGGCATTCACGCCGGAGATGCTCTTCCCCACTTCCGCGCCAATGGTTCTCGTCTTAGCCGGCCTGCAGGATCCCGGGAACGTCGGCACGCTGATCCGTTCCGCCGAAGCCTTCGCCGCCACCGGGCTTCTCCTGCTGCCCGGCACCGCCAGCCCCTGGAACCCCAAAGCGCTCCGCGCCTCCGCCGGCTCCGCCTTCCGCGTCCCCACGTCGCACGCGAGCGAAACCGAAGCGCTCGATCTTCTCGCGCAACACAACGTCCCCGCCGTCGCCGCAGTCGCACGCGCCGGCATTCATCAGCACGCCCATCAGGAAGCCCCACTCGCCAGCCCATGCGCCCTGCTCATCGGCAACGAAGGCGCCGGCCTCAGTGAAACCCTTCTCGCCGCCGCCGCGCATCGCATCACCATCCCCATGCCCGGCAACGTCGAAAGCCTCAACGCCGCCATCGCCGGCAGCCTGCTGTTGTATGAAGCGGCGCGTCAGCGCCAGCGTCCAACACAAACATGAGTCTCTTCGGCGGCACACCCGATCTCGCCTCCGTATCCACGCGCCAAGCCGCGCCGCTCGCCGAGCGCATGCGTCCACGCACTCTCGATGAATACGTCGGCCAGCAGCACCTGGTCGCTCCCGGCAAGCCGCTGCGCATGCAGATCGAGAGCGACGACCCCGCATCGATGATCTTCTGGGGTCCGCCCGGCGTCGGCAAAACCACCCTCGCCAAGATCATCGCCGAGACCACGCACGCTACTTTCATCGAATTCTCCGCCGTCCTCTCCGGCATCAAGGAGATCAAGCAGGTGATGGTCGACGCTGAGAAAGCCTCGCACTACGGCTCGCGCACCATCCTCTTCGTCGACGAAATCCACCGCTTCAACAAAGCGCAGCAGGACGCCTTCCTCCCCTATGTCGAGCGCGGCACCATCCGGCTCATCGGCGCCACCACCGAAAATCCCTCGTTCGAAATCATCGCCGCGCTGCTCTCCCGCTGCCGCGTCTACACCCTGCAGCCGCTCACCGAAGACGAGCTCATCACACTCCTCCATCGTGCGCTCACCGACGAGCGCGGACTCGCAAAGGACCATCTTGTCGCCGACGAAGATGCACTCGCGCTCATCGCCTCCTATGCATCCGGAGACGCGCGCGGCGCCTACAACGCGCTCGAGATCGCAGGCCGTCTCGCCGCCACCAAACCCGATCGCCGCATCACCCGCGAGATCGCCACCGAGGCGCTGCAGAAGCGCGTCCTGCTCTACGACAAGAGCGGCGAGCAGCACTACGACCTCATCTCCGCCCTGCACAAATCGATTCGTAATAGTGACGTGGACGCATCGCTCTACTGGCTCGGCCGCATGCTTGCCGCCGGCGAGGACCCGCTCTACGTCGCGCGCCGCCTGGTCCGCATGGCGTCGGAAGACATCGGCCTCGCCGCGCCCGAAGCACTCAACCTCACGCTCTCCGCCCGCGATGCGATGAATTTTCTCGGCTCACCAGAAGGCGAGTTGGCCCTCGCGCAAGCCGCAGCGTATCTTGCACTCGCCCCCAAATCAAACGCCGTCTACACCGCATGGAACGCCGTCAGCCAAGATATCGAAAACACCCGAGCCGAACCTGTCCCCCTGCATCTGCGCAACGCGCCAACCAGGCTGATGAAGGACCTCAACTACGGCCGCGACTACCAGTACGCGCACGACATCGAAGGCAAAGTAGCCGACATGGACTGCCTACCCGAAAGCCTCCGCGACCGCCGCTACTATCAGCCGACGAATGAAGGCCGCGAAAAACTGCTGAAACACAGAATGGATGAGATAGAGCGCCTCAAGCAGCAGGCACGCGTCACGCGCTCTCAGGGACAGAAGAGTTGATTCCGACAGCCGGCGCTACCTGCTGCCGGCGAGGCCAACAGACGATCAGCGTGATCGGAAACAGCACATATAGCGACACCATCGATAGCCAGTGCGACACCGCACCATACCGGTGCATGCCCGCCAAACCGAAGAAAGCGAAGACCGCATAGCAGCTCAAGACAGTAAGAACGACCTGCAGGACCGGCCGATGCGGGAAAAGATATTGGCGGGCATCGGGGAGCAGCTTAGCGAAGAAATGCCAGATAGCGATCGCGAACGGTAGACCGAGTCCAAGCGCAATCCACCAGGGAGAGATGGACAATCCCTTCTCCACGGTGAACATGTCCGCATGCGTCGTAAAGGTCCGCACCGGAACGTAGCTCAGAAAGTTGCCCACATTCATCAGGCACAGCAGGAAACCAAAGAGGGCCAACGTGCTGCGCATTTTCGCCTTGGCAATCGAATAGAGTTTCCGAGAGGCGAAGTAGCAGAGTCCGTTGCCAAAGAGCACGCCCGCGACGGCGATCAAGGATGCCAGCCACCCTTGATGGGCAGCAAAGATCGGATCGTAATCGACATTCTCGTCAATGTCGCTCAGCAATAGGACGTTCTCAATGCTGAGATGCCCGTAGTGAAGCGCTACGGGATTTGCCTTGTACCCCACTGCCCAGGCGGTAAAGGAATGCGCATACTCGTGGACCAGGTATCCGACTGCATGCGCGGACCACAGGAGCAGAACAAAAACCAGCCAGAACCGAACCCCATCCCACATCGTTGTGCGTTGCATTGAGGTTGAGTGTAGCGGGTCTTCATGCCGCAAACCGCAAAACGAAACACGTCACTCTGAGTGAAGCGAATAACCGGCAGTCTGCCGGTTCCCGACCAAACACCGTGAGCGACCAAAGGAAGCGAACCCCACGCCCGCGCCCGTGCGGCAAGCACCGCAGTTGCCCCGGACGGCCAGTCCTCACTGCACCGAATACCCAACCATCTTCCACGCCCCGCTCTCATGCACCATCACCACAGACTCCAACTGCGGATGCCCATTCGCAAATACCGTCTGGTACACAAACGCGACGTACTCACCCTTGGGCAGGTTCGGCATCTCGGTATTCCACTCGCTCGCGGTCAGATCGCGCGTCACTAGTGGATCGAGTGGCTTGCGCATCGTCTCCATATGCCGCACCCAGCCCTGCTCCGGCACCTGCGAGCGGAAATACTCCGACCCCGCCTGCCAGCTCTTGTCATAGGTCTCGGCGTCCTCGATCTTCAGCCACGCCTCGGCCGCCGCGCGCGCCGCGGCAATCGCATCGGCATGTTGCGCGTTGATCTTTTCCTGCTTCTTACTAAGCTGCGCGCCAGCAGGACCCGGCATGAATACGAACATCAGCGCCAGCAGCGCGACCGCGCAGTACTTACCCCGCATATCGTCTCCAGCCTTGGTTTATTGCGATGGATGCAGCGAAGCCGTCGGATTTGTCTCGGTGTCGGGCAATGTCTTTAGCGCGTTGAGTACCGTGTTGGTCGTCAGGACTTCAGGCAGCACCTGGGCAGGCGCACCCGGTGTCCCCGGATACAGCGCATAGGTCGGCACACTCGAGCGTCCCAGCGTCGCCAGCGCACGCGCTATGTCCTCGTCATGGCGCGTCCAGTCCGCGCGGACCAGCGCGACCTTTCCATCCTGCAATCGGTTCAGCACCTCGGGCCGCTCCAGCACCACGCGCTCATTCACTTGGCAGCTCAAACACCAGTCCGCCGTAAAGTCCACAAACACCGGCCGCCCCTGCGCCTGATATTGCGCGACCAGATCGGGAGTAAACGGCTGCCATGCGCGCGTGTGATCCGTGCGAGCACCACCACTCCGTTCTGTTGCGACAGACGAAGTCGGCGGCGGAAAAGTTCGCACTGCATACACCGGCGCTCCCACCGCGAGCACCAGAATCACCACCGCCGTCGCCGTAGCCGGCAGCCGCGCCGGCCAGCGTCCCAGCACCCAGCCTGCAATCCCCAGCAGGAGGAACGCTGTTAGCAGCCCAATCAGCGCGGTCGCTCCGGCAAGCTGCGCAAACACCCACACCAGCCAGATCACTGTCCCAAAGATCGGTATCGCCGTCGCCTGCTTCAGCAGCTCCATCCACACACCCGGCTTCGGCAGCAGCCGCGTCCACGCCGGCTGAAAGGCGAGCAGCAAATACGGCAACGCCAGTCCCACGCCCAGAGCGGTAAACACCGCAAGCGCCACTACCGCCGGCTGCACCAGCGCAAAGCCAATCGCCGCTCCCAGAAACGGAGCCGCGCACGGCGTCGCTACCACCACCGCCAGCACGCCGGTAAAGAAGCTCCCGGCCAGCCCATGCTTGTTCGCCAGCGACGAGCCCGCGCTGGTCACGCTCAGCCCGATCTCGAACATTCCCGCCAGCGAAAGCGCCAGGAAGAACAGCAGCAGCGCGATCATCGCGACAAACACCGGCGATTGGAACTGGAAGCCCCAACCCAGTTGCTGTCCTCCCGCGCGCAGCGCCAGCAGCACCGCCACCACAATCCAGAACGACACCAGGATGCCCGCGGTGTACGCCAGCCCCTGCACGCGCATGGCGCGCCGCTCCACCGTGGAAGACCGCACCAGCGCCAGCGCCTTGATAAACAGTACCGGGAAGACGCACGGCATCAGGTTCAGCAGAATGCCGCCGATCAGCGCAAAACCCACGTAGCGCGCCAGCCCCGCACCGCCCGAAATCGAAAGCGGCGGCGCAGGAATCGTTCCCTGTTCCGCTCGTATCAGGTACGACGTCCCATCCGGCAGCAGCACAATGCCGCCCAGCGCGCGCGGCGCCTGCTGCAAATTCTCATCCTGCTTCAGCGCGATCACCGCGCCATCCCTGCGCGGCGTCACGGGCTGCGGAGCCGCATTGGCAATTACGCTCTGGTCGGCCGGAAAGAACTGCGCACCTTCCACCCGCTTGCCCGTCAACACGGCCAGCTGAAAGCCGCCGGGAACACGCGAAAAGATCGCCTTCGCCCGCGCCGGCAGCACCTTCGGCATTGCCGCAAATGTCTTCTGGAAGAGCGGCGCCGACGAGCTCGCGCCACCCGAACCCACCGGCAGCGCCAACGCCAGATGCGCCTTGCCCGGGATGCATGCCTGGCGGCATACCAGCCAGCTCACGTCCGCGCCGATCGGCACCGGGCTTTCAGGTTTTCCAGTGGCATGCAGCTCTGCGGGAAATAGCACCTGCGTCTCGTACCCAAAGTCCATCAGCGGACCCAGCGGCAACCGCTTCGGCGCAGGAAACTGCAACGGACCCACCGTCACACCCGCGGGAAGCGTCCATTTCACCGACGGCGGCTCGCCCGAATCGCCGGCGTTGGTCCAGTACACATGCCAGCCCGGCTCCAGATCGAAGAGCAGTCCCACATGCGGCGGCACCGCAGTATGAGAAGCATCGGGGGACACCGACGCCTGGTCCGCCACCAGCGATACTGTCAGGTGCCGCGCCGCCACACTGCTTTGCCCATTTCCGCCCTGCGCGATTCCGCTTTGCGCAATGCCGGGCGTGCAGAACACCGCCAGCGTCAGAACCAGCAGCAATGCCCACATCATGCGCAAGCGCCATTCGTGGCCTACGGGGGAACGAGCCGGCAATCGTGCGCTCAAGCGTGGGTTCATAAATGGGTTGGCTCTATTGTAGGACGGCAAACCCGCCGTTCGGTTACGGCATCCGGAACCCTCTGGCCAAACCGATTGTCATCTCATTGTCGTCCCGACGGGAACGACGCAGGCTGTCGGCTCGGAGGGATGCGCGACTTACGCTTCCCTGCTCTTACGTCCGTCCGCCGTCCCCGACCACGCAGCATGCGCCTTCAGAATGCAGCGGTCCATCACTACCCCGATGCCGTCCGCCTCCGCCCAACCCGCTGCCTCGTCATGGCACACGCCTTCCTGCAGCCACAGGTACGGAATCTTCAGCCGGATCACATCCTTCACAATCTCCGGCACATACACCGGATCGCGGAAGACATCCACCACGTCGATCTTCCCTACCGCGGCCGCGGCCTGGTCGAGCGAATCAAATACCGGCTCGCCCAGTATTGTTTTGTTCCGCGCCTTCGGGTTCACCGGCACGATGCGGTATCCGTGCTGCTGCATGTAGTGCGCCACGCTCAGGCTCGGCCGCCCCGGCCTGTCCGAAAGCCCCACCACCGCAATCGTCTTCGCCGTCTTCAGGATCTTCCGAATCGTCTCCGGCTCATTCATCAGTTCCCTCGCCCTCCTTGCGTTGGATGACAGTCAGCCGTCGAAGGTCCAAGGTTTGGGCTAAGAACAATTACAGACTTTGCTTTACTCGGTAATTACGCGGTCCGCCCATTCCACCAATCCCACAAAGATTGTCGGACTGCCGTACTTCGCCCCATAGTTCGCCAGATCTGCTTCCGTCACGCTCCGTGCGCGCGAGCATGCGCCGCAAGCGAAGATCTGGATCTTCTTCGCCGCGACCTTGTCCAGCGTCTGAGCCAGCGGAGCCCACCCTACCGGCACCACCGCCTCTGCTTCGCTCTTGCGCATCAACCCGACTGCCTCGCCCAGTAGAAAGATCTGCACCATGTGACCCGCCTCGGCCAGCGCCAGCCCATGAAGGAATGGAAATGCCGCCTTGGTCGGGTCGTCCGATCCCCACGCGCTCTTCATCATGATGTTGAGTGGTTTTCGCCGCTCTGGCGCCTGCGCCCCATGCGCGGCGGATTCAAAACTGGTCATGGCCATCAGCGGCAGCGCGGCTAACTGCGAAAGAAACGATCGACGCGACAATGGAACACCTCCGGATCGTGCATGAGAGAGGCCCGCCGCTAGTTATACATGCGCTGCGTCTGCAGACGTTAAAGATCCAGATCGTCGCCCGTAGCCGCCACCGCAGGCACACCGCCCTGCCGCCGCATCAGCAGATAGCCGCGGATAAACGGCGCCAGCGCCCCATCCAGCACGCTGTCCACATCGCCGACTTCCACCTTGGTCCTGTGATCCTTCGCAATCCGGTACGGCTGCAGCACATAGCTGCGAATCTGCGAGCCGAAGTTGATCTCCAGCTTCGAGTCCTCGATCTTGCGGCTGGTTTCCTTCTTCTTCGCCAGCTCGTACTCATACAGCCGGGAGCGCAGCATCTTCATCGCCTTCTCGCGGTTCTTGTGCTGCGAGCGCTCGTTCTGGCACTGCACCACGATGTTCGTCGGCAGATGCGTGATGCGCACCGCCGAATCCGTCGTGTTCACATGCTGGCCGCCCTTGCCGCCGCTGCGATACGTATCCGTCCGGATCTCATCCGGCTTGATGTCGATCTCGATCGTGTCATCGATCTCCGGTGAGACATACACGCTGGCAAATGACGTATGCCGCCGCTTCGCCTGATCGAACGGAGAAATCCGTACCAGCCGATGCACGCCCGTCTCGCCGCTCAGCAGTCCATAGGCCGACTCGCCGGTGATGGTGAAGGTCGCCGACTTGATGCCCGCCTCTTCCCCATCCTGGTAGTCGTTCATCTCGGTCTTGAAGCCTTCGCGCTCCGCCCAGCGCAGATACATGCGCATCAGCATCTCGGCCCAGTCCTGGCTCTCGGTGCCGCCCGCGCCGGGATGCACGGTCACGATCGCGTTCAGCGAGTCTGTCTCGCCGGAGAGCATCGTTCGCGTCTCCAGCTCCTCGGCATACTTGCCCAGCGAGGTGATCTCGCGCTCGAGCTCCGGCTCCACTGCCTCGCCCTCGCGCGCCAGCTCGAAGTACGCCTCCACATCGCCCGCGCGGCGCTCCAGCTCAACGTCGAAGGCAAGCTGCTGCTCCAGCCGCTTGCGCTCGCGCATCAGCACCTGCGTCTCTGCAGCCTTTCCCCACACCGCGGGGTCGCCCAGCTTCTCTTCTACTGTTTTGAGCTCCGCGCGCATCCGCGCCGCGTCAAAGATACTCCCGCAGGTCGCGCACGCGATCGCGCACGGGAGCGTAGGCAAATTCCAGATCGTTCAACATAAGATTTGGGCCTGACCTGACTTGATTTACTTAGAAGGTTCGAGCACGCGCCGGCGTTCAATTGTTAATCGAACAGCATACGCAAGCGTCGCTATCGACAGTATCCCACACACCAGCGCAAACACATCGCCAAACCGCGTGTAGAAGGTCAGGTCGTCATTGAACCCATAGCGCACCGCCAGCGACGTAAACTCATGCCTCGGCACGCTCTGCGTCATGCGTCCATAGGGATCGATTGCCGCCGTCACGCCCGTGTTCGTATCCCGCAGCAGCCAGCGCCGGTTCTCGACCGCACGCATCCGCGCCATGTTCAAATGCTGCCATGGCGCGCTGGTATCTCCATACCATCCATCGTCCGAGATATTTACCAGCACCTCCGCGCCATTCACCACGAACTGCCGTATCTCATCCGCAAAGATCGATTCGTAACAGATGAAGATACCGTAATGGTGTCCATGCAGCCTGAAGACGCTGCGCTTCCATCCATGGGTGAAGCGGCCCGCATTCCGCGTCAGCCCATGCGCAAAGCTGAAGAGCTTCGCGAACGGCACATACTCGCCCCAGGGAACCAGATGGATCTTTGCGTAGCGCCCCAGCAGCGATCCGTCTGCCGCAAAGACACTCGCGGCGTTATACAGGTCCACATGCGTGGCGCGAACATCCGCAGCCGCGTTGCCGACAATCGCCGCCGCTCCCGTCGCTGCGGTCATGCGGCGCATCAGTGCAAGGAATCGCGGATCACGCTCGGTCAGCGAAGTAGGCGCCTCCGGCCATACAATCACAGCCGCCCGTGCGTCTTCCGGCTTCGCGGCAGCCGTGTCACAGTTGGGGATGACCCATGGCGCGTTTGTCTCCGGCATGCCGGCGATATACGGCGTGCAGGTACGCTCGCTCCACTGCAGGAAGCGGTTCGTATTCACGTCCCATAAGTCGACATACTTTCCCGTCTTCGGGTCCCACTCCGCGCCTGCCCAACTGTTGTCCTGCTGCACACTCAGATTCTCCTGCAGCAGCACTGCCGTCGCCGATGTCGGCACAGCCGCCGGATGCCACAACAGCCCCGCCTCCAGCACAACCGTCGCCGCCGCGCCCGCCACCCACCACTGCCGCTTTCCCAAAGCAAAGCCTGCGGCCAACAGCGCATTCACCGCCAGCAGCACGAAGGTGACGCCATACGTGCCGGTCCAGGGCGCGATCATCGTCAGCGCCGCATTCTCAATCTGCGAGTAGCCAAGCTGGTCCCACGGCACCTTGATCAAATGCGCGCCCAGCAGATCGATCGCGGTCCATAAAAATGGCGCAAGCAACAACGGCGCGCGCACACCGCCGGTTGCGTGACGCGAAAATGCAATCAGCCATCCAAAGAGCCCGTAGTACAGTCCCATGATCAGGCTGAAGAGCAGCAGGATGCCCGCAGCAACCGGCGCCGGCAGTCCTCCGTACAGATACATCGTCTGATAGATCCAGTAGCAGTTGATCGCGTACCACAGCACGCCGAAGACCCAGCCGGTGAAGAATCCCCGCCACAACGGCCGCCTTCCCTCCTCGCTCGATAACAACGCCACCAGCAGCGGTACCGCTCCGAACCATGCAAAGACCGCGCGCCACACCGGCAGCGGCCCAGCCAGCGGAAAGCAGAGGTTCAGCAGCACCGCAGAGAGCGCCGCCAGTCCCAGGCGAGTTTGGCTGGTGACTATGCGCTTTGTATCTATGTGCCTCGTAGCTACGTGCCTCGCAGCTATTTTCATAGATCAGCCATGAAGCATTTTCCTGATGAATGTGGGGTAATAGGGATCATCCTCGCGTTGCCTTCCTGCACAAAGGCCACGAAGCTTCTGCCGCCATCCGCGGCGTGTAGCAAACTGCTCATGCGAGTCGGAGTCTACCACCATGATCCTGTTCGACTTACAAAGCGCCGCCCCGCGGCCGGAGAATCGGCGTTACACTTCTGATCATGCTCGTCGTCCTTTTCGGCATGCGGCTGCTCGAGGTCATGTTCTTCGTCGGCATTGCCGGCTCCGCCGTGGTCGTCCTCATTACGTCCTTTGAGGACATGCATGAATTATTCGGCAAAAGGGAAGAAGCTGCCGCTGCAGACAAGACGCCTGAGGCTTAAGGACATCGCAACAAATGAAATGCCCAGCTTTTCGCTCCCTTTGAGTCACAGACGCTCCCATCCCGTGAAAATTCTTCTAGACAGCCTCAATGCCGCGCGCTCGTGCCGCGTTGACGCTCCTATCCATCCGCTCTACACTCAGCCGAGTACGCCGGGCCGGAAGTAGCGCTCCCAGCAGAGTGCCAGCCCCTACCCGTCAGGATTGAATGGCCATCGAGAAAACATTCGCAGCACCCTCTGGTCGCGTACGCCTCGTCGTTGCCTCGTCGGTCATGCTGTCGTTCATCTCCTTCTGGCGTGCAGCCGCCATCGTTCTCAATGACCTCGGCTCCTCCGCCTTCTATGCTGGCGGCATCTCCGAACAACTGATCGGCAAGTCCGCCCCCTGGTTCATTCTCGGCGTCATGCTCTTTTCCTTTGCGGTGCGTGCCGTTTATGTCGAGAGCTGTTCCATGTTCACGCGTGGCGGCGTCTACCGCGTCGTCAAGGAGGCCCTCGGCGGCACCTTCGCCAAGCTCAGCGTCTCCGCGCTGATGTTCGACTACATCCTCACCGGACCGATCTCCGGTGTTTCCGCTGGCCAATACATCACCGGCCTGCTCGACGAGCTACTCAAAGTAGGCGGGGCGCATAACTGGCTGCCCAGTGTCTTTTTTGGCCCGCATCACCAGGTCATGCAATTGCCGATGGATTTCACCTCTGCCGGCATCGCGGTATTTGTCACTTTTTACTTCTGGTGGCAAAACCTCAAAGGCATCCACGAATCCAGCGACAAGGCCCTGGAAGTCATGAAGATCACTACCGTCATGGTAGTGATCCTGCTTTTCTGGGGCACCTACACGGTCTTTCATGTCGGCGCGCATCTGCCGCCGCTTCCCCGGCCTTCCACCCTCACCTTCAGTCCGGACGCGCTCGGTTTTCTCAAGCACATTGCGCATCCATCCGAATACGCCAGGATGTTCGGCCTCTTCGGCATTCTGATGGCCTTCGGCCATTCCGTGCTGGCTATGAGCGGTGAAGAGACCCTGGCCCAGGTCAACCGCGAGATCGAGCATCCCAAACTCAAGAATCTTAAGCGCGCCGCGATAGTCATCGCCATCTATAGCCTGCTCTTCACCGGCATCGCCACGTTGCTCGCGGGCATGCTCATTCCGGATGCGGTGCGCGTCCCCGTCTACAAGGACAACCTCATCGCCGGCCTGGCCATGTACATGGCCGGACCGCAGATACTGCGCATCGTCTTCCGCGTCTTCGTGGTCATCGTCGGTTTCCTCATCCTCTCCGGAGCCGTCAATACTTCCATGATCGGTTCTACCGGCGTGCTCATGCGCGTCGCCGAGGACGGTGTTCTTACCGACTGGTTCCGCAAACCCAACCGCCGCTTCGGTACCAGTTATCGCATCATCAACCTGGTTGCCATCCTGCAACTGCTCACCATCGTCGCATCGCGCGGAAATGTCATCACCCTCGGTGAGGCCTATGCCTTTGGTGTCATCTGGAGCTTCACCTTCAATGCACTGGCCATGCTTGTGCTGCGCTGGAAGTACAAAGGTGTGCGCGGCTGGAAGGTTCCACCGAATATCCGCATCGGCCGGACTGAAATACCCGTTGGTCTCATCTCCGTCTTCATGGTGTTGCTCTCCACCGCCATCGTGAACCTCTTCACTAAATCGGTCGCCACGGTCAGCGGTATCGCCTTCGCGGCTGCCTTTTTCATCATCTTCAGCATCTCCGAGCGGCAGAATCAGCGCCGTCACGCGCTCACCGATCGCCAGATGCGCGAACATTTCCAGCTGCAGCACGAAGACACCATCGGCCGCGAAGCACTCCAGATCCGCCCCGGATGTGTCATGGTCACCGTGCGAGACGCTGCCAATCCGCTGGCGTTGAAGTGGGTGCTCGCACGCACTGACACGGATGAGCAGGATGTCGTCGTCCTTACCGCACGCATGGTCGGCGTCGGTGGCCCCGAACTACTCGACGCGTCCGAACAATCCTTTTCCGAGCACGAGCAGATGCTCTTCACCAAGGCTGTCTCCGTCGCGGAAAGCTTCGGCAAGCATGTCAACCTGCTCGTCGTGCCGGCCGGCGATATCTTCACCGCTCTGGTGCAAACCGCAAATTCGCTCGAAGCTTCGTCGGTCGTCTCGGGAATTTCCTCGAAAATGACCCCGCAGGAGCAGGCCTACTATGTCGGCCAGGCATGGGAAGCCCTCCCTGAGCCCAAGCGCCAGTTCACCTTCAACGTGGTTATGGAAGATGGCAGCGCGCAGTCTTACCACATTGGCCCGCACGCGCCACACCTGCAGCCCGACGATGTGCAGCTCGTGCATCGCCTCTGGCTGAACTTCCGCCGCGATCCCGACCTTGCCTCACTGCATCACAGCGATATCGTAACTTATGCGTTAACACGTCTCGCCTCTGAGTACGCGCGCGATAAGCAGGAGACTCTCAAGGGTTTAAAGCGCAGCACTACCAAAGACGCCTCCACTCGCGCCTTCGGCAAGCCCCGGGCCGCCCGTGAAGGTGCGAATGATTACAACGTGCTCGCGCCGAAACCCAACGCGGATAAAACCGATATTTCTTTCTGATTTTTTACTGGTTCACCAATAATAAAAAATATTTAGCCCGGTTTTTGCGTCCCAATTTTTGCTAGATGCCGCAAATTCCTTCATAATGGAGTTCGCTTCGCATTTTTATGCGATGTCCAAGGGAGGGTACGTGAAAGTAGAAGATATTCTGGCCGGCATCGATCAGGAGATAGCTCGCCTGCAGCATGCGCGCAACCTGCTCGCCGGTGACCAGCCTCGGCGTGGCCGGCCCCGTGGGTCAACGTCCGCGAAGAAGGCAGCCAAGGCAGTAAAGCCGGCAAAATCGGCAGGGCGTAAAAAGCGCAAGCTTTCCGCGGAAGGCCGCAAGCGCATCGCAGAAGCTATGCGGAAGCGCTGGGCGGAACGCAAGAAAGCAACCGCTGGAAAGTAAGATCTTCATTAACCTTCGCTTAAGAAGATTCGGCCCCAGGGCCAGAGAAGAGGGCAGCCATTGGCTGCCCTCTTTGTACGAGAGGCTACTCCTATCCCACACTCTCACCCGGCGACGGCGCTAGAACGTCAATCCCGCTCCCTTCCAGATGCGCCTTTAGCTCCGCCGGTGTCCCGGTCAACGCCGGGAATGTCCCATAGTGCACCGGTATCACGGTCTTCGCGCCCAGATACTGCGCCGCCAGCGCGGCATGTTTCGGCCCCATGGTGAAGTTATCCCCAATGGGCAATACCGCGATGACCGGTTCATACAGTTCCTTGAATAACCGCATATCGCCAAACAAGGATGTGTCTCCGGCAAGGTAGATCGTCGGCGAACCTTCGATCGTCAGCACAAACCCGCATGGATTTCCCGCGTAAATCGTCTTGCCGCCATCCACAATGCTCGAGGAATGCCGTGCCTCCACCATCGAGATGCGCACATCCCCCACCTGCAGGTTGCCGCCGTAGTTCATCGGACTGATGTTCTCGACCCCATTGCCCTGCATAAAGCTGGTCAGCTCGTAAATCCCCACCACCTTCGCCTTCGACTTCTTCGCCACCTTCACCGCATCGTGAAAATGGTCGTCGTGTCCATGCGTTAGGAGCAGAAGATCAATCTTCTCCGGCAGCTTATAGTCCTTCGGAGAGGAAGGATTGCCTTCAAACCACGGGTCAATCAGAATCGAAGTCCCGCCCGCCGTCTGAATATGAATCGTTGCGTGACCCAGCCAGGTAAATGTGCTTCCGCCCAGATGTCCGTCTAGATGTGCTCCACTCAAATGCGCTGTGCTTGTGGTTTGCGCCATACCGCTTCAAACTCCTCTTGGAAAGCTTCTTCACAAGTTAGGATGCACCCAAATAGCTCTCTCTAACAATTTGCGAAGACGCCATCCCAATTCACATGACCACACCTCTCGACCCTCGCATCATCGCCGGTGCTCCCTGGCCGCCCGGCCCATCCTTCGTCCGCCGTGCCATTACCGGCCAGGTCTTTCGCTCCAGCACCATCAGCTTCCTGCGCGCCAACGCTAGCCTCTACGGTGACCTCGTCCACTTCCGCGCCGCCGGCCGCCATGTCTTCCAGCTCAATCACCCTGCGCTGATACAGGAGATGCTTGTCCGCGACGCCCCACATCATCATCGCGGCATCGTCATGCAGCGCGCCCGCTTCGTGCTCGGCGAGGGCCTGCTCACCAGCGAAGAGCCGCTGCACCTTCGCCAGCGCCGGCTCACCCAGCCCGCCTTCCATCGCGATCGCATCGCCGCCTACGGCTCCGTTATTGGCGACTACGCGCTGCAGATGACCCTCTCCTGGCAATCCGGCGCCACACGCGACGTCCATCACGACATGCTGCTGCTCGCATTGCGCATCGTCAGCAAGTGCCTCTTCAACGCCGATGTCGAATCCGAGGCGCGCAACATCTCCGCCGCCGTCGATGCCTTCATGGGCTTTCTTCCGCTCGCCTTCCTTCCCTTCTCTCAGCAGATCATGCGCCTCCCGCTGCCGCTCATGCGCCGCATCTATCAAGGCGAAGCCGAACTCGATGCGCTCATCTACAGCTTCATCCGCCAGCGCCGCGCAAGTGGGCCCGGGCAGAATGCGGAAGCAGTTGTCGATCAGGGCGATTTGCTCTCCATGCTTCTCGCCACTGTCGATACCGAAGGCGACACCGGCAGCATGACCGACCGCCAGGTCCGCGACGAGTGCCTCACTCTCCTGCTCGCCGGACACGAGACCACCGCCAACGGCCTCAGCTTCGCGCTCTGGCTCGCCGCGCTCCATCCCGAGTGGCAGCAGCGCCTGCACCAGGAGGCGCGCCAGGCCCTCACCGGTGAAGCCGCCACCGCCGCGGACTACATGCGGCTCCCACTCATCTGGCAGCACTTTGCGGAAACACTGCGCCTCTATCCGCCGGTATGGGTCACAGCACGCACCGCGGCCGAGCCCTATCTCTTCCGCGGCATTTCCATACCGAAAGGCTCGCTGCTCATCGCACCGCAGATCGTCATCCATCACGACCAGCGCTGGTGGCCCGATCCCGAACGCTACGATCCCGAGCGCTTCGCCGGCCAGTCTCCCGCGCATCGCACGCAGGAGACACCGCGCGAAGAGTCAGCACGACCTCGCTTCGCATGGTTTCCCTTCGGCGCCGGCACCCGGCAATGTATAGGAGAAGGTTTCGCCTGGATGGAAGGAGTGCTCGCGCTCGCCACCATCCTGCGTGACTGGCGCGTCTCACTTCCTGAAGGCCACAGCGGGGCGCTCGACCTTCAACCTCGCATCACCCTAAGACCCAAAGCCGGCGTAATGCTCAAACTAGACCGCCGCGCCTGAGCCACTTATGAGAACGCGCTGATGCTCCTCAGGATTTTGCCACTGCCAACCGCTGCTCTTTCGCTCCCCGGATCATGAGCCACAGCATGATGGCCAACTCGCCCGTTATAAGTGGCTGAGTGTAAATAAAGACTTTGTCCTCATATGCCGGGAACAGTAAACCCGTAAAACTGAGGGCCAGATAGCCAAAACACCCGGCCATCAGCCAGACGCCCAGGACGCGAGGCAGAAAGCGCGATTTGTACACTAGTAAGCCGAAGGGAAGGAGCCATAGGCCCCAAAATATTTCGTTCGCCAAATCACCCTGATGGTGCAGGCGGAGAAACAGCATGGCAAACGCCTCGCGCTGCGGCGTGTCAAATACGTTCAGGAAATCGCCCCCGCGCGCAAACAGCAGGGCGGCAACGTCATTCAGGGCGTTCATGAAAAATATAGGCACTGGCATCAGGCCACCCAGGATGACCATGAGCATGGCGAGGCCTCGGTTCACTTCCTTCAGCAATCGATAAAGAGCCAGCGTAACGAAGATCCACCCGGCCGCGGCGAGCAGGTAGCTGAGAATGCCAAATCGGAAGAGCGACTCGTGCGCCGCGATATTGTTGATCGTCGCGGTCGGATTCCCATCCACGATCAATTTGTTGGGAATGTAAATGAGGCGCACGACACCGAAGATTGAAAACAAGGCATACAAAGCGCCTGCCACCCTCGCGTTCTTGCTGAGCGGGGTCATGAGTGAAGATCGCTCCTGGTTGCTGCGTAGCTATCAATGGACCCTGCCGAATGGAAACCTGCTCAGTTAGGCTTCGGCGAAGCCGGCTTGTCCGTCGTCTCCTGTGCCTGCCCGCTCTGGTCGCCCGTAGCATTGCCCTTGTAAATCGAATACTGCGAATGCGGCCGCTCCATCTTGATGGTGATCGACTTGGCATCGGCATTCGCGATGTAGTCGTTGCCGAAGGTCTGGAAGCCGTTCGCAATCACCTGCAGCCGCACCGTCGATCCGATCGGAATCACATCCAGCTTCGTCTTGCCTTCCAGGTCGGTCTTCAACTCCATCGCGCCCTGGTCCTTCCCCTTGTCATTGATCGGGTGAAAGATGACCGCGGCATTCGGAATCGGCTTGCCGTTGGTCGCGCGGATCACGCTAATGTCGATCTTCATCGTCTCCGGTGGCGCCTTATACTTGCGCCCGCGGCGGTCCTGCTGCGCCGGCAGCAACAGCGTGGTGGTTACAACCAGAAACAAAGTAGCAAGGCGAAGGAAGGAACGAAACGGCATGCCAGCTATTCTAATGAAGCCGCGCGCCTCCCGCTATGCCCCTGCCGGTACGAAGCGGCTCCTTCGTGCGGGAAAATAATCCGCCACGCCGGCCGGCGGAAAGACTTCGCTATCTCGCCGGTTAACCACTTTCGCGGTGCTAGACTGAGGCACAGTTTTCAGTGGGGAGTTCGTGCGCCTAATCATATTGATGGTCGAGGTAGAGCAGCCGGAAGGTCTTTCGGCGCGCAAATTGATTCTGGAAACGGCTCGTCACAACGTGATCACCGCTTATTGCGAAGAGGACGCGGTTGAGCTACTCGGGCGTTTTCCCGATGTCGATCTGGCCGTAGTTCATACGGAACTGGAGGACAGCGCCTTCGAGTCCACCGTACGCCGGCTGAAGGAAGTGCGTCCCGACCTCTACGTCATTGCGATATCGCCGGTCGGTGCTGGAGACACTGCGCCGGTGGACCTTGTTCTTTCCAGTCACGACCCACAAGAACTTTTGGCGGTCTTGGCAAAACGCTTCCACGCCGCGACCTCCGACGGCAAGTAGCTCACTACACGAACCCTCATCACCTGCGGTAGCCGGCACCAAAGGCCGAAGTGCCTTCAAGTAGAAGAAGGCTTCCCCAGACCGGCGGTGGCTCGACCTTCACAGTTCATTTCCGCCTCAATTCCGACTGGAAGATTCGGCCCGCTCCGATCGCAAGTCGCTATGGACGCGAGTCATCACTTTGCATTCGGCCCCTTCCGCTGGATTGTGCGTCTCCCACCGGCATGCCAGCGCTTTCGTCGGCTGGTCTTTCCCAATTGACAAGTGCCAAGCGACGGAGCAGACTTCTGGCACTCCTCTCCAGCGTCATTGCCCAGGTCTGTCGTCTCCCCCAGCACATTTCGTTTAGCCCGATATTCGGAGGAGAACCATGCACCTTCTCACCCGTAAGCTATCCTTCGGCTGCGCCCTGCTGTTGCCGATCGCCTTTTCACTCTCACCTGCTCTGAACGCACAGGAGGACGGGCCGCCAAATGTCCTCGTCACTCAGCGTGAATACCTGAAGCCCGGCAAGGGCGGCATGCTCCATGAGCGCTCCGAAAGTGCCTTCGTCCGTGCCTTCGCGAACTCGAAATCCAATTCGCACTACTTCGCCCTCGATTCCCTCTCCGGCCCTTCCCGCTCGCTCTTTATGATGGGATACAACAACTTCGCCGATTGGGAAAAAGACAGAGCCTCAATAACCAATGACAAGGAACTTGGCGCGGCGGTCGACCATGCCGCGCTCATGGATGGCGACCTGCTGGCGAGTTATGACTCCATTGCCATGATGCTTCGTCCAGATCTCAGCCTGAATAAGGGTTCCATTAATGGCACGCGCTATTTTGAGATCACTACCTTCGTCGTCAAGCCCGGCCACCGGCACGACTTCGAGCAACTTGCCCACATGTACGCCGAGGCCTACCGCAAAATCGCTCCAGAGACGCATTGGGACTGCTTTGAAGTGATGTATGGGAACCCGGCACCCGGCTTCCCGGCCGGAGCCACCTTCGTCGTCATCAACACCATGAAATCGCAGGCGGAGACGGACAAGGGCATGGCGGATTCCGAAAAATTTGCCAAGGAACTCGGATCATCTGGCATGGAAAAAATCGAGCAGCTTACCGCCGCCAGCATCGAGACTACCGGCAGCAACCTCTTCGAAATCAACCCGCGGATGAGCAACCCGCCGCAGGAATGGATCGACAAAGAACCAGGCTTCTGGAAGGTGCCTCAGGCACCCATGACCTCCATGATGAAGAAGACAGCACCCAAGGCAGCGAATCCGTAGTTGCGGCAAATTCACAAAACGGCGGGACGCAGATGCTGCGTCGTCGCCGTTTTGCGTAGCGCCGCTCTATCGATCGCGGCGATTCAGAAAGGTCCGGGTATACGAAGCGATCACTGTGTAATCGGCAAACGCCGCGTCTCCGTGATCGTGGTTGATGATGTCGCTGGTGGAAATCTTGCGATTGCGCTCCATCGCCCAGGGCGCGCTCACGTTGATCATGTTCCGACCGCGCGCATAGGAGAGGCCCGGCTCGATCGAGATAACGTAACCGGGCCGGCGGAATCCGTTGCTCGATCCGAAGGCATCGCGCACCGGGACACCCTCCATGCGCCCGCCGATGCTAAGTGCCGCGCCGCGGACCTTTGGCACATAGTGTGAAAAGCCGCCACGCCACAAGTATTGGTCGGTGGCCGAAACGACTTCCTCCCCAGGCGCGCCTCGAAAGGTCTGTACTCCGGTGGTGTCCTGCGGGCTGAAGAGCCATGAACCAGTGAAATAGCCGATGGTGTGGAAATAGGTCTCGCGATAAGCCTGCGTCGCCAGGCTGAAGCCCCAGGTTCCGTCTCCAGGTTGGATCGACTCGTCGAACGGCTCGATCGCGGTCGAGCCGTCAGACAACTTCTTCACGCCTTTGGCGTCGTTGATGCCCGTGGGCAATTTCAGTGCCGCAGAAAAGGCCACGTTCCCGTGGCTCTCTGTCGGAGGCCGCCAAACCCAACCCTGAGCGCCAACCGTCACATCGCCGATGCCGCCCGAACGGTAGACGTTGTTGAGCGGATCGCTCTGCCGGGCGCGGCTCGCGGTCATGGTTGGCACATCGGCGATCAGGCTCCAGCGCGGAGTCAGCTGGTAATTCACGTCGATATCGAACAGGTTCACATGGTTCACGACCGCGTTGTGCGCGGCCGCTCTCTGCGCCTGGTAGACCGTGCCGACATAGTGCCGGTAAGAGTTGTAGAACCGGTAGCCGATAGTGACCGTCAGCCGCCCGTGCAGCCGGTCGGCAATGCTCTGCTGGCCATTCGGCGCCAGCCCAGAAACAATCGGTTGCGGCGAGTGGGCGGCCACGCAGCCCTGGGCCAGAGCCTCGCCTGGATGCGCGAAACCGATTGCCAATATTGCTGCGCCGAGTGTTACGAATAGCCTTGAAGAAGATGTTTTCATCTTGCGTCCTTGCCTTAGCCTCAAAAATATGGCCACTGTTGAGCAGCGACCAGGAAGTGTGTCCCATAAAACGTATGCGTTCACGGTCCGTCTGTCCTCTCCCCTGCGATGGGTTTATGTCTCCACCGAGGGGTTGAGCCGGGATGATGCTTCATTCGTTTACAGTCATCGAGACATGCGAATCTCTTCCCTGCCAGCGCGCGCATCACTCCTGGCATTCACCTTCCTCCTCGGGCTTGGCGCGGCACAGGCGAAGCGCGCCCCCAACTTAAATGCGAAAGACCTCTCGGGCCGGTCGCAAAAGCTGTCCTCGCTGCGCGGCCAGATTGTGGTGCTCAGCTTCTGGGCAACGTGGTGCGGCCCCTGCCAGGAAGAGCTGCCGCGCCTTTCACAACTCAGTCAGCAGTACGCTGGCAAGGCAGTCCAATTCGTAGCTGCGTCTATCGACGATCCAAAAGACCGGCCGAAGATCAAGCCCTTCCTGACGAAAAACAACATCGCCCTGCAGGTCTGGATTGGACCGGACTCCGGCATTCTGCAGGATTTTGGCTTGGGAGAGATCGTGCCCAGCACCGTGGTCATCGATGAGCACGGAGAGATCATCGGACGGATCATGGGCGAAGCGCGGGATGAGGACGTGCGCAGCCGGGTGGATTGGCTGCTCAACGGACGCCAGCAACCGGAACCGGAAGCTCTGACAAAGCGCTATTGAAAGGGAGAGTTCGAGTTATTGCGTCTCGATCCTTTTCCTGAAAACAAATCCGCTTCGAGCGATACATCAACGCGTCGGAGTGATCATTTGTAGGTGTGATACGTGCCCATCACAGGGACGGCCAGCCGTCAGGCCCTCACCCTATCCCGCCGTCTGAAGCGCCGCTCAACCAATGCGAATGCCGACTGACGACATCAGACCGTCACCATCTCCCGCCGCGCACGATTCTCCAGCTTCGCCTTCGTCGACCACAAACCCGCCGAAGGCGTGCTGATGTAGAACACCTCTTCCCCGTCCGGCATCGTGTTCCAGCCTTCCGTCATCCGCTCCGGCGCATAGCGCGCCAACGCTTCGCGAAGATCGGCGTACTCGTATCCCACGCCCTCAATCTCCTGCTTGCTCAAGTGTCCCGGCGCATAACGGATCGTGAAGCGTCCCTCGCTCGATCCATGGATCAAATGCGCCGTCGCATGCGCAAGCTCCTGCAGCTCCGGCTCGGTCTTGTACAAGCTCAATATGCGCGGCGTACCGGTGTAGCCGTACTTGCGGATCAGCGCATCCACATCCGGCTGCTCGCCAAATCGCTCCAGGCCCGGCGCAATCACCAGCAGCTCACCGCCATCGGCGATCGCCATGCGCGTGCGATACACCGCCTTGTTCGCCACCCATGTGCTGCGGAATTCATCCGCCTGCATCACCGCCACCACCTTGCGCACCGGCTTATCGAATGTCGTGATGTTCTGCTCGCGGCTCGCACGCGCGGCCGCTAAGTACGTCTCCAGATCGTCACCGACATAGATCCCGCTCGTGACTAATTTCTCCTCTCCGTCTTTTCCCTGTTTTGTCCGGTGCATCACGATCTGCAGATATACATCCGGCAGATGCCCCAGATATTTCTGCTCCGCCCAATTGAAGCAAGCCCGCAGCGGCGTCACCAGGCATCCCAGATTGTTCTCTATCCCATACACCGCCGCCGCAATGTGCGACGCGCAGATCGTCTCCTTGCCCCCCAGCCCGATGAAGTAGTTCTTGTTGTGGTTGGCAAAACCCAGCACCTCATGTGGCACCACGTGGCCAACATTGATCACCAGGTCCCATGGCTCGCTCATCAATTTCGTATTCAGATCCAGCGGGATCTCCCAGTCCGCCACGCCGCCGGTCGTCTCCGCCACCAACGCCGCCGGAATCATCCCCACCCGCGTGCAGCCCTTGCGCCAGTCGTGGGCAAAAATCTTCTCGTTCGGGATCGACCCAAACATCCAGCGGTTCTCCGCCTCCGTATGCGGCCGGTGCTGCCCCAGCGTCGGGATCACCGCCACCTCGCAGCCTGCCAGTCCCTCATACAGCATCTCGGTGATCCTACCGGCCCCGCTATGCGCCCGCGTCAGGTCGGGGGGCAGCAGCAGAACCCGCTTCAAGTCCCGCTTGATCCTGCTCCGAGCCTCCTCCAGCAGCCGCGTCACCGCTCCCCGGATCTCCGTCTCTGTCAACGCCTCGCCCTCTACCTGAAACCACGGCATGCTCGAAAACCTCCCCAACCTGCCTGACAATCTAACAGGGCGCTCATATCTCCTGCACTCTCCAGAGCCGTCTATCTCTCCTGAGGAGACGCGCCCCCGCATTTACCTGAGTGCAATACACTCATATTTTACGCCTACCCCCTTGACATCACAGCCTCTCCTCCCCTACCTTTGGCAGTTGAAGGGTGACAGTGCTAAAGCCTCTGAGGCCAACCGTCCACCCTCAACCCATTGGAAATTTCACCCGCGCGGGACGAACCCGCGCACCCAACAAGGAGAAGCAATGCCCACAGCAACAGCATCCCCAGCGACAACCTTCACTCCGCTGCACGACCGCATCCTCGTTCGCCGTGTCGAAGAGACCGAGTCCGTGCGTGGCGGCATCATCATCCCCGATACCGCCAAGGAAAAGCCCCAGGAAGGCGAAGTCATCGCCGTCGGCAAGGGCAAGTCCAATGACGAAGGCAAGGTCTTCCCCCTCGACGTCAAAGCCGGCGATCGCATCCTCTTCGGCAAGTGGGGCGGCACCGAAATCAAAATCGATAACGAAGACTTCCTCATCATGAAGGAAGACGAAGTCCTCGGCATCCTCAAGTCCAAGTAGTCGACAAATCAATGGATATGTCATCTCGACCGGAGCGAAGCAAAGTGGAGAGATCTGCTGTTCCTCTGGTTCACGAGTTAGACCAAGTTAGATAACTCCGCCATCACTCGCGGAGAGCAACTAAGGAGAAAGCAATGGCAAAGCAGATTCTGCACGGCGAAGACTCGCGTCAGGCCATCCTGCGCGGTGTCAACACGCTGGCCGACGCAGTGAAGGTCACCCTCGGCCCCAAGGGCCGCAACGTCGTCATCGAGAAGAAGTTCGGCTCGCCCACCATCACCAAGGACGGCGTCACCGTCGCCAAGGAAATCGAGCTCAGCAACGCGCTCGAGAACATGGGCGCCCAGATGGTTCGCGAGGTTGCTTCAAAGACCTCCGACGTCGCCGGTGACGGCACCACCACCGCAACCGTACTCGCCCAGGCCATCTATCGCGAAGGCGTCAAGACGGTCGCAGCCGGTGCCAACCCCATGGCCCTCAAGCGCGGCATCGACAAGGCTGTTGAAGCCATCGTTGGCAAGCGCGATGAGAACGGCAATGTTGTGGGCGGCGCGCTCTCGAAGTTCTCCAAGCCCGTCTCCGGCGACATGATCGCCCAGGTCGGCACCATCTCCGCCAACTCTGACTCCACGATCGGCACCATCATCGCCGAGGCCATGAAGAAGGTTGGCAAGGATGGCGTCATCACCGTCGAAGAGTCGAAGACGCTTGAGACCCAGCTTGAAGTCGTCGAAGGCATGCAGTTCGACCGCGGCTACCTCTCGCCCTACTTCGTCACCGATCCCGACCGCATGGAAGCAACGCTCGAAGACGCGTACATCCTCATTCACGAAAAGAAGATCTCCACGATGAAGGATCTGCTGCCCCTGCTCGAGCAGACTGTGCAGACCGGCAAGCCCCTGGTCATCATCGCGGAAGACGTAGACGGCGATGCACTCGCCACCCTCGTCGTCAACAAGCTGCGTGGCTCGCTCAAGGTCGCGGCCGTCAAGGCTCCCGGCTTCGGCGATCGCCGCAAGGCCATGCTTGAGGACATCGCAAAGCTCACCGGTGGCAAGGCCATCACCGAAGACCTCGGCATCAAGCTTGAGAACGTCAAGCTTGAGGACCTCGGCCGCGCCAAGCGCATCACCATCGACAAGGACAACACCACCATCGTCGAAGGCAAGGGCGACTCCAAGGTCATCGAAGGCCGCGTCAAGGAGATCCGCAACCAGATCGACAAGACCACTTCCGACTACGACCGTGAGAAGCTCCAGGAGCGCCTCGCCAAGCTGGTCGGCGGCGTCGCCGTCATCAAGGTGGGTGCCGCAACCGAGACCGAGATGAAGGAGAAGAAGGCTCGCGTTGAAGACGCCATGCACGCAACCCGCGCTGCAGTCGAGGAAGGCATCGTCGCCGGCGGCGGCGTTGCTCTCATCCGCTCAGCCAAGGATGTGGACGCGCTGGTGAAGACCCTGAGCGGTGACGAGAAGATCGGTGCACAGATCGTCCGTCGCGCCATCGAAGAGCCGCTGCGCCAGATCGTTGGCAACGCCGGCGAAGAGGGTGCGGTCGTCGTAGGCAAGATCCTCGAGAACAACGATGCCAACTTCGGCTACAACGCCAGCACCAACGAGTACGAGGACCTGGTGAAGGCCGGCGTCATCGACCCGACCAAGGTCACCCGCACTGCACTGCTGAACGCAGCCTCGATCGCCGGCCTCATGCTGACGACCGAAGCCATGGTCTCGGAAATCCCCGAGCCCAAGCAGGCAGCCCCAGCCGGCCACGGCGGCGGCATGGGCGACATGTACTAGGACTGCGCGGACGGCGAAACGCGACCTTCGGTCGCCAACTCGCTATCCAATCAGAACCAGTTACGAATAGAAAAGCCCCTCGCGCAAGCGAGGGGCTTTTTATTGAGCGTACTTAGCACTTGCGTTACAAAACAGGCCAAAGACATGGTTTACAGCGATGCGACGGCTACCCTCCCGGACGCCCACACCTTAGAGCTGAGACCATCCTCCGTCTACCGGAAGCTCTATTCCCGTCGTGTAGGTTGCTTCAATCGCCAGGAAGGCCACGGCTTTGGCAAGTTCCTCTGGCTGGCCCAGACGCTTCATCGGAACGGCTTGCGCCATCTGAACGTAGACCTGATCTGCCGCCTCCTTCGGCATTCCTACCTTCTGGAGTATGTCCGTGGCTTCAATTGGACCCGGGCTCACCGCATTCACACGGATCCCACGGGGCGACAGCTCACTCGCAAGGCTCCGAGTGATGGAACGAAGCGCTGCTTTCGCGGCGCCGTAAGCGCTCAATGGCGCCACCGCCTTCACGTTGGCCATCGAAGTGGTAAAAACCACCGAACTTCCTTCCGGCATGAGCGGCACCAGTTTCTGGACGATGAAGTACGGTCCCTTGGCGTTCAGGTTGAGCATCTCGTCGTAGACTTCCTCCGTCACCTGCTCAAATGGGACGAAGTGACCATATCCCGCGTTGACGAACAGCACATCGAGCTTGCCGAAGGTCTCCTTGACCAACGCCGCTAAGGCATCCATATCGGAAAACGAAGTCGCATCGCTGCGGACCACGATCGCGTTATCGCCAAGTTCAGCCTGAGCTGTCTTGATCGTTGTAGCGGCGCGGCCAGTCACAATCACGCGGGCACCTTCGTTGATGAATAACTTGGCAGCCGCCAAGCCAATGCCGGTGGTTCCGCCTGTGATAACTGCTGTCTTCCCTTCGAAGCGATTCATGTTGTCTCCTTTGTGATTCTGGGTTTAGGCATTACGAACTTAGGAGTACGATAATGGCTGCGGCGACGCAATGTTTTCGTACGCACTCGTAACTAATACTGCAAAGCGCGCACGAGGACTGTCCAAAAGGCTTCATCCCCGACGAAGCACTCGACCGCGACCGGCGCCTCCGTCAAGACACCGCGGTCAAATGCTGGGTTAAGACAAGTCCACGCCGGAGACCTTGACGACGGCCTGCCACGCGGCTTCCTGGCTGGCGCGATCGTAGAGGTGTGGCTGGCGCTGAACCTCAATTGGGCCTGAGAACTTCCCTTGAGCCGAGGCGAAGAATTGCCCTGAGACGTCGGTTCCGAACTCCGACGCCTGGAGGTACCGACGGGCCGCGGTCTCCGGCGTCTGATTCATGCCGGGAATAAGGTTCACGATTGGGATAAACAGATACTTCAACGCCGGGCCAGCGTTTCGCACCACCTTGGTGGCGGTCGCCCCACCGGGCGAGACAGCGTACACGGCCATGCCGGAGGGTAGCCGGCGCGCCAACGCCGCGACCCACCAAGCGATAATGAGCTTCGCGTCGGCGTACGTATTGTTGGGCACGTACTTCACGTTTGGCCCGTTGCGAATCAGGGCTTCGATAGCGGCGGTCCGGTCTCCCCGGAAGTATTTGGCGGCGAAGGCTGGCACATCGGTGTAACTGAACATCGGCACGCCCCCACGGGCAGGTTCCGCGCCGGCGATAACAATCCGCGCGTTGGGGCTCAGCAGGTTGGCGCGGAGCAGCCCCACAGTCAGTTGATGATGGCCGATGAGCGGGGCCTGAGCCGCCTCGATGCCCGCCTCAGTGAGCACGCGCTTCTTACCTGGGACCATCCCTGCATTGAGCAGTAGGAAATCGATAGGCCGACCCCGCTTGACCAGCTCGGCGAGCGCGGACTGAACGCTGGACGGCGTGTCCAGCTCCAGCTCCAGCGGAGTGAAAACCCGTGTCTTGGTCTCAGACGCGAGTTGAGCGGCCGTTTCCTGAATCCGGGCCCCGCTGCGCCCGGTGACGATGATCTCGCGGCAGCCCTCGGCGGCGAGCAAGCGGGCTGCGGCGTGACCGAGCCCGGAGGTGGCGCCGGTGACGAGAGCGATCGAATGTTGCATGGGCGTCTCCTGTATTTACTGTCTTGCAGCGTTACATACGCGAGAGTACGATACCAATAGATGCAATGCAAGGAGTTGCGTACGCTATGGTAACTAATATTGCGAAGCGCCCCCCAGGACGTCCAAAAGGCTTTATCCCCGACGAAGCACTCGACCGTGCCGTTGAGATGTTTTGGGAGCATGGGTATGAAGGAGTCGACGTGGATCGGATCGCGCACGCCGTGAACGTCACCAAACCCGCGCTATACCGGGCCTTCGGAGACAAGTCCACCCTGCTGCTTAAGGCGGTCGAGCGCTATGCAATAACGTATGGAGCTCCCAGAATGGCAGCATTTCAAGCGGAGCCGGACATCCACAAGGCTGTAACTGCCTTTTGCGAGGCTACCGTCAACGCCGCTTCAAATAAGGCTCGCGGCGGTTGCATGATGGCCGCCGCTGCCCTGGGACAGTCTGAGCGGGTAACAGAGATCCGTTCGTACGTCGCGAAAGGCCTGACCGCAACCGCTGATCTTTTCGCCAAACGTTTCGAAAAGGAGATGAAGGCAGGGCGCCTAAGCCGCGCACCCTCCGCCAAGGTGCGAGCCCGTTTGCTCGTTGACTTACTGCAGGGTTTGCAGCTTCGCGGCAAGGTTGGCATGGCGCGCGAACAGCTGCTGCAAGAAGCCCGAAGCTATGTGCCTCTGATTCTTGGCAGGTAAATCTAACGCACTTCTCGGTAGCCATGCGTCTGGACGAGTGTCAGATCGCTAATTCCCTCAAAGACAGCTCGTCACGATAGGTGTCTCGTGGCGGGTGGAACTTTGCGCTGGGTGGCGCACCCGTTCACCTAGCATTGCCGGAAGACAAGCAGACCATGGAAATGACAGAGTATGGAAAGCCATGAAACCGGCTTTCCACCCTTCCCACCCTCTCTTCAGATCACCACTTCGCCCGCAAATACGCTCGCACGGGCTTGTCATAGACCACCATCACCAGCCACGCGAAGCCCACCATCGTGATCGTGCCGCACAGAACCGGTATCCCCATGCCACCCGAAGCCAACTTGTGCTTCTCGGCAAAGTCGCCCCAGATCCAAATCACCGAGTAGTGCGTCATGTACAAGGGATAGGAAAGGTCTCCCGAAAAGCGGCAGAGCCGTTCCACACGTGCAGACACCTTAGCTCCCGCGCCGAGGGCCACCAGCAGAGGAAAAAAGATCACGATGACGGCAGCCTCGCGCACCCACGCACCCGTTGCATAGGGCATCGCCAGTGCCAACACCAGCAGGATGCTCAATGCACCAAAGCCCAGCCGTGTCTTCAACCGCCATCTCATCCGGTAGACCAGCAGCCCCGCCAGAAACGAGAACGCTACCCGCGCTCCTCCGTCCCAGAAGTTTTTGGAACTCCAGCCGCCCGATAAGTTCCCGGCGCGGTGGCCTGTCCAGCACAACAGCACCGCAGCCGCCACCGTCAGCACTATCAGAAAGCCGCGCTTGATCCGGTACAGGCCGATTCCAAAGACCACATTCGCCACGTACTCCCAAAATAGCGACCATGCCGGCGCATTCAAGCTGAATAGATTGTGCGATCTCTCCTTCATCGCCCCAAAGGGAATCATCAGCAGCGACGCAGCGAACATCAGCGCCACTTTGCCGGGGCCGTAGCCTGGCGTCACTCCAAATGGATTCGCATAAAAGGCGATCATTCCCAGCACCGCTCCCAGCACCACCAGCGGTTGCAGGCGGATCAACCGCACCTTCAGGAATTGCCCCAGCCCCATCTTTCCGATGCGGTCGTCATAGGCATACCCCATCACAAAGCCCGAGAGGCAAAAGAAGAAGTCCACTGCCAGAAAGCCGTGTCCGATCCATAACTTGCTGTAATTCCAGATCACCATCTCCATGAAGTGGAAGATCACCACCCCGAGTGCTGCCACGCCGCGCAATCCATCGAGCACCACAAAGTGCGGCTTCGTCCGGTTCGTCGCTGCCGTATCCGTCGGTATCGTTGAAGTCGTTGTCATTCGCCTCAATTCCGATTCATTTATCCCGATTTCCTCCTGAGACCCACCCGCCCCACTGCTGTCTGCAGCAATATATATATCCCGACCTTCCGAAGTCCTCTTCCCGGACACCGGCGCCTGCCTGATCAGGATCAATGAGCGCCGGCAGAGGCTCCGCTGAGAAATCGCATCCAAATATCTCAGGAGTCTGCACCATGGACAGGATAGAGATCCCCGACAATCAGGTAGTCCCGATGGATGCGGTCGCCCCCGGCCTGAGAGGGCTGAAGATCGCATTTGTAAATGTCTTCGGGGTCGAGCACCAGGACGGCACTTGGACCCTGATCGATGCAGCCATTCCCTTCTCTGCATCGCGCATCAAACGCTGGGCGGAACACGCCTTCGGCCGCGCGCCAGCTGCCATCGTTCTGACCCACGCGCACTTCGATCACGTCAGCGCAGCCAAGGAGCTGTCAGACGCATGGGACGTTCCCATCTACGCTCATCCGCTGGAGTTTCCTTACCTCACCGGCCAGCGGGAGTATCCGCCACCCAATTGGACTGCCGGCGGAGGCGTGATGCCATTCATCTCGCCCACCTTCCCGCGCGGCCCTATCGATCTAGGCAGCCGCTTGCGCGCGCTTCCAGACGCCGATTCCGATTCCAACCTGGCCGAGATGCCGGGCTGGACCTTGCTGCACACGCCGGGTCATACCCCGGGCCACGTCAGCTTCTTCCGCGAAAGCGACCGCACCCTCCTGGTTGGCGACGCCTTCTGCACCACGCGGCCGGAAAGCTTCTTCGAAGCGAATTTCCTGCAGAACCCCGAATTGCATGGGCCGCCGTCCTATTTCACCTCCAACTGGGATGCGGCGAAGGTGTCGGTCCGCAAGCTCGCGCAATTGGAGCCCGAGACCGTGGCGCCCGGCCATGGCAAGCCGCTCTCCGGCGCGAACGTGGCGGCGTCCTTGCGAAAACTCGCAGCGGAGTTTGAGCGCATCGCCGTCCCGGAAAATCTCAAGGCCTCCTAGCTTCCTCGCCGTCCTGAGTGAATCGACGAGGCGCGGCCTCCGGTCGCCGATCTCTCCATCGCTGCGGCAACAAAAGGCCCTCTTTGTAGAACCGTGCCGCGAATCGGACATCTGGCGGCCCACCCGCCTCCACCTTCTGCTGCGCTTCTATCCGCACAGCTATATTGGCCTGTGGAGGTCCCATGGCCGACAAGCAATCCCTCATCCCCGCCCAACAACTCGCAGCTACCAATAAGGCTCATTTCCCAAACGAGTCCGCCGCATACCGCGCCGCGCGCAATGCGCTCCTTGCCGAAGAAATCGAGCTACGCCGCCACCTGGAGCGCGTAGCCGCCCAGCGGCGCGCACTGCCCCCGGGCGGCGAAATTCCGCAGGACTTCGCATTCACGTCCGAAACCGGCGCCGTCCGCCTGTCCCAGCTTTTCGGCAATAAGAACACGCTGATGATCTACAGCATGATGTTCGGCCCGCAGCGCAAGTCGCCATGCCCCAGTTGCACATCGTTCCTCACCTCCTGGAACGGGACCGCGATCAATCTGCGGGAACGCGTCGCCATCGCCGTCACCGGACGCTCGCCCATCGAGAGATTGCAGGAATACAAAAAGCAGCGCGGCCTCACCAACCTGCCGTTCTTCTCCGACGCCTCCGGCGAGTACACCCGCACCTACGTCAACGCCGAAGACGCGGACGTCCCCGGCTTCAGCATCTTCACCCGCCACAACGGCACAATACGTCACTTCTACAGTGGCGAAATGAGCGGCGAGATGGCCGACCCCGGACAAGACCCCCGCGGCGCACCAGATCTCGATCCCCTCTGGTCCCTGCTGGACCTGACACCGGAAGGCCGCGACCCACACTGGTACCCCAAACTCGACTACGGGCACAAGGAGGACTAGCCGTCCAGGCACACGCGCCTCCGGCGCCATTCTCTTGCAGACCAATGGCTTCAGCGGCTACCAGCAGAAAAAACCCGCGCAAGCGAGGGTTTTCTGTTCGCGGTGTCTAAACTCGTAGCGACGATGCTAGAGTCGCGCACCATGGAAAAGCTGGCGGTATATCTCCTATTCGGTTTCGCGATATCTTCAGCCGCGCAGACTGCCGGCTCGGGTTCGATCTGCGGAACCGTTCTTGACGAAAACGGCCAGCCGGCCAAGAACATCCGGGTAACAGCAGTCTATCTTGGAGCGCACACCGGACCTTACCCAGCATCCAGAAGCGACGACTCAGGGCACTATTGCCTCGGCAATGTTCCCTATGGTGACAATGCGCCCGCCGCCGATGACCCCGCGCATGGCTATCCAAATACTCAATACGGTTTCTATGCTTCCGGAACAGACAAGAAAGAAGAGCTGAACATCGCCCATCTGCGCAACGAACATCCCACTGCAACGATAGACCTTCGCATTCCGTACAAGGCGGCTTTTCTAACGATCCATCTCACCGATGCAATCACAGGAAAGACGCAATTAGCGCTGTTTTATAAGTTAAGCGCCCAGACAGTTCCACAACGCCGCTACACGTTCGGCAGCCGGAGCGCCACCGACGCCCTGCTGTTCCTCCGAACGAAAACGTCCTACTGAAAGTAAGTGCGCCCGGCTACCGCGAATGGCCATACGACGGCTCGCCCGGCTACATCCTCAATCTAGTGCCAGGCGAACGCAGAACTATCGACGTGCCGCTCCAGCCCAAATAATCGAGAAATACGTTGAGAACGTGGCTCTCAGCGCGAAACTCGACCCGTAGGACGGGAAAACGCTCTTCAATAAAATGTCCCGTACCTTTTCAGCCTCTGCGACGATACAATTGATTAATCTCAGACCGCATCGAGGTATCTGGCGAGAAGCTGCGTATGAAACAGTGCCGGAAACCCTGTTTTGCTCGATGCAGTATCTGCCGGTTGAAGGCAGCGTCGGCTTCCTCGAATGAGGCATAAAGACCTGTGGGACTGAGCGTTCTCACCCGCGGAATGTATCCCATCCGTCCACTTCTACGCGACGAATTGAGCGGCGACATGGCCGACCCCGGAAGACCCCGCGAGCGCCCAGAGATGATCCGCTCTCGTCAATGCTTGACTACACTCCGGAAGGCCGCGGCATGACGGATCTCAGCGCAAGCCGCAATACGTACTGCTTTACAAACTGATGCGCCCAGGCAGATCCTCAACGTGGATACATAAGCGGTAGCCAGCACGCCTCGGATTCTCTGCTGCTTCCTCCAAATCGAAATGTCGTGCGGAAAAATAACCGCTCCGGGCTACCGCTTATGCCATACGTGCCAACTCACCCGGCTATGTCCTCAGTCTACTGCCAGGCGAGCGCAAAACAATCGCAGTGAACTCCGGCCATATATAGCCTCGTGCCACCATGTGTTGCAGAAACAGGATCGGGTATCGTAGCGGACCAGCTCTCCTTCCCGTTCCCACCCGGTCCTTCAACGCAGCAGTACCCGGCGTGCGCTGTCGTTCAACATTTGCGCAATACGATCGCTATCGCGCGTCTCACGCCATCCCTTCTCCAGCGGCTCCCAGCGAACTCGACGCATCCTCGCTAAGGACGAACAGCCGCGCCCATGGTGTGCAGGAAATCTCCGCCACCGTCATGCTGCCTTCGACGGTACGCGCCTCCAGCGCTGCCCTCGGGCACCGCGCGCAGCAGATTCACCAGAATGATGTTGTTCCGATCCCACGAATCGAGCAGCGCCTCGAACAGGCTCGCGTCCTGTGTTAGTCGACATCACGTCCTCCGCTTTTCCCGCCATCATATTCTCCGGCTGTCCCTCCGGTGCTGGTGGCGGCTCGGTAAGCAAGCAGCTCCCACACTGTGATACAGAATTGCTCATGCCGCTGAAGAGACGCAGCTACTCCACCTTCTTGCCTGCGCGAGTGGGTCGCCCGATGTAAGCGGGCGTACTTCTTCGGCCGGATGCCCCATCCTAGCGCGCAGCTAGGGTCGGGGCCGTTCCATATCATGGGAAGCAATCCATGACCCACAACCAACTCCATCACCAAGCCCACTACAACCGCTGGGCCAACCAGCGCCTCCTCGAAGCCTCCGCCGCTCTCACGCCCGAGGAGCGCGAACGCGACCTCCGCGCCAGCTTCGTCTCGCTTCAGGGCACGCTCATCCACATCCTCTGGGGCGAGCGCGGATGGCTCAGCTTCTGGCAAACCGGCAGCTTCGTCCCCCGCCCCACTCCCGGCGACTACCCGGATTTCGCCTCTCTCCAGCGCGCATGGGCCACGCACGATGAAGCCTATGTGACCTACCTATCCGGCCGCACACAGGCCGAGCTCGACGCGCCGCGCACCCTCGATGCCACCACCTACACTCTCGGCGAGCTCATCCAGCACGCGCTCAATCACTCCACCTACCATCGCGGACAGGTCGCGCTGCTCCTGCGCCAGCTCGGCCACACCCCGCCCTTCACCGACTATCACGACTTCCTCGCCGAAACACGCACGCAGGCGTCCTGAGCGGTCGCGGCATCGTTTGGCGCCACGCTGAATCTAATTCGATGTGTCCGCCATCCACCCACAAACGCGCATAGGCCACGTCCACCTGAAGGTGGCCGACCTCGATCGCGCGCTCGCCTTCTATCGCGACGTTCTCGGCTTCGAGGTGACGCAGCGTATCGGGAACAGCGCCGCTTTTCTTTCCGCCGGCGGATACCACCACCACATCGGCCTCAACACCTGGGAGAGCCGTCGTGGCTCCGCACCCTCGCCCGGCACGACCGGCCTCTATCACCTCGCCATCGTCTATCCCACCCGCGCCGAACTCGCCGACGCCCTTCGCCGCTTGATTCGCGCCCACATTCCGCTCGACGGCGCCTCCGACCACGGCGTCAGTCAGGCACTCTATCTTCGCGACCCGGACGGCAATGGCGTTGAGCTCTACTGGGACCGTCCCGAATCCGAGTGGCCCCGCACACCGCAGGGCGAGCTAGCGATGGTCACCGCGCCGCTCGATCTCGAAGAACTGCTAGCTCAGAATGCCGCTACGCAGCAGCCATGAGCGAACGTGTCACGCTTCACAGATCGTTCCCGTTCCCGGAATCACCACTAAGAATTTGCCGAATCAACCCAGCCAATTTGCTACGCTAAAAATAGAGACCAAATCCAGCCACACCAGAGATCCCAAAACGCCACCGTCACGGTGGCGTTTTCGCGTTTCAAGATTTGCATATGGTGGGGTCAGTGATGGAAATGGCTGCTCGTAAGTCGTGCTGCTGGACGAATTTAGCGGTAACCCCAATGGATGGACGAATTTAGCTCTCGGGAAGCCCTCTATCTGCTGAAACACAGTGACTTACACGACGATCTCCCGGACCGGAGGGGGGAGGGGTAGGCGGTCACGGCACCAGGTAGAACCAGCATCCTGAGAGTGCAGCTAGAATGAGGGGCCATGTCTAGCATCATGTCCAGCATCAAGTCCCGCCCACTCGTCGCCTTCCTCGCCGCCCTCTTCCCTCTCACCCTTCACGCCGCCACTGCCGCACCAGCTGCTGAGGACCAAGCCGTCCTCGCCCCTATCCATGCCATGTTCGACGGCATGTCCGCACGCGACGCCGCGGCCATCAAAAAGCCGACCCTCCCCGGCGGCGTCATGGTCCTGATGCGCGACGGCAAACCCACCCAGATGACCTTCGAAGATTTCGCCACCCGCGTCGGCAAGCCCGGCACTAAGAAGATCGAAGAGCGCATTCACGATCCGCTCGTCAAGATCGACAACGATCTCGCCGTCGTCTGGGCGCCCTTCGACTTCCTCGTCGACGGCAAAGTCGAGCACTGCGGCACCGACCTCTTCAATCTCGTCCGCCAGAACGGCCAATGGCTCATCGCCAGCGTAGCCGACACCAGCCGCAACGATTGCTCGGCGAAATAGCGGCCATCAGAATCCAGGTCAATGCTGATGAGGTGCCGTGCTGGCCACGGTGGAAATGCTAGGCTGGAAGCGACATGCGGATCCCGATCGCCCTCGTCGTCCTGCTTCTACTCCCGTTCAGCATCCGCGCGCAGGACCGCACGCTCCCGCCGGATCCGAGCGTTACCCCGCTGCCGCCCGTCACCGGCAAAGGCGTGCAGATCTATCATTGCCAACAGCAGCAGGGCGCACTAGCGTGGGTCTTCGTGGCGCCGGAGGCCACCCTCTACGCCGGTGCCGAATCCGTCGGCACCCATAGCGCCGGCCCCACATGGCGCTGGAAGGATGGCAGCGCGATCACCGGCAAGCTGCTGATAACTCAACCTGCGCCGGATCACGCCTCGATTCCCTGGCTGCTCCTCGCAGCATCACCTGCAATCGACAGCGCGCCAAATGGAATGCTCGCCCATGTCACGTATGTGCGCCGCTCCGACACCCACGGCGGCATGCCCCCGGCCGGCTGCGACGCGCGCCACCTCGGCGCGGTCGCACGCGTCCCCTACGCCGCGGTCTACACCTTCTACAAGGCCGCAGAACGCCCCAGAGCGCACCGCTGAACGATTTGGGGAGAGGAGCGGCCAGCGGAACCGAATGTGGCCATTTCCTTGGGATGAGAGGTATCGGCCGCCGGAATTCGAGCGGCCAACCTAAATGGAAATATGGGAGAGTTACGTTCTTCGCAGCATTGGGAAGAGTTCTACCTTCTTACCAATACGCCAACACCGTCTTCTTCCAGGCCCGCAGGAAGTACAGAAACGAAACCACAATCGTCAACCGCGCCAACAGTCCCGCAATCTCAAGCAGCACAGACTGGTCCAGGTGGAACGCGGCTTCCACAAATACCGCGCACAAAAGAATCACCGCGGTGGGGATGCCAAGAGCTTTTAAGCGATAGTTAGCCATACACAAAGTGTAGGCAGGACCGGCGTCCCGGCCCATCGCACAGAAGCGTCAGTTACCTTTCCCACCCCCGGGTCTTGATCCATCGGCAGAAAACAGGGCCAGCGGAGTGGTCCTCCTGCCGGCCCTGGTCGGTCTGTTATCTGGTTGTCCGCGATTCACTACTGCGGCGAAGTAGCCGCCGGCGCAGCACTCTTTTTCTTGCCGACGGACGAGGTCTTCGCCATCCGGTAGCCTGCCGCCTTGGCATCATCCTCGGTCATGAACTTGCCGTGCTTCGTCTTGCCATACTGCGCGTCGTCCTTGTGATACACCTTGGTGTTTTCGTTCGCCCATACCATGCCCTTCGCCTTGGCATCCGCGATCTCCGCATCCGTTGGCATGGTAACCGCTGCCTTGGCGCTCTTGGCAGCGTTGGTCGTCTTCTGGGCGGCAGTGGACGCCGCATTTTGTCCGAACATCGCACCAGGCACCATGCTGCCCATCATTGCTGCCGTCAAAACCAAAGAGAGTCCACGCATCGTTCTTCCCTTCCGTTCGTAAAAGAATTGCCCTTTCGGGCGAAGATGAATACACACGATTCCGGGCACACTTGGCAAATCGCCCCAGGTCATCTCCAGCCTCGCTCTACAGCCTCGTCGTATACCTGTTCCAGACCAGCCGTGCACCTGCGAATATCGAACTGTTCCCGGATCCATTGCTTTCCGCGCTCGCTGCACGCATCCCAGAACGTTCGATCTACCAGCATCCGCTCCAAATGGTTCGCCAATTCCTCGACAGACCTCTCGCGCGCCAGCAATCCTGTCTCGCCATCGTGCACCACTTCCGGAATGCCACCATGCAGCGTGCTCACCACCGGCAGCCCGGTCGCCTGCGCCTCAGCGAAGACCATCCCCAGTCCTTCGGTGTCGCCATTCGCCGCTGTCACACTCGGATTACACAGCACGCTTGCCCGCTGCATCCATCCGCGCACGCCATCCGGTCCCTGCACCCCAAGAAACTCCGCCGGTACCTTCAACTGCGTGGCAAGCTGCTCCAGTTGCCCGCGCAATGGTCCATCGCCAACAATGACCAGCCGCGCCTCCCGGTGCCGCTCTCTCAACTGCGCCGCCGCCCGGATCAGGTACTCGCAGCCCTTCTTCTCCACCAGTCGTGCGACGAAGAGAATTAGATTCTCCTCGCGATCTGCCGCTGGCACGGCAGAAAACATCTCGCAATCGATACCGATGTAGCGGACGGTCAGCTTCTCTTCCGGATATCCCGCTCTCAGCGCGATCTCGCGGATAGCGTTCGATACGCAGACAAAGTGCGAAGCTGCCTGCCACAGCCGCGACCGCCGCGCCAAAAATCGCCGCCCGCTCCGATTTCGTGCAAAGCCCTCATCGGATGTGGAGACATCGAAGCCATGCAACGTCACCACCATCGGTATCCTGAGACTCCTCTGCATTCCGAGCGCATCCGCGGCATCGACGGCGAAGTGGCTGTGGATCAGCGCAGGACGCGTACGTCGCACCTGCTGATGAAACCGCGGCGCCCAGGGCACACGCTTGTAGCCCTCCATGCGATAACGGGCAAGAACCGCGTCGTAGCTGGTTAGCCGGATTGGATCCGGAACCGGGAGCGCCCGCGGCACGTTCGTCAGTCCACAGTAGACTGGCCGGTAGCGAGAAAGTGCCTCTGCCTGGGCGAGCACGAAAGTCTCACTGGGAGGCAGCAGCAGCTCCCGAAAAATCAGGACGTTGCGCATAGTTGGGTTAGCTTGAACCGAGATTGACCTCTGCGGAAGCCTCCGCCAACGGCAGACCCCTGCTGCGCTCGCGAGCACGCAAGCCGAACAGCAAGAGCCAACACAACACTGCCAGTCCGCCATCGGTCATGAGACTGGCAGCGGCAGCCCCTCGCCAGGAGTAGTGCGGAATCAGGTATAGGTTCAGGCCAAAATTCCCCAAGGCCGCAACCGTCTGCGCACCCAGACGGTATGGCTGCAGGCCCACGCCGGCAAGTGCATCGCCCGCGCACATGTGAAACGAGCGGAAGAGAGGGATCAGGCAGAGCCAGCGCAACGCAAGCACACTCTTGTCGAAGCCATGGCCGGCGAGGAAAGGTATCAGCGGCGCGCACACAAACATGCCTACCGCAGCGGCGATGCCGAGCAGCGTCGTTTTGCGGATCAGCCGCAGCGCCAGCTTCGAAGTAGCCGCCAGGCCGCCTGAGCCAAGTTGGAAGAAGCGCGGAAACGCCGCGTTGTAGATTGACCGCATCGGCATGAAGCTGATATCCACCACGCGGTACGCCATGGTGTAGATGCCGTTCGCCGCGTTCATGCCGTAGTGGCCTAGCATCGCCTTGTCCAGGTCGTTGTAAGCCGATGTCGTGGTGCCGGAGATAGCGAAGATGAACCCCTCTCCTGCGCGCCGCAACGCAAGCCGCGGATCGAAGGCAGGCTTGCCGAACTTCTTCAGTACCGTCACCACGCTGACGACCGCCGCGCAGAGCGCAACGCCCATCGAAGCATAGGCCCATTGCCACGCCGAAATGCGGTGAAATTTCAGGAACAGAATTACCGCCACCACAAGCCGTAGCAGGTTGGTCAGCAGACTCAGTGTCGCGGTGATTCGCATCTGCTCGAAGGCTTGAAAAATTTGGCTGATCGCGACCACCAGTTGCGCGCCGAGGAATTCTCCGATGGCCAGCGTCGTAAGAATGCGCCGATTCTCGGCTCCCATCAGCCACGGAGCCCCCAGATGAACGCCCGCAACCAGAATGCAGCCAAAGGTCAGGGTGGTCAGCAGGATGTTGCCCCAGTACACCGGGAACGTCTTGCGATCCAGCGAGACATACCGCATGAAGATCAAGCCGGATCCGAAGTTGCTGTACTGCGAAAACATCATGACCAGCGCAACGGAGCCGACCAGCACGCCGTACTGCACATTGCCCAGCAGCCGCGCCAGAACGAAGAAGTAGCCCGCCTGCACCACCACAGAGAGTCCCTGGCCCAGAAACATCCACACTGAATTCCTCGCCAGTGTGCTGCCCCGAAGCCTCTGCACCTGATCCCGCAGAGACATCAGACAGCCTCCTCCAGCAGTAGGTCGTAAGCGCTGTGTATCGCTTCCCAGGAGAAGTGCTGGCGGAATGACCGCAGACCCGTCTCGCCGAGAATTCTGCGCTCCTCAGGATTCGCAATCAGCCGCTCGACAGCGCCTGCAATCGCTGCCGAATCGTTCGCCGGTACCAGCAATGCGCCACCGTGTTCGAAGATCTCGGGAATGCCGCCCATCCGTGTCGCCACCACGGGCAGACCCGTGGCCATCGCCTCCACGTTCACCATGCCGAAAGGCTCTTGCCAGATGGAGGGGCAGCAAAAGATGTCGGCCGCACGAAACTCATCGGCGAGTGCGCTCCCAAACGTAAACGGGAGAAACTCCACATTCCTCGGTGCGTCGCTTTTCAGCTTGCGAACATAGTCGGTCTCAGCATCCGTGTCGGAGCCGAAGTTCGCAGTGCCCAGAATCACACCCTGCGCGTCGGCGCCACGTTCCGCAAGCAACCGCATCGCATCCACAAAGATGTGCATGCCCTTGTCCGGCACCAGCCGCCCCACACACAGGATGCGAATCGGTCCGCTCCGTCGATGTTTTGCCGGGTGAAAGACGGATCCGTCCGCCCCGTTATACAGCACAGCGCTTCGCTGCAACGATGGAACGGCGCGTCGTGCTTCAGCCTCGAGGAATCTGCTGACAAACACACAACGGTCGGCGTCGATCGCCGATGCGATGGGCGCAGCGCAATCGCTCAGGTGAGAATTGTGCATATGCAGCACCAGCCGCGCGCCTGCAGCGCGAACGCTGGCCTGCAGCGTGGCCGCAAACTCCGGCCGGTTATGTACCCACACCACATCCCCTCGCTTCAGCAGAGGCCGCACCGTGCTGAGAATCCATCGCAGAAAGCGCCGCCGCAGCGGCCACGGAAGATTGCGCTTCAAACGGCCCGGATAGCGCGCGTAGTTGGAGAGCCGCTCGTTGCAGCGGATACGGTGTGCGGGAAAACGCCAGCTATCGTCGGCGCTCGGCGCAAGGATGACAGAGCTGTCGTCATCGCGCAGTACATTCGCGGCCCAACGCGAGATCGCGCCCCCCACCGGCTCGGAAAATGGCTCGGTCTCCGTTAGCAGATGGTACGTCGTCATGCGCGCACCATCAGCGCGACAGCGTTGCGGCGAAGCTGACGCCGCTTGCGGTCCAGACCAACAATGGCGCCGACGATCAACATCCAGGAAAGATTGAAGCGGAAAAGAAACGAGGCCTCATCGATGTTGTACAGGATGCCGAACACGATGGTCGTGATGTACCACAGCACCTGCGGACTCGGATCGCGCATGAAACAATACCAGGAATCCCGCAGCCCTTTCAGCAGGCACAAAATCAGCAGCATCAGCGCAAACCCACCTACTTCCACCCATACGCTCAGAAAGCCGTCGTGCGCATATCCCATCATCCATCTGAGCGAGATCATCACATTGGCCGACTCACCGGTCATGCCTCGCCAGAAGGTGCGATAGCCGTAGCCGGTCCAGGGCTGCTTGTGGATGGAGGCGAGAATCGCCGACCAGATCGGAGTACGGCCGCTGAAGCTCGTATCTCGTCCAATGAAATGAAACAAAGTGGACAGGTTCAGAAGAACCACGACGCCCAGGAAGATTGTGGCCGCGCAAAACAAAATGAACAGAACAGATCGATCGAAAGATTTGAAGCGCGCCAGCTGCTTCAGCCCGACGGAAAAGAGCAGCAGCATCAGCGCGATTCCCCACCCCGTGCGTGAGCGCGTCATTGCTATAACGCCCAGGACAGCGAGGATATAAATGTTCCGCAGCACGCGCCCTTGAAGCGTCGCTGGCTTGCGATACAGCGCCGGCATCAGCAGAAACATCATCGCCATCGCGCACACATTCTTGCCGGCGTAGATTCCCTCCCACTCGCCCGTAGCGCCTTGGCGCCCATTCAGACCGAACGCCGGAAAAAAAGCGACGGTGAGTACCGTAAGGACAACCGCGATGGTCCCGGCAAGCTGCATTAGCTTCATCTGGGTCTCGCCCGGTTTGAAAGCGAACGCAATTCCGAAGGTGTACGTGACCAGTAAATAGACGCCTTGCTTGAAGGTAAAGGACGGCTCCGGCGACCATAAGCAGGAGATCATGCCCATGCAGTTCAGCAGTGCGAGCATGGGGACGCAAAACGCTGCTTTGCGAACCTGCGCAGCCCACCGCACAGCAACATAGAACAGTCCGACCAGCGCTACTCGTCCAAGCATCACCCCGACGGCCGAGCTTCCCGCGCCGCCACTCACCGCGCCCATCTGCGTGTTGCCTTCCGCATCGTAAAACGAGAAAGTGCCGGCGGCGGAAAAATAGACGAGCGCGAACGCGGTCACCCAAGTAGCGGCGCTGGAAAGCCAATGGGCCGGCCGTTCCGCTACCAAAGTGACCGGCTCTCGCCGAGGCACAATCGGGTCGCGGCGCTTAAGCCGGACCTTCACTGTTACATTTGTGCCTTGCTTCAGGCTCATCGCTCCTGGACCTCGATCGTAGTCACTCGCTTTCTCGTCAACTGCGGCGTGGCAGTGCAGCAACGGCCGCGCGCACACTGTTCCAGGCCGGGTTGGGCGTGTTCGTGGCATCGAGCAGTCCAGGCGCATGTGCCGCTCCGTCCTTCCGCCGGAAAGTCGCGGTACGCTGCGCTGCACCGTCGAGCCAGTTCCTGGTGTCCGACACGGTCCAGAACGAAATCCGGCTTAGCGGAACAGCCGACGCCACCCACGTAATGAAGTCTGCGTAGACGCGCCCGTTCTTTGCCTTCCGCGCCCCGACATCCCCGTTCTCCCAGGAGTCATTGATGTCCAACTCGGACAATGCGACGCTCAGTCCCAGCTTGTGCACGGTCTGGTAGAACCGTGCGGCATCCGCGCTCTTATCGCTGGAGTTTCCGTCCAGATGCGACTCCGAACCGATTCCATCTATCGGCACCTTGCGTTGCAGCATCCCTTGAATCAGCGCGAGCGCATGCTGACGATTCGCGGGCTGGGGATTCGTATCCTGTTCTACATTGTCCAGGTTCATGATCAGCTTCGCATCCGGATCGGCTGCACGCGCCGCAGCAAACGCGATGTCTATGTAGCGCGGTCCCAGCGTGTTCATCCACAGCCCGGTCGAAAGACCATCCGGCCTACCCTGCTGGCTGCGCACCGGCTCGTTCACCACATCCCAGGACCCCACGCGACCACGATAGTGGCTGACCACCTTGGTAATGTGGTCAGTAAGAATTCGCTCGGCATTGTTCTTGTTGATCGTTTTGGCCATCCACGCCGGGTTGTAGTCGTTCCAGCAAAGATTGTGCCCGTGCACCTTCATCCCATGACTCTGGGCAAAACTCACCATCCAATCGCCATCGGCGAAAAAATATGTATCCGGTGCGGGATGGATGCGCTCCCACTTCATTTCGATGCCGGGTGTTAGCACATTGAAATTCTGGGCGATGAAGCTGGCCAGGTTCTGGTCCTGCAGCAACGAACGCATCGATTGCGCACCCATCGCAATGCCCGAATGAGCGGCAAGCTGCTTCAATGGAACATCGTTACTGTCCGCAAATAGCTTCGCGGGAATCGCGGATGCCAAAGCCAATCCAAGACCGGATTGAAGGACATCTCTTCGAGTTGGCATTCTCTACTCCTTAGATTTAGTGATACTGCATTCACGCGCATACCTGACATGCGGCAACGAACTGACGCGCTTCCGCCTGCCGGCATCAGTCATTCGAGCGAGAGCCTCGGCGGCCGCATATGGGCTGGCACTTAACCTGGAACAAGCGGCCCTTAGCCCAGAACACGCATGGAGGGATGCGATGCGGGAAAGAGCAACGGCAGGCGCGCTCCTCCCTTGCGAAGCTCCACCTGGCGCTGCACGAAGTCGAGCATCTTCCCGCAAAAAACCGTGGTATCGAAGCTCTTCGCGTGCTCCCGAATGAACGTTGGAATGAAATTCTGCTCCAGCGTCTCAAACTGCAGAATCGCCCTCACCACGCTGTCCAGATTTTGCTCCTCGAAGAACACGCCCGTAGCGCGGCCATCTCTCTGCAACTCCGGCGAGAACCCGCCCACTACGGACTCCATCGCACCGCCTTTGCCGTAGGCGATGACGGGTCGCCCATACGACTGGGCCTCGACGGGCACCAGGCCAAAGTCCTCTTCCGCGGCGAACAGCAGAGCCTTCGATCGCGCGTACAGCTCACGAAGTTCCGCATCGGTGGTATGCCCGCGGAACGAAATCGTCGGCCCGGCAATGGCACGCAGTGCGCTCTCACTCGTTCCCCGTCCCACAACCACCAGGTGACGCCCAAGCCGGTTGCAGGCCTGGATCAGCAGATCGATGCGCTTCACGTCGACGAGTCTGCCGACCGTGAGGTAGTAGTCTCCGTGCGACTCGGCAACATATCCTTCGCTCGTATCCACCGGCGGGAAGATGATGGTGCTGTCGCGGCGATAGTACTTGCGAATCCGGTCCTGGATATAACGCGAATTCGCGACAAATGCATCCACACGCTGCGCGGCAAGATAGTCCCACTGCCGCACATAATGCGCGGAGAGCATAAACAATTTCCGCCGAGCTCCCGCGAGTTCGTCCAGATAGGACGCGTACTGGTCCCACAGCGAGCGATGAGGGCTGTGGCAATAGCAGATCTGCACCGCCGACTGGTCGGTAATCACGCCCTTGGTCGCAGTGCCGTCGGCCGTGATCACCAACTCGTACCCACGAAGGTTCAGGCTCTCCACCGCCATCGGATAGAGCGGCAGAAAATTGCGATGCGAGCGCTTCACCCATGCGAAACGATTGAGGAACGAAGTGGTGATCTGGCGTTCCTTTAACGCAGCGGGAATGAACCGGTCTTCCGTCATCAAACTGAAAAAGTCCGCCTCTGGAAACATCCGAGCCAGCACTTCTAATACTCGCTCAGCTCCGCCCAGTGCGAGAGAGTTTGCATATGTAATGGCTACACGCATAGTTCTAGCGTTAACTCCTCCAGGCTCCTACAAAAGCCTTATGGCTGCTCAGGCAGAAAACAACAACGGGGCAGCAACTGACTGTCATCCCGCACAACTCACTTGGCCGGTTTACGACATAGCGATCTCGCTCATGGCGGACTCAGCACTCGCCCGCGCGCGTCGCGTGGCCCGCATGGATTCCGGATAGAGGGCGTAATAAGCAAAGAAGAACGCCGAGCGTAGCGCCGGCCGGCCACGAAACAGAAACGCCCGCAGTAGCCTGGTGTAGGCGACCGCGCCCGCCCGCTGGCGCACCGCGTCTTCTATGCAGACCGTCGCCACAAAAAACGAGTACGCCTTCCGGCTGAAGAGCTCACGATTATGCTCGAGCCACTCGAACTGAAAGCGCCAGTCCGCCTTCTTGCTTACCCTGCCGATCTTTCCCGTCTCATGAAAAACGATCAGAGGCTCCGGAACAATAGCCAGCGTGGCACCTTTCACCGCCATCGCACGTAACATCCAGTCCACATCCTGATTGCGCTTCAGCTTGCTGGTAAACCGCACCGCGTCAATCAGCGGACGCGACACCAGCCACGTCGATGTCTGCACGTATCCCGTGCCCGCCGACAAGCTCGGCCGGCAGAAGAGAAATTCGCTGAAGGGTTCGCGACATTCAAGCGATCGCCGCGGAAGAATCCGATCTCCCAGCTCCGAGCGTTCGATGAACTGTGACGCCAGAAAGACAGGATGGTCCGCGCGAGCCGCGGGATGCGCCAGTTGCCGCTCGAGTCTCTGCGGAAGCCACTCGTCGTCATCATCCAGAAACGCGACCCACTCGCCTGCCGATGCAGCGATTCCGGCGTTGCGCGCATCCGACCCGCCCAGCGACTCCGGCAGCGGCAGCACGTGGAGCCGCGGATCTGAGACCTCGCGCAGCGCCGCCTGTGTGGCGAGATCCGGCCCATCGATCACGACAATGATTTCAAAATCCCGGTACGTCTGCGCAAGCACGCTATCCACTGCCCGCCGCACCACCTCCGGACGATTGCGTGTCGGGATCACAACACTCACTCGCGTCATGCGAGAGAACACGGGGGAGGACATACCTCAGCCCACCTCCCGCTCGCGCTCACTCCGCTGCACCGGCTCTTCGTTCCCCCGCAGCGCAGCATAATAAGCATTGCGTGCCTCTAACGCCTCCTCGGAAAGGAGATAGCGGAACGCGTAGTAGGAGAAAACAGAGTTCCCCACCAGATAGCGCTTCGCTAGACGCCGCGGTTCCTGTGCCAGGCGAAACGCCCACTCCATTCCTAGAGACTGCACCCACTGCGGAGCGCGTTTGCGAATACCGGCCAGCAGCTCAAAGCTGCCACCCACTCCGATTGCGACTGGAATTCCCAATGCCTTGATGTGCTCCTGAATGAAATATTCCTGCTTCGGCGCTCCGAAGGCGACGAAGATGATCGATGGCTCCGCCTTGGCGATGCTGCGCAGCATCTGTGTAAGCACCTCCGTCGACTCCTCAAATCCCTTGGGCGGGCAGCCCACGCCACACACCCGCAGCTTCGGAAAGCGATCCATCAGCAGCGAAGCCGTCGCGGCCGCTGAGCCGGGATATCCGCCAAGAAAATAAACAGGCAGATCGAGCTCCGCGGCTCGTTCGCACAGCAGCGGAATCAGGTCAACCCCTGTGATGCGCTCCGCACTGGGGATTCCCATCCAGTTGCACATCCGCACGATGGGATGGCCGTCCGCGCAGATATAGTCCGCTTCCGCCAAGCATTGCCGAAAACGTGCATCCCGCTCCGCCAGCACATAGAACTGCGCGTTCGCCGTGACCACATGCTTCGTCTCCGCTCCCACAAAGACTTGCTGGATCAACTGATCCACCAGCTCCCGCCGGGAAAGCGTGGTCACACGTATGGGCCCAATCCTTACCGCTCGCTCATTCGCAACAGCGACAGATTGAGCAGCAGCCGACTCGCTTACGACCCTCTTTAATTGAACAGCCGACAATCTGGCCCTCCTTTGGTGTGACCCCGCCCGTGTTGACCTGGCATCCTGCTTGCGCCAGATATCTCGAAGTTGCTACGGCACTGCGTAGATGGCGGCCGTAGCTGCAGAGCCAGACAGATTTGGCGCCATAGATGTCGCCAGGCCCTTGGCCCAACTGAACGGCACGTAAAGGATGTCGCCCGCATACAAAGTGGGATTCGGGCGCTTTCCTTTCTGAATCTCACCCAAGTTCAACTGCTCTTCATGCGACTTGCCTTCTGCCTCACGGATCAGCCTCGCATGCCCCTGCCGGGCCGAATGCTGCAGACCACCAGCCAGCGCTAGCGCCTGCAGCAATGTCATGTGGTCTTGATTGTTCGCCATGGCAAACCCGCCCGGCCGGTTCACGTCACCGAGGATGTACACGATTCCCGCCTTCGGCACGATCACCGTATCGCCAGGATCCACCATCACTTGAGTCGACACTGCCTGCTTCGGATCGTTCGAAACGAAATACGTCACCGCATCATCCTTGCTGCCGTGCCGCTGGACCATGATGTTGCGGTCCGCTACATTCGTGATGCCGCCGGCGAACGACAGCACATCGAGCACGGTTCGCGGCGTCGTGATCGGATACGCGCCCGGCCTCGCCACCTCGCCCACCACGGAAACCGTCTCCGTCGCATACTGCTCCACAGTCACCATCACCTGTGGATGGTTCATGTAGTGGGTTTCAATCAGGTGATCGTGAATCGCCGTTTGGGCGGCTGCCACCGTCATGCCGCCAACCTTCACATCCCCCGCGCCCACCAGCGGAATCATCCCGTTGTCGGTCACGCGGACGTGCTGCTCCATCTCCGGCGCATCCACCACCTGCACGTGCAACACATCGCCAGGCCCGATCAATAAGCTCTCCTGCTGCTGCGCACTCGGCGTGCCCGGCACACTCGTCTGCGCGGGAGGAAGCAGCCGCCCAGGAGCCTGCGCCGCACTTACCTGTGCCAGGACCACACCCGGCGACACACATACACACAATGCAATCATCATGCGCAGAAAGGTCCTCACCTTAAGCCTCCCTGTAGTACTTCGTGCCTGCATATCCGTGATACTCACCGTAACTCTGTGACGTCCGGCTCACGCCGTTCACCACCACGCTGACATTCGCGTCTCCCCGTTCGGCAAGGCTCTTATGTGCCCGCCGCAGGCTGCGGCGCGTACTCACACCATGCCGCGCAATCAGCAGTGTCAGATCCGCAAGTCGAGAAAGAATTGTGGCATCCGTCACGGCCAGCATCGGCGGCGTGTCGATCACCACATAGTCATACGACTGCGTCCACTCTTCCAAAAGCTGCCGCATCTTCACCGATCCCAGCAGATCCGAAGGCGAAGACGGCAGCGGACCGGCCGGCAGAATCGACAGCCGCGGAATCTCGGTCGACTGCACCACTTCTGCCGTGATGTCCTCGCCCGTGAGCACAGTACTCAATCCGCCATAGCTGTTGCCGAAGAATCCGAACCGCCGCGAGACGCCGGGATGGCGCATATCCGCGTCCACCAGCAGCACGCGGCCGGTGCCCTGCGCCAGCACCGCGGCAAGGTTTGCGCTCACCGTGCTCTTGCCCTCTTTCTCCAGAGCACTGGTCACCAGAATCGTGCGCGGAGGCGTGCTGCCGGAGAAAAGTTGCAACTCGGTGCGCAGTCCTCGCAGCGCTTCGACAAACGCAGAGTTCGGCCCGTCGATGGCAGCAATCGGCACTTCGGCGCGCACGCCAGTGCCGGAGTGCGCCAGCCGGCGTGCTCCCGGGACGTTCTGCAGATAGGAGGCGAAGCCGTGACTCTCCGCACCCGGCGCCAGCGGTAGCACCGCGACAATCGGCGCCTGCAGACTGTCTTCTACCAGCTCAAGACTCTGGATGCGCTCATCGGTCGCCTCCTGGAACAGCGCGAAGCATGCGCCCAGGAAGACGCCGCCGAAGATCGACAGCGCAAGATAAATAGGAACATTCGGCTTCACCGGCTTCGATGGCACACGCCCCGGATCCACCACGCTGATGTTCGTGGTGCGCAGGCCTTCGACCACGCCGGCAGCTTTCAGCTTCTGAAACAGCGTGTCGTACAACTCGCGGCTGTCGGTCGCTTCCTGGCGTGCAATGGTGTAATCGATCGCCTTGTTGTTCAGGTTGTTGGCATCCGCACGTGCGCGATCGAACTCAGAACGAAGCTGGTTCTCAACCGTCTGCGACGATTTGTAATCGCTCTCCGCGCGCTCACCGATGCGCTTGATCTCCGCCTTGACCGCATTGTTGACGCTGGTCATCGTGGCCTCATCGTCCAGTAGCTTCGGGTTTGCCGACCCGTAGCGGCTGCGATCGGTGGCAATCTGCGACGCCATTGCGGACTGTTGCTGGCGCAGGGTTTGCAATAAGTTGAAGGCGTTGTTGGTGGTGTTCGCGCCGCCGTTCAGCGACGAACTGCCGGCCAGACCGGAGATCAGGTCCGGGTCGCCGCTCTTCACCGCCTGCAGGATGCCGCCGCGCAGAATACGGTTCGACGTGGCGGTCGCCAACGCCGTCGTCGCCTGCTGCAACCGGTCCAGAGTTGCGCTGTAGGTCTGGTCGTGTCCCGCGGCATCCGTGGTGCCCAGGCTGTAGACGCCGGTGTCCCGCTGCAGGGCTGCGACCCGTGCCTGCTTCTCCTGCGCTTCCCGCCGCACGTCCTCCAGTTGCACGCTCAGCCAGTTCGAAGCACGCTTCGTCGCCTCATTCCGGGTCTGGTAGGTGTAGTCCAGCAGTGACTGCGTCAATTCGTTCACTACCGCTGCCGCTACATGCGGGTCCGAGTTGTTGAAGCCGATCGTGATCAACCGCGTTCCTGGCACCTGCTTGACCTGCAGGTGCTTCGCGAAAGTTTTGAGCAGTCGGGTCCGGCGCACCGGACTCTCATCCAGAGAGGCATTCGACGGGTCCTTCAATCCGGATGGCGATATCACGCCCATCAGCCAGCCCACCGGGTTGAAGTGAGGCTTGAAATCCTTGTTCTGCTCCAGGTTGAGCTTCTTGATCACGCTCAGGGCCAGGCTGTCGGACTCAAGGATGTTGGCCTGGGTCTCCATCGTGATGCTCTCTTCCATCGCATCCACGGGAGCTACCGGGCCTTCATTGGTCAGCGAATTCAGGCCCAGGCTGTCCGAGTTACCCTTCTGCACCTGAATCGTGGTCGCGGCATGGTATTGCCGCGTCATGAATATGCAGAGCAGCACGGCAGCCAGGAAGCATGCACCGGCGATGGATAGAATTACCCGCCGCCGCCGCCGCAAGATAGCCAGCAGCCCGCTTATCGTGAGTTCTTCCGGGTCCATCACCGGGCGGATTCCCCCGCTCAGACCCGTTTCGTAGCCCCGACCGGATTCCGCTGCAAGACGTAAATGACGATCCATAATCCCCACCGCGCAATCACTCCTCTGCGCGCTTGTTTTCAGTTCTTCCAGTTCAGATCTCCGCCCACCATGGGTACGAAGCTCCAGTTCCTAGCGTGCTATGCGTGTTCTCTGCGATGGCGGTAACCGCCATCTACACGTCTTCTGGGAGCAATTGCCTCGCGTCTTGATGCGCGATACGGTTGCTCAACTCAATGCAATTGGCAGGATTGGAGGCTCAGATGAGCCGCCCATGTAAAAAGTTGCCTACCTGCCGCGAACCTTCTGTATTCCTCGCAACAGAAGTGGTGGAATACAGTCCCGCACAATGTGCCTGAGCTCGGGGCCCTTCCTGTAAAAGGTCGGCGCATAGATTGAATTATGCGGCGCAGCCGTTTTCCCATCCGGCAATCCCACGGTATGGAAGTACATGGCAAAAGATTTTCTCTCTTGCCCCGCCTTTTCCACAGGCCGCACCCCGTGATAGTTCCTGTCGGCTACCTCGAAAAGAATGGTGCGGTTGAAGACCGGCTCCACTACCACCTCGCATCGGCTAGCGTCGGTGGACCACAGCTCCAACTGGCCGCCATACTCCGGCTTCCAGTCCTTATTGAGATACGTGATCATCGCCAGCCGTCGCGTCAAACCGGTGTTGTGATCCACGTTGCGGTCGGCGTGTACATCGAAGCGGCCGCCGGTCGGTACCACGTGATATCCGCCGCCCGAAAGATACGGGTCCGGCACCATGTGCCAGATTCCGGTCAGCTCTGCCAGCAGGTAAAGAAACGCCGCCGAGTGAAGGAACGACAGATGCTGGTAGCCCACCTCCCCGACGTCCACGGCCGAGCGCAGATTCGACTTGGTCAGCCGCTTCTCCTCGTGATGTACCCAGCGATCGTCCCGAAGTGGAGGGATTTCTCCCAGCAGCTCCTCCATCGCCTCATCGCTGAATAGACCGTCCACAACCAGGTGAGGGAAAGGCCGCGCCGCAAGATACTGCGCGTGTAAATTCGCCGCCGTATCCGGAAGGTGAACCGGGCGCTTGAGCCGATCTCCGATCTCGGACATCGCCGCGACCGGTAAGGGAGTCTCTACGATTCTCTCGACTGCTCTCACTTCTAGCCTTGTGCCTGCGGAAACAATTCACAACCGGCATGCCCGCAGATATCACTTGCGTGGCAGATCCGACTTCCTTCCGCTGGCGGGTTCGATTGGATTCAAATCCGAAGAGGGGTTGATTTCTTCGGGTTGGTATCCTCAGATGCCTCACGCGATGTACGCGTAGGCTCAAAGCGCTGCAATTCATCGCACTCTTATGTTTCGGGTGGCCCTTCTCACTATAGTAACCATAAGGTACTTACATGTACACCCTGCGCGGCCTGCAAGTTTTCTAACTTTGATACCTCTTCAACGGCTTCCCCCTCTGATGAACGCAGTCCGCCCCGCATTCGCTCACCGGTGAAATACATCCCAGTCCCCGTGCGATCATGCGGAAAGATGTCTCTTCCAAATCCGATTTCCTCGCAAACCCTGCTAATCGACGCCGACGACACGTTGTGGGAAAACAACATCTATTTTGAGCGCGCTATCGCCAGTTTCATCAGCTATCTTGACCATCATCAGCATGCACCGGATGAAGTCCGTCAGGTGTTAAATCGTTGTGAACACGCAACGATCGCAGCGCACGGATATGGCATGGCAAGCTTCGAGCGCTCCCTGGTGGATTGCTTTGCGGAACTCTCCGAAGCGCCGCCCTCCGGCGAGCAGCGGCTCCGCATTGCAAGCTTCGCGCACACGATTGCCGATCACGCCATCGAGTTGCTCGCGGGTGTCGCCGAAACGCTGCCCCTTTTAGCCGAGCGCCATCGCCTCATCCTTGTCACCAAGGGCAATGCTCTCGAGCAGCAGAAGAAGCTCGATCGCTCCGGAATCCACATGCACTTCACCGCGGTCGAAATTCCGCCCGAGAAGCACCCAGCCGCCTATCGCGAGATCGTCGCACGTCATGCGCTCGCACCAGAGACTACGTGGATGATTGGCAACAGTCCGCGTTCCGATATCAACCCCGCACTCACGGCGGGCCTTCACGCCGTCTACGTCCATCACCCGAACACCTGGGTGCTCGAACACGACGAGCTCGCGAACCCCGTGCCGCCGCAGCGCCTCCTTCAGCTCGACCGTTTCGCCGCCCTGGCAGAGCACTTCTAGCCCAGGGCCGAGCCCCGGTCGCTGCCCGCCGATTTGTTATACTCGGCAAGGATTCCCACGCGTGCGGAAGTGGTGAAATTGGCAGACACACCATC
>CAVTRJ010000021.1:0-90773 GCA_963737035.1 uncultured Acidobacteriaceae bacterium | reverse complement strand
TGGCGTCCCCGACGGGATTCGAACCCGTGTTACCGCCGTGAAAGGGCGGTGTCCTAGGCCACTGGACGACGGGGACGCGGAGCGGGGTTCGCACGTGCTGCCGGGCGGCAGCGCCATGTCCCACTTGAGGCTGACTTTGAGGCTACCAAGGGGGCGGGGTGGTGTCAAAATCCAGCGATGATAAAGGCCCCGTCTGTGGCGACGCTCGAACGCACGAGAGTGTCGCTCCGGCGGACGATGCGGATCGTGAATGCTATAACCCAATTACATGCGCAAGTTCCATTACCTTGATGTGCTGACGATCGTTTTTGTCGTCGTTCTGGTGATTTCGAACCTTGTTGGCCCGAAGATCTGCCAGGTCGGCCCATTCAAGCTGAGTGGCGCGGAGCTGCTCTTCCCTATCACCTACATCTTTGGCGACATCTTTACCGAGGTCTATGGCTACGCCGCATCGCGCCGGGCTATCTGGTTGGGCTTTCTGGCGATGGGACTGCTTTCACTCTTTGGCGAGATTGCCGTTGCGCTGCCGCCCGCGCCCGATTGGCATAACCAGCAGGCCTTCGCAATCGTGTTCGGCCTAGTGCCGCGTTTTGCCATTGCCAGCCTGGTGGCGTATTGGGCGGGTGAGTTCACCAACTCGTATACGATGGCCAAGCTGAAGCTGCTGACCAAGGGCACGAAGCTGTGGACGCGTACCATCGGATCAACATTGACCGGGCAAGCCGTCGATACGACGCTGGTGATCATGATCGCCTTCTACGACGCGCCCTGGTCGGCAAAGGCGAATATCATCGTGTCGTCCTACCTGGCGAAGGTGCTGTACGAGGTGCTGGCGACACCGCTAACCTATCTCGTAGTCTATGGACTCAAAAAAGCTGAGCATGTGGATACATTTGACGATCACACCTCATTCAATCCGTTTCGTTTCCGCTCGAATGTGGTGGAGCAGAGCGGTACGGCCGTCCCGCGGTAGGCTCACTGCATGAATGTCAGAGAAGAGCGCATGCGGGCAATCGTAGTCAAAGGGCCCGGAGATGCGGCTACGATGCGTGTTGCGGAGGTGCCGCGGCCGGCCCCGAGACCCGGCGAGGTGCTGATCAAAGTCACAGCCGCCGGCGTGAACCGCGCCGATATCGTGCAGCGCAAGGGACACTACCCGCCCCCCGCCGGCATCACCGACATACTTGGCATGGAAGTAAGTGGATACGTCGCTGCGACAGGCACGAATGTGGCGCGATGGAAGGTCGGAGACACGGTATGCGCGCTGCTGGCAGGCGGGGGCTACGCAGAATATTGCGTGGCGCCGCAGGGTCAGGTGCTGCCGATTCCGGAAGGCGTTTCTGTGGAGGACGCCGCCTCATTGCCGGAGGCAGCGTTCACTGTGTGGGCGAACCTGTTCTTCGACACCCAGATGCTGCGGACGCGTGAGTCGATCCTGATACAAGGCGGATCGAGCGGCATCGGCTCGTTTGCGATTCAGGCGGCGCGGCATGTCGGTGCGCGCGTGGTGACGACGGCAGGCTCGGCGGAGAAGTGCGCCTACTGCCGCGAGTTGGGCGCTGAGGCAGCGTGGAATTACAAAGAAGAAAACTGGGTGGCGGCCGCGTGGGCATGGTCGGAGGGCAAAGGCATTCAGGTGATCCTCGATATGATCGGCGGCGACTATTTCGGCAAACACATTGAACTCTTGGCGCAGCGCGGGCGGCTGATCCATATTGCAACAACCAAGGGCGCTGAGGTCACGCTAGACTTGCGTGAGGTGATGCGGAAGCGGCTGATCGTGACCGGGTCGACGCTGCGCGCTCGCAGGCCGGAGGAGAAGAGCCTGTTGCGCGAAGGTGTGGAAGCGAAGCTGTGGCCGGCAATCGCGAGCGGCGCGATCCGCCCCACGGTGCATGCGAAATTTCCGCTGGCCGATGCGGGAGAAGCGCACCGCCTGATGGAATCGAGCGCCCATCTCGGCAAGATCGTGCTAACAATCTGATAGAGCACAATCGAGCGCTGTACACTTCCTTCGCCTTCTAAATCTCGATCTGGAGCCGGATGATGATTGCCGCTCGCCCTGCAGCTTCTCTGTTTCTGTTCGTCAGTATCGTTCTTTCCTTACGAGCGGACACTGTCGGTCCGAATTCCCGCACCTCCACTGCTCCGAAGAGTGTGACCGCGCCGCAAGGGGCTGCAGGCGTACCGGTGGACATCCCGGATCTGCTGAGCACGGTGCGTCTCGGCGGCGCGTCCTGGTCGCCGGATGGCAAGCAGATCCTCTACTCCGGCAACGCATCGGGACGTATCAATCTGTGGATTATGAATGCCGATGGTACCGGAGCGCACCAACTTCTCCATTCCGATGACGCGCAGTCCGGAGCCGTCTGGTCGGAGGATGGCCGGAGTGTTATCTACCAGCAGGACCATGGCGGAGACGAGATTTACGACCTCTACGCCGTAGCTTCCGCTGGGGGCACGCCGCGGGCGCTGACACAGACGGACCAGATCAGCGAGACCAATCCGCACTTCTCACCAAATGGCAAGTTGTTGGCGATTCAACATAAGGAGAAGCAGGGATCTTCCGTCAATCTTGCGCTGATGGACTGGACCACACACCAGGTGCGGCTGCTGACGCACGAGAAGGATCCTAAGCGGTCATGGGAGATCGCGGCGTGGAGCCCCGATGGAAAGACGCTTTACGCGAATCGCGGCGACCTGCACGAAGACTCCAGCGTATGGAGCCTGGATGTAGCTACTGGCGCGACCCGCGAATTAACGCCGCATACAGGCAATGTGCTCATCGGGGCCTCGAGCGTGTCTCCTGACGGAAAGACGCTGCTGATCGGTTCGAACGAAAAGGGCGGCTACAGCAATGTCGCCCTGCTGGATCTCGCGACGCTGCAAAAGAAATGGATCACCGATACGCAGTGGGAGGCGGAGCCGGGCAGCTTCTCGCCCTCGAACGATTTGTTTACGTGGTCGCTGAATGCGGACGGGCGCACGTCGATTCATTTCACGGACGCCAGAACGTCTAAGGAAATACCGCGTGCGATCCCGGAGGGACTGAACTACGAGAACGGCACCCCGACACCGTTCGCACAAAATGGCGAGCTGTTGTTCGTCCACCAGGATTCAACTCACGCTCCGAACTTCTACGTGCTGGGCATCCGTGGCGCTCCGGTTCAGATCACGCGTGTCGAAAGCCCGGGACTGCAGAAGTCCGTGCTGCCGCCCACGCAACTTGTGCACTACGCCAGTTTCGACGGCAAGATCATCTCTGCGTTTCTAGCGATGCCTTTCAACCTGAAGCGGGATGGAAGCAATCCGCTTATCGTACTGCCGCACGGCGGCCCGACAGGCCAGGTCGAAGACAGCTTCTCGCCACGCATCATCGCGCTGGTCTCCAGGGGCTACACGGTAATAGCGCCGAATGTCCGCGGTTCAACTGGCTATGGCGTCGCGTTTGAGAAAGCGAACTATCAGGACCTGGGCGGCGGTGATCTGCAGGATGAGATCTACGGTGTGAAGTTCATGGAAGCGACCGGCTATATTGATCCAAAGAAAGTCGGTATTACGGGCGGCTCCTACGGCGGATTCATGACGCTGATGGCCATCGGCAAGGCGCCTGATATCTGGGCTGCGGCCGTGGAGGAGTACGGCATCATCGATTGGTACACCATGCTGCAGCACTCCGACCCGCGGCTGCAGGAGTATGAGAAGTCGCTGCTGGGCGATCCGGTGAAGGATCGGGCAAAATACGAAGCTGCATCGCCGATCCAATTCCTGCGCAAAGAGCGCGCGCCGCTCCTTGTCATGCAGGGCGAGCGCGATATACGCGTGCCGCGTGAGGAGGCCGCGCAGGTGGTGGATATCCTGAAGAAAGAAGGGCGAACCGTGGATGTTGTCTACTATCCGCAGGAGGGTCACGGTTTCATGAAGCGGGAAGACCAGATCGACGAGATCACCCGGATGGTGGCGTGGTTCGACAAATATCTGAAGGGCGCCATTGCCGGCAGTCGCTGAACGCGCGCCGCGGCGCCGGTGGCGCATTGGCTGGCTCCTGGGACTCGGCGTGCTGGTCAACTACTTTGACCGCGTCAATCTGTCGGTCTCGCATGGCGCGCTGTATACGGCCTTCGGCATCTCGGATGTAGCGTTCGGCTATTTGTCCGCCGCATACAACTGGAGTTACGCTCTGTGCCAGTTGCCTGTTGGCGTGGTACTGGATCGCTTTGGCGTGCGGCGTGTGCAGCGCATCGGTATCTTCATCTGGAGCCTGGCATCCTTTGCCGCCGCTCTCACGCCCAGCCTGCCAGGATTTTTCGCTGCACGGCTACTGCTGGGCATTGGTGAGGCGCCGACCTTCCCGGCGAATGCGAAAGCGATTGGCGTCTGGTTCCCTACCCGGGAGCGCAGCTTTGCAACCTCGCTGACAGACGCTGCGGCCAAAGCCGCATCCGCAATCGGAGTGCCGGTGATCGGCATTCTTCTGCTGCACATCGGCTGGAGGTTGAGCTTCGCCGCCACCGGCGCTATCAGTCTTCTCTTCCTGCTCGTGTTCTGGGTGGTGTATCGCGAGCCGGAGGAAGATACGGAATTGACGGAGGCGGAACGCCGGCTGATTGCGGACACGGCCGAGAATGAACCGCCTGCCGCTGAAGGGCCGGAGCTCTCGCTGGGCGCGTTGCTGCGGCAGCGCAAAGTCATCGGGCTCTCGCTTGGCTTTGGAGCCTACAACTACGTCTTCTACCTGCTGCTTACCTGGCTCCCGAGCTATCTTTCCGGCGCTCTGCACATCGACCTGCTGCATTCCTTCCTATACACCGGCCTGCCCTGGTTATTTGCTACCGCGACAGATCTATTCCTGGGAGGGATGCTGGTAGACGCGCTGGTATCGCGCGGATGGAATGCGCCGCTGGTGCGCAAAGTGGTGCTGGTCGGGGGTACCGCGTGCGGGCTGGGCATACTCGGCGCAACCTACGCGCATAATGCCGTGCAGGCGTTGATCTGGATCAGCATTTCCATCGGCGGACTCTCCGCCGCGGCGCCGGTCGGCTGGTCGATTCCTGCGCTCATTGCACCGCGTGCGAGCGTGGGTAAGGTAGGCGGCATCGTGAACTTTGTGTGCCAGGTTTCAGGAATTACCGCGCAAATCCTCACCGGCTATATCGTGCGCGCCACGCATTCCTACGCGCTGGCCTTCGGGATCTCGGCTGTCTACCTGCTGTTTGGGATCGCCGGCTATCTGGTGCTGCTGGGACGCATTGAGCCGATGGATGCGGCCCGCTTCCCTGCTGCGTAGCTCTTGTCGATGTAGCGCTTCTCAAGACCGGTGCGGCCGTTGTGCACGATAAAGCTGCCATCGCGGCTGGCGGTCAGCTCGATATCGTGGCCCGCGTCAGGACCATCGAGGTTGGCGATGTATTCGGATTGCGTGTTGTGCGTCGCGCCCCCCTCGTCCGAATAATGTAACTGCCACAGTGCGTCCAGCCCCGGAGCGTTTCGCACCGTGTCCAGCGTAGGGATCGATCCGCCCTTCTTCGCGCCGTTGTCCATGATCGCGACCCGCGGGTGAATAGCATCGACCAGCGCCGGGCTAGAGCTCTGATACCAGCCGTGGTGCGAGACAACGAGCACATCCACTTTCCCGAGCCGGTTGTCCGGGCACATCAGGTCGCGTTCCTTGTCCCAGGTCAGGTCGCCGAGATCGAGGATCTTTAAATCGCCGAAGCGAATCAGCACACCCAGAGAGCGTGCGTTTTCCGTCTGGTCGGGCGGACGAATCTCGCTTTGCTTGCAGAAGGCATTGGGCTCACCGCCACCTGGGAGCGCCTTTTGCAGCACCTTGCCATCGGCGCTGATGACAGTCACGTCCATACCTTCGATGGGCAGGCGATCGCCAGGCTTTGCAACTATCTCTTTAGCTTTTGTGTCCGCAAGCACCTTCTGGAAGGCTGCGTAGCCGTGTTCGGTCACACCGTGATCCAGTTCACGGTTTGGGCCATGAACGATAAACGTGCCCACCGGAATTCTCTGGACCAACTGCGGTACGCCACCTACGTGATCGTCGTGATAGTGGGTGATGAGGACATAGTCGATGCGGCTCAGGCCTGCACTCTTCGCAGCGGCAACGATGCGATCAGCGTCCCGGAAATTGTTATCGGGCCATCCGGTATCGATCAGCAGCGACTTCCCTGCGGGTGTGACGAACAATGTAGACTGGCCGCCTTCGACGTCGATAAAGTAGACGCGAAGCTTGCCGGCCGCTGTTCCCTGCGCGTGCAGGCTGACGGCAACTGTAATGGTGACGACAATACCGAGGAGCGCGCGAAGACGAAGCATCATGGCTGGCTGCCTTTGTTCGGATGTGTAACAGTGGCGCGAGTGGCGCCGGTGGAAATGCCGCCATCTACCAGCAACGTCTGACCGGTGATGTAGCGGCTGGATTCGGAAGCGAGAAAGACGATGGCGCCATCGAGGTCGTGAACATCGCCGGGCCGCTTCACCGGGATGCGATCGACCAGATAGTCGACCCACTCCTGGTTTTCGTAGAGGACCTGATTCTGCGCAGTTCGGAACCATCCGGGCGCCAGGCAGTTGACGGTGACGCCGTGGGGTCCCCAATCGTCAGCAAGGCTCATCGTGAGTTGGCGCACGCCGCCGCGGCTCGCGCCATAGGGCCCAAGCCCCGCATAACCGGCGACGCTGGTGACGGAGCCGATGTTGATGATGCGACCGTAACGATGCTCCACCATGCCCCGCGCAATGGCCTGCGCGACGAAGAAGCTGCCCCGCAGATTCGTATCGAGCACTAGGTTCCAATCGTCCCAGGTGACATCCAGCGCAGGCTTGCGGACATTGCAGCCGGCATTGTTTACCAGGATATGAACCTGCGGAAATGCAGCACGCACCTGCTCCGCCATATTACGGATGCTGGCCTGGTCTCGCACGTCAAGCGCGATGGGGTGCGCGCGGCGGCCGAGCGATTCGATTTCGGCAACAAACGGCGTAAGATCGTCGGCCCTGCGGCTGGTAAGGATGAGGTCCGCGCCGGCATGTGCCAGTGCGCGCGCAAAATGCTGTCCCAAACCGCGGCTGGCACCGGTGACGAGTGCTGTCTGACCAGAGAGGTCGAACAGCGAGGTGTCCGGGCCGACGTTTCCAAGCGAATTCATGCCGGTGCGCCTGTCTGCTTGCCGCCGAGCCGGGGATCGAGCACCACCTTCATCAGGTTCGGCTCGCGTGCATAGAGGCGTGCGAACCACGACGGGCCTTCCTCCAGCGGCGCGACTGCCGTGATCAGAGGCGCAACTTTGATTTTTCCGGCAGCGATCCACTCCATGGCCTGCGGATACTCACCGGCCGAAGCGCACGAGCCTTGCAGGCGAATCTGCCGCGTCACTACCTTTTGCAGCGGAATCGAGACCTCGGGCGAGATGTTGCCGACCAGCGCGACCGTGCCACCCTTGCGGGTGCAGTCGATCGCCGCGGCGACCGTCTCCGGACGGCCCACTGCTTCGAAAACCACGTCAACGCCGCGGCCAGCCGTCAGCTCGTCGATGCGCGCTTTCAACGAGTCGCCTGTGCTCTCGAAGACCGCGTCCGCGCTCAGTGACCGCGCAAGCTCGAGTCGAGTGCTATCGACGTCAGTGACAAAGACACGCGAACAGCCCGAAGCGCGCGCCGCCTGCAGGATGAGCAGCCCGATCATGCCCGCGCCGATGACGAGCGCCGTTTCACCGCCGATGACTTCACCGACCCGCACCGCGTGGATGGCAACCGAAACCGCTTCGAGCATCGCAGCGTCTGCAAAGGAGAGGTTATCCGGGAGGCGATAGAGAATACGCTCAGGAACGGTTACATATTCAGCAAAGGCGCCGGCCCTGCGGTACTCGCCGCAGGAGACCCCGACGACCTGGCGGTTGTCGCAGAGATTCACCTCGCCGCGCCGGCAGAACTCGCATGCGCCGCAGTAAACGGTCGAATCGAAGGTGACGCGGTCACCGGCTCGATAGCCGGAGACGCCTTCCCCGAGCTCCGCCACAACGCCCGCCGCTTCGTGGCCCATGACGATGGGCGGAATGCGCCGCCCGGAAGTGCCGTCGTAGCCATGGACGTCGCTGCCGCAGATTCCGCAGGCTGCGACGCGGATCAGGACCTCACCGGGAGCGGGGCGGGGGGCAGGCAGCTCTGCCACCGCCAGATGTTTGTATTCGGAGAGCAGCAGTGCCTTCATGCGCGATTTCAGGTTACAGCAGAAAGCCCCCGGCTATGCCGAGGGCCTGTTCGGACGGGATTCTCGCCACACTAGGCGCTGAATGACGAGCCGCAGCCGCAGGTGCTCTTCACGTTCGGGTTCTCGAATTTAAAGCCTGCCGCTTCCAGGGTCTCGACGTAATCGACCACGCAGCCATTCAGATACATCAACGACGTAGCGTCGACAAAGACCTTCATGTCGTCGAATCTAAAGACCTTATCCATCATGCCGGCCTGGTTTTCAAAGGACATGGAGTACTGAAAACCGGAGCATCCGCCGCCGACGACGCCGATGCGCAGGCCGGCGGGCAGCGGGTCCTGTGTGGCCATGATCTCCCGCACCTTCGCGATAGCCCCGTCGGTCAGGGTCAGGGGCGCCTGCTTGGGCGCGTTGGATTGATCGGTCAAAGGCTGCGCGATGGTTGCCATAATCTCTGGTTCTCCCCTTGGAGATGCTGTTACCTATATTTTAGAGCGGCGGCCAATCCCCGACAAGTTTTATCCGAATTGGCGCCTTACTACACAGATGCGGAACGGCAGGGTTGCGTCGCAGGATCGAGCGTTGACTGGCAAAATTAGTGCTGGGCGGTGATTTTGTCTGCCACGCGATCGTACTGCTCCTGGGTCAGCAGACCGCGCTGCACCAGGGACCGGGGGCTGCGATAAGGGCGGCCTTTCACGATGTCATGGGCTTTGGTGATGCTGATGCCCGGGAGCATGGCGATGCTGACAGTAGATGCGCTGTTGATGTCGACACGGTCGCCGTTTTCGCCTTGTTTGCTGTTCATGCCATCTTTCACGCCCTGGGTAGCGGCGTTGACGCCATCGACGGCGTTAGCGGCTGCAACTTTGGCATTCGCGGCAAGCTGCTTTGCAGCTTTTTGGGCATCCCGCGTGGCTTCGGCGGATTTCTGCCGGATCTCCTGATCATTCTGGCTGGTGGACCGGTTGGTGCAGCCGACTGGCGCAAGCGCCAGCACGGCGAGCGCGCAGACTGCCGCAATATCGAGAAGACGAGGTGCCGAGGCGTTCTTCATATGCGCAAATCTCCAGGTTTCATCGATCTCGACGGAAGGACCAATCCACAGCGTGTGATGAGCAATGCAGCCCGCAGGCTGCCGTTCGGCGAAGATTGGGCTGGCCGTTGGATAGAACCGCAGTGTGTCCGATACTTCTTTAACGATAACTGGTCAGTTACCATTCAGGCCCTTTCTACGACTTTGGCGCCTATTAAATCTTTGAAAGATACCTGGAAATTTGCCTCGAAAGATATTGTCAATGGTCCCATAAAAGGACTAGCGTTCACACCAGAACGGCCCCTCTTTCCCCAGAGACCGGCTGTACAGCAGGGCTGCCGCATCCGGCACCGGCATTTGGGACCGCTCGCAGATGAACCGGAGGTGCTGTATGCACTACCTGACCATCGTCTTCATTGTATGGGCAGTCGCTGCTACCGTCCTGCTAGCGCTACTTGCCTATCGCTCCACGCTAACCCGCTACGAAGAAGATTGCCTTTTCCTGGGAGACTGCAACGACCATCAGCATAAGGAGCAGGAGAGCATCCTGGCCCGTGTGCGGAAGGTGCAGCCTGCCGTGCGTTTCATGACCGTCGCGACCTGCGTCATGTCGGCAGCCCTGGTCGGCACATTCCTGTTCCAACTGGTCCAGCAGCTCAACACGCCTCCCAGCTAGAACCTTGCTGCGGCGCGGATAGGATCAGTCATAGGGCGACGGGAAATGCCTGACCCGAATTTCCTCCTAGCCGGGACCTTCCTGATCACTGTCATTGGACTGTGCGCCGCTGTTGATCGTGGCAACGGTGCGGATGGTCCCTTTTGCGCTCACGTCCACTTGCGCTGTCTTGCTCAGGTGCAGGAAGGCGCCGCGCGGGTTCTTCATTCCCCATTCCACATAGGGAACACTGAAGTGAGTCGTGGCGCTGAGGGTGTTGCCCACGCGAACCAAATGCACCTTCAACTGCATCGCATGATCCGCGCCATGGACATTCAGCATCCCCTCGGCGATCACGTCCGAAGAGCCGTTTGCCTTGGGCACCTGACCACGGAGGTGCTCCGCGTGAAAGAAGATGGACGGGTAGCGCTTGCTTTCGAGCACCTCCTCCTGCATCTGCTTGTCGCGCGCGGTATTGCCGGTTCGACCGGTGGTGGCGTCTACCAGCAATTCTCCCTGGGCCAGGGTTGAGTCAGGATCGACCGCAAGTGCACCGCCTTTCAACTGGAAAGTCCCGCGAACATCCCGCACCAGGCTACCTACCTTGAAGCGGATTTGCGTGGCCTGGGGATCGAAGTGGATGGCGAGATTGCGTGCAGGAATGCCGGCGGAAGGCTTGGGTCGTGGTGCCGGCTGCTGGGCGCTGAGCGATGAGGGCAGCACGATCGAAAAAGAGAGTAGAGGAAAGAGCAGACAACGGGCACGCAGCATCATGCGAACACGTCCTTTCTGGAGCAGATCTATGAAGGACTGATGAAACGAAGATGCGCGGAACGGGAAGCGGGTTGGAGCGGATTCGCGCTACTCGGCCATCGCGAGCTGATGCCGGACATCTGCGCCACGCACCCAGAAGATGACGTCGGTTGCGATGTTGGTCGCGTGATCGGCGATACGTTCCAGGTTGCGCGCGGTGATGACGGCGTTCAGCGCCTGGAGACTGGCATCCGGGGATTGCTGCATGACCTGGATCAGATCCACATGCGCGGAGCGATTCATGTGGTCGATGTCGTCGTCCATTCCGCGCACAGACTCGGCCAGCGGGGCGTCTGCCTCGATGAGCGACTGAACCGCGCGCCGGATCATATCGGACGCATGCGTACCCATGGCAGCGATATCGACAGGTAGAGTTGCGGCGGGAACCCGCAGCATATCCTCCGCCCGGCGGGCGATGCTCATGGACTGATCGCCGATACGCTCCAGGTCCGCGTTGATCTTGATCACGGAGAGAATGAAGCGCAGATCGATCGCCATGGGCTGCTCCTTGGCGAGCAGTTCGTAAGCCATCTCATCCACGTCCCGCTGGGCCATGTTGATGGCTGCCTCGTTCTCGCGAACGAAGGTGACGAGCCGCTGATCCCGCTCCAGGTACGCGTCCACGGCGTACTCCACGGCCTGCTGCGAGAGCGCGGCCATGGCAAGCAGCTTGTCCTTCAACTGCTCGAGCTGCTGATGGAAATGGATGCGGGGCACGGCGACGACTCCTTTAACGCATTGTGCATGAGAGCGCGGTAAATTCGCATGAATATATGTGCATCTTTTGGGGCAGGCACCGGCAGCGGTTGCTGGCGTTTCCTGTTTGGATGCGAACCTGATCAGCCCAGCCGGGAGCGCGCCTCGCGCGTGGCTTCGTAGATTTGGTCGAAGGACTCGACGGCGTAGAGCACCTTCTGCATCTCCGAGATGTTGAACTCGCGATCCAGCACTTCATCTAGATGGAAGTCGCGGATCTCCGGACCACCGGAGAGCACGTATTTGGATTCGCCGTGCGAGGAGATCAGGCCCGATCCATAAAGCTTGATTTTGCCGTTTTGGCGGATCACGCCGAATTCCACCGTGAACCAGAAGAGGCGGCCCATCCGGTCAATGTCCTCCTGGCGGCTGAGCCCAGCGCATATCTGGCCGTAGTTCTGCAGAAAATCAGCGAAAACCGGGTGCGCATGCATGGGCACATGGCCGAAGACATCATGGAAGATGTCGGGCTCGGGCGTGTACTCGATCGACTCTGCAGTGCGGATCGTCACCGTGGTGGGAAACCGGCGGGCAGCCAACATCTCGAAAAAAGCGACTGCCGGCAGATAGCCGGAGACGGCAGTGGAGTTCCAGCCGGTGCGTGGAGCAAGCAGCGTGTTGACTTTCGCGAGGTCGGGAATATGGTCCTGGCGCAGGCCGATGTTGTGGAAGCCGTCGAGGTACTCCTGGCAGGCATGCTCCTCAAGCTGCGGCATGCGGCGGCCCACCAGTTCCGTCCACACGGCGTGCTGGTCCGGCCTATAAGCATTCCAGTCCTGCTGGACAAGATACGGCGCGGCAAGCGGAAGGCTGGGAGCAGTAGCGGCCATGGTGAAGTCCCTCTCTGGGTTAAGGATAGAACGATTCGCGGCGTTGCGCAGTCGGTACGGAAAACCGTTGAGAATGACAGGGCGAAATTGCCGCTGTCAATCACTACAGCTCAAGGCTGCCGGGCCGGCGCGAAGCGGACGTTGGTCACGTCTGGCAAGACTGCGCCGCACCGGTATATCGTGGTGGGTTGCGTAGCGGCCGGTTGGATGACCATCGGCATCGCGGCGCATTTGGAGGGTTCTCAATGGCAACCATGGTGCATCCCGAAACTCAGGCAAAGAAGGACTTCCTGCCGCTGAACGGCACGGACTACGTCGAGTTCTACGTAGGCAACGCGCGGCAGTCCGCTTACTACTATCGGCTCGCCTTTGGCCACAAGCTGGTAGCCTATGCGGGCCCGGAAACGGGGCTGCGCGACCGCGCCTCCTACGTTCTGCAGCAGGGCAAGGTGCGGCTGGTGCTGACGACCCCGCTGCACCCCGAAGGTGACATTGCTGCGCATATCCAGAAGCATGGCGATGGCGTAAAGGACGTCGCATTGTGGGTGGACGACGCGCGCGATGCCTGGCGGGAGACAACCAAGCGGGGCGCGAAGAGCGTTCGCGAGCCCTTCGAGCAGAAGGACGACCACGGCACTGTGGTGATGGCGAGTATCGCCACCTACGGCGATACCATCCACACCTTCGTTGAACGCAAAAACTATAACGGCCCGTTCCTTCCCGGCTTCCGCGCAACGCCTGAGGACACGCAGGCGCGCCCGGTGGGCCTGCTGCACATCGATCACATGGTGGGCAACGTGGGCTGGAACGAGATGAACAAATTCGTCGATTTCTACCGTGACGTGATGGGTTTCGGGCTGTACCAGCATTTCGATGATGCGGACATCTCGACCGAATACTCCGCGCTGATGTCGAAGGTGATGGCGAACGGCAACGGGCGCGTGAAGTTCCCCATTAACGAACCAGCGGAGGGGCGCAGAAAGTCGCAGATCGAGGAGTATCTGGACTTCTACGGTGGCCCTGGCGTGCAGCATCTGGCGCTCGCGACCGATGACATTCTGAAAACGGTGGCGCAGCTGCAGCGGCAGGGTATCGAGTTCCTGAAAGTCCCGCACACCTACTACACCACCCTGCAGGAGCGCGTGGGAAAGGTCGACGAGCCGGTCGATGAGCTGGAGAAGCTGGGCGTGCTGGTGGACCGCGACGACGAAGGCTACATGCTGCAAATCTTCACCAAGCCAGTCGAGGACCGGCCGACACTGTTTTACGAGATCATCCAGCGCAAGGGCAGCCGCTCCTTCGGCAAGGGGAACTTCAAGGCATTGTTTGAGGCGATCGAACGCGAACAGGCCGAGCGGGGCAATCTTTAGAAGAGAAAAACGGACAGCTGAAGAGAACACCAGATCGCTGTACGAAGCTGTGGCTTTGTCTTCTGCTGTGTTCTGGTTTTGTCTGAAGTTGTGTGCCGTTGTCTAATCCAGAGATGCAGAGCTTCGATCCCGCCCATGAATCGGTCCAGAATATCTACAAGCTGATGATCGGTGCGATCGTGCCGCGGCCAATCGCCTTCGTCTCATCGCTCGATGCGCGCGGCATACGCAACTTGGCTCCATTCAGTTTCTTCACCGGCGTCAGCGCGAATCCGCCGGTTGTTCTCTTCTGTACGTCGGTTCGTCCCGAAGACCCTGGCCGTGGGCTCGGGGCTCACAAGGACACGCTGCTCAACGTCATCGCCACTCGCGAATTCGTCATCAATGTGGTTACAGAAGCCATCGTGGAGAAAATGAATCTCGCGTCCGCACAGGTGCCGCCGGATGTAGACGAGTTTGAACTGACCGGACTGACTCCACTGCCGAGCGAGTTAGTAAAGCCGCCGCGCGTAGCGGAAAGTCCGGTGCAGATGGAGTGCCGGTTGCGCCAGATCGTCGAGGTCAGCGATCTCCCCTCTGGCGGCAGCGTCGTGCTGGGCGAGGTGGTGCGTTTTCACGTGCGCGAAGACCTGGTAGCGAACTTCCGCATCAATCCGGAGAAGCTCGCAGCCGTCGGGCGCATGGGCGGCCCTACATACACGCGCACACGAGATCGCTTCGACCTGAAACGGCCTGACTGAGCGGATTAGAGCATTTTCACTGTAGGGTGTATATACAAGAGCGTCGCCGTCGACCTGGCTTTTCCGTCAAGAAAAGCCACACTTCGCGAAGTTGGGCCTTACCCAGTATCAGTGAAAATGCTCTAGAAGTCGTCCAGTTCAGCGACAGCGCTGGCACTGCGGCCACCGGGTCCGCGCTTCAACGGCACCCGTACTCCCGCGTCCGGCTCTCCGGACGGCGGAGGCGTGCTGCGCAATCTGGAGAGGATCTCTCGCAAACGTTGCAGAATTCGCTTCATAAGCGGAAATGCTACTCCCTCTACACAGAGACTTTCCGGCAAAAGCCGAGGTGCTAGCCTTAATTTCGCGATGGGTGCAACAACTTCGATGCAGCCCGGCCGAGACGGGTGAGAGGTGCTGCTGGGGAATGCGAGTTCTCGAATATCTGGTCGAGATGTTCATACAGGGTTTTGGCATTACGCGCCCCACGGAGGCGCAGCGGCGGCGGGTGACGTTGCTGCTGGGCGGCGCACTGCTGACGGCTGCGCTGCTGGTCATCGCCATAGGGGTGGGAATGGTTTTTTATCTGCACAGCAGGCGATAGAGCTTCGCGCCCAGGGCGCATGCCGATTGTCGCCGCGGTGCAGACTTTGATTGACGGAACACCTTTCGGGTGTAGGATTCCGGGCGGGAGGAGTTACGAATGAGAATGCGAGCTTTGTATGTTGCGACATTGGGCGTCATCGCGCTGACGGCGATGGCGGCGCGGCCGGCAAGAGCACAGTCCATCACCTGCTCATCGGATAACGGGAAGCGGAATTTCTGCCCGGTCGATACCCGGGGCGGTGTGACGATGGTCCGCCAGCGCAGCGGATCGCCCTGCCAGCAGGGATCCACCTGGGGATATGATCGCCGCGGTATCTGGGTAGACCGCGGCTGCCGCGCGGACTTCGTCATCAATGCCGGCTATCGCCCAGGACCGGGCAATCGGCCCGGCTACGGTCCAGGGGGACCGGGCGGCCAGACCATCACCTGCTCATCGGACGACGGCAGGCGGAAGTATTGCGCGGCAGACACCCGGCGGGGCGTGCGGATGGTCAATCAGCGGAGTGGGTCCCCTTGCACTCAGGGCTCGACCTGGGGATACGACCGGCGCGGCATCTGGGTGGATCGCGGCTGCCGGGCCGATTTCGTGATTCGCTGATCGTGATTTGCTGGTCATTTGGTGATGTTGGTTCAGTAATTTTGGCATTGATCGCGGTTCGGTGATTTCGCTCGATGGCATCGAACCGCGATTCTGCTGGACATCGGCCGATTCTCCTTGCAGACTCCTCTCCCGGGCGTTAGTCGCGTACTATCTCGCGCTGGAGGGTACATGCACTTCCCATTCCGATATACATTTCTTGCACTCACTGGGCTTGTTTTTGCAGGAACAGCCCAGTTGACCTCAGCACAGCAAACGATCACGTGTTCTTCCGACGATGGCGGGCGGCACACCTGCCCGGTAGACGCGCGTGGCGGTGTGCAGATGACGAATCAGCGCAGCGGGGCGGCCTGCCAGCAGGGCTATAGCTGGGGATACGACCGCGAAGGCATCTGGGTAGACCACGGCTGCCGCGCCGATTTCACAATTAACAGCCGGAATAACAATTGGAACGGCGGAGGACAACCCATCACCTGCTCGTCAGACGACGGCGGGCGACACACCTGCCCGGTGGACGCACGCGGTGGCGTGCAGATGACCAATCAGCGCAGCGGATCGGCCTGCCAACAGGGCTACAGCTGGGGATATGACCCCAACGGCATCTGGGTGGACCACGGTTGCCGTGCCGACTTCATGGTGAGCAGCTTCAATTCCTACAACAACGGTGGCGGTGGACAGACCATCACCTGCTCATCCGACGATGGCGGACGACATACCTGCCCAGTCGACGCACATGGCGGCGTGCAGATGACCAACCAGCGCAGCGGGTCGGCCTGCCAGCAGGGCTATAGCTGGGGATATGACCCAAATGGCATCTGGGTGGATCACGGTTGCCGTGCCGACTTCATGGTGAGCAGCTTCAATTCGTATAACAACGGTGGCGGTGGACAGACCATCACCTGCTCATCCGACGATGGCGGACGACATACCTGCCCAGTCGACGCGCGCGGCGGCGTGCAGATGACCAACCAACGCAGCGGCTCGCCCTGCCAGCAAGGTTATAGCTGGGGATATGACCGGGAGGGCATCTGGGTAGACCACGGCTGCCGTGCAGATTTCACGGTGAACAGCCGGGGTAACCGGTGGGACCGCGGCGGGCAAACTCTCACCTGCTCGTCAGATGATGGCAATCGACACTACTGCTCGGCGGACACGCGGCGCGGCGTGCAGATGACCAATCAACGCAGTGGCTCGCCCTGTCAGCAGGGCTATAGTTGGGGCTACGATTCGCGCGGAATCTGGGTCGATCACGGTTGCCGCGCGGATTTCCAGACACGCTGACGTTAGCGCAGTAGAGAACACGTCGGGCTGGATGGCGTCGTTGCTGTTCGGCCTTTGTGTTCGGCCAGTGACTTCCTTTGCATCATCCGAAAACGAGTGTTGCGGCTCCGCCTGCGATCAGCAGGCCTCCGATGATCTTGTGCACGGTTAGACCCTCTCCGAGAAATATCCATGCAAAGAGGATGACAAGCACTACGCTTAGCTTGTCGATGGGTGCGACGGCCGACGCAGGGCCTAGTTGCAGCGCTCGGAAATAACAGAGCCACGACAAACCGGTCGCGATACCGGACAGCACGAGAAAGAGCCAGGAGCGGCTCGCGATCGCACCAATCGCGGTATGCCTGCCCAGTGCAATCGCGATAGCCCAGGTGAAGACCAGCACCACCGTGGTGCGGATGGCGGTGGCCAGGTTGGAGTCGATGCCGGCGATTCCGATTTTTGCGAGGATCGCCGTTGCTGCCGCAAAGAGAGCCGAAAGAAGTGCCCAAACAAGCCAGGTCATGAACTCAGGATATGCGTCCCGTCCGCAGTTCAGCCGGTGAGCTGCGCCAGCTTATCTTCGAGAGACGCAATGCGCGCCCGGAGCTGCGCGAGTTCGCCTTCGAGCGTGGCGACTCGATCTCGAACGTCTTCACCGGCAATATCTGCTGGCTGCGCGCTCTGTGGCGAATCAAGCTGAGTTCGCGCAGCTTCGGCCGCTGAGAGTAGATGCACATAGCGCACCTCACGCGCCCCCGGTTCGCGAGGCATGGCTCGCGCCAGAGGCGGCTCTCGCTGGGCAAGCTGCTGCAACGTGCTCTCCACCTCATCCATCGCTGCGAAGCTGTGCATGCGTTCTGTGCGCGCACGCAGCTCGCCCGGCGTCTGCGCTCCACGCAGCAACAGCACGCACAAAATGGCGAGCTCGCCGCGGCGCAGATTGAACACCTCGCCGACATGGTGCGCGTATTTTGCTACTCGGCTCTCGGTGCCCCGGACCGGCGCGGCCAGCCCGGCATCTTCAAGTTCATGCAAGGCCATGCGAACTTCATCCTCGCTCAAATCCATTACCGGGTGGCGGCTCGAGCGCTGATTGCAGGCGTTAGTCAGCGCCAGCAATGAGAGCGGATAGTACTCGGGTGTCGTGGTCTCCTTCTCCAGCAGCGAGCCCAAGACGCGGGCTGCGGGCGCTGAGAGGTGCAGTTGCGATTCCGGCATGAACATTGCTCCTGATCTCACCATATCGCGCTCGCGTCGCATATCGACCATCGAAGTCCCGTACTCTAAAGAAGAATGACGAGTTCGGCACTAGCCCCACTTCAACGCGCGAAGGTCGCGCAGCGCGCCGTGGCGACGTACTTCCTGGCCAACGGCATCGTGATGGGGGCGTGGGTGCCGCATGTTCCGGACCGCGCGCGCGAGCTGCATCTGGATCCGGGCGCACTGGGCTGGACGCTGCTGGCGAGCGGCCTGGGCGCGGTGATGGCGATGCCGATCGCCGGCCGGATGACCGCGCGGCTGGGCAGTCGGGCCGTGTGCCGCGTGTCCGGCATCGCGTTTCCCATCATGCTGAGCGCGGTCATCTTGGCGCCCACTGCGATGCTGATGACGCTGGCGCTGCTCTGCTTCGGCATCGCCGGGGCAAGCATGGATGTATCCATGAATGCACAAGGCATCGCCGTGGAAGAGCAGCTTGGGGAGCGCACCATCTCGCGGCTGCATGGCGTGTGGAGCATCGGAAGCTTCACCGGCGCTGCGATCACCAGCTTTCTGCTTTCGCGGCACCTGCCTCCGCAATTCATTGTTTTGAGCTTTTCTACATTGGTGATTCTGCTGGTGCTCGCTGCTACGCCGGTCCTCTTTACACGCGCTGAAGAGGGATTGCATCAGCAGCCGCACACGCTGCGGCCGCACGGCCGGCTTTTGCTTCTCGGAGTGGTTGCATTCGTCTCCATGGTCTGCGAAGGCTCCATAGCGGATTGGAGCGGGCTCTACCTGCGCGTGGTTCGCGGCGCGGGCCTTGGTGTCTCTGGATATGGATACGCCATCTTCGCGGCATTGATGGTCACTGGCCGTCTTTTGGGAGATTCCGTAGTGGCGCGTTTCGGCGAAGAGCGAACGCTGTTCGCAGGAGGTCTGCTGGCCGCCGCGGGTTTGGGAGTGGTGATCGCCACCGGCTGGCAGCACCTGACGAGCGAGCTGTGGTGGCTGCTCGGCTTCGCGCTGGTGGGCGCGGGCCTGGCGAATGGCTCGCCGGTGCTTTATCGCACTGCAGGACGTGTGCCGGAGGTACCGGCCGGCGCCGGCATCGCAACCACCGTCGGCATCGGATATGCAGGACTCTTAGCGGGCCCGCCAGGACTCGGTTTTGTGGGGAAACATGCCGGGCTTACATCCATTTTGTTTTGCGTGATGGTGCTGAGCTGCATGATGGCCTTCAGCTCGCGTTTGGTGCGCGGATTGACTGGGCCGCGGGCGGCCTAGCGCATCCTACTGCAGCGCCGGCGCCATCCATTGGTTCTCCCGCATCCAGCTCTCCAGCAGAACAGTCCACAGATGCAAAGCCGGCAGATGCTCTGCAAGATCGACGCCGTGGTGGCCATGCTCAAACATGTGAAATTCCACTGGCACACCGGCACGCTGGCAGGCAGCCACATAGAGCATGCTGTTTTGCGATGGCACGACGTCATCGTCGTTCGTAGTGAACACGAAGGCTGGTGGGCTCGTCGGCGTCACATGATCCTCAGCCGAGAGCAACGCGACCAGCGGGGGATCAGGCATCGGTCCAAGCAGATTCTCGCGCGAGGCTGAATGACCGATCCCCGGCTTCATGCTGATCACCGGGTACGCCAAAATGACGAAATCGGGACGATCGCTTGCGTGCTCAACAGGATCGGGACTCGCCGACACGCCATTGTCGAAGAGTGTGGCAAGGATGCTGGTGATGTGGCCGCCGGCGGAAAAGCCCCACGCACCAAGATGGTCTGGCGCGAAACCGAATTCGGCAGCCCGGCTGCGCACCAGGCGCATGGCGCGTTCAGCATCCGCGATAGGCGCCGGATAGCGGTAGGGCGCCACGCGATAGTGCAGGACGAAGGCGGCGACACCGTGCTGGACCAGCCACTCCGCGGGCGCGGCCCCTTCGCGATCCGCCACCACGGTGTGGTAGCTACCGCCGGGTATCACCAGCACTGCGGTATGCGTTGGGTTATTCGCCGGCAGATAGACATCGATCGTGGGCCGATCCGCAGCGGCATCGCCGTGCGCTCCGGGAGCGGTACCCGGATACACCTTGAAAGCCTTGATTGGAGTAGTTTGCGCCTGGAGGCTGGCAGTGCAGGCAAGCAGGATGATCAGGGGGAGCAAGCGCATCAAGGCAAGTGTAATTGTGTTCTCCTGTTTCTCGATGATTGAGAAAGTCATTCGAAGCGATCAGGCCGTGATCTCCGTGCCGCGCGACTCACGCGCGAACGACATTACAATAGCGATGAACAACGCGACAGCAATGATCGTAACTGCCAGCACGGGTCCATAGCTGCCCGTCCGTTCGGCTATTCGGGCCTGGACATTCGTCAGCTTCGACGCAATGAGATTTCCCAGCTGATAGACCACGCCGGGAAAGGTGGCGCGCACCGGACCGGGCGAGATTTCGCTGAGATACACGGGGATCACGCCCCATGCGCCCTGCACCATGAACTGCACCAGGAAAGCCCCGGCCGCCAGTGCAACGCGACCATGCGATAGTGTGGCCAAAGGCGCTGCGGGGATGGCGAGCAGGGCCGCCGTGATGATTGCGCGCTTTCTTCCCCACCGCTCCGACAGCGCACCGAAGACAACGCCGCCAGTGATTGCACCCAAAGCGAGCATGATTCCGATCATGCTGACGGTGTGCGGATCGAAGTGATGATCGCTCTGCAGAAAGAGCGGGTGCAGGTCCTGGCTGCCATGACTGAAGGCGTTGAAGCCGGACATGAGCAGAACAAGAAACAGAAACAGTGGCAAATATCCGCGAACGCCCTGCCACAATCCAGAAAAGGACATCCCCGCGCCACGGGCCGCCCTTCCCTGCTGCCACGCCGGCGACTCCTCGACCTTCAGGCCGATGTAGCCGGCGACCACGGCCGGCATTGCCCCAACGATGAACATGCCGCGCCATCCGATGGATTGGAAAAGAAGTCCAAAGGCCGCCGCAGCCACCAAGTAGCCAACCGAGTAGCCCTCCTGCAGCAGACCGGAGAAGAATCCGCGGTTCTCCTTGGGCAGAGTTTCGAAAGCCAGAGCAGCGCCGACGCCCCACTCCCCACCCATAGCGATGCCAAACAAAGCCCGGAGAATCAGTAGGACATGAAGTGATGGAGTAAAAGCGCAGGCCAGTTCCAAAATGGAATAGCAAAGAATATTGACGATCAGAGTGGGCCGCCGTCCGATTCGATCCGCCATCCAACCGAACAGGAGAGCGCCCAATGGCCGGAAAGCGAGAGTGAGGACGAGCGCTTCGGTTACGGCGCTTTTCGCGACACGGAAATCTGTCGCAATCGCAGATACACAAAAGACAAGAATGAAATAGTCGAAGGCATCCAGCGACCAGCCCAGGAAGCATGCGGCGAAGGCATGCCGCTGCTTCGTCGTAAGCGTCCGGAATGGAGCGAGAAGATTCACCAAACAGACGCCAGCATAGCAGCAGGTGTTCTGGAGTGATTCATTTGCGCGGTCGCGGATTTTCGCTAAGCGCTTTCATTGCGGCGCAAAGAAGGGCCAGTAGAGAGGGGCGAGCGGGTCCGCTCACGAAGAGTCATTGCGCAAGGAGGTCGATTTGCAAAGGCCGCAGAGTTCCGAGCACGTCCAGACGCTTGTCAGTCCGGCGGAGACGGCACTTGCCAACATAGAGCGAACTGCGAGCCATTTCCGCCGCGAAATCCATCTGATGCTGCGCGCCTACGGCCTGACCTGGACTCAGTACAACGTGCTGCGAGTGCTTCGTGATGATCGTGCGAGAGGACTCACTTGCTCGCAACTGGGCAGCCGGCTAGCGGCGGCCGATCCCGACGTCACGCGTCTGTTGGACCGGTTGGCGAAGCAGCGGTTGTTGCGGCGGCGGCGTGATATACGCGACCGGCGCTCTGTCGTAACCGAGATCACGCCGGAGGGCCGGCAGTTGCTCGAATCGATTGGCCTGTCGCTCGATGCGCGGATTCGCAGGCTATTCGACCACATAGCTCCGGCCCGTTTGCAATTGCTTGTGGAATTGCTGGAGGAGGCGCGAAATTCGCAGAAACCAAATGAGCGCGCTACTCAGCCGCTAGCACAGACACGGACCGGTTGACGGCTGAATGGGAGCAAGGCAAAAGGGAGGCCCGCAGGCCTCCCTCTCTGAACTGCAATTTGACTGGAGCTATTTTTCCGCCGAAGCGGTATGCTGCGCCGGAATCGGGGTGAGCACCGCATCACCTCCCTCGGCATTCACCGAGCCATCAGCAAACTTCTTGTGCAACTGGTGGTGCAGGCAATAAAGCGCCAGCTCAAGCCGATCCGAAACACCGAGCTTGTCGTAGATCTTGCGCAGATAGTTCTTAATGACCTGCTCGGTCGTACCCAGCTGGTAGGCGATCTCCTTGTTACGCTTGCCCTGCGTGATGCAGGTAATGATCGCCATCTCCTTCGGAGAAAGCCGCGGCTGGCTCTTGGGGCTGGTCAGCGCCGTAGCCTGCGAGCGGTAAGCCTCGATTACCCAGTTCACCGATTGGTTGTCAATCCAGGTCTCGCCCTGCGCGATTTTGCGGACGCACTTGACCAGCAAGTCAGGCGAAATCGACCGCGGGATGATGCCGCGCACGCCCCGCCGGTACAGCTCAACCGTGTTCTGTTCATCGGTCCCGACGGCCTGGATGATGATCTTGACCTGCGGGTTGCGGCGCACGATAGCCGGTATGGCATCCGTGGTGCCTGAGATCAGGCCGCCTTCAAGGATGACCAGATCCGTCGGGAACCTCTGGATGGCCGCCTCCAGGTTCTGGAGGTTATCCACTTGTGCAACTACCCGGATGTCATCTTCCAGGGCAAAGATCTTGCGCATGCCCACGCGATAAATCGCCTGCGAATCCGCAAGGATGATGCGGACGATGTTCGTCTCGGTCGATGCGCCGGGCTCGACCGGTTCGGTGGTGATGGTCTCATCGAGCATGTCTGGCTTGGCTGCGCTCATAGCAATTCTACTGACTGAAGTAATATTCGTCGATAACTGCCGCGGCACGCCAGCAGGTCTCGCTGGTGTTGCAGCGTACCACACGGCCGGTGCAGTGAACTACTACATCTGTTGGGGTACCCATGGCTTCGGCAGGCATTTTCATCGTAAAGCGAACCTGAGTCTGAACCTCAAGGGGCCGGGCCAGCGTAAAGGCGACTCCGGTGGCGGAGATGTTTTCCGTCGTTGCTGCGAGCTCGCCAGCTGCAGTAAAGAGGCGCAGGGGAATCTGAAGCGGAAAGCGAACGGCATTTCTCAGCTCAACCGGGGCATCCGCTTTTGCCTGTGCCGAGAGTGCGGGGGTCATGGCGTCACTTTAGTTGGCGACTGCGATCGGGGACATCCCACGAAAAGAGTAGCAAGAGACCCGCCCGTGGAAGCGATTTGCCCTCCGATGTGACTCTTCTACTCGATCGCCATGCAATCAAGTGACGAGCTCGCAGTCTCAAACTGATAAATCAAGTACATCGGTAATATTACCAGTCTACGGAGAGTTAAATTCCACCAAAGTTGTAGCGCTGGTCCGCAGCCTCGGCTAACGTTCGTATTACGTAAGCGATACACGACACGCACGAAGACTCCTGGAGGCCCTTGTTATGAAGTTATTGTCCGTTCTTACTCTCTCCGCCACTCTTGCAGTACCCTGCCTTGCTAACGCAACAGTATCGGCCACAAGCGCCGGACTTCCTGCACCTCGGCACCTGGGCGTGATTTCCGTGGGCAGCGCCGGACTTCCAGCACCCCGGCACTTGGGCATGATTTCCGTGGGCAGCGCCGGACTTCCAGCACCCCGGCACTTGGGCGTGATTTCTGTGGGCAGCGCCGGACTTCCGGCACCCCGACACTTGGGCGTCGTTTCCGTGGCCAGCGCCGGACTTCCGGCACCCCGGCACCTGGGCTTCTAAATAAGCCCCATCCCCGGACATCTTATAGGTTTCCCCGCAGCCCTCCTTAACGAGGGCTGCTTTCGTTTCGACCCTTTTACGTGGACAATTGGCGTATGCTCGCCGGAGAATCCTTTCTGGACGGCGTATGCACGGATTGACACTCGATAGCGCGCTTTGGGCACTGACAATTCTCGCGGAAGCGGCGCTGACGATCGTCATTTTGAAAAGGGGTATGAGCAGGAACTACCCCATCCTGCTTACGTATCTGATTTTCAACCTTGTAGAAGACCTTCTGGGTTGGATCGTATATAAGGGTCCGCGGGAAACGTACTTCCGCTTTTATTTCGCCGCCACTGTTCTCGACTACTTACTGCAGTTCCTACTAATAGTCGAGATTGGCCGGAACGTCTTCGCGCCTTCGAAACGATCTCTACCCTTTCGACTTTGGCCGCCCGTTACCATCATGGTGCTGATCTGCACTATTCTGGCCGCACTGTTTTCTCCAAGACTTCAAGCGAATGGGCTGAACTCGGGTACCCAGTGGTTATCCAGCGTTACTCTTGGACTAGCTGTGCTGAAGGTGCTCCTGTTCGTCGGGCTGGCAGGTTTTGCACAGGTACTAGGAATAAGTTGGAGAAGCAGAGTCCTTCAGCTCGCTTCCGGCCTAGCATTTTACGGCGCCTCCCAGCTCGTCATACAACTTGCCATCAATCATGTTAAGTATGTCAATCAGACCTCGTATGATTCTCATTTTATTATGCTTACGCAGACTCAGGCTGCGGCATATCTGAGTACTCTCATTTTCTGGGCGTGGGCATTTTCCCGAAATGAAGCACCGCGCAAAGATTTCACTCCACAAATGCAGGAAGTTCTGGTAACAATAGCGGAGTCAGCTAAACGTACTCGATTGGCAGTTACCCGGAGCACTGATCGCCGATGACCACGTTCTCTCTATTCCAGATTCTGCTCGCCGTATCCCTACTGGTCTTCGTAGGGCTCTGGCGGCGCGCTCAGTCGAAGCGCAAGCAGCGCAGCTGGGATGAGATCGTTTCGGCACTCCGGTCCAACGACTGGGGACTCGATGAAGTCTCCGAGCGTTATCTCTATCGTGGCGGTATCAAGGCCACTCCCGCGGACATTTGGAAGAGAATCGATGGTGCGCGGGGGCTCTGGTCCATGTACTGCAACGCTCCCTTGCTCGTCCAGCTTGCAGATTACGCCGCAGAGCATGGAACCAATCCGGACGAGGCGCTGCTCGAAGGTCTGCGCAGCGACGCCTTTCAGATTCGTCTGTGCGTCTTGATGGCGCTCGCAAAGTACGCGATGTCCCACTCCACGGTCGGCGCATCGGTGAATGCGCATCGCGCGACGGCTCTGTATACAGAGATGCTCGCCCGGTTGACGACGCTCTTCCAGGACAGCGCAGGGCAGCTCTTCCCCAAATATCTCGAAGCGATGTAGTCGTCGTTTAGCATGTTTCGAGCCTGCCGATCCGGCAGGCTTTCTTGCTTTTGTGGGTTGCTCGCACAGCACGACCGTTTACGGCTCCTGATAAGCAATGAAGGACAAGCTGCGGTGAGTAGCAGTGCGCGTGACTGCCATCCGACTTGCGGAAAACCGCTGATCCCGCCATACTTGATGGGTTGGGAGTGGTGCGGGTGCGCCCCCATTCGTACCGCCGTTGCTGGCGATCGCCGGCTGGCCGTTGAAGATCCCGAGACGATTCTTAAAGAGTTTGCTGAAAGGAACAGAAATCCTGTGCTAATGATTCGTTTGGCGCGTTTTGGAGCGCGCAAGCAGCCTTACTACCGTGTGGTCGTGATCGAGAAAGACCGCGCCCGCAATGGCCGTTCGATTGAGGTGGTGGGCACCTATAACCCACGCACCAATCCCGCTAGTGTCCTGCTGAAGAAGGACCGCATTGAGCACTGGACTAGCAATGGCGCCCAGCTCTCCGATCGCGTTGCCAAGCTGCTCCAGGGCTACAAGGAAGCTCCGGCTCCAGCCCCCGCCGCTTAGCCACACAGTACATGCATCCCGCGGCTTCGCGGGATGCGGCCTTCCCCTCGCCCACGCTGGAGCCGCATGACCCACGACGAAAAGCTGGATGCTGCTGAAGAGCTGATGACCCAGATCGCTCGCGCCCTGGTCGACCACCCCGACGACGTCATCGTAGAAGCTGTCGAGGGCGATGAAGGCGACGACACAACGGTCCTCGAGATGCGTGTGGCGCCGGACGACCTAGGCAAAGTCATTGGCAAGCAGGGCCGCACGGTGCGCTCAATGCGCACCATTCTCGCGGCCGTAGGCCAGGGGCATCATCTGCGTTATGAACTCGACGTTGTCGAAGACGAGGATGAAGAGGATGACGACGAGGATGCGGACGGCACTACAGTTGGTGGCAGCGAGTCCACAACCGCGGGCTGATAGCCTGCGCAGCCATGTCTGCTGAGGGTCGCGATCACCAATTCGTGTTGCTGGCCCAGCTCATTCGCACCCAGGGCCGCCACGGCGAATTGATCGCCAACATCCTGACCGATTTTCCCGAACGATTTGCTGAGCGCAAACGTGTGTGGCTATTGCCGCCCCATGCGAAAGCCGAGGCCCGCGAAGCGGAGATCGAGCGCCACTGGCTCCATAAAAACCGCATCGTGTTGAAGTTTGAGGGTGTCGATTCCATCTCCGACGCAACTCCACTTGCCGGATGGCGGGTCGCGATACTGCGCGAGCAACGTGCCCCGCTCGCGGATGACGCGGTCTACGTCGCGGATCTGGTCGGATGTCATCTGATCGACGAAGCAGACGGATCCGTCGACCTCGGGCCGGTGCTCGATGTCGAGCGCGGTGGGGGCGATGCTCTGGACATGCTGGTGCTCAAGCGCGGCAAGGAAGAGCTGCTGATCCCTTTCGCAAAGGCGTATCTCGTCTCACTCGATCTCGACGCTCGTGTGCTGCGGATGCGGCTGCCGGCGGGTTTGACGGCAATCAACCAGCCCATGACCGAGGAAGAGCGCGCGGCACAACGGCAGATGAGCGAGGAAGATGGCGAGGCGGGAGGCCGAGGGGAAGGCAATGATGCGCTTTGACATCCTCACGATTTTTCCAGGCTTCTTCGATGGATTCCTTACTCACGGCATCGTGCGCCGCGCGCTCGAGAACGGCATCGTGCAGTGCGAACGGCACGACCTTCGGAACTTCACCAGCGATCGCCATCGCACGGTAGACGATCGCCCCTTCGGTGGTGGCGAGGGTATGGTGCTGAAGCCGGAGCCGCTGGCTGCGGCGATTGAATCGCTTGGCATAGGCGCCAAATCGGAGCGCAATCGTGGCCGCGAAAGTGTCATTCTGCTATCGGCCCAGGGACAGCGCTTCACCCAACAGGTTGCGCGGGACTTGAGTCGGCTGCATCGAGTTGTGCTGATTTGTGGCCGGTATGAGGGCGTCGACGAGCGGGTAAATGCACTCTTCTGCGATCGTGAGCTGTCGATTGGTGATTATGTGCTGAGCGGCGGTGAACTGGCCGCCGCCCTCGTGATGGACGCGACAACCCGTCTCGTTTCCGGCGTGCTGGGGAACGAGGCCTCCTCTGCGTACGAAAGCTTTGGCATCCCCGATGCCGGTGCTTCCACCGCCGAAGGCGAGCCACCGCGCTCCACGCACGGCAGCGGCGGGTTGCTGGATTATCCCCACTACACGCGCCCAGCGGAATTTCGCGGACTGCCGGTCCCCGAGGTGCTGTGCGGCGGGGACCACGCGGCCATTCGCAATTGGCGGCGGGAGCAGGCCTTGTTGAAGACGTTGCACAATCGTCCTGACTTGCTCAAGGATGCTGACTTGAGCCCGGCAGACCGGCAATTCCTGAGCAGGGCAACGCGAGACGGTGGCGCGGAATCCTCCGAATAGGAGTTCACTGTGCCCCAGGAATTTCGCGCCCCGCGGAATTTCGCACGATTGAACCGAAGATCCTCTACTTCGGTACGCCCGTAGCGCTGGTCAGTTCAGTCAACGAGGATGGCAGCACGAACCTCGCACCGATCTCGTCCTTTTGGGCTTTGGGATGGACCTTGCTGCTGGGCCTGCTGGATGAAACGAAGACTGCTGACAACCTGGCGCGGCTCCCGGAATGCGTGGTGAATATTCCCTCACCCGACATGTGGGAACAGGTGGAGAAACTCGCGCCACTCACCGGGAAAAACCCTGTGCCGAATATCAAGGCTAATCAATTCCGTTTCGAGCCTGACAAGTTTGGCGTCTCCGGCCTCAGCCCGATGCCCAGCGAGATTGTGCAACCGGAGCGCGCCAGAGAGTGTCCTGTGCATCTGGAGGCGAGGGTCGTTCACCTGCACAGGTTGAGCGGCGAGAGAATCAACCAGCTTGGTGGTGGCATTGCGGCGGAGGCCGAAGTCGTGCGCGTCCATGTGGCGAATGAATTCGTCCTCGGCGACAGCCGCATCGATCCCCAGAAATGGTCGCCTTTGATTTACAACTTCCGGCATTATTTCCGTCTCGCAGAGCAGGAACTGGGAAAGACGTTTCGCGCTGAGAAATAGCGCAGAGTGCCTTTGGATATGCCACCATTATGGCGCTTTGTCTGCTGGCGGCTCCTGAGCCCAGTAATTCCTGCGCGCGGTGATCTCCAGATTCGGATAATCCTTCAGCTGCAGCTTGAGGGTATGGAGCCCGGGATGCGGCGCCTCCGGACGGAAGCTGAGCACATAGCGATTGGGCACGTGATTGGAAACCGTCAGCATGTCTTTCTGCAGGCTTCGGCGATCCTTGAAGGAGTAGTACTCACCGCCGGTGAGGTGGGCGACTGTTTCGGCAGCATTGCGACGCATCGCGCTCACAGCAAGAAGCGCCGCAACTTTTGCCACGCGGAGTGGCGGCGCGAGCAGGCCTATGCAGTCGTAGGTCTTTTCGAATTTGCCTTTCGCGTCCGAAGGATCTTCGTTCGGATCCTGCGCCAGACAACCACCTGGTGGTCCAGGGTCCCCATGACCAGGTACTTTTTTTGGCCTTGGCTCCACAATCATCTTTGTCGACGAAAACGCGAAGCTGTAAATGACCGTGTTGGTGTCGCTGACGGAACGTACTGCGTCTTCAAGAGCAATGTGGCTGCCGTGATCGACTGTCTCGCTGAGCAGCAAAATCGCCCGCCGATATTCCCGTGGCTGCTTCTGTAACTGATCGACAGAAAATTTCAAGCCGTCGAGAATGGCTGCTCCGTTGTCTCCGGATTCGAGATCGTGCAGGCCGGCCGCAGTAGCGTTGAGATCGGGAGTGAAATCCTCCAACAGGCGCGGCTCGCTGTCGAACCCCACCAGTGCAACCCGATGCGGAACATTGCCGACCAGGGCTTCGATGGTCGAGCCGAGATTGCGATAGTCGTCCAGGTGACGCGCTCCGGCGCCTCCGGTCTCAACTGCGACGACCAACGCCAGTGGCTCGCTGTCGGTGTCCTGCTCGAGCGAGAGCGTTTGCGGCGCCTCATCGTCGGTGAGCAGGAAATCGTTGGCGGTCAGGCTGAAGACTGGCTCACCCTTCTTCGTGCGCACAAGTGCGGGGACGAGAACGAGATTTGTGCCGGCGTGAAAGACGGTGCCGTTCTGCACAGGCGCAGGCGGCGCCTGTGCAACAGCGAGGACGCATGGTGCGACAACGTACACTAGAAGCTGGACCGCGAAAACCTGGGCCGCGAAGGATCGCATATGGATAATTCGTTGCAGTGTAGTCTTTAGACGTTGTGGGTTGTTTCAGGTGCGAACCTGCGCAAATTTGTGTACACTAGAAGTTCGAACTAATCCCTAGGAAATTGTCATGTCAATCCATCCAGTAATGCAGCGCCTTGCCGAGAAGCTCCAGCGTACGGACCTTCCCGATTTTGTCCCGGGCGACACGGTACGCGTGCAGGTAAAGATCAAGGAAGGTGAAAAGGAACGTCTGCAGGCCTTCGAAGGCATAGTGATTGCCAAGAAGCACGGCCCGCAGGGATCCTTCACCGTCCGCAAAATGAGCTTTGGTCAGGGCGTGGAGCGTATCTTCCCGCTGAATTCCAAGGTGGTGGACAAGATCGAGAAGGTTCGGTCGGCTCGTGTCCGTCGCGCCAAACTCTTTTACCTCCGCGGCCTGCGTGGCAAGGCTGCCCGTCTGAAGGAAGTGGAGCGCACTTAGCGTCTTCGTCAGCATTTCGCGAAGGCCCTGGGGCGCTGCCTCAGGGCCTTTCTCTTTCTGCACAACAGATCGAGAGTGGTTGGTTCGCTCTGAGGCTCCTCACTTCCAGGTTGGCAATTCAACCTGCGGTTCTTCCAGGGTTCCGGCTGATGGCCGGTTCCCTACTTGAGTGAGACCTATGAAAGCCTCTCGAAATAATCATGCGATGCGCGACGTTCTCGCATTCCTCTTCCGCCACTGGCGGCAGGAGGCATGGCTGGTGGTGAGCGTCGCTGCAACGATGCTGATGGCAACCGTGGCCGATCTCTTCATGCCGGTCTTTGCAGGCCGTCTTGTGGATGCCGTCGCGATACATGGGACAGTTGCGGCTTCGCATGCATATGCGACAAAACTGCACGCGTTGCATGCGGCGCTATGGGCACTGGGCAGCATGGCCGCATTGGGTGTCGTGCTGGTGGCTGGGCGCTACTTTGCGCTGGTTGCCATCATTCACCTGACCTTGCGCCTCATGTCGCGCTTCGCCCGCGATGCCTTCTGGCGCGTGCAGCGCTTCTCGACGGACTGGCATGCGAACAACTTTGCCGGCTCGATCGTGCGGCGGGTGACGCGCGGTATGTGGGCAGTGGACATGATGGACGACACGCTGCTGCTGGCGCTGTTGCCCGCTCTGCTGGTGCTGATCGGTTCCTCCGTTCTGCTGGGCTGGCGCTGGCCGGCGATGGGCGCGGTCGTCGGCACGGGAGCCGTGCTCTACGTCGCGCTGTCTGTGTGGCTATCGCTCTACTATGTCGCGCCGGCGGCACGGCTCTCCAACGCGCAGGACACGCTGGTGGGCGGCGCCATGGCCGATTCTGTGACCTGCAACGCCGTGGTGAAATCCTTCGGCGCAGAGAGTCGCGAGGACGCGCGTCTCGGTCTGGTGATGGGCAAGTGGCGGCTGCGCACACTGCGGCACTGGGTACGCGGCACGCAAAGCGGCAGCATGCAGCAGTCGGTGTTGCTGGTGCTGCGCGCCAGCGTGACCGGCTGCGCAGTGTGGCTGTGGTGGAGCGGCCGCGCCACTGCGGGCGATGTCACGTTCGTGCTCACCAGCTACTTTGTCGTCCACGGCTACCTGCGTGATGTGGGCCAGCACGTGGCCAACTTGCAGCGCAGCGTGAACGAGATGGAGGAGATGGTGGCCATGCACTCGCATCCGCTGGGTGTGGCGGACCGCGAAGGCGCGCGCCCGCTGCACATCCGTGAAGGGGAGGTGCTGTTCGATCATGTGACTTTCCGCTACGGAGCGCAGATTGAACCACTCTTCCGTGACTTCTCGCTGCGCATTGCGCCGGGAGAACGTGTCGGACTGGTGGGTCACTCGGGCTCCGGCAAGACGACGTTCGTGAAGCTGTTGCAGCGGCTTTATGACGTGACGGACGGCCGCATCCTGATCGACGGGCAGGAGATCGCGAATGCGACGCAGGTATCACTGCGCGCGCAGCTTGCACTCGTCGCGCAGGACCCGGTGCTGTTTCACCGTTCGCTGGCAGAGAACATTGCGTACGGCCGGCCGGGCGCGACGATGGCAGAGATCGAGCGCGCGGCGCGGCTGGCGAATGCGCATGAGTTCATCGCGCAGCAACCGAAAGGCTATGCCACGCTGGTCGGCGAGCGCGGCGTCAAGCTCTCCGGCGGCGAGCGGCAGCGCGTGGCTCTGGCCCGGGCCTTCCTGGCTGATGCACCGATTCTGATTCTGGACGAGGCCACTTCCAGCCTCGACTCAGAATCGGAGGCACTCATCCAAGAGGCGATGCAGCGGCTCATCGTGGGCAGGACGGCGATTGTCATCGCGCACCGGCTCTCCACGGTGCGGATGCTCGATCGCATCCTGGTCTTCGAACACGGCGCGGTGGTCGAGGAGGGTCGTCATGAAGAACTCGTGCAGCAACCTGGCGGGGTCTACAAGCGGCTCTTCGAGCGGCAGGCCCTCGGCCTGCTGCCGGACAGCCACCAGGATCGCGACGTGGACGAGGAGGCCGCGGAAGAAGCAGAGCTGAGCGCCTAGACTGGATTGCCAGTCACGCGCTTGAGATGCACGGGGCCGCAATGGTTGAACCTGATCATGCGGCCCTTCTTTTACGCGGCCCGGCTTTTCGACAACCCCGCACGACGTACACTGGGGCAGATGTCGACGGCCAAAGTAATCAGCGAACAGGAGATCGAGCGACTCGATGAGGAAGCGCTCTCTCCGTCTGCGCGCAAAATGCGCATGCTGAAGAAACTGCATTGCGGACTGCGCTACGAAAAGGCGGCGCGTGCCGCGGGTGCGGTTCTGGTGGCCGGTGTGGACGAAGTCGGGCGAGGCGCTCTGTTCGGACCAGTGGTAGCCGCGGCTGTCATTCTGCCGCCGGACTGCCGCATTCGCGGGCTGCGCGATTCCAAACAATTGGAGCGCGAGGACCGTGAGCGGCTGGCAAAAGTTGTTGAGACGCGCGCTGTCTGCTTTGCGATCGAAGAGGTAGACGCGGAGACGATCGATCGCGTGAATATTTACCAAGCGTCGAAACTCGCGATGCTGGCTGCAGTCGCGCGGCTCATGCCGGCCGCAGACCATTTGCTGATCGATGCCATGCGTCTGAATTTACCCTGCGCGCAGACCAGCATCATCTACGGCGATTCCCTCTCGATCTCCATTGCCGCTGCCTCTGTGATCGCGAAGGTTTATCGCGACCGGCGCATGTGCGAGTACCACGAACAATGGCCGCAGTACGGTCTGCATTCGCACAAGGGTTATTCGACGCCTGAACACAAGCGAGCGCTGGCAGAGCATGGCCCCACGCCGCTGCATCGCTTCAGCTTCCGCCCGGTAGCGCAACGCTCGCTGCCCTGGGACTATCCGACAGTCATTGACACCTTCGTCGAAGGAGAACAGCTTGGCGCTACGTCTGATGTGCGTGACGGCACACCCGGATGATGAGAGCGGCGGCTTTGGCGGCGCGCTGCTGATGGCGCACGCACGAGGCGCCGATACCACCGTGATTTGTCTGACGGAGGGCCGTGCGGCTTCGAACCGCGGCGATACCGGCAGCGATGACGAGCTGGCTGTCGCCCGCCTGGCGGAGCTGGACCTTTCCTGCGCGATCCTGGGCGTCACCCGGCACGAGGTGTGGAAGTATCCGGACGGAGCGCTCATCCAGACGAGTCTTTTTGAGATCACAACGCGGCTGGTGGAACGAATGCGGCAACTGCGGCCGCACATTGTGCTCACGTTCGGCGCCGACGGCGGTCCAAACCTGCACCGCGACCACACGGTTGCCGGATTTGCGGCGACTGCTGCTTTCCAGTGGAGTGGGCGCAGCAACTTCGCTCCGGAGCAGCTCGCAGCGGGGCTCGCGATATGGGCACCGCAAAAGCTTTACTACGAGTCGACCAACTTCACGGTCTCGAAGTTCAAAGAGGAGGCAGCCATGGCGCCGCGCACTCCGACATCCATCAAGCTCGATCTGGGTGTACTCCAGGAAATGAAGCGGAGAGCGATCGAGGCGCATGACACGCAAAGCGTGATGAGCCGCGCCGCCGAGGTCTACGAGAGGTACGGGCATGAGGAGCGCTACCTGCTGGCTTCTGCGCGGAACCCGGAGCGCTTCGAGCACGAGACTGATATTTTTTTCGGCATCGAAGAAACCTAGGACGTGACGAATGCGGAGTCATCGGCAGCTCGCTTCCCTGCTCTGGGCAGTGATCGCTGGTCTAGTGATATTCGCTGCACAAGCCCAGGACCGCGACACGGGAACTGTGACGGGGCACGTCTACTGCGCAGATACCCAGAAGCCGGCGCGCTTTGCCAACCTTCGGCTGCAGCCGGTGGATGCACAGGGCGGACGATTCGGGTTCCGCGGCGGCTTCGCGACTACCGGCTCCGACGGTTCGTTTCGCATCACCGGCGTTTCTCCGGGAGACTACTACGCGGACGTCACGATGCCGGGATACGTGCAGCCGCTTCGTGGGCTGCTCCGCGATGTTGAGAATCTCGCGAGCGCCGATCGCGACCGGCTCACCGGTCAGTTGACCCGGGTGAGCGTGGCGGCAAACCAGACTGCGAGTGTGCAGATCATGCTCTATCGCGGAGCAACCATCAGCGGGAGCGTGAGCTTCGATGACGGTGCGCCCGCAGCCGGGGTATCGGTGCAGGCTTTTCTTCTGACCACGGGCACACAGACGCAGGCGGCAGGCGGCGCGCGGCAGAGCTTCGCCGGCTTCGCACAGACGGACGATCGCGGCCAGTTTCGCCTCACTGGATTGGCGGACGGCACATACACCGTCTTCGCCGCGCCGCGCTCGATCTTCCCTATCTACTACGGCAACACGATCGAGCGGAGTAAGGCGAAGAAGTTTGATATCCATGCCGGCGACGAGGTTCCCGGAGCCGACATTCAGATTCCTGCTGCGGGCATGCACTCCGTCAGCGGAGTCGTCGTGTCGCAGCAGGACGGCCATGCTCTTTCGCGAGCCTCGGTACAACTGCGACTCACTTCAGGGGATACCGGCACGATCAGCGCAACCACTGCACAGGACGGTACATTCACCTTCAACGCTGTGCCGGATGGCAAATTCACTGTTCAGTTGTCGAATGCGTACGATCCGTCCACGCGCGCAGGCTACACGAGTTCCGGCCAGGCGCTTGAGGTGAACGGCACAGACATTTCCGATCTGGTGGTGAACGCGGCGCCCAGCAACTGAGCTCATGTTCCCTGTCTAGCTTCGGTCAGGCGATTCTGCCGCCGTCTTGCGTCGATGAACGACCACACTGGTCGAGCCAACAGCACAATGGCCACAACGATGGTGATCTTCAAAGGATCGAGTACGCCGCTCTTCACGATCCACCAGTAGTGAATGATGCCAAGGACGGCAGCCACATAGACCAGCCTATGAAGCACCTGCCAGCGCTTGCCCAGCTTGCGAATGGACCACTTTGTCGATGTAAGGGCGAGCGGCAACAGCAATAGCCACGCGGAGAAGCCGGCGATGATGTAACGCCGCTTGCTCAGGTCGTCGACCAGCGTTGCCCAATCGAGGTTGGCATAGAGCTTGAGGTACACCAGCAGGTGTAGGCAGGCATAAAAGAACGCGTACAGCCCCAGCATGCGGCGAAAGCGCACCAGCCAGCCCAGGTGTTTGCTGAGCCGGCGCACTGGCGTGATGGCCAGGGAGATGATCAGGATGCGCAGCGCGGCGAATCCGGTTCCATGCGAGAGAGCCGCGGTCGGATCCGGACCCAGCAAAGCAACGGCATCCGGATGCGTAAGGTCATGGTACGTATGCCACGCCAGAATCAGAAATGGACTCAGGCAGGCAATATGGACCAGCACCTTCAGTGCAACGACAACCCGGTTCGGCATGGAAAACCCAATCGTGCTTTCTCAGAAATTCTTTTTCAGATCCATGCCTTTGTACAGGCTCGCCACCTGATCGCCATAGCCGTTGAACATGAGCGTTGGCTGGCGCTGTTTGAACAACGATGCGCCGATGCGCCGCTCCGTCTTCTGACTCCACCGCGGATGATCGACGTTGGGGTTCACGTTGGAATAGAAGCCGTACTCGTTCGGCGCCATCATGTTCCATGTCGTCATCGGCTGCTTGTCGGTGAAGTTGATCTTCACAATGCTCTTCGCCGATTTGAAGCCATATTTCCAGGGAACGATTAGTCGCACAGGCGCGCCGTCCTGATTCGGCAGCGTCTCGCCATAGAGGCCGAAGGTCAGCAGTGTGAGCGGATGCATCGCCTCATCCATGCGCAGCCCCTCGGAATACGGCAACTCGATGCCTGACTGACCGATCTCAGGCATCTGCCTCTGATCGGCGAGCGAATTGAACTGTACATATTTCGCACCCGGCAGCGGATCGCATTGCTTGATGAACTCCGACAGTGAGTAGCCGGCCCATGGGATCACCATGCTCCACCCCTCCACACAGCGGAAGCGATAGACCCGCTCTTCCATCGGCCTCAACTTCAGCAGCGTGTCTATGTCGACCTTCTTCTTCTGTTTGACCATACCGGTCACCTGGACTGTCCAGGGACGCGTGTGCATGACACCAGCGTTGCGCGCAGGATCACTCTTATCGGTGCCGAACTCGTAGAAGTTGTTGTAGTGGGTAATGTCCTGGAACGAGGTCAGCGTCTCGCCGGTGATGGAGAGAGAACTCTTCGTGGTCTGCAGTTTGTCTGCGGCCTGCGCGACGCCAGGGGAGACCATGCGCTCGATGCGCTCGGCCCCCAGTGCCGCCCCGGCAGCCGCCATGCCGGCGAGGAACGTGCGCCGGTTCAAGTAGTCGGCCTTGGGAGTGATTTCAGAGGAAGGAATGTCAGCGGGTTTGCGGATCAGCATGGTCGTTCTCCAGGAAGCCCCCACGTGGCCTCAAATAGGTTGGACGCTGGTGCGGGACTCCGGTTACAGTACGCGCCACCGGCAGATCTGGATCATCGCCGGGCATCTAACTCATTCTACGGGGCTCATGTCCCGGCTTCGGGCAAAAGGCCATGCGGCATCGCGGCGGGCTCGCCGCAGGTATACCACGACACCCGAAACGGTGACCACCAACGCGGCAGCGATCTCGCGACCGGCGTGGGCTCTCGACGCCAGTACGAACAGAAAGCCGAGTGTTGCGAAGATCACGGGCACCGGATAGAGCCAGATGCGGAAGGGCCGCGGCAGATCCGGGCGGCGAAGACGCAGCAGCACCACGCCTACCTGCTGCAGCAGGAACTGCAGGACAATCCGCAGGGCCACCAGCGCGGCAATGATCGCCTTGAGATCGAAGAAGCAGCAGAGGCAGGCGATGCCGCCCAGCACCAGCAGCGCGTTTGCGGGAAAGGCTCCGCGCGGATGAAGGCGCGCCAGCGGCCGGAAGTAGTTGCCCTCTGCTGCGGCAGCCCAGAGCACACGCGAGCCGCCCAGCAGCAGCGAGAACAGTGAGCCGAAGGCCGTCCAGATGACCAGCCATGCGCCGATCTTCGCCCACACCGGCCCAAAGCTGCGGCCCAATAATTCAGCGACCACCGCGGTATGGCTTGCGCTCGGTTTGGTGCTGGTGAACTCCTGCCACGGGATGACTCCAAGCACGCTGACGTTCATCACCAGATAGAGCACCGCAATGATCACGATCGAGCCGAGGATGGTGCGCGGCAGCGTGCGGCCGGGATCGCGCACCTCGCCCGCAAGATACGCGATGGTGTAATAGCCCCAGTAATCGTAGGTGGCGATCAACATGGCTGCGCCCAGCCCGATAAAGAAGCGATGGTTCAGCTGAAACGCGCCTGCGGGAAACGAGAACGCCTGCCGTGCGTGAAAATGCGCCAAGCCGGCGGCGATGGTGATGCCCAGCGTGAAGATGACTCCCGCCCACAGAACCCATGCCATCCGCTCGATGGCCCGCAGGCGGCGATAGAGCAGCACTACGACCAGCACAACGACAGCAACTGCCACCAAGCTGGAGCGCTCGATGTGCTCGAACGGACCACTGCCGGCCAGCCTGAGGGACAGCCCCGGGTACAAATAGCTCGCGTATTGTGCGAGACCGATGGCTCCCGATGCCATGACCAGTGGCGCGCTCAGCGTGAACTGCCAAACATAAAGGAAGGAAATCAGGCGACCGGTGCGGCCGGGTCCATAGATCTCACGGAGGAAGGCGTAAGAGCCGCCAGCCTCCGGCAGCGCGGCGGCTAGCTCCGCCCAGACCAGGCCGTCGCACAGCGCCAGCGCCGCGCCCAGCACCCAGCCCAGCATCGCCTGCGGGCCACCCATCGCAGCGACGATGAGCGGCAGCGTGATGAACGGGCCCACACCGACCATCTCCAGCATGTTGAGCGCGAGCGCGCTGCCCTGTCCGAGTTCACGCGGGAGGTGCGGCGGCGGAGTGGCGTCTTTGATCGGCATGCTTTTTGGAGATGAAAACCGCGATGCAATGGACGCAGCGCGCTGCACGAAGTGTAGCTGGCCCACCGATTGCGCTCGAGCGCCCTCGCGCGGTTGCCGGGCGGACGATACACTCAAGGTTCATGCACCCTCGGCGCGCGCACCTTCTTCCACTAGCTGCTCTGCTGGCGACCACGGTCTACGCGCAGACGGTCGCTGCTGACTTACCGCCTGCGTCTGCTCCCAGAATCGAGGCCACGCCGCTGCCGGAAAATCGTGGCGCAGCGACGCTCTACGAGAGCCTGAAGCGACTGGACACGACAGCCAGCCTGATGATGATCGTCGCTCACCCCGACGACGAAGACGGCGGCATGCTGACGTATGAGAGCCGCGGGCTGGGTGTACGCACGGCGCTTTTCACGCTCACCCGCGGCGAGGGCGGCCAGAACGCGATGTCCGCCGCGGACTACGATGCGCTGGGGCTGATCCGCACCAACGAGCTGCTGCGCGCAGACGAATACTACGGTGTCGACCAGCAGTACTGGGGCAGCGTCGCCGACTATGGCTTCTCGAAAACCATGGAAGAGGCGCTCGGGCAGTGGGGTCATGATCGCGTGCTCTACGACGCGGTGCGGGCGGTTCGCATGTACCGGCCTATGGTCGTCTGCTCGGTCTTTGTCGGCGGCGTGACCGACGGCCACGGCCACCACCAGGTTGCGGGCATGCTGGCGCAGGAGGTCTTCAACGCCGCGGGCGACCCCAAGATGTTCCCCGACCAGATTGCGGCCGGCCTGCAGCCATGGAAACCGCTCAAGGTCTATGCGCGGGTGCCCGGCTTTTCGCTGTCACCCAAAGGCATGTTCGACTACGCGACCGGCAAATACGCTCCGGTTCGCTTTCATGACTACGTCAACGACACGGACATCAACGGCATTCCCGCGACCAACCTCACGATCCAGGAAGGTGAGCGCGACCCGCTGCTGGGACAGACTTACATCCAAATTGCACGCCGTGGCCTAGGCGAGCAGCGGTCGCAGCATGAAGGGCCAAATGTTCCTCTGGCCGGCGAGGCGTCGAGTGCTTACCATCGCTACGGTTCACGTGTGCCCGCGCAGCCGGTGGAGCAGAGCTTTTTCGATGGCATCGATACGTCGCTGCCGGGGCTGGCAAAGCTGGCCGGCCCGCAGGGTGCTTTCCTGCAACAACCGTTGTCACGTATCCATGAAATCCTGGCGCAGGCGATCCTGAACTACTCGCCCGACCATCCCGAGAAGACAGCGCCACTGCTGGCGGATGTCTATCGCCGCACTACGAAGCTGCTGGATGCGGTGAAAACCAGCAATCTGGACGCCGAGCGGAAGGCTTCGATCGAACGCGAGCTGGAGATCAAGCTGACACAGACGAACGATGCTCTGGCTGAGGCGCTCGGCATCGAGACAACCGCGCTGGTGATGCCGGGCGGCGGAGGTCGCGGCTTCGAGCTGTACGCTGGCCCGCGAGGCGGCCTCTCCTCCACCCCTCAGCCGACCGCCGCCCAGGTGACTCCTGGGTCGGAGTTCCGGGTCCGTGTGCATATCCGGTCACCGAAAGCCGCTCAGCTGGGTAAGATCACGCTGGAGACGCCGCAGAACGAACACTGGACGGTGACACGCGAGGGCGCCCCGGGGCTCGATGATCCGCACAGTACCAGCGGCGATGCGGTCTTCCATGTAACCGCCGCGCAGGATGCCGCGCCGACAGCGCCTTATTTTTCGCGGCCTTCGGTCGAGCAGGCGTACTACGACATCGCGCAACCGGAGTACCGCAATCTCTCCTTCGCACCCTATCCTGTAACCGGCATTGCGACCTTTGACTATGACGGTGTGCCGGTGCGGCTTGCCCAGGCAGTACAGACGATGCATCTCGAGCTGGGCGCAGGTGCGGTGTATGCCCCACTGGTGGTGACGCCGGCAGTATCTGTCTCGCTCGGACAAGCCTGGATTGTGTCGCCGCTTGTGCCCCTGCACGACGGGCAGCAGCACGAAATCACCATACCGGCGCACGTTCATGCGACCGGAGACGCTGCCGGCACGCTGCGGCTGGAGTTGCCGCAGGGCTGGCAAGCCACGCCGGCAATAGCAGACTTCCATCTGCACTCCGGTGAGGATGCGGTCTTCAGCTTTCAGGTGCATGCGCCCGCGCTGGAAGCGGCAAGCTATCCCATTACTGCGGTCGCAGAGAGCGGCAATCGACGCTATACGGTGGGCTATGAGACGGCAGGGTATGGCGCGTTGATTCCCTACAATCTGTACCGAGCGGCGCGTACGAATGTGCGCGGTGTGGATGTGAAGGTCGCCGGCGATCGCCGCATCGCTTACGTCATGGGCACCGGCGACACGCTTCCCGGTGCGATCGAGCAACTCGGGCTGCATGTGGACCAGCTCGCTACCGCGGATCTTCTGAGCGGCGACCTTTCCCAGTACCAGACCATCGTGCTCGGCATCCGCGCTTACGCCGCACGGCCGGAGCTGCCGTTGGCCAACCAGCGCCTGTTGGCGTGGGTCCATGCGGGCGGCACTTTGGTGGTGATGTATCAGGGACCGGAGTTTGATCACGGGTATGCCCCCTATGAACTGCATCTGAGCTCCCAGGGCATTCCCGAGCGTGTGGTCGACGAGCGAGCGCCTGTCAAACTGCTCGATCCGAAGGACCCGCTGCTGACGATACCGAACCACATCACTGAAGCGGACTTCAACGGGTGGGCGGAGGAGCGCGGCCACTCCTTTATGAGCTCCTGGGCCCCGGAGTTTGAAGCTCCTACCGAGACGCACGATGCGGGCCAGGATCCACAACGCGGTGGGCTCCTGCACGCGAACTTCGGCAAGGGCGAATACATCTATGTCGCCTATGCCCTGCACCGCCAGACGCCCGAGGGCGTCCCGGGCGCGTACCGGCTGCTGGCCAACCTGCTCAGCGCCGGATCGAATCAGACTTCAGGCACGAAACAGTGAGTTCCCGCAGTTTGTAACGTGGCGTTCATCAATTCCTAACAATCTATTCAATTTCTGTTCTCCGCACCGTCATGTTCGGCTGTCAGCCTATGGCTACGTCACTCGTGTGTCCTGCTGGCTCAGGAACATTTCGGGGCACCGCGTGGCGAGTTCTGGAGAGAGGCTGAATGAAAAACCATTTGAAGGCGATGGCGACCTGCGTGCTTGTGTCGGCCATGGCGACCGCCCACGGGCAGACCACTGCCGCGAGCGGCACCGCTCAAGGAAAGACCACAGTCCGGCACCGTGCAGCGCGGAAGGTGGAGCACCGTCCCTCCGTCGAGACGCAGATCCAACAGCTGCGCGACGACATGGAGTCGCAGATCAACCAGCTCAAGCAGCAGTTGACCGACAGCAATGCGCAATTGCAGGCGGCCCAGCAACAGGCTGCGGCGGCCAATGCAGCCGCTGCCCAGGCGCAACAGCAGGCCCAGCAGCAGCAACAGCAGACCGCTGACAATGCGTCCGCTGTCTCCAACCTGCAGGGCGCGGTCAGCGATCTGAAGACCAACAGCACTTCGCTTGCCTCTTCGATTCAGGAGACCCAGACAAATATCACCAAGAAGATAGAGCACCCTGACGAGATCCACTACAAAGGCGTCACGATCTCGCCGGCGGGCTCCTTCATTGAAGCCGCAACCGTGTATCGCAGCGCCGCGACCGGCGGCGATATCAATACGCAGTTCACCGGCATTCCACTTGACCATTCAAATGCAGCCCAGCTGAGCGAGTTCCAAGGCACGGGTCGCCAGTCCCGCCTTGCCCTCAAAGTGACCGGCAAGCTGCCCACTGTAGATATGACCGGCTACTACGAAATGGACTGGCTGGGGACCGGCATCACCTCCAACAACAACCAGTCAAACAGTTACGTCGTCCGCCAGCGCCAGCTCTGGGCGCGAGCCGCCTTCCACAACGGGTGGAACATCAGCGGAGGCCAGATGTGGTCACTGGCAACGGAAACCACGAAGGGTCTGGATAACGGCTCGGAGATCCTTCCCTCCGTCATCGATCCCCAGTACGTCGCCGGCTTTGTGTGGACGCGTCAGTACGGCTTCCGCGTCACCAAGGACTTCGGCGATAAATTCTGGATCGGCGCCTCGGCGGAAAATGCCGAGACCCTGAACCCCGCCGGTTCGAGTCTCCCCACTAACCTCTTGATCGGTTCCGACGGCAATGGTGGCGGCCTCTACAACGTGACTGCGAACTACTCCTTCAACCTGGCGCCGGACATGATCGCGAAGATCGCTTACGAGCCGGGGCCCTGGGGACACTTCGAGGTCTTCGGCATTGCCCGCTTCTTCCGCGACCGTATCTACCCGAACTCGACGACGACGACCACCACTGTCGGCGGCGTAACAACCACCACGACGGTTCCGAACTCTATCGGTGCCTTCAACGACAGCACCGTCGGTGGGGGCCTCGGCGCCAGCGGTCGCGCGTACCTGATGCACAAGAAGCTGACCGTCGGCCTCAAGGGTCTGTGGGGTGATGGAACTGGCCGCTACGGCTCTTCGACCATCGCCGATATCACACTTCGTCCCAATGCTCAGATCGCTCCGCTGCACAACTTCGATGCTCTCGGAACGATTGAAGCCAATCCGACCAAGCGCCTGACCCTTTACGTGAACTACGGCGGCGATTACATCGGACGCCGTTACTTCGGCAAGGTTGGCTACGGCTCGCCGCTTACCAACATGAGCGGATGCAATACCGAACCAGGGCCCAGCGCGACGGTCAATCCTGGCTTCGGCGGCGGCACTGGCTTCACTCCGGCGACGCCAGCGAACTGCGGCAATCAGACCAAAGACGTCCAGGAGCTCGCCACCGGCTACTGGTACGACTTCTACCGCGGACCGATGGGCCGCTTCCGTCAGGGCATCCAGTACAGCTACTTCCAGCGCAACATCTGGTCTGGCGCTGGTGGCACGACCAACCCCTCCGGCACCGCACAGGGTACCGACAACATCTTCGAGACCTCCATCCGCTACTACCTGCCCTAACCCGGCGCAGGCATAATCTTCAAGGGCGCCCCACAGCGGGCGCCCTTGCTGTCTTCACGCTTCTGCGCCGCCGTTCAGCCGGCGCGCACTCCTGTGGTACCGTTAGTTAGCAGCAGAGCGGTACTGTGAGCTCGTAGCTCAGTTGGTAGAGCAACGCACTTTTAATGCGTGGGTCCTGGGTTCGATTCCCAGCGAGCTCACCAGCAGATCGCCGCTGCTCCCGTTCCATGCCTCCATCGCTCTCTACTCTGGTCGACGCGCGCGCCATTGTGCTGCTGCAGGATGCGCGCACTCGGCTGTGGCACGAGGCTCCGGCAAAGCCGAGTGAGAACGAGACGTTGGAGGGACTGGTCGAGGCGCAGCATGCCAGCAATTTCGTGCTCTGGCATGCGGAAGACGAGGCACGGCGGCCCTCTGCCGACGACGCCTCGATCGCAGTCGTGAAGCGCGAGATTGATCGCGTGAATCAGGTGCGCAATGACACGGCAGAGCGCCTGGATGCGTTGCTGCTCGCGAATCTCCGGGCGGCGTCGCTCGGACAACGCGGTGAGCAGCACTCCGAGACGCCCGGTATGATGATGGACCGGCTGTCGATACTGTCGCTGAAACTGTTCCATACCCGGGAGGAACTGGACCGCGGGGGAGCGCCGGAAGGCCATCGGGAACGGAATGAGGAGAGGTTCGCTACATTAGAGGAACAGCGAGATGACCTGGCACGATGTCTGCAACGGCTGTGGGCGCAGGTCTGTGCGGGCGACCGCTACTTCAAGCAGTATCGGCAGCTGAAAATGTACAACGATCCGGAGCTGAACCCCATGCTTTATGGGGAAAGACATAGCGCACGGAGCCGCCGGAGCTCGTGAGTGCCGCTGAGGTGTAGTTGACGGAACCTGGGGTCGGGAGTGTACAACGGCTGGAACAGAGGCGGCATTGAACCCTGCTTGAGACGCAGGCGGGTGTAAGCAAGGACGATCAAGCAATGGCAAGCACAGGAACCACCAAGGCACGCAGCCCCAAGACGATCCAGGGTAAGGTGCGGACCATGACCGATCCGGCACATCACAAGACCATGCAGGAATACGAATCGGCCCTGAAAGCGATGCAGGAAGGCAAATACGACAAGGCTCGCGAAGGCTTCCGCAAGCTAAGCGAGCAGAGTTCGCCCGAGGTCGCGGAGCGCGCACGCGTGTACCTGGAAGCCTGCGGGCGCCAGGCAGCCAAGCAGGAGCGCAAGTTCAGCGGTCCCGAGGAACAGTACGACTACGCCATCTCACTGCTGAATACCGGGCTGTACGACGAATCACGGGAGCAGCTCGAACAGATTCTCGCCAAGGCGCCGCAGACCGATTACGCACTCTACGGGCTCTCGATTCTGGAGAGCATGACGGGACAAACCGAGCAGTGCCTGGAGCACCTGTCGGCGGCGATCAGCATCAATCCACAGAACCGCATCCATGCGCGCGTGGACTCGGATTTTCAGGATATGGCGGACGATCCGCGGTTCACTGAGCTGCTTTACCCCGAGGTTCAATAAGCTTGACGCTTCATGGGCCGGAAGTTCAGTGACAAAGGGAGCCGCAGCAGTATGCCGGTGATTCCCAGTAGCTCATCACGACAGCGAGAGGCAGGGCGCGAAGCACTGCGGCGTTCATCGCTGCGCGTGGTGGCGATTGGTGGGGGCACGGGGCTCTCCACGCTGCTCCGGGGGCTCCGCCGTTATGCGCCGTCTCCGCAGACCGCCGAGCCGGACAGCGCGGCCGTGCCAAGCCTGATCAGCGATCTGGCCGCGGTCGTGACTGTAACCGACGACGGAGGCTCGAGCGGGCGGCTGCGCCGGCACTTCAACATGCTGCCTCCGGGGGACCTGCGCAACTGCATGGTGGCACTGGCGGATGATGAGGCGCTGCTTTCCAAGCTCTTTCGCCATCGCTTTTCCTCCGCAACAGCAGCGGCGGCAAACGGCAACGGCCACTCCGAAGATATTGCCAGCCTGGAAGGTCACAGCTTCGGCAATCTATTCGTCGCGGCGCTGGCTGAGATTACCGGCGACTTCGCGCAGGCGATCAAGCTTTCCTCGCAGGTATTGGCAACACGCGGCCACATCTATCCGGCGACGACCACCAATGTGACGCTCTCCGCGCGCATGGACGATGGATCGATCGTCGAGGGCGAGACAAACATTACCGCGAGCAAGCGCCGCATCTGCGAGCTGACGCTGGAGCCGGAGGGCGCCGAGCCGCTGCCGGAGACGCTTGACTCAATCGCGCGCGCGGATCTGATCACATTGGGGCCGGGGTCGCTCTACACCAGCCTGATCACGAACCTGCTGGTGAAAGGGATTCCCGATGCGCTGGCCGACGCGCGTGGACTGCGCGTGTTCATCTGCAATCTCATGACGCAGTCGAACGAGAGCCTGGGGCTGACCGCCTCGCAGCACATTGAGAAGATCTACGAGCATATGGGCCACGCCATCTTCGACTATGCCCTGGTGAACACCGCACCGGTGAGTGAGACCCTGCTGCGCAACTATGCGCGCGAGGGCGCCGCGCCCATCCTGCCCGACATCGAACGCATCGAAACGTTGGGCGTTAAGGTAATTCCGGGCAACTTCGCTGCCGAGGGCGACACGCTGCGCCACAACGCTGATCGTGTGGCCGACGTCCTGCTGCACCTGGGCCTTGGCGCTGAGTTCGATACGATGCCCCGGAGCCCTGCTTGAGCGTACCCCTCGTAGAGGAAGCGCCTCTCAAATCTCGTGAGCATCACACTCATATAAGACAACCGGCGTGGACGCGCGCAGAGTGTTGTGAATCTCCGCGACTGTGTCGGTGTGGTGAATCAGCGCGAGCACCTGCTCCCTTGGCGCTTTGGCATCCACGGATGCCCGATACCGAATCTCCTTCGCTCCTTCGCCCTCGCGGCCAAACGTGCCTGTCACCTCGACTTCCACACGCTGCACCTCGATCTTGCGTTTGGCGGCTTCGCGATAGATGTCATTGCAGTAGCAGGTAGCCAGTGCGAGAAAGAGCAGTTCGCCGCCGTTCACGTTAGACCCCGCGCCCTCCTGCTTCGGCGGAATAGTTAAAGAATGCTCCCGTGCTCCCGTGCGGAGAGATACGGTGTGCTCGCCGCGCCTGTTTGTGACTCGTGCTGAGATATTCATAGATAGCCTAGCCAATCACTGGCAGACAAAGGATGTCGCCTCCCTTTTACTTCCCGTCCCTTTGTACTGGGCGTGTTGTGGATAGGGACACAGCGGGCGCGTCATCAGAATTTTCTTCGGGTTAGCTTGCTGGTCGGGCAGTTCCGCGTATTTGGTGGCGGTGATGCTCTCGGGCGCTTTGCCTTCTTCGACCCAGTCTTCCAGGGCATGGATCACGTTGTTGCCGGAAGTTGATCCCTTCATGCCCGGGAGACCGAATTGGCCGATGGCATCCGCTCCTGGTCCTCCGGCGCAGTGCTTGACCCCGGGCATGAGATAGAGGCGGGTAAAGCTTGCGGTCTCGCCGTTACCGAGTTTCTGCTGCACCTGTTCGTAGTAGCGGATGGAGTAGAGCGGGCTGATCGCCGCATCAGCCCAGCCGTGGTACATGATCAGCTTGCCACCGTGACTGCGGAAGCCGCTGAGATCGGGGTTGGTGGCGTCAAGCGCTTCGCCAGTCTTCTCGCGCGCGGCGGCGAGGCCGGCGACCGGTTCGAAGGTGTGGAAGTCCCACTTGGGATTGTCATAGACCATGTTGGCGAAGTAGCCGTAGCCGAAGCCAGCCATAGCGGACTTGCCGCGTTCGGGTCCGGTGATCCAGCTTGGCCAACCGTTGGGGTCGAGTTCGCCGGCAGCGGGAAGAATCGCGGGAATGGTGGTGTCGCCAACCTTGCGCTCGCTCAGCATTGTGTCGAGAGACTTCACCTGTGCGGCAGTGAGGCAGCGCTGGCTGTGTCCTGTCTTGCAGGTAATGCGGGCGGCATCGAAATGGCACGCGCGGGGATCGGCGATGATGCCGTCCTTCAGGCCGTCGAGCTTGTCGCATTGCGCAAGTATGGCGCGATGGATGAGCGGCACATCGGCGGCGGGGATGTAGCTGGCATTATCCGAGAGCAGCGTCTGCATGCCCATGGCCGCGCTGGTGAGCAGGGTGCTCCAGTTGTAGGCGGGGGCGCCGGCCAGGATGCCGTCGTAGTCGGTGGGGAAACGCTGCGCCTCCATGAGCGCTTCGCGGCCTCCGTCGGAACAGGCGGTGAAGTAGCTGTGCTGCGCGGGTGAGCTGTAGAAGGCAGCGACGACGGCTTTGGCCTGCGCAGTCATCTGGTGAATGCCGCGCCAGCCGAAGTCGTTGATCTTCTCCGGATGGTGAAGAGCCCAGCTGGCGTCGATGCCATCGGCGAAATGGCCAGTGTCCGTGCCGGCTGTGGCAGCATTGCTATCGAGTGCGCGAGCAAGCCCCTCAAAATCGATCTCGCCGGCGAAGCCCCCATTGCCGATGCCTTGAAAGCGATGGTTCCAATTGGCGGTGGGAAGCCACACTTCGATCTGGATGTTGGAATCGGATGTGGGCGTGGCTTCGATTTTGACCCGACAGAAGGCGGGAAGCTGTTTGTAGAGCGGAATCTGTTCAGCTTTGCCGGTGGGGCGCGGCGGCGCTGACGAAGGTGCCGGCGGGGACAACTTCCGCGGAGAGGACGTGGGCCTGGTCGAGCTGGAGCTGCTGGAGATTGGTGCACTTCGCGGCGTCGGTGATCGGGATTTGCGGAGATTGGGCGATGGCGGGAGCAGCGAGCAGGAGCGTGGATGCGGCGAGAGCGAGTGGTCGCATGGCAGCCTTAATGTATCGCAGGGTGCATCGAGCGGTGGTGAATCTTTCTGAGCCCAGATACGCTCTTTGCCATGAGCCCTTATGAAGAATTTTGGAACTGGTTTACAGATCACGAAGCAGTGTTGTTTGATTTGGAGAAAAACCAGGAAAGAATTTTCGACAAGCTTATAGCTGCGCTACGGAGGGTTCATCAGGATCTCGCTTTTGAATTTGGCCCCAAAGAACGAGAAAAGGGAAAAGAAAGAAGGGAGTTTGTCATCAGTGCTGGCGGTATCAAGAGCGCGTTTCCCGCGGTCATATCACTAAGGGATACGGCACCTGACCTTCCACGCTGGCACATCACCGCTTTTCGACCAAGACGCACCACGATCAACATCGTCGAGATTGGGGATAAACGCGTCGACCCGAAAGACGTTCAGTTTACATTGTTCTCCGATGGGAAAATTGCGGGCCTTTACCTATTCATTCCCGACTTTCGGGAGAATGACGACACACTCAAACAAATCGGTTACCTGATGCTGGATGAAGCGCTCGGAGAGTTTGATGTTGAAACCCGGCTCGGCTTGATCAAAATGCTCCCGCCAGAAGGACACACTGCTGGAGAGCGGCACCCATTGCTCGAACTGCCACGCCTTTTTGATCAACTCACTATGCAGCTTGAGGGACGTTCAGGAAAGCCGTCATAGACCGGTGATGTTCCGCAAACCTTGGCTCAATCTATCGTTGCTGCGGCTTCCATCGTTTTTTTGAGCTGGCCGCAGGCGGCGTAAATGTCGCGGCCTCTTGGGCGGCGGATGAAGGCGGGAACGCCGCGGTTGATGAGACGCTGCTGGAAACGGGCGACGTCTTCGTCCTTCGGCTGGTGATACGGAATGCCGGGGCCGGGATTCCACACGATCAAGTTGACCTTGGATGCGAAGCCGGCGCGTCGGGCGAGCGCAACGACTTCATCGGCGTGGACGAGCGAATCGTTGACGCCGCCGAGCAGCACATACTCGAAGGTGATCTTCTCGCGCGGACCAAGCGGCACGGCGCGCGCCGCTTCGAAGACTGCTTCGATGGGCCACTTGCGCGTGATGGGCATGACAGCTTCGCGCACGCTGTTGTTCGAGGCATTGAGCGAGATGGCGAGGCGTGGACGGACGGGCTCTTTGGCGAAGCGCTCAATGCCTGGGACGATGCCGCTGGTCGACACAGTCATACGCGATGTGGGCAGACCAACTTCGTTGACGAGCAGACGCGCCGCATCCATGAAGGCGTCGTAGTTGAGGAAGGGCTCGCCCATACCCATGAAGACGAGGTTGATGCGATCGCGGCCGAGCTCGACCTGATGGCGGCGTAGCACCGCGACGACTTGCCCGGCGATCTCGCCGGCTGTGAGATTGCGCTCGATGCCGAGCTTCGCGGTAAGACAGAACTGACAGTTGACGGCGCAGCCGATTTGCGAGGAGACGCAGATGGTCGCGCGGCGGCGCGTGGGTGTGGAGTCGTCCTCGCTGTCTTCGGCGCCATCGCCATCCGGCATCCAAACAGTTTCGACAGTCTGGTTGCCACTCGCGCCGATGAGATAGCGCTCGGTGCCGTCGATGGAGCGGAAGGTCTGGAGAATGGACGGAAGACCGATCGTGTAGCCCTCGGCCGCGACCTTTTGGCGCAGCGCGGCGGGCAGTGTCGTAATGGCGTCGAGGTCGGGATCCAGTCGCGATAAAGGGCCTGGGCGAGCTGCCGGGCACGGAAAGCGGGCTCGTCAAAATGCGCCATCAGCGCGGTAAGCTGCTGAATAGAAAGGCCAAATAGCGATTGCACCATCTGTGGGGCAGAGGTTTGAACCGATTCCGGGCTGGCAGAGTCTAAAATGAAGAAGCGCTCCCCCGTTGATCCGGATGGCGACCCAGACAGAGGCTCTGACGGCAATCCCGCATTCAATGGCATCGAAGCGACCCGGCAACAGGCAAGGATAGAGCATTTTCACGGCATCAGGAAAATGCTCCGGCATTCGGCTGAGTGGCACGCATGTGCTTCACGCGGACACGTGTCTGTCCGCCTAACGCAGGATTGAGCGGCGAAATTTATGAACGAACGTAGCGTAGAACGGACGGTCCTCCCAAATGGGTTGACCATTTTGACGGAGCACATGGACAACGTGCGCTCCGTGGCGATGGGCGTGTGGGTGCGTGCAGGCTCGCGGCATGAGATTGCGGAGCTGAACGGCATCTCCCACTTTGTGGAACACATGGTGTTCAAGGGCACCGAGACGCGTACGGCGCAGCGGATTGCTCGCGAAGTGGACGCGATCGGCGGGAACCTGGACGCGTTTACGGGCAAAGAGACGATTTGCTTCAACATCAAAGTGCTGGATGAGCATGTGCCGACGGCGCTCGATGTGATGAGTGATCTGGTGCTGCACCCGATCTTTGCCGAGGGTGACATCCAGCGCGAACGGGGCGTGATCTTCGAAGAGATCAAGATGGACGAGGACAACCCCGACTACCTGGTGCACGAGATCTTTACCCAGAACTTCTGGCGCGGCCATCCGCTGGGCAAGCCGATCCTGGGCACGAAAGAGACAGTCGGGCGGCTGGAGCAGGCCAAGCTGTTCGGCTATTACGGCGACCGCTTCCGCGGCGGCAATGTTGTGTTTACCGCGGCGGGAAACCTGGATCATCAGCGGTTTGTGGACGAGGTGCGGCGGCGCTTCGAGAGCATGCCAGCGGGAGTGCCGGAGGATGCGAACCTGCCTCCGAGCACGAGTGCGAAAATTGTGCTGCGCAATAAGAAGGCGCTCGAACAGGTGCAGCTTTGTATGGGCGTGCCTTCCCTGCCCATCTCGAGTGACCGGCGCTACTGCGCACTGGTGCTGAACACGGTGCTGGGAGGCGGGATGAGCTCGCGGTTGTTCCAGACGGTTCGTGAGGAACGTGGCCTCGCCTACTCCATCTACAGCGACCTGAATCCCTACAAGGACACCGGCATGCTCTGCGTGTATGCCGGGACTTCATCCGACCGGGCGCTGCAGGTGATTCAACTCGTCACGGACGAGTTCCGGCGGCTGAAGCAGGAGCCGATGCCAGAGGACGAGTTGCGGCGGGCGAAGGACCAGCTGTTGGGCAACATCATCCTGAGCATGGAAAGCACCGGTGCGCGCATGTCCAACCTGGCGCGGCAGGAGATGTATTTCAATCACTTCTTCGGGATCGATGAGGTGATGCAGCAGGTGGAACAAGTGACCGCGGAGCAGGCGATGACGCTGGCACGGGAGCTGTTCGATCCAGAGAAGATTGCCGTAACCATGCTGGGGCGGCTGGACGGCATCAAGGTCGGGCGCGAGGATTTGGCCTGTTAAGAGCGTGATAAAGGCCCTGCGGATGAGCGAAACGGGATCGCCGCGCGTCTTTCTGAGGCGCACTCAGGCATATTTCCGGTGGTACGGGGATTTTGATAAGCTGCGGTCGGCGGTACTCGCCTGTCGGGTGCGCCAGATGATTTTTGAGGGTCAAGTCATGAAGAAGTGGTGGAATGAGGCGGCGACGGAAGATCGTTTCCGGCAACGCGAAGCGGGTTTCACGCTGATGGAACTGATGATCGTGATGGCGGTGATCCTGATCATCTCGCTGATCGCGATTCCAAGCATGCTCAACATGATGATCCAGGCACACGAGACCTCTGCCCTGGCATCGCTGCGTGCGATCCAGGCGGCGGAGGTGCAGTACCAGACGAACTTCCCTGCGAATGGATTTGCCTGCACAATCAGTTCGCTGGGCGGCAACGCGAGTTCTGGCCCACCGACGGCGCAGGCGGCGCAGATGCTGCAATCGTCGCTGGCCTCGGGACAGAAGGACGGCTATACCTTCAACATCACCAACTGCACCAAGACGACGGGCACGAACAATCAGGACATGTTCACTTCCTATGAGGTGACGGCAGTGCCGCAAACGGTGGGCAAGACGGGCCATCGCGGCTTCTGCATGGACATGTCTGGCGAGATCAAGGCTGATCCGGCGGGAGGCACCAACTGCACGATCCCAATCTCGTGAGGTTTGCGAAGCGATCGAAAGGCCAGCAACGCTGCTGGCCTTTTGTATTTCTGGCCATGCTATTGACCGTCTCTCCGACGCTAGGACAGAAGGTGGCGCCTTCTGCCGCCCAGCTTGCCGCAGCGGTGGACCACCACTACAACACGCTGAAGCGCTTGCGCGTGAACTTTACAGAAAGCTACGCGGGCATGGGCATGGACCGGCACGAGAGCGGCGTGCTGCTGCTGGAAAAGCCGGGGCGCATGCGCTGGAACTATGCCGAGCCGGTGGGCAAGGTCTTTGTGCTGGATGGGAAGTACGGGTGGTTTTACACGCCGGGAGATGCGCAGGTGCAGCAGATTCCGGCAAAGAAGCTGGACGACCTGCGCTCGCCCCTGCGCTTCCTGCTGGGGCATGCTCAATTAGCCAAGGAACTGGACGGGTTGACCATGACCCCGGCTGATGGCGGCCTGTTCCGGCTGCGCGGTGTTCCGCGCGGAATGGAGCAGCGGGTGCGGTCGCTGGAACTAACTGTCACTGCGGATGGCACGATTCGTACCATGACGCTGGAAGAGCTGGACGGCTCGCGGACCAGTTTCGTCTTTCGGGATGAGCAGGAGAATCCAGCGATGGCCGCGGATACGTTTCGCTTTACGCCGCCAGCAGGGCTGCCGGTCGTGGAGGGCACTCCTCCGGTTTAGTGCTCTGCGAACAACTCGTGATCGGCGGTGCTTATGGTCGCGGGTATGAATCTCTACCGCGGCAGGTTTGCCGTCCACTGCAATATGGCGTTGGCGAGTTCCGCGCGCTGGCCGGAGTAGCTGTGGTCGGTGTCCCAGTGGCGTTCGGTGACGTGCGTATCGCCGGCTTTGCTGAGGGCTTCGGCCAACGCATGGTCGGACGGGGCGAGACCTTCGCTGGCAGTGATGACGAAGACCGGGCGTGGTGCGATCTGCGGCGCCAGGCTAAGAAAGTTGAGCGCCTGCTGGTGCTCGCGGATCTCGCGGGCAAGCGCCAGCGACGTGGTTCCCGCCAGCGGCGCGAGATTGTTGTTCTCGGTGAGCTTGCTCGCCTCCTCTTTCAAGGTCGAAGGCGCGCTGCCCGCCTGATGCCGATTCGCGAAACCTCCGCCGATGTTCCATGCGGAGATGAGCACGGCGGCGGCCACCTGCGGGTTGTGCGCCATGGCCGACGCGGCCATGTATCCGCCCATGCTGTGGCCGATGACGAGGATGCGATGCGGATCGATGCGGTACTTCTGCGCGTTCGCGGTATCGAGGACAAACTGCACCTCGGTATCGGCGTCTTCGGCGGCATGCTCAAAGGAGAAACTGCCTTTGACACCCCATGACCCGCGGTAGTGCATGGCGAGCACGTTCCACCCGTGAGCACGCAGAGTCTGGGCGATGTCGAGGTTCTGCTCGTAGCCCGGGAAACCGTGGAAGATGATGGCGGTGGGATGCGGTCCCTCACCGGCGGCCAGATAGAAGATGCCTAGCAGCGTGCTGCCGTGGCTGGGAACTGCCATCTGCTGGGTTGCAGCAGGAACGGTGGCCGAGGGAGCCGCAGCCGCCCAGGTCCCAGACGCGAAACCTGGGAGACCTAATGCGGTTGCGGCGCAGAGAGCAAGAACTTGCAATGCCTTCATGGGCCGTCAGTATAGCTTGCGCTGCTGACGAGCTGGCCTTCTCCGTCATGCCGCTCTCGGTGCTGCGATCTGGGATGCCGGCCGCCTCGTCTTTGGCAGCAGGAACCCGGTCGCGATGAGCCATATAAAGCCGGGGAAGCGGACGAGCGGAATAAGGAAAAGCAATTTGGGGAAGACGAGCAGGTGGAACCAGCTCAGCTCACCTGCGATGGCCAGGATGAGGCCGAAGACGATGAGCCACTTCGGCAGGAGCTTCATGAAGGCGGCGGTGACCGAGATGCCGGCGATGAGCAGTCCCATAGGGATGGAGAAGCCAGGGCCGCCGAGTCCGTAACCGAGGTAGTAGAGCGCGAGCAGGACGTCCGGGTGTGCGGCGACGCCGGGACGGAGGAGCGCCCACATAGCCATGGTGCCGACTATGGCGTCGAAGACGACCATGAAGCCGCCGAAGAGCGCGATGTAGATGCCGGCGGCGCGCACGCCGAGAAAGTGGAGCCGGCTGACGACGGTGGCAGTGAAGAGGCCGAGACAGATCATGGCGCCGAGCTGCAGAAACATACAGAGGAGCACACGGCCGCCCTGGTTCTGGAAGAACGCGATGATGACGGAGTCGGGCTCCCACGGTCCGGGCCAGTAGGGCAACTTGTAGAACTGGGTGACGGGGTAGAGCCCGGCGCAGAAGAGCACCATGTAGAGAATGGCTAACATGCCGGGGTGCGGCCCCTGGTGGACGGCCGCGGGTGCGGAGGCGGGTTTCATTTGCGTGTTCATTGCTTTCTCCTTTCTGCGCGGGCGCTCATGCGAATGCGGTGCGTCCGCGGGTGCGGAGCCACAGCTCCATCACGAGGGTGTTGAGCGACCAGCCGATCCAGAAGGCAATACCGAAGAACTGTTGCGGCGTAAGGTGCGTAAGCGTCGAGGTGGCGAAGAAGACGCCCATCACAGGACGCACAGTGGCGATGCCGAGCAGGATGGCGATCGCGCGGAGCATCCAGCGTTGCTTCTGCGGGCGGTCGTTGACGCGAGCGAATGACCAGGCGCGAAAGAGCGCGAAGAGGAAGAGCGTATCGAAGAAGAGGACGGCGGCGCGCTCCAGCCATCCACCGACAGCGTGCACGCTCATGGCGTAGGCCGTGATGCCGACGACGAGGCCGAGCGGAAAGATCACGCGAGAGAGAGTGGCGGAGTTGCGGGTGCGGCGCCAGAAGAGCAGCGGCAGCAGCAGAACGAAGGCGAGCGCGCAAAGGATGTGGACGTAAGTGAGCGCGGCGTGGGTGGTGAAGTAGGCATCGAGCCCAGCGAGTTGGGGCGGCGCGTTTGGGCTGGGTGGGGTCGAGAGCGCGAAGACGCGGCGCAGGACGGCGACGACGGCGATTGCGATACAGGACCAGAAACCGATTTTTAAGCCCGTGGGGAATCCGCTGGGCAGGTTCACGCCCGCTGTTGTTCCCCGCCCTGCGGGCTTGAGTTGCGGGCTCGTCGGGTGGCCGATAGGGTTGCTGCTCATGTTGGCCCTCCTGCTCTATATTCATTTCAACATTTCACTTTACATATTGTCAAATTAAATTAGCGCCTCTAAGATGCATTTGTGACAAAGCAACCGAAAGAGCCGGAAAAGCGGCCTTACGATCTGGGCAAGCGGCTGGAGCAGATGGATGAGAGCCGCGCCGCGATCCTGCGGGCGGCGAAGGCGCAGCTGACGGCGAACGGGTATCCGCGTCTGACCATGGCATCGCTGGCGGCAGCGAGCGGCGTGACGCGCCAGACCATCCACAATTTGTTTGGAACGAAAACGGGAGTACTCGAGGCGGTGTTTGACCTGATCGCGCTGGATAGCGGTATGAACCGGATGCGCGAGGTCATGACACAACCGCCGGGCGATGCGCAACTGGTGAAGTTTGTCGGCATCTTCTGCGGCTTCTGGGCGAAGAACCGGTTGCTCCTCCGGCGGGTGCATGGGATTGGCGCGATCGATCCAGAGTTCGGCGGGGTGATCGAGGCGCGCAACCGGCGGCGGCTGATGGCAGCCTCGCGGGTCGTGGAAGGATTGAGGAGTGGCGGCGAGTCAAAGCGTCGTGCCGCGAAGCTGGCCGCGCTGACATCCTTCGAGTTTTTCGATGCCCTGGCGGAGAGCTGCGGGAGCGAGGTGGAGGTCGAAGCGATGGTGCTTGAGCAGGCGCGTGCCGCGCTCTCTGCCTAGGCGCGTCAGTAATTCCTGAGGCAGACGGAGTTCGCGGCCTTCAGCGGCACCTCAAGCATCATGTTCTTCAATGGCGTATAGGGAAGGGCGCGCCAAATCTGGTTGCGCAGCCAGAGCTTGCGGCGGGTGCGGGGCACCCACCAGTCGGCTCCTTCGGCGATCTTCTGACAGCGCGCGACGTAATCACGCATGAGCGTCTCGCAGTTTGCGAAGGCGAGTGTGTAGTCCCCCGCGGCATGCTTGAGTTCGCCTGCGAGGATGTAGGCGCCGACGATCGCCATGCCAGTGCCCATGCCGGAGAGCGGTGAGCTGCACCAGGCCGCGTCGCCGATGAGAACAGTGCGGCCGCTCGACCAGCGGTTCATCTTGATCTGGCTCACCGAATCGAAATAGAAGTCCGGCGCACAATCCAGCATGCTGAGCAGACGCGGTGCCTCCCAATCCGTTCCCGCGAAGCGATCGCGAAGAATCTTTTTTTGTTGTGCGGCGTCGTAGCGATCGTATTCGAGCAATGGGGATGCGAAGTAGAAGGAGGCGCATGCCGCACTCCTGCGATTTGCGCTGGAGACGCCAACCATCTTGCCCGGTGTGCCGTAGAAGAGGCAGCTGTGATCGAGATCCAGGTGGTTAGGAACCGTGTAGCTGGAAATGTAATAGCCGAGATGGCGAATGAACTGCGACTCCAGACCGAAAGCGAGAGCTCGGACATTCGAATGCAGTCCGTCGGCACCGACTACGAGGTCGAAGGTGCGGCACTGGCCGCGGCGGAAGCAGACTTCAACGCCAGCTTCGCTCTGCCGAAGGGCGGTGATGGAGTCGTCGAAGACGTACTCGGCATCGTGGCGCGTGGCCTCGTAGAGAATGCGGGCGAGATCGCCGCGCAGAATCTCCAATTCCCCGCTAGTGAAGCCGTCCGGGAGGCTGACCACCTTCCTGCTGGCGCGATCGACGATGGTGGTGGGGCCGAGCCAGGTCCGCTGGCGCCGCACTTCTTCGAGGATGCCCATACGCTCCAGAACCTGCATGGAGGCACCGCGGAAGTCGACGGCATAGCCGCCGCCGCGGAGCTCGGGTGCGCGCTCGACCACGGTGGGTCGAAAGCCATAACGGCTGAGCCAGAGGGCCAGCGCCGGTCCAGCGATGCTGGCGCCTGAGATGAGTACGTTTTGATTCTTCACGGTCCATTCCTCCTTTTTCATTCTGGCAAAAACTGTACATTTGTATTAGACAAATGTCTAATACAAATGTCTGATACATATGTTTTACGCCGGCCTTAGACTGTGAGCATGGGGAACCGCGAAGCTTTGCTGGCGGGAGCGAAGCGCTGTTTGCTGGAAAAGGGATTTGCGCGCACGACGGCCAGGGATATCGCGGCCGCTTCGGGTGTTAGCCTGGCGGCCATCGGATATCATTTTGGGTCGAAAGAGGCGCTGCTGGTGGATGCGCTGATGGCGGCGATTCAGGAGTGGGAGACTGAGTTCCGCGAGACGCTAAGCCGCAGTGCGCGACGCAATGTTACGACCATAGACCGATTCGAATCGATCTGGGCGGAGCTGATTCAAACTTTTGCGGCGCACCGCCCGTTGTGGGCAGCCAATTTCGATGTGTTTTCGCAAATGGATCACGTGCCGGAGATCCGGCGCGGCGTGGGAAAGGCGCTTAAGAACGCGTGGACAGGGTTGGCAGCGTTATTTCTGAATGTGGATGAGGCCACGATTGATGAAGAGACTGTTCGGACGCTCGGCGCCTTCTGTCACGGGCTCATGATCGGTGTAATGGCGCAATGGTTGATGGATCCGAAGCAAGCCCCTTCCGCGCGCGATCTTGCCGAAGCGGTCCGTAGACTGACTGTCGAGCCGAGAGCGAGTACAAAGGCACCCCAAAAGAAGCGGCCAGCTACCTCGAACCAGCCGGGGAAAAGGCATAGGGCCAGGCCCGCAAAAGAATGAGGTGGCTTCCCTGGCTGGCATAGGAGTCGGCCGCACGGACTGCCCCGCTGTTTTTTGAACATCGATGAGAGGTTCGTCATCCAAGAGTCGACGCTGGCATTCGCGCGACGAAGGATCACCGGGATAGCTTGCGAAACGAGGTAGTGCGATGGTTGCAATCTCGGATCAGGACACGGATGTGCTAATTGTTGGCGCCGGGCCAACGGGCCTGGTGCTGGCGCTTTGGCTGGCGCGATTGGGCGTGCGGATACGGATTATCGACAAAACCGCGGAGCCGGGCACGACGTCGCGCGCGCTGGCGGTGCAGGCGCGGACGCTCGAGTTTTATCAGCAGATGGGACTCGCCGATGCGGTAGTCGCAGCGGGCCGGAACATCATTGCAGCGAACATGTGGGTGACCGGCAGGAGGGTGGCGCATGCGGTCTTCGGTGAGATGGGAGCCGGGCTGAGCCCGTTTCCGTATGCGCTGGTCTATCCGCAGGATGAGCACGAGCGTTTGCTGATCGAACGGCTGCGCGAAGCTGGCATTGAGGTAGAGCGGCAGACGGAGCTAGTGCGTTTCGAAGAAACTCCGGAGGACATTACCGGGCATCTCCGGCGCTCCGATGGCGCTGAGGAGGTTTGTAAAGCCGCCTACATAGCCGGATGCGATGGAGCACGCTCGATCATCCGCGAGGCGCTGGGCATTGGGTTTCCCGGCGGCACCTATGAGCACATGTTCTATGTCGCCGATGTGGAAGCGAGTGGGGCGACGATAAACCGCGAACTCCACGTAGCGCTGGACCGAAGCGATTTCCTGGTGGTCTTTCCCCTGAAGGGCGACGGGCGGGCACGGCTGATTGGAACCATACGGCAGGAATTGGAATCTCAGGCGGAAAAGCTGACCTGGGAGGATGTGAGCAAGCGGGTACTCGAGTGGATTCGCATTGACGTCAAGAAAGTGAACTGGTTTTCGACCTACCGCGTGCACCATCGCGTGGCGAACCAGTTTCGCAAAGGGCGCGCGTTTCTGCTGGGCGATGCGGCGCACATCCATAGCCCGGTTGGCGGACAAGGGATGAACACGGGCATTGGCGACGCAGTGAACCTGGCGTGGAAGCTGGCCGCGGTGGTACAGAACCGCGCGCATGCCGCAATTCTGGACAGCTACGAACAGGAGCGGATCGGATTCGCGCGGACACTGGTGGCGACAACGGATCGGGCTTTTACGAGCGTGACCAGCTCCGGACCCGTAGCACGGCTGGTACGGCTGCGTATCGTGCCATTCCTGATCCCGCTGTTCTTTAGGTCCAAATCGATGCGGCGGATGATGTTCCGCAGGGTCTCGCAGATAGAAATCGATTACGAAGGAAGCAGCCTGAGCGTGGGATGGACGGAGAGGGTCCAAGGCGGCGATCGCCTGCCCTGGGTGAAGAACGCGGACAGCGCTGGGGATAATTTTGTACCGCTGCGATCGCTGGACTGGCAGATGCATGTATATGGCGATGCGTCAAAAGAGCTGCGGGCACTGTGCGAAGCGCGAAGCCTGCCGCTGCACGTCTTTCCCTGGCGAGGGGAGATGCGGCGAACGGGATTGTGGCGGAATGCGGCCTACCTGGTGCGGCCGGATGGGTATGTGGGACTTGCGGACGCGGTCGCGAGCACGGCAGCGATCACAACCTATCTGGACGCTCGCGGGATCCGCGCGCGATAACGTCCGATCCAATTGTGAGTCAGCGATTCGCGGAAATTTAGTTGAGATACTCCAGCGTTAATGCTCGAGCGATGTGGGCGGGCGCACGGCTGCCTCCGGAGGGGCCACGGGATCGAAGGCCGCGGCGGCGCGCTCCGATCGTGGGCGGATGCGAGCGGGAATGCCGACTGCGATGGAGTTGGCGGGAACGTCAGTGAGGACAACGGCGTTGGCGCCGATGGAGACGTCATCGCCGATGGTGATTGGGCCGAGGATCTTGGCTCCGGCGCCGATGTCGACGCGGTTCCCGATCACAGGGGAGCCGCGGAAGGCGCGATGGCGCAGACCGATAGTGACGCCGTTGCGCAGTACCACGTCGTCCCCGAGGACGGCGTCTCCGCTGATGACGATGTCGAAAGCATGCTCGATGATTAGGCCTCGACCGAGGGAGACTTCGCAGGGGAGCTCGACTGACGTGAGAATCTCGCTGATGACGTTGAGCACCTTATAGAGCAGCGAGAACGGTTTACGGATGAGGCTGGGCTTTATGGTGTAACGCCATCGGCCGAAGCGGTAGACGGCCATGACCCACAAGCCGCGACGGCTGAGATCGCCATCGTAGGTTCGCCAGTCCTGTCGAAAATTTTCAAGCATACGAAAGGCCAGTGTCAGGAGGTCTTGTACTCGATGATGCCTGAGCGACGGCGTCTGTGTCGCCGCAGCCAAAATTCGAGCTGACCGAAGAGGATCGGGACCTGCTGCAGATGGGAGTGCAGCGCATACGCGAGGAGTAGGTGCGGCGAACGGGTCTTGGATGAAGCGCGCAGCGCCGTGCGCGCACCGAGCGCAACCGCGGACGCGGCGAAAAGGCCGATCGGCAACCAGGAGCGGCGCGCAACCGAGGTGACGGCGCAGCCCGCCGGCATGACCAGCCAGAAGAGACCGCGGGCGAAATTGCGACGGCTCTCGTCGCTCCAGAGCGGGTCAGGGGTGTTGCTGTACATTGCGGATATCTCGGCGTAGGCGTGGCCGGTGCGCATGGAGCGACGCCAGTACTGGGCGAAGTGGTGCATGGCGAGGTCGTGACGCGTCATGGGCTCTGCGACGTGAAGAATGCGATAGCCGCGCTCGCGCATGCGGCGGCACATCTCGGGTTCTTCGCCGGCGATCAGGCGTTCGTCGTATCCATCCACATCGATGAGGGCGTTGCGGCGAACCAGAGCATCTCCTCCGAAGAAGAGAGCAAAGCCAGGCTGCGTGTTCCAATCGAGATCGAAGAGCGCGTTGTAAACGGAATCCGTGGTGCGCATCTCGCGACGGTCACCAAAGACGCCGGCGATCGATGGATCGTCGAATCGATCGAGATTGTTGCGGACGAATACTGGGTCAAGCAGCGTGTCGCCATCAAGAAAAAGGACAAACGGGGCGGAGGTTTGAGTCCAGCCGGCATTGCGGCCGCGCGCAGCGGTAGTAGGGCCGTCGAGAACGATGGTGCGGACGCCGAGGTCTTGTGCGAGGGCGACGGAGTTATCAGTGGAAGCGGAGTCAACGTAGAGAATTTCGAGCAGGTCGCGCGGGTAGTCCATGGCGAGCACTGAGGTGAGACAGGTACGCAGGCGTTCGCCTTCGTTGCGGCCGATGACAACGACTGCGACGCGAGGCAGCTCGACTGAGGTGTTTGTGTCCATTCCTTTTGGCGTGCTGCGCAAATCCTCTTCTCTCGTTTATACAGGCGGTTCGGCTGGTTGGATGCACGGCCGGGAATCTCTGCGCCCTGTCGCGTTACTGGGGAACATTTTCACGCGGTTGGCGTATGGTTGCGCATGCGCTCCACTCAAGTGAGTCGGCTTCGCAACGTATGCGCCGCATTGTGCTTCCTCGTGCTTATTGGTGCTGCTCAGGCCGTAAAGATGGCCGCTGCTGATCGCGGGCCGCGGATCACGCGGCTGGATGGCAGCACGATCACGACCCAGCAGGTGGATGCGATGGTTAACCATCTGCTGGATGCCGCGCATGTGACGGGTGCCGGAGTGGCCATTTTTCAGGATGGCAGAATTGCGTACCTGAAGGCGTATGGGCTGCGGGATACGGAAAAGCATCTGCCGCTGACGCCAGATTCGGTGATGACCTCGGCATCGCTGAGCAAGACAGCGTTCGCAGCGGTGGTGATGCGGCTGGTGCAACAAGGAACCCTGAACCTCGATAAGCCGGTCTATGAGTATCTACCGAAACCGCTGACGGAATATCCGCGGTATGCCGATCTGCAAGGCGATGAGCGTTACAAGAAGATCACGCTACGCATGTTGCTGAGCCATACGAGCGGATTTCCGAACTGGCGCGCATTTGAAGACGATCACAAGCTGCATATCCACTTTGAGCCGGGGACGCGATATGCGTATTCGGGAGAAGGCATTGATCTTGCGCAGTTGGTCGTCGAGACGGAGATGCACGAGTCGTTGACGACGCTTATGCAGAAGGAGCTGTTTGGTCCACTGGATATGAGCCGCACGAGCATGGTGTGGGAGCCACGCTTCGAGAGTGATTTCGCAAATGGGTATGACGAATATGGGCGCTCGCTGGGACCGGAGAAGCGTACGAAGCCGGACGCAGCAGGTTCGATGCAAACGACGCTGCACGATTATGCGACTTTTCTTATCGCGATGATGCAGGGCAAGATACTCAACGCGAAGATGCGAGCGGAGATGCTGCGGCCGCAGATTGCGATTCACTCGGCGCATCAGTTCCCTTCGCTTGATGGAGAGACAACGCCTGCGAATGATTCGATCCATCTGGGCTATGGCCTGGGATGGGGACTCTATTCCTCACGCTACGGGCGCGCGTTCTTCAAAGAAGGACACGATGAGGGTTGGCGTCACTTGGCGCTGTGCTTTGACGAAAAAGGCGCGGGAATTTTGATCATGACCAATAGCTCGAACGGAGAAGGAATCTTCAAGCCGCTGCTGGATGCGCTGCTGGGGCCGACTGACTTCCCTTTCGAGTGGGAACGCTATACGCCATACACCGAGCTGCCGCCGCTGCCAAAACTGAGGGAGCACAAGAGGGTGGCGCTAACGGCTGCCCAACTCGCCAGAGTTGTGGGCAGATACGGGTTGTCGTCGCAAGTGGTGATCGCGGTGACGGTGCAGGATGGGCGGATGTTTCTCCAGGAGAATGACGAGCCGAAGCAGGAATATTTCGCCGAAGGCCCGCTGGACTTTTATTCCGCAGCCTCAAGTGACGAGGTGACGTTTGCGCCAGCGGATGGAACAACGGCGCAGGTGATGGTCCTGCATGCGGACGGCAAAGACTTCCAACTGACGCGGCTCCCTTAGTTGTTCTCAGCGGTCCTACCGCGAACTGAGGGTGCTGGTCGCAAGTGAGGGATTCGTTGCGCTCGATGATCCGGGGCGATGCGTGGAAACAAGTCGCACAAGCGTGAAAGCGCAGATCGCGAGCGAAAGCCACGCGAACCAGTTGCCGAGCAGCAGGTAGAGTGTACGGTCGTGCGATGCCGGGACGTCGGCGAGCAGCGTGGCAAAAGGCGCGGAGTCGCTACGGGTTTCGGCAACGATGCGGCCGCGATCGTCGCTGATTGTGAGATAGCCATCCTTTGCGGCTCGCGCGATGCTGAAGCCGTCTTCTACGCCGCGCATCACAGCGATGTGGCCGTGCCAGGCCCGGTCGATGTTGAAGTCCCATGCGGGCACGAGCATCAGCCCGGCGCCCGCATTTCCGTACCGGCGGGAGAGCGGGGTGAAGTCCATGTCCTTGCAGATGGCCACGCCGCGGGTACCTTCAGGTTTCGGCAGAAGAGTAAGAGTAGTGCCGGGGGTGAGATTGGATTCAAAAGGCGGCAGCATGTGGTGCTTGTCGTAGCTTGCGACGGGCTCGCGCGGCGTGTAGATGCGGGCCTGGTTGTACTCGCGAGAGCCGGATTTGTGAACCAGGCCGACCACAATGGTGGATCCAGTCTGGTTAGCGAGCGGCTGAAAGATGCCGTCAGCATCGCTGACGTCCGCATCCGTGACGGCAGCTAGCTTTTCCGGTATCACGATGAACCGCGCACCACGGGCGGCGAGGCCCTCTGCTTCGCGTGCGTAGTCCGCGAACAAACGCCTGCTGCTTGCGCCCGGCGCAGCAATGATCACGTTCGCCGGCGTATCGGACGCGATGAGTCCTACCTTTACCTTCTGGGATTGCGGGATGGCGAGACGGATGATGCCGAAGACCAGCGTTAGGACGATGACACCGAGAGACACGGCCACAATGCTGAGCGCTTGCCTGGGCTGCGAACGGCGCAGATAGATACCGATGGCGAGTGCGGCGGGAAACAGCAGCAGCAGGAAACTGAGACCCCATGGTCCGGTGATGGAAGCAAGTTGCAGGAAAGCAAGGAAGTGGAGCTGCGAGTAGGCGAGGCTTCCCGCGGTGCCATGCGGCGTGGTGAGATTGCGGATGTACTCCAAGGACACCCAGATTGCGGGCAACGCGAGGAGCGCGCTCCACGGAGCGCCGCGACGCACCAGCGCACGAAAGGCCAGCACGGCTGCGGCAAAGATCACGGCGACGCTGCCGAAGATGCTGAGCCATGCGACTACCGGTACGCCCACCAGGCGGAGATAGTGCCACATGTTAAAGCAGCCGAGGAGCCATGCCAGCGCTGCGACGACAGCCGCGCTACGCCAGCTGCTGTGCAGCGCGAAGAGCAATACCGGCAGCGGCGCGAACCAGAGCAGCGGCCACCACGGGTCCAGGCCATTGCCGAACCAGACCAGCACGGCGGAGACAGCGATAACGACGAGGGTGATGGCGATGCGACGGGCGTTACTTGCGAATGCCATGGATATATCTCCAAAACGATCTGCGACAGAAGGTGCGAAAGCGAGCCGGCGACATGGCCATGCGGCCGCCGAGATAGAGCATGATGAGTCCCTGGAGGAGAGCGCCCATTTCGAAGACGATCTCCCACACATCGTCCTTGCGAAAATAGCCGCTGTCCATGCCCTCCTGGATCAAGGTTGCCATCAGATTCGCAGTCGGTGAACGGCCGGCTTTGAAGTCGCGCGGATACTGGCGCGCGCCCTCACGCTGCCGGAGGAACATGAGCTCGAAAAGCCGTGGGTTCTGTAGGGCATGATCGAGATAGACATCGAGGATCTTCGTGAGGCGCTTGTCGATGTCGCCTGACAGGCGCGCAGCCGAGAGTTGGATCGCCAGTTCGTCAAAACCTTCATTCGCGAGGACGTTCAGCAGAGCGGCGCGATCCGCATAGTGCCGGTAGAGCGCCATCGCCGTGATGCCGACAGCATCGGCGACGCGACGCATGGTCACGGCATCGGCGCCCTCTTTGTCCAGAAGATGACGGGCGGCCGTGGCGATCCTCTGCGCGGTTGGGCTCGCTGGCATGTATACAGTGTATACTAAACACGGATTCCGCTGTCACCGGGCCAAGTTCTTCTCTTTCGCGAGACAACAAGACGGCCCGGTTTTCTGTCGCCTCAAAGCGTGTTCCATGGATTCATTTGACAGGAGCTAAGCCTTCTATGTATATAGCTGTCTTAGTATGCCGAAGACAGATGCCTTGCAAGGTTCGCTCGATCTGCTGGTGTTAAAGATTTTGTCGCGCAGGCCGCGGCTGCACGGCTATGGAATCATGTCGGCGGTCAGCGAGCACTCCGGCGAGGTGTTGCGCGCGGAGGAAGGCTCGCTGTATCCGGCCCTGCACCGCATGGAAGAAGCGGGGTGGATCCGCGCGGAATGGATCACGAAAGATACCGGCCGCCGTGCGCGCATATATGAGCTGACGGCTACCGGCAAAAAGCAGCTTGCGGCGGAGGAGTCGCGCTGGCAGGCGGTAACTTCTGCTGTAAATCGTGTGCTGAGGACGGTGTGAGATGTCCCTTTGGTCGCGCGTTGCCAATGTATTTCGAGGCGATCGGCTGAATCGCGAAATCGACGAAGAGCTGGAATCGCATATCTGTGAAGCGATCGAGCAAGGGCGCGATCCTGAGGAAGCTCGGCGAGCGATGGGCAGAACAGCGCGGCATCAGCAACAGAGCCGCGATATGCGGGTAGTTGGGTGGCTTGATTCGCTCCGCGCAGATGTCATCTTTGGCTGGCGGCAACTAAAGACTCACAAGGTGACATCGTTCGCGGCTGTCCTGTCGCTTGCGCTTGCGATCGGTGCGTGCACTTCAGCATTCCGGCTGATCGATGCTCTCCTGTTGCGGCCCCTGCCCGTTGCACATGCTGACCGCCTGTATGTCTTGTCGCGCCAGGGCATCGGATTCGACGGCAAGCCTGGTGAGTGGGATTCCTGGGCCTATCCATCGTTTGAGCAGCTGCGCGATGCAGTGAAGGGCCAAGCGGAGTTGATCGCGATCTCGTATGCCCAACGAACGGATGTGAGCTACAAGACCGACCAGGATATGGAGAAGGCTAATCTGCAGTACGTCACCGGGTCGATGTTCGACACCTTCGGGCTGCAGCCGGCACTCGGGCGATTGCTGACTGCGAATGACGATCGCACGCCCGGAGCAGAACCATACGCTCTGATCTCGTATGACTACTGGAGCCGACGCTTCGGACGCGACCCTCACGTCATCGGGCGCACCATCCACATCGGCGACAACTCTCTTGAGATAGTTGGCGTTTGCGAGAAGAAGTTCACCGGCACCGAACCGGGAACGTTTGTCGATATCTTCGTGCCGACGATGATGCACCGCAGCGTACGGCGTTCCGACTCGACCTTCATTCGAACGCTGGTGGTATTGAACCCAGGCATGGCGGTGGAACCGCTCCGTCAGAAAATGGCTGCCATTAGCCACGCGTTCGAAGCGAAGCGATTGAGTGGCGAAACGGGACTATCGAAGCAGACACTCCAGAACGTTCTCAAGAACCAGGTCTTGATGGAGCCGGCAGCAACCGGCGCTTCTGGAATGCAGCAGGGCTACCGGACCGCACTGGCTGCCCTGGGCGTTTTGGTGCTGATGGTTCTGCTGATCGCGTGCGCGAACGTTGCCAACCTGATGACCGCGCAGGCTGCCGCAAGAGCGCGGGAGATGGCGCTGCGCGTTTCCATCGGCGCGGGGCGAGGACGGCTGGTGCAGATGGTGCTGGTGGAGAGCGCGATGCTGGCCTCTCTGGCGGCGGGTTTCGGAGCGATGTTCGCGTGGTGGTCTGCGCCGTTTGTCATCGGCATGATCAATCCGGCAGACAATCCAGCCCGTTTAGCGTTGCCTGCGGATTGGCGGGTTCTGGGATTCGCCATGGCGCTCACCGCGGTCGTGGTGTTGCTCTTCGGTTTTCTGCCGGCGATTCGCGCGTCCTCGGTGCAGCCCGCGAGCGTGCTCAAAGGCGGGGACGATCCGCATTCGCGGCGGCGCCTGATGCAAGGGATGGTCGCCGTGCAGGTGGCGTTTTGCTTTGTTGTCCTATTCCTTGCCGGCCTATTTGTCGCGACATTTCAGCGGCTCTCCTCAGAGCCAATGGGCTTCTCTGCGGAACGGCTGCTGGTGCTGGAGACGACAAGCCGGCCCGAGCAGCCATCTGTTGCCTGGGATCAGGTTGCTGACCATCTGCGCGCAATTTCGGGTGTTGAGCGGGTGGCGCAGTCCGGATGGCCTTTGCTGAAAGGTGATAGTTGGAATGATGCGATCTCGCTCAACGGAGGACCGCCGAGTGTCGATCTCGCCTATTTCCTGAATGTATCGCCAGGATGGCTGGAGACAATGAAGATACCCCTTCTCGACGGCCGGGACTTTCGCAAGGGTGATGCGTATCCCAACGTTGCGCTCGTGAATGAGACCTTCGCGAGAAAGTTTCTGAACGACGAACATCCGGTGGGGAGGTTCTTCGAGAAGGCATCCGACGAAGGAAAGCGCGATCGCATGCAGGTCGTTGGTGTCGTCCGGGATGCGTTTTACCAGGATATTCACGCGCCCATATTGCCTGTGGTTTACGTTCCGCTTCACTCGATCGGCGCAGGGGGTGGCTTGCGGCCGCTGGATGAAGAGACGTTCATCGTGCGCACCTCGGCGAAGAACCCGCTTGCGCTCGCCTCAACCCTGCGCCAGGCGGTGCCGCAAGTGGGTGCGCAATTCCATGTCTCCAATATTCGTACGCAGCGGGAGATCGATGAGACGCAGACCATTCGCGAGCGGCTGCTCGCCATGCTGGCGTTCTTCTTCGGCTCAGTCGCGCTGCTGCTTGCTGGTGTCGGTCTCTATGGAGTACTCAACTATTCGCTGTTGCAGAGAGAGCGGGAGTTCGGCATCCGACTTGCGCTGGGAGCGAAGATTGGGCATGTCGCTCGCGAGGTGACGGCGGGCATCTTCTCTGCTGTGTGCATTGGAACGCTTGTCGGGCTTGGGCTCGGGATGGCGTCCACGCGGTACATCGCGTCGCTGTTGTATCAGGTGAAAGCGACAGACGCGGGCCCGCTGGCTTTCCCGACGCTCATCATTCTTGCCACTGCGCTGCTCGCGGCGGTCCCGGCGGTGATTCGCGCTTTGCGCATCGATCCGGTGGCGATGTTGCGGGCTGAATAACCAGCTGAGCGCCAAAGCTCGTGCGCTAATGAATTGCGGCAGCCGGTTGGCTGGGCTCAAACCAATAGGTAGATCGGCTTCTGACTAGGAGCATCGGGCATCCCGCGAACATAGACGTGAAGCGCGTGATAACCGGCGGCAGGTTTGCCCTGCGGCTGAAAGCTCAGCAGATAGAAGTTGTGGAGCTGGTTTGCCAGGTGGCCGAGCGCCTGATCGAAGCTTTTTCGCGTACTGAAGTTCAGGTATTCGCCGCCAGACAGCGTTGCGAGTTCCGAAGCCGCGTTGTCCCGCATGCCGTTGATAGCCATGAAGAGCAGAGGCGAGAGATCCATGGTGCCGGTGCTTCCTCCGCCCGCATCGGATTTGAGCTGGCTCATGAACTCATCGCGCGCAGGCGAGTAGCTCACGGAGTTGACCACGGTGTTGGTCCGGCCCAGCTCTTCGATTACTTCCTGAGCGGTCGCGTGGCTGCCGTGATCACGCGTTTCGCTGATGAGCAGAATGGCGGGGCGATAGTGGTTCTCCCGCTCGCCCAGCATTTCGGCTGCCTGTTCGACTGCGTCGAGGGTCGCGGCACCAGCCTCGTTGCACGGCTTGATGGCGGAGACGGCGGCGCTGATCTTCTGCGGATCGGTGGTGAAATTGCGGAGCACCGACGACTTTGAGCCGTAACTCATGACCGCCACCTCGTGCGGGCCCGCGCCGGTGATGGCGTCGATCATGGTGTTAAGGCCGGTCAATTTTGCCGATTCCAGCCCCGCGGCGCGGCTGCACTGGACCACGACCACAAGCGAGAGGCCGGTTTGCTCGGGAGCTTCCTCAAGCCGCACCTGCTGCGGTATGCCATTGTCGGTGACGACGAACTGGTTGCCCTGGAGACCGTAGATGATGTCGCCCTGCGTAGTTGTGACCTGCGCGGGCACGCTTACCAGATTCGATTGCGCTGAAAAGCTGTAGGGATTCTGATTTTGTGCCCGGAGCGTAGGGAAGGCAAGTGTGGATAGAGCCAGCACACCGAAGGAGCCGAGTCTCCCCATGCCGGCCAGTATAGTTGGCCGGAATGCTCACTTTGCCAGATGAAAACGTGAGTTACCGGGCCTTTCGGCACTGGCGCAGCCGCGCCGTTTATCCTAAAAGGGCATGCATCGTTTCTTCATTTTTCTGGGGATTGGGCTGGTGGCTGCTTCCCTCTCCTGCTTCGCCTCTGCACAGGTCGTTCCGCAGTCGAAGGGGGCTTCCGCGGGCTTCGGGAGCACGGCGTGGAATCCGTGGGATGCCGAGCATAGCGGCACCGATCAGCCATTGCGAGGAATTCATGCCGTGGGCAACGGCGTGGCGTGGGCAAGTGGAGCGCGGGGGACGGTGCTGCGAACCGAGGACTCCGGCTACGTGTGGCAGCGATGTGCGATGCCCGAGGGCGCGGAGAAGCTGGATTTTCGCGCCATCTGGGCCTGGGACGCGCAGACGGCGATCGTGATGTCGTCCGGGCCGGGTGACCAGAGCCGGCTCTACAAGACGTCAGACGGCTGCGCGCACTGGATGGCGCTGGCAACGAACAAAGACGCGAGCGGCTTCTGGGACGGGCTGGCGTTTTCCGACCGGAACAATGGCTATCTGCTTGGCGACCCGGTGGACGGGCACGTTACGCTGCTGCGCACGGATGATGGCGGGCTGCGTTGGAAGTCTGTGACCAGCAAAGACTTGGCCTTGAATGGGCAGAAGCTAGGCGCGTTTGCGGCCAGCAATCAGTCGATGGTTTTGACCGATCCGGTACTGGGAAATGTGGCGGTGCCGTGGTTCGGCACCAGCGGGATGAGCGGGGGACAGCACCCGTACGTCTATTCGGGGGGACTGGACTGCGGGATGGAGATGGCGCACAGGAATCCGGCGCGATGCCTGGCACAGTCCTGGACCTTTGCGAAAGATGAGGTACCAATGGCGGGGGCGAGCGAGTCCCAGGGGATCTTTGCGCTGGGACTCAATAAGGACCAAAGTGGGACATGGCACGCGGTGGCGGTAGGGGGCGACTACTCCCAGCCGTCTAGGACGGAGGGCACGGCGGCACGGCGTGACCCGAAGACCGGGAAATGGACAGCGGCCACGAAAATGCCGCATGGCTACCGGTCGAGCGTGGCATGGGACGCGGCGGATAACGCCTGGATCACCGTTGGTGTGAATGGAGCAGACGTCTCGTATGATGACGGACAGAGCTGGTCTTCGCTCGGCGATGACGGCTACAACGCCATCAGCCTTCCCTGGGTGGTGGGGCCGAGCGGCCATATCGCCAAGTTAACCAGCTTGAAAGGAAAGTAGCCGCAGGGCACGCGCATGGCAGAGTTTGTGATTCGACTGGCCGATGAGCGCGGCCGCCTGCAGGAACAGGTGCAGACGGCGGCGACTGCCGAGGAGTTGCGCGCGCGCTTCACGCAGGCGGGGTACTACGTCTACTCGGTGAAGACGCGAGGGCTGCGCGCCCGCGCGAAGAAGACCAAGCTCGAAGGCTTTCTGATCTTCAACCAGCAGTTCCTAACCCTGATCCGCGCCGGAGTGCCGATTCTACCCGCGCTGGAGATGCTGGCGAAGAGCCAGAAGAACCTCACCTTCCAGTCGCAGCTGGAAGGCGTTACCCAGCGCATTCGCACCGGGCAGTCGCCTTCGGAGGCATTCGAAGCCCAGGGTGGCTTTCCGCCGATCTACACGACGACGCTGCTGGCGGGCGAGCGCAGCGGGCACCTGGAAGATGTGCTGTCGCGCTATTTGAATTTCCAGCGGATATCGCTGACCTTTCGCAAGAAGCTCACGGCGTCGATGTTCTATCCGGCACTGCTCGTGATCATGGTGATGTCGATGTTCATCTTCCTGATCAGCTTCGTGGTGCCGCGCTTCGGGCAGTTGTATGACCAGATCGGCGGGAAATTGCCGCCCTTGACGATGTTCCTGCTGGCATTGGGGAAGAACTTTCAGGCGTACATCTTGTATGCGATTCCGGTAATCGCGCTGATTGCGTATGGTTTGTGGCGGTGGAGCCGGACCGAGGGTGGCGCGAACCGCATTGACCGGATCCGGCTGAAGATGCCGGTTTTCGGGAACATCTGGCTCAAGTACCAGGTGGCGCAGTTTTCGCGAACTCTTTCCACGCTGCTTGAGGGCGGTATGCCGCCTGTGCCGTCGCTGGAAACGGCGGCGCGGTCCATTTCCAGCCGCATCATCGCGAGAGCGGTGAAAACTTCTGTGGTAAGTGTCCGGGAAGGCAAGCCGCTGTCGCTATCGCTGACCAACACGAAGGTCTTTCCAGAGCTGGCGACCTCCATGATCGAGGTGGGCGAGTCGACTGGTGCGCTGCCGCAGATGCTGAACTCGGTGGCGGAGTTTTTTGAAGAGGATGTGCAGACGGCGCTGACCGCTGCACTGTCGTTGATTGAGCCCCTCATTTTGATAGTGATGGGCATCGTCGTGGTAACGATCATGATTGCTTTGTACCTGCCCATTTTTTCCTTGGGGCAGGCGGGCCAGATGGGGGGCAGATGATGCAGATGATAGTCAACCAGCCCGTCCGTCTAACAAGAGAAGGAGTGCCCCTGTATGGCTGAAAGTCCTGTAGTTGTGATGCCTGTACCGATACCGGCCGATGAAATAGCGCGCGCGCAGGCGCTGGCGACTCGATATCGCTGCGAGTTTGTGGACCTGAAGAACTTCCGCATCCAGCATGAGTTGTTCCGCTCGGTGCCAGTGGACATGATGTTCCGCTACAACTTCGTCCCGCTGGAGCAGATGGAGGACCGGCTGGTGATTGCGGTGAGCGATCCGAGCCGGCTGATGATGCTGGATGAGATCGCCGGTCTGCTGGGCCAACGCGTCGTGACGAGGGTGGCAACGCTGTCGCAGATCACCGATCTGCTGAAGAAGACCGAGCAGTCGCAGCGCGTGCTGGATGAGGCATCCGAGGGGTTGACCTTCGATGTGATCTCGTTGGAGGAGAACCAGGACGAGAACATCTCGATCGAGAAGCTGACATCGGAAGAGGACATCTCGCCGATTATTCGGCTGGTGGACACGACCATCTTCACGGCGCTCGAGCGGCGCGCGTCGGACATCCACATCGAGACCTATGACGATTCCCTGCTGGTGAAGTACCGCATCGACGGCGTGCTGCAGCACGCGATGGCGCCGATTGCGCGCGAGCATCACACGACGATTCTGTCGCGCATCAAGGTGATGAGCGAGCTGGACATCGCGGAGCGGCGCGTGCCGCAGGACGGACGCTTCCGCGTGCGTTACAAGGGCCGGCTGATCGACTTCCGCGTTTCCATCATGCCGACGGTACATGGGGAAAATGCGGTGCTCCGCGTACTGGACAAAGAGTCGATGAGCGAGAAGTTCAAGAAGCTCACCCTCGACGTAGTGGGCTTTGCGCCAGAGGACCTGTCGCGCTTCCGCCGCTACATCCGCGAGCCTTACGGCATGGTACTGGTGACCGGACCGACCGGCTCCGGCAAAACGACGACGCTCTATGCGGCGCTGAACGAGATCAAGAGCGACGAAGACAAGATCATTACCATTGAAGATCCGGTGGAGTACCAGATCCGCGGCATCACCCAGATCCCGGTGAACGAGAAAAAGGGACTGACCTTTGCGCGCGGACTGCGATCGATTCTGCGCCACGACCCGGACAAGATCCTGGTAGGCGAGATCCGCGATCAGGAGACAGCACAGATCGCGATCAACTCCGCGCTGACCGGCCACCTGGTGTTTACCACAGTCCACGCGAACAATGTGCTGGATGTTCTGGGGCGCTTCCTCAACATGGGCGTGGAGGCGTATAACTTCGTCTCCTCCCTGAATTGCATCCTGGCACAGCGGCTGGTGCGCACCATTTGCGAGTTCTGCAGCCGCCCGGTGCAGATCAGCGAGGAGATGCTGGAGGAGAGCGCACTCGATCCGGCGGAGTGGCGAGACTTCCCCTTCCGCGAAGGCGGTGGTTGCATCGAGTGTGGCGGCACGGGCTTCCGGGGACGGACGGCGATTCACGAGTTGCTGGATTTGAACGACACGATCCGCGAGCTGATTTTGGAAAAACGGCCGACGTCGGAGATTCGCCGGTCGGCACAGGGCATGGGCATGAAGTTTCTACGCGAGTCGGCGCTGGACCGGGTGCGCGCCGGTCTGACAACACTGGGCGAGATCAACAAAGTCACCTTCATCGAGACGGGACGGTAAACGAGCACGAATGAGTATCGTACGTCGCATATTTCCATCCGACATCGACGCGCTGCGGCCGCGGCTGGCGTGCGAGATTACGCCCGCGGGTGTATTGGCCGCGCGTCCCGGATCGATAGCCGAGGCAGGCGAGGCACAGGATGTGCTGACACACTTTGCTCCGCTTCGGCTGGGGGTGTTGGTACCGGGCTTGAAGGTGCCGGCCATGACCGACCGTGCGGCTGTTTCGTCCGCCATCGAGCAGGCGCTGGAGCCGATCGCGGAGCGCGCGAAGAAAGTCACCGTGATTGTGCCAGATGCTTCGGTGCGGGTGCTGCTGCTGGACTTTGACACACTGCCCGCCAAAACGGCGGATGTGCTGCCAATCCTGCGCTTCCGACTGCGCAAGCTGGTGCATTTCGAGGTGGACGACGCAGCAATCTCCTGGCAGATTCTGCCCAAGGCGGAGAATGAAACAGTAGTGCGCACGGCGGTGGCGGTCATGCCGGCGGCAGTGCGCGCTGAGTACGAAGATGCGGTGCGCGAAGCAGGCTACGAGCCGGGCGCAGTGCTTTCGAGCTCGCTGGCGGCGCTGGCTGCGGTGCCTGGCGACGAGCCGGCGCTGCTAGTGAACCGCAATGCCACCTGCATCACCACCGCGATTGTGCGCGGGCCGCAGTTGCTGCTATTCCGTACCATCGACCTGGGCGAAAACGGAGTAAATGCCGAGAGCGGCGACGGGCAGGCCGTGGCTGAGTTGCAGCAGACGGTCTCGGTTGCAATGGCGTATTACGAAGACACGCTCGCGTCTACAGCACACACGATTTACTCGGTTGGGCCAGGCGGGGCGGGAGAACTGGACCGGCTGCTGTCATTGCCTGGTGTTCGTGTGCGCGACCTCGTTCCGTCGCGTGACGGTTATGGCGCGGCGCCCGGCAGCGCGACCATCGGGATACTCGCTCCGGTCGTAGGAGCGCTGGCAAGCTAGCCAAATATGCGCGTCACACTCAATCTCGCCTCGCATCCCTATGTGGAGCTTCGTCCGCTGTACCAGCGGCTGCGCGTTGTCGCGCTGCTGCTGCTGGTGACGGCTGCGGTGTTCTGGTGGGTCCTGCGATCGGAGCAGCAGAAAGCCGCGGCGGCGCAGGCGCGCGCCGGCAGCATCGATTCGGCTATCACGCAGACCCACAACGAACGGCAGCAGGCGGAGGCCTCGATGCGGCAACCGCAGAATGCCGCAGTGCTGGCGCAGGCGCAGTTCCTGAACAATCTGTTTCTGCACAAGTCTTTCTCTTGGACAGCAGTGATGATGGACCTGGAGCAGGTGCTTCCGCCAGGCGTGCAGGTGCTGAACATCGATCCAGTGCCGGCGAAGGACGGCAGCGTTACGATTCACATGCGGGTAGCAGGACCGCGCGACAAAGCAGTGGCACTGGTGCGGAATCTGGAACACTCGCGCCGCTTCCTGACGCCGCGGATCGTCGGTGAGACCGCGCAGCAGAACCAGAACGGCCGGCCGAACCTTGAACCGGTGAACGATACGAACGCTGTGAACTTCGATGTCCTGGCGGAGTACAACCCGCTGCAGCCGCGGGAGACGAAGCACGGTGCTCCTGCCGCAAAGAAAGAAACACGAGTTGCTGCCGCGGGCGGAACCCATCACGCCCATTTGCACAAGCCGACACCGGAGCCGAAAACGCCATGAAATTGACACGCTCCGGCACCTTCAACTTCCTCAATGCGCATATCGCGGCGGTGGCTCTGCTGGCGATCGTCAATCTTGTGCTGCTGGTGCAGCTGGCGCTGGCATGGAATACGGTGCGCACCGACCGTCCGGAACAGCTTGAACTGAAGCAGGTAGAACTGCGAACAGCAGAGCTGCAAACCAAGCCGTTGCGCAACCTGCCCCAGCGGGTATCCGCATCCACCCAGGGAGCGGAGCACTTTTACGACGGGCGCGTGCCGGGGGTGGATTCGGCAATCCTGGCCGAACTGGGCACGCTGGAGCAGAAGGCGAATGTGCGGCTGAGCCGCGTGCAGACGTCGTATGCGCCGGCGTTACGGGACGTCACCGAGGTACGCATGGACGCGAGCGTGAGCGGCGATTACACATCGGTGATGAAATTCATCAACAGTGTTGAGCGGGACAAGATGTTTTTCGTAATCGATGGGCTGACCCTGACCGGGCAGCAGGGCGGACTGGTGAACCTGCGGCTGAAAGTGACAACATATCTGCGCGGCGCCGATGCAGAGCACCTGCAGCCGATGAACAGCGGCGACGAGGGTGCGGCGGCGCCCGGCCCGAACGGGGGCGAATAGCGATGGCCCTTCCTGTTGGTGCGGAAAGCAAGCCGAAGCTCTATGCCGCCATAGGGTTGGGAGCGGTGCTGCTGATCCTCGCGGTCATCCAGATTCCCAAATTCTTCGGAACTTCGGCGCCCACGCCAGTCGCGCCACCGCCGCCGGTTGTCTCGACTGCAGCCCCGATAGCAGCGCCGGCAGCCTCTTCAGCTACCGGAGCTGCGGCGGCCTATCCGCATCAAGCGATCCAGTTGCCAAGTTCTTCGGCGCTCGACCCGACACTGCATCCTGAGGTGATGGCGCAGGCGGAGGACACCACCTACAGCGGCAATGGGCGAAATATCTTCTCGCCTGACTCGGCGGCGCCGGTGGCGATTCCGAAGCCGACGGCTGCGATACGCCCATCCGTTCCGCTGCCACCTCCGGGTCCGCCGCCACCACCTGCGATTGACCTGAAGTTCTATGGCTATTCCTCGGCGCAAGGCGGAAACCGGCAGATCTTCCTGCTCCACGGGGATGACATCTTCCTGGCGCATGAAGGCGACGTGGTGGACCGCCGCTATCGCGTGGTATCGATTCGGCCGTTCTCGGTAGAGATCGAAGACATTCCGTACCACAACACGCAGAGCGTGCCGCTCTCGCAGAATTAGTTCCTTATGCTGTTACAAAATGCCAGGGCGAAGATCGAGAGCGGAACCGCCGAGGATGGCTATCTGCTGCTGACTGTCCTGGTGATGATCTTCCTTATGCTGCTGGCATTGTCCGTGGCCGCACCAAGGGTGGCGAAGGAAATCCAGCGCGATAAGGAGCGGGAGGCGGTACAGCGCGGACTGCAGTATCGGCGCGCGATCCAGCTCTACTACAAGAAGTTCGGCGCCTATCCGACGGACGTCAAGCAACTGGAGAACACGAACCAGATTCGCTTCCTGCGCAAACGCTACAAAGATCCGATCACCGGCAAGGACGACTGGCGGCTGATTCACATGGGCGAGGCCAAGGTGCCGCCGATGGGATTTTTCGGACAACCGCTGCAGACTGGCTTGAGCAGCGCCTCGACAGGTCCGGGGTTGGGGAGTACGGGACAAGGCACCGGCAGCTCGGGCACCTCGGGCCTCTACGCTCCCGGAGCGATCCCAGACAGTTCCGGCACGAATGGGGCAGCGAATGGAACATCGAACGGAACAGCGAATGGCACGAGCAGCAGCGGCCCGAGCAGCAGCGGCAGCTCCAGCTTTGGCTTTTCGAACAGTGGGAACAACGGAACGGCCACGGGATCGAGCGGCTTCGGCAGCGGCTCGAGCAGCGGTATAGGGTCTAGTGGAAGCAGCGGCTTTGGATTCTCAAACAGTGGCTCGACACCTTCAAGCGGCGGCCTCGGAGCGAATCCCAACGGCACGAATGGACCGGGTGCGAGCAGCACCAGCAGCGGGAGCACCTTCGGCAGCGCCGGCCCGATTGTGGGAGTTGGCATTCCGGTGAAGAAGGATTCGATTCTGGAATATCACAAACAGAAGAAGTATTCGAACTGGGAGTTCGTTTACGATCCGCAGGTTGAGATGCTGATGAACGGCGGTGGCATCGTGAACGGCGGAAACGTGAACGGCACAGGAACGAACAATCCGGCCGGGACGGGAACTTCTGGGTCTAGTGGCAGCTCGGGTACCAGCAACTTCGGCTTCAACAGCGGGAGTTCCAGCGGCAATAGCAATGGTTCCGGCTTCGGGAACTTTGGCAACTCGGGTTCTAGTTCGAACGGCGGCCTCGGCTCGACCCCGCCGAATAATCCGCAACAGTAAGCCGCACGATTTAATTTGCTTCCGGCGCCGGGCGGATGATACCGAGCTCCCTGTAGACAGGCCGCATCGCCTCGCGCACTGCGCCCATCTGACGCCAGAACCATATCGCGCCAAGGATGCAGCAGCTTCCCGTCACAACGACGGCCCATGACGCGGTCATGACGTGGGCGAGGCCGCCGGCGAGCAGGCTGCCGAAGGGCGCCATGCCGACGAACGCCATGGTGTAGTAGCTCATGACGCGGCCGCGCTTGTCGGTCGGAGCGAGCGTCTGAATGATGGTGTTGCTGGCCGCCATGCCCTGCATCATGCCGAAGCCGACGACCAGCATGAGCGCAAGCGAGAGCCAGAGAATGTGTGAAAGGCCAAAGGCAACGAGCCCCGCGCCGAAAAGCGCAGCGGAGATGGGCACCATCTTGAGCAGACCTTTGACCGTCTTGCGCAGCGCAAGCAACACGGCGGAGACAAGTGCTCCAACGCCTGCAGCGCCCATCAGAAAGCCGAAGGTGTGCGGGCCGCCATGGAGCACCTGCGAAGCGAAGAGCGGCATCAGCACCGTGTAGGGCATGCCCATCAGGCTGACAATCGCAAACAGCAGGAGCAGATTGCGGATCGGCAAGAATCCCGTGACGTACTGCCATCCCTCGCGAAGCTGCTGGAAGATCGAGTCGCTGCGCTCAAGTACGGCGAGCGGGCGGAGATGCATCATGAGCAGCGATGCGATCACGGCGAAGTAGCTGAAGCCATCGATGAGGAAGCACCAGCCTTCGCCCTTGAGCGAAATGACGACGCCGGCAAGCGACGGCCCGATGAGCCGCGCGAGATTGACGATCGAGGAGTTGAGCGCGATGGCATTGCCGAGGTCGCGTTTGTCATCGACCATCTCAATCAGAAACGCCTGCCGTCCCGGCATGTCGAATGCGTTGATGAGCCCCTGCAGCACGCTGAGCGCGAGGATGTCGCGAACGGTGATGCGGTGCGTGAGCGTGAGCGCGGCGAGCGCGAGCGATTGCGCGGCGGCCAGAACCTGCGTCCACACGAGAACAGTGCGCTTGTTCCAACGGTCTACCCACACGCCGGCGAAAGGCGCGAGCAGGAAGGTGGGTATCTGGCCCATGAAGCTGACGGTGCCGAGCAGCCACGCAGAACCAGTAAGGCGATAGACCAGCCAACTCGTGGCGATGCGCGTCATCCATGTGCCGATGAGCGAGATGCTCTGGCCGCTGAAGAAGAGCCGGAAGTTGGGTGCCCGAAGGGCGCGCCACGCGTGCGAGATGCCGCCGGTGTGGTCGTGGGTAGGGACGGTTTCCGAGGCGGAGAGCTGCGTTCCCTGCGGCGCAGCGGCCGGTACGGGATCTTCCAGTGAGGGCAACTCGGGCTGCCCGCTGTCCTCGACGCTGGTGTCTCGTGTCGTCATGCGTGGTCAGCTAATTTGATGCGGTGGGACGAGGGACGGCTTTCGAGCGTTTTCCGTAGCGCAAATCGGGCCAAATGCTGTCGCGCTCGACGGCCGCTTGCTCCACAACGGCGCGGGCGCGTTGAATGAGGAATGTATGCTTCCCTTCTCGCTTGTCTATCACGATGGATTCTACCTTCCGCTCGGCGCGCACGTGTTTCCCGGAGAGAAGTACCGGCTTGTCCATAAGCGGCTGCTGGAGACCGGCGCTGCGGCAGAGACTGACTTTGTGCGGCCACAGACGATCGCTCTGGAAGATGTGCTGCGCGTACATGAACAAGGTTATGTGGAACGACTGATGGAAGGCACGCTCTCTGAGGATGAGATTCTGCAGATGGAGCTACCCTATTCAAAGGCACTGATCGACGCGACGTTGCTGGGTTGCGGCGGCACTCTCCGGGCGGCGCACTTGGCTCTGCGGAATGGGGTGGCCTGCTTGATCGGCGGTGGATTTCACCATGCGCACAGGGAACACGGCGAGGGCTTCTGCATCTTGCACGATGTAGCGATTGCGCTGGCGCGGCTGCTGAGAGATCGTGAGATTGAAAGAGCGATGGTGATCGATCTGGATGTGCACGATGGCAACGGGACAGCGGCGATCTTTCCGCCAGCGGGTGAAAAGCATCGCGGGCCGCTGCGCAATGGAGTGGCCTCGGGATCGATGATGCCGAGCACAGACGGCGTGTTCACGCTGTCCATGCATCAACAGAACAATTATCCAGCGTACAAGCCACCGTCATCGCTCGATGTGCCGCTGGCGGATGGCACGGACGATGCGGAGTATCTGGAGTCGCTCGAGGGCGCTCTGGAAGCGGCGTTCGCGCATTTCCAGCCACAGCTCATCGCCTACATCGCCGGCGCTGATCCTTATGTGGAAGACAAGCTCGGCGGCCTCGCGCTGACGATCGACGGACTGAAGCAGCGGGACCGGATGGTATTTCGCGCCGCGCAATCCGTGGGTGCGCCGGTCTTCTCGGTGTACGCGGGCGGATATGCGATGCGAGTGGAGGACACAGTGACGATTCACACCAACACGGTGCTGAGTGCCGCGGAGGTATTCAGTTTTCACGGGGCTACGAGCTGCTGATCGCGGACTCACTCTGTGCTGCGGACAAACAGCAGGTTCTTCACTCCGTTGCTCGCTAGGGCGCGACAGCTCCGGTCGGAATGACACATTTACGGTAATGTCTGCAGACGCCAGGCGTTAGCGCGGCGCCATCGTCTTATCGATCGCGGACTGGGCCAGCGGCGCCATGATTTTGTAACCGGCATCGTTCGGGTGCAGGCCGTCTTCGCTCAGGCCGCGTTTGAGAAGGCCACTGCCATCGACCATGGAGTCGAAGTAATCCAGGTAATAGCAGTTGGTGGAGGCGCAGTATGCCTTCATCCATTCATTCAGTCGCAGGATCTCCGCGGGTGGACGATCCCCAAAGAAGCGCTGCGAGGAAGGCGTGTAATTGTTGACCGGCGTCACGGAGGAGAGGACGAGTGCGATGTCGTGCGCGCGGGCCAACTCGGCCATCGATGTGATGTTTCCCTCGATGTCTTCGATGGAGATCGGGCCAGTGTTCCCCGCGATGTCGTTGGTTCCGGCGAGAATCACGACGATGTCAGGATGGAGATTGATGACATCCTGCCGGAATCTAACCAACATCTGCGAGGTGGTCTGGCCGCTAATGCCGCGGTTGATGTAGTTCCTGCCGGGAAAATACTGGCTGAGGGTCCACTTGTCGGTGATGGAATCGCCGTAGAAGATGACGCGGTGTTCGCCGGAGACGGGGCTGCCGAGCTCCTGATTGGCGGCGCGGTAGCGATGCAGGTCTGCGAAGTCGCGGGCCCAGTTCGCCATCTGCGAGCGCTGGTAATCGTTCAGAGGCTGTTCTGCTTCGACATGCGGAGCGGCGGCCCCGCCGCGCTCCTGCAACTGCGGCGCCGTTTGCTGGGCCGCTACGGTCAAAGAAATCGCGAGCGTCGTGACCAGGGTGGCTGCCGCGATCCGCAAAGCGCTTCTGGACCTTCTCAATAAGGCTCCAAACATACACGCCACCTTACACCGGGGCGGCCAGATGTGCACCTTCGAGGCTTAAAAGCGGACTGATAAACTTAGAACCGACCCCTATGTTTGAGAACCTGTCCGACAAGCTGCAGCGTGCCTTCAAAAACCTTCGCGGCGAAGGCACCGTCACCGAAGAAAACATCAACGATGCACTACGCGAGATCCGCGTAGCGCTGCTCGAAGCGGACGTGAACCTCTCCGTGGTGAAGGAGATGATCGAGCACGTGCGCGAGCGGGCGATGGGTGCCGAGGTAATGACGGCGCTCTCCCCGACCGAGCAGGTGATCAAGATCGTGCGCGACGAGCTGATCACGATCCTTGGCAAGGACACCGCGCGTTTCAACTTCGCATCGCGTCCGCCGACAGTGATTTTGATGGCGGGCCTGCAAGGCTCCGGCAAGACGACGACCTCCGGCAAGTTGGCGGCGTGGCTGCAGAAGGGCGGCCACCGGCCAATGCTGGTCTCGGTCGACGTGTACCGGCCCGCGGCGCGCGAACAACTGAAGATTATCGCGAACACGACCAAGGCAAATATCTACGAGGGCGACCTGAAGGGGGAGCCGGCGGGCACTGCGCTGGTGGAGCGGCTGGCGAAAGAGGCACGGCGTGAGGCCGTGAACTACGGCTGTGACGTTTTGATCGTGGACACGGCAGGACGTCTGCACATTGACGAAAACCTGATGCAGGAGATGCGCTCTTTGAAGGCGCTGCTGTCGCCGCAGGAGATTCTGTTCGTCGCCGACGCGATGACTGGGCAGGATGCAGTGCGCTCGGCAGAGTCGTTCCACCAGCAGCTCGCGCTGACTGGCACGGTGCTGACGAAGATGGATGGCGATGCGCGCGGCGGCGCGGCGCTATCGATCCGTCACATCACGGGGCAGCCGGTGAAGTTTATCGGCACAGGCGAGAAGCCGGACGCCTTCGAGCCATTCCATCCCGACCGCATCGTGAGCCGCATTCTGGGCATGGGCGACATCATGACGCTCATCGAAAAGGCGGAGTCCACGCTGGACCGAAAGAAATCCGAGGAATTTGCGCGTAAGGCTCTGTCGGGCGACGGCTTCTCGCTCGAGGATTTTCGCGATCAACTGCGGCAGATCAAGAAGCTGGGTTCGATGCAGAGCATCATGAAGATGCTTCCATCGGTGGGCCCGTTCCAGGGTTTGCAGCAGGCCGCAGGGCAGGTGGACGAGAAGCAGTTCTCGCGCGTGGAGGCGATCATCAACTCCATGACCAAGAAGGAACGTAACAACCACGAGATCATTTCCGGCTCGCGGCGGAAGCGGATCGCCACCGGCTCCGGAACCAGCGTGCAGGAAGTGAACCAGTTGCTGCGGCAATACGCGCAGATGCGCAAGATGTTCAAGAGCGCGGGCAAGCCAGGCATGCAGCGCAAGCTGATGGGATCGCTCAACGCGATGCGTGGCATGGGCGGCGGCATGGGCCGCTGATCTGTCCGGCGGAAAATCTTTAGAACTTATGACTCTGCAGGACAAGCTCGATGACATCACCGCGCAGACACGCAATCTGGTGCAACCGGAACGGCTGGAACTGAGCGAGCGGTCGATCGCTGACCTCTTCGCATCGGGCATTGAAGAGAAGCTGCTGAAGCCGGGTGATGCTGCGCCTGCTTTTGCGCTGCCGGATGCGAACGGAAAGCTGGTGCGGTCCACGGACCTGCTGGCGCTGGGGCCGTTAGTGGTGTGCTTCTTCCGCGGGCGGTGGTGCCCCTACTGTGTCACGGAACTGGAGACCTGGCGCGACCTGTTCCCTGCCCTCCGTCAGCGTGGCGCGCTGCTGGTTGCGATTTCGCCTCAGACGGTACGGCAGAATGACTTCACCGTGACCCAGCATATGCTGCCCTTCCCGCTGCTGCGGGACGAAGGGGCTGCGACGGCGGCGGAGTTCGGCGCAGCCTATCCTGTGGCGCTCGCCATGCAGGGGTATTACCGGTCGATCCTGGTAAATATTCCGTTCATCAATGGCGAGCAGTCGTGGCAGCTCCCGGTGCCGGCGACGTTTGTCATCGGCCAGAATGGGCAGGTGCGCTGGTCACAGGGACATGCAGATTTCCGCGTCCGTCCGGAGCCCGCTGAGGCGCTCCAAGCACTCGAATAGCCGAATTTATCTGAACGGCACGATGGCGGGCAGCCCCGAGCGGAACCACTCGGCCCAGAAGCAGCTCGCAAAAGTTACCGGACTTTAGCGGCGCCGATAGATGACATAGGCGTCCTTGTGCCACACCTCTTGATAGGAATTCTTGACTATGGTCATAAATTCCCTGCGCACAAGATCGGATTGATGCGGCCAATTCATGACAAGATTCCAAGGCGTAATGACGACAAAATCTGGAGGAGTCATTCGCATAACATTTATGACCACGGATCCTCCTTCAGCGTAACTGCGCGGTGCCTGAGCGCGGCGCAAGACGCTGAAGTTCCATCGCTGCCTCGTCCACGGACAACACCTCCCGGTGCTTCAACACCACGGACTTTAGCTCCTTGCCTACGGGCTTCGTTGTCTCGTCTGCTCGAAGATGCTCGATATTCGTTGCTCTTGGCTCCGGCGCCGCCGTCCCTAACGGCGTTAGCACACGCCGTGATTCCTGGTTGCAGAGAGACGCGGATTCCGTACGCGTCCAGAGCCATGAAGGGGCGTAAACTATTGGAGGTGCGACACTTAACGGCCACCGTCAGACTTCGATCGGCTTGACGAGGAGCTCGCCGGTTGTTACTATCATGTTGCGGGGTGGAGCAGCCCGGTAGCTCGTTGGGCTCATAACCCAAAGGTCGTAGGTTCAAATCCTACCCCCGCAACCATTTAGCGGATCTGAAGCCCACGCCAGCCCTACAAGTAGGGCTGGCGTGGGCTTGAGATTAAGAGGCTGCCGCTCCCATGGCAGCCTTTTCGTTTGCTCTGGGAAGCACCATTCGCACCACTTTGCTGTGCGCTTTCCTCTTCCCTTCCATGTAGGCAGAGCCGTAGACGCGCATGGTGGTACTCACCTGAGAGTGCCGCATGAGCTTCTGCTGCACTCCGATGGGTGCCCCGGATGCGTCCAGCATCGCGAGCGGTACGAGTGCCGGAAAGCGTGCCAGCCCAATTCCTCCTTGAGGCCGATTGCACGGCCCGCCGCACGGAAGTAGTCCTGCTGAATTGGGGTAGCGTGGAATGGCTTCCCGTCATGGCTGGCAAACACCCCTCCCGCCTCGTCTGGAGCCTTCGCCGCCATTCCTTCAGCAAGTCAGCGAACCTGGATCAAGCGGTAGCTCATCCGTGCTCGCCTCTGTCTTCGTATCGGCAATCCGACCATGCACTACGCCACGCTGTACCGTGACTGTGAGCGCATCGAAGTCGAAGTCTGACCACTTCAGCCCCAGCACTTCGCTCACGCGAAGCCCAAGGCACATAGCGACCGCTACCATCGTTTGATACGGCTGAGGCAATCTGGCTGACACCTTCTCATACTCATCCGGCGTCAGGATCAGTGGCCTCTTCTGCCTTCGTGACACTCCGCGCAGTTCCACCAAGTCGATTGGATTGCGAGCCGGAGGCACAAAACCCCAGAGCATTGCTTTCTCGAAGAGCCGGTGCATGATTTGCTTGATGTGGGCTTTCGTCTTCCCTGCCATCGGCGCAGTCCTCATTGCTTCTTGCCTTTGACGCGGTGAGTGGCGTTCAGCCCTTTCAACCATCCTGTACCAACAGAGGCTTCATCTCCTCCAGAAGCATCTCGCCCCATGCGGGTCGAATGTGCGTCTGTATGACTGAGAGGTAGCTCAAGGCCGTCGTATAGCGAAGCCGTCCCCCTGCGCCTCTCCCGGCGGTTGTGCTTTGATCTCGCGCAGCCTTTCCGTTTCGATGAAGCGATCTATGACAAGGCCGAACGTCGGCTTCTGCTGCTCCGCATAACTCTCATGCCCGTTGATCTTGAGCAGAAGAGGTGCAAGAGCCGCAAGAGCCTTCGCTTTGGTGGGGTACTGCACTGTGCTGAGTGTCCTTTGTTTCATTGGCGAACCTGCAATGAAGTTGTCACGGTAGCGGAATATCCAAACCGATGGTCCCCGCTTCCGTTTCACTTGCTGCAGACTCCCCCTCTGGTACTTCTCTCGTGTATGCCGCATAGTTCCCTTTCCGGCCTATGCGGCGAAGTTGGCTGAGGCTGACTGTACCGAGGAATGGAGCCATACGTCCAGTTCGCTCGCCCTGAATCGCCAGCGACCGAGATCATAAGCAGGAACGCGGCCTTCTCTGGCCCAACGCTCTAGCGTCTTCGGGTGACCGAAGGAGCCCAGCGGCCTCTTCGGTGTTGAGGAGTGGTTCAAAGGTGGGTGATGGGTTGGGGAACTGAAGAGGTGCGACCATACGGCGAGTTAGCTCCAAAGCAAATTTTGTGGATCGGTATCAGACAAGGAAAAGCCGCCCATCTGGCCAAGTGACAGGTGACCGATGGGACGGCGTTCTTCATTGCGGCGGACGTGTGAGACAAATCCGGTAGAGCCAGCGCGGGGGATGACCATCGGCACTACGCTGCTTCGCTGAGCGCGTCCGCAATCGTGAGACTTGCCACTCTATGAATCGTGTCCACACGGTCTACCTCCTCCCGTTCTGGCGATAGATCGAGCGAACGCTTGAACGCGGCGAGCGTCTTTTCCTTGTCCGACATACGTTCAAGCGTGGCGCAATCAAAACAGACGTTGACTTTGCCGGTGAGCAGAGCATCGACCGTGGCGAGTGCGCCGTCATATCGACAGCGAAGACAGTGACAGCGCCAGTATTCCGGCGCTGCCTCTTCGATACATTCAAGTTGGCCGAACTTCTGGCCTGTAAGGTCGATCACGCGGCCTCTTCCAGCAGCGCATAGCCGCGCTTGCTGTAGACAACTATCGGACGCGGAAGACGCAGCGGAAAGCAGTGCTCGACAATCGCACTTCTTGCGCCGCAGTGACCGCGCCGACACGATGATGTCCCGCTTGCACCGCCAGCACTTCGCTGCATAGTGCGCGTGGTCAACGCGCTCGACCACCTTGACACCGCCGAAGACTTCGTTGCGTTCAATTGGCTGTGGCATCCTGGCTCCTCGCTTTCTTCAATTCGGCGTAGGTCGGGACGCCGCTGTGCCGTGAGCACTTCCCACACGACCGCACGTTTCCGCGCTTCAGGTTTCCACCCTCGACCATGACGACATGGTCGCTACAGGAGCATTTACAGAACCAGTGCCTTGGCTTGACGCAGGCCAGCGACTCGACAATGAGCTTGCCGAAACGCTGCCCCGTAAGGTCTTCAGCGTAGGGACGGCGAGCGGGTTTGCTCGCCATCCTTTCGCATGTTTTGCAGTTAACCGGGTGCATCTCAGGCTCCGTAAATTCCAAGAATTTTGGAGGCTTCGCGCAACTGCTTGTACCGGCGCTGATCCACGCGCATCAGGTCAGAGGCTTTCTTATGGTCGCTCTTCTTGCCGAAGAGTGATGCAAGCTCCTTCTTGTCGATGGTTGTGTGGTCCACCCCGATGCTGGCGAGACGTTGCTCTGGGCTCATCTTGTGCCACGCCAACGGATCGCTCTTTTGCACTGCTTCCGCCGTGGTCACGATGACGTGTTCATTGCTGCGGACGCGGGATTGCTGCGTCGCTTGCAACTGTGCCTCAAGCTGTTTGATACGCTCCTGCTGGTCTCCATACAGCCTGCGATAGGGATTGCTCGCGTCCTCGTCCGCCTTCTCGAAGTTCTTGATCGCTTGCTCGCGTGCGACCTGCGAATACTGTTCGCGAACAACATCAACCGGCAAGCTGTTCCTCTCGGCTGCGACCTGGATAAGGCGCTCCGTCTCTGCTTAGAAGGGCTGATTCCTTGACGTGGTCTGTAGCTGTTTCTTTATTGCTTTCCATTACGTTTTGTCTGCCTCATTTTCGATTTAGCAGCCAGCGGCAAGAGGCCAACGCTGGTCTGCTTGGTGCAAACTTTGTGGACTGCACAATGTGCGCCGTAGACGGCGGGGAGCGCGGCGGCTGGGAAAAATGCCGCGCTGCAACCCGCCGTTACTGCGACGGCGAAAGGTGAATATCCGCTCCGTGGCGGACAGTTCGCCGTCATGGTGCGCGTGACGGCAATTGCGAAGCGTCACGCGCGGTGCTGCCGGACTAGACGTGAAGGTTCACACGTTCTCGGCCAGCATCTTGAGATGTGAGGAGCAGGGACGGCGTAGCCAAGGCCGTCCCCATGAGCGCCGCGGAAGGGACAGGACCGCGGCGAGCTTTGTTACCGAACCCTGCGGAGCCTGCCGTTGCCCAGTTCCTCGAAAACCTGGCCGCCGCTACCTCTGACGAATGTCTGCGGCGGTGCTGACCCCATCAGTGGCCGATCTTCGCAGTAGCGGTCAAGGCTTGCGCTGCTGATGCGTGGCTCTCCGCTGACGCCGCGCGCCTGTAGCTGGCCATCCTGGATGAGAGCCAGCACATGCGACGGAAGACAATTCAAGATCCGTGTGACGGTATCGACATCCATCCACTCGTGCTGCGCAGCGGGGGTGAAGAATACGGTCATGCTGCTTCCTCCAGTATCGTCTTCATCCTGGCCCGAATCGCCTGCTTGCTGTACGGCTCGCTTAGAGCTGCGAAGATGTCGGTAAGCGCGATCCGCAGGCCGTTCACGTCGTGAGAGTTGAACCGCTTACCTGCAATGTGATTGATCCAGTCGCTCGCGTCTGCCCAGTTCTTAATGGCCTCCAAGCTGAGCCAATAACCACATACACGATTGTTGTGAAGCGAGTAGTAGCCGCTCGTCTGGACGTGCCAGTCACCGTAGAACTTCCTCTTTTTCTTGCTCATGCGGCCTCCAGTTGCACAGCGGCGATGCTGTAGATTCTCGGGCTGCCTTTGCGGCCCGTGCCTGTGACCGCCAGCACTCCTTCCTCCACCAACGTCCTGAGCGTGGCTACCTTGGTTTCGGCTCTGCCGCTCAGTCTGCTCATCAATATCCCGTGCTCGACCCGTCCTTCCACCTGAACGGCGCTGGTAATGTCGGTGCGCAGGTCTTGAGCGCGGGCCTCGGTGGTGCGTTGCTGAATCTCTGCGACGGTGCCGTATGGCGTCGAGCGCTGGGTCTCAGGATCAAAGGACAGTTGCGTCTTCGGGTATCCGGTACCGTACCGCCTTTGTTTGCACTCGATGACCTGTCTGGCTCCTGCTTCCTCGGGGAGGGAGACCGATACCAGCACGTCGATACCGCCTCCGATCGCCGTGGAGCCGTTCGCGCGATCGCTTGCGCTGGCAGCCTCGCGCTTCTTGTCATGATGGGATAGGGCGATGTGGCAATCCAGTTCAGCAGCTAGTGCCGAGACTTCGCGGAGTCGTGCTCTGACCTCGCCGTAGCCGTCTAAGCTCTCCATGCCGAGATACCCACCCAGGGTGTCGAGGATCACCAGCGCAGGCTTCATGTCGCCGATCAGTTCCCGCAGGTGCTTATGGGCGTGCTCCGGCTTCGTAAACTTCAGGTCGTCGTCCAGTGCGATGTTGCGTTTGAACTCGCTGCTACCTAGACCCATGACGGATTGCAGTCTTAGCCTAGCGTCGTCAACAAAGTCACCATCCAACATCACGATGCCGGCCAGTCCCTGCTTTACTCGCCTGCCGAGGAAGTTCCTGCCCATAGCAACCGATGCTGCTAGCTGATGCAGCAGGGTTGACTTGCCCGCCTTGGGCTTTCCACTCCACAGCGACGTGCCGTTCGCTCGTAGCCAGCTATCTACCAGCCACCGTGGCGGTTGTGCTGGCCCCTGTGCGTCCAATTGCTCCGTTGTCCTAAAAGCCATCTGCTCTACTTGCTCCTGCCCCGTTGCGGGCGAATTACCGTCGGTGATGTTTCACCTGATCGGTCACAACCTTGCTTGCTCGCGCCTTCTGGTTCTCGATTCCCTTCCGTTTGAAAAGCAACTAAGGGCGCAGCAAACGGGAAACGCATTCCCAAACGCTTGTAAGTTACTGAAGGAATATATATTTAGACTTATTCTCCCTAGCTGTGTTTTTCTGCCATTCCGCTTTGCTGCGCTCCTAGGCGAACTAAACGGAACGGAACTTAAAGTCTGACCAGATAGCCACCCATCACGGTCGTGTCCCCGATGGAGAAACGACCTCGGATGACATCTTGGGTCCAGCAGTCTACTTGTCTTTGTCGGGGTATCAGTGTCCTTCTCGCGGGAGCGAGTAAGGTGGCCAGCCTGCACAGTATGCGGCGGCGGACAACTACAGGGAAATCCCTGTCTCGATTTCAAGTACTATTCTATCAGAATTGGATCAGGTTGTCAACCACAAAATGCATCATTCGTCAATTGCCGGAAGCGGTGCATAACCCTGATCTCGATTCCATAACAACCATCATAACACAGCGTAAGTCCCTTGTCAAGTGTTATTTATGAGAACAATATCATTACCGGTGGGTGTGGAAAAATAAATATGCCGGGAGCCGTCCTAGGGCGGTCCGCGATGCCTGATAGACCAATTCCGCCTACCCGACGCTCAGCGACGCGAGGAAGTTGCCTTCCGCTTCACCACGCACGGCTCTAACGCATCCATCGGATGCTCTTCCCGATCGTTCTGGCACAACACGCGCAAAAATTGGAATCGGCGATCCGTCACGACGACAAAGACGGGGGTCTCGAAATAATTGTGGACACGTTCCTACGCGGTCAAAAACTTCCGCATACTACCACGTAGTTGCTATGGGATCCACCCCATACCATGACCTTACATGGTGCTCAATCGACTGAGACCATTACGGCGCTCTCGGTTGGAGTACGACCCTGCCGGTTCCCTGACAGAGCTTGCGGCCAGAGCGCTACAGATACGGCGCAAGGGTGCGTGTCTCACAAAAGGGTGTCTGAGCCGTTGCAATTGGCGTGCGTTTCAGAGGCCGATTTTTACTGTTGCAACAAACGATCGGTTTATGAGACAGTGTTTCCGCTGTGGAAAGGTGGAGACGATGAAGGCAGCACTGTATTGCCGAGTCAGCTTGGATGATGGACAGACAGAACAGTAGAGAACCAAAGGCAACAGCTTGCCGAGTTCTGCGGACGTATGGGCTGGCAGATAGTCGCTGAGTTCCACGATGCGAAGAGCGGCAAGTCGCTAGACCGTCCTGGCCTCAAGAAGATGATGGAGGCGGCCAGCAGGCGGGAGTTCGACGTTCTGGTGTTTTGGTCGCTAGATCGTCTCAGCCGCAGTGGCGTCCTAGATGTACTCATGCTGCTAAGCAGATCGCAGAGTGGGGAGTCGGCTTCCGTTCTCATGAGGAGTACTATCTGGACACGCTGGGGCCGTTCAGCGATGTAGTGGTGTCGCTTCTGGCGACTCTTGCCAAGCTGGAACGGGAGAAGATACGGGAGCGGACACTGGCAGGGCTGGCACGCGCACGGAAGCAAGGCCGCATCGGAGGCCGTCCGAAGATCTGAAGACGATGCCAAGCTAGTGCAGACTGTGCGGAAGTCTAGACGCGGCTGGGAAGAGCGTCGGCAGATCGCGGCTGAGGCCGGCATCTCGACCAATAGCGTGCTCAAGATTCAACGGGCATTGAAAGAGGAGGCCGCATGACGGAGGCGCGGTACAGCCGCATTGTGCGGTTCGGCTGCCATCCCGGCGCGTCAGAGAGCCGACCTGGAGCGGTTGTCCAGCGATGCGGGATGCTTCTGTGTGACCGTTGCGCCGAGCGTTGCTTCTGCCGTGACTCTGAGCGTGTCACAGAGATGGCGCAGGCCCTGTCTGTTGTCAACCGTTTTAGGTCTTGAAACGACCGTCCCTATGCAGTACATCATCAAAGGCCATCAGAAACTGATGGCTCGGCTCCGCAAACTGCAAGGCCGCCTTGATCGCCTTCGAGTCTGAGACTGAATCTCTGTTGTCGCGCAGGTAGTCCGTAAGTTCCCTTAATTTCTTTCGGTCGGCTTCTTCGAGAAAGATTGATGTGGGTTTCCCCCGTCTCATCCCCTTCTCTGTTTTGGGCTCTTTCGCGGTCTTCTTGGTAACGGGCATGGAAATAAGATAGCACACTAT
>CAVTRJ010000020.1:0-116937 GCA_963737035.1 uncultured Acidobacteriaceae bacterium | reverse complement strand
TTGGGACCATGATCGTGCCACCCTTGAGATGTCACTCCGTGAACTAGAAAAGATCGGTGTCGTCACAGGACAGGTCGTCGACGTTGCAGACGCTCCAGCAGTAGATCGCGCGGTTACAACCATGATCGACCAGAACCACTCGATCGACATCCTGGTGGCGAATGCCGGCATCGCCGGGCCCAATCACACTACGTGGGAATATCCAGTTGAGGAGTGGCGCCGCATTGTCAACGTGAATCTGCTTGGTGTCTACCATTGCTGCCGGGCTATCGTGCCACACATGTTGCGGCAGAACTACGGGCGCATTGTGAATGTGGCCTCCATCGCGGGCAAAGAAGGCAACCCCAATGCATCAGCCTACAGTGCATCGAAAGCTGGGGTCATTGCTTTAACCAAATCACTTGGTAAGGAGACTGCTGATAGGAATATCGCCGTGAATTGCATTACACCCGCAGCGGCTCGTACGCGAATCTTCGATCAGATGTCAAAGGAGCATGTGAACTATATGCTCAGCAAAATACCTCGTGGCCGCTTCCTCGAAGTTAACGAGATTAGCGCCATGGTCGCTTGGCTGGCATCAGAGGAAAACTCCTTCACAACCGCTGCCGTATTCGATATAAGCGGCGGAAGAGCGACTTACTAGAGATAATTATGAAATCAAATCAACCTGCTGAACTACGGAAAACGCCTGGATGCCCTGCGGCTGAGGCCTTGGAACCTCGATTTCTGGAGAGTGCACTCCGCGACAGCCGTAATGAATGAAGAGCTAGCATACACGCATGCTGCCCGCATTGCGTGGCCGATCCTGGTCGATGGGTCAGTGGGATTCGTTGTAGCTCCTCGCGTTCGGCTGCGAATTGCGATCCGTTGCACGGTCCGGAAAGAAGAAATCACTGCAATGGATGTAATCGCCGATCCTGCTCATCTGCGCCAGATGAAACTGGCTGTTCTTCCAGATTGAGGGGCCTTGGGAGGAAAGCAGAGGCGATTCAGCCCGTTCGAAGTCTTAGGGCGGAGGGCGATGGGCCGAGTATGCGGTCGAGAGTGTCACAAGCAAGGAGACTATTTCGTCTTAGCTGCTGAGAAGGAGACTCCTGGCCCATTTTGCAGCGATTGGAAGTTACATCACTGGGTCAACCGTTGCTTATCGGCTCGCACACTCAGATGTCACTGGAACGTGAGGAAGCTCCGGAGGAGCGCAAACCATAACCAACGAGACTGTCCCAGCCCGAGGACGCGGTCAGGCGATGCGATCTATCGTCTATTGGGTGTCCACGATTTTCGCGACGGGGGAGATGGTGGCGGCTCCCTATGGACCTTGTTGCAGATCGAGTTTAGCCGGTCCAGCTGCAGCATCTCGGGTAATCGCACGAGCGCCCGCGTCGCTACGCGCGAGTCCAAGTACGCTGTGTCCGGCCTGTATAAGATTTTCAACGACTGCCGAACCGATGAAGCCGGTGGCGCCGGTAAAAAGACGCGCATATCTGCTCCTTTTTGGTCATGGCGTCGGCCGCTCTTGCAGGCCAACGGTCCGTGCAAACTAGATTTGGTTGTGGCACATCTTCTATGTCCGAAAGTAACTAGAGCGTGTTAACACTACTGTCCATATAACTGCGATTTAGAGTTGTTAGTCGATGGAAATCACCGAAGAGCAGTATGAGCGGATCAAGGACAGTTTGCCGGTGCAGCGTGGCAACGTGAGCCTGTCGAATCTGCAGGTGTTGAACGCATTGCTGTATGTAGCCGAGCATGGCTGCAAGTGGCGCGGTCTGCCCAAGCGCTTCGGCAACTGGCACACCATCTACACGCGCATGAACCGCTGGTCCAAGAACGGCGTCTGGACCGGGTCTTCGAGAAGCTGCAGCTGGAGCAGATCGTGCGCATCAAGATCGAAGCCTTCGCGCTGGACTCGACCTCGGTCAAGGTGCATCCGGACGGCACCGGGGCGTTAAAAAAAACGGACCGCAAGCCATCGGCAAGTCGCGCGGCGGATGGAACACCAAGATTCATCTGGTTGCCGCGGATGCTCGAACGGCCATAACCTTCGCGCTGTCGCCGGGCAAGCCCACGATGCGCCCGAAGGTCGCGAGTTGCTGCGCGAGCTTGGCCCGATGCCGGAAGGCCTGCCGCTGCTGATGGATCGCGCCTACGAAGGCAACGAGACCCGGCAACTGGTGCTCGCTCTCGGCATGATCCCGGTGGTCCCGCCCAAGTCCAACCGCGTCGATCCCTGGCGCTACGACCGCACTCTCTACAAGAAACGCAACGAGATCGAGCGCCTGTTCCGCCGGCTCAAGGCTTCCGCCGCATCTTCTCCCGCTTCGAGAAACTCGATGTCCTCTTCCTCGGCTTCCTCACCTTCGCCCTCATCGTCGAAGCCCTCAGATAGTGTTAACACGCCCTAGTGCTGGCATAATCGTGCCGACGAATTCAGACTGCGAAGATCGCGTTTGCAATCGCTGGCGCAATCACTGCTTTCGCCAGCTCACCCGTCCCGCGGGTACTTCCGTGCTTGGGATAAACTCGATCTCCACTTCGGGCACATTGCCTATGCGGAGCAAGGTATATGTGTCCAGATTTGTATCCTTGGCTGGCCCCATTACGAACTCGGCAAATTTGGCACTCGTCTCAATCCGAAGTAGGATTAGCGAGACTCGTGCGGATCCCGAGCTTTACTTGAAGGAGGCCCAGTGCTTCTTGAACACATCCGCGGGTCTGAAGATCCGGATTCCACCCTTTATCGCCAGTTGGAGCAGTATGTACTCGACCACTACCCGAACCCGACAAGAAGGGATTGCCTCAGTTCGGAGACTCTGAGGTTGATCGTCAATGAGCTGGAAACGCTCGACCTTCAGACCCCAAGTAGCAACACATCGTGGAATGCGCAGAATGTCTGCGCGAGGTAATCGGATTTCGAGAAGCTCGGCAGACGCAAGGTTTGACTCAGCCAACCTGCCGCTTGAAACGGGTCCATAGATTGAGTGTTCTGGCCACGGAAGTCGCTTGTACCGGTATGCAGTCGCACCAGCTTCTCTATTTCCAGGGAAAACCAATCGCAACTACTTCTGGAATCGCAGACATGTTTGATAGCAGCTAGCTAACGCCTCACTGTGCCACCAGCACAGTAGTTAGCTTACCTAGTCGTGCTATATCCGCTGCCTTGAGGCCCTTGTCGGTCACGACCATATCGCATTTCTCGACAGCGCAGAGGCGGTAGGCCGCTTCGCTTCCGATCTTGCTGCTGTCGATCACCAGGACACGCTTGCGGCCGGCGCGTAGAAATGCCTTGGGCATCTCGGCATCATAGTTCATGATGCCCTTATGGAATGAAAGCGCCGCCGCCCCAAAGAAGACCTTGTCGGCATGGATGTTCCCCAGAAAGTCGAGGACAGCGTTGTGCCGGAAAGATCATGGCTGCTGCGCCAATACACTCCCCGGGTCAGACGTACTTGAACGCCGCCTTCAACCCGCGCACTTCACATTCAGAAAATGTTCTCGTTTGATGTCGAGAATGAGTAATGGACGAGACCCGCTGGAACAGATTGGCTCTGCAACTGTGTCACAGATGGCGGCAGACCAGTGCTCCCTGTGCCTGGAGAGGTACGACCAGCGGCACGGTATTCCATGAGGAGAGCACGAGAGAGCCCCTGTGAGCAGTTCGCGCACAGGATAAACACCTCATCCAGCGCTTTGGCGTAATTGCGCTTGGAATGCTCAGAGGCAACAGAGTTCAGCACCATCTCCCGCAACGCTCGAATCGTCTCCCTAGAAATCTTCAAAGCTTCCAGAGACAGTCTGCTCATCGGAAAAGCAAAAGGGGGGAACTCCGGTAGGACAAATAATGTCAACAGAACTACGACATTTATCTTCCAAAGCTACACTGGAGGAGTCGAGTAGATGTCTCCTTGCTGCGACGAAGGCTGGACCGCGGACGCACTAAAACAGGTTCGGCAATAGACAGGGCGTGCTTGACGAGGGAGGAAAGGCACAGTTGTGTCGATACCGCACTGTTCACACTGGACGCGGGTTGCGATGGTGCATCTCTTCTGTCCAACTCGCTTCGATTGGCAGTTCTTGCATCTGACGGGATTGTTCAGGAACTGCTGGGAGCGAAAGAGAGTTGCTCTCCGCTCGAGAAGACGAAGTCGCGGTCACATTGTCACTTTGTCTTCGAGTTGAGCTACAGGTCCACAGGCCCTTTTAATGTTCAGCTCATTTTCCGTCACGGGCCACTCCGAATGATCGTTAAATTATCTCTGCTCGCTCTGCTTCGCGCCCATACAACATTAGTTGGACGATTCCGTTGCATGACGTCATTCGAGTACGCAACCAACGCCGGAAGGAACTGCGGTCGATCCTCGTCGACCACCAGAACAGGGGACGCGCTTCTGCTACTCAAGGAAGGTCAAGCAACGTGGGAAGTCCATGCAAATACAGAACTCCCAACCGGGCCAGCACGACTGATCGATGTTCTCCTTCCTCTGCGCCCTTCCCTCCTCAACCTCCGCCGCAGCTATCGCTGCTTTGTTCGGCTGGTTCACAGGTACTACGGCACAGTCCGACTTCTCCAGCACGTGCACGTCCGCCGTTCGGCCTGAGCCCCTCGCGGACCGGCCTTCGTCAACTGACGGAGGCGCACTGGAGATCTCCCGGTTCTCGTGCATGTTGTTTCTCAGCGTGCACGGGCTCTCACGACTACGCAGGACCGGACAGTCACTCGCGTTTAACGCGACTGCCGTGTTGCCTTCCTCCTGCTCACTAGGGAGTCGGCATCCTGATCTGCGATTTTTCGAAGCTCAATCACCCCGCCCACAGATGCCTCCGGCCTACGCTTCACGAAACACCCTCGCGATGTCCCGTGCAAGACTAGAGGTCAGGATGGAGTCGCTGTCTCCTTTCCTGTGGGGCTCTTGCATCCCCTACAACATGCCGGTTTATCCCGGCGCACAGTGATTTATCGCCGAGGCACTTATTGAGGGATTTCATTCGATTTCGTTTACGGAGACTCTATCCGCCGCGCAGGTCTTGCCATCAAGACATGGTGAGGGAAGTTACGGCTGAAGATGAATGAACTGCTCTGGTAGATTGGAACGGCACAACTTTACGGAGGAATCGTGAATCGACTCTTGGCAGCAATCCTTCTTCCAGCGGTGACAGTTTTTGCCACCGATCTTCCAAGCAAAAAGTATCTGAATCTTGCCAATATCAAAATCATGGTTTCCGCGGCGGAGGCAAAGGCGAAGGAGTTGAATGTTTCCGTAACCATTTGCGTTGTCGACGAGAGCGGCAACCTGCTTTTTCTCGAAAAGGGCGAAACAGCCTCACTGAATACGATTCAATTTGCGCAGAGAAAAGCGCGCCATGCGTCTTTCTTTGGCAGCCCGTCCAGAGAAGGAGCAGAGACGATAAAAAAAGGCAATGTGGAAGCGATGGCATTCCCCGATTTTTTCCCAAATCAAGGAGGATTGCCAATTAAGATCAACGGGCAGCTTCTGGGTGGGATATCCGCGAGCGGCGCCAAATCGGAGATTGACGAAGCCATTGCGCAGTCCGGTCTTGACGCGCTTCTTAAGCAATAACTATTTGATTGAGGTGGATTCCGTTGATTTCTCGAAACGCGCAATCGACAATGCACTCATCGACGTTAAGTTACAGGCTCCGAGCGGGACACGGGCAACTGAGCTGCCGTCTCCCGCCTGTTCGTTTTCCACTCTGACAGCTCCGGCTTAGGTCATAGTGCTCAGCGACACAACCGATCCCCAAAAACCGCTGGGGTACCCGTTACCTCTGGCGACCAGATTCAGGACGCAACGCGTCGCGGATTTGCGGGACCACCACAAACGCGTGCCGAAGAAGCAACGGAAGCGCTTGCAATGGCGAAAACAGTCGCCAGGCATCAGCTTGGTGTGTTAGACCGGTCCTGCCATGGGCCATGCAATGCTGTTTGTCCTGATCCTTCTGCTCGCTATTGCCTGCCCAATCGCGATCATGAGCCATTTAAGAAAAATACGCAGTGAGCGGAAACCCTCACGGTAGTTGTGCCGTTGCCTTTTTGTTCATGCGCTACTCGAATCGACAGCTCAGATTCCAACGCATTGACCGATGCGCAATCCAGCATAAGCGATTCTCATTACCGAGTTGCAGGGTCGTATACGGGATCGCGACTATGGGGGTCCCTTTCACGTTGATTACCTCACCCCGGCAGGAGAAGTCCGACTCCCCTATCCTCGCCTGCACTGGCTGCAAATAGGTGTCGCCACTCATTCCATCCACTACCGCGAAAAATTTCGCGTGCAATGACATCGGATGATTGGCCGTATCGAGCAAGAAAATCGGGACCTCCGTTGTTCCCTCCACCTCGGTTCGGTCAAGCTGCCCCTTGAAGTCGCTCCCTTTGCTCAAGGACAGGCAAAGTTAAGCTACTCACGATTAAATATCGTGATCTCGGCATTGCGCGGCTGGGAATTAGCCACCAATACTCGGTACCTGAGCTGACGTGGCCATGTGTTTGCTGAGGACGTCCATCAGACCTTGGTTTGCCACGCAGTGCTTTGCCGAAAAGGAAGATAGGATGTGATCCAGCTCATTCTCGGAGAGGCCTTTGAAGAGGCTGGCGTATAGGGGCTGCATCAGGGTTCCCGTGTAGAAGCACAACACGGTCTGACTCATGCACCGTGCATTGAGTCGCGCATCCAACTGCGGATCACCAACCACTTGACGGATCTGATCAGCGAGCTGAGCCGTTGCGTCCTTTACCGGCGTTCGTGGTAGCCACTTCATCCAATCGTCGGCGCCAAGAGCAACCTTCTTGCGAAGAAGGTCGCTGATGCGCTCCATGTAAGGAGACGCAGGGTTGAGCGTCAGCATACCCATCACGCCAACATCTTTGTAATTCCACGTCGTCCAGTGCGTCTCGTGACTTTCAAAGATGCCAATCTGATCATCTAACGCGCGAAGCCGGTCACCACACTCATTGGCAGGCCCGTTAAAGACAGACCCAAACTCGCCAACCCACAGCGGAACGTTATGCTGCTGGGTGAACTTCGTCCCCTCCGCATCGAGGAAGCTGCGCTCCTGTTTTGCCAGATCCCACTCCTGAGCACTGCCCGCCGCAGCCGATTGCGGATGGATGGTGCCAGGGTATCGGCCAGGTCCAAATCCAGGCACAGTGTAGTTATGTGAACTGTAGGCGAGGTTATCGTCGAAGGGTTTCTCTAGCCCCGAGAAGTCCTTTGCGTAATCATCACCTTCAAGAAAGATAATGTGTCTGGAATCGATCTTGCGAATCTCTGTAACCAGCCGTCGGTAGACGGCATTCATACGGGCAAAATTGGGCCTGTAATTGGAACCCACGTTCCATGGATAGTCGCCTACGGCGTTGTTCACACAAGGCTCGTTCAGCACATCGTAGCCGGCGATCACAGCCCTGTTCTTGTAGCGCTGCGCAAACTCCTGCCAAAGGGCAACGAAGCGATCCTGATAGAACGCAACCTCCCAGAAAAGGCTGATGCGCGCTGCGTTGTCAGAATGCCAGTGGACATTCTGCCATCCCTGCGCCGAATGAAGGTCCAGAATGACGTAAAGACCATGTCTTTCGCAGTGTTCTAACACCTTATCGAGACGGGCAAAACCCGCCTCTCTGTATTTGAAAGGAGCAGCATCGTCTTCGAAATGTCGATAGTTAAGGGGTATCCTGACGACGCTGACGCCGGCCTTCCTGAGAAAGATCACATCGTCTTCGTTGAAGAAGTAGTCCAGCATGCGCTCGAAGAAGAACTGTGCTCTGGCCGGACCAAGCGTCTCGGCCATCTGCGCTCGGAGAGTATGCTCCGCACCTGGGTGCCCATTGATGAAATCCTCCATGTTCATCCAGCCGCCCGGACAGGTTCCCCTCAGGCGAACCTGTTTTCCTTTCGCATCGACTATGTGACGGCCGCTGACGCGAAGGAACTCCATCTTGTCATCGCCCTCATGACTTTCCGCTGCCTGCGGACGGGCATTTTGTTCGCCTGCAGCTGCCACTCCCTTTCCCGTGAGCGCGGCCGCACCTGTAAACGCAGCGAGCCTGAGAAATTCACGGCGAGGCTTGAGATTGCTTGCTTTCCTTGTCATAACACCTCTTCCGAGAATTGCCGATCAGCTCACAAAGACGACTTCCCTCTTCAGCCGTCCGCACGAAGAAGGTCTCCGATGGCGCCGGTGGTATTGCCCAAAGGGATGAGCGAACGCAATACGAACCACCCGTTCTGCGCGCGATCGTGTCCATCGAACAGCATGAGGTCGGCCGTATAAGACTTAACATTGACTCGGGCCAGCACGTCGTTCACCCCAAGGTAATGCTTTCGCCCTCGTCGAAGGGCAGGGGCTGAGTGTACCGCTTGGCCTCGTCCCGGTTCTCCAGGTTGTACGCCTCCTACGGTTCATCAGGCAGCGGCAACACCTTGACCGTCGGATCGTCAGGCATTCGCGGGAAGATGCCGGCTTTGCAAGAGGAGGAGACACACTCTCATTCGGGTAGCATAGAATGTGATCAAGCTGTTCCTTCGCCTCAACATTACATAACCTGCACAACGTCTGGCCGCGATTTGAATTTGCGCCGCGTCGGTTTCAGCCCGGCAGTACAACGTCCTCGGATCCGCGTTGACAATGTCGCACACAAGGTTCCTATCGAGTCGTTGCGTTCCCGGGGACACCCATCCATCGGCTCGTCGCAACCGTCGGATCGTGTTTACCATCCCGCCGTTATCACGGAGGGATTTGTGCGCGGAGGTAGCAAGTTCACGAATAAGCCTGAAAGTTAAGCGCATGCCGGCGGGCTCCTTGAGCCGCGCACAGGTGATACTTTTGGTGATACTTTGCTCCGGCCAATGCTGCGATAGTCTGCAGCGGTCTGCAAGGGCGCTCCTCTCCTGGCATTCTTTGAAATCAGCTATTTGCAGGATGTTGCGACGGGGGCATTCTCCTGCAATCTCGTCAGAATCGGACTTAAAATCCGCGGGCCCGAAACGGCTGTGGGAGTTCAAGTCTCCCTCCGGGCACCAGAATTACCAATCAACCAGGCGTTTTAGGCGCGGCCCGGGCTCAGACCGAACCTTTATTCTCAGCGCAAATTCGCTGGTGATACGTATGGCGAGTGGGCCAAAAATCGCGCGAGACTGGTTCGCATGCGGTTGGAGGCGAACGGGCGAAATCCGTTATTTTACTGAGGAGAGGAAAAACGACTGCGGCGGTAATTGCGGGGCGCTATCCACATCGAACGCCTGACTTTCTGATCGCATTTTTGTCGTACGCTCCCATCATGCCGGAGCTGTCCGTTGAGGAGCGGGAACTAGCGCTCTCGCCTTTTCGTCTACCGGCGCCGTATCTTGAGGTCATATTCAGGCGAAGTCCAGCTGGAGCTGATCGACATAGCACCAGCCCCAGCTTTCGCCCGGCTCAAACGACCGCATAATCGGGTGATCATGATGGTGATGGAAGTGCTTGGTTGCGTGCTTCCCAATCGAGGAATCGCAACAGCCTACATGTCCGCATTCCAGGCACAAGCGCAGGTGCACCCAGGCTTGGCCTATCTTCAAACATTCTTCGCAACCGTTGGGAGTGCGCGGAGCGACATCGCGGATTAAATCGAGATGAGTGCAGGTTGCCATAATTGTCTCCTTCAATGGCTAGCTAAATAACGGTGGGCAAACGTGACCGCCATTGCGCCTTCGCCTACTGCGGAGGCGCAGCGCTTCACCGACCCGTGACGAACATCGCCTGCGGCAAACATCCCGGGGCTGCTTGTTTCCAGGTAGTACGGTTCGCGATCGAGCGGCCATTTCTTGGTGAACACCTCGTGCTTTCGTAAATCCGGGCCGGTCACGAGATAACATTGTTCATCGCGCACAATGCCGGCGTCTCTAGCCCACTCCGTGTTGGGACTGCCGCCCAGGCAGAGAAAAAGCCAGCACGTCTCGACCGTCCGCTGTTGACCTGTCTCGGTATTTGTGAGGGTGATGGCCTCTAACCGGTTGGTGCCGTGCAACTCGCTCACTTCGGTATGAGCTATTACCTCAATGCGAGGAGACTCCTGGATGCGATCGACCAAATATTGGGAAAGCGTCTTCTTCAGGCCATCACCACGAATTACTATGCAGACTTTCCGGGCGTACCGTGAAAAATGCATCGCAGCCTGACCGGCGGAGTTGCCGCCTCCCACCACGAAGACTTCCTGCCCGGTGCAGAGCTCCGCCTCACTCGTTCCGGCGCCATAGTAGACACCGGCTCCGCGCAACCGCTCTTCATTCCAAAGGTTCAGGCGGCGATACTCCACGCCGGAGGCGCAGATCGCGGAATGCATCACGAAGCTGGTTCCATCCGCCAGATGGCCGATAGCCTTTCCCGGCAGCAGTTCAGCGCGCACGCCTTCACGCAGCAGCAGGATTTCTGCGCCGAAGCGGTTGGCCTGCTCGCGCGCACGTTTGGCCAATTCGGCTCCGCTAATCCCCTCTGGGAATCCTAAATAATTTTCAATCCTGGAGCTGGTGCCCGCCTGTCCGCCTACGGCAGAGCGCTCAATGAGTAAGGTTCTAAGTCCCTCGGATGCGCCGTAGACCGCGGCGCTGAGGCCGGCGGGCCCCGCGCCGAGAATGGCGAGATCGTATTCCGCGCTCGACGGTTTTCGAAACCAGCCTAGCTTTTCCGTGATCTGCCGGATGGTGGGACAGTCCTGCCGCGTCCCGTCAGGAAAGAAACAGACAGGCAAGCGGCTATCTTGGAGATTCTCAACTTGGGCCAACTCGCGCGCCTCCTCATCGGTCGTCAGCTCAATCCATTCAAACGGGACACCGCTTCGATGGAGAAAATCACGCAGCACGTAGGACGCAGACGAATCATGTGTCCCCAAGAGTCGCAGTTTGCGCTTCCAATTTGCTGCATCGGACCGTGTCATGAGCAATCATCCCCCGCCATTCAGCCGGAGTTGTTTGTGGTCCAGTACCGGAGTCTTCAGTCTGGGCAACAGGTGCGCGCCGTCAACGCCATCTTTCGTCCACACAAGGTTTTGGCTCTTCGCCCCTCTGCTGGGCGAGACTCAAGTAGTCGACATACCCAACGGCCCCTCCGCCGTAGTAAGTGGCGGGATCGTCAGCATTCAGAGGAGTGCCTTCACGAAATCGTTCCGGCAGATCCGGATTCGCGAGAAACTTACGGCCGAATGCGATCAGATCCGCCCTGCCATCCTTCAGCCAGCTCTCAGCACCATCGTGATCGAAGCCGCCTGCGACGATGAGACTGCCCTTGTACTTTTTTCGAATCAAGTCGAGCATACGCAGCGCGCGAGGCTCCTGCTCCCGTCTTTGTTCCATCGCCGCGATGTCCGGATTGACGATATGCAGATACGCAAGCCCGTACCCATTCAGCCTTTTGGCAACACAGCTAAAGGTCTTTTCGGGATCCTGATCACTTATGTCGTTCAATATACCCATGGGAGAAAGTCGCACGCCGACGCGGTCGGCGTCCCAAATGTCACTGACTGCCTCAACCACGTTGAGCAGAAGTCTCGCTCGATTCTCGATCGATCCACCATATTCATCCGTTCGCCGGTTGGTGTTGGAATTGAGAAACTGGTCGAGCAGATAGCCGTTGGCCGCGTGAATTTCTATGCCATCAAACCCGGCTTCGAGCGCGTTCTTGGCTCCGCGCACGTACTGCCGAACTATGTAAGGCAGCTCTTCGGTTTGCAACGCGCGGGGCGTTACGAACGGAACCATAACCCCTTCGCCGTCTTCGTCCTCTATAAAAGCCTCTCCCCGCGGCCTGATAGCGGATGGCGCGACCGGCAGCATCCCGTCAGGCTGAAGCGATGGATGAGAGATGCGTCCAACGTGCCATAACTGCAGGAAGATCAAGCCTCCGGCCTTGTGTACCGCCTCAGTGACCAGTCGCCAACCCTCAACCTGGTCGAGGCTGTGGATGCCCGGCGTCCAGGCATAGCCTTGTCCCTGGAGAGAGACCTGAGTTGCTTCCGTAATGATGAGGGCGGCGGAGGCCCGTTGCGCGTAGTAGCACGCGTTGAGAGCGGAGGGAATGTTGCCTGGCTGGCGAGCGCGCGAACGGGTGAGCGGTGCCATCACCATCCTGTGCGGAAGGTCGTACCGTCCCACCCGAACCGGTTGAAAGAGATGTTCCGTGGAGGCTCGCGGCAGAGCAACGGTCGTTTCTGCAACGTACGGGGAAGCTATCGGCATGGCATTTTCATCCTCTCCTTCTCCTTCACTTTGTGTAATTCGTGCGCCGTGCGCTCAATTTTGAGTCTTCGCTGCAGGCCAAGAAATTCCTGCTAAAGCGTAGGTAGCTGATCAGGGCGTGCGCCAAGCGGAAACGCTTTATCGATTTGCTCGATGTCCGCGATCGACAACTGAAAGTCGCTGGCTCCTGCATTTTCCTCCGTGTGCTCCGGAGAGGAAGCCTTGGGAATTGCGAACAAGCCAGGGCGGCGCAACAAGAATTGGAGTGCGACCTGGCGAGGGGTTGCATGCTGTTCTTCCGCGATCTCCTTCAGCACTCGCCCGCCTCTGGTGCCCGGCCCAGGAAAACTGCCGTGGCCGAATGGGCTGTATGCAACCACCGCGACCTCGTGCTTCTCGCACCAGGGAATTACCGCGTGTTCTATGGCACGTTCTTTTAAGTGATAGAGAACCTGGTTGCAAACGAGATGACCGTCGTCCGCGATCTTCCACGCTTCTTCTAAGTCGGACACGTCGAAATTACTGACTCCCCACGCTAGGATCTTTCCCTTTTGCCGGAGATCCTCGAAGGCCGCGATCGTTTCTTCTAAAGGATGATTACCCCGCCAGTGCAAGAGATAGGCATCCAACCGATCGGTCTGGAGACGCGCGAGTGATGCCTCGCAAGCCTTGACCGTTCCGCTACGAGAAGCGTGTTCTGGAAGGACCTTGGAGACCAGGAAGACTTCATCGCGCCGTCCGTCAATCGCCTCGCCTACTACTTCTTCGGCCGCTCCAGAGCCGTACATCTCCGCGGTATCGATGTTGTTCATGCCAAGGTCGAGGCCGCGGCGCAAAGCAGCAATTGCGGAATCACGGTCTTTATCCTCGATATTCCAAGTTCCCTGGCCGATTACGGAGACCTGGCGTTTCATGGAACCGAACTGACGACGTTCCATTCTCCCCTCGCATTTCGTGGTCATTCCGATGGTGTATGCACAGTGGCGGTTGGCGCGATCCTTCTGACCCTTGCACGCGCCAACCGCATTGGTGAAACGTCCTAGGCTGCAGGAAGCGCTCTCCGTCTTTGGCCGAAGAGATCGATTATCTTTGGGTTGAAAGCTGGAATGTCATCGGGCTTTCGGCTCGAAACGAGATTGCCATCGACCACAACCTGCTGATCAACCCATTCGGCGCCGGCGTTCCGGAGGTCAGTCTTAAGTGACGGCCATGAAGCAATTCGACGGCCTCGCGCGGCACCTGCTTCGATAATCGTCCACGGACCGTGGCAGATCGCGGCCACCGGTTTGTTGGTATCGAAAAAAGCCTTTACGAACGCGACCGCCTTCGGTTGTGTGCGAAGTTTGTCCGGGTTTATGACGCCGCCCGGCAAAAGCAATGCATCGAAGCTTAGTGGATCGGCGTCGTCAAGTGCCACATCCACGGGCAAGGTGTCGCCCCATTCTGTGAATTTCCACGCGCGGACTTGCTTGCTCTTGGGTGAGACGATTTGGGTTTCGGCGCCGGCTTGATCAAGCGCCTTTCTGGGGTCGACGAGTTCAACTTGCTCGAAGCCGTCTTCGACCAATATTGCGACCTTCAGACCTTTTAGTTCGTCCATTGTCTTCTCCTTATTTCCGTTTGTCTGTTGCTCCCCCGTTGCGAACCGTTGCGGAATCAAGCTTCTTCGATTTCGAGTCTGTGAAGAGGCGGGTCCCCAGGACCCAAGGACCCGCTCACTCCGCATCTTTTACGCTGCTTGTGGGTGGAGAATGACTTTGTGCCATCCATCGACGCGCTCATCGAAGTTCTTATAGGCTTTAGGCGCTTCGCGCAGCGGCAATTCCTGGGAGATGATGGCAGATGGGTTGGCCCGGTTATTGTGAATGAGCTGCATCAGCTTGCGGTTATAGGCCTTCACGTTGCATTGTCCGGTGCCGATCTTCTGTCCTTTGAACCAGAATTTCCCGAAGTCGAAGGCCATCTCGCCCTTCTTCGCAAGCCCATCCGCACCGCCCGGATCCTTCGGAATGAATACCCCCACAACCCCGATGTTGCCAGTGAACTTAACGGCGTTCACTAGGGAGTTCATCACGAGATTGGGCACCTCCTGTCCCTTCGGCGTGTGACACTGATAACCGATGCATTCGCAACCGCAGTCCGTACCCTCTCCATCGGTAGCGTCGAGGATCTGCTGGACCTCGCGGCCGTCATCTTCAACGATAGGAGTGGCACCGAGCGTTTCTGCTACTGCGAGGCGATCGGTATTGTGATCGACGACGAAGATCTGGCTGGCTCCCTGGATACGCGCTGAAAGAGCAGCCATCAAGCCAACTGGGCCGGAGCCGTAGATGACGACGGAGTCGCCGGGTATCAGATTGGCAAGACGAGTGGAGTGCCAGCCGGTGGGGAAAATGTCAGAGAGCATGACATAGTCACGCTCTTTCTCTTCGGCGTCTTCAGGCAAGACGAGGCAGTTGTAATCACCATAAGGAACCCGGAGAAGTTGGGCCTGACCCCCGCGGTAGGGTCCCATATCAGCGAAGCCATAGGCGGCACCGGCCATATTCGGTATTTGGCTGCGATCGGCCGTGGTAAGGCAAAAGGCGGAGAGTCCGCGCTCACAATTAGCGCAAAAGCCGCAACCGATATTAAAAGGAAGGACGACGCGATCACCGACCTGAACTCGATCGACACCTTCGCCGATTTCGATTACTTCGCCCATGTTTTCATGGCCGAGAACGCTGTTTTTAGGCATGTCTGTGCGGCCCTCGTACATATGAAGGTCAGACCCGCAGATGTTGGTGGTGGTGATGCGGACCAGTACATCGGTCGGCTTTTCGATGATTGCATCGTCGACATTGTCGACAGAGACCTTGCGGGGACCGTGAAAAACAAGCGCTTTCATCGCTTTGTATCCTTCTGCTCACATCCATCTCTTATGCGAGCCGCTGTTGGTGGAAGATGTGCTAGGGACGAGCAGTTGGAGAGGAGCCAGATCCCCAGGGATTATTGATTTGCCTCACGCGCTAGATGAACAAAGAACAGGATCGGCGTTGCTTGACCGATCACAGCTTTCTCCCCAGCCTTCTTCAGCACGCAAGTCACCATGCATGCCTACAGTGAACGTTTCAAATCACCAAAGAAGGAGAGCTGGTTCAAGAATCATCAAGGAGAATTTCAGCAAGAGATAATTAAGCGGCGGCTTTTCAGGAAGTCGTCGTCACGGGAAGCTAGCCGCAGTCGACCGATCGGTACGCTTTAGTGATATGGCGGTTCTGGATGCTTTTGCTCAACACAAGACCGCCCATACTATCCAAGGATGGGCACCGAATCGCAAACGTTGCCCTGTGCAAATTCTCGAGTGCCGAACAGTTTGTGCGCAGGTTGCATCGTGAGCAGTCTCCATCCTCATCGAGCGGTTTCCATAGCTCTGTGCAATTTTCCCAAAGAACCGCGCGCGAAGGTAGCACCGTCAGGTATTCAGTGACATGGATACCTGCTGGACCAAGTTCCAGCAGCTCGATCTGATCCGTGTTCTTACTGGCCCACAGAATTATGCTGAGCGGGCTCACCTCTCCTGCTTCTGTTTTTTTCCAGCCCACGAAAGTAAAGCTTCATCTGGGCCTTTGTATTCCGCCTTGAAACTTCCCTGCTTCAGCGCCACCAGGATCAATCGTTTCAATTTGCGGTTGTAAAAAAGCAGATCGATGGAGAGTGCTCGCCGTCGAGCTGAATACGTTTCTGGCGAGCTACAAACGAAAATCCCGAACCCATCTCGAGGAGGAGCGTCTCCAGCTAGCGCACAATAGCATCCTCAAGATCACGCTCTAAAACCGATCGGAGGGGCCGAGGAAGTCCAAAAATGTAAGGGCGTTTCAGCAACAGCGCCGGCGTCACATTCCGCGGGCCCGTAGCGCCGCTAGCTCCCGCTTCACAAACTCGTCAGGATGCTTGGAGAATCGCGACATGCTCATAGCCTGATGCGACCCGCGTTCCATAGAGGAGGTGACATCAATTAACTGGCACAAGCCGGTAAGTTGCGATTGCAGCTTTTGCGGAGTTATTTGACGGAAGCACTGGCCCCAAGGACCACCCTCGGGGCGCACGGCGTTTCTACTACGGGCCCTATTTCGATTCCTTAGTGATCGCGTCCGCAGCGTTGCCGGCTACGACCCAGCTTGCCGACCCGGCAACGACGGCTTCATCCTCAAACCAGAGGAATCCGAAGTCGTCGATGCACTCCGGAAAATCGGGCTTGATGATGATGTACCCCGGAATCACAGCGCCCGGAATGTAAGCGTTGTCCGCGCGGTTGTTGCTATATGTCCTCGTCTTCGAGATCGTACCGACGCCAGCTACATACGAAGTGCTGGATACCGGATGCGTGCCGAGAATGTAATTAACGGCGCGAAGTGTATATTCGGGGCTCACAATATCCGGAAACGCCTTATGCAGGAAATACATCCGGATTGCCATGTCCGCCACAGCGCCAGATCCGCCCCAGGTGCCCAAGCTCGGCGGCACGCCGAACGGGGTAGCATCCAGCTGCTTATCCAGAACCACCACGTAGGTCTTCACGGCTTCCCGCATTTGGTCTTTGGCGCTCCCGTCCAGATAAGGCAATGCTCGGACTGCCGTCCAACCGCGCATACCCATCTGCTGCGGCGTGATCATTTGAGGGAACAGCTCCTTCAGACGCGACCTGTAGGGCTCGGCGCCATTCGTCGCAATGGTCAGTTCCAGAGCCGCAGCCCAGTCCTGTCCAACGCCGAAGCCGCCGCGGTCGAAGCCGGCCGGCGGAACTGGTTGTGCGCTGGTCGTGCCAGAACTTGTCGGAGCGCCCGAGCTGCCCCCTCCATTACGACTGCTTTGCGCGCCAGACACCACACCCTGAGACGCAGCCAGCACGCCACCTCCGGGAGCAGCCGACGGAGCCGCACCGGCTGGGCCGCCGCGCGCCGGATTCGGCGTTGGATGAGCCTTCTCTTCGTTCCATGCCTTGATCGCGGTCTCTAAGCAGTCTTTGGCCAGTGCGTCGTCATAGCCTTTCAGCACATCAGCCGCTGCGGCCAGCGCTGCAATCGCGTTCCACTCGAAAAATGCGTTGTCGGTCGTGAAGATCCAGCGGTCGTCCGGCTTGCCGGAGTAGTCGCCCTTGACTTCATTCGGACCGAGCTTTGGGTCATAGATGCGGCCGTCGGTCTTCGACGCTCCGTCGCCCACCTGTGTGTACTGGCGCAGATCCGGTTCGTGAGTGCCGCGGATCGCGTGGCCGATATTGTGGTACTGCGCCAGAATCAGCAGCGCGCCATGTTTCACTTGCTCCACCGTATCCGGCACGCCATCGGGACGGTGCATCTCAACCTCGCGCGCGTCTTCATTCACCGTAAGCTCGTCGTAGTTGAGGTGAAATTCGCGATACGCCAAAGCCAGACTCTGAATGACGCTCAGTTGCGCGGGTTCTTCGAGGTCGAAGTCGCCGGCGTCATACCAGCCGCCGACGTTCATCCCAGGAATATGATCGCCGCCTTTGTACTTCCCGTCAGTTGCTGCGTCCTGATACCAGCCGTCAAACTGCTCCCCAACCACAGGCGCCATGCGGCCATCGTCGAGGTGTGAAGCCCCGTGCCACATGCGGTAGCCTTCGCGAACCGAAACGTGATCCATCTGCTCTGCAAGGTGGTGGTCCAGGCTGTCCTGCCAGATCTTCGCGTAAGCGTCCATCGAAATGGGAAAGGGCGCCGTACGCTGGTCTGCATACTGGATGACATACAGGCCGGGGTCCTTTACCGGGGTGAAGTCGAATTTTGAATAGACATAGCGCAGCCAGGGCGTTGAAGGCGTGATCGGGCCCTCGAACACCTGCTTGTACGATCCGTCCTCCATCAGGCGCAGCACTTTGGCGGTCTTCGGTCCGTTGTACTTCGGGTCGAGTTCGAGCACCGCCACCTTCGGAAAACCCGGCGCATAACCGACCTGGCTGTGCGCGATCATCGGCGGCCGTGTCCAGTTCGGAATGACGTCCGGCCTGATGTGCCACACGATGGCGCCGGTGGTCTTACCCGAGGGGATCAGCGAACGCAACACGAACCAGCCGTTCTGCGCGCGATCGCGTCCATCGAACAGCATGAGGTTGGCCGTATCCGACTTGACATTGACCCGTGCCAGCGCGTCGTCCACGCCCAAGGTGATGCTCTTGCCCTCGGCGAACGGCAGCGGCTGAGTGTATCCCTTGGCCTTGTCCCAGTCCTCCAGGTAGTAGGCCTTTTTCGGTTCATCAGGCAGCGGCAACACCTTGACCATCGAATCGTCAGGCGTTCGCGGGAAGATGCCGGCTTTGGTTCCGTCCACCAGGTAAGCCTTGCCCATGTAGATTGAGGGCAGAAACTCCAAATTGAAGCCCGCTCGCCCAACCAGTCTCTGCGGTAGCGGCCTGTCGAGATTGATGCTGACTCTCACCCCGCCTGGTTCCGCTGCGACTTCCAGCGTGTAGCTGAGATCGAAGCTCGGGAAAGCGAGGTTAGCAGTGAGCCGGTTATTCGCCTTATCGGCATGGCGTCCTTTGAGTGTCGCCACCAGGTCCCACTGCTCGGGCGTTGGCATCAGGCGCACGTCGCCATTAGTGGCGATGCGCTGGCCATGGAGAATCATCTCCATGGCCGTGTTCTTTTGGTCTACGAAAACGGGATGGTACGTGCTGTCGTAGAGAAATACGCTAAAACCTTGAGTATCGAGGTAATTCTTGTCGGTCACCCTCATTGCAAAATCGGCGCCGAACAGGCTTTGGCCGGAGGTCAGGGCCAAGACGAGGAGACACACTCTCATTCGGGTGAGCATAGACGGGATCAAACTGTTCCTTTGCCTCAACCTTACATAACATGCAGAACGTCTGGGCGCGGTTTGAATTTGCGCCGCGTCTGTTTCAGCCGACGGCACAGCGCATCGGATTCCTCGCGCTCATATCTCGCACACAAAGTTCTATCGAGTCGTTGGGTTTCCCAGGGCACCATGCATCGCCTCGTCGCAACCGCGAGTCCGTTCTAAACGATGTCGCATGAAATTGCACCCAGTCGCATCTTCCTGCAAATCCGTGGTGATGCCGGATGGTAAACACGACCCATCGCCCGGAGGACCCCATCCTGACGGCTCCAGGACTGAGGGCTTCCGCCCGGTCTGCAGCATGCGCGCATTGGTGAGCGCACCGAATGAAGCATGGGCCGGCCAACAAGCTGGGTTCTATTACGTTGTTGTCGATGCCATGTTGAAGACCGGCTTTACACCGGAGGAGATAAGAAAGATCGGCGGGGGAAACTTCCTGCGCATCTTCAGCGCGACAGTTTCTGAATAGAATTCAAGCCGCAGCACCTTGCCGGGTCGGAAGATCCACGGCTCAAAGCTGTTCCACAGAATTCCCAACTCACCAATTACGGATTCGTCTCGTGAGCTCAGTCGGAAGGCGAATCGATCTTTGCCAGACTCCCCCAGATGTGTCCGTTTCTGGAGCGCTCGCGTATCGACCGTGCTCGTTCTTCAGACACCGCCTGTCGAACCGCGGCGGAGTCCTGACGGAGCGACGAAGACGCCTTATGTAGCGACTGCGACTCCATCCGGATAGCACGACTTCGCTCGAGGAGAGTGGCTATCTCGGTAAGCCACTCATCCGGCGGAGTGAGTGAAGGAATGATCAGGTCAAAGTCGCCCGCTGTGAAGCTGTCGACCTCCGAGTGGAAGAGGATCAGCGAAGCCGCAGAACGCGACCGTGTGAGGAACGCGGCGGCCTCAACCAAAACTTTAGGTTGTTCCTCCAGCAGCACTGCTTCAGGACACTTGCTGAGCGCCGTGGACAGCATCTCGACGGAATGGCACGCTGCTACTTCATACCCCGCGCTCTCGAGAACCGGGAGACGAAAGCAGATGTCCTCCCCGAAATGAATAACGCTTGTGGCCATTCGCGTCCGCACAGAGCTCAGGTTGATTCCGGAACTAGGGTACTTCATTCTGCAATATGGACCCGGGTGCTTGCAATGAGTTGTGAACAAATACGCAGGTCCTGGACCCGCCGTCCCAAAGCCCTTTGGAAACCCTGCAAAGCAGTTATTAGGTGGCTCGCCGGCTTGTCTACTCCGGACAGGATCGACTGACTGACCAGCCTGGACCATCGGGCGCCGTCATGGCGCCGCATTTGCGCCGGGTTTACGGAGAAATGAGCGTTCGATGTAGGTCTCGGCCGCCTTCTGCTAAAGCGTTGACATCCATTCCGATTCGTTCGCCACGCTCGGCCTTATTCCATCCCTTTGGCGCCGTCGCCGGCGGAAGCCTTGTTGGCTGTGCTGGCATCTTTAGGCACCGTGTGGTGTGCCGCAAGATCGCGGTAGATCATCTCGTTACGCACGATGCCCTGGACGTATTCACGTGTCTCGGTGAACGGGATCGACTCCACGAATTCATCCATCCCGTGGAAGGGTGCGCCCGATTTCCAGTCCGACACACGATCGTCGCCCGCGTTATAAGCGGCGAACGCGAATTCGGGCTTGTCATCGAACTTGTCGAGCGTCTGGCGTAGATACTTCGTTCCCAGCTTGATATTGACGACCGGGTCAAGCAGCTCGTTGTGATCAAAGTGATGGATGCCGTCCTTGCGTGCCATCTCTGAGCCAACGCTAGGCAGCAGCTGCATCAGCCCCCACGCATTTGCGTACGACACCACAGTCGGATTGAACTCCGACTCCTGGCGGATCAGCGACGCCACCATGAACGGATCAAGGCCGTTCTTCGTCGACTCGCTCTCGATCGTTCCCCAGTACGGCTCTGGAAAGAGGATGTGCCAGTATGCCAATGGAATCGACGCGATCGGCGCCGAAGTATAGAACGGCAGCGCGCGCTTCATCACGCGCATGGCCTTGGCGTCCTCGCCATACGAGTGATATATCTCCGCCTCGGCAAATGCGCCCCATTCGTTGCTGCCCTCGGCAGCCTGAATCTCTGGAGCGATGTATTCGTTGAGACCGGCGTTGGCGAGCAGTTTCGCGCGCACCACATGCGGGTCATCCTCCGGCACGTCATCGGTAAGGGCCGGCACGGTGGGCGGCTGGATGCTCTCAAGCTCCGGCGAATCCGCCGGCGGCACATTGCCCAATTCAGCAAGCCGCTGCGTCGCCTGCTGCGCGTAGTAGTAGTGCAGGTAGGTGTCCTTTATCACCAGGTAATACGCGGCGGCCTTGTCTGGCCGATGTTCCTGGTCCTGGTAGATACGCGCCCGCCAGTAGATGGCGCTGGGAATTTCTTTGCCACCAGGATAATGCGCGATCTGTTCGTCGAAGAGCCGCGCAGCATCGGAGTATTTCTCCAGCCTGTAGTCGAGCCATGCGGCGCGCCAGTGGGCGCTGGGTGCGTAGTCCGAACAGGGACCGATTGCGCCTTTGCAGATGGTCGGGAAGCGCTGAACCAGTTCCGTGTAGTATGTGGCGGCCGAGGGAAAGTCCTTGCGCAGCAGATACATGTTTCCCGAGCTGTAGAGCGCCTCTGCCAGCCACGGGCTCTGCGGGAAGCGCTGTTCTATCTGCGCGACGTCCGCCTGCTGCTCATTCACATCGCCGCGATCACGCGCCAGCTCCATCAGTAGATAGAGGCGCCGGGCGCCGGCCTCCCCGTTAGTGTCGGCAAGGCTGGCGACCTGCTGCCGGTATGCGCGTTTCAGCTTGTAGTCGCAGGCCGCGGCGGCCACCAGCAAGCTGGCATGCTGCTCGGCATCGTGCACGCCGGGATCGGCCGCAAGCGCGCGATAGTCATCGTAGGCCTCGTTATACCGACCGTTGGCATAAAGCGCGTTCGCGTGCTGCTCGCGCTCCGCGACGGTAAGTGCTGTTTCCGCACCCATCGCCTGGAGTTGCGTCTTGGCCTGGGCGGCTTCCGGGCTGAGCGGATAGGCAAGATACAGACGACGAAAGCTTCTGGCCGCGGCTCCCGTATCCCCCGCGATCTGTTGTGCGCGCGCCAGCGCCAGCACGTAATCCGGCTTGTTGGCCATCGGCTCCGCGGCATGCTCACTCAGCACATGGAGTGCCGTCTGCGGGTCGCCCTGCGCCAGAGCCAGGTTGGCGAGCAGCACCGGCATCTGCGGGACAAAGACACTGTCCGGATATTTCGTAGCAAAACCGTTCAGTACTGTCTCGGCCTTGGGCAGTTGGTTCGACTGCAGATTCGCCTGCGCCGTCAGGAACGCGGCGTAGTCGTCCAGGGCGTCGCCGGAAGCATCTGCATGCGACAAAGCGGTAAGAGCCTCCGGGAAGCGCCGGTCCAGCAGGTAGGCATGGCCAAGAGATAGATAGGCAGCCGCCGCAGCATCGCCCTTATGGCTCTCGGCATAATGCGCGACGCCCGCGTAGGCGGCGGGAGTACGGTTCTGCGCCAGTTGCTGGGCCATGGGCCGCAGTTGCGAGGAGGCAACGAAGGCGCGCTGCAGCCTGCGGCTCCGCGCGATGCTCTTGGCCGTCCTCCGGGAGCGCTTCGTCGCGGCATGGCGGACATGTGCCGGTTTCCGGCGGCTTCTGGTGTGCTGCGCGGCAGCGTGATGGGCCGTCCCCTTGGCAGTCTGCGCGGTATGGTGTGCGGGCTGCTTTTCCTGGGCAGACCCACTCAAGATCATGCCGAATAAACCCGTCCCCAACAGCAGGCGGGCGCCACTACCTCGAAGCAAATGCAGAAATGACACTTCCAAAACCTCAATGAGCAACGGCTCTGGTCAAAAGACTAAGCCGATTTCGGAAGGAGTTGCCATTCGACTTCTGTGGGGGTAGCCGCAATAGCAACTCATTTTGGGCAATTCCATCCGCCGCCACCGTTAGGACGAAATCTCTCTCCTGTCCGTTAGCTAGCCGGGCATGGAGACGAAAGAGGGGCCGGATTCGGCCCCGTTTCTATCAGGCGTACACAACGGTGTTTGCCATCTGTAGTTCCCTTCCTCCAACCAGCCCGCCTCCTCCCACTGGGCCTCCCGGCACGACGACAGGAAACTATACGGTCACTGTTTCAGCAACGAGCAATACAAGCGTGGCGGCGCCACCGCCGGTCACGGTTCAACTCATGGTGGATTGATGATACGAGCCCTATTTCGGCGCCGAGAACATGCCGGAATCCGGCGGAACGCTCCCTGTTGGTAAAATCATGGCAGGAGCCGCTGCATCCCGCCGCCCTCCATCACCGAAAGGCGCGATTCCTCTGAAACCTTCCGAGAGCCAGACCATCGAACCAGTGAACGCACCCGAAGAGGTGCATCCGGACGTAGCGCTCGTCGAGCGTGCCCGGGGCGGAGATGTGCACGCCTTCGAGACGCTGGTAAAGCAGTACGACCGGCAGGTCTTTCGTATTGCGCAGCACATCACGCAGAACCGCGAGGATGCCCAGGACGTCGTGCAGGACGCCTTTCTAAAGGCGTACGAAAAGCTCGATCAGTTTCAGGGCAACTCCAAGTTCTATACGTGGTTAGTACGGATTGCGGTAAACGAAGCGTTGATGCGGCTGCGCAAGCGGCGCACCGGCAAGATGGTTTCGATCGACGAAGACGTGCAGACCGATGAAGGATCGGTGCCGCGCGATCTGGCCGAGTGGCGACCGAACCCGGAGCAGGAGTATGGACAATCGGAGCTCGCGGATATCTTGCGTAAGACGATCAACGGTCTGCCGCCGGGCTTCCGCGTGGTGTTCGTGCTGCGGGACGTAGAAGGTCTTTCTACGGAAGAGACAGCCAGTGCGCTGGGGCTGAGTGTGCCGGCGGTGAAGTCGCGGCTGTTGCGAGCGCGTTTGCAGTTACGGGAGCGGCTGAGCCGGTACTTCCGCAAGAAGAATGAGGATGGTGTTCAGTGACCTGCTCGGAATTTCTGGCCGAACTCGACGATTTGATCGACAACTCCGTGACGCCCACGCTGCGCGCGGATCTCGAGTTGCATCTGCGCGAGTGCGAGCACTGCGTCATCACCCTGAACACCACCCGCAAGACCATCGAAATTTATCGTCAGCATGAACTGTACGAATTGCCCACTGCTCTGAGAGAACGCCTGCAGGCGGCCATTCTGGCGAAATGCAAGCACGGCTGTTAGAGCCGATTTCCCATTGCTATGCATCGCCGAGTTCACCGCAGAGCGGCTTTTCTTAACGAAAAAGCCGCGCACGCTTTATTGGCTTCGGTGTACACCTATGGGAAATTCGCTCCAGGCCGTCATTTTGTAGCCACTCACATATCATCGGTGCAATCGCGGCGTGTCGTTTGGCTTCTAAGCCGCCGCGCGTTCGATTCTAATTCCGTTCGCTTCTAAAGCTTAGACATGCGCATCTGCATCGTTGCCGATAACGCCTCCGCCCGCTTTGGCGGCGAATCCATCCTGCCTCTGCACTACTTTCGTCTGTTGCGCCAGCGCGGCATCGAAGTCTGGCTGGTCGCGCACGATCGCGTTCGCGCCGAACTCGAAGCCCTGCTGCCCGAGGAACGCGACCGGATGCGCTTTGTCTCGGATACAGGGCTCCATCGTCTCCTCTTCCGTCTCTCCGGTTTGCTGCCGCGACGTATTGCAGAGTCGACCGTTGGCCTGGTCATGTTGATGTACACGCAATGGACCGAGCGCCACGTGGTGCGGCAGTTGATCCGCGTGCATAGCATCGACGTGTTGCACCAGCCGGCGCCGGTTGCTCCATCCTATCCGTCTATGTTCTTTGGCCTCGGGCCGCCGCTCATCGTTGGACCCATGAACGGCAGCATGGACTACCCGTCCGCCTTTCGCTCCGCCGATTCCCTCCTTAGCCGGATCTTTGTTGCGCTCGCGCGTCCGCTTAGGGCAATCGTCAACCGGCTGTTGCCGGGAAAACGAAATGCCGCCGTGCTCCTGGTTGCCAATCAACGGACAGCCGCTGCCCTGCCTGCTGGATACCGCGGCCGGGTGATCGAACTGGTGGAGAACGGCGTTGATCTGGAGACTTGGCGTGCGGCCTCAGCGCCGGCCCAGCCAGCAGGGGATCGCTTTGTATTCATGGGCCGGCTGGTCGACTGGAAGGCGCTCCCGATCGTCTTTGAGGCGATGACACGCGTTCCTCGGGCGACGCTGGAGGTCATCGGCGACGGCGGAATGCGGCAGCCATGGCAGCACGAGGCAGAACGTCTGGGACTGGGCAGCCGCGTGTGCTTTCGCGGATGGCAATCGCAGCAGGAATGCGCGCAGGCGCTCGCAGCTGCCACCGCGCTCGTCCTGCCAAGCCTCTATGAGTGCGGCGGAGCCGTCGTGCTGGAAGCGATGGCAATGGCGCGGCCGGTGATCGCAACCGCCTGGGGCGGTCCCGCCGATTATCTGGACAGCGAGACTGGATTCCTCATTCCACCAGTAAGCCGCGACGCGATGATCGCAGGCTTCGCCGATGCCATGCAGCGTCTCATCGACGATCCGGAGTTGGCAGCGCGCATGGGTTCAGCCGCCCAAGCAAAGCTGCTCGCTCAATTCACTTGGCAGATGAAGATCGATCGCATTCTTGAGATCTACAAATCTGTCATCCGCTCGGCTTAAACGCGCCAGCAAACAAAACGCCGGAGCCTCAGCCCCGGCGTTCTCATTTCCCTCGCAACTACACTTCCGGCTGCAAGCCGTCGGCCAATGCGATCAGATCGTCACCGATGGTGCGCGTCTTCGCGATCGCATCCTTCAGCGGAATGCTGGTGATCTCGGTTCCGCGCAGGACGACGAGTTGTCCGAAGCTGCCCTGGTGCACCAGATCGATCGCTGCCGTGCCGTAGCGCGTCGCAAGCATGCGGTCATAGGCAGAGGGCGTGCCGCCGCGCTGCGTATGACCAAGGTTCACGCTGCGGGTCTCGTAGCCGGTCTTCTGCTCGATCAGCTCCGCAACGGCTTGCCCGATGCCGCTGAGCCGCTCGTGCCCGAAGGCGTCCAGCTTGCTGCCTTGCGTAGCCTTGCCGCCACTGGGCAGCTTCGTTCCTTCCGCCACCACGACGATCGAAAATTTCTTTCCGTGCTCATGGCGATATTTGATGACCTTGCAGATGTGGTCGACGTCAAGCTGCTTCTCTGGCACGCCGATCGCATCCGCGCCGCCAGCAATGCCGCTGGTGATCGCGATCCAGCCGGCGTCCCGTCCCATCACCTCGCAGACGATCACGCGGTTATGCGCCTCAGCGGTCGAATGCAAGCGATCGATAGCCTCCGTCGCAATGCCGACTGCCGTATCGAAGCCGAAGCAGGCATCGGTCCCGCTCAGGTCGTTGTCGATGGTCTTGGGCACCCCGACGATCTTCACGCCTTTCTCGATCAGCGCGTTCGCGACTCCCTGCGTGTCATCGCCGCCGATGGTGATGAGCGCGTCAAGATTGTTCGCCTTGATGCTGGCCAGGCACTTGTCGATCCCGCCCTCCATCTTGCGCGGATTCGTGCGCGACGTGCGCAGGATGGTGCCGCCCAGGTGCAGGATGCCCGAGACTGCATTGGCGTCGAGCGGCCGGGTCTGGTTCTCCACCACGCCGCGCCAGCCCTCAAGGAAGCCGACAAACTCATCCTTATAGTGAAAGATTCCCTTGCGCACCGCGGCGCGGATCACCGCGTTCAATCCAGGGCAGTCGCCGCCGCCCGTTAATATGCCAACTCGCATTTGCTTCCAGAGCTCCTCTCAAAACGACTCAGTCAATCGAATCGAATCATACGTGCGGTGGAGCGGTGGATCAAACCGGTGCTTCACCAGGATGAACGCTAAAGGCTCTTTCTTTGTATGCCGGCGAGCGCGAGCAACCCAGTCCATGCCGTTTTTAGAAAAGCTGATGCATGCGGCTTTTCGTCCAATAGAACAAGAAGGTAGTGATCTCGTTTGCGCAGCTCGGTAACGGCCCCGTCCCACAACTCTCTTGCTTTGGAATCATGCAATCGGCCATGGGCACGTTGCAGGAGCCCTGAAATCTTAACCTCGTATTCGGCCAAGTCGTGTTGCGCCTCGAACTCATCATTCAGCGCGATGGGATCCCCGCATGACGAGGGGTCGCTCTCGGTGAAATACATCATTTTCTTCTCGATTTCCGAGAGTGACAACCCTTCCAACGCGGCCTGTTCCGTGACTTGCTGAACAAGGAAATCTTTGGCCTCTTTTGAGTCCATGTCAGACGAGGGTACCACCGTCTTTCCAATCCTCACGACCGACTTGACAAACGGCTCCTGCATATTTATACATAGAGATGCATATTTATGCAGCGGCCGCCCGACCCTATTCCGGTGCGGCCTTTCTATTTGGATGATGAAACTGGACAGACATGACGCGATTCGGCAACTCGTGACCACGCGGGTCGTCACCAGCCAGGACGAACTCCGCCGGCTGCTGGTGAAGCGCGGCCATGAAGTCACGCAGGCCACGCTGTCGCGCGATCTGCACGCCCTCCGGCTCTTCAAAGGTCCGGGCGGCTACCAGATCCCGAGCACGCCGGCAGCGAATGGCGACGAAGACCTGCCCGACATCGCCGATATTCTGCGTGACTTCGGCCTGCGCGTGCGTCAGGCGATGAACCAGCTTGTCCTGGTTACGACCCAGGGCAGCGCGCAGCCGGTGGCGGCGGGCATCGATGACGAAGGCTGGCCGGAAGTGGTGGGCACGATTGCCGGCGATAACACCGTATTGATCATCTGCCCCGATGCTAGGAGTGCGACCACGTTGCGGGCGCGTCTCGAAGGATTGATTGGTTAATGCCACAGGGACAATCACAAATCGCAGTTATGGGTGTGACCGGCTATGCAGGCGCAGAGCTGGCGCGGCTACTCCTGCGTCATCCCCGGATGGCCGGCGCTTCCCCGCTCTTTCTAGGCCGCGAGGGCGCAGCCCGCGAGTCGCTCACCGCTATCCATCCCCAGCTAGCCGGCCTCTCGCCGGATCAGCTGTGCGTTGAGCCATTTTCCTGGGATCTGCTCGCCGCACGGGGCGTCAAGGTGTTCTTCCTCGCCACGCCGCATGAACAATCGCGCAAGTGGGCGCCGGAAGCATTAGCGCGTGGCCTGCGCATCGTCGACCTCAGCGGCGCATGGCGTTTGGAAGATTCCGCACATCGCGCCGTCTACAAATTTTCCGATGAAGGCACGGCAACCGCCGCGAAGACGCAATCCGAGAGCGTCTACGGCATGCCGGAGCTGCATCGCGAACGCATCGCCAAAGCGCGGCTGGTAGCGAATCCCGGCTGCTACGCGACCACCATCATTCTCGCGCTGAAACCGCTGATAGCTGCGGGATGGGTCGACGTGAAGCGCGGCATCATCTGCGATGCCAAGTCCGGCGTCTCCGGTGCCGGCAAGGAGCCGACTGCGAAGACCCATTTCATGTATGCAGCGGACAATCTCTCCGCCTATGGCCTCTTCGGCCATCGCCATACCGGCGAATTGCTGGAGCAGCTGGAGGTCGCAGCGGACGATATCACCTTCACGCCGCACCTGCTGCCGATTCCCCGCGGGATTCTCGCGACCATCTACGTCACATTCCGTGAAAAACACACCGCCGATGAAATAGAAACATGCCTCCGCGGGTTTTATGCAGAGAGCCCCATGGTGCGCATACATTCTGCAGGCAACTTGCCGCAGATTCAGCACGTGGTGCGCACCAACTTCTGCGATCTCGGTATCCAGCTTGCGCCGGATGGCCGACGATGCATCGTGATCAGTTGTCTCGACAACCTGCTGAAGGGCGCGGCCGGCCAGGCGGTACAGAACCTGAACGTAATGAACGGATGGCAGGAGACGGAAGGATTGCTATGAGATATGTGGTCAAGCTGGGAGGCACGGCGCTCGAGAATGCCGCGACGCTGCACGGCTGCGCTCAGGCGATCGTCGAGATGGTGCGCGATGGCCATCAGGTCGCGGTTGTTCATGGCGGCGGCGTAGCGCTGACCCGCACCTTGAAGGCGCTCGGCAAGCAGAGCGAATTTGTCGCCGGCCTTCGCATCACCGATGCGGAGACGCGCGATGCGGCTCTGATGGTGCTAGCCGGTCGCGTCAACAAGGATCTCGTCGCTTCATTGGGTGCGCATGGCCAGCCGGCCGTAGGTCTTTCCGGCGGCGATGGGCTGGTCTTTCGTGCGCGCAAAAAGCGGACAGCGCCCGATCTCGGTTTTGTCGGTGAGGTTGTCAGCTCCGATCCGCGCTGGCTCGAGGCGATCTGGAAGATGGGTGCGGTGCCCGTTCTGTCGAGCCTCGCGCTTGGCTTCGATGGCGAGTACTACAACATCAACGCGGACGAGATGGCCTCTGCCTGCGCGGTGGCCACCAATGCCGACGCGCTGGTCTTCCTTACCGATGTACCCGGGGTTCGCGGTGCGGATGGCGAGGTGATGCGCTGGCTCTCGGTCGATCAGATCGCACCGCTTACTCGCGACGCAGTCATCAGCGGCGGTATGCTGCCGAAACTTGGTGCCTGCCGTGAAGCATTGCTGCACGGAGTCAAGCGTGTCCGCATTCTTCCCGCAGAGGAGGCGTCGTCGATGCCTGACTTGCTGCAAACGAAAGTTGCCTATGGAACGGAGGTGCTGGTCGCATGAGCAAGTCCCTCGAAATCGCAACCGGCGAGTTGGCTGCCGTCCAGGCGGCCGAGGCGAAGCTGCTGCTGCACACTTACGAACGCAATCCCGTTCTCTTCGTGGGTGGCGAAGGTGTGCACCTGATCGATGAGCAGGGCAACCGCTATCTGGATTTGCTCAGCGGCATCGGTGTCAACGCGCTCGGCTACGGACATCCGGCGATCGAAGAAGCCATTGCTGAGCAAAGCAAGAAGCTGCTGCACATCTCGAATCTCTTCTTTCACAGCGGCCAGGCTGAATTAGCAGCACGCCTCACCGAGATGACCGGTATGGACCGCGTCTTCTTCTCCAACAGCGGCACCGAGGCGTGGGAGGCCGCACTGAAGCTGGCGCGCCTTTACGCCGGAACGCGGCGCAGCACGGGCGCGCGCATTGGCACGAAATTCCTCGCGCTCGACCACAGCTTCCATGGCCGCACCATGGGCTCGGTAGCAACCACCGAGAAAGAAAAATACCGCGAACCGTTCATGCCGGTGATGCCGGGGGTAGAGTTCGTTCCGTTCAACGACGTCGCCGCATTGCGTGCCGCATTCTCGAACGAATTCTGCGCGATCTGCATTGAAGCCATCCAGGGGGAAGGTGGCATCCGTCCGGTCTCGCAAGAATTCATCGACGCGGCGCGCGAGCTGACACGCTCGACCGGTGCACTGCTCATCATTGACGAGATCCAGGCCGGTCTCGGTCGCACCGGCAAATGGTGTGCGTATCAGCACTACAATGTCCAGCCGGACATCACCACGCTGGCCAAGCCGCTCGCCGGAGGTCTGCCGTTGGGCGCGATGCTGTGCACCGAAGAAGTCGCGAGCGCGATGCAGCCGGGTTTGCATGGCACCACTTTCGGCGGCGGCCCGCTGGCATGCGCTGTCGCCATCGCCGTCATCGACACGCTGAAGCGCGAGGACGTGCTCTCGCACATTCAGGACGTCGGCGGCTACTTCCGCGGGCAGCTCGCTCGCCTCGCTGCGCAGCACTCTGCCATTGTCGTCGGCGCGCGTGGCCTGGGCCTGATGCTGGCGCTCGAGCTTCGCTCAGCCGACACTGCCAAATCCGTCGCCGCTGCCATGATGCAGCGTCGTATTCTCATCAACCGCACCAGCGAAACTGTGCTGCGTTTTCTTCCGCCGTACACCCTCGGCAAGTCGCACGTGGATCTTGCGATTGCTGCACTCGATGACATTTTGCACGAGCATGCGCCTGCCGAGACCGGCGCCGTACCGAAAGGTACCCATGGAGGCACTCAAATTGGCCGCTAACGCTTACCTGCTGAAGGAAGCCGCACCCCGCCGCAACGCCGCGACGGGTCCCTTTGCCCTGGCCGCAAAATCACTGGCCGGCAATGATCTCTGTTCTATCGCCGATCTCTCCACGGGTGAGATCGCTGCGCTGCTGAAGCTGGCGCACGCCGTGAAGGCTCGTCCCGGCGACTACCGCCGCGCACTCGACGCCAAGCAGTTAGTCATGTTCTTTGAGAAGGCCTCGCTGCGCACCCGTCTCAGCTTCGAAGCCGGCATCAACACTCTCGGCGGTAACGCGATCTTCGTCGACCAGACGCAATCGCCGCTGGGCGAGCGCGAATCGCTCGGCGACATTGCCCGCAACGTCGAGCGCTGGTGCGATGCCATTGTGCTGCGTACCTACGCGCATGACACCATCACCGAGATGGCGCAGTATGCAGCCGTCCCGATCATCAATGCGCTCAGCGATCTGGAGCACCCCTGTCAGGCGCTGGCCGATTTCATGACGCTCGAAGAGCGCTTCGGAACCGTGCGCGGCCTCAAGTTCGTCTATGTCGGCGACGGCAACAACGTCTGCCACTCGCTCATGCTCACCGCTGCGCTGCTGGGCGCGAACTGCGTAGTCGCCACGCCGAAGAACTACGGTCCAAAAGCGGAGATCATCGCCAGGGCCAATGCAATTCTGGGCGAGATCGGCGGCTCGCTCACCCTGATGCAGGATGCGCAGGCTGCTGTCGCCGGCGCGGATGCGATCTACACCGATGTGTGCACCAGCATGGGCTTTGAGCACGAGGCCACCAAGCGCGCTCCCATCTTCAAGCCCTACCAGGTGAACGAAGCGCTGATGGCACGGGCTGCGCAGCATGCCGTCTTCATGCACTGCCTGCCGGCGCATCGCAATGCGGAAGTCACCGACCAGGTACTCGATGGCCCGCAGTCCATCGTCTTCGATCAGGCCGAGAACCGCATGCATGCGCAGAAGGCGATTCTGTTGATGCTGCTCGGTGCGGCCGTCACACCCGAACGCCGCAAGCCGCCCAAGTCGGCTCGCCGTCGTGCGCTGGCCCTCAAGTAATCATCCACACCTGATCATTGACACCAGGCGCTCGCGGGCGCCCAACTATAGAGGAGATTCGATTCATGGCTGACAAAGTTGTTCTTGCATATTCTGGCGGGCTCGACACCTCGATCATCATTCCGTGGCTGAATGAGAACTATGGCCTCGACGTGATCGCGATGGTCGCCGACGTAGGCCAGGGTGAGGACATCGACGCCGTCGTCGAAAAGGCGAAGAAGACGGGCGCAAAGAAGGTTGTCGTGCGCGATCTGCGCGATGAGTTCCTGCGCGAGTATGTCTTCCCTACGGTGCAGGCGGGCGCGGTGTATGAGAACAAGTACCTGCTCGGCACCTCCATCGCACGCCCGGTGATCGCGAAACATCAGGTGGAGGTCGCGCTCGCCGAAGGCGCCGCTGCTGTCGCCCACGGCTGCACCGGCAAAGGCAACGACCAGGTGCGCTTCGAGCACGCGTATCAGGCGCTCGCGCCGGAGCTCAAAGTGATCGCGCCGTGGCGAGAGTGGACGCTGACCAGCCGCGAAGAGTGCCTGGACTACGCCGAGGCGCATGGCATCTCCGTCACGGCGAGCCGTGAGAAGATCCATTCGCGCGACCGCAACCTATGGCACGTGAGCCACGAAGGCGGCGAGTTGGAAGACGCCGGCAACGCACCCTTCCCCACAACCTGGACCATGACGCGCTCGCCCCAGGAAGCGCCCGATCGCGAGGAGCAGGTCACCATCGGCTTCGAACAGGGCATCCCTGTCTCGGTCGACGGTATGAAGCTGCCCCCGGTGCAATTGGTCGAACTGCTGAACGAGATCGCCGCGCGCAACGCAATCGGCCGCATCGACCTCGTCGAGAACCGCTTCGTCGGCATCAAGAGCCGCGGCTGCTATGAGACGCCGGGCGGTACGCTGATCGTCGCTGCGCATCGCGAGCTCGAAGCGCTAACCCTCGATCGCGAGCTTTCGCACCACAAGCAGCACGTCGCTCTGCGCTACGCGGACCTGGTCTACAACGGCCTATGGTTCACGCCGCTGCGCGAGGCCTTCGATGCCTTCGTCCAGAAGACGCAAGAGAATGTCACCGGAACGGTCACGCTCTCGCTCTACAAGGGCAACCTGAATATCGTGAGCCGCGCCTCTGCGCTCTCGCTCTATTCGACGGATCTCTCGTCCTTCACCATGGGCGAGAGCTACGATCAGAAGGACGCCAAGGGCTTTATCCAGATCCTTGGCCTGCCCGCCCGCACGCGCGCGCGGCTGCTGCAGAAGCAGAAAGAGGTTGTGAAGTGAAGATGTGGTCTGGCCGCTTTCGCGAGCCGCTTGATGCGCGCTTCGAGGAGTGGCAACGGTCCTTCGGTTTTGACTGGCAGCTTCTCCCGCAGGAGATTGCTGCCAGCAAGGCGCACGCGAGCGTGCTCGCTGCCGCGGGAATCTTTACCGCTGCAGAATGCGCGCAGGTACGCGCCGGTCTCGATGCGGTTCTCAAGGACTGCTGGGACGGTCCACGCCGCGTGGCACTCGCGTCGGACTCGCGTGCGGAGGACGTGCATCATTTTGTCGAACTGGAGCTCACCGAACACATCGGCGAGCTTGCACTGAAGCTGCACACCGGCCGTAGCCGCAACGAACAGATTGCCACGGATCTTCGCCTCTACGTTCGCGAGCAGGCCGCAAGCGCGCAGCAGTTGCTCCGCGGCTGGGCCGTTGCGCTCATCGGGCAGGCAGAGAGAGCAGGCGATGCCATCATGCCCGCCTATACCCATCTGCAGCGCGCAGAGCCGGTACTGGTCGCGCACTGGCTGCTTGCCTACGTTTCAATGATCGAGCGCGACATCAGCCGGCTCGCCGATCTGAGCGCGCGACTCAACTTTTGCCCGCTTGGCTCGGGCGCGATTGCCGGCGCAACGCTTGCTCTCGACCGCACCATCGCGGCGCGCGAGCTTGGCTTCACAGAGCCGACAGCCAACAGCATGGACGCGACCAGCGACCGCGACTTTCTCATAGACTTTCTTCAGGCGCTCTCGACAGTCGCGCTGCACACCAGCCGTTTTGCCGAAGAAATGACGCTCTTCGCCACCGCGGAGTTCGGCTTTGTCGCACTGCCGGAAAGCTTCTCCACCGGCTCCAGCGCGATGCCGCAGAAGATGAATCCCGACCTCACCGAGCTGGTCCGTGGCCGCACCGGTCGCATCGTCAGTGCTGCCTACGCCGCTGCCATGCAATTGAAGGGTCTGCCGCTCGCCTACAACAAGGACCTGCAGGAGATGCAGCCCGTTCTCTTCGATGCCGTGGCTGGCCTGCTCCCTCTTCTGGAGCTTTTGACCCCCTTCGTCCAACAGTTGAGGTTTCGTCTGGAACGCACGGAAAGAGCAGCACAATCCGGATTCCTCAATGCAATGGCTGCCGCCACCTATCTCTCGCGGCGCGGAGTTCCCTTTCGCCGTGCGCACCATGTCATCGGCCAGGCGGTGCGTCTCGCGCTCGACAAAGGCTGCGAGCTCGATGGTCTCACCCTCGATGAGCTGCGCGAGCTCTCTCCAGCTTTTGCCGAGGACTTCTACGCGAGCATCACCCTCGCCGCTACCGTCGACTGCCACGATGTCATCGGAGGCACAGCACGTGCCCGCGTCCGCGAGGCGGTGGCGAGCGCGAAGGCGCGGCTCGCCGCTGTACCTGTTCCTGAACTGGAGGCTGCCGGTGCCCATTCGTAAGGCTCGCCTCCAGGACGCAGAGAAGGTGCACGCGCTGGTCAACAGCCTCTCCGGCGACGGCACATTGTTGAGCCGTCCCTTCGCTGAAATCTGCGAGAACATCCGCGACTTCACGGTCGCCGAATCGAATAGCGGGGAGTTTCAGGGCTGCGGAGCCTTGCATCTCTACGGACCGCATCTGGCCGAGGTGCGCTCCATTGTGGTGCGGCCGGAATGGAAGGGCTGCGGCCGGGGTCACGACTTGCTGCAGGCGCTGCTCGAAGAAGCGGAGCGGCATGGCGTCGGCTGCGTGTGCCTGTTCACCCGCATCCCCGAGTTCTTTCAGAGCGCGGGCTTCTTTGTAGTGGAAGATCGCGCTGCGCTGCCTGACAAGATCTATAAGGATTGTCAGGTCTGCCCTCGTCTCCATCGCTGTGACGAAGTCGCAATGGCGCACGGCGTTCTGCCCGATGTTTCGATCCTTGGCCCCCGCGAACCGGTAGAGCAATTGATTCGCATCGCGACGTAGCCGAATCGGGCAGCACTCGTCACGAGCTGGATTACGTTTCGTCAGCCTTTACGCAGGCGAACGGGTTTCAGGCGAGGCCTCCAGCGGTTCGCTCGCGACCGCCGGCTTCAGCAGCGGCCATCCCTTGCGCAGCACGTAATCCAGCCATGCCCCAGCAATCTGCGACGTGATCACGGCCGCGACAACCAGCGTGGTGTAAAACTTCGAGCTGATGATTCCGGCATCAAACGCCACGCTTGCCAGCACAATACCGGGACCACCGCGCGCGTTCGTAGTGATCGCAAGGTTGATTAGATCCAGTCCGCGAAATCCCGCGAAGCGGCCGGCCAGCGAGACGGAAAGAATTTTGATCACACACGTTCCGGCAAGGAACGCCAGGATCATCCACAGCGACACTCCGCGAACAAGGTCCAGCTTCAATCCGACAATCGCAAAGTAAATGGGAATGAAGAAGGCGAACGAGACCTTACCGATGGCCTCCAGTGCGTCAGCAAACAGCCGCCGCTTTTTATGCACGACTGCGAAGCCCGCAAGGAACGCCGCAAAGACAAGATTGACATCCAGCGCGCCCGCTACCGCGCAGTAGGCCAGCAGAACAGCGATCGCATAACCCGTAGGCGACTGTTGCGCCAGGACATTGAAGCGCGATTTGTTGATGCGCTTCACCGCGCGCGGAACGATCGTGAGTCCTAGCACGAAGTAAGCCAGCGTTATGAGCAGGTGGTAAGACATCAGTTTCGGGTTCAGGGCGACCTTGCCTGCGGCAGCCGTTGCGATGGCCAACGCGAGCCACAGGACGATGTCTTCCAGCACTGCAACGCCGAGAATCAGGCGCGCAAAACGTGTGTGCAGGATTTTCAGATCGGCAAAGATTTTGGACACCACCGGTACCGAGGTGACCGCGACGCCGACAGCAAGAATGATGATCAGCGAAACGCGATTGCCGTTCGGACCGGCGAGACTGGGGCGGATCAACCATGGACCGAAAATCAGGCCGAGCAGGAACGGGATACCTGTGCCTACGATGGTGAGCCAGCCGACTGTCCGACGCTCTTCCCTGCTGAAGAGTTGCTGCATTTCCGCGCCCGAGAGAAACATCAGCAGCAGCAGCCCGAGCCAGTAGACGAAGTCAAGAATGTTGCCTTGATGTCTGGCTCTGTCGATGATGTGGGCCGCAAAGGGCAGGCGGCCAAGCAGGGCCGGTCCGAGCACGACGCCAGCCAGTATCTCGCCAACCACCTTCGGCTGGCGCATCTTCATGAACAGATAGCCAAGCAGTTGTGCCAGCCCAACAAGCAGAAGGAGAACGAAGAGAACCGCAGTCAGTTGTTCGTTAGACATATCTTGCTATCCGGTACTGGGATGTTCGCCTTTCTCTAGGCCGCTCGTAAATCCGTGCGCTCAGCGGGTGAACCCGCAAAGAAAGACTGAGATGCGGATTCGCTATTATCCCGTCGGAATCGCGCGTCTTCAGGCCAAATTTGAATTTCACCCGATACCAGGGGTTACCCATCCGCGTCCGTTAGTACCAGAAAAGATACCGCATTACGGATCCCCGCCCATGCGCTGCCCACTCCAAGCGAGATTTGGTGTTTCCGGCACATCCAGCTATAGTCGACATATGCGACCGCATCGGTCGCCTTTGGAGCGAATGTCCTGTGAAGGCCTCGAGGAACAGGTGATGGCGCTGAGTGATATCGCGGTAGGTAGGTCGGCGGTGGTGGCCTCGATTGAGCTGCCCCACGAGGTTGGCGATCACCTGATGCACCTTGGATTTTTGCCGGAAGCGACCATAGACGTCCTGCGCCGGGCCCCGGCCGGCGATCCCACCGTATATCGCGTTGAAGGCGCCGAAATTGCCCTGCGCCGCGAAACAGCCTGCCACATCTTCGTGATGCCGGCGAACGCGCCGCAGCGGGAGAACGCATGAGCTGTCACGCGCCCACTCCGTCCGCTGCTGTTCTCGACGAGCCGCCGGTCAAAGCCGGCCAGCCTCGCGGCCGCTTCCGCACTATCGCGCTGATTGGGCCACCGAACAGCGGCAAATCCACGCTCTTCAACCGGCTCACCGGGCTGAGGCAAAAGGTAGCCAACTATCCCGGCGTCACCGTAGAGCAGCGGTCTGGGCGCATGAGCGGCATACGCCGCCACGACCTGACGCTGATTGATCTGCCGGGCGTGTATAGCCTCACCGGATACTCCGAAGACGCGCGCGTCGCTGTCGATGTGCTGAAGGGCGAGATGCCCGGCACGCCCCGCCCAGACGCAGTCCTTATCGTGCTCGACGCGCTCAACCTCAGCCGTCAGCTCATGCTCGCGGGACCGATTCTCGCCCTGGGACTGCCCACGATGGTGCTGCTGAATATGGCGGACCTGATGGAGGCGCGCGGCGGCGTGGTCGATCCGCTTGCGCTGGCGCAGGAGTTGGGCCGCCCGGTCGCGCTGATCAGCGCCGCGCGTGGCACCGGCATCGACGCGATCGAGCGCTTCCTCCTGCAGCACGGCAGCAATCATCCTGAATTCGCAAAGACCCTGCCCGTCCTTCCCATTGAGCTGCCGGTATTGCAGAACCCCGGCGAGTGCCGCCGCTGGGCATCACAGGTCAGCAGCCGGACCAAGTACAAGGCCCCGGCATCGCCACTCTGGACGCGCCGTCTCGACTCCGTGCTGCTCCATCGCGTGTGGGGTCCGCTCATTTTTCTCGCCGTCGTGGTCACGGTCTTTCAGGTCGTCTTCACCATAGGGCAGCCCCTCAGCGACTGGATGGGCGACGGCCTTACCATCCTTGGCACCCGTATTGCGAGTGCCATTCCGATTCCATGGCTGCAGGCCCTGGTCCACGCCGGTCTGTGGAATGGGGTGCAGGCGGTGCTCGTCTTCCTGCCGCAGATCCTGCTGCTCTTCCTCTTCATCGGCATTCTTGAGGATTCCGGCTACCTGGCGCGCGCGGCCCTGATTGCCGACCGAGTGATGCGTTCCATCGGGCTCAACGGCAAGGCGTTCATCCCGCTGCTTTCGGCCTACGCGTGTGCGGTGCCCGCGATCATGGCGACGCGCACCATTGAGAACAAGCGCGACCGGCTCGCCACCATCCTCGTCGCGCCCTTCATGACCTGCTCGGCGCGCCTGCCCATCTACACGCTCATCATCGCGGCGTTTGTGCCCAATCGCCCGGTGCTCGGCAGCCTGATCGGGATGCGGGCGTGCGTCATGCTCAGCCTGTACGTGCTCGGCTTTCTCGCGGCTCTGCTTACGGCAAAGCTGCTCAAGTCCTCTGTCCTGAAAGCTTCCTCTTCGCCCTTCGTGCTGGAGCTGCCGCAATACCGCTGGCCCACAGTTCGCTCGCTCAGCCTGCGGCTCTACGATCGCAGCGCTCTCTTCCTGAAGAAGGCAGGCACCATCATTCTTGCCGTCAGCTTCGTGCTCTGGGTGCTCAGCATCCTGCCGGTGCACAACGGCAACTTCTCTGACCTGGCGGGCAGCGTCATCGGCAAGATCGGCCATTTTGTCGAACCGGTGCTGCGGCCGCTCGGCTTCAACTGGAAGATCGGCATCGGTCTGCTGAGTTCAATCATCGCGCGCGAAGTCATCGTCGGAACGCTGGGAACACTCTACGGTGTCGACCCAAGCACCCAGGCTCTCAGCCTGCAAGCAGCGCTGCGGCACGATATGACGATCGGCGGCGCCATCGCGCTGGTCGTTTTCTTCGCATTTGCGATGCAATGCACGTCGACGCTCGCCGTAGTCCGGCGCGAGACCAACAGTCTGCGCTGGCCCATCATTCAGTTCTGCTATATGAGCGGCCTCGCCTACATCGCGGCGCTGCTGACGAACCAGGTTTTATCGCATCTGCTGTAGACCTGCGGTAGCATGGGCCGACACAGCTTGGCGACAGTGGGCCCTCGAGATTGCAGGTCTGCCACTCTGAGTGTTCGGAGGCTTCATGGCCATCCTCATCGCGATTCTCCTGATTCTGGCTGGTCTCGCCGCTATTTTCCTGCCCTTCATTGCAGGCGTCGCTGCGAGCATCGCCGTTGGCTGGTTACTGATCTTCGCCGGGCTGGTTCATCTTTTCTTCGGCTGGCACAGCCGCTCAGCCGGAGCGGTAATCTGGAAAGTGCTCGTCGGACTGGCTTACTTGGTGGCCGGCTTCTACATCCTGATGCACCCAGGCCGCGGTCTGCTCACGTTGACCCTGGTACTGGCCTTCTATTTGTTCTTCGAGGGCATATTCGAGGCCGTGATCTACTCGCGGCTGCGTCGCTTGCCTGGCAGTGGATGGTTTCTTTTTGACGCAATCGTCACCGTAGTCCTCGGCATCATGATCTTGATGTCGTGGCCGGTCAGCTCGGTGTGGGCGGTCGGGACGCTGATCGGCATCAGCATTTTGTTCAGCGGCATTACGCGTTTAAGCTATGCGCTCGCGGGCCGTCGCGCCATTGCGGCAACAGCCACTTAGTTGCGATTCGCTGAAAGGTCCGGGTGCGTTCGCAACGCGAACAGCCTGTTGTCTGCGACAATAAAGACTGAGACCAAGGAATGATTTCTGTCAGCAATCTGAGCATGCGCTACGGCGCCAAGATCCTCTTTGAGGATGTAACCATCAACTTTATTCCCGGTCGCCGCTATGGACTGACCGGCCCCAATGGCTCTGGCAAATCCACCTTCATGAAGGTGTTGGCTGGCGACCTCGATCCCCAGAAGGGCACCGTTGTCCGGCCAAAGAAAATCTCCGTCCTGCGCCAGGACCAGTACGCCTTCGACGCCTATCGCGTCATCGATACCGTCATCATGGGCAACAAAGGGCTGTGGGCGGCGCTGGAAGAGCGCGAAGCCATCTACGCCAAGCACGACATGTCCGATGCTGACGGCATGCGTCTGGGCGAGCTCGAAGGCATCGTCGGCGAAGAGGACGGCTATACCGCCGAGAGCGACGCCGCGATCCTGCTGCAGGGCCTCGATATCCCCGACGAGTTCCATGAACGCAAGATGAGCGAGCTCCAGGGCGGCCAGAAGGTGCGCGTGTTGCTGGCTCAGGCGCTCTTTGGCAAACCGCAGGCGCTGCTGCTCGACGAACCAACAAACTATCTTGACCTCGACTCCATCCACTGGCTGCAGGATTTCCTGGAGCATTTCGAGGGCACGCTCATCACCATCTCGCACGACCGCCATTTCCTGAACAGCGTGTGCACACACACCGCGGACATCGACTACGAGACGATCATCACCTATACAGGCGGCTACGATGACATGGTCGTCGCCAAGACGCAGATCCGCTCACGGCTGGAATCGCAGAACGAACAGCGCGAGAAAAAAATCGCACAGTTGAACGAGTTCATCGCGCGCTTCTCCGCCGGAACGCGATCGAGCCAGGTGACATCGCGCAAGAAGGAAGTCGAGCGGCTGCAAACTACCGAACTGGCGCGCTCGAACATCGCCCGCCCCTTCATTCGCTTTGACATGCTGCGCCCGTCAGGGAAGCACATCCTTGAGTTCGACAACCTCACGAAAGGCTACGGCGATCAGCAGGTCGTGAAGAACTTCAGCGGCTCCATCATGCGCGGCGAAAAAGTCTGCCTAATGGGCCGCAACGGCCTGGGCAAAACCACGCTGCTGAAGTCGCTGCTCTCCTCTCTGCCTGACCTGGTCGAAAAAGATTTTCAGGTCGACGGCGGCACGGTGAAGTGGGGACACGAGGCGCAGGTCGGCTACTTCCCCCAGGACGTCTCCGGCCTCATCGACAAAGGCACAACGGTGGCGGAATGGCTGCACAACTTCGACCCGCAGGCGACCAAGGAGGACATCCGCGGCATCCTCGGCCAGATGCTCTTCCGCGGCGAGGAAGGACTGAAACCCACCGACGCCCTCTCCGGCGGTGAGGCGGCGCGGCTCATCTTCTGCAGGCTGATGATGCAAAAGCCAAACATCCTGGCATTCGATGAACCTACCAACCACCTCGACCTTGAATCGATCAACGCGCTCAACATCGCCTTGCAGCGCTACGAAGGCACCGTGCTCCTTGTGACCCACGACCACGACCTGATCGATGAAGTGGCAACTCGTATCTGGCACTTCGACGGTTCTGCGATCGAGGACTTCAAAGGGCCGTACGAGGAATATCTGGCGGCGTCTAGCGCATTCAGTAAGTCATAGATTTTAAAATTATCGAAGGCGTAGAAAGCGCAGAAATAAATGCCTGGTGTACAGAGGAACTCCTTGGTTTCGCCTTCTGCTTATCCATAGGCTTCAGCGCTACCAGGGCGGTATGCCGATCCTGATCCGGGCATGCCAGGTCCCTGGTCAGGTGCAAGGTGTGCCGGGCCAAGACTGACGGCGGCAATGAATGCGGTCCGCGGACTAACGAAAGCCTGCAGCGACCGGATGCCGGCTTCCTCGACACGGCGTTTTGCCAACCGCATCCTACCGCTATGCCAGCCACTGGGACTACTATGGGTCCTCTGTCCGGTACTCGAGCAGCTCGCGCGGATGATGCCCAGCATCAGACAATACGATCGACAGATCCTTGAACTGATGCAGACGAAATACCCGAAGACCCCGGCAGGGCACAATCGAGAGCATGATACCGTCACCTCGACTCTGTCCTTTTCACGTGGAGGGCAGAGGACAGCGGCGCTTCGCAACTTGAAGCGATCGGGAATCAGGCGCGAGCGGCGCGGGATTTACTATGGGCCGGCGGCAAATCCCTACCAGACGAAAGCCTGAATGAAACTCTCATCAGCAATCCTCTTCCTCTTGTTGCTTGCGACCTGCTCTTTGTCCTTGACGGCAGAGGACTCGGAGAGTGTCTGGCGCGTCGGGACGTTCGACCGCTCGTCGGCTGAGTTCGCCGAGGGCTCTCCCGGCCAGCGTGTCACGTTCCTGATTAGCCAGAGCATTCCGGGAAAAGATTGGTATGCGTATGCCCCAGCGTACTTCCCTTCCCGCAAAGCAGATGCAGCATCTGCTCCGCGCGCTATTCAGTTTTCGCTCAACGGCAATCCTGCGAATGCATACCGTCTTCGAGTGTCGTTGCTGATTGAGCAGTCGAGCGTGCCTGCGCTGCGTGTGGAGATCAATGGCCATAGCGGTCATTTCTATCTTCATCCGAAACTCGATTACAGCATGGGCGATACCATTGCGGCTTTTTTTCCTGCCTACTCCCATGCGGATGTCGATGTGGATTTTCCCGGCAGTTATCTGCACACAGGAACGAACACAATCACGCTGCAGGCTGTCGCTACTCAAGACAAAGGCGTGCCTGAAGCGGGTTTTGTCTACGATGCTTTGGAGCTCGAACATATCTCACGTTTTGCTTCTGCGCCGACGGCGTTTGTGGAGCCGACCATCTTTTATAAGCAGCATGGAAAACAACTTTCAGAGCAGGTGGATATCTTCGTTCGATGCAGCGGCAGTCCGAAGTCTGGACAGGTCGATCTCGAGGTCGCGGGACAACATTATCGTCAGCCGTTTCGTGACAGATCTGAGTTCGGCGAAGAGCGGCTTTCGCTCGAGATACCGGAATTTAAGACAGGTACTCCCGCTCAACTTACCGTAGAGCTCAATGGCCGGACAGAGCACTTCGCGGAGAAGTTACAGCCGCAGAAGAAATGGACGCTCTTTCTGGTTCCCCATGTTCATCTCGACGTGGGTTATACGGACTATCAGGCGAAGGTGTCCGCGATTCAGAGCCGCATTCTTGATGAGGCGATGGATTTGACGGCTAAACATCCGGATTTTCGTTTCAGCACCGACGGCGAATGGAACCTGGAACAATATCTCAAAACGCGAACACCTCAGGCGCAACAGCGCGTTGTTCAGGCGGTACAGCAACAGCAGCTTTTCGTACCCGCACAGTCCAGCAATCTGCTTACTGGGTTTCCTACCGCGGAAACACTGATCCGCTCCCTATACCCGAGCGCAAACTTTAGCCGGCTGCATGGGACGCCATTCAACTACGCAAACATTACTGATGTTCCGTCATATTCCTGGTCTTATGCATCGATCCTGGCATCCGCCGGCATTCCCTATTTCATTGCCGCGAGCAACAACGACCGCGCGCCAGTGCTGCTGCAAGGACATCTGAACGAAAACTCGCCGATGTTTTGGGAAGGACCGGATGGGAAGAAGGTATTGTTCTGGTATTCACGGCATTACATGCAGATGCAGTTTCTATTCGGTCTGCCGCCGCTGGCAGAGACCGGAGAAGAGATGCTTCCTTTATTTCTGCAAATGTATGAGCATCCGGACTATCACGCGGACGCCGCGATTCTGTTCGGAACGCAGGTGGAAAATACCGATTTGTTTCCGCAGCAGGCGGAGATCGCGAGCCAGTGGAACACGATCTATGCCTATCCACGGCTGCAATACTCCGGCTTCTACGATGCTCTGAAGAACATTGCGCAGCAATTCGGCGATGATATCCCGACCATTCGCGGCGATGGCGGCCCTTACTGGGAAGACGGCATCGGTTCAGACGCCTTCTACGCGGCAATGGAGCGCGAGAATGAAAGCAGAGCGCCTTCGGCGGAAAAACTAGCTACGATCAGCTCGCTTGTCAATCCTCGGCTTGCCTTGGACAAGGATGCGCTGGATCGCATGTGGGCCAACATGGTGCTGATGGATGAGCACACCTGGCTTTCCTGGAACAGCGTCTCCGATCCAGATAGCGAACAGGCCATCGAGCAATTGAAGGTCAAGGACTCCCGCGCGATCACAGCGAATGCTCTGCGCGATCATCTGCTGCGAAGCAGTATGGCAAGCCTTGCCGACTCGATCGCCACAGGCGTGGGTAATGTCGTCGTCTTTAACCCGCTGAGCTGGAAGCGTGATGGGCTCGTCAGCATGGATCTGGACAACGGCTTTGAAATCGCCGATCGTGCCACGGAGCAGGTCGTATCGTATTCTGTGCTTCATATCGGAAGTAATTTTCGCCGAGTTGAGTTTGTGGCCAAAGATGTGCCTGGGATGGGATACAAGGTCTACTCTCTGCGCGCCGCCAAGGGCGGCGCTGAAGCTGCTCAGATCGCCAACACAACAACGCTGGAGAGCCCCTATTACCGAGTCGAGCTTGATCCATCGTCGGGCGCCGTGCGTAGTATTTACGACAAGCAGTTGCAGAAAGAACTCGTGAACCAGGGCAGTCCCTATCGGTTTGGCCAGTATCTCTATGTCAGCGGAGGAGACCAGGAGCCGAACAGCATCCTCCAATATCGCGTCGTCTCGCCAAAGCCGGAATTGCAGATTCATGCCGCAGAACAGGGACGGCTTATCTCAATTGAGCGCACGCCGTATGGCTGGCGCGCGCGGATGGAAAGTTCTGCAGAGAATACGCCGAAGATCATCGGGGAAATACGGCTCTTTGCAAACCAAAAGAAGATCGAGTTCGTCGAGGACATTTCGAAAAACAAGGTGCTGACAAAGGAGGCGGTTTATTTCGCCTTTCCTTTTGCGATGGACCACCCTCAATTCCAGTATGAGATACAGAATGGCGTTGTCGATCCCGCGAAAGATATGTACCCTGGGGCCGGCCACGAGTGGTTCTCGGTACAGCATTGGGCTGCTGTAGAGCAGGATGGGCTCTCGGGAGCTGTGATGGCGCTGGATAATCCTTTAATGACGTTCGGCGATATCAACCGAGGCACATGGCCTACGACATTCGGCCAGCGGGGCGGGACAATATTCTCATATGCCATGAATAACTACTGGCATACAAACTATCGCGCGGCACAGGGCGGAGATTTCCGTTTTCGCTATGTCATCACCAGTGCGCCAGCCACAGATGTGGTTGCTTTGAGCCGCATGGGCTGGGAAGAAGTGACGCCACTCGAAGAGGACGAGGTCCGCTCGCAGGACAAAGCACTGGACCTGCCGCGTCCTTTGGACGGGAAGCAGGGCAGCTTCCTCACGGTAGGCGACCCGGATTTATTGTTCGACACCTGGAAGCCATCCGAAGATGGCAACGGGACAATTGTGCGACTTATCGATATTGGCGGAAAGCGGCGCATGGTCGACATAGCAACACCGCTGCTTACTCTCGAAAAAGCAATGGAAACGGATGCTGTCGAACGGAACCAGAAGTCTCTTCCACTAGAAGGGCCGCACGGGTTTCAGGTTGAGATTCATCCGCATGAGATCGTGACTGTGCGTCTGATCGGACGTCAGATGCTCTCCGCGCCGGCAGAATAGCCGCCGACACACTACGTATCAGTCCACGCGGCGAGGCCACGCTTATCGGATTTTTGGGCGACCTGGTGATTTTCGACCAAGCTCGATGCCAGACCGAGCCAGCGGCGAATCAGCAAAGAAGCTCGACAGACTCTTTAGCTGGGCGGGCCGGTGAGTCAGCTGCTCGAACTATTCGAAAAACCATTGGCGGTCGAGGGGAATAGAGCCAGTTGGCCGGAAGCTCGAAGTTTTCGTTCGGCTCCAGTTGAGCTCCTATATTGTTGGAGGAATGATGCGCCGGCCACATGGGACCACAGCGGCGTGTCAGTCGGGTTCCCCGAAGCTTGCCAAAGAAGGGTTGAGGGACGGACATAATTATGAGATGCCCCGTTCTCTCAGCGTCTTCTCAAACCGGAGGGCGTTGACCTCAGGACCCTCCGTAACCCTGAATATCCCCGAGATCAAACCGGCGATCTGAAACCGACACGGGAATCACTGTCATTGTCTACCTCTATCACGGCGTTAGGTTGCTTCACGTACGTCTTCTGGACGCTTTTGGTCTTTTAACGCGCCTCTTAGCCGAGCGATGTTTCCGCTTCGCGACCTTGACTATTTCCTGCTTAACCGCATGCTCAACTACCGCTTCGGTGATGCCCTTGCGTACGGCCTTTCTGACAGCCTTTTCGACCGCTTTGATGGCCTTCTTCCTAGCATTTTTCTTGGGCACTGTCGCTTCCTCCATGTTAGTTTCTATAAACCAAAACATTCGAAGGCAATTTAGTTTGCCTTGCAGTTCTTGGCCGTCCGGATCTCCTCGATCCGCTTCATAAACGTATCTGTCCATTCGTCGAGAGCTGCTTCGTCCACATCTTGCGACCCTTTGGAGCGCAATCGCTTTACCTGCTCCTGATCCATGATGTTAAAGCGCGCCACGCGAAATATTGATTTTACGGTTTCGCGATCTAGACGCGAGAGCCGCTGAATCATAAGATCCTGGGCTTCCTTCAATACCTGCTTGTCTCCCAGCAGCGTTGCGCGCAGTTCGCATCTTTCCCCATCCAGGAAGACAGTCTGCGTTTCCCATGCGGCGAAATCGCCTCGCGGGTTGGTACCCAATAGATTCATGGCACTTCGTTTTTTCCCGAATGTCGATCCGAGATCATGAACATAGAACAGCGGCTTCAGGCAGACCTTCGACTGACCTGCCTCCCCCTGCTGCCACTCCGCACAATCGAGTCGGTTCTGTTGTGGAAGAGCGTTGTAGTAATGGATAAGTCCCAGCGCAAGCCGGTAAGCGTCGTAGTCGACTTTCTGTTGGTGGTTCCACTCACCGTCAGCGTAGAGCTTGGCAGCATCGTTCCATGACCATGTTTCGTCGTCGTCTGGATTTATCTCGTCGAACGGCAGCTCACGTTCCGCACTGACGATCTTGAAAACAGACGGCGCTTCTTTCAGTGAGGACTTGTTGTTCGTCAACTTATGGCCGAAAGGATCGTCAGTGCAACCGATGCAGCTAGCCGCTGCTGCCGGGTATATATGGTCGGCCGGGAAGCCAAGCACCCACATGAATCGGGTTGTCGCAACACCAGTGAAAACTTCGTTGAAGCGTGGATTGTGCCCAGGGAAAGGAGGCTTAAGGTACTTGATCTTGAAGTGATCGGCCGCTATTTCGTGTTGGTTCTTATCATCGTCACGGGGATAAAGTGATGCGCTTTTCTGCCCGTTCTTGTCCTTCTCGATCACAACCTTCACATCGTCTATCCGGATCGGTTCTCCCTTTTTGTTATAGAAGCCTCCATCAGAAGTCATGTGCCAGCATTGGAACTTCATGCTGTCGCCCGGCACCTTCGCGAAAGCATAGTGCGGGCGAAAGTAGCACGCGATGGTGTCGTCGGCTGTAAAGTACGCGAAACGGCTTTTCTCTGGCTGTGCCGGATCGTAGTCGGGACCTTTTGCAAGCTCGTCTGAAGTAAGGGTGGGCTGATCCAGCATTATGCTGCCGGCACGAATGCAGGGCAGCTTCTGATCTTTCGTCATCCCGTCAGGAACCTCGCAAACGCGCGTTTGCGCATTCCCATTGGGCAGCGTCAGGATCAAGGTCAGAAAGCCAAGTACGGTCCAACGGGACATGGGGACCTCCTTCGGTGTGCTTCGGAGCTCAGACGCTTACTCTCTGTCAGAACGGCTTGGAAGCACAGAAATTTGGCACGGTCGCCAAACTCATCGGATTGTCAACCGCAGCGAGGTCCGCTGGTTTTTCCTTCCACTCGCAACGGGCTTTGGCGAGCTCTTCACGTTTCTGCTTGAAAGCGTCAACCCACTGCTTCACCACGGAAGACTCATCGACACCGGATTTGAAACTTCCGTCTTTGTTGTGGTACTCCGGCTGCTCCGCGACGCGTGCGATTTTGAAGAGATCTTCGATCTGGCGATCAGAGAGCTGGCACATCAGACCAGCGTCGAAGCGGCGCCCCTCTTCACTGATCTTCGGGTTGTTTAGGCCGTGGGTCGCGGTCAGACTCTTGCGCAACACGGCCTGGCACTGCTTGGGAGCGCCTTCTGTTCCTGCCGAGTCCCAAACTTTCTTATTGGACCACTCCTTAAGATTCATCTTGGCGGACGAATTGCTGGTGAACAGTCCTCCGCCACCGAAGGTCGCACCAACGTCCTGAACCAGCATCACGGACTTATCGCAGGTTGCAGAGGGAGGTGTGGCCTTGTCATCCATCTCCACCTTGTGACACGTGAGGCGTTGCTGCGGAGGCTTGTTGTCACTGTGCTGCATGAATGCGGCCAACAGCTCCAGACCATCCCTTTCGTAAGTGGGACGGCCGTTTACGCTCTCGAGTTCCTCCCAACTCCAACCCTCGTCATCCTTGCCTGACTCAGTCATCTTGCGCCACGAAAACTTGCGCACGATGTTTGCTGGGACGTAGGTGCGCGTAGCTGGCGATCCTGAACCCGACACCGGATTCTCGGGGCAGTTGTGGCACTCCACCTTGACCGGAAACCAGGAGTCGGCATAGTACCCGAGCGCCCACATCAAGCGCGTGGCGACAATCTCTGCGAATACTTCGTTGTCTTCGCCTCCGAACTTGACCTTGACCGGCTCTTCGTCCATATCGGGAGTCAAGGTCTGGACTTGCCCATTCGCACTGACTACGCTTGTTATCTTGCATTCGAATTTGGGGGTTTTGCCGCCCATCTTCGAGCCTGGCGTTGTGAAGTCGCAGATCACCTTGTCATTCGGATGAAGTTGAAACTGATGCTTGTTCTGCTCAGGGCCCTCCATGATATCGGCGTCGGCCACAGCTTTCGGTACAAAAAGAGCAGCGGCGTGCATGGCTGCCGAACGATCTTTCGGACTATAGAATGCCTTCTTGATCTTCGGGTCCTCTGGTTTGGTCTGGTCCTGGGCGCTCACGCTTCGTGCTGAGAAGCAACCAAGAAGGAGGCTAAGTACCCATGCATGATGGAGTATGTTGGGATAACGCGACTTAGAAGTGGAAGTTAGGGCGACTTGTGGAGGGCCAACCGCGGAACGATGGGCCACGTGCGCCTCAAGGAATCTCGACTTAGAAACGGGAGCAGCGGGGACCGGGACGCTTGCTGCTGCGGGCGATACGAAGCTGGTTTTCATGGCTCCTCCTTGTCATAAACGAAGGGCTAACGTATGCCAGTCAGGGTGTAATCTTGCGGACGGTACGCTCGCCGTCTATCCCCTGTCAAGCGAATCAATCGTCCCACTAGCGGTAAGTGCAACGAAAGACCCGGGCTGAAGATTAGTCGTTTAGATGATAGTGGCAGTCCGGCACGAAACGTTTCATGGCGGGGCTTCACTATCTAGAGAGCAAAAATGTCGATGCAATCGGCAAAATCACGGGACTAGCGCTCAGATTCTCCGAGAAGCGTCGGCCGAAAGGATTTAGCCATGCTATTTGTAACCTTTCACGGCGGCAAACCTGGAAAACACCCTCTTCGAAACAATGTGCATGCTTACGATAAAGACGGCAAGCTCATTTCTCGTTCTGTACTCGACGATAAGGATGGAATCACCCTGGATGAGCTCCGCGGCATAGATATTGTGGGGGGATATCTCTATGTCGCCAATGCCAACCGTACTCAAAATAGCCTGCTCTGCTACCAGGGTGCAGGTACAAGTTATCGATTCGTAAGCACTTTTGCCTCGCGTGAGACCGCTGAGGGCGTTCTGCATCCCTTCGATTTCACTTTTGACGGAGCCGGGTATTGCTACCTATCAAGTCAGGATACAAACCTCGTTAGTCGCTTTAAGGTGACGGCGGCGGGAAAGGCTGGCGAGCCCGCGCCCTCGCCTCCTGCGCTGCCGGCGCAGGGAAGGTATCTGCCCGGGACGTTTGTGGCATCGAGCGTCGGCAATCTCTGCGACATGGCAACGACGGCGGTACCGGTTCCACAGGGGCTTGAGTATTCTGCAGCGGGCGACAAGAAGCATTCTGTGCGCGGGGTGTTGTGGACGAACGGTGCGCTTTACGTGGTCGACCAGCCCGCCGCCAAAGTGAAGGTTTACAGTCCCAGCGGAAAGTTCCTGGGCCAGAGCAACGCGGTAGAATCGCCCGTGCACCTGATGGCCTACAAGGAAACGTTATATGTTTCTGGTGGGAATGAACTGTTCACCGCGAAGCTTTCAAAGCCGCCTGGAAATCTCATGCTGACGGCGATCCCAGGCCTTCACGTCAAGAATGGCGGCGGGATGGCTTTCTCTGAGTCAGGCCATCTCTACATTGCGAGTCGTACTCAGAACACAATCTATAAGTTCGACTCCACGTTCAAGGCAGTGGCGTTTCCTTGCGAATTACCCGACAACCCCGAATTTCTGCTGCACTTAGATCGCTAACTTCGCAACGGGAATGCGCCCTGAGTTTGCGGAACATATCGCTCGGCCTTTTGCGCGTGATATCTTGCTGCCGGCCTAGATGTTCGTCTGTAACGGTGAGCGGGACGTTGGCACTATGAGGGCGTGTGGCTCGCCTAGCGTAAGGCTTTTCGGAGGTTACCGTGCCAGCGCAGATCAATCATTTCTTCGTCTTGATGATGGAAAATCGGAGTCTGGATCACATGCTGGGCTTCATGAAGGGCCCGGGGTATGACATTGAAGGCTTAGACCCGGCAGCGCTCCCCTATAACGAAGATTCCGCTGAAAACAAGATATTTGTTTCGGACGACGCGAAGCCCACAGGTGATCTGAAGGCGGATCCAAACCACCACTTCCCCGACGTGACCGAGCAACTTTACGGTACTGGAAATCCCGCTGCGGGGCAGCAGCCCGACATGTCCGGCTTCGTGGGCAACTATGAAACGAAGAGCGGCAGCGCGGCCGCCGGCGCGAACATCATGAAGTGCTTCAATCCGAAGTCGCTTCCAGTGCTGACGACACTCGCCCGCAGCTATGCTGTCTGCGACCACTGGTTCTCATCGATTCCTGGTCCAACCCTGCCGAACAGGCTATATGTCCATTGCGGCACATCGCGGGGTCGGCTGGACATGGCCCCTGAGTACTATCAGGGGTTCTATACCCTTTACGAGGAGTTGTGGAAGCATAAAGTCCCCTCCTGCATATTCTGGTCCGACTGGTCCGGAACACTCAGCTTCTCCGGCCTGATGGCGCACGAGAATCTCTTCTACCAGGACTACGGTAATTTCGCCGCCATGTGTGCGGGTCCAGCGGATAATATGCCCGCATACTGCTTCATAGAGCCTCGATACAACCCCGCCGACTTACCGACCGGTGGAGTGCTCCCTTCCACCGACCAGCATCCTGACAACGATATCCGCGACGGCGAGACGCTGATCCATAACGTCTACAACGCGATCCGGCAGAACGATGACCTATGGCACAGCAGCGTCTTGCTGATCGTCTACGACGAGCACGGCGGTCTCTACGATCACATCAAACCGGTGCCGCTTCCCTCGCCCGACAATCTTGCCTCCGTGAATCCGCCGTTCGACTTCAAAATGAGTGGAGTTCGCGTCCCTGCGGTGGTGATATCGCCATACATTCGATCAGGCACGATCAGCAAAACGATCTTCGACCACACATCAGTCATAGCCACGGCGCTCAAACTGTTCACTGATACTTGGCCAACCGATGCGCTGTATGCGCGAGCGCAGGTCGCGAACACCCTCGACGGCCTGCTGGATCTTACGATGACGCCTCGCGACGACTGGCCGGTATTTGCCGCGCCGGCTTATGGTGGCGTCATTCCCCGAATCCAGGCGGCGGCGGTAGCCCAAGCATCGCCCTCCGATTTGCAGCGTGAAGCCGTGCAACATGCGATCAGTCTGAACGCGTCGTTGCCACAATCGAAACAGGTTGCGGTGCCCGCAGACGTTTTGCAACAAGCAACTAAAGCCGGCGCGTTCGTGCAGGCAGTCGGAAACGCGGCGGTGGCGGCGCACCAAGGTTTGAAGTCATGAGACGCGTGGCCGTTTTGTTGCTAGCGGTGATGGCAACTGCGAGTGCGCACGCGGAGAGTTGGACGACGACCAAATCTGTGTGCCGCGCCGGTCTCAGCACACCGCCGCCGGCCACTCCGCCTTCACAGCCTGAGCCGGCCTGGAGATTTCATACCCTTGAGGAATGTGGGATCGACCTTTTCACCTTGGACCCCGTGGGCCCAACGATGGGAAATATTGGTACCGGCAGCGGATTTGGAGGCGGCGTTCACGCCGTGTATGCACCGGATGCCAATCATAAGTTCACGCTGAAGGGCTTGTATTCGGTGAACTCTTCCTATCTGGCAAGCGGGCAATATCGCATGGTCTTCAATCCAATACGGCCGATCGAGATCAGGGGTAAGAACGGACGGCCGGGACAGACCGATGACACCAAGGGCAACTTAGACGTCAATCTGGTTCGGTTCGACTTGCGCACCCAGGACTTCTACGGACTGGGGCCGTCCAGCACTCTCGCAGGTCACGCAGTGTATCGGCAACAAGAGACGCGGGTCGGAGCCAACGGTTACATACCGCTGCCTTATGTAAGCGGCCGAGCGGGCATTGTCGGGGCGCTAGGTGAACTGACGTATCTGCGGCCGGTGACGAAAGGCGTGACTGGTACCTCGTTGCCATCGGTGAATGCAATTTACGGTGAGTCGGGAGCGCCCGCTTCCACCAGGCAGGCGGACTTCCTAGAGGCGGGAGTAGGCTTGAGCATCCGTACGCCAACGGCCAAGCCGATCCTATGGGAAAGACATGAGGCTGAGGTGATGTACCGCCACTACTTTGAGCAAGGCTCTAATCAATACTCGTTCGACCGTCTCGATGGCTGGGCGGACGTGAGCCTGGATCTGTTGAAGCGGGCAAAAGGAAACGGCCGTTGGAGTAATCCCAACTTCGGCAATCGACCTTGGTGGAGAGATGCGCTTTGCATGCAGCAGGCGACCGGCTCATGCTTGGCAGGAACGGTTACCCTTGCCGGGCGGGTCACCGCTTCTTACACCGGAACGGGAAGTCGTGTTCCGTTCTACTTGCAGCCCACACTCGGCGGTGCGGATTTCGAGGGCAATGATACCTTGCGCGGACTGGTCGATTACCGGTTGCGCGCGCCTAATCGATTGCTCGTGCAGGTGGATTTCGATAAGCCAATCGCGCAGATCGGCCTGAAGAAGCATCCCCTCGGCGAATACGGACTCTACACCTTCTTCGATGCCGGCAATGTTGCGTCAACACCCGGCCAGTTGACTTCGAACGGAATGCGAACCGATGCAGGCGTGGGCTTTTCGGTCGCCGTGCAGAACAAGATCGTACTGCGCGCTTACATTGGCTTCGGAGCAGGCGAAGGAAGCCATCCCAACGTCAAGATGGCGAATGCTTTCTAAATTCATCGTATTTAGTTTGTTGCTAAGGTATTTACTTATGGACGCACCAAGCAAACCTCTTCTGCCCCTAAGCCGACGCGAGCGACGATCAAGAGCCCAAGATTCGTGTTCAAACGGCGTAAGTCCCTGCGGCGGCTTTGCTCCAAATTGACGTAAGACTAGCCTGGCCACCATCACCGTAGTCCGCCAGCATCGGAGCGTTTGGACTGGCGGGAATGCCTGTCATCTGGAAGTGATCAGGATCTGGGAAAGTCTTCCATTCGCCGCCCCAGACGAGCCCCTGGGCTTCAAGGGCGGTGACCATGGCCCTAAATTGGGGAGTATTCGAATCCCAGTTAAGCTGCCCCGATTTCCCAGACAGGTAGGGCACAACGTCAACTGCGAGACCATAGTTATGCGTCGAGTAACCGGCTTTAGCGTTTGTCACGATGTGGCCCGGAGCGCCATTCCGTCCCTGCGCATACAGTGCATTCTGTTCCGGCGCAGTGCGCAGACCTGAAACAACAAGGAGATATGTTCCTAACGTCGCGAGCTGATTTGCCGCTGCACGAACTTTGTCCGCTAATACGGAATCCACATTTGCCAGAAGCGCTTCACTCCGCTTATCCATGTGACCTCCTTTAGACGGCGTTGACAGGATAGATATTAAGAGGAGTTTAAAGTCGACGATTGACGATTACAACGTGCTTAATCCTCGGAAGAACGAACGTTAGACATAAGGTTTCTCCTGTGACCGTGATTGTGACAGGCCGATGAGTGGTCCGTCGAGGGGATCTCTGCCGATTTTGTCAATTGATCGCTGAAGCCAATTGAGGGAGAGATAGCTGCTCAGGCACGCAATTCATCTCTAACGACATGCCGCTTCCGCTGTCATATGTTTGAGATGCCACCTACATGACCAAGTAAATGAAGCTTCTCCTCAGAAAAGTCTTTTCGTAACCGTGTTACCGGCAGTATTATCGCTATCCGCGGATTACTGGTCATTTCTGCCGGGCCCAGGAGGAGTCGGCCTCTACTTGTTCAGCCACTCCCTGCCGGAGGCTGTTAAATGCTGAATTGGCGAAAGTTCTGGCGCAGGTTGGGTGTCGCTCTCAATCTTAGAGACCCACCGAATCTGCCACACTATGGATGGTCGTACTTTGACCATCTCATTGCGGTTTACGTCACACTGAACACCGCGGACCCCCGTGCAGATGCAGTGATCACCAAGTCCAGTGACAGGCCTGATGACCTTACCTGGGGTGACGTGTTCCTTCTGGAGAATGTCGTTTTCTCGTTACAGCCGCCGGAGGTAGTCAACCGAAACACCTGGATCATGCGGGAACGCTTTCGCGAGATAGCCTGCCCATCTGTCTACGAGAGATACATTAACTCGAATCCTCCAACTGAGAGTGATACGCCAGCGAAATTGGCGATTCTTAAGGCGGACTTGACTCGCGTCCTTGATGTCCTTCATTGGCACTATTCACTAATACCAATGCGGGAGAGAATGAGACGATCACTAACCAAGCATTGTATTTTGCTGGTCGTTCTATACACGATCTTGCTTGGTGCTTTCATGCTTTTCGTTTGTCGTCGCCATCATTTTGAATTCGCCGCTATGCTGGCCTGTGTAGTTTATTGCGGCATCCTCGGAGGCTTTGTCAGCTCACAACGGCGAATGGAGACCATTCCAAATGATGGTGATCCCTTAATCAGTGTTTTCGGCCTCGACAGCGCAGACTACTATCTCTGGTTGTCGCCTCTGCTTGGTGCGACATTTGCCACCGTCCTGTTGTTCATGTTTATCGGTGGTATCTTGGAAGGCTCCGTGTTCCCAGCGTTCTATGCTCCGCACCCTGGCAACGAAAGCTTGTCACATTTTTGGTTTGCCTGGGAGACGGTGCCCACCACGGCCGCAGAGTATGGGAAGCTCTTCGTGTGGGCATTTCTCGCGGGATTTGCCGAACGCCTTGTTCCCGACAGCCTTGATAGACTCGCCTCGAAGCTCTCGCCAAATGACAAGGTACCTACCACCAAAACTACTGCAATTGATTTGAAGACCCCGCCGCAACAGTCTGGCGAGAGTGCGAGCGATGCAGAGACCAAGATTAGCCCAGAGACTTTACGGAATGTGATGCATACGGGCGAAGCACCTATAGAGTCGGAGAAAGAGGAGAACAACAAGCCCTAGGGACAAATCTCGCCGCCGGTCATGGCCCCCTCTGTGAATTAAGTCAGGGAAAGCAGAAGTTACGTGACTCCTGCATCAATGCTGGATACTGCGCTCATGAGCTGCCGGGGTTTTACGGATCTGGCGGGAACAGCGCGTGCCCAAACATGTCCTTCATTCTGCATGAATTCCCAGCTGGCAATTAATTGTCTTTCCGGCTCCTTGAGGCGAGGCAAAGAACACCTCTTCCACGGGCACTGGATGACAGCGTGGGAATCTTTACTAGTCGTGACGATGGTGGTGGCCGACGTGTGCGGGCACAGAGGTAAAAACACGCCCTCTAGGATTGCTTCGACTGAGAGCCGTTCCATAGTCGCGCCTAACAATGCTCACACAATCGAACTCCCCTTGAGATCCGCAGTCGCCTCGATCTCGGTGAAACGTTGCACATCCTCTCGTCACCATCACAGATATAGGCCCGACGCTACTGTCACTGCGTCTTTTAGCGAGCGGATCGAGGGCGAAAGCGGGACGGGAAAGTCTGGCGGGAGGTAACTGTGACGAACCGAGGCGGACCCACGCTTGCAGCGCTCTTGGTGGGAGCCGGACTCATCTTTCACACCTCAGGTGGGCGCACTCCGACCCCAAAGCCCCCTTCCGGACTACTGGCAGCGGCCTCCTCAGAAACGGCTAACAATGAAGGCCCATGGGTGGCTTCCTGCCAGTACTGGTCTTCGCGACGGCAGGAACCCGCAGCTACGGCTACGACTTCGAGGGCGGCGGAGAGAGTCGATGCGCATGGGAAAGACCTCCAACGACCCTTCGACACCAAAGCTAAAGCGACATCCGAATGCGCCTCCGCGAATGCTGCAAACTGGGAAGTGCCGGACGACATTCAGCACGAAAACGCGCGTTTCCAGGCGCACTCAGTAATTGCCACTGTGCCCGACCCGGTGCACAGTCACTTGGCTTTAGAGTTTGATCGGATAATGGACGCCCTTATCGGTTCGGCCTCCGACAATGGGTACTCGCTTAGCTATTCCTGGCTGCCATGGAAGGCGCCGAGGAGTGCAACTGGTGCCATAGGCGAATCGCGGCAAACTAGCGAAGAACCGGGCTTGCTGATCTTCGATAGACGGCCGGCCCCGGGCAGGTCAAGGGGCGTCCTCTATATGTTCGTCGTTGCTGAGATGCCGGCCGACGAATTGAACGCCGAACAGTTAAAAAAAGCTCTGAGTTATGAGCTGCAACTACGCTCCGTCTTGGGGTCACAATTCGCGACGGACGAGGGCGGTAGCTTGCGAGTGATCGGACCACTCTATTCGGGATCGGCCATGTCTTTGATCGAGACTATCCACACAATGTTACGGGATGAGCTTCCGAAGCCAGCAGGTGTGACAACGGCGACGATTGCCGGTGCGACAGAGACTGAAGAGGCTTATCGAACGCTCAATCAATGCATGGACTCCGACGGAAGACCTTGTCTATCAGACAAGCCAATCCGCTATCTTTCCTTCGCTTCGAGCAACGAGGTGACCGGCCTGCTCAAGATATTCCAGAGCAATGGTTATAAAGCCGTGCATGCGGTGGTATTGCACGAGGATGGAACGATCTTTGGAGTAGGTGGCATCAAGGAAGGGATACAAACCGGCAACGCAAGGGGCAGTCACGTGCAGGTGAACTCGATCCCGTTTCCACGTGATTTCTCGCTTTTACGGAACTCTCAGAGATCGAACCAGAGCGATAGCGAATCAGATGCAGCGGGCGCCCCTTCACCCTATCTTCCGCTGACAACTCGTGACGAGGGATCACAAGACACCCTACCCCATTTCTCGACAGACATAACACCACTTTCGCAGGAAGCCCAGGTGATGGCGATTTCGCATACGCTGACACAGCTTCATGCCGACTTTGCGTACATAGCGGCGTCCAACCCGATGGATGCACTCTTTTTGGCCAAGTGGCTCCGTCGCTCTAACCCCGATACACGGCTGGTAATGGAGCCGGATCTCCTGCTGCAACGCGAGGGAGAGGATACAGCCTATATCGGTACGCTCAGCATCAGCCCCTATCCACCGATATGGCTGGCACGCTCAGCCGAACGTCCGGAACGGTTGCGATCTTTCGCGAGCGCGGCGATGGAGGCATACTACAACGCAGCCAGCTATACACTCGGACAGATAAATCCCAGTCCCTTTCCAATTCTGTATGGGTATGGAAGTAATAAATCCGGAAGTCCGGACTGTCCTCAATTGTGGCTGACTGCAGTCGGCAGTGACGGCTACTACCCAGTAGCAGTGCTGACGACTCCCAGCGACATGCCAGGAGAACCACAGCTGAAATATGCACCAGCCGTCATCATTTATCCCTCACATGTGTGGCAGGCATTGTGTGTACTGCTTGTCATCGCCGCTTTGCTGCACATCGCGGCATTGTGCTCTGCGAGCTACGCCTCTCCACTGACGTGCGATCTAGACATCAGGGAAAACACGATGCCACACCGGCGTGGCTTATACGGCCAGATCGGCGGTGCAGCGCTGTTTCTGATGAGCGTCGTGGCGGCATATCCAGTAACCACTTTTTTGAATTCCCCTCCGATTTTTATCGATCGCCAAAACCTGGGTTTGGGTATCGTAACTCTCTCCCTAGGAGCTTTGAGCTGGCTCATCGCAATAATAAAAACATTCCGCGCGATGCGGCTCGAATCGCGTGATGCTCCGAGCCTGTTCGCATGGGGCGAGAGCAGATTGTGCCTGGTGCTTTACTGGGGCTCAATCGCGGCATCTCTCGTTCTCGCTGCGATGTGGGTCAGACTTTGTACTCGTTCACTAGGCCCAGAACGGCTTGGCGCGTTTTTCAGCTATCGCTGCTTGCATCCGACAAGCGGTGTCTCGCCCTTGGCGCCAGCACTACTAGTGTTGTGGGGATGGTTTTTCTGGGGGCTCATGCATGCGCGACGTCTGCGGCTGACCATGGACTCTCGGCCGATCATGCCTAATGCAACAGCTCTGGAGGGCGAAGATTGCCCGAGCTACAAGCGCACACAGCCGGATATGTTCGTATCAGACACGCGGCTCCAGATGGGGCTGCTTGAAGACACCACCTGCTTGATGATCTCGCGCCGGTTTCTTCATCAGATCTTTCGGGTACCTGCGGCAGTGCGCGTGGCAAAGGACAGTAGCATTCCCAGCGGAGTAGGCTCCGGAATCGTATGGAAATCAAGGCTGTTGGACACACTGCTGATGCTGTCTCTCGCGGGGCTCGCAGCTCTGTGGATCGGCCTTTGTCCTGTGCGTGCTTTGGATCATTTTGGTCAAGCAATCGGGTCAACCACGCTTTATGAGCTCTTCATGGGTCTGCTGCTTGTTCCTTTGTTGGTAATCGCGTTGTGCGCCGCGGCGCGGCTTTTCTTGATATCGGCATCGCTGCGCGCTCACCTGCTGGAGCCACTTGAGCGTATGCCGCTGCGGCAGGCATTCACCCGACTGAAGGGTTTTCATTGGGTCAGCATGCTGCGCGAGAGCGGCCAGTTGGAACGCTGGCGGGATATGTCGCGTTCGACGGAGGGCATCCGACAGATTCTCAACGATCCGGAGATGCCGATCAACTGCATGAGCGGAGAATTGACGCAGCGCAAAATGGAATTGGAAGAAGAGATCGCCCGGTTGCAGCAGCATATCAAAGCATTACGCGATGCAGCAGTGCGGGCGGGCACCAAGAAGCGGGCGTGGGAGTACATGGAGGCAATCGAAAAAATGTATGCGAGGTGCTCGGAGATCGTCCTGTGCTGCATTCTGTTGCCGTACTGGCTGGGGAAGCGCCACAGCCTGATGCAGAGCGTGAGCAGGGATGCGGCGCCGGAGAAGGAGCCAAACATCGTGCTGCTGGCCGAGGAGTTTCTGGCGATCCGTTACGTGGCCATCATCCGCGCGGTCCTGGCCCAAATGCGCTATTTGCTGCTGTTTATCACCGTGGCCCTGGTGCTGATCATGCTCGCGACCAATAGCTATCCCTTCCAGCCGAAGCAGGAGATTGACTGGTGCGTCACCGGCCTGTTCCTATCTTTCAGCGCAGGGATCGTCGTGGTACTGGCGCAGATGCATCGAAATTCGCTGCTGAGTCGTATTACAAATAAAAACTCCAAATCCCTTGGGCTGGACTTCTACCTGCGGGTCGCCGGCTTCGGGGCAGTTCCGCTGATCACCTGGCTGGCAACGCAGTATCCAAGCATCGGCGGCACGCTCTACAGCGTGGTAAAACCTGGGCTTGAAGTGATGAAATAGCACCCGGTCCTCTGCCACGATTGCCAAGGTGCTGATACAGGCATCTGTTGTAAGCCGAACCGACCAAGATACAAGACCTTACTCTAAGAGCAAGATTGAGGTATCAGCGAAATGGCTGAAAAGAAACGTATAGTGATCTGCTGCGACGGAACTGGGAATAGTTTCGACACGGTGTCAGAAGAATCCAATGTAGCCAAGCTGTACAGCAGCTTGGTTCTATCTGAGTCTCAGATCGTGTACTACCATCCTGGCGTTGGCACGATGGGTGCGCCGAATGCTTCGACGTGGATTGGTAGAGAGTGGTCTCGGTTTAAGGGTCTCGCGTTCGGCAGTGGTCTGCTTGAGAACGTTGGCGACGCATATCGCTTTCTTATGAACACATTCGCGGATGGTGACGAGATATTTCTGATTGGTTTCAGTCGGGGAGCCTTCACGGTCCGGGTACTTGCCAGTCTTATCCATGTGTTCGGATTGCTTTGTGCGGGAAATCACCAACTGATCCCGTATATCCTCAACATGTATGCGAAACGCTCGAAACAAGCCAATCACAAACGCCGCACATTTGAGACTGACGAGGCCTTCAAATGGCAGTTCTCTCACCAAAATGCGGTGGACATCCACTTCTGCGGAGTATGGGACACCGTCAGCTCATACGGTTGGATATACGATCCAATCAAGTTGCCATTCCTAGGATGTAACCCAATTATTTGCACGGCACGTCACGCGGTTTCGATTGATGAACGCCGGTGCGATTATCAAGACAATCTCTGGGGAGAGCCTCAGAGCCATCAGGACGTCCGCCAGGTGTGGTTCTCCGGCGTGCACTCCGACGTCGGCGGTAGCTACGAAGAAAAGGAAAGCGGGTTGTCCAAAGTGGCGCTCGAATGGATGTTTGTCGAAGCAAGAAAGTCTGGCCTTGAATTCGATCAATACAGAGCTGAGGCGGTTCTGGGAAGAGACGTGCCTCTGCCCCGAGTTCTCGGCCTTCCAGATTTCCGGGCTCCAAATGTCAAAGACTGCATCCACAACAGCCTACACGGGGCATGGTGGCTCCTCGAATTGTTGCCTCACCAGGATCCTCACCTGAATGGCAAGGGCCTCTATATACCGTTGGGTAGAAGACGGCAAATACCGGACAGTTCCCTGATCCACGAGAGCATTCTGCAACGAACGGATCCGCCTTCGAATCTTCCTGCGATGTGGCGCAAAGAACCCTGGGTGCCCTTCGAGTAGGCATGTCCATTTCATATAAGTTTAAGTAATAACGTTCTGCTCCGTTAATTTGTTGAGATAGATTGCGTCTATTAGAGTTTTACTGAATCGCTAGCGACGAAAACGAGTGTGGCCGTTTGGGAAGCCGAAGAATGTCCAATGAAGGCCTGTTTTGAGAGTACGCTGTGTCGTCACCAAGCCAGTACAACGCCTTATTTGCAGGAGAATGTATGGATCTGGTTGAATACCATTTGAAGCTGGTCATCAATCTTTGGTGCGGGGCGGTCCCTGCCCAATATATTGAGGACTCTCAGTTGCGTGATATATGGCAGGAACAAGTTCCTAACCTCGATTACGACACTTATGGCGTACCGCGTTTTATGAAGCAGATGTATCAGGACTCACTGTTCTCGTCCTGCACGTCGGCTCACGACATCACTTCTGGAGAACTCATCACAGGTGGCGGCCTGCAGACGTTCGGTTCTGTGTATATGCAGCTGGCACCCTGCGCGAACTCTCCTATGCTTGCGAAAGCTACCCTACCATTCGCATCGGCAGCCTCAATGAATGAATCTGCGAAGAAATCCGCAGCGAAGAAGTCTGCAGGCAAGAAGCTCGCGAACGGTAAGGGGTAAAAGCTTGAGCCGTGCCCGCGCCCGATTACCCCGCTTAATAGTCTTGGTGGGCGTTTGCCTGCTTATGACAAATGCCAGTGGCGTCGCACAGACCCCTAAGGCAAGCACGATTACCGTGATCCCCTATCAGGGCGATGACCACCATGTTTGGTTATTGCTCGCAGCTGCCGGAACACCCCTTCCTGCCGGGTGGTTTGCCGATTCGAGTTCCCCCGGTCAAATCATTCAGAACTACAAGATCTACGAGGTCACAAACGCTAACTCTTCTATCGAAAGTCTCAATGACGTCTCTTCTCAATTTCTGGACCTCTCCGGCCAGGTTCAAATAAGGCTAAGAAACAGGATGACCATACCTCTTAAGCAAGCCATGCATTCGGATCGAACTTATTTAATTGAGGCGAAGGACACACATGGAAACGTCCTCGACGCAACGATTGCTGCCTCGCCGACCCTTGCATCATCCGACGCGAAGCATCTACGGAATGCGCTGTATGTGAATGCCAATGTACCGCTCGAGACGACGTATTCGGCGGACGCGGTCACGGTAACATATGATTCTGGGCTAGGCAGAAAAGCCGTATACCCGGCGCGTGTACTCGGTGCAAGGCAGAGTTTAGGCCTTGAGATATGGATGGATGAGCCCTTGCCCGCAGGCCAGGCAAACTCTCTTCAACTGACAGTCAATGGAATTACCGATCTCTACGGTGTTGCTGTCCCAATTTCAGGTTCCCTTGCAAGTGCGCCCAGCGCCCCCACAGATGCGAAAGACTTCATTTCAATTCAGCTTTCTGCGGTCGCCGCAGTCCATAGCACTCCAACCTTTAGTGCCACAGGAGCTTTCGCCCCACTCCACATTGCAAAGAACGCGGTAGTATTGCCCGGTCTGATTCACGTCGATCCGGCCATCACGTTTGACACCGGTTCGGCAAATGCTAAGACCACGAACGCAGTGACCCTGCCCTCCCAGTTCGTACGTCCGTTCCTCCTGGGGCTTCCGAAGCCTCCACAAAACCTTGCAGACCTCGGGTCGCGAAAGGCATCGAAGATTTCCGTTCTTAATACAATGGGAGGTGTAAGAGCAGAGTTCGATACGCAGTATGGAGGCACGAATCTCATGGGAGAGGGACGCGCCGAATTATATCTATCGAAGCTTTACGTGACCGCAAATGCACGGACTGCGACCGTCTCTGCAGCGAACCCCTCCATTCGCAGCACGCTCAATCTTCCCGCCAATGGGTGGTCGATCACTCCCTATGTTCAATACGATGGCGGCGCGCATGTAGTCTCCCAATCGATTTCGAATGCTACGGCCGGTCTGCCGAATGTAGTTATTCCCGACGTATTCCATCTCCCGGATTTACTTCGGCGCGCAAACAACCGTGCAGTACGGGATGAATTCAGTAACCCTTGACGGTTCCTGGTTCGAGCCTTTCTTTCCTGAAACGGCGCCCTTTACCGCCGCTAACGTCGTGGCGTCACGAACCGTCGCGGGTCTCCAGCCACATGCAAAGGCCACTTACAGCGTCAGCCTTGACCAGGAAAAACACTTTTCCGGTTCGATCTCATGGGAGAATGGCCGTTCAGCCCCATCGTTCGAATACCTGAATAAAGTGAATGTGGGTATTCAGATCGTTTATTGATATCAGCCCCTTTCCACCGCATAATCGTCACCCTTCCCTACCTTAACTACACCACCGGAATCGTAGATCGCCCTACGTTCTTCCAGACGTTACCGTATTCTCGAGCAAACCAATCTGATCAATGCTGATCCGGATCACATCGCCGCTGGAAAGCGTAAAGTCGTCGCCCGGAACGATGCCGGTACCTGTCATGAGAAAAACACCGTGAGGGAACGTGTTGTCACGGAGCAGGTACTCGACCAGTTGCCGGGGATCCCGTTTTAGTTCGGCAAGTGTTGTATCTCCCGTAAAAGCAATTTCCCCAGCCCGCGTAATCTCCAGATGAATTGCGGTGCTCTTCGCGAGTGGATCGGAGCAGAGCAAAATGCCGGGTCCAAGAGCACAACTGCCGTCATACACCTTCGCTTGTGGAAGGTAGAGCGGGTTTTCGCCCTCGATGTCACGCGAGCTCATATCGTTGCCAATCGTATAGCCCACAATTCTGCCAGCCGGATTGATCAGCATAGTCAACTCTGGTTCGGGCACCGACCACGTGGCATCCGACCGGATGCGCACACGACCATTCGGCCCGATAACACGCGTTCCAGCCGCTTTGAAAAAAAGCTCCGGCCGTTCGGCGGAGTAAACACGATCGTAGAAGTTGCCGCCTCCTGCATCTTTGGATTCCTCCATCCGTGCGTTGCGGCTACGGTAGTAGGTAACTCCAGCAGCCCAGACTTCCTGATTGGCAGCCGGGGCGAGAATGGTGGCTGGATCAAATTGCCGGATCGGGTCGCGTTCCATTGCAGCGCGTACATATGTGCGTACGTCAACGCTGGCGATGAGTTCATCCCATCCAGGTGCGTTGACGGAGTAGAACTTGTTCTCTTCTTCCACGAAGATGCCGTGCGTAGTCCGATAGAGTTTCACTGACTGACCTTTCCATGAGCCGGTGCAACGACTGCTTTTTGTCTATCTGATTCGTCAGACCTAAGTCGGTCGACGATGGCATCTGTGTCATAAACACATCCTCCCCAGACTCCGCCGCTGGCCTGGACGAGTGCCGCCCATAAGCGGGTGTCTTCAGGCAGGGCGGGATGGGGCGCCAAATCCGAACGTAATGGCCGGGCTGCCAGACGACGACTTCCTTCCTCCGGGGAGAACCGCTCTTCGCCTTCGCCAACCAGGTTCACTGCGCCATGCAGAGCGTTCCGATCAATCACAATTTCAATGAGGTCTCCCTCCCTTACACGGCCGATAGGTCCACCCGCAAGCGCTTCCGGCGAGATATGACCGAGACAGGCGCCCGTTGAAACTCCGCTGAAGCGCGCATCGGTAAGCACCGCGATGTGTTTACAGAAAGGCAGACTCTTCACAGCAGAAGTGATCTGATAAATCTCCTGCATGCCGGCCCCCAGCGCTCCGCCGCAGATGAGGACGATTACATCACCCTGCGAAACTACACCCCGCTTGATGGCGTGAATGGCGGCGGCTTCCGTGGTAAACACCCGTGCCGGTCCTGTATGGCGATAGATATTGTCCTGGTCCATCAGTGAAGGGTCGATTGCAGTGCTCTTGATCACGGATCCATCCGGTGCAAGGTTCCCGATGGGAAAACACACTGTAGCAGTCAGCCCGCGCTCCCGAGCGCGATCAGGCGACAGGATGACTTCGTCAGCATCCACACCATCCAAAGCAAGAAGCTGCTCCTTGAGTCTTCTACGGCGCTCACTCTGTTCCCACCAGTTCAGATTTTCATCGAGCGTTTCTCCGCTGACGGTGCGTACATCCACCTCAAGAAGTCCGGCACGCCGCAGATGCAGCATGACCTCTGGCACTGCGCCCGCAAGAAATACCTGGACCGTGGCGAAATTCCGAGGACCATTAGGCAGAGCATCGACCAGCCTGGGCACTTGCCGATTGATGGCCGTCCAGTCGGCAACCGACGGGCGCTTCAATCCGGCCGCGTGAGCGATTGCCGGAACATGAAGCAACAGGTTGGTCGATCCGCCAAATGCTGCGTGAAGAACCATGGCGTTGCGGATTGCAGCGTCGGTAAGTATGTCTTTTGTCCCCATGCCAAGTTGATTCATTCTCACGATGGCGCGAGCGGAACGTGCGGCCGCATCCAGCCACATCGGCTGTCCGGACGGAGCGAGTGCAGTATGCGGTAAAGAGAGTCCTAATGCTTCGCCAACAACCTGTGAAGTAGCGGCGGTGCCAAGGAATTGGCAGCCCCCTCCAGGACTCGCACATGCACGGCAGCCCACCTCCGCGGCGTAGTCCAGCGTGATCTGGTGCTGCGCATAACGGGCGCCGATCGTTTGCACCTTGCCTGCATCCTCGCCATCTTCAGGGAGTAAGGTGACTCCGCCGGGAACCAGAATGCTGGGAAGAGGCCCAGAAGATGCCAGAGCCATCATCATGGCCGGTAGCCCTTTGTCGCAGGTTGCAATGCCGATGACGCCTTTGCGCGTGGGCAGCGAACGCATCAGACGGCGCAGAACCATCGCGGCATCATTTCGGTACGGCAGAGAATCCAACATGCCATCGGTGCCCTGAGTGCGCCCGTCACATGGATCCGTGCAACTGCCCGCAAAGGGCACGGCACGAAGCGCATGCAGTTCGCGTGCCGCCTCCGTGACAAGAAGGCCGACCTCCCAATGACCAGTATGAAATCCAAGTGCAATGGGAGTTCCGTCCTGTGCGCGTACTCCCCCATGAGTGCTGAGGATCAGAAATTCAGGATCAAGCAGGCGATCGAGTTTCCAACCCATGCCTGCGTTCTGGCTCAGCCCAAACAGATTTCCAGAGGGTTGCTGGATGAGCATCTCAGGCGTGATTGGCAGAGCGCCCTGTGGCCCGGGCGCATGTGTCCTGACGTCTTGTAAAACGCCCGGTTCACTTTCGAATATCTGGGCTGCTGTTATTCGGTGATTCATAGAAATGACAGTATCTCATCGTATTCGCGCATCGACTGGAGTTGTGCGCAGCTTCAGGATGAGCACAGCAGAGCACACAAGCGAGAGAGACATCAGCATGTAGCCGGCGCGTTCGGTGCCGGTCGCAGCGTGGAGAAACCCTACCAGGTAACTGCCCACAAAAGCGCCTAGCGCTCCCAAGCTATTGATCAGCGCAAGCACCTCTGCAGTTACATTGCCGGGTACGCGCTCGGGCACCAACGCAAAGAATGGACCATAAGGCGCATACATACAAGCTCCCGCAATGACTAGACAAATGAAGCTGAAAACAAAACTTTTATCTGAAAAGACAAAAGATCCCAACAAGGCCAGCCCTGCCGCGAGCAGAAAAGGCCAAACCAGAGCCTCGCGCTTGAGAGTTCTATCGGAGACATGCGAGACACCGAGCATCAGTAATACTGCAGCAAGGTAAGGGACCGCTGAGAGTAGGCCGGTCATCTGGATGGACAAGGCGCCGCCTTGCCGCAGAATAGTGGGCAGCCAAAGCACGAAGCCATATACTCCAAGGCTCCAGCAAAAGTACTGAAACGAAAGCAACAGAACATCGCGACGCAATAATGCTTTGCGCACACCGTCGACAGGAGCGATGGTGAGTTGTTCCAACGCAAGCTGCGTCTCAAGCAATTCGGCAGCCTCGGGAGTGATCCACCCTGCTTGGGAAGGTTTATCCCGTGCAATGAGAATCCAGACTACGGCCCAACAAATAGGTGGGATGCCTTCGATGATGAACGTCTTCTGCCACCCAAGACTCTCAATCAGATAGCCGGTAATGGCAGACATCCAAAGTACTGTCAGCGGATTGCCCAAGATCAGGACAGTATTGGCGCGCGAGCGCTCCGAACGTGTAAACCATTGCGTCACCAAGAAAAGCATGGCTGGAAACACAATGCTCTCCGCGACACCAAGCAGAAACCGATCAGCGGCCAGCAGCCAGAATTGATGAACAATCCCAGTCAGCGAAGCAAGTGCGCCCCAGATGATCAGCGAAAGAAAGATAACGCGCGTAGGACTATGCTTCCTGGCGAAGGCCGCACCCGGCACTTGAAAGATGAAATAACCCAGAAAGAACAAAGCCGCTAGAAGCGAGTTTTGCTTGTCGGTGATGTGCAGGGAGCGGGCCAGTCCGGCTGCCGCGCCAAGGCCATAATTGGCTCGATCGAGGTATGCAAAGCTATAGGTGACAAAAACTGCCGGCAGCAGATACCACCAGCGCTTTCGTAAGTTCGAGCTTTCGTTCGAGAAGACGCTCGACGTATCAAGCACAATGATGGACCCGTGAATTCATGATCACCTTGAAGTTGCCGTGTATGTCAATTATTGATCGCACAGACACCAGTGCGCTACTTACCGGGTTTGTGCGCCTCAGGACGGCGTAGGGATCCTGATACCGCCGGAGCCGTCTTTCGGCGAAATCGCCCCACGAGAAGGCACCTGAACCGACTAGCATCGATTGAACGAAAACAACTCCTCGCATGCAGCCGCAGCGCCCGAACGAGGAGGTCCGTTAAATATCGCTAATAATTCTGGTTCCGTCGCCCGGGATTACGTCCAGGAGGCTTATGAAATTGAGCGTATGCTTCCAGTGGACGACCAGGAAAGCTGTTGCTTGGTCGTTCAGGTACAAATCCTGACGCACGAGATACCACACGGCGGCAAGGTTCACATCCGGTCTTGTTTGCTCCGCGTCATCTGCGTTGTAGCCAAATGCCTGGATGTCACTGACGACGGCGCGTTCAACCGCCAACACGCGTTCGAAAGGAGCACGAGGACTGATTCGATGATCGTGATCGATCGTCAGCACGCGCTCGCGGAGGTTGAGCGGAGTCCCGGAGTGGCGGCGTGAGCGAAAATGATACTGGGCAATGGCCATCGAGCCCACGAATCGCTCCAGGCAGTCTCGGCCTTGCTCTGCGCCTGCAGATAGGCAAAAGCTGCGATTAGTCGCATCGTCGCGGAAGTGAAAACCGTGAATCGACGAGCTTGCGAAATATTCGACACTCATCCGCACTTCGCACACCGGCGTCACAAATCGGTGAACTGGTTCAGACCGTTTTTCGGGTATCCCAGCTTGTGTGGTCAGCCCAATAGCTGCCATGGACAATAGGAAGCGCCGCCTGTCCGGTCTTTGCAAGGCTGCTCTCGCTTTTGGAAATACCTCCATCCCGTCACCGTAGCTGCCGATTTCCATCCGTTCTTGTGGCTTGGGCTCTGTTCCTATTCGCCGCGGAGGGCCAGCATAGGGTCCGTGCCGGATGCGCGCCTGGCCGGCAGCGCGGAGGCTACCAGCGCCAGCAGCAGCATGGCAGCGGCGGAAAGCGCGAGCACGCCGGGATCGAATGGGCTCACCTCAAACAAAAATGAACGCAGCAAACGGGATGCACCCACAGCTCCGAGTAACCCTATCCCGCATCCGATCGCAGCAAGCTTGACGCCGGAACCAAGGATCAGCGTGAGCACACCGGACCGCTGGCAGCCAAGCGCCATGCGGACAGCGATCTCCTGCTCGCGCAACGCTACGGAGAATGCAATCACCGCATATATCCCCAGAACACTCAGCAGTACGGCAGCGATGGCAAATGACGAAATCAGCACCGTGTTGAAAATCCGCGGCGCTTCGGCTTCTGAGATGGCTTGGTTCATCGTCCGCATATGGTAGAGCGGCAAGTGCGGATCAATCTTCTGCACCTCGGCGCGCAGCATATTCTCCATCTGCTCCGGAGCAACGCGGCTGCGCAGCACGATCCAGCCGGCTGTAGCGCTCAATTCGCCTGCGGTTGCGAAGACTCCTTCGGAGGCGACCGTTTGCGTCACCGGTTGATAGACCTGAGGTATCGTCCCCTCGTCAGGCGAACCCAGCTTCACGTCATCCACCTCACCCACCACCGTCATCCACGGAGTCGCGGTCTCCGGCATGCCCCGGCGCAGCCGTTTGCCGATTGGGTCCTGGCCGGGCCAGTATCGCTCCGCCATCCTACGGTTCACGATCGCTACCAACTGGGAGCCTGCCTTGTCGGACTCGGTAAACACGCGCCCACGCAGCAATTGAATCCCCAGCGCCTGGAAGGGCTCTTCGCGTAGCAACGACATCTCAGCCATGTTCAGTCCCGCTCCCTTCGGTGGAACATAGCCTTCGATCGTAAAAGCGATGCCCGAATCACTACCGTTGCCGGGCAAGTACAAAGTAGTGCCGGCAGCGTCCACGCCGGGCAACTCTCGCAGGCTTCGCAATACGTCTTCACAGAACGTGTCGATCGCCGACTGGGTTGCATATTGGTTATGCGGCAAATCATAGAACGCAGCGAGCGTGTGGTCGGGGTTGAAACCTAAATTCACATCGCGCATCTTTTCGAAGCTGCGTAGTAGCAGACCGGACGCAGTGAGCAGGACCAGCGCCACGGCAATCTCTGCCACCACCAATACGGAACGCAACCTCGCATGGCCACTGCCCGCGGTGCCCGTGCGACCGCCTTCCTTCAGCGTCTCATTCACGCTGGTTTGGATTGCAGCGAACGCCGGCACCAATCCGCAGACGAAACCGGTGAGCAGCGCCAGCCCCAGCGCAAACAGCATGACCGGCCAGTCCAGCCCAATACCACGGACGCGCGGCAGCGTCTCCGGCAGCAGGCCCACGCCCACCCTCAATGCACCCGTCGCCAACGCCAGCCCGACCATGCCCCCGGCAAGACTCAAGACCATGCTTTCGACCACCGCCTGTCGCAGCAGCGCTCCTGCTCGCGCGCCCAGCGCCAGCCTTACCGCGATCTCTCTTCGTCGGCGGATGGACCGCACTAGCAGCAGACCTGCCAGGTTGGCGCAGGCAATCAGCAGCACAACCACCACAGCAAAAAGCAGCGTATGGATGAGCGGACGCGCCTGCGCCACCGTGTCCTCGCGCAGCGGCGTCACTACCGCGTGAATGCGAATGCTACGCATATACGCCGGATAGTTGCTCATCGTCTCGCCGGCCACGCGCTCCGCATCCCTCTGCGCCTGCGCGGCAGTGATGCTGGGCTTCAACCGCCCCACCATGCGGAAAATCCACGATGCAGCAGAGCCGGCCGTGAACTCCTCTGGCCTCAGGCTGAGTGGGACCCAAAGTTTGCTTTGGTCGACATGCCCCGCATTCAACGGAAACTCGAAATCGCGCGGCATAACGCCGATGACGGTATAAGGCTTGCGATCGAGAAGGATCTTGCTTCCCAGAATCGCTGCATCCCCGTGGAAGCGGTCCCGCCACATGCCATAACTCAGCACCGTTACCTGCTCATGTGCTTCGTCCTCCTGCTGTGTGAACGTGCGCCCCAGCATCGGCGCAACTCCCAGGGCGGCGAAAACGTCGCTGCTCATCCGCGTCGCACGCAGCGCCACCGGATCGCCCGTGCCCGATAATTCAAACCCTTTCGCTTGATAGCCGCCGAGATCGGAGAAGCTTTGCGTGTCCCGCATGTAGTTGCGGATGTCGGGAGCAGTCACATATGCATGATTGCAGGACGCGCAATGCGAGCCTTCAAGAACATCTCCAAGAATGACAATGCGCTCAGGGTCGGGAAACGGCAGTGGCCGCAGCAGCACTCCCTCGACGATAGAAAAGATCGCCGTTGTGGCGCCGATTCCCAATGCAAGCATCAAGATGGCGGTTACTGTGAATCCGGGGGACTTGCGCAGTTGGCGGAAGGTATATCGCGTGTCCTGCAGGATCCGCGTCAGTCCCTGGAACGCTCGCTCATCGCGATGCAGTTGCTTGGCCTGCTCCACGCCGCCATATGCACGAATGGCAGCGAGCCGTGCGTCCTCAGGAGACATGCCCCGGCGTAGATATTCGTCTTCCAGCAACGCCAGATGCGCGGCAATCTCTCGTGCCAGTTCTGCTTCCACCTTGGAGTTGGTGAAAAGCTGATAGAACCTCAGAAAAATGCGTCTCAGGTATCTCATGGCTAGGACTCCTCGAGCAGAAGGCGCTCCACCAGCGCCGACATTCTTCTCCACTTCTGCGTCTCTTCGCCTAAAGCCTTCAGACCTGCCTTGGTGATTTCGTAGTATTTCGCTTCCCGATTGTTCTCGGTCCTCCCCCAGGTTCCTTTGATCCACCCATACTGCTCCAGCCGTACCAGCGCCGGGTAGAGAGTGCCCTGATTGAGATTGAGAAGCCGGTCTGAGATTTGCTGGAGACGTGTGGCAATCTGGTATGCGTGCTGTGATCCCATGGTCGCAAGCGTGCGTAAGACGATGAGATCGAGTGTTCCCTGAAGTAATTGGATCGACTCTGTCTCTTTACTAGACATTCAAGTACTCTCCAGATATGAGATTGGCGCGTTTTCACTTGGTTGTCAAGTGGACGTTTATGCGAGAGCTACTCGCTCGCCGTGGGCCACGCCCCGATCCCGTGCTCCTAACCTTTCGCGATACAGAAATCCAGGCGGCCAGCGATTACACGTACACTGAAAGCCTGGCGCCTCTCTCTTCCGATGATTCGCCTTCCATGTTCACTCGATGCGAAGAGCTTCCATGGGATCGATGGCCGCAGCGCGGCGCGTGGGGATCTTCTGACAAATCAACACTCCAACGCTTCGATCGCCCGGAATAAAGAGAATTCAGCAGCCGCCCCGCTTACCGTAGGCTGCGCTCTGGAATCACAAAGTGGACAACGGCCCTCCGATGGACATAGCCAAAGGAATCGGACGCCGTTCCAGCGCGCTCAATGTCGACCCGATAGAGATTGCCCGCGATCTGATGGATCGTGGCGCCCTCGACGGAGCTTGATTTCCATGGGGTGTGGATTTCAAAGGATGCCTGCCCAGCGCCATTCACGTCCGCCTCGACGATTAACAAGTTATTCTTCAGACTGACATCGGTGATCTTGATGCCAGTGCTGCGATTACCCAAGAGTGGAACTAAATCCGGTGTAATCAGCTCGACTCCACCCTGGAAACGGATGCCACAGTGAGTAGTACCCTGCGGCGCCGCGAAGGCGAGACGAGTGTGCTGATCATGCGCGTTGCGCTCTATTGAGGCCGTGACGCGGCGATCGCCGCACTGGGAGCCGAGAAGGCGCGCTCCGAGAGGAACCTGTGGATCGAAGGTGAACGAGGTCGACTGCCCACGATTTGTAACCGTCAGATCTGTGCTTTCTTCGCCACGCCGAATTTGCAAGTCGAGTGCCGCATTCCGCACTCGGACATTACGTACGGTGACTTCGTGCCACTCCGGCGGAATATGTGGGGAAAATGAGATCTGGTTGGACACAGAATCGATGTGTAGGCCAAGCAGCCCTCGTACGGCGGCAGAGATCAATCCGGCGGACGACCATGTCTGTTCTGGAACCGACTCGGTTTGCTGGTGGTAAGCATCGCCGGCCAGAACCTCGTGGATGTGTCCCAGTGAATCCAGCCGAGTCCAGGGAACGATAGAAGCCCAGATGGGAAAAGCAGTGGCGGGCCGATGCTCGTTCCAGAATGTTTCAGCAATGCCGGTCGCGCTTAGTGCAAAGACGCTTCCCTTCGCATAGGAGTCGGGATCGAATGCGCCTGAGTTGGACGAAAGGCCACGCGAACCCCAGTCGGTCTGAAATTTCGATGACGCAATCCTGTCAAGCAATATGCCGTTCTGCTGCGCAGAGAAGACGTGTTGGGATATGAGTTCGCTGGGCTGGCTGCGTTCATCGAAGATCTCTTTCCCATTGGCGGTGTGACCGCTGATCCAGAACTGCCGTCCGTTGTCCCAGTAGCGCGCGGCGATGGATGTGCGTGCCGGCCCGATGGCGCCATTGGCTTGAGCCGCTTCCTGGGGATGGGAGGTCCATTCTGCAAGCTTCGCGAATGCCGAAGATGCATCGAGCCATGCTGCAGAGAGGTCCAGGTCGTCGCTTTCGCGGTCCTGTTCGTTGCCACCTTCTTTATCCGAGGGAATGCGTGGAAGGTCGGTCGCAGGATCGTTGACAGACTGGCAATACCGATACGCGGACTCGATTGCAGACCAGTGCTGTTTTGCGAAATCGATGTCGCCGCTCGTCTCGATGTACCGTGTCAAGGCGCTGAGGAACTGAAATGTGATGTCTACATGGACGAACATGTAGGGGTATTTGCCCGCCCAGTCGATGTAGCCGGCGCTTTGTGAAAGCTCGTGCCAGATCATGCCGTTTTTTCGATCCTGATATTTCAGGATGAATTCGAGTTCGGCCCGCGCGCGGTCGTACTCGCCCGCTGCGACCAGACCATCTGTTGCGATGAGACCATCTCCGGCGAAGAACCATGCATATTGCGGACGCCGCGCACTGCGCGAGGGACCGTAGCCGGCAACTAGGCCGCAGCCCAGATCCGGGTCGCAGACCCATGCCTGATCGAGAGCGATCTCTGACCACGTGAGCGCGCGATTGACGTTCTGATCGGGAGTCTCAATCTGAAGCGCATCGCGCACGAGTCCTGCATAGTGTGCGGCCGCTTGCTGTTCAAACGCGGAATCTTTCGCGGCTAACTGCCTTACCAGGGATCCGAAGTCGCGGCCCTGATTGAGCGCGACGAATACGTGTGCCGTGGCATTTGGTCGGATAGCGAATGCAAGCCCGTCACCATAATGGATTGCGCTGTTTTCCGTGCTGTCATGGGAGACGATTTCGGGCGAACTGATCGTGGCCGTAATACTGCCCGGCACGCCGGAGATTACATAACCGGAAACTGTTTCGTCCCATGCTGTGCCTTGTCCGCCGACGGCGGCCGGCCACATCAAATTGAGCACTGGAGTGAAGTGAACGGAGATGTCCACGTGACCGCGGCCCTCCACCTTGTAGGTGATGATCGCACCGGACAGATCGAGAGGCACAAAAAGCTTTTCGTAAACGACGAAGTCTGGGCCGATGTAAATCCGTGTTACTGCATCGGGGTCGTATTCAATTCGCCGGAGCAGTAGGTCCCCGTTCACCTCCGTAGCTGCACCCTGAGTACGGATGCCGATGCGATATCCACTGAGGATTTGAAATGGCCACGCCCAGATCTCGAGTCCGTTTTGCGGATATCCCAAGATCGCGGATCGACGGCCATGGGCGCCCACGAAGCGCACGGGGCCGACTGAATCGGTCGAAAGAGTAAGACCGGACTCGGGTAGCGTTACCGGGGCTGTTTGCGGCCATGCCGGAGAATTAGCAAGAGAAATGAAGAGCGCCGCGCATACGGCAAGGCGAGTCAGAATTTTCATCGCATTTTGGAAATGGGTTTCACACGAGAAATCGAGTCAGGAGCAACGGTACACCGATAACGTGCTCTTTAAAAAGCGATACACGGCAGTGCCCAACCTCATTGGAGAGAGGCCGAGCACTGCTCGTTCCTGTCGAATTAGAACTGGAAACGTGCGCCGAACTGCAGACGACGCATTGACGTTCCGTCTTGGTTTGCAACCGTCCCCTGAATCGTTCCAGCATTCTGAACGCCTATGCTGTTCAGGTCCTGGCAGTCAATACAGTTGTCTGGGTTGGCCAGATTCACGTGATTGAAGGCATTGAATGCCTGAACCATCAATTGCAGTCTCAGGCTCTCGTGTATGGCGAAGTTCTTCGCCAGCGACGCATCAACATTGGTGAGTCCAGGACCCCACAGGGCATCGCGACCGATGTTGCCCCAGGTGCCAGTGGCCGGACGCGAGAACCCACCAAAAGTGTTATTGGCTGAGCCCGGCGACTGCAGGACATACGGGGACGGAGTGATATAGGGAACAAACCGACCTTGCGGGTTGTACTTGCCCTTGTGGATGCCGAAGCTCGCGTTGGTCGCAGTCCTGTTCAGGAAGCATGCATTGTCACTGCTACCTACATCGTTGTCGGAGGAGCAGCTTGTGTAGTTGGTATTGAAGGGTATGCCGCCATCCAGAGTGAGAGACCCGTTCAACTGGAACCCGCCAATGATCTGATTCACCCATCCCGGAACTCCGGACCCGACAAGCTTGTCCCGGCCGAAGGGCAGGTCATAGTTGCCGGCGAAGACGAACGCTTGGCGGCGGTTGTAATAACCGTTGCCGCGGCCAATCTTTGGGTCGATCAGGAACTCGTAGGACTCATGTCCGAGAGCGTGGGACCAGGTGTAGTGAGTCAGAAACTGCAGACCCGACGTGAAACGCTTGTTCAAGACGATTTGCAGCGCGTTGTAGCTGCCGGTCGCCTGGTTCGCCATGTAGTCAATACGTTGCGACCACTGATGCGGTGTTCCGTACTTCACTCCCAATTCGCGTTGCGCTGTGCCGTTGTAGAACGGGGAGCGCTCCGCTTTGGTGTAGATTTGACCGGTCTCCGGATTGATCTGGTTAAAGCCGGCTAGCGTCTGCTCGTTCGCGTTGTATGAAGGAGAGGATTCAAACATGTTGTGATAGGCTTCGCTACCCACATATCCGATCTGCAGCGACATGTTGGACGTCAGCTCTTGCTGCAGCATGACGTTCCAACCTTGAACAGTGGGCAGCCGGACTTGAGTGGGACGCGCTATCTGAGAAATGCCGTCCGGCAATACGTAGTTGCCATCAGCGGGGATAGCCGGGAAGGTATATCCGGGAGGTCCCTGCGCCAAGGTGAAGACTGCGGCAGCGTTTGAGTTCGGAGTCAGAGTTTGCTGGACCTGCGTCGGAAACGACGAGGTCAGCACACCTCCAAATGTATCCCCAGCCCAGCCCTGTCCATACACAATGCCATACCCGGCACGGACCACCGTGCGGGGAAGGACCTGGTAGGCGACGCCAAGGCGCGGCGCGAAATTCGAGAAGTTGTTCTTGACGTTGAGCGCATCGCTGTTGGATCCATAACCCGCAATCTGCAGAATGCCGGTATTCAGGTTGAGTAGCCCGCCGGACCCCTTCGCGGTCACGGATTCCGGTGTGTACAACTCCCAGCGAAGCCCATAATTAACCGTGATCTTGGGAGTAGCGCGCCACTGATCCTGGGCGTAGGTGAAGAAACGATTCTGCCGCGTTGCCGCATCGGTATTCTGCGTCTGCGTGCGCCAGAAGGTCGTGGTATCGCCGAGGAGGAATGTGGCAAAGCCGACACCTGAGGAATTGGGACCGGAGGTACGCGGCGCTGCGAAGAAGAAGGTACCGGAACGGAGCGCGTTGCTCGCAATGGAAACCGTATGGTTCTTGCCGTATCGGTAGTCCGCACCGAACTTGATGTTGTGATTCCCCACCTGATGAGACCAGTTGTTGACAACCTGCCATTGGCTGGTTTGCTGCAACGTCGGGTTGGCGGAGGTTCCATACTCGACATTTTGGCCGCCGTTGCTTCCATTGCTGGGAATGTCGATGTTGAACTGCGGTAGGCCACCGTTGAGCGATAAGTTGCCGACGTTGGCGTTCGGAATTCCAAGATCGTTCCCGAGGGGCTGGTCGGAATTGGGTCCGACCGTGTTGTTGTAGATGCGATAGTAGCCAAAGCGGAAATCCGTGAGCCACGTGGACGAGACGACATAGTCACCGCCCGCCGCGACGCTTTGATAGCGTGCCGAGTCTGTTCCTGCGAATCCGCCGGCCCCGTAGCCGAGTCCGCCCGCCGCTCCGAAATAAGGATTGCCGGATAGAGCCACACCGAAGTAGGTATAGCGTCCAAAGAGGTGAAGTTTGTCGCCAAATCTGCCATCTACGCGACCATCCGCCTGGTTGGTATTGAAAATACCCGAACCGGAGGTTGCGAAATTATTGGTGATGGCTGAACCACCAACGTTTGGCGGCGCATTTGCCTGAATCAACTTGAAAAACGCGACCGCCTGGGGCGAGATGTCGCTGGCCGGGATGATGTTCCCCGGGTAGGGGGTGCGATTTGCGTTTGAACTGTCGCCTAGCGTGTTTGGTTTATAAATCTGCCCCTGTCCACCCTGCAGATAGTCGCTAAGATCGCACGGTCCACCAGAAGTGCAGGTGGTCAGCGCCTTCTCGGTTGGTACGGTTGTCAGGGTAGCCGAACCGGTCTTTTCGCGTAGCCCCTGATAATCGCCAAAGAAGAACATCCTGTCCTTCTTGATGGGGCCTCCGACCGATCCGCCGAATTGATTGTGAAGCGTGGGTGACAGATATTTTCCGGTGAGCGAGTCACGCGTGGCGTTGGCGAAAGGATCGCGAGCTTGTTGCGCATCCGAGCGGCGATACTCGAACGCGGTACCGTGAAAGGAGTTGCTGCCGGATTTCGTCTGCGCTGTCACCAGGCCGGCTACGGCCTTTCCAAATTCGGCGTCGTAGTTCTGTGACGTCACCTTCATTTCGGAAACAGAGTCGAGATTCGGATTGATGACGGCGACGCCGTTGATCGGTTCCTGATTGTCCGTGCCATCCAGCTCATAGCCGGTGGCGAAGGGCAATTGCCCGTTTACTTCTATGGACTGGCTCCGCTGCGGATTGCCGCTTCCCTCGCCCGGGCCCCAGCCAATGTAGGTGGTGCCAGGCGTTAGCAGCTCGAAGGCGGTAAAGTTCCGGTTCAGGTTGGGCAGATTCTCGACTGCTCTCTCATTGAGGATCGTGCTCACTTCTGCTCGGTCGGTGGTCAGCAGTGGTGCCGCGGTGGTCACCGTCACAGTGGAGCTGGCACCCCCGACAGTCAGTTTGACGTCGGCCTTGGGAGCCGTATCCGCATAGACAACCACATTGTCAACCGTGCCCGCGCTAAAGCCGGCTGCCGTGATCTCGACCCGATAGGTGTCCGGAATGAGGTGCTGGACGGTATATTCGCCGCTCCCATTCGTCTGAACGGTCGTGGAGGTCCCCTTGGCCACGTCGGTAATTTTCACCGCGGCATTCGGTACCACGGCACCAGTATTGTCCGTCACTGTGCCAACGATCGAGCCGTAGACGGCTTGAGCGTGGGCAGAACGGAAGCCGCTGCAGGTGACGAGTAAACCCAAGGTGCCCGTGTACAAAAGGCGCATCGTGGTCAGGTGGAACGCAAGCCGGAACGACTGGCCGATGAAACGCTTCATAGTGCCTCCCTAAATATTTCAATCGAGAAAGAGCGGACGTTCTTCATCTCTCCGCTCCCGTTCGCTCTGTTTGCGGGTCTCTGGTTCGCATCTCGGCTACAACACCGACGACGCTCATTGAAACCTCTTGCTTTGCGATGCCGCAGCTGAACCGGCATGGCACCAAATATGTTGAACGGCAGCGAACGCCGCAGCAAGCGTTTCACGGTGCCGACACGGGTGAAATGGCGCTGATTGACCCTTCTTTCAGCACTATGCAACACTCATCGTCTGGCCATGTTTGACACGCAGCGAGAGGGTGAAATGCATTCCGCACTTCTCCAAGACCCCCGTTGGTCCTTGGTATTGCGGGTAGCGTCTAGCAGGAACTTCAAGAGTTCCCCCCGTCTCCGCGATCTCCTGCTCTATGTGGCGGAGTGCGCCATCCGCGATGCGCCGGAGGACGCCACCGAGCAGCAGATCGGAATGAAGGTCTTCGGCAGGCCGGCAGGGTACAACTCCAGTGAAGACAGCATCGTGCGCAGCCATGCACGCCTGCTGCGGCAAAAGCTGGCTGTCTATTTCGAAAGCGAGGGGGCAGATGAGGAACTGCGAATCGATGTCCCCAAGGGCCATTACCTGCTGGTATTCACTTCACGCCCATCGCCCGTCCTTGCGGCTGCTCCGGTCATCGTTAGAACTCTGGACATGGAGCGGCTGGAATCGCATGAGGCGCCCGATGCCGTTTTGCCTCCGAGCGCTCATACTTCAGCCCAGCCGCGCCGCTGGCTGCTCTGGATTGCTCTTGGACTGGTTGCAGCTGCGTTGACTGTATTCGCAGTAGTCCTGCTGTCGGGGTCTAGAGTCAACCGGAGCGTGGCTACTCTATGGCGACCGTTTCTTACCGGTGATCCTCCCCTGCTCATCTACAGCAATGGCGTATTCGTAGGGGACTCCAAGAGCGGGATGCGCTATGCCACCTTGCAGGAGATACAGAATCCGCCGGGTGATGGCCATCTGATCGACCACTACACGGGAATCGGTGAAGCAGACGGCGTCTATGAGTTGACGCGGCTCTTCGACGCCGCGCACGCCACGTTCATCCTGAAACGCAGTCATCTCGTCACCTGGGACGAAGCCAAGCAACGTAATCTCATTTTTATCGGTTCGCCCGCCGAGAACTTGGCGGTACAGGCGCTGCCCTCAAATGCGGAGTTCACGCTCTTCAGTTCGCCGGAGGCATCCGGCTACCATAATAACCACCCGCGACCAGGTGAACTCGCCAACTATGTGCGGCCTGAACATCCGTTGACCCGCGACTACGCAATCATTTCCTTTCTTCCCGGAATGCAAAGCGGAAAGAAGATCATGTGGCTCAGTGGACTGACTACTCTGGGAACACAAGCCGCTGTGGAATTCGCCAGCCGGCCAGACGGTGCCGCGGAACTGCTGAAAGCGGCAAGAGGGTCAGACGGCAAAGTGCGGACCTTTGAGGCTCTGCTGGAGACAACCATCATCGGCGGCGTACCGTTGGAAGTCCGGCTTGTCACTGTTCACGTCCACTAGTGAATAGCCCTACGCGGCCTACTGCACCGGCTGCAACTTCAGTTCCGTGCTCGCATGGATCTCCGACGCAAGATCGATTTCACGCTTAGCATCGGTTTCCCTGCCCAACTTGCGATATGCCTGACTTAGCAGCGTGTGCGTCATCGTATTGGATGGGTCCATCTTCTCTGCGTGCTGCAGGTACATGGCGGCAGCCTGTGGATCATCGCGACGGAGCAGCACCTTGCCCATCAGGATGAAGGGGCCGGTGCGAGAGGTATCAAGGGAGAGGGCCTTCATCAGGGAAGTCTGCGCCTCCAGGAATTTCCCGGATCGCAGGTAGGTATCGCCGAGTCTGTCATACACCGGCGCAAAGCCCGGGTTGATACCGCGTTCCTGCTCGAATTCGGCCAAGGCTCCATCCAAGTCGCTCTTGAACAGATCCACTTCCCCTATCAAGAAATGGGCCTGCGGTAAGCCATGATTCAAGCTGATAGCTTTGCGGGCAGTATCTGCTGCCAGCTCCGGCAGGTTGGCGACTTGCAGCATGTTTGCCAGGATCAAGTACGCCCCGGCTGAAGCCGCATCCATACCATACTGTGCAGCGAACGCGCGACGTGCGTCATCATAGCGGCGCGCATTGAGATAACAGAGGCCGAGCACATAACTGGCATCGGCGTTGGCATGCGGCATCCACTGCTGCACCCGCTCCAGATAAGGAATGGCAGCCGCAGGCTGACCCAACCGATATAGGGTGAGGCCTTCCATCTGCACAGATTCGACGTCCGCACCGTCTTCGCGAATCGCCTGCTCGAAGGCCGTGCGCGCCTCCAGCAGCTTGCCTGTCCGATAGCAGGCCAGCCCAAGAGCATGAGCCGCGCCCTTCACCGGCGGTTGCATCGCTGCGAACTGACGGAGTGGAGCGATGGCCTCTTCGGCATGACCAGCATCGAGTAACTGCTGCGCCGACTGCAACGATGCAGTAGGCTGGGGTGACTGCGGCACCGGCATCTGACCATACGCTGCTGTCGCGGTCAGGGTGAGGAGCAGCATGGCGGCGCGAGTTGGACCTCCGCGCGAAATCGCAAACCTTCCGAGTGCTGGAGCATTTTTCCTGTAGCCGGAGACCGGGCAGCAGAAGCTCTTGCGGTTTTTTTCAAAGGGAAAGCCACGACGAGGGGATCTTCGCGCCAGACAGCAATTGTAAAAATGCTCTAGCCGGTGCGGATGCAACACCGCGGCATATTCAATCTTCTTCTCTGGATTGCCTGCTGCGTCCGCCCGCTTTGCCCGGCGATCGCTCTTCCACCCGGCAAAACTGCTGCTCCATCCCATTCGATCTCCAACCCCGCAAGCAGCCTGCACGCGTCCCGCGTGGTTTTTCGATGAACGTCAGCTGCCGGCCTCACTATGCTAACTGTAAACGGCGGCGGCGCGACGAAGAAGTACATCATTGAGACGACAGGCCGTGACGTCGCGGTAATCGATTATGACAACGACCGGTGGCTGGACATATTCGTTATCAACGGAACGACGCTCGATACGCACCATCTGTATCACAACAATCGTGACGGAACCTTCCGCGAATCGGCGACGCGAGTCGAAATCCACCATGCGTCTATGCCTACAGCCGCGTGACCGTGCAAAGGAATCTCTTTCAAATTCCCCTAAACTGATACCCTCGGCCGGCACCCCTGAAAATCAAGACCACCTGAGGGACCAATTGATGAAGCTCGCGAGAAGGGTTGTGATTAGGACAGAAGTTTGTATCCTGGAAAGATCTAAAAGAAAAAGCTGGCCGCGACCGCTGCTCCGATGAACCTCTCCAGAGGCAACTCCGGACAGAGGCAAGGACTGCAGCTATTTTCTGAGCATCTGCACCATTTGTCTGCGCCGTCCAACGTTGTCTGCCGTTGTCCCCACTCCTATGCCACCACTCCTCAACGCGCAAAGCATCACGAAAGCCTTCGGCGCACGCCCGCTCTTCCGCGACCTTTCCTTCACCGTGGATGAGGGCGTGCGCATCGGCCTGATCGGCCCAAACGGCGCAGGTAAATCCACGCTGCTGAAGATTCTCGCTGGAGAGGTCGAGCCCGACTCGGGTAATCTGTCCATCCGCAAACGTACTCGCGTCAGCTACGTGTCGCAGATCTCCGGCTTCACCGCCGGCGACACCGTCTGGTCGGCGATGGAGGATGCGGTCCGCGAGGCGCGGCTGCCTTCCACAGACTGGGATCGCCAGATTCGCGAAACGCTTGGCCGCGCCGGCTTCACCGACTTCTCCGCCCCCGCCCTCTCGCTCTCCGGCGGCTGGCGCAAACGCCTCGCCATCGCACAGGCGCTCGCATCGGCGCCCGATGTGCTCCTGCTGGACGAGCCGACGAACCATCTTGACCTGGAAGGCATCGAGTGGCTGGAAGGGATGCTGAACGGCGCATCCTTCGCCTCCGTGACCATCAGCCACGACCGTTACTTCCTCGAAGCCGTAGCGCTTGAAATCGCCGAAATCAATCCTGTCTACCCGGATGGCATCTTGCGCACACGTGGCAATTACAGCCGCTTTCTTGAGGACAAGGAAGCTTTCCTTGAAGCGCAGCAGCGCCGGCAGGAGTCGCTCGAAAATCGTGTGCGCACCGAGATTGAATGGTTGCGCCGTGGCCCCAAAGCCCGCGCCACCAAAGCGAAAGCACGGATCGACACGGCACACGCGCTGATCGGGGAGCTCGCCGAGGTAAGCGCACGCAATCGCACCGCGGCCACCGACATCGAGTTCAGCGAGAGCGGCCGCGCGAGCAAGCGCCTGGTCACACTCGACCGGCTTAGCTATGAAGTCGCTGGCCGCACGCTCTTTCGCGATCTCACCTTCCCGCTCACAGCTGGAACGCGTGTGGGCCTTGTCGGGCCGAACGGCAGCGGCAAGACGACGCTCCTGCGACTCCTGCGCGGCGAGATCGAACCCTCTTCCGGCGTCATCGAACGCGCCAACGCACTGCGCATCGTCTACTTTGACCAGAACCGCGAGCTCGACGCCTCGCTCTCCTTGCGCCGCGCGCTCGCACCGGACAGCGACTCAGTTGTCTACCAGGATCGCGTCATTCACGTGGCTTCCTGGGCGTCTCGCTTTTTGTTCACAGGCGAACAGCTCAACCAGCCGGTCGCGAACCTCTCCGGTGGCGAGCGGGCGCGTGTCCTCATCGCGAAGCTGATGCTCGAACCGGCAGATCTGCTGCTGCTCGATGAGCCCACCAACGATCTCGATATTCCAACGCTCGAAATTCTCGAGGAAAGCCTGCTCGAGTTTCGCGGCGCGCTGGTTCTGGTCACGCACGATCGCTACCTGCTCGATCGCGTCTCAACCGTGGTGCTTGGGCTCGATGGAAACGGCGGAGCAGGCCAGTTCGCCGACTATCTGCAATGGGAGGCATGGCGCGATGAGCGTCAGCAAGACCGCGATGCAGCGGAGCGGTCTGCCGGCAGGAACAACTCGACGGTCCAGCCCGACAGCACCGCGCGGTCCTCGCGTAAGAAGCTCTCGTATCTGGAAGCACGCGAGTACGAGACGATCGAAGACCGCATCGCGGAAGCCGAGGCAGCGCTTCGAGCACGCCCAGACCGCAGTCAACGATCCAACCATCGCCAGCGACGCCGCAGAGTTGCAGCGTGCCCTAAACGAGCTGGCCAGCGCCCAGGCCGCCACCGAGGCGCTCTACGTGCGCTGGGCAGAGCTTGAGGGCAAATTGAGCTGACTATTTCGCAGCAGCATCCATCGCCTTACGCCACACCGCCGCATTCGTGCCTGCAGGCGGCTCCATCTCCAGCAGCAGCGCGTCTGTCTCATCCGCCGCACCAAAGCCACCATGCGCAGCGACTGGTGGGTCACTCGGGTTGTGCGGATTCTCCGCGGAGTTGTCGTAGCTGACCTTCCAGTGGATCACGGAACCTTTCGGCAGCAGCACCGGCCGTCGATACCGATAGACCTCTACCCAGTCCACATCCCACTTGGGAATCGAGAGCAGCCACACCTGCTTGCCGCCCGGCGTCGTCGCATAGGCATCGAAAGTGCGCGCCAGGAAGTGTGCGCGCGGATAAATCGCACTCACCGCAGCAGTCTGCGGTAATGTGTAACTGTCCTCGAGCGTTGTAGACGAAGTGCCGGCCGGTATCTCGATCGGGCCGCGATGATTCAACCGCAGAACAGTTGCGCGCGCTGCGCCGGACGTGGCCTTGTCATAGTAGAGACCGATCTGGAATTGCAGCTGGACCTTCTTGCCCGTGGTCTTCAGGTGCGTCGTCAACAGCAGATCGCTGCCCGGTTTCACCGTCCAGCTCTCACCCGCTCGCGCCTTGAGTCCCTGTGACCCTGGCGACCAGAAGATCAGCCCTGCTGCGCCCGGCGCCGTATTTTCTGGCGGCTCCATCCCGGCAATTCCCTGCTTCCAACCATCGCTCTGCCGCAGACTGCCGCCTCCATCGAAGGAAAGCAGCACACTCCGCACCGCCTGCGGGTCGCTGGGTCGAATCTGGATCGCGCGCAGCCTTCGCGTCTGGTCTCCGGCAAAGGGCACCACAAGATTGGTGAAGACGTCTTTCCCATTCCCCGAAAGCGCGAGCGGCTCCGCCAGCGTAAGAACTGCATCCGGTTTCCCCAGCGGCCACTCCGGTGCTTGCGCAGGCGCAGGTGCTGCTGTCGCTGGACCCGCGGCGCCCGCACCCACCCAGGCGCGTATCGCTTCCAACTCCGCATCGGAAAGTCGGCGCTCACCCACAAAATCCCCCTTACCCGGAGCAGGCAGCCAGGGGGGCATGTACCGGTTCTGGGTCACCTCCAGAATCTGGCCGCTCCACTGTTTCGCGTCGTCATAGGTCAACAGGTCAAAGGGCGCGCCACCCTGCGGATTGTGGCAGCTTGCACATCGCGACTGCAGGATCGGTGCAATCTGGCTGTAGCTCGCGCTCGCCTTTGCTGGAGACTGTTGAGCTGCGGCCGCGCTGGCAGAAGGACGGCTCACTTTCGAGAGACATACCGCGCTGAATGGAACGATGGCGGCCAGGATGGGAGCAATGCCCCGCCAGATGCTGCGATTCTTCACGGGTCTGAGAATACAGGACTGGACCGGAGCACACGCTGTCACACCCATCGTCCGTTGCTACGAATTCTTTCTGCTTCCAAAGTTGTAGTCATCCGTACGGAAGGCATGCAGCCGGCCACAGGGCAGCAGCGCTATGCTCAACGTCACCTGGTCTTTCCCCCAAAGGCCACAATACCAACCACACATGCCTCGCTCGCCACTGTCGCGTACTCTCTTCGCTATCCTGCCCATCCTTGGCGCCCTACTGGCAGCGCTCGCCGGCCATCAGGACTGGCCCATCCCGACAAGCCTCTTCGCCATGGCAGTCGTCGCATCGGCATCCGCGGTGATCTATTGGTCCGCGCCTCTCAGCAAACGGCAGCCAATCGAAATAATCGAGCAGAGTTCGCTGATTGCGCCGATGCCCGAGATCGTGCCGGAAATCCTGCCGGAACTCGCATCCGCCGCGCAGCCGGAGCCACAGGAGCCACTGCCGCCCTCAACCGCAATCGTAGTGCCCGAGCCGGGCACCATTGGAACCCGCGCCGACTCTCTCGTCACAGGTCAGCCGCACGAAACCGATCTTCTTACCGGGCTCCTGGGTCCCGAGGCCTTCTTCGCCCTGCTCGCGCGCGGGCTTCCGCGCTGCAAAGATGCGAATTTGACCGCTATCCTCGTGATTTGCGATATCGATGCATTTGGCGAGATCAACCGGAACGTCGGTCTGATAGATGCGAACTGCATGCTGCGCCAGGTGGCCGATTGCTTCCGCCTCACCGTGCGCGAGGGCGACCTGCTCTCCCGTCTGGGAGGCGATGAGTTCGGCATATTCTTCCCAGGCCTGCCGCCGGAAATCGCTGAAACACGTGTGCGCGATCTGCGCGCAGCGGTACGCGAGGCTGGCTTGCTCACTCTTCCCGAGGGCAGCCCGCAGGCGACTGCCTGTATCGGAATCAGTTCTTTTCCAGCGGATGGCGACACCGTAGACGCGCTCCTCGCCGCCGCCGACCGCTCCCTCGCCCAGGCCAAACGCGATCGCCAGGAAAAAGCAAACATCCCGATTCCTTCGGCGCTTGTCGTCACTCGCAACTAGGACTCGGAGCTAGGCTGCGAACACCACCTCAACCGGTATTGCGCAGCCCCGCGGAGATGCCGTTAATGGTTGAGCCCAGCGCGCGATTGAGTGCATCGGAGTTGTCGCCGTTGCGCTTGCGCCGCAGCAGCTCCACCTGAATCAGGCTCATAGGATCGACGTACGGATTGCGCAGCCGGATGGAACGAGCCAGCACCGGATTCGATTCCAGCAGCGCTTTCTGCCCCGTAATGAGCAGCACAGCCTGCTCCGTGCGCTCGAATTCTTCTTTCAGCATGCGGTACACGCGCTCGCGCAGCGCCTTATCTTCGACAAGTTCGCTATAAAGCTTTGCGATGCCGAAGTCGGATTTCGCGAGCGCCATCTCCACATTGCGCACCAGATCGATGAACAGCGGGAAGCGCGCCATCATCGCCCGCAGTAGCGCCAGATCGCGATCCGCAAACCGAGTCAAGGCATAGCCCACGCCGAACCATGCCGGCAATTGGTGGCGGCTCTGCGTCCATCCAAAGACCCATGGAATCGCGCGCAGATCCGCAAGGTTGCGCTTCCCGCTGCGCCGCGAAGGACGTGAACCGATGCGCACATTCTCCAGCTCCGCAACCGGCGTCGCCTGCTCGAAATACTCAAGTACTTCGGGATCGTCCACGACGTGCTCGCGATAAAACGCAAAGCTCTCTTCCGAGAGCGTATTCATCGCCGCTTCCCAGGCCGGCTCCATGCGCCCGCTCAGCCGCCCGTCGCCGATCCGGTCGTTCGGCCGCGCCAGTGCATCGAGAGACGCTGCCAACATCAGCTCCAGGTTGCGCTCTGCCAGAATAACGTCGCCGTACTTGAAGCTGAGCACCTCGCCCTGTTCGGTGATGCGCATCTGTCCTTCGAAGCTGTCGAAGGGCTGCGCATAGATCGACCGGTGCGTCGGTCCGCCGCCGCGGCCCACCGTGCCCCCGCGCCCATGAAACAACCGCAGATGCACCTTGCACTCCGCCGCCACCTCATGCAGCGCGCGATGCGCGCGGTAGATCTCCCAGGTGCTGGTCAGCATGCCGCCGTCTTTGTTCGAATCGGAGTAGCCAAGCATCAGCTCCTGCGTGTTGTTCCAGGAGGCCAGCAGCTTGCGATATTCCTCCGAGCTCCACCAGGCGCGGCAGATCTCCGGAGCACGCTGCAGGTCTTCGATCGATTCGAAGAGCGGCACCGGCATCATCCCATGCAACCCATTGCCGCCTTCCACCTGTACGCCGGCGATGCGTGCCAGTCCGACCACACGCAGCACATCCTCCACAGAGGCTGCACCGCTGATCACGTAGTGCCGAATGGCCTCGCGATGTGGCCCTTGCTGCAGCTGCGCGATGGTACGCAGCGTCTCCAGCACGTCTTCGCTCTCTGCCTGCAGAGCTTCCGCAGCTTTGCCGTCGGCGGCAGCGCAGCCGGCGGCAGCGGAGACCTCCCGAACTGCCAGCTCATGGCGGCGCGCATGCTGGCGCACATCCAACGTGTGCAGGTGCAGGCCAAAAGTGCGCAACTGCAGCAGCAAGGGATCGACCAGTTCCGCCGCAATACGCTCGCCACGGTTCTCCGCCAGGCTCGCGCGCAGCAGCAACAGGTCCTCGCGGAACTCGTCCGCATCTTTGTATGGCCTCAGTTGCCCAGGCGCTTCCGGGTCGCCGTCCAGCCGCTGCTGCACACACAGGAGAAAGCGGCGGTACTGCTCGAGTCCGTAGCGTTCCGCCGTCTCCGTTGCCGCATGCGAGCTCTGGGCCAGGTAGCCTTCGAGACGCTTGCGCAGCGCCGCGCTCGTGTCCACCTGGTGCACTGAGCTGGTCAGCAGGTCGAACAGCGATTGCACCTGGTCCCGGTAGAACGCCAGGATGTGCTCCCGTGCCCCCGTGATCGCCTCAATTGTCACCTCTGGTGTTACGAATGGATTTCCATCCCGATCGCCGCCAATCCACGATCCGAAGCTCAACATCAGCGGCATTTCGGCCGGCGAAAGCTCGCGCCCATACTCAGCGGCAAATGCGGATGCCAGCTCCGCATAGAGTGCCGGCACCGTCGCGAAAATAGAAGCATGGTAATAATCCAGCCCCATCTTCACCTCGTCGCTCACCAGCGGCCGGCGGGCACGCACTTCATCCGTCTGCCACAGCGCGGTTATCTCCGCCGCAACCGCGGACTGCAACCGTGCCAGCTCTGCATCCGGCAGCGGAATGCGGTCCAATTCCTCGAGCAGCGCACCCAGCCGCCGTCGCTTGTAAAGTACGGAGCGCCGCGCCACCTCGGTTGGGTGAGCCGTAAACACCGGCGTGATATGCACGCGCTTCATAAACGCGAAGGCTGCATCCGCGTCGATGCCGGCCTGCCGCATGGCGCGCAGGGTGCCGCGAAACGACCCGCGCTGGACCGCATCTTCACCGCTCATCTGCATGGAGGTGCGCCGCCGCTTGCGGTGGTTCGTCTCCGCCAGGTTGATCAGCTCGAAGTAATAGGCGAAGGCGCGCGTCAACTGATACGCATCGGGCAGGTCCAGATCGTCCACCCGCGCCATCTGCTGCTTTAAAAGCTGTGCAGCGCGGGTTGCATCTCCCGAAGCTGCCGCTTCGCGACGCTCAATCGAGAGCTGCCGCAGATCTTCTTCCAAATGAAACAGCCGTTCGCCGGCCTGTTCGCGCAGCACTTCACCGAGCAGCATGCCGAGCGACCGTACATCGCGGCGCAGCGGCACTTCCTTTAAATCGCCGGTGCGCGCCTCCAGTTCCTCCAGGCGCGACGGCCAACTCTCTGGCTTCCATAGCAGGGGGGTCATCGTAGTTCCAGTATGCGGCATGCGTCGGACACGCTCAGATTCCCGCCGCTTTGTTTGGCTCTGACCTCCGGTCGATTGCGAAATTTCGATGAGATGCAAGGGTGCTAATGACAACAAATCAGCTTATAGTGAACTATGGCGAACCACTGGCACCCTGCGACTGCCACTCCTGCGTCCTCGTGTACCGAAGTAACGACCACCGAAATACCGATGCAAAGCGCTGACGCGCGCTCCAGCTCTTCCCTGCCCCAATCTCTACTGTCTCCTTCGCTACTTGACCCGCGCTTCCACCACGACTCGTGCGGTGTCGGCTTCGTTGCGCGTGTGTCGAATACGCCTTCGCACGAGGTGTTGGCCCATGCGCTCACCGCCCTCGGCCGCCTTGCGCATCGCGGTGCCGTAGCCGCCGATGGGAAAAGCAGCGACGGGGTCGGCATCATGACGCAGCTCCCGCGCGATTTCCTGTTGCGTTCCGCCGGACTCACGCTGAAGGAGGACCGCACTCTCGCCGTGGGCGTCTGCTTCTTCCCTGCGGCCATTGATCCCGCTCCGGCGCAGAGGAGCTTCGAAGAGGCATTGAAGGAGCACCGCTGCCGGTTGTTGGCCTGGCGCGAAGTGCCCATCCGCACGGAGCACCTGGGCCAGCAGGCGCTGGCATCCGCACCGCGCATCCTGCAGGCGCTCATCTCCGCGCATCCCGCCGACCTGGAGCGCCGCCTCTTTCTGGCGCGCAAACAGTTCGAGCGGAAGAAGACTGCCGTCCACATCTGCTCTCTCTCTGACTCCACCATTGTGTACAAAGCGCTGTGCGCCGGCCGCTTGCTGTCTGAGTTCTATCCCGATCTCGCCGATCCGGCATATGAGACCGCGTTTGCCATCTTCCATCAGCGCTACGCCACCAACTCCGAGCCTGCATGGAGCCGCGCGCAGCCTCTGCGCATGCTCGCGCACAATGGCGAGATCAATACTGTCTGGGGCAATCGCGCGCGCATGGACGCACGCGCCGCGACCATTCCCGCCGAGTACCACCCGCTCTACTCGCTGGATGGCTCGGACTCCACCAGCCTCGACGAAGCCGTGGAGCTGCTCGCCCGCAATGGCCGTAGCGTGAGCCAGGCCGTCCGCATGCTGGTCCCCCCGGCGCGGCTCGAGAAGGTCTCCGAGTTCATGCACTACCATGCCGACTGCGTCGAACCGTGGGACGGGCCGGCCGCACTCACCTTCGCCGATGGTCATCTCGTTGGCGCAGCGCTCGACCGCAACGGTCTGCGGCCCTGCCGCTACTTCATCACTCGCGATGGCCTGGTGGTCGCCGGCTCTGAGGCCGGTCTGGTCGATCTCGATCCGGAATCGGTTCTCGAAAGCGGCCGTCTCGGTCCCGGCGAGATGCTGGTCGTCGACCTGAAGAGCTATGAGGTCCTGAACACGCGCGAGATCCTCGCCCGCTTCGATCGTGAAGTGGAATACGAGACGCTGGTCAACGATCTTGCGCTTACCGATGCCGACGGATGGAAGAGCGGCCTGCCAACCGCGCGCTTGCTCGAACTGCAGAGGCTCTTTGGCTACACACGCGAAGACGTCCGCATGGTGCTGCAGCCGATGGCGGTCGATGGCAAAGACGCCGTTTGGTCCATGGGCGACGACACGCCTATCGCCGCGCTCGCCCGCTCGCCCCGCCCCGTCTACAACTACCTGCGGCAGCGCTTCGCACAGGTGACGAATCCGCCCATCGACGCGCTGCGCGAAGCCTGCGTCGTCCAGTTGCACACCCGCCTTGGCCCGTGGCCGCACCTGCTCGATCCGCACGCCCGCATTCCCGGCCTCTCACTCTCGTCGCCATTTCTGTCGCTCGGACAGGTAGAGGCATTGCGCGAGCGCAGCCATCCCCTGGCTGCCGATCTGCCCACGGCTGTGCTCGAGTGCGTCTTCTCGCCAACCGAGACACTCTCCGCCGCCATCGACCGCCTGTGTGTCGAGGCAATCGCACTCGTCACCGGGCGGCGCCCAACTGCTGCTGCTGACCGATATGCCGGCTGGTCCGGAGAAGCTGCCCGTCCCTATGGCGCTCGCCACCGGAGCCGTGCACCACGCGCTCGTCGACGCGGGCATCCGCACGCGCGTCGGGCTCGCAGTGGAAGCGGGAGACTGCCGCGATCTGCATCACGCCGCTGTGCTGCTCGGCGTCGGCGCGGGCGCCGTGTGCCCCTGGCTCGCCCTCCAGACCGCTGCCGCTGCCGCTCCGGAAACAGGCGAGAAGAACATGCTCAAGACCTTCGACCAGGGTCTGGCAAAGATCATGTCGAAGATGGGCATCTCTGTCGTCGACAGCTATCGCGGTGCGCACCTCTTCGACTCCATCGGTCTCAACGACGATGTCATCCACCTCTGCCTGCGCGGCACTCCCGCGCCTCTCGGCGGTATCGGCTTCAGCGAAATCGAGGCGCAGGTGCGACGCGCATGGCAGGAGACCTTCCACTCCGAGCCGCCCGCCTCCGGTGCGCCCGCCGGGACGGATCTCCCGGACTACGGATGGGTGCGTTTCCGCAAAGCCGAAACTGCAGAGCCCCATGCCTGGCAGCCGCAGCGCGTGAAGGTGGTGCAGAGCAGCGTCGGTTCGGTGCGCGGCGCGGTTGCGGTGGCGGAACCGCAAACGCTAAACGTGCTGACCGCAGCCTCAGAAAACGCGCCGCAGGTGCTCCGCGACATGCTCAACATTCGCGCCGCCGGCCCGTCGCTGGCCGAGGACGCGGTCGAGCCCACACCCGCCATCACTCGCCGCTTCATCGCCTCCGCGATGTCGCTCGGCTCGCTCAGCCCCGAAGCGCACGGAACCATCACTGAGGCGATGAACATTCTCGGCGCGCGTTCGAATACCGGTGAGGGTGGTGAGGATCCCGTCGTCTGGGCACCCGATCCGCTCACCGGCGGCCGCGGGCTGCACAACAACAAGATCAAGCAGCTTGCCTCCGGACGCTTCGGCGTCACTGCTGAATACCTCGCCAACGCCGAAGAGATCGAGATCAAGATCGCGCAGGGTTCCAAGCCAGGCGAAGGCGGCCAGCTCCCCGCGCACAAAGTGACCGAGCTGATCGCACGTCTGCGTCATGCGCAGCCCGGCGTGATGCTCATCAGCCCGCCGCCGCACCACGACATCTACTCGATCGAAGACCTCGCGCAGCTTATCTACGACCTCAAGCGCGTCAATCCGCGCGCCGCCATCGGCGTCAAGCTGGTCTCGGGCTTCGGCGTGGGCACCATTGCAGCCGGCGTTGCGAAGGCTTTTGCGGACTACATCGTCATTGCCGGCCACAGCGGCGGCACCGGCGCATCGCCGCTCTCCAGCATCAAGCATGCCGGCAATCCCTGGGAGCTGGGCCTTGCCGAAGCGCAGCAATCGCTTCTGGCGGAAGGTCTGCGCGGCCGCGTGCGTCTGCGCTGCGATGGCGGCCTGCAGACAGCACGCGATGTCCTGATCGCCGCAATGTTAGGCGCCGATGAGTACGCCTTCGGTACCGCCGTGCTGGTCGCAATCGGTTGCGACATGGCGCGACAGTGTCACCTCAACACCTGTCCCACCGGCATTGCTACGCAGAAGCCTGAGCTGCGCGCAAAATTCCGCGGCAAGCCGGAGCACATCATCCGCTTCTTCGAAGGCCTCGCCGGCGACCTGCGCCACATGCTCGCCGGTCTGGGTCTCGCGAGCCTGGCCGACGCTGTGGGCCGCACCGATCTGCTCGAACAGACGCGCCGCATCGGTGCGCTCGATCTCACTCGCATGCTGGCGGCGCCGGTAGATGGTGTGCGTGCATGGGCCGGGCAGCGCAACGTGCGCCCGCAGACCGATACGCCCATCGACGACGAGTGGCTGGAGCCTGCTCTTGCCGCCGCGCGCGAAGGCAAACCCTTCTCCGTCAGCACTGAGATCGCCAACAGCGACCGCGCTGTCGGCGCGCGTCTCGCCGGCGAGTTGTCGCTGGAGAAGCTGCACCTCCGTGAGCCGGTCGCACCGATCGAGATCGAATTGCAAGGCGTCGCCGGCCAGTCCTTTGGCGCCTTCGCTGTTACCGGTATGCGGCTGGTCTTTGAAGGTCTCGCCAATGACTTCGTCGGTAAAAGCCTCTGCGGTGGTGAGATCGTGCTCCGCGCCGAAGGCGATGCTGCGCGGGAAAGCTCGCATCACGTCCTGCTCGGCAACGTAGCGCTCTATGGCGCCACGGCGGGCCGTCTGCTCGCTGCCGGCCGCGCCGGAGAGCGCTTCGCCGTTCGCAACTCAGGCGCCGTCTCCGTTGTCGAAGGCGTAGGCGATCACGGCTGCGAATACATGACTGGTGGCGCCGTACTGGTGCTGGGCCGTGCCGGTCAGAACTTCGGCGCCGGCATGACCGGCGGTATCGCATGGGTGCTCGACGAAGACGGCAGCTTCGTCAGCGAGCAGCGCTATCATCCCGATTTCCTCCAGGCGTCATCGCTCGCCGATGATCCTGAGTCTGCGGCCCAGGTCTATGAGCTGCTCACCCTGCACGCAGCCAGCGCGCGCAGCCAACGCGCTGAAGTCCTGCTGATGGATTGGCCGGCAACGCAGCGCATGCTGGTGAAGCTGACTCCTCGTCCGCAAGCCTGACCCGTAAATGTGATCCCGCAAACGCGATATGGACCGGCCGGCTCAGCGGGCAAGCGCTGCAGCCGGCCGCAGTGTTTGGATGGCCGCAGCCAGCTCGTCAGCCAGCCGCGCCTTTAGCCCATCGTCAAGCGGCCGCTTCGATTCCGTCAGATAGAAAACGTCGACGGCAAGCTCGCCCTCGGTATCGATCAGCGCCACGCGTATGTCGCAGCCGAGCGTCGCGATCACCGACGCAATCGTCCGCAGCAGGCCAGGGCCATCCTGCGCCACTACCTGCATCACGGTGCTTGCGCTCGAAGCGGTGTCGTCGAAGGAGATGCGCGTCTCCACCTGCATCTTCACCGGCAGGCTGTGCAAGTGGCGCCGCGCGCGCATCAGTCCATCCACGGACGTTCGATTTGCCACCGCGTCCATTACCTTCTGTGTGAAGCGCCCAAACTCCGACGGATTCAGCTCCAGCGTTCCGAACGAATCGGCGAACAGGAAGCTGTCCACCACCACGCCCGCATCGTTTGCGAACGCCTCCGCCTTCACGATGTTCATGCCCAGCGCAGAGAGCGTGCCGGCGATGTCGGCGAACAGCATCGGGCGGTCCTTGGCAATCAGCACCAGCTCAAACAGGTGCCGCGTCTTGCGCAAAGAGAGCTGGGCCGGCTGCTGCCCCAGGCGGGTGGACATTTCCAGATGCGCGCGAATCTGCTCCGGCAGGCGGGTCTGCACATAGCGCTGCGGCAGCCCTTCCATGAATCGCTCCAACTGCTCCTTGCGGTCCGGCACCAGCGCGGTAACGCGTCGCAGCACCGCCGGATCGACCGAGGCATGGTAGCGCTCCTCGTCCACGTTGCGGTCCATCCAATTCGACGTTGCGATGAAAAGCTGCCACAGATTCTCTGCCTTCCACGGCGTCAGCGCTTCCGGATTTACCGCGCGCACATCGGCATACGTCATCAGGCACAGCATGCGCAGCCGCATCGGTGTCGCTACTTTCTCCGCGAGCGCACGCAGTGTCTCCGGATCGAAGATGTCGCGGCGCATTGCCGCTGACATTGCCAGATGATCGCGCACCAATTCGATCACGATTTCGCGCTCTTCCGCCTCCAGCTCCAGCCGGTCAAGCACCGCTTCTGCCAGCTCCACACTTTGCGTCGTGTGATCGCCGCTTCGGCTGGCCTTGCCGGTATCGTGCAGCAAGAGCGCCAGCAGCAGCAGCTCCAGCCGGTCAATCTCATCCAGCAGACCGGCGAATCGCCGCTCCCAATCCAGCGCGGAATCGCGCAGCGCATGCACATTCTCGATGGTCAGGAAGGTGTGCTCATCCACCGTATAGCGATGATAGGAATCGCGGATCACCAGCGCATCGATGCCGTGAAACTCCGGCACCAGCATCTCCAGCACGCCCAGCGTGTGCATGGTGCGCAGCGCCTGTGCTGCGTGCCGCCCCAGCAGGATGCGCTGCAGCCCGGCGCGGAGAAACGGGCCCTCCGGTAGATGAAGGTTCAGCACGGGCAGCGCATCGCTGATGGCGGACTCGGCGCGCACGGTGAGCCGCGAGCCCTGTTCCGCGATCTCCGCAAAGGCGCGCAGCATAGATTCGGGATCGATACTCAACTGCTCGTCTTCCAGATCGATGCGCCCATCGGCCAGCACAAAAGGCGTTCCCTCCAGCGTGACCTTCCGCCGCCGGCGAGCGAAAAAAGGCCGCGCCGCAGGCGGCTGCTCCAGCAGCGGCGCTACGCTACGCGAAATCGTGCGCGCATGCCGGTAGTAAGTCCGCATCCAGTACGCCGGATCCGCCGTTCCGCCGGTGTCCAGGCCAATGCTCTTTGCGCTGGCTTCATCCTGCGCATGCCAGCTCAGGATGTTGTCGTCGCGATGCGCGCGCAGGTGCAGGAAGCATCGCGTCGCCGTCATGAATTCGACTGCCGCCTGCACCTCCGGATCTGGCAAAAGATCGCCGCTCAGCGGCCACGCCTTAGTCTCGCGGATCTTCGTCAGCGCCGTGCACCATTGCGCCGTGTGATGATCGCGCAGTCCGCCGGGCGCATCCTTCACGTTCGGTTCCAAGTGAAAAATGGTTCCACCGAAACGCGCATACCTGTCATAGAGCGATTTCTGCAGTAGCCGCTGGATCGTCTCTGCCTCACGCGCCATCACGGCCGGGAGCACCTTTTCTTGCAGCAACGTGTAGGGAGCGGCGTCGCCGCCCAGCAGCCTGCGATCCAGCAGCGATAAAGTGAATTCGAAGTTTTCCGCCGAGAAGCGATCGCACTCACGCACACTGCGCGTCGTGGTGCTGGCGCGCAGCCCACTGTCCCACAACGCCTGGCTCACGTTGCGGATCAGCTCGCGCGCAGCCGACTCCGACCGCGCGTCCGCGCAAAGAAATATCAGGTCGATGTCGGAATAGGGAAAGAGTTCGCGGCGCCCGTAGCCGCCCGTGGCCACCAGGGCGATCGGACGCGTATCACCGCCCAACCGCGACCACAGTCCCGTCACCAGTGCGTCCACCAGCGACGTGCGCCGGCGCAGGCAGGCTGCGCCATCGCCGTTGCGTGCAAAGGAAACTTCCAGCGCGGTGAAATCCGCGCGATAGTCCGCCGCCGCAGTGCTGACTGAAGTCATCGGCTGGGTCATCGTATGACCTCCCACGCTCGTTCGAGCGCCTAAAGAGCCGTGTCGCCGCGCTCGTCGTTGCGGATGCGGATCGCCTCATCGATGCGCGACACGAAGATCTTCCCGTCGCCGATATGCCCGGTGCGCGCCGTGGTGAGGATCGCCTGAATCACCTTCTCCGCCGCCTCATCATGCACGACCAGTTCGAGCTTCACCTTCGGCAGAAGATCCACCGTGTACTCGCGCCCTCGATAAAACTCTGTATGGCCCTTCTGGCGGCCATGACCGCGCGCTTCCAGAATCGTCATGCCTTCCACGCCGATCTCGATCAGCGCCTCTTTCACCGCGTCCAGCCGCGACGGCTGGATGATCGCTTCAATCTTCTGCATGCCTGCTCCTCAGGACTGCGCTAGGCCCAGTCGTATCCCTCTTCGCCGTGCTGCGTCACGTCCATGCCTTCCCGCTCTTCCTCTGGCGACATGCGCAGCCCGATGACGAGATCGACCAGCTTCAGCAAAACAAGGGTGCCGACCACTGATAGCACAATCGCAATCAGGATGCCTACAATCTGGTTGCCCAACTGCCCCCAGTGGCCTTCGATCACGCCCACCGGCAGCACATTGCCCGCTGCGTCCTTAAAGACCGGATTGATCGCACTGGTGGCGAAAATGCCGGTCAGCAGCGCGCCCAGCGTGCCGCCGATACCATGCACGCCAAAGGCGTCGAGCGAATCGTCATAGCCCAGCCGCTGCTTCACGATCGCCACCATGGTGTAGCAGACCAGGCCAGCGAGCAGTCCGATCACGAGCGAGGACATCGGCTGGACGAAACCCGCCGCCGGCGTAATGGCAACCAGTCCAGCGACCGCACCGGAGATGGCGCCCAATGCGCTTGGCTTGCCCTGCCGGATCCACTCCGCGATGATCCAGCCAATCGCCGCGGCTGCTGCACCGAGATGCGTATTCACAAAAGCGCTGGTCGCCAGAGGACCGGACGAGAGCGCCGAGCCTGCATTGAACCCAAACCAGCCCACCCACAGCAGACACGCGCCGATAAAGCTCAACACCACAGAATGCGGCGCCATCTTCTCTGTCGGGTAGCCCACGCGTTTGCCCAGATATAGCGCGCAGATCAGCGCTGACATTCCAGAGGTGACATGTACGACTGTGCCGCCGGCAAAATCAAGGCATGGGAACTTACCGCCCGAAACATTCAGCAGGCCGCCCTGCCCCCACACCATGTGGGCCATCGGGTCATAGACGAAGATCGACCAGAGCACGGTAAAGACCACCATCGCGCTGAACTTCATGCGCTCCGCAAACGCGCCCGTGATCAGCGCCGGCGTGATGATGGCGAACATCATCTGGTAGATCATGTAGGTCTGGGCGGGAAAGTTCGCGTATGCGAGGTCGGGCGCCGTGCCCACACCGCGCAAAAACAGATGGTGCAGCCCGCCGATGAAGCTCGTGCCGGCGTCGAAGGCCAGGCTGTAGCTGAGGATGGACCACGTAACCGTGATGATGGCCATCATTGCGAAGCTCTGCATCATGGTGCCGAGCACGTTCTTCTTCCGAACCAGGCCGCTGTAGAAGAGCGCCAGGCCGGGTCCGGTCATCATCAGGACCAGCGCCGCGCTCACCAGCATCCATGTGTTGTCCGCGGACATCTTGGCGTCCGCCACTGCCTGCTTCAACGCGGCGATATCGGCCGCCGTCGGCGCACCCGCTGTCTGCGCATGGGCCCACGCTGGCAGCAAGACTGGAAGCAACGTCAGGCCCGCCGCTACACTGCAATACTTCACCAAAGAACGCATCCGGCTCCCTTCGAGCAGAGGTTGAGGTCTGGGTCGCCGGACTGCACATGGAGTTCGGCAGAGGATACTCATCGACCAGGACAACACAACACGAAGACACCCCAGAAACAACACACCGGATGCGACAGGGATCGCGGCGTAAAGGAAATTGTGGGGTTGTTGATACTCTGTCACATTTCGCCGCCAGCGCAAAGCCTTGTCTGCGCTGAAGGCGGGTTCCCATTCGGTCAGACAGCCGCCGTTTCATCATTTCTTTTGTCGCCGTTCCCAGTGCAGTCGTGGTAGCGTCAGATGCCGTCCCCCGCTATTCAAAATGAATGATTTGCCTACAGGGAGGCGCATTTGCCGAACGGGCTCTGCGGTTGTGTTGTGTCCTGCTGCCTCGTCATCCTCGCCTCCGCGGCCAGCCTTCTGGCGGAGACAATCCCCGCAGGAACGCCGCTGGAGATCCGCATCCAGCAACCGATCAGTTCCTACTCCACCCGCGCAGGCACAAAGATCACGGGCATCCTGATCTCCCCCGTCAATGAAGAAGGCGGAAAGATTCTGGTTCCTCTGGGCACTACGGTTGAGGGTTCGGTCGTGAAGGTCCGCAAAGTGGGCCTCGGCGTCGCTCACGAAACCGCGGAGATCGAGCTGCGCTTCGATCACCTCGTCCTCTCCACTCACGGAGCGGTACCCATACAGGTCCGCATCACCGGCGTGGAGAACGCCCGCGAGAGCATCAACAAGAAAGGCGGCATCCAGGGGATTCGTTCCACAGCGACGCTGAGCAATCGCGCCTCCGGTATTGTCGGCACTCTCGCCTTCGGCGATCCCATCGCCGCCATCTTCACCACTGCCGGCTCCGCCAGCGTTCTGCGCTTTTCTGAGCCGGAGATCACGCTTCCCCAAGGCACGGAGTTGCTGGGCCAGTTGGTCGCGCCGGTCGATCTTCCCGACACCGCCGAACAGACCATTCCGCCCATTGTGGCCTCTGACGATCAACGCAAAGCGCTCGGCGAGATGGTGCACAAGCTGCCGTTCCGTACCTTCACGGCGGGAGCGAAGGAGCTACCCTCCGACCTGACTAACCTGGCCTTCATCGGCAGCGCCGATGCGCTCACGCGCGCCTTCGCTGCGAGCGGATGGGTCATCGTGGATACTCTCAACGCGCAAACCACCTACGGCACCATACGGTCTGTCGCCGAGAATCAGGGATACAAACGCGCGCCAATGTCGATTCTCGTGCTGGATGGCAAAGATCCCGATTACGGCTACGCCAAAACGCTCAACACTTTCTCCAAGCGTCATCACCTGCGTATTTGGACCACCAAGCAGACCTGGAACGGCCAGCAGGTCTGGACGTCCTCGTCCACGCACGATACTGGCATCGGCTTCTCCAAGAAGAACAAGACCTTCATCCACCTGATCGACAGCAATATCGACAACGAGCGTGCCAAGGTAGTGAATGACCTGATCTACACCGGCTGCGTCTCCGCAGTGCAACTGGTCACGCGGCCGTGGCTCCCCAAGGACGCAAAGAATGGCACGGGAGAAGAGCTGATTACCGACGGACGTATCGCAGTTCTGGAGCTGAACAACTGCCAACATCCCGTCGAAGAGACCGCCGCCGAGGAGGGCATTGCACTGCGCACACACGGCAATCACGTGGAGCGGACTACCCGGCAAACCGTGCTTACACTGAAGAACAACATCATGCGCGACAACGTCGGCGTCATGGCGTATTCCGGCATCCGCTACGGACTCGATTACAAGAAACGGAAAGAAACGGCTCCTCAGCGGCACATGAATGTCGAGGGCGATCGCTACACCATCGACTCCGGCTTTCACACCCGCGATGAATACGCGGGCCTCTCCACTCGCCCACGATCGCAAGCTTTGCCGGGCTCGGCTGATGCAAAAGCACTCCGGTGGACGCCGCCGTCTGTAGAGTTTGGCGTTCGCGGAGGATTCCACGGCTACTACGGCGGCAATGGAGGCGCGGTCGCTTACATCCTTACCGATCCAAATCCTGCAGACTTCGTCGCTCTCGTACTCGGCAATTCCCTGCACGATGGCTGGGAATTGGGCGGAACGGTGACCCTTAATCCTCAAAGGTATTTATCCCACGAATTCAGCTACGACCACAGCTTCACCGACTTCAACCTGGGACTGGCAGTCATCGGCAACGATTCCACCAGTCAGCAGGAGATCAACCTGCTCCTCTTTGAGCCCAGTTCACTGCGCACCTCGCAATTCACTTACAACCTGCTGGTCAACTTCCGGCCGAAGACCTCGCGTCTCCGCCCATATCTCGCTGTCGGGCCTTCGCTGCAACTCATGCACCTGGCCGAGGCGCCCATCAAAAAAGCGCCCGGCTGGTACCGGCTTGGGCTCAGCAATATTGGTCTGATCAGCGCCGCCTATAACTTCGGCAGCGACCCGCCGCTGGACGGCGGAGGCATCTTTGAAGCGGGCCTCAACTATGGGGGTGGCGTGCGCTACAGGCTGACGCCAAGATGGATGATCCGCGCCGACTATCGCGAGACCCTGACCGCCCAACCCGATTTCTGGTCGAAATCGCAAAAGGACATCCTCTCCGGCATCGACACGGACCCGGGGACCACATTGACCGTCGTAGGTCCGGTACTCGACGGCCCCATGCGCCAGGACCGCATCACCATGGGCATGTCATTTACCTTTTGAGGCTCAGACCCTCAACTTGACTTTCCTGCAACCATTTCCGATCATTTCATCTATGCAGCGCAATTCTCCAGCCCGGCGAATGTCTATGGCCATGCGAACCCTAGGCGGTCCGCTGTCCACGCCAGGAGCCTGAAGCGCTCTCCTCTCGTGCACACACCGCCTAGGGTGCCGCGGTGTTCTGGTTGATCTGTTTCGACATTCCCGTGCCAGGAGGATTCCATGTCCCTCAATAATTCCAAGAATTCTGTCCCCAAGGCAGCTGCTTCCAAAGGCGCCGCTGCTTCGAAGACTTTCGATCTCGACTCCCATCTCACCAGCGCCGTCCATGGCGGACTGCATGCCGACCCCGCCACCGGCGCGCTGCTCACGCCTATCTATCAGTCGACGACCTATCGCCAGGAAGCCGTGGGCGTTCACAAGGGCCATACCTATTCGCGTGCTTCAAACCCCACCGTCTCCGCTCTCGAAGAGGCGCTCGGCGCGCTTGAAGACACGCCGCCCGCCGTCTGTTTTGCGACCGGTATGGCTGCCATCTCCGCCATCTTCCTCGCGCTGCTCAAATCCGGCGATCACGTCGTGCTCTCCGATGTGGTCTACGGCGGCACGGTGCGGCTCTTCGATCAGGTGCTGGGAAACTTCGGAGTCGAATCAAGCTTCGTCGACACGGCAGACCCCGCAGCCGTAAAGGCAGCGATCCAGCCCACCACCCGCATGGTCTTCATCGAGACCCCAGCGAACCCCACGCTCAAGCTCACCGATGTCGCCGCCATCGCGGAGATCACCCGCCGGGCAGGACTGCTGCTGGTGGTGGATAACACCTTTCTCACCCCGCTGCTGCTGCGCCCGCTCGATCTCGGCGCGGACATCACGCTGCTCTCCACGACCAAGTACATCGAGGGCCATAACTCCACCGTGGGCGGCTCCGTCGCAGCACGCGATGAAAAGATCCTGGATCGTCTGCGCCTCATCCGGAAAACGCTTGGCTCGATCCAGTCGCCGCACGAAGCCTGGCTAACGGCACGCGGCATCAAGACGCTTCCCTTGCGTCTGCAGCAGCACTCACGCGGCGCGCAGGTCGTCGCCGAATGGCTGGAGCAGCATCCCGATGTCTCCCATGTCCAGTATCCGGGCCTCGCCAGCTTTCCCCAGCGTGAGTTGGCGGAGCGTCAGCATGCGTTGCATGGCGGCATGCTCTCCTTTGAGTTGAAGCAAGGTGCGGAGGCCGGCATTGCCCTGATGAATGCCGTGCGCCTGTGCGTGCTGGCAGAGAACCTGGGCGCAACCGAGACGCTGATCACCCATCCGGTAAGCATGACCCATGGCGATGTGCCGCGCGACATGCGCGAACGCATCGGCATTACCGATGGTCTGGTTCGCCTGTCTGTCGGCCTTGAAGATCCGCGCGACATCATCGGCGATCTTTCGCAGGCACTCGACGTGGCCCACAAAAAGGTGGCGCCCGGCAAGGTGGCATCCCCGAGCGAGCAGGCCGCGAGAGCTTTGTCGGTATAGGGTTTCGCACTGTTCAGCGGGTTGCGCTGTGATTTCCTGACTTCAACCAGCTGAAAATCGCCTCTACCGTGGTCTTGATATCGCTGGAGGGTCTACCGGCTCCTCTCACTTTACGCCGAGCAGGACGGGCTGAGTCTCAATCAACTTCAGAGACTTAACCATGCCGTCAGTCTTGCTTTTGTACTTCTTAAAGTGTGCCGATTGAAGATGTGCCTTGTACGCATCTGGACTTGCGTACATCTCGAAAAGGCGGATCTGGTTTGGGTAATCCTTCACAGACACGGCATACAGTGCTAGGACGCCCGGTTCGACGCGAATTGAGGTCGCAATCTCCTCTCGAAGCGCGACCTTATAGGAATCCAGCCGTGCGGGATCAATCTCAAGCTCCGCGATCCGCACCACGCGATTTTGCTCTGTTTCTCCAGACATAAACGGATTGCCAAAGAGCAGCGCTCCTGCGACGAGGGAACCAGCAACGACCGCGAATGTCCTTGCTCTCATTTCCTAACTCCTTCGACGTTTGATGCTCGTAGGCAGCCGTCAATCCACGTGTCTCAGCGAATGTCTTGCGCTGACGCCATCAATGGTCAACTCCACGCAGTGATGATTCTGACTGCTGTTATTTCCGGTCGTCTAAACTACGCATACCCGATGTCAACGCGAAGCAACCTCGATCTGGACACGTTGCGCGCCCTTTCCGTTGCCCACGACCTTGGTGGTCTGGCGCAGGCGGCGGAACAACTTGGCCGCACTCCTTCCGCCATCAGCCTGCAGATGAAGCGCCTGCAGGATGAGCTGGGCACGTCGCTCTTTCGCAAGCGCGGCCGCAATCTCGCTCTGACTGAAGCTGGAGAAGTTGCTCTTACCTACGCCCGCCGCATGCTCGCGTTGAATGATGAGTTGCTGGACACCATGCGGGGCGCAACCCTCGCAGGCCACATCCGCGTTGGCTGCACACAGGACTTCGCTTCGATTCTCCCTCCGGTTATGTCGCACTTCGCATCACTCTACCGGCGTATGCAGATCGAACTGCGCATCGAAGGCAATGCTGCTCTCGCCGATGCGGTTGATAAATCGCAGATCGATCTAGCCATCATTATTGGCCACGAAGACCGTGTTACAGCGCAAATGATAGGACAACTCGACCTCGTCTGGATCGCCTCCTCCACCTTCAAGGCGCCGCAGGGGCAGCCCTTGCCGCTCGCCGTGCTTGGCGCGCAGTGCGTCTTCCGAAAGTGCGCCATACTTCATCTTGAAGCGGCAAATATGCCGTACCGTATTGCAGCCAGCAGCCCCAGCCTGGACGGCCTGTGGGCCGCACTGCTCGGCGGTCTCGGCATCACGGCGCGCGTATCGCTCAACCTTCCCGAGGGTCTCGTGGCTGGGAGATCGATGTGCAATCTGCCCTCGCTCGGAAGCATGCCCGTTACTTTACATCGCAACGCGCACTCCCGCGGCGTCGCCACGGACCGCATGGCATCTCTGCTTACGGAGGCAGTTGAACGTCAGTTGCAATCACGTTCAAAGGCAAAGAGTCTCCGCATGGTGGTCAGAAAAGCATAAGCTGCGCTTAACGGTAGGTTGAGAATAATCAAATTGTGCGGCGGCTGGTGCGTTGTTAGATTCGGGGCATAATGATCAAGCATCTTTTGCTTTTCGCATGCGTGCTCGTGGCTCCGCTCTCAACCTTTGCCCAAACGTCTCCCATTGCAGGCACCTGGGTCCTCGCCGCGGCCGACAAGTTGCTCCCCGACGGCACCCGCGTTCCTGACTACGGCGCCGACCCTCATGGGCTCGTCGTATTCACCGCCGATGGCTATTACTCGGTCCAAATCTACCGCGCCGATCCCGTGAAGTTTTCATCTGGAGACAAACGCAAAGGAACTCCGGAAGAGTACAGAGACGCTTCTCTCAACATGAGCATCCATTTCGGACGTTACTCGGTCGATCCTGTCAAACACTACATTACCTTTCATGTTGATCGATCTTCCTTTCCCAATTGGGATAACACTACTCAGGTGCGGACCTATGAGATGAAAGGCGATGAGCTCTCCTGGAAGGTCTCGGCTCGTCCCGACGGCTCGATCCCAATTACCGTACTGCAACGCGCCCGATAGAGGGTTCGCTGGCAGCAAACCGGTTACGGCCATGTCCAGGAACAACTGATAACGTGGCCTGTTGGCCGTTTTATAAGCTAGTCACTTCGGACACCTACTTAGCACGGCTTTCACAAAGAGAACGCGAGCGGTTGCTGGCTAGGTCGAATTTTTCGCGAGTCGTCTACGAGCCAACTCGAACAGGCAGAAATTGATCTACGTGCCTGGATGAGCGACTCGCCCTGAAGTCAATATTTGACAATGAATGTGTCTCGGGCCTTGCGACTGAAGCATCAGAGGTTCATAGGAGGCACTGCCGCTCCACACTACTGACCAATTGGCCGCTTTCAGCTTCCTATGTACTAAGGATCAGGAGGGCCGAGCACACATGAATCTGCGAATCGTTGGTGCGATAGCCGGAATGCTTTTGCTGAGCTTGTGCTGTTCAGAACCGGGCGTACATGCCACGAATCGTGCCGCCGGCAGTATCGTTCCGACCGGGCAGATGAGCGTGGCACGATTCGATCACGCCGCTGTCCTTTTGCCCACCGGGCGCGTGTTGATCGTGGGTGGAATCGAGCGCAACGGTGTTATGCAGCCCAGCGCCGAGATTTTCGATCCGGCTGATGGGCACTTCACTACAACCGGGAGGCCTCAGGCGCAGCATGGCTGGGGTGTTACAGCAACTGTCCTTCGAGATGGGAAGGTTCTCGTCGCCGGCGGTTCAACTGGCTGCGATTCGCCCTGTTATACGGCAATCGCCGAGCTCTATGATCCGGCGACTGGGTCGTTTGCGCCCGCAGGCAAAATGACGGTTCCACGCGCGGAAGCGCGCGCTGTGCTTTTGAGAACCGGAGAAGTACTATTTGTCGGCGGCGCGTCTGTTGCGGCAAATAATCCTGTAGTCTCGGCGGAACTTTATCACCCGTCCACGCGCACCTTCACTTCGTTAGGAGCAACTCACCTGTCCGATGCGACACAAATCGTGTTGCTGAACGACGGCAAAGCACTCGTGGTGGGCAGCTCCGGGACCGATCTGTACGATCCATCTACAAAGCGTTTCACGAGCACTGGCACGATGACGGTTCCTCGTAGCAAGTTCGGAGGCGCTTTGCTGCCGGATGGTCGTGTACTCATAGCCGGTGGACAAGCGGGCGGCCCGTGGGGAACGCGCGTTACAAGCACACAAATCTATGACCCGCGGACAGGCGGATTCCTCCCCGGCCCGGAATTGAACGAGAGTCGTTTCAAACTGTCCAAGGCGGTGGTCCCACTCAAAGACGGTCGGGTGTTGATTGCAGGCGGCGCCCAACGAGCAGAGGTCTATGACCCGAGCTCAAGGCTATTCGTTCCGGTAGGAGGTGCGACCCTGGACGGGTTCTGCTTCTCCACGGCCACGTTGCTGGGCGATGGCCGAGTCTTGCTTGCCGGAGGGTACGCCAAGCCTGGAGGCTCGGGAGTCAACCACGCATGGCTTTATCAACCATAAGACCCAGTGAATCGTAACTAAGCCGGGCGATTCTTAGGGATTGTGGTGACTGCATCATGGCCGATGAGCGCGCCAGCTACTCTTCAACCAGGTGAGTGCCCAGATTCGATGCCATGCGGCCGCTGGCCGGCTTCTCCGGCAGCATTGGATCAGAGAGTTCCGCACGATTGCGCCCGCTTGATTTGGCCCGGTAAAGCGCAGTATCCGCCGCGTCTACCAGCCCTTCGCGCGTCAGTCCGGCAATCGGCACCACAGAGCAGACGCCCACGCTGATAGTCAGGCGGCCGATCGGCGAACCGTGATTCTCGATACCAATCTGATGCACTCGGGTACGCATCGCCTCCGCGGTTAGCATGGCGCCGTCCGAGTCAACATTCGGCAGCACCGCCACGAACTCCTCGCCGCCGTAGCGGGCCAGCAACTCACCGCCGCGGCGCAGATCGCGGCCCAGCATCTGTGCCACCGCGGTCAGGCATTCGTCGCCGCGCAAGTGGCCGTAGTGATCATTCAGAGACTTGAAGTGGTCGATATCCAGCATCACGACCGAGAGGGGCCATCCGGAGCGCAACGCACGGTTCCATTCCACCTCCAACACCTGCTCGAAGCGCCTGCGATTGGCGATCTGCGTCAGCGGATCGATCAGGCTCTGCTCATGCAGTTGGCTGTTCAGCAGGCGCAGATTGCGTTCGGAATCATTCAGGCTCTCCTGCACCTGGCGCAACCGGGTCTGCAGAATCGTGGCGCGGAAGGTATAAATCAGCAGCGCGCCCAAGACAGCGGCGAATCCCACCACCGGCCTATGTTGCGCCGTATGCGCTCCCAGCAGCAGCACGCACATGGTGAAGAAGACCGGGCTCGCGTTGTACACCATCATCGCGCCCCATGAGCGATGCTTTGCCTCCGGCTCGGGCTTGGCCACCTTCTCTTTCGAGAAGGCCATCACCAGCACCGCCAGGGACGGGATCATCCATCCCACCTCGATTGCGGTGCCGTTGGTCGGCCCCACATACGCATCCAGGTAATTCAGCGGCGTGGATATCAGAATCATGAGCCACGCAAACGTGCACGCCGCACGATGAAAGTAGCGGTCCTCGCCATCGGGCAGAGCCAGCAGCCGCACCGTCGCTGTCAGCGCAAGCGCAAGGTTCTCGCCCAGATACAGCGTCGTCAGCTGCGACGCGGGCAGCGCGCTGTGGCTGAAATGGTTATTCATGAACAGCGTGACGTAAATCAGAACAATCGCCAGCGTTGCCTGCGCGCTGTCCGCAATCAGTATGGCGGTCGAATCCTGGTCTTCTCCCACCGAGCAGACGGCCAACAGCACAAAGATGCCATAGACCAGGAACCAGAAGTCCGATGGCAACGCCGCCGTCTGCACGTTGTGGTGCAGCACGGTGCTGTAGGTGTAGCACCACTGGCCAATCGACCAGATGATCAGCCCGATGCCGAGCAGCCTCCATTTATCGGCGAGCACCGAGGGCGCCCTGCGGCTCCGCCAAAGGCACGCAAGCCCCGCCAGCAGCGGAGCCGTAGCGATCAGCGCGTTCGCCACAAATAGGGACGGCTCCACCACGGCCGCGAGCACGTGTAGAGACATCATGGCCACTGCCACGACGACGGCCGGTTTGGAGATGCGAACCATGGGGAAATGTGCGCCTAAATTACATCGACGCATCGAGAGTACCGATCACTTCAGACAGCCGAAAATCATACTCAGGCGGAATTACCGAAGTCTGAAAATCGGCCCAGGAAAGCCCTCCGGCCGGCCGCGGTGTTTCAATCTTTGGTAGTACCGTGATGAGTTGCCTTACTGTACAGCAGGACAAACGCAAGTCACAGAGTTTTGTCGCTGCCAAAATGGACGTTCCAACGATACTTTTCGCCGCAAGTAGCGCTTACTTTTGCGCTACTGAAACAGTGGCGCACAGCTTTGGCGTAAACAAACGGTCATGGAATGGTGTATCTAGCTGAGGAATCGCATCATTCGTCGATGGTGACGTTGGTAACGCGGCGCGAAGAAATCCCCGCCCCAATTTGGGCCTATCTTGCCCGAAACCGAACGATTTCTAACCCCTTCGTCCGCCGAAACTATGCGATTTCATCGCACAAAGCACGACGCAAAGCAAGTCGAGTGAACAAACGAAAGCGCCACATTGGCGTGCTCGCCCCAGGTTATAAGCGGTGCGCGCTTTTGGTTTGTCTATGGCCGGCGTTTGGGTTTAGGGTTGCGGCCCCCAAACAAACGAGAAGGAGTACGCCATGACGAAGGTATTGAAATGCGGCGATCTGAATCCGGGATGCAGCTTTGAAGCACGCGGTAGCGATGAGAACGAAGTGCTGCAAAAGGCTGCCCAGCATGCGAAAACCGACCACGGACTCACGACGATTCCGCAGGAGATGATGTCTCAGGCGCGGAACGCCATCCACGACGAAGAGAACCGCTCCTGAACTGAATAAGGTGCGATCGGGTAGCCCGTCTGAGTTTCTTTTGAGATTCGTACAGTGGGTCAGCGGAGGGCGTCTAGGGCGACAACAGCGACGCACAGATTTTGATTCCGATGCTGCTATGTTGGAGACAAAGTTGGAGAGTCGGCCCATCGCCAAAGCCAGAATTCTCGGAGACCCTGCCGCATTTCGTCGAAGGATATCAATCGGGTAAGCGATCAAATATGGAGGAACTCATGGCGGGATCCCGCCCATCCCTGCTAAAGCGGGCAGCTCGTCGGCTCATTCGACCTCACGGCAGCGTGGTTCGGCAGGGAGAATTTGTCACCTTCAGACCGGAAGGGTTTGTTGAGGCCAAAGATCCGGGAACGCTCCTGTGCCGGCACTACTACGAAGTAACGCATTTGCGGCGTTGCCTGGGACTATTGGCCGAGCAGGGCGTGAAACCTGGCCGATCGCTGGAAATTGGCTGTGGCTTCGGTCGCCTGTCTCCATACATCGCCGAGCACTTTGAGCAACACACGGCGGTGGACATCAACACCTGGGCCGTATCGGAAGCCAGTCGCTTTTATCCCGAAATCTCTTTTTCTGTAGCCAGCGCCACTGAGCTCCCGTTCCCCGACCACGGTTTCGATGCCGTGATCACATGGACGGTGCTTCAACATATCCCGAATTCCCTGGTCGGCAAAGCACTGAGCGAGATCAAGCGGGTAGCGAATCCCAATTCGCTGATCATCCTCTGCGAGGCAACGCTCAACGCGGGAAAACCGGAGAAGGCCGGGCAGCACACACACGATCGTTTCCCCGAGTTTTACGCGGAGGCGTTTTCTCCCCGCAGGCTCATTGTGTCGGAGTTCATCACGGAACTGGATCGGATGTCTATGGGCTCTCCCGGCCGGCTGATGGTCTTCGGACCTGAGAATTAAGCTCGGTACTGACAAGCAACGAACGTGAAGCCGGTATCCCGCTGCTGGACATTTGTGACGGGAGCCGGTGCCACTTTTTCAAACCTAAGTCGCTGATCAGATTTTGGTAGCGCTAACGGGAATTGAACCCGTGTCTCAGCCTTGAGAGGGCCGCGTCCTAACCCCTGAACGATAGCGCCACATACCAGTGGACAGGGCGTCCACATCGTTTACTCTAACAAACTTCCGGACCCAGACAAACGGACCCAGACAAAGCCGGCGAAGACCCGACGCTCGACACTAAATGCCGAGCTTCTTGACTTCCTCGTTGTAGTACTTGCGGTACAGAATGTCCCACTCCATCGAGCCCTCAGGAATGATCTTGCGCTGGGAGGAAATCTTCAGCCGCGCCGCTTCGTCGATCTTGCTCTCTTCCAGCAGTAGCGTCTCCAGCACCCTGCGCGCCTCCTGCCGGACCGTGTTGCGGTCCTCCTGGAATTCGCAGTCGTCGATCTCGGCCAGCGTGTCTGCCACCACGTGCGCCAGCTTGTTGAGCTTGTCGCGCGAGATCCTCACAGCACCGCCTTGTACTTGCGCGCCAGCTCCATCTTGACCTTCTTGAACATCTCCGGATAGCTCGCCCCAGTACGCCGCATGTCCTCCTGGTAGGTCTCCAGGATCAGCCGGACCTCTTCATTGATGCGGTCTTCCAGCTTCAGCTCGTCCAAGAGTCCAGCCGCCACGCGCTCCGAGAGGAGCTGCGGCTTTGCCGTCTTGATCACCTTCGCGTCGAGCAGTCCGCGTACTGTTTTGCGAGCCAGATAGCCCACATATTCATTGGAAAAAATCATCGATCGTTACTCGGAATATAGCATATCCTGCGCTCGACGCCGGCCCTGGAAACACTACTGCGGACGTGGTTTATGCGGACACGCCGCAGTGTTCACGCAGCTCTCCGCCAGGCGTAGCCGCTCTACCGGCCGGCCATGCACGACATGCTCCCGGACAATCTCCGCAACGTCCTCCGGCTGCACGAATCCATACCAGACCGCCTCCGGATAGACCACCACCGTCGGCCCGTGCTCACACTGGTCAAGGCAGCCGCTTTTATTCGCACGCACCGCCGCCTTCAGCCCGGCGGCGCTGATCGCCTCTTTGAATAGTTTTTGCAGTTCGTCCTTGCCCTCCGGAGAGCAGCTGCCGCGGGCGCTCCCCGGCTCGCGCTGGTTGGTGCAGATGAACAGATGCCTCTCAAAATTCGCCAATCTCTCGCTCCTCCGTCCAGATTACGGGAAAACTGGAGGCCTGTTTTCCTCCGCCTTGATCTGCAGACCGCCGGTGGTTCTGCGAGAATAGGCGACGGAATGATGCAACCAGACAGCCTGCACTCCCTCAAAGACGACATGATCGCGTTTATCGAAGGCCACGGCATGAAGCGCCTGCCCGGCTTCGTCATGGAGGACGTCGCCTCCGTCCTATGGGAGGACGAGCAAAACCCCGATAGCTGGAAAGACTTCGTCGAGATGGCGAAGGCCTCCCAGGCGCCCTTCATCACCATGAGCGACATCACGTTGGAGAAGGAAGACCTGCAGTCGCTGCTGGAAGATCTGCGCGACTTCAACTTCCCCGACGAAATGCCAGACTCCGACGAAGTCGAAGAGCTGGTGAACTATGTCGGCAAAACCGGCTTCGTCCAGCTCGGCTTCGCTCATCAGGGCATCATGTTCCTGCATGAGAGCTCAACCGAGTGGTACGACCGCTACCAGCAGTTGCTCGAATCGCTCGAGAGCGTAGGCGACATCGTGATCGACGAGGACGCGGACGAAGAGTGAGACGGCCCGCGTGAGCACCACCCCCTGCGCTCAACCAAGCACGACGCGCCCACCTACTCGCCCGCTTACGCTCACTGGGTTCTTCCGCTGCTTGATCCGTCGGCTATCGACACGCTTGCGAACACAGCGCGCGTTCCCGCTCCGGTGGCTTCCCTGCTGTTGCAGCGCGGCGTCATGGATGCCGCATCCGCCGCGCAGTTTCTCCATCCCACGCTGGAGCACCTGCTCGATCCATACGCGTTGCATGGCATGGCCGCTGCCGTCGCGCGCATCCAGCAGGCCATTGCGGCGAGCGAGCCGATCCTCATCTATGGCGATTACGACGTCGACGGCACCACCGCCATCGTTCTGCTCAAGACCGCGATTGAGATTCTCGGCGGCACGGTCCGCTTCCACATCCCCCATCGCCTGCGCGATGGCTACGGGATGCAGGCGGAGGTGCTCACGCACGCCGCTGCCGAAGGCGTTCGTCTGGTTATCAGTGTGGACACCGGCATCCGCGCCTTTGCGGCAGCCGACGAAGCCGCGCGGCTCAATCTCGATCTGATCGTCACCGATCACCATCTGCCCGAGGCCGCAATGGGCCTGCCGCAGGCGCTCGCGATTCTCAACCCGAATCAGCCGGGCTGTGCCTATCCCTGCAAGCATCTCTGCGGAGCAGGCGTCGCATTCAAGCTCGCCCAGGCGCTGCTCGAAGCCGTAGACCCCGAGCGCGCCCGCGAAAAGCTGCTGCCATCCTTTCTCAAGATGCTGGTGATCGCGACCGTCGCTGACGCTGTACCGCTGCTTGGCGAGAACCGCGTCATCGCCAGCCTTGGCATCGATGGTCTGCGCCGCCCGGTGAACGCGGGTCTGCGCGCCCTGCTGGCCGTCGCCCAGCTCGACCCGGCGAAGCGGTGCTTGACAACATCAGACATTGGCTTCCGCATCGGCCCGCGCATCAACGCCGCCGGGCGCATGGACGTTGCCTCGGATGTCGTCGAACTCTTCACCACGCGAGATCCCGACCGCGCTCGCGATCTCGCTGTGAAGCTCGATCAGCTCAACACCGACCGCCGCGCCGCCGAGACCGCAGTCCTGACCCAGATCGAAGCCATGCTGGCCGCCGGCACCATCGATCCGCTCGGCTGCCTGGTCATCGACGGCGACGGCTGGCACCGCGGCGTGCTCGGCATCCTCGCCTCGCGCGTGGTCGAGCGGACTGGCCGGCCCGCGCTCGTGCTCAGCCATGAAGATGGCGAGGCTCACGGCTCCGGCCGCTCCATCCCCGGCTTCCATCTGCTCGAAGCGCTCGAAAGCTGCCACGATGTCTTCGTCCGCTTCGGCGGCCACGCACACGCCGTCGGCTTCTCCCTCACATCCGCCCGCGTGCCCGAGCTGCGCGACCGCCTGCAACAGCACGCGGCAATCATGCTGACGCCGCAGATCCTCGAGCGCAAACTCGACTGCAGCGCCGAGCTGCCTTTGCGGCAAGTCGATATGCCGCTGTACCAAGCCCTCCGCCAGCTCGAACCTTACGGCATGGGCAACGAGGAACCGGTCTTTGTCGCACGCAATCTGATCGTCGACGGGACGCCGCAGATCATGAAGGAAGAACACATCCGCATGCGCCTCCGCGATGATCAGACTGTCATGAAAGCGCTCGGCTGGCGCTGGGCAGAACGCGTGCGCTCACTCGCGCTCGACACCGGCAGCCGCATCGACCTCGCCTACCGCCTGCGTATGAACGAGCACCCGGACTTCGGCGGGTTGGAGTTGGAGATTGTGGATCTGCGGCCGAATTGATTCTGGCATTTCTCCAGCAACTCAGCGCGGCCTAAGCAGGAGATGAGAGGATTTTCAGCCTATTCGCGTACGCTACTGGCAGAGCACAACGCCATCTGGGCCAAAATGAGCACCGGCAACAGCATACAGTCGCTTCGTCTGGATGTCGCTGGGTGTCTGTCGTTACGGCGGTTTCGGCTTTAGAGTCTGCGGATTAGTCTTCGAACTTCGGAACAGCCGGCAGTTTTCGCCGAGCACATAGGACGCTCGGATACTCACTTTTAGCGTTGCTGCTATCATAGACCTTTCTGGCGGCATATCTGTGGACGAATTGTCGAAGTCCGGCCAGACTACGAGTCAACAATGAGCAACGAGATGAGCTGTCGCAATGAGGCCCGTCACTCCGTACTTCTTCACCGGCGCCAAAGGCTTCAAAATCTCCTCCAGCACATCCTTCTCGCCCTTGACCCGCTCCAAATACGGATACCGTTGCCCGCCGTGATAGTCGATCTTCAGCACCTTGAAGTAGGAAGTATTCGACACGATAAACTCGATCGGTCCCTTGTTCGTCTGCGCGCTGCCTTCCTTCGCCTGATCGATCGCGTTCTTCAGCAGCTCATCCTGATACGCGCGGCCATTCACCGCCACGATCTCCATACCAGGCCCGAACCCGGCCTTGTCCGCAAGCGACCCCACCAGCACATCGACCACCTTCCCGCCATCGCTGATCTTTAGTCCCAGCGACCACCACGCATTCACACCTCCATGCTCATCTGCCGTCGCGTACTGGGTCTCTTTGTCGCTGTAAGCCAGCTTCCAGCCGCCGTTGGTGATGCCGCCCAGTGGCGCATGGTCCTGCTTGGTCGTGAGCCGCTCGTGCAGAAACGCAGCCCAGTCATACGGCACGACGGCGTTCAGATTCTCGACCACATCATCAAACGTATACGGAATCACCTTGGGCTCTGTATCGCCGCCGACACCATGAAACCGCGCGCAGAAATCATTCATGCTCTTCTTCCCGCCGCTCTGCTTGCGGATGATCGTGTCCGCCTCCAGCCAGATCAGCTCACCCTCCGGGTAATAATCCACATTGCGCCGCCAGTTGTCCCAGGCATCCGTCGCGTAGTTAAGGATCTGCACCGATACCGCCGTGTCCGACAGGTCGCGCCAGGTGCGCCCCGGCCGCGCATCCAGCGTCGCCGCGCTTAGCGCCAGCGCGTCGCGATACTGCTCCGGCGTCCAGATCCCCGAGCGTGCGGTCAGCACATCGCCGAGATACTCCGTCAGCCCCTCATAGACCCACAGCAGTTCGCCCTTCATCGGCGCCTGATAGTTCGGCGTCGCCAAACCCAGCAGGCCGCCGATACTTGCCGTTCCATGAGTGCGTAAACTCATGCGGCAGCAGCATTCCGCTCAACAGCTCCAGATTCGGATCGAGAAAGGTCTTCTCCGGAACACGATCGTCGCTCGACTGGTGATGCTCGAGGCCGAAGTGCGCCACCTGATCGCTCAGCGTCATCAGGAAATGGTAGCTGCCATAGTGGCGTGACTTGTACAGCGCCCCGGTCTCGCGCACCAGGTTGGCAAAGCCCGCCAGCAGCTCCGGCTTGATCTCCAGGTCCTCCGGCCCATCCGCCGCGACATCCAGAAAATGCTTCGGCGTCACCTCCGGCGCCAGCGGCCACTCGCGAAAGTAGCGCCCGGTCAGCAGCGGCGAATCCACCAGCTGCTCCAACGACACCGTCTCGAATTCCGGATCGGCCGCATCGCCGCCCTTCTTCGTGAGCGCCGTCCCGTACTGCCAGCCCTGCGGAAGCTTCGCCGCCGGCGTCACCATCACGTCGCTCGCCTTCGCGCCATCCGGATACAGCACCACCGTATTCCAGCTCACCATCGCCAGCTTCGCACTGGTCGAAGCGCCAGACGAGAACCCCGTCGGCGAAGCCGTAGCCAGAAAATCCATTTTGATCTTCAGCTCAGTCGTCCCGGCCGGCACCGTGATGTGAAACGCAAACATATCTACATCGTCGCGCCGCCATGAAAGCTGCTGGCCGTTCGCCGTGATGACGATGCCCGCCAAATCATCGATCGGTCCCGTCGGCCCATGTTCGCCGGGAATCCACTTCGGATACACCAGCGTGAGCTCGCCCGGCGTGACCGGCATCGTCTCCACGGCATGAATGATCTTGCGCGGCGCATCTGTCACGTCTACGGCGAGCTGGATCGGCTGCGAAGGCGGCTGCGCATGAACGCTGGTGACGAAAAGAAGAAGAGCAGCAGGAAGAAACAACGGAAGATGGTGGCGCGGCATAGATCTCCTGGGCAGGGGATGCTCGTCAGTGTAACGGCTCCAGTCCTGCTCGTGCGCGATGCTACACTCCTGCCATGCCGCGAGGCTTCTTCCTCACATTCGAAGGGCTCGATGGCTCGGGCAAATCAACGCAGCTGCGCAAACTGCACGAATGGTTAGTTCGGCATGGCGAAGATGTAGTCACGACCCGCCAGCCCGGCGGAACATCCCTGGGCGATCGCATCCGCAGCCTGCTGCTGGACTCGCGCCGCAACTCACTCGACCCCCGCGCAGAGTTGGGGCTGATGTTCTCCGACCGCGCCCAGGCCATCGCTGAGGTGATCCGGCCCGCGCTCGATCGCGGTGCCATCGTGCTATGCGATCGGTACACCGATTCCACCGAGGCCTACCAGGGCGCAGGACGCGAGCTCGGATCCGCCCGCGTGCTCGCGCTACATCGCGAGCTCTGCGGCCTCGATCCCGACCTCACATTGCTTCTGCTACCGGACTTCGACGCCTCCCTCGCCCGCGCACGACAGCGCAACCACACGGCAAAGGCGGTTACCGGCAAAGACGAAAACCGCTTCGAATCGCTCGATACAGCCTTTTTTCGCCGCGTCTACGATCAGTACCACGCCATCGCTCTGCGCGAGCCTCAGCGCGTCGTCACTATCGAAGGCGACGCCGGCGTCGAAGCGGTGCATCGCCGTATCCTATCCATAGTGGAAGAGCGCCTGCACCAGCACCGCCTTTCCTGACCGCCATGGCAGCAGCCAATACACCACCGGCACCCGCCGAGCATCCCGACCAGCCGCAGCAGCAATGGACCGTCATCGAGCGCGGCGGCTACCGGTATCCGCCGGGATTCTCGCTGAACTTCCTCTTCTATCTCCGCCGCCGCTTCTTCAAGCCCTCCAACCCCATCGTCCTCTTCGAGCATCTCGCCGCCACCTACGGACGCATCGCGCATTACAAGCTCGGATGGCAGCACATCGTCTTCATCAATCACCCCGACTTCATTCGCGAGGTGTTGGTTAATCATCCGCAGGAGATGATTAAGGAGCGCACCCAGCGCCGCATGAAGATCCTGCTCGGCGAAGGCCTCATCACCAGCGAAGGCGCGTTCCACATGCGCCAGCGCCGAATCGCCGCGCCTGCGTTCCATCGCCAGCGCATCGCCGCCTATGCCGATGTCATGACGGAGCGCGCCATCCTGCGCCGCGCAAGCTGGCATGCCGGCCAGACCATCGACATCGGCGCGGAGATGATGCGGCTCGCACTCGAGATCGTCGCACGCACGCTCTTCAATACCGACGTGACCAGCGACGTCCTCCAGATCAATCACGAGGTCAACGTCATCATGGACCTCTACAACTACCTCATCTCTCTGCCGCTGGCGGAGGCATATCTCTACGCGCCGCTGCCCGGCCTCACGCGCTTTCGCCGTGCGCGCGCACGGCTGGATGCCGTGGTCCACCGCATTATCGCCAGCCATCGCGATCGCGCCCGCGCCGGCAACAGCGCCGACAGCGGCGATCTGCTTTCCATGCTGATGGCCTCCCGCGACGAAGAGGGCGGAGGCGCAATGAAAGATGAGCAACTGCGCGACGAGATCATCACCATCTTCCTCGCCGGATACGAGACGGTTGCCAACGCCCTCACCTGGACCTGGCTGCTGCTGGCCCAGAATCCCGAACCTGCGCAGCGGTTCTACGACGAAGTAGCCCGGGTGCTCGGCGGCCGCACGCCAACCCTCGATGACTTACCCCAGCTCCGCTACACTGAGATGGTCTTCGCCGAATCCATGCGCCTCTATCCTCCGGCCTGGGCCATGGGCCGGCAGGCCACCGCGCCCATCGCGCTCGGTCCCTATCGCTTCCCTGCCAAAACCTACTTCTTTTTCAGCCAGTACGTCATGCAGCGCGACCCCGAATACTTCCCCGACCCGCTGCGCTTCGATCCTGAGCGCTTCACGCCCGAGGCGAAAGCCGCCCGCCCGCGCTTCGCCTATTTCCCCTTCGGCGGCGGCAGCCGCCAATGCATCGGCGAGTCCTTCGCATGGATGGAAGGCGTCCTGATCCTCGCCAGCATCGCACAGCAATGGCGCCTCGCCCTGCTGCCAGATCAGCCGATCGATGTGCAACCCAAGATCACGCTGCGGCCCAAGTATCCGATCCACATGCGGGTGGAACCTCTACGCTGATAGCCTGAATCCGTG
>CAVTRJ010000019.1:0-266341 GCA_963737035.1 uncultured Acidobacteriaceae bacterium | reverse complement strand
GTCCAGCGTTAACGTGAGCCCTTCCACCGCGTCCAAAAACGCTTGCGTGCCTGCAACGTCTGGGCAGATGGATCCTACGTGCGGCTCGATAGCGTACTCGATGCCCGCATTGGTACACTCCGCGACACGCAATGCAGCCACCTCCGCAGCTAAGCCAAGATTGCGGTCGCGCGAGACACCATCATGAAATACGCCCGGAAGACCCGTCAGATGCTTTGAGCGAAGTGTGACGGCGAACTCGAGTGCCCGTTTGAACACTTCGCTATTTCGGGCTCTTACAGATGGAATGGGATCGTTGGCGGCGCATTCGGATGGATCCACTCCAATTTGAACAAAGACGTCAGACGGTCGCAGCTCGGCGGCATCCAGATCTTGAAGAACCCGTTTTGTGTAGCTGCGCGGCGACGAGTGCAAATCGAGGGGAGAAAAATGTGTGCTCCGTGCAAAGAGGCCGATGTCGACGTGATCAAAACCGAGCAGCCTCACCAGACCCAGAGCTGCAAACCTGTCCAACACCGGAAACGTGAAGTCAGCGCAGGAGAATTTAAACATGCTGTATTCCTTCATTGAGACTGGAGCGGTATAAGGCATCGATCTGTTCAAGCAAGACGCGTGTATTTCCCTGACGCTTGCAATACTCGGCGATGGCCTCCCCGGCGCGCTCTTGCAGGCTGACATAGCCCGGATATCGTGGCCGCACATACGCCGACTCGATGCTGGCTTGAGTGCGCGTGAAGAAATCATCAGTAATTTGGTTGAGGAAGGGATCGAGCCATGCGTTGCGGCTTGCCGGTTGACCACCGCATACTCCGTAGAGCGTGCTCTGGCAAGTCCGGCCAGCGATAAATCGACTGTAGTCAAGGGCGCGTGCTATTTGGTCACATTTCGTCGAGATCGCAATTCCTGTGCCGCCAAGGACTGTGCGCATGGGAAGATTCTCATCAAGCGCGACTGGATTGGAAAATCGGATGTGCTTCGCGCCAAAGCCTTTTCGTGAATAGTTGCTGTAGGTGTATGCAAATGGACAATAGGCGAAACTATCTTCAATTGCCATTCGCTCGTAAAGAGCAATTGGATTCAGGCGGTAGATGTCGTCCGGCATCAACGCTGCAAGCTCACAGAGCTGTTCCAGGGATTGGGCCCCGATTTCGTGCTCGACGAGCCGTTCCTCATTCTCGACTACTGCGCCTCCACGTGAAACGCATAGCCCCATAAAATTCAAGAACAGATCCGCTGAGAACCCCGGCATCCGCACCCAGCCTAACCTGGCTAGGGACAGCACATCCGCCCAGACTTTGGGTTCTCTCAGGTCATGCTGTTCGAATAAATCAAGGCGAAGGCTCGCGGCTGGAGCGGCTGCATCGATCGGCAGCGCGTACAACCTGTTGTTGTACAGGTAGCTCGAGAAACACGGGCCAAGCGAATCGTCCTGAAGGTCCTCGACGTCTGCAGAAGACAACAGGGGGAGCAGATCATTCAGAACGCCTGCCAGCTCTGCGTCGCCCGCCATCGGATGATCAACCACTAGCAGATCGAATTTGCGAGCGAGAGTGACGATATCCGCATGCCCAAACTCATGCAGACTGCGCTTTTCCCATTGGATTCGGACATGAGGATGGAGTTCCTCGAAGCGCTGCGCAGTCGCAACCAGCGGCGGCAGCGCCCTGCTGTGGTTCCAGGTGATACCACGCAGCACAATCGGATTCATGCAGGCTGCTCCACAAGTGAGGAAACAAGTATGTTGTTGCCACTGGTCGCCGAGCGGCTTGCCCCCTCGACTACTTCCATTGCGGCGACGCCTAAGGTTGCGGGAGATTGATTGCGGTCAGGATTCCGGATGGAATCGATGAGGTTCCTTGCTGGTGCCAAATGCGGATAGACTGCATCCGATTCGAGATCAGGGTAGGTACGCGGCTCTCCGCTGAGCGGCACAAATTCCAATCTTCCGCGCCACAGATCCAGAAATATCATTCCTTCGGTGCCAAAGATGCGCACTTCAAAGTCCTTCCGCCCAAGGCTCGTAGCACCTGTACTCGCTATGGTGACAATCGAGCTGTCATCCATGCGTAAATCGACTGCATCATAGATATCGAGTTCGGCACCGTCGTTATGAAAGCGCGCAAAGACTTCAGCGGGCCGAGCACCTGTAAGAAAGGTGAGATATGCGGCTGCATGACAGACTTGAGCGTAAATTTGGCCGCCGCCAGCCAATTGTGGGTCGCTATAGGTTCCGGCGCGAGGACGCATATAAGGCGTCCCATTTGTATGTGTAGGCTCTGTGTCGATACCACGAAGTAGATCGCCGATGGGATTGGTCATCAGGACGCTGATCATCCGTATCTGCCCAACATCACCGTTGCGAATCAAGCGCTGCGCTTCGGCGGCGTGCTCGGTGTAATGCCATGGGCAACTGATTAGAAACTGGCAATCATGTTCCTCTGCCATCTTTACCAATTCCGTGGCTTCCGCAACTGTGATCGTCATCGGCTTTTCAATCAGCACGTGCTTACCATGTGAAAGAGCTGCGACGGCGTCTCGGTAATGAAGACTCGGATTGCTGCTAACAACGATTGCCGAAATGCCCTCGATGGCGAGCAGTTCATTTGGCGTAATACAAGCGAAAGGAACACCAAAATCTCGAGCGATCTTTTGTGCCTCATGGGAGTCATTATTCTGAATGGCAATCAACTCGGCGTCGGGATGACCCAGAAGCGCGGGGATGTGGGCAAACGTTGCCCACCATCCCGCCCCAATAACTCCACATTTAATCTTGTCAGACACGATGCGCTCCTCAGTCCTCTATGGGCTCCAGCAAATCACGATTGAGTTCGACGCCGAAGCCGGGACTTGTACCCAGCGTGACATGTCCATTGACAGGAAGCGGTTCACCGATGATCGCCTCGAAGATGGGACGTACTTGTGTTCCATCTCCGACAGAGAGATATTCCGCGAAGGGTGAGTTCAGGTTGGATTGCACAAAATGATAGTTATAGACTCCTGCGCCGTGCGGAATCACCGGGACATCATAGGGCTTGGCCATCGCGGCGATTCGCCGTACTGCGGTAAGACCCCCGCACCATTGAATCTCGGGCTGAATGACATCGCAGGCGCGCGCAGCTAAAATCGCCGCGAAAGCCTTTACGTCGTATTCCAGATTTCCAATTGCGACCTGAATCGGATTGATTCGCGTGCGCAGCTCCGCATTCATGTGTTCCGCCCATCCATTCTGCAGAGGGTCTTCATACCACTTCACATCGCAATCACCCGTGCGCTCTGCAAGCCGGGAGGCGAATTCGATGTCCCATGAAAGGTAACAGTCGACCATCAATTCCATGTCGTCGCCAAGCGCCGTGCGGCAATCTTCCAGGCACTTCTGCATCTTGAGCAGTCCAGCCCTACCATCTGCTGTACCCCAAGGAGCAGCGATCTTGACACCCAAGAAGCCGCTATCTCTCCAGTGCGACACAAGGTCCGGGTGCGTGGTGACATAGCAGGGGATCATTTCCTTGGTTTGCCCTCCGAGCAGGCGGTACACCGGTTGGTTCAGCGCTTTGCCCATCAGATCCCATAGCGCTAGGTCCACACCGCTCATGGCCATTGCCGTAACTCCACCGAGCCCATAGGGCATGGTAGAGCGGTACATCTGATCCCAGAGCATCTCAATGTTGAATGGATCTTGGCCAATCAAAAACTTGCGGAAGTGCTGCTCGATCACCGCGCACGCGAAGAAGCCGCCGCCATAATTGACGGCACTCCCGGTAACTCCTTCGTCCGTGAATATCTCGATGCCGTAAGGGTCCTGCCCGGGCCCCATCCACAGTGTGCGTACTTGCGCATACTTGGGGTAAATAGACATTGGGTTTGCGATGTGAGAGCCAGTCTGCCAACCGCCTCCCCAATATTGCGACTCGCCGAAACGCGCCCCTTTCTCCCCGGTATTGCCTGACCTGACCCTGTACAGCTTGATCTCCGTGATTTTCATTCCTCTGGCCTCATCCGTTACAGCGGACTGATTGAACTCAAATACTAGAAGGCCAGCAGATTCAGGAGAGCAATGGCGAAGGTGAAGCCTGATGCAATTTGCGCATATCGCAATGCAATAGCGTGGAGCCTCGGCAAGAGTGAGTACGTTTGCCTTTCCATCACGTGATCGCAATTTGTGCTGCCGCTGCGGAAAGTGGGGAGCGGCATTGGTGTAAAGGTGCGCTCCGGCTACGACCAGCGAGACTAGTGATCTCTGTCGGCTTTGGCAAATAAGGCGCGAGGATAAAACTTCTCGATATTTTGCGGAGTGACAAGCTGAATAGGCGCATAGACCGCAGGGGGAACCGATTTGCGGTGAAGAATATCCAATGCGATCTGGATCAGATTGTCTCCATATCGCTCAGGAAACGTGGCGATGGATCCGATCAGCCTCGTTTGCGGAGAACGCAATTCACGGCGAGCTTCCGGAAACGCACCGACTCCCAAGGCAAGGCAAGACTCGCTTCTGCCAACTTCCGCGAACGCCCGGAGTGCGCCGAGCACGGCTAGGTCATTTACACCGCATATGAGAGTCTTCCGTTTGGGAGAGAAATGCAGATGACGGCGAACCAACTCGAAAGACCGCTCCATCTCTCCACGCGAGTCGAGGTGGAGTACCTGATAGCTTCCCTTTAACGACTTGCGAACTGTCGACTCGGCACCTGAGATCCGCAAGTGTGGAAGGGAGCCGGCAACTTCAAGATCGAGCATCAGCAACTCATCGATTTGTCCGTGCCAATGTTGCTGCGCCGCCTTGACCAATGCCTTGCCCGCCAATTGGCCGACGTTGTAGTTGTCGATTCCATAAAACACTGCACCAGGCTGCGGAATCTCAACAGCGATCACCGGTATCGACGCTTTTTCATAAATGGTGGAGAGCTGGGGACCGATGCGTTCGTACACTTGGAACTCAATTGCCAAGTCGACCCTTTGTTCCGCCAGTTTTTGCGCATTGCGCAATGCCGCTTTGGCGTTGTAAAGGTTTTCGACCTCAATTAAATCGATCTGTTGGCGTGCTGCCGCCCAGCGCAATCCCTCGGTCACAGCTCTCGAAAATGAATCACCGTTCTGGGATGCGTAGCCAACGCGAAAATGCTTCTGGGTGAGGATGTTGACATTCGATACATAGCGCCTGCCTTCAGGGCGACGCAGCATTCCCTCCTCTTCCAGGGTGCGCAGAATCCGGAAGACAATTGTTCGCTCGAATCCCGTTAGTTCGACAATGTCACCGAGACTCAACGGCTGTTGAACGGCCGAAAATTGACGAAGGATCGCGCAGGCGCGCGCTACTGTCTCCAACTTGTACCGAGTGCTGCTCTGCTTTGCAGCGCACATAAGGACCTCAATTTCCTAAAGAACTGTGCGACTGAAGCGATTACTGAATCGGCCAATCGTCGGCAATCGGAGTGTAGCACTCTTTGCGATACTCGCAAATGTCAGCCGGCCGGTTTTTCGCCGTTGTCAATCGAAGGTTTCGGGGTGCTTCATCTCGCTTTGACTATGCCACCGAAATAAACAGCGTAGTCAAGGTAGGTTCGGAGGTCATGCGCTTGAAAAAATCTCTTCACGCTGTAGTGCTGCAGGCAGCAGCCTTCCTCACTTTGGCATTTGCCACAGGACCACTCCTGCTGGCACAAGCGAGTGCGAGTTCCATCTCCGGGACTGTGACCGACGCATCTGGTTCAGTCGTCCCGGGTGCGACAGTCACCATCACCAATCAGGCAACAGGAGTGTCCCACACGGCAACTACGGATAACGGCGGCTTCTACTCGGCGGAAGGGCTCTCCGTTGGTCAGTACAAGATCGACATAGCAAAACCAGGTTTCAAGGAAAGCATTACCAGCGGTATCCAGGTTGATCCAGGGCAGCGCCGCTCGAACAACATAAAACTAGAAGTTGGTAGTGCCACTGCGGAGGTGACTGTCAAAGCAAACGCTCTCCAGGTCAACACGGAGAGTTCGGAGAATGGCGGCACCATCAACAGCGAGCAGATTAGCAACCTCATGCTGAATGGACGCAACTTCCAGACGCTGGCCATTGCGATTCCCGGTGTCACCAGCACCAACGCTGCGGATTCCTTGGGTGGGGGCGGCCTTGAGGGAAGTACAACTCTGATCGTGAACGGCAATTCCGTCGAGTACACCACCTACACTATCGATGGCATTTACAACATGAACTCAGGAAATCTAGCGAACATCAATATTCTGCCTGTTATCGATGGCATCGCTGAGTTCTCGGTGCTGAAAAATAACTACAGCGCAAAGTATGGGTTCGCCGGCTCTGGTCAGGTGGTCGTCGAAACGAAAAGCGGATCGAACACGTTCCATGGATCGGCTTGGGAATATATCCGCAATAACGCTTTTGACGCGGCCAATTACTTCTCAACGAGCACCCCGGCACTTCACCAGAATATCTACGGCTACACGCTCGGCGGTCCGGTGATAATTCCAAAACTGTACAATACGGATCGATCGCGAAAGACGTTCTTCTTTGCTTCCAATGAATGGCGATCCATTAGCGCCGGCTCTGTCATTCGCGCAGCTGTCTTCCCGCAGGCAATGCGGAACGGCGATTTCAGCAACAGCCCAACGCTCAGCGGCAATCTGACGCTGGATGCACACAGCCAGGCACTGCTTGCATCAGAAGGCCGAACAAATTGCATTTCGGGACCAACTACGCTGAATCCCGCGTGCCTGGATCCTATAGCAGTTGGCTTGTTGAAGGCCTATGTACCTCTGCCAAACAATCCGGCGGGCGGATTCCAGAATTACATCAATCAGGACCCACAGAAAACGAGTCAGATCGACTATCAATTCCGTGTGGATCACCAGATCAACAATAACAATCAGTTAATTGGTCGAATCATGTACGAGCAGACGCTGAATGCCTTCCCCAACGACGCTTGGAGCGGAACCCCCTACAACACGATCACGGACGCCTACTACACAACGGGTTTTAACGGATTACTACGCGTTCAGTCGACGATTACCCCAAATTTGTTAAATACGGCGGGAATTGCAGAGACGGATGACAGGCCGCATATTTTGCTCAGAAAGGGCGGCGGCACGATGCCTGACGGCCTGTCGATTATTCAGGCTTTCCCGAACGCGCCCAGCCTCAATCGAATCCCAAACATCTCCATCTCTCAGGGCTGGGCTGGCAATGGCGTCGGCTCGCAACCGATCTCTGCTTCGGATGGCGAGGGCATCGTAATGGATGATGTCAGCTGGACCCGCGGCAGGCACGTCTTACAAGGGGGCGCTTTGTACATGTTTGGCATCAAGCGCCAAACGGTCTTCACGAATCCGCAGGGCTCTTTCAACTTCAGTGGCACGCATACGGGAGATCCAGCAGCAGACTATATGCTCGGGTTGAATTCCAGTTACTCGCAGGCAAGCAGCGAGCGAGAAGGGGCCTTTCACTATCGGCAAGGAGAGGTATATTTTCAGGACGATTGGAAGATCATGCCGCGCTTAACTTTGAACCTCGGCCTGCGGTGGGTGTATTTCTCAAACGATAGCGTTAGCGGAAGCCAGGTTACCAGCTTCGACCCAACGGTATTCGACCCCACACAGGCCCCGGCGGTGACGCCAACAGGTGCTTTCGTTCTTAACAACTCAAACCAGCCGCTTACCCCTGGTGGCACTCCAGCCAATCTTCTCAATGGACTTACGTTTGCGGGAAAAAACGGTGTTCCTGACGGATTTTTCATTCCCAAGAAGACAAACTTCGGTCCCCGTGTCGGGTTCGCCTACGATCTATCTGGAAACGGCACGACGTCGCTGCGCGGCGGATACGGCATTGGTTATTCAAGAATTCCCGTAGCCGTGATCTATTATGCATTTGGACAGAATCCCCCCTACAATCAGAGCGCGAATATTCTCAATAGTTTGCTAAGCAACGGAACTGCCGGAGGGGTGGCTGCCGCACCTACGCCACAGAATCTGAACGCGGTGCCATCTTCGTTCACTCCCACACAAATACAGTCCTATAGTCTGACTCTGGAGCACCAGATCAAAAGCAACCTGGTGGGAACCCTCGCGTATGCAGGTAGCCAAACGCGTCATCTAACATCCGGGGTTGGAGGCGGCAACGACATCAATTGGCCATTAGAAGTGTCGGCCCCGAGTGTCTCTGGCTGCTTGCCGTCTGACCAACCTAGTGCGTCCTCGTACGAGTTCGACCCGTGCCTCAATGCTGGGGCATCGTCGGCAGACTACACGCGTCCATATCAGGGATATAGCACCATCAACAACCAGTTCGATAAAGGCTCCGCAAACTACAACTCACTTCAGTCATCGGTCAATTATCGTGCCGGGGGGTCACAGTTCAGCTTGGCGTATACCTGGAGCAAGACATTGGCGACAGTAGCAGGTCACGGTGCAGGTTCTACCACCTCGCAAGGTTCGGGGCCGCAGAACCCACGTGACTGGGCTGCAGAGTATGGGCCACCGTCTTATGATTTCACCAATGCCTTGAGTGCGACTTGGGTCTATGCCATTCCGTTTTTCGCTCACAGCAGTAAGCCATTGAAGTTTACCCTTGGCGACTGGAGTCTTGGGGGCCTGTTCCAGCACCAAAGCGGCTTCGCCTTGAGCCCAGGTATATCACTGGGTACAAGTGGGCTCGCGGCCCGGCCTAATCAGATTTCTCAGTTGCATACGGTCGGTAAGTTGGGTGAGTGGTTCGATACCAGCGCATTCGTTGCACCGGCCTATGGATTCTACGGGGACGCAAGGAATGGGACCATACGGGGGCCGAGCTACAATTCGCTCAACGTGTCGGTTTACAAGTCATTCCCGATCTTTGATCGTCTCGCGTTACAGATCCGCGCTGAAGCGTTTAACGCATTGAATCACCCTAACTTCCGCAGCGTCGATACAGGGCTGGGCGACGGTAGTTATGGACAAGTGAATAGCGCAGGCGATCCTCGAATCATGGAGTTTGCTGTGAAGGTAAATTTCTGAAATGGCACGCTACACATGTTGTACGAGGTGCGGAATTGTCGGGTTGGCACCTCGTTTGACTTGGAAAAATAAGTATAGTGTGGTCTTAAATCTAGTCTCTGAGCTTGTTCACGCGCACGGATAACTAGTTCGACTGCATGAATGCAGGACCTCGCGTGACCGTTCTGAATATTTGAACTTTATGACCAACCTTGAAGAGGCGCTTGGATGAAGCGATCCGCAACCCTATTTGGCGTGCTGGCGGCATTGTTTGGCGTATCGACCTTAGTATGTTCTGCGCAGAGCAGTATGACCGATGCTGATCGGCTACACCGGGCCTTTGTCGATCCTCCGCACGAGTTCTCCCTGATGCCATTTTGGTTCTGGAACGGCAAGATGGAAGGTCCTGTCGTTCAGCAGCAGGTACGGGATATGGTCGATCAGCACGTCTACGGCGCCTTTCTGCATGGGCGCGATGGTCTTGAGACACCGTATTTATCAGAGGATTGGTTCAAAGCCATCGGCGCCGGTCTCGAACAATCGAAAAAGTCAGGCTTCGAATTCAACTTCGTCGATGAGTACGACTGGCCCAGTGGCGAAGTCCGCAATGTGTGGATGTCCAGCAATCATCAGAGTGAGGTATTAGCCAAGCGTCCCGACCTGCGCATGAAGACGCTCGCGTACGAATCGAAAATAATCGAAGGTCCTCGTGCGGTGGATGTGGCCGTCAATCCCGATGCGCAAGCAATCGTTGCCGCTCGCTGGCTGGGAGAAAATCAGATCGACTCGGCAAGCCTGACTCTCCTTGACACCGATACAAAGGATGGACACATCCATTGGTTCGCTCCCGCAGGCTTGTGGGTCATCGTGCAATTCAGCCTCAAGCCGGCAATGGGCTTTGACGGCGGCTTTGTGGATCTCATGAACCCCGATACCACGAATCTCTACTTCAACCTTGTCTACGGTGAATACCACCGTCGCTTCGCGACCTACTTTGGAAGCACCATCCATTATGCCTTTTCCGATCATGAAGGAGACTATGGCTTTCGTATCGCCTGGACCCCACAACTCTTTGCAGCCTTCCAGCAGCGTACGGGATACGACCTGCGCAAGATGCTTCCGCTGTTGATCTACAACGGCGGCGACATCACTACCAAGCTCCGCACCGACTATCTATCGACAGTGACCGACCTGTATGGACACTCCTTCTGGCAGGGCATCACCAAGTCAGCGGAGGACCTCGGTATCGGTCGCACCGGGCACGCGTGGGAAGAAAGCCTTCAGTGGGCAGCCGCGCTGGAAGGAAGCCTCTTTACTGTGGAGCGGGGCCTCAACCCGGTTGGCGTAGATTCGCTCGAAGACTTTGGCCGTCAGCCTTTGAATTTCAAGGTCGCACAATCCGTTGCCGATTTTGAAGGCCGCCGCTTTGCCTGTGAAAACCAGGGCGTACAGGGCACAAATTCGTATCTCGATTTAGAGGCGATTCGCAAAGGAACGAACGGCATCGGTCTCTGGGGTGTGAACCTCTTCATCCCGCATGCTTTCGATTACGATCGCGGACGCGCGAACTACCCGCCAGATTGGCTTCACCAGCCTTATTGGCCCTACTTTCACACCTATGCTGACTACACGCGCCGCATCAGCTACATGAATGCCGATAGTCATCACGAAACGAAGGTGTTGCTCTACTATCCGATCACCACTATGTGGGCGGAGACGCAACCACTGTTCTCAGGCTCAACCAGCTACCAGCAGATTGGCAGGCCGGCCGCCTGGAAGAATCAGACTGTCCTGATCAACGACTACTACACGCGCATCATTCTCGGGTTATCCGATCATCACTGGGATTACGACGTCGCTGACGACGAATACCTCGCTGGCGCCCGTGTTGAAGGCAACGAGTTGGTCATCGGTCCCCAGCGGTTCCGGGCAATCATTCTTCCACCCATCACGACGCTGAGCCGGACCACCCTCAAGAAGCTGCAGGAATTTCACGAGGCCGGTGGAATTCTTCTTGGCATCCGTCTCCTGCCCACAGCATCTCCGGAAGCCGGTGCAGATGACGCCGTGATCAAGAGTGGGATTGCGTCCATCTTCGGCATAGGCGCGGCAAGTAATGGAGCCGCGGACGCAGAGCAGAGTGCAACAAGAGTAGACGGATCGTTCTACATCGACGACTCTGTCGATGCCTTAATCGCGGCTCTCGATGCGCATGTACCCAAAGACGTTCAGGTCACCTCCGGCCCTACGCAACATCTCTTCTTTCAGCACCGCACCAAATTCCAGACGGACTACTACTGGGTCGTCAACGATACGGATCGGAAACGCGTCAACGACGTTCACTTCGCCGCAAAGGGAATTCCCGAGAAATGGAATGCGCTCACCGGCGAACGCGAGCCGCTTTTCTATGTGAATGGCGCTACCGGCACGGATGTGCGTCTCAATTTGGATCCATGGGACGCCTTCTACGTGGTATTCCGTCCACTCACGGGGGCGTCGCAAGGCGCCGCTCTCGTCGCAACGAACGCGGAAGATCTCGATGGTTTATCTCGCCAATCCGGATCGCTGAAAGTGCACCTGTCGGGGCCTGCGAACGCGGGAGCAACCTATGTGGAGCTGCGCAGCGGCAAACAGCTCTACCGCGGCGAAACATCCAGCCCGGCCGCTCAGCCCCTCGTACTGGACGGTACCTGGCAGTTCAGGCCGCAACCCGATCGCATCTCTGTGCCATACGCCAAAGTAAGTGATGCCTCTGCAGGCAAAGGTGTCGATCAGGGTTGGGCGTCTGCCGACTTTGACGATACAAACTGGCCGGAAGCCTGGCTCAATGAAGAGCAGACCACCATACGCCACTGGCAGATGATCGGCCCATTTCCCAATGAAGACAACAACGGCTTTGCAAAGAACTATCGGCCGGAGCAGGAATTCGATCCACATAAGAAATACGATGGTCTCGAAGGACAGGTCGGTTGGGAAGACTACAACGGTAACGAGCCTTACCTTGCGCTCAACAACTGGAATATCTGGATGAAAACAGAGGGCGGGAGTACGTCCGACTCTGGTTATATCGTCAACTTCAACCCAGAGTTGCTGACGGATGGGCATGAATGGATTGTCAGTTACGCGCACACCTATCTCTACTCACCGAGTGAACAGCACGCGCAGTTCGTCGTCGCAGCGGACAACTGGGCAAGTATCTGGCTCAACCACAAACAGGTATTTGCCCAACTCCGAACTCCATTCTGGTATGAGCTCAACGACAACTGGGCTGACCGTGTTCCAGTGGACCTCCAGAAGGGCTGGAACGAGGTGTTGGTGAAAGTCGGAAAGGGCAGGGGAACCGCCAGCGGCTTCTATGGCTTTACTTTTCGCGTCGCGGATGGTCAGGACAACACTCTTTCCGATGTTGTGGCGAGTACGTCGCCGCATGCATCGAACCAAAAGACCCAGGCGAACGACCGAATGCGCTGGTATCGGATCGAAGTGCCACCCGGTTGTGTGGCTGTCGTGCCGCCGGTTTTTCACGGCGACTATCGCATGCTGCTCAATGGACGCGAAGTGCGCGCCAGCGGAAGCGCGCCCATCGACTTGCGCGAGGGTCTCCGTGGCGAAAAGAACTCACTCGTTATCATCGCTAGCAAAGATGACCCGTTGACCTCTCCGATCCAGTTCGTCACCGGCGCCACGCTCTTTTCACTCAAATCCTGGATGCAAACGGGGCTCACTAATTTCTCCGGAACAGCCGTCTACACCAAGAATTTCAACGCGCCTGAGAACTTCCGCAATGAACGCATCCTGCTCGACCTCGGTCGCGTAAGTTCAGTCGCCGATGTCTTTGTCAACGGCCAACACGCGGGCACCCTTGTCTGGCGGCCGTATCGGCTGGATATCTCAAAGCTGATCAGACCCGGCGCAAACGAAATTAAGATCCTGGTCACCAACACGGAGGCCAACCGGCGTGCAGTAGGAACCTCTCGTCATATCCTGGCGGCGATCGATGTCTGCGGGATGGAAGGTCCAGTGCGCCTGATTCCGTATGTGGATCAGGTAGTCACCCTGCATCCGGCTCAGGAAGAAAGCAGGCGAGGAGTGGTGGAGAAGCAATAAAACGTTGGTTGGTGTTCACAAATTCACAGGTCGGCTGAGCGTCCGGCCCATAGCGGATTTGAGAATGATCGCCGCACGAAATTGTACGAACTCACTGGGCGAAAAAATCGGCGGTAAGTGGAAAGCCACATTGGGCGGGATAGTCTTCACTACGAGACATGCATTCTGTATCGGATGATGTTAGGAGTTGTGATTTGTGCAGTTCATTAACTCCTTCGGTGTTTCGGTTGCCAATCGAACATCGACTGGAGCTTCATCTCATATCAAATGGAATCAGCCAGGAAAGTGTCTAGGCAACAGATCGAGCTCCAGGGCACCGGCTCCCACTCTGACCGTGGGCACGACACTCTGGCTGACCCCTTGCGCTGCTGTCAGACTCTTTTTCGTCGTTGAAAAGTTTCGCCGGGAAAGGAAGCAAGCTCAATGTCCCCATCATATAGATCTCGCATCCAGTTCGATCCTCAACCCTTTGTGCCTGCAGCCTCGCTTACTATCATTTACCTGGTACTCACGCCCTCGCTCTTCGCTCAGTCCGTGCCGAATCTCGGCATGTAAGGAAAGGCTGCAATGATGAAAGTTCCCTATGCGAAGAAGTGGCAGAAGGAAACAGATAAGCTGCGTAAGATCGCTGTCGACTGCGATCTTGCCGAAACACTGAAGTGGGGCAAGCCCTTCTTCGCTTTCCAGAAGAAGAACGTGGCGATCGTTATCCCGCTCAAGGAGTCGTGCGCTTTCTCGTTTTTCAAAGGCGCGCTGCTTGAGGACCCGAAGCACATCCTCGAAAGGATCGGAGACCATACGCAGGCCGCACGATGGATTAAGTTCACCTCGTTCAGAAAAATTGCGCTCCTGCGGGCGACCCTGACGGACTACATCTACGAAGCCATCGCATTGGAGGAGTCCGGGAAGAAGGTAGGCCTTAAGAATCCCTCAGAGTACCCGATTCCTGAGGAGTTGCAGAGCAGGCTGGATGACAACGCGATTCTTAGGGCGGCCTTCGGAGCGCTCTCCCCAGGTCGAAGGAAGTCATACATCTTCCACGTTTCAAGCGCGAAGCAGGTAAAAACCAGATCAGCTCGAGTGAAAAAGTGCCTGCCGATGGTCCTGAGTGGGCGAGGGTTCAACGAGCTACCTAGTCGAGGCTCGATTCAAGCAGAATGAGCCTCGACCTCAGCCACACTACCACGATAAGCATGAGATGTTCACTGAGTGCATGATCGCTAAATGCACCCAACGAGCCGAACCTAACGGAATGCCGAGCGGCTCACATTACAATCTAGTACTTGGGGGGTACTGCGATTCCGACCGCTATCCAGCCGAGCCGCAGGTGGTGAGTCGATGCCGGAACTCGCTCTGTGTCGTTTTCTGCAATCCATTTCAGCTGCAGCTTTACATCGTGTGCCGTCTGGAATCGATCCTCCGGATCCTTTGCCAGACAAGTCTTGATCACGTGGTCCAGCGCAGGAGGTGATGTCGGCCTGTACCCGGCTCACCGGCTCCGGATCTTTCTCCAGAATTGCGGTCAGAACACTGAGCTGACTTTTTCCCTCAAATGCCCGTCGGCCTGTCACCGTTTCGTAGAGCACGCAGCCCAGGCTGAAAATATCGCTGCGTACATCTGCATTCGCCCCTTGCAGCACCTCGGGCGCCATGTACTGGAACGTTCCCACTACTGAGCCATGTTGGGTGAGTGGCTTCACTGGAGAACTGAGCGCGGACAATGACAGGGTAGGCGACGAGGGTGTTTGTCCTCCGCCTGCTGTGTTTGTGGCACCGAACGCCGGAGCTGCCTTTGCCAGGCCGAAGTCCATCAGCTTGGCGCCCGCCGGCGTGAGCATTATGTTCCCCGGCTTCAAATCCCGGTGCAGGATGCCAGCACGGTGCGCGGTTGCCAGCGCGTCGGCGATCTGCACCCCATACTGCAGTGCCTGCCTGAGCGGAATTGCACCTTTCCGCAATCGCTGCGCCAGTGTCTCCCCTTCCAGGTACTCCATCACCAGATAGGCGGTCCCATCTTGTGAGCCAATATCGTATAGATGACAAATGTAAGGGTGATTGAGGGAAGAAATGGCCCGTGCCTCTCGCTCGAAACGAGCCTTCGAATCTGAATTAGAGGAGAGATGTGTCGGCAGAATTTTGATTGCGACGGTACGGTCTAAGCGGATATCGCGCGCACGATAGACCTCACCCATCCCGCCAGTGCCGAGCAGCGAAGTGATCTCATATGGTCCGAGTTTCGTCCCGGAAATGAGGGCCATAGGTGCGTGCCCTTCTGGTCGGCGTTATAACGCATTCGACTCCTTGTAGTGTGCCACGGTTGGAGTAAGGAGCACCCGGCACTTTCGCAGTCAACTGACGACTTCAGGCCAATGCGCTCATTGAAGAGTTTCTTGTTGAGTCCACAGTTCCGAATGCTCCGTCACTCTCCCAGAGATCCGAAATCCAAATTCCGCCCGCAGTGTTCGCTGAGTGACTCGGCGATAGTCACTCGTCGGCAGATGTCAAAGTTCGGCCACTGAGCCATCGCATAACACCTTCGAGTTCCGGATCGTTCGGTTAAGCACTGTCAGACCGGATGCGATCTCGTCTGAGGATCCGCTGTAGCTTGGTTCGAATTTGAGCGTCACTACGAAGGCCAAGTAGACAATCTACATCCAGCGAGAGTAGAGTGCCTACACCTATGAACGAGAAGGACCAGTATAAGAACCGGATTGAGCTGTTGCAGGGAACACTCGACATGCTCATTCTTCAGACGCTGCAATGGGGGCCGCAGCATGGATATGGCATTGTCCAGGCTTTACGTTTGCGATCCGGAGATGTGCTTCAGGTGGAGACCGGATCACTGTATCCGGCCCTCCATCGATTGGAACGTCAGAGTTGGGTGCAGTCTGAATGGAAGCAGTCAGAGAGCAAGCAAAGAGCCCGATACTACCGAATCACGGCCAAGGGGAAAAAGCAGTTGGCCTCGGATCTGGGCCGATGGGAGCGGATTGTCGAAGCGATTGGGTCGGTGATGTACGTCAAGCCGGAGGAGAGTGAGTCGTGAAGTGGTTTCCGAGCATCGGTTTTCAGCGGCGCAAGCGCGAATTGCAGGAAGAGATCGATGCTCACCTGCAGATGGCGATTGCAGATCGAGTGGAGCGAGGCGAGACGGCGGACACAGCGCGACAAGCAGCAGCGCGGGAGTTCGGAAACATTCCTTTGGTGCAAGATGTGACGCGCGAGATGTGGGGCCAAGGCTGGCTTGAACAATTGGGGCGAGACGTCCGTTATGCCTTGCGGCAACTGCGCAAGAGTCCCGGCTTTACGATCACCGCGACGACGATGCTGGCCGTAGCTATCTGCGCCAACAGCACCGTATTCAGTTGGATTGACGGCACAATGTTGCGTCCGATTCCTGGCGCGCGGGACACGGGCGATCTTGTGAGCCTGCAGCGTGGGGAACGGAACTTCTCTCCGACTCCGCCCTTCTCGTATCTCGACTATCGCGATCTGCGCGAGCAGAACCGCACCTTCACCGGAATACTTGCATATCATAACGATTGGATCGCGCTGACTGGCGGCGCGCAGCCGGAGCGTGTCTATATTGCAAACGTGTCGGCGAACTATTTCGATGTGCTCGGCATCAAGCCGGTGCTGGGGCGCTTCTTTCTGCCGGAAGAGGAGTCAAGTGCAGTTCCAAACGTGGTCCTGGGCTACTCGCTCTGGAAGACGCGCTATGCCAAAGACCCGGCAATTGTGGGCAAGTCGATCGAGGTCGCCCGGCATCCTGTGACGGTGATTGGTGTGGCGCCGGAAGGGTTTGTCGGAGCAGCGCCCGGACTGCGTGACGATCTGTGGGTAACGCTCGATCCCCTCGGGACGGATGTATGGCGGATGACCCATCGCGATGCGGACTGGCTAATCGTAATAGGAAGATTGCGGCCCGGCGTGAGCCGTGGCCAGGCAGCCCAGGATCTCGATACCGTGATGCACCATATTGTGGTGGCGTATCCGGACCAGCATCTGGGCGATAACCGGATCACGCTCGATCCCATGTGGCGTTCGCCATTCGGCGCCAACGGATACATGGCGGCGACGCTGCCCATTCTGTTGGCCTTCGCCGCTGTGGTGCTATTGCTGACCTGCGCGAACGTGGCGACGCTCACGCTGGTGCGGTTTGTATCCCGGCGTCGTGAACTTGCCATCCGGCAGGCTCTCGGGGCGAATCGCATGCAACTGGTGCGGCAGATGATGCTGGAGGGCGCTTTGCTTTCCATCGTCGCAGGAGTCCATAGCTCTTACGTTGACATCGTGGACGTCGAAGACATTCTCATGGTTCTTTCCGGCGAACTCGATTCCCCTCATACTCAACGGGAGCATGGATCACAAGGTGGTGATCGGGATTGCGGTATCTTCAGCCTGTTGGCCGGCATGCTCTGCGGCGCGCTCCCCGCCTGGCGCTCGTCCCACGCGCCGGCCATTGAGGTACTGAAGGCAGAGTCTGCAAGTATCTCCGGCGGCTCACGCAACCGGAAATTGCTCAGCGGGTTGGTGGTGGCGCAAATCGCGCTTGCCCTTCCTCTGCTGATCTGCTCCGGGCTATTCCTGCGAACGCTGCGAAATCTCGCCGCAGCGAACCCCGGCTTTGAGCAGGACCACATTCTCACTGCGTCCGTGGGGCTGAATATTGCCGGCTACAGCAACGACGAGGCACAGTTGATCCGTCGCAAGATACTTGATCGCGTGTCGGCACTGCCCGGCGTGGAGGTTGCGTCTCTTACCGACTGGATTCCGATGACCCTGATCCAAAAGAGGAGCGATGCGTATCCGGAAGGGTATGTGCCGCACCCTCATGAATCTTTGCTGGTGCAGAATGCCGAGGTGGGCCCGCGGTATTTCGAATCCCTTCATATACCCATTCTGGAAGGACGCGAGTTTACATGCGGATGACGATGCAAAGGCCCCGAGAGTACTCATCGTGGATCAGACCGCGGCGAGGCGCTACTGGCCAGGACAGGATCCGCTGGGAAAGAAACTCAGGGTGTGGGGCAGCCTTTTCACGGTAGTCGGCGTTGTGAAGAATTCAACACATACATTCGTGAATGAGTCACCGGAGCCTATGGTCTATATGAGCTTTTTCCAGCACCCGGGGTACGAGACAATGGTGCAAGTGAAAAGCGAGGGGAATCCGGTCGACTTGGAGCCGGCGGTGGAGCAGGCCATTCATGGGATCGATTCGCGGCTGCCGGTTTTCGATGTGCGTTCCATGCGGGAGAGTACCCAGATGGCGAGCAGCTTCGCCATCATACAAAGCGCCCTGGCAGGAATATTTGCGCTGATCGGGCTGGTTCTTGCGGCAACCGGGATCTACGGAGTCGTGGCATATCGAACCCAAATGCGGACCCACGAGATCGGAATACGAATGGCTTTAGGTGCTTCACGTGTGGATGTGCTGAGACTCGTGCTGGTGCAGGGATTGTGGCTCACAGGCATTGGGCTGGCGCTGGGATTGGCGTTTGCATTGGGACTAACACGTTTCATCGCCAGGCTGTTGTACGGAATCGGCGCCAACGATCCCGTCACCGTTGCTTCCGTCGTCATGCTCCTGGGAGCAATGTCTTTGTTAGCCTGCTACTTTCCGGCACATCGAGCGATGCGCCGGAACCCCGTGGCCGCGATTCGCGAACTGTAAGCTGCAGTTCAAATTCGCCGCGAATGTGAGCGAATCAGGCGTATGCGCGGTGCTCCACTTGGCTATCGAGGAGGATAACGATGTTCCACCGTTAACAAACAAATCTCCGCCTGGTGGATCTTCGTTCTGCGCTGACGTGAACAGGCAAACGCCCTCATCGGCCGGAGGGGGCGTACTGTCAAGCGATGCGGAAGTAATGTGAGGCTTCGCAGATCAGAGGCATTCATGAGATGCGTTGTAGTCGGAGCGGTTGTCATCAGGCGGCCGCTTTTGTTTTGTGCGTGCATCTCCAAGCCCAAGGAGCCCCCCGTCATGCGCCTTTCCGCCAGCCTATCCGGTCAATCAATCACACACTGGCTTCCATGTGGCCCCTGTTCACAGAGAATTTCGAATGAGACCCCAGCAGAACAAGTTCTTCAGCAGAAGAGTGTCCGCCGCAAATGAAGGGTCGTCCCTATTTTCGGGGGCTTCACACAATGTTCCGGCAGCTTGAAACCAGTTTTTGAAAAGGCCTGACCGGTCATTTGTTTGCCGCTTTCCAGTGGTTATAATTAAGTACATATGAAACGCCGCTTACCGCACGCCTGTTCTATGACCATCTGTTGCCGTTCAGGTGGGCCGGGAGGCTGTGGTCCGAGTTAGATAGCTAGCTCGCAATTACTGCAGATTCTGAAACGGTCCGCCACATTGCTGGTGGGCCGTTTTGCTTTTATTGGCGATTGTTCGAGAAAGATTTCAGTGAGGCGCAGTCATGAAGTCCCTTGCGATCCGTTTCAGTCTTTTCCTTTTGTTGTTCGTTCCGGGAGGCCCGGTGTGGTCTCAGTCGCTCATCTCCGGTGACCTGGCCGGCACTGTCTATGACACCTCAGGCGCGGTGATTCCCAATGTCTCTCTGACTTTGAAAAATACCGATTCCGGAGAGACGTTCAGCTCGAGCAGCAACAGCGCCGGCGCTTTCCGCTTTGCTCTCCTGAAGCCAGGACATTATGAGCTGACGGCAACCGCTGCCGGTTTCAACAGCCAATTGCAGAAGACGATTGTGCAGGTGGGCCAGCAGACAACATTGAACATCAACCTGCCGATTAAGAATTCGAATACGACGGTTGAAGTCAATGCTCAATCGGAGTCGCTTCTGCAGACCGATCACGCGGACATATCTACTGCGTTCGATGAGCAGCAGGTGCAGTATGTGCCCAATCCCGGAAACGATCTGACGTATGTCGCGCAGGTGGCTCCAGGGGCACTGATGAACACCGAACAGGGTACAGGGAATTTCAACGTCTTCGGCCTGCCGGGCAGCTCGAATGTATTTACAGTGGACGGCGGATTTGAAGATACCTATGGAATCAACGTGAACTATTCGGCAGCAAGCAATCTGCTGCTCGGCAACAACGACATTGCCGAGGTAACGGTGGTCAGTCCTGCTTATCAGGGCCAGTATGGAAGCTCCTCAGGCGCATTCGTTACCGAACTTACAAAGTCGGGCGGGAGCAATTATCACGGAAATGCGGTGTATTGGTGGAACGGGCGCGTCCTGAATGCGAACAACTATTTCAATAAGCAAAGCAGCCCGATTACACCGCGGCCTTTCGATAATGCAAATCAGTGGGCGGCATCCGTTGGAGGTCCGGTTCCTCATACGAATGACAAGTTGCACTTCTTCCTCGACAACGAAGGCATACGGCTTATTCTGCCGACGAGCAGCTTTGTCTACATTCCGTCGAAGACTTTTCAGCAGGCAGTTTTAAGCAATATTGCCCAAATAAGCCCGGCACAACTGAGCTTCTATCAGAACCTTTTCAATATCTATAACGGAGCGCGCGGGGCGGCGCAGGCGGGCACGGTGTCAGGTGCAGATTCTTCCGGCTGCAACAACCAGACGCCGGTGATTCAGGGAGTCCAGTTCGGCGCGGGAGCAGAGCCGTGCGCGGTGCAATTCCGCTCTGTTGCAGGCAATTCGACGAGTGAGACCATCTACGTTGGCCGCGTGGACTACGATGCCGGTTCCAATGACCACCTGTTTGCGCATTTCAAGATCGATAAGGGGCTCCAGGCCAGCTACACCGATCCGATCAACCCGTTGTTCAATGTAACAAGCAAGCAGCCGGAATACGAAGGGCAGCTTAATGAGAGTCATATCTTTACGCCGAACCTGGTGAACCAGTTCATATTCGCAACGATGTACTATCGCGGGAACTCCAGCAATCCTAATCTGTCAGCTTCCTCCGCGCTCTTCCCTTATACCTTGTCATTCGCCAGCGGAACCTTCGCAACGTTAGGAGGACAGAACAATCAGTATCCGGCTGGGAGAAATGTAACTCAGTATCAGTTTATCGATGACCTGAGCTGGTCAAAGCAAAAGCATACCGTCAAGGCAGGGGTGAACTTCCGCCGGGCGAATATGACGAACTATAGCCCTGGCGCGGGGACGATTGGATACAGTTCAAGTGAAACGCTGAACAACTTCATCAATGGCGCAAACGACGTCTGGACGCAGAGTTTCCCACTGCGACCGACGCAGCCTGTCTCACTGTGGGGATTAGGACTGTATGCACAGGATGAATGGGCTGTACTGCCAAATGTGAAGATTACGCTATCGCTGCGGTCAGATACGGAATCGAATCCGGTTTGCCATACAAATTGCTACGCGCGTTTTGCGTCGGACTTTCTGGCGCTGAATCACGATCCGAATACGCCGTACAACCAGGTCATTCAGCCGGGCTTGCATACGGCATTTCACTCACTGGATGCGTTCGTCTTTCAGCCTCGGCTGGGGATTGCATGGTCGGTCTTCGGGCCAGCTTCAAGAACGATTGTTCGCGCCGGAGCAGGAGAGTTTACAGATATTCTTCCCGCGGCGTTGTCCGATGACGCAATCAGAAATCTTCCCATTGCTACGCGATTTACCGTAGTCAGCGGCGCGGCGAAGAAGTACGCGCTCGATCCAACCTTGAACAGCAGCGCCGCCACGGCAGCGGCGGAGTCGTCACAGGCATTCCATACCGGCTTTGCTGCTGGACAGAATTATGGCCAGATCAGTCAGGCGGTCCAGGCTGCCGGAGGAACCTTTTCGGCGCCGAGCTTCACGAACACAGTGGCTGACTTTCACAATCCGCGCGTCATTGAATGGAACCTCGCGGTCCAACAACAACTGGCGCGCAATCTGGTGCTCACCGTCAACTATGTGGGGAATCACGGATATCGTGAACCTATCAACAATGGCGGATTGAATGCTTATGGGTTCGGCAGTCTTCCGGCTACTCCCACCGATGCGAACTTCGGGACGGTTTCCGAGGTCGGCAACCAGGGATATTCCAACTTTAACGGGCTGATCACACAAGTGCAGCATCGCTCCAAGTACGCGACGCTGCAGTTCAATTACACCTATAGTCACTCGCTGGACCTGATCTCGAATGGGGGAATAAGTGGATACAACTATGGAACAGCAAGCGGATTGCTGAATCCTCAGAACCCGTTCGACCTGAATGCCAATTATGGCAATGCGGACTACGATGTCCGGCATAACTTCACGACAAGTTATATCGTGAACGTGCCTTATTATCGCGGTCCGAGGGCTATTTCAGACGGCTGGCGGCTTGCGGGCACGATCTTTGGCCGGTCGGGAGTTCCGTTCTCTGTGGTGGATGGAGCTCTTGGCGCGGTGCTGAACGGACAGAACTACAGCGGTGGAGTGATTGCCGCGCAAGTGAATCCGCATGTGCAGGGACTGTCCTCATGCGACAGAAGCGCGGCCACACTTTCCGGATCGCCGTGCCTCAATGTTACTGATTTCGCGCCTGCAGGGGAGACGACAAATTTCAACGAGCAGAGGCGCAATCAATTTCGTGGGCCTATTTATACAAACTTTGATTTGAGCCTTTATAAAGCCACCAAGCTGCCATGGGAAAAGGCAAACGTGACGCTGGGAGTTCAGGCATTCAATCTGCTGAATCACGCGCCGTTCGATTCTCCGGTGAACGATGTTTCGAGCGCTCAGTTTGGACGAATCATCAGCAATGTCAGCACGCCGACCAGCATTCTGGGAGCGTTCCTGGGAGGAGATTCATCGCCGCGCCAACTGCAGCTTACGGCGAGATTCGAGTTTTGAGGGATGGACTGGTCTAACTCCGGATAGCCTCGGTGGAGTGCGACGCTATTGGCTAGGGGCCGACTGCGCTGCGGATTGCGGAGGCCAGATCTTCGGGATCGAGTTCGAATGGGCCGGACCTGCTCCTGTAGAGCACTCGGTCGCCCTGGCCTAACGAGGCAGAGCCGGTCGGCCCAACGAGTGTAAGCTGACTCCACTCGATTATCGAAGCCGTCGATCAGAGCGGGGAACTGGACGTGCAGCTTGCGCACGCAGGAACCGGCGACGGAGAACTGCTCCGGCTCATTGCTCGGGCTGGCGAAGGGCACTTTATCTTTGAGGTTCGACTGCATCCGATTGCTTGTTCCGTATCATGCGCAGCGGAGGTTTATGAAACACGCTCTAGCAATTCTAACTACAGTATTCAGTCTGGTCATGATCAGCAGCGCACAGACGACTGCGATCGTAGGGGGAACACTGATCGACCTGACGCACTTCGGCCATTCGACTAATGACATTCCTGACGCCGTCATTATTGTTCAAGAAGGAAAAATTGCCGCAGTCGGACCTTCCGCAACGACACCCGTACCCAAGAGAGCGCGCATTCTCGATGCACGCGGGAAATTCCTGATCCCTGGTCTCATCGATGGATTCGGCGCGCTACGGACGCAGGGCTTTGCCAACGCGTACCTCTATGAGGGCGTAACCACTGTCTATGTTCCCACCATTCCGCGGGCTGGCGCCGGAGATGGAGAAGTGACAGTTCTCAAAACGGGGACGCCGAGCCCACGACTATTCCTTGGCGCACCCGTCACTGGATATTCAGTCGACGGCACCGAGACGTCACCTGATGCACTACGGGACACACGCCTCCACGGGCGCCGCCTTTCCAGAGGCGAGTTGATTGCGCGGGTCGACCAACTTGCCGGGCAGGGCTTTCGTGGGATCACCATTGGGCTCGACGTGTGGCCAGAACAGATGGATGCGATCGTTTCGGAAGCAAAGGCAAACCACCTGGCCATTCTGGGTGAGCCCGGATTCACCGGCTACCCTTACGCAGTCCGCAGGGGTGTCGAAGCATTGGTGCACAACGACCACTATCAGATGGATCTGGCCCCCGTGACCGCCAAGTTGGAGCGAGCGGATGGAAACGGCGCTAATGCGTACAAAGCTCTTTGCGCCCTCTCTACTTCCTCGGCTGTGATTACGGAACTCGGAACCCAGTTGAGCAAATCGGACACGGCATTGATGCCCACATTGGCTATTGAGGCAACCGCCGACCTCTTGGATATTTCCAATCCATGGAAAGCTCAATCGGCAATACTGGTCTCAGCCTCCGATCTCGACGTACCCGTAGACCCCAAGACCGGGGCTTCCGGCTGGCTCATGAGTCTCCCGCCTGAGCGGCGCGACTACGTTCGAAATTGCGGCTGGCACAAACAACAGATTGATGCCCATCTCTATCACCTCGGCGCGAGATTCCTGGCGGCGAGTGGCGCGTCAACCTATGGAGTGATGCCGGGTAGCGGTCTCCACCTCGAGCTTGAGCTCCTCCATCGAATCGGTCTAACTCCACGAGAGGCGCTCGCGGCGACAACCGACAATTACGCCGCGGTGTACGGCTGGAGAGATGTGGGCCGACTCGAGGCTGGTCGGAATGCCGATCTTCTCATCCTTTCAGAGGATCCGCGCCAGAACCTCTCGTCTCTCGACACAACGAAGATGGTTATGCTAGGCGGAGTGATTTTGAATCGCGAGCAGCTGCTGAAACGTGAATTATCGAGAGTAAGTCGATGAGGATCGTCTGCCAACACTACGACCGATGAGGTGAGGCTGTTCAAAGCTGTCGTAGGAGTAACCGCGAACGGTGGCTTCTCTGGCGTAAATCCAATGACTCCGGATTCCTTCGAGTAGCACACGCAAACCCACCTCGAAGCGGTCTTTCCCAGCATCAATCCGACCGCGCCCGAACACCGCCGCAAGTCGGGGGAAGGCTCCTGTAGCCATTTGCGCCGCAGCGAACTCCAAGTCAATCGTCGTATCGCTGGCTGCTTCGCGGAGAGCATGACCAAAGACGAAGTCGTCGACCATCGCAAGCAGCGTCAGCTTCTGTTTCGCTGACATTGAGGTACGACGGCAGATGAAAGTCGATATAGAGTTTGTGGACCTTCCCGGAGAATGCATCCCTCAGCCCGACAGCACAGTGAATACTGATCAACCCACCCCCGGGTAGGGCACGTGAATTGTTTCTGATTTGTTTGAGAAGTGTGCCGCTTGGAGACAAGATCGGAAAAACACTGTGCTCGAAGGCCTGAATGGGCCTCTGCTGGCAGATTGTGCCGAGAGGCAGACGTTCGCGGCCAGCGAACATTGTCGCTCGAATTTCTAGACCGGTTTAGGAAGTGATGGACATGTCTGGAGGCTTTACTGCAGGATTCTGCGTCAAAGCGCTACTTCGATCATGGGCCCGAACTGCCGGCCTTTCAGGTTGAAAGCGTGATGATTAGAGGTCAGACTCCGAAAGCGGATAAAATGGCGGCCTATGCGCAGGTTAGGTCAGTCGGATAAGAGCTTTCGCTCTCTGGCTCATCGAGTTGCCGATTTCTCTGCGGATTACGTCGAGTCGCTTTCTAATCTGCCGTCGTATCCAGCCGATGTGAGTGGTGCCAAGCTTGAGCAAATCTTCGCGCAGGATCTGCCACTTGAAGGGATCGGGACAGACGCGTTTGATTTGCTGAACCGAGTGTTCCAGTATTCGCGTCCCGCTTCGCCGCGATTCTTTGGATACGTGTTTGGCTCGGGAGAGCCCGTAGGAGTTTTAGGGGATTTTGCTTCGAGCGTCTTGCACCAGAACGCCACGTCTTGGCGATCAGCACCCTCCGCGACCACAATTGAGCGCACGGTGGTGAAGTGGTTAGCGGAGGCAGTCGGTTGCTCTGGATTCAGTGGAAGCTTGACGGTAGGTGGTTCGTCGGCGAACGGCGTCGGCGGTGACGACCTTGGCGCAATCTCCGGCAATTTGCGCTCGATAAACTCCGGTTGTCTGCCGTGCTTCTTTGCAAACTGAAAATGAACCGGAACAACTTTGTTCTCTTGCTTGATGAAGCCGTGCAACGGCTCCAGGCCGGAGACTTCCGAAGCCATGACAAGCGGCTTCGTTCAATCTCCATTGCATACGATTTCCTGCTGCCTAGCAGCCTCATGCTACGCGATTCCTTCAACCGCTCCACTTCAATTTCCCCGATGGCATCGGAAATCCATCAAGCTCGCCAGCACGCCAGCAACGCTGTGCGGGCGCTCCCGCATCGAGCAGAGCGGCCAGCGGCGTTCCTTTCACCGCAAACTCGGTCCGTGAGGGGTCGGCCATCATGCTCAAAATGTCCCTGGGCTGCGGCTGTCGCTTGAGCAGATGGGCCAGTATGCGACGCGGCCCGTCAGTGAAAAACTCCTTCTCGTACTCCTTTTCCGGCAGGAATGCGGCGGCGATAGTCGTAGCCGTTTCGTCGCGGTCAATCTCCTTGCCAAGACTCCAATATGGGCAACGCTGGTCCAGCGGATTGAGAATTAAATCGCCACGCCCAGCCGAGTAGAACTCGCTCACAAAGTCCATCGCCGGGTCGTAGACGATGGCGCTTTCTCCGCGTTCCCGTACTTGGCGAAGAAGCTGCCGGATGGCATTGGACTTCCCGCTGCCGGTGTCTCCCATCATCAAAATGTGGCTGGCTTCAAGACGTTTCGAGATGCAGTAGCTTGGGCCAAAGGGCAGCCACCGCAAAAGCGCATTCTCGAAACGCAGACGGAAACGAATGCCATCAGTGTTTGCGCCGCGCCACCGGAAAACCGAAGCCAGCTCTGGGCCTTTGGTTCTGCGTCCGTGGCGTTCCTCCTGCTGCCGCCTCCGTCCGAATCCCTCCTTCATCTGGAGACGGAGCACATAGAGCAGCATCAGCACCGCAAGGCTGTTGAGCATCGGTCTGCCAAACAACCACCACACGCTTACACCGTCATAAACGTAGTCCCGCAACCCCTTGGCGAGACTGTCTGCGGGCACTTTCTCCGGGGCGCTGTAGGCCACTCCACGCCAGCCCTCCGCAATGGCTTTGGGCGAGAGGCTGACGGGTAGTTTTGGGTCTGGGCCTGCGACTACATCCTCGGCTGAGGCGGGCACCGGCTTCCGCTTGGGCGCGGTCTTCATCACCCATCGGATGGTCATCTCACTATGCGGAATCCCATCCCCTACGGAACTGGCGGCATAGGTCGTGAGATAGACCTTCTGGAGCGGGTCCAGCGTCCAGTAAAGCCACGCGGAGGCCGGGAAGATGAGGACAAGCGGCCCCATCGCAAGCCAGAAAAGAAGCCAGAACAGCCGTCCCGTCCGGCTTGGGAAACGCATGGGGCGGCTCACTGCTTGCTCCCGTCCGGTCCCTCCTGGGACAGAAACTCCGCGAGCAATTTGCGGGCGTCGGCCAGCTTCCGCACATTGGCCTGGTCACGGATTTTGACCACGGAATCGGGTAACAGATGCTTGCCTTCGGCGTTCGCCTGGGCCGTCGCGTGAAAGAGATTCAGGAGCATGTAGCGCAGTGCCGAGACCTCGGCCAGCAGCAGCTCTGTCGGGTCCGCCGGATGTTCCCGTGCGGCTTTCAAAGCCAGTTCACGCAGCCACTCGGCCAAGGTTTTCCGCGCGCCTTCGGCGGCGGTTTCCACCTCCGCCAGCTCTTCCGATGTGACCCTGGTTGCAATGGTTTTGGCACGGAGAACCGGACGTGCTTCGCCACTCGGCGAGGCTGGAGACTGCAACGGAGCCGGGATGCGGGGAGTGCTCATGGGGAAGCCCGCCTCAAAACCAGCTTGCACCCTCTAATTTTCGCCGTCAAGGGTCGGGATGCTGGAAGCCTTTGTTTATCAGCACGTTTACACGCTGCACGCTGTAGAGTGCTCTGCCGTTTACCGGCGTAAACGCATTGCAGCGTGTCGAATTGCAAATTAGCAAGTTGCTGATTTCGAGCGCGTTAACGGTGGCTAACCGAACCAAAGGGCCGGTTTACCGGCAGCATCCCAGTTGGGGGTGACGTGTCAATTACTCATCCGCTGCGGAGCAGCGCCCGTCTTGGGACGCTCGCGCTGAAACGGAACTCAGGCTCTGATGCTTACGGCTGGAGCGATACACTGATGTGCCGGTGCCGAGAACAGACGGAGTAGTTGCAGCAGCAAGGGTATCCGAAAGAGTGGTACGCAAAGGGTGGGTTGGCGACAACCAACGAATCGCTGCTAGGCATCGGCTGCAAGACCCGCGAACGGAGCATATCGCCCGAGTGCCCGTCTTAGTCATTCGGAAGGGAACGCCCGTTCCAGGCCCGTCTACAGGTGCTCGGAAGCTCCCCTTTATCGGGATCGCCTTACTCGGTGCGTCCGATATGGGAGACGTTCCAAGCGAGCTGCCTTGGCTGACGAACCGCTTCGTCCCAGCCACGGGCTGTCCAAGCTGATATGCAGCCGTGCCCGGAACTCCGACGCCATAAGCCTGGGCTATACATCCGAACGAGTGTTGAGAGTCGGCTGTGACGCCGATGCTGATCTGTTGGATACGTTGATCCGGCGACAGATCGAACAGACCGGGCGAGCTGTTAGACGACTCGAAATATCCGTTGGCCAGATCGCAGTTGCCGGAGCACGGTATTCCGCTGTGTTGCGTGCCCGGCGCGTTCGCGTAGGTTAGGTAGTTGTTCTGAGAGTCTCTGCTGCGGAAGCCGAACGTATCGCTATCGGCGAAGTATGTGGCGCTCTGCACTCTGCCGTTGATCCAGTCGCCCCCGTTGCTGCCACTCCCCGGAGTTGCTGTTACGGTCAACCGACTCGACTCCGTTCCCCGCATCGTTGAAGTACACGCAGTCGAGGCCGGTAGGATCGACATTCGTAAGCGGGTTGTTCTGAGCGCAACTGTAGAGATTCAGGCTTTGGGGAATGGAAGGATCGGCATACTCTAAGCCGGATGGGTCTGGGCTCATAAAGCGACCCATCACATGACTCGACCGCGTTTCTGAAGCTACGCTCCAGCTAACTCCTAGTGCCGCAGTGGAGTTGGGGAGGTTGTGCTACGGATGCAGTGCAGGAGTTTTTCTGTCGAAGCCCAGACGCGGTTTTTCATTTAGCAGCGTCATCGCAGCTAGAAGGCCGTCCGGGATTTGCGTGCTGGGAGCGGGCTGCATCTGCACACGATTGTACGGTCTTCAGGCCACAGAGCCGAGCACATTATGGGAAGGGACTTCGGCCCTGACTTAGCAGCTAAAACAGCTACTAAAAGAAGAGCTATTCAGCGCCGTTTTCAGTGCGCATTTCATCGTCAAGAGCAGCCAGCAACTCGGCCCTGGCTACCTCTCGCTCGGCGTCTTCCGGCCCTGCTTTGCGGCGCTCCAGATTGGCTCCGGGATGGGTCGCTTCATAGACCTTTTGCAGTTGCCGGATGGAGACGTGTGTGTACCTCTCGGTCGTGCGCAGACTGACATGGCCGAGCATTTGCTGGATGAAGCGGATGTCCGCGCCGCCGTCCAGCATCAGCGTCGCCATTGTGTGGCGGAAGAGATGAGCAGAGCCTTCCTTTTCGATCTGCGATTTCTCGACGTAGTAGGGGTCACGCCACCAAACGTGACAAATCGTACGATAGACAACTTCTATTATCCGTGTTTCGAGAGCCGCAAAAGGCCGCAAAGGCTGACCTGACCGGTCGTATAGATACCGCGATTGCCAGCGGCGAAGTTCGCGTCCGCGCTATCGTTGAGACCAGTATCTGGTTGTCCAGGTACACTCGAGCCGCGAACGACGAGTTCGGCGTGTACTGACACGCCATTTTGTCCAGGAAAAGCGGCACCGTCACGAGGAGCGCTCCCCACGCGCACGCTGGATGATTGTTCGCCATGCGGGTCTACTTTCTCATGATGTTTCTAAATCCTAGAAGTCCCAAAATCAGGAAAAACAGGGTTACGCCGCCAAAGTATATCGCCAACACATTGCGATCGTGGAGAAGTGCACTGAAACCACTGCCAAATGCAAATGCGGTCCCGACACAAATAAGCGACAACAACCCCACACCAATTCTTTGGCTCTTCGTGGGTCGTCGACCCTTCCCGATCCACGTGGCGATAAAGCTCGGCGCTTCTTCTCGCGCTTTCCTGATCGGATCATAATTCTTCGCCTGTTTATCTGTATCCACTGGTCACCGCCCCCACACAAGCACTGAAATTGCCACCGTAAGCAAAGGCGTTAGCGAACGCATTTCCTCTCTCGGTGGGGCCCATTTGCGGATATTCTGAATGCGGCTTTTCATTTGCAAAGCGTGTCTTCTCACTCGGTGTTTCCATCCTGGATGGCTCCGTATCAACACCAGGCCCGGTTGGCGGTATGGCACCCGGCACGGTCCCTCCACCTGCCATCAATGCAGCCGCGTTACACCAACTTACTGCATCGCTGTAACTTACATTGCTGCGGACCTGCCACTGCACCTTGAGGCCCGGAAAGGTTCCTCTGATATTTGTGTAGAGGCTCACGTCTTGAATTGCTATTTCTGAAGGGTCACTGGCCGTAACCCTCGTTGATTGTGAGGCGAGATTATAGATGGGTGACTGAGTATTCTGTCCATCTTCGTAACCAGTAAGTGCCACAGCATTAGAATTTGGATCAAGATAAAGAGTATTTGCCGTTCCATCTACCCAGTAGCCACCTGTGCCGGGATGATTTGCATCTCCCATGCACTCCCCTTTACTACTATTACGATCCACTCCGATTTGGTTGCCATTCTGATCAGTTTCAACGCCCGTACCAGCATCGTTGAGGTACACACAGTCGTAGCCTGTTGGGTCTGTATTTGTTAGCGGGTTGTTTTGTGCGTACAGGCTGTTCGCCCTGTGACCGGCCAGCGGTCGATCCCGTCTACTTCCAGACCTACCAGTTCTATCAGGCCCGAAAGAGAGAAGTCTCGGACCCGACCACTCTCATCGTGGTTGATGAAGCTGACAGACTGCAGATGAACAGTCTCGAACAGATGCGCTCCATCTTCGATGAGGGGCGCGTGGGCATGATTTTGATCGGCATGCCTGGCATCGAAAAGCGCGTCGCGCGCTTCCCTCAGTTCTACTCCCGCATTGGCTTCGTCCACGAGTTCCGTCCACTCGAAAGCCGCGAGATGCATGCACTTCTGGAACGGCGCTGGACACCACCGGGCGTCAGCCTGCCCGAGGACTCCTTCACGCCGGAGGTTGTTGCCCGTCTTATCCGGATTACCAGCGGCAACCTGCGGCTTCTCACGCGACTCCTGACTCAAATCGAACGCGTCCTGAATGTCAACGACACCCGACTTGTCTCTTTGGAAATCGTCGAGGCCGCACGCGATAGCCTCGTCATCGGACAAGCATGAACCCTGTCGCTACGACAAATAATTCCATAAACGCTGCGTCAAATAACACCTCAGGCTACAGTTCAGAGCGTAGGCATACATATTCCAGCTCTGCGGATTCGTCGGGTCAGCGGCAATAAACCACCCAGGATCCGGGCTCATAAAGCGGCCCAGGTGCGAAGGGTCGTGCCAAGCCCAACTGGTCAATGGACGATGTTAACGAGCCCGTAGACGAACATTGCCGCTCCAGCCAGAATGTAGATAGTCCGCATCACCTTCGACGGAGCTTTCATATTTTCCAGTTCTTCTTTAGTGATAGCCATGTCGGCGTCGTTATACAGCCTCCTTCCTATGAAACCATTCACAATGACTGCTGCTCCAACAACCAGCAGAATTGCATCAACTAGCTTAGTGCTCATGGGCAGCTTCCAAAGGTTCCGATGTTTGCATAGTCTTGAATGTTCACGAAAGGTGCCCTTATGGCTACACCCATCGAAGATACTTCAGAACCCTTAGTGCTGACTACACCCTGAAACGGTGTTCCTGGAATAGGTGCCGAGACGCTAGCGCTAACGCTCTTGCCCTTTACCGAGACACTGCCTTGAAAGCCACCAAAGGTGGCTATACGCGCCCCGCCAGCAGCTCTAGTGCCATATTGTGAATTGAAATCTACGCCTGCCGAGAGACGTGATCCAGGCACACCAAAGCGAGCCGTTATCCCTACTCCGCAAACGTTTGGAAGGCCAGCAGTCTGGTGAGCCACTTCTGTGAAGAGCGCCTGCGCAAAGGGGTTCAGTGCGACATCTTCTGGCACGCCACTGTAATTCGGAATGAAGCCGTTGGCAAGAGTGCAATTCCCAGAGCACGTCGTTCCGTCGTTCTGCGACCCAGGAGCGGTCACGTAGTTGGTGTACGTACCATTAGCATCGGTGCTCTGGAATGCGAAGGTTCCGCTGCCCCCATTGCTGTCAGGGAAATAGCCGCTACCGCTCGATGAAAGCGTCCCCCGCACATAATCCCCGCCGCTGTTGTTGCATTCACCCGAGCTGCTGTTTCGATCTACTGATTCCACGCCGTTCCCGGCGTCGTTGAAGTACACGCAGTCCAAGCCCGTTGGATCGATATTGCTCAATGGATTATTTTGCGCGTAGCTGTAGAGGTTCAAGCTCTGCGGGTTGCTGGGATCAGCGTACTGCAGGCCGCTCGGGTCGGGGCTTATGAATCGGCCCAGAGTGGAGTTGTAGTATCGGGCGCCGAAGTAATCGAACGTTGTTTCAGCATCCCGTTCTTTGCCGGTAAAGAACTGGTCGGCCGGGGTCGAACATGTGGCGCCGTCCCCGTAGGGGAACGAGGTGCATGATTGCACGACATGTTCTCCGAGATCGAGCAGGCCGCGTAGGGAGCCCACCTGATCAGTGATCCGCAACTGGGTCGCCGTGGCTGTCGTCACATTTGCGTCCGGAGCGTCCTGCGCAACCAATTGATTGCCCGCCCAGATATTACCATTCGCCATCAGCTGACTGGCGACATTCACCTCGGATAATAAGTGGTGATCGGTGTCATAGAGATACTCTGACAAAACGCCGGTCATATGACCCCACCCAGCACCGCTCACGTTGCAATTGGTGCGTGCAACGCGGTCGCCGTCGCCATCGTAGATATAGCAGATGGAATTACCTACCTGATACAAACGGCCCTCAACATCATAAATGTAGCGGTTGTAGCCATCGTAGGTGACGTTGCCCGACTGGTCATAGGTCAGCCCGTTCCCGGTCAGCGCATTGTTACTGCCAGGTTGATAGCCCTGCGGGGAGGGGCCGGTACCGGAGGTGAGCGTCTGCTGATATTTGTTCCCAAAGGCATCGATGGTATACGAAAGGGCGCCGGTCGGGCCTGCCGCCGTCTTGAGGCGATTCATCGGATCATAGGTAAAGGACCAATTGCCGGCGCCTGTGTCTGTCGTCGCACTTACCGTGCCGGTGTTGTTCCGGTGCGCAGTGGTTTGCCAGACCGTCCTGTTGGACGGGTCGGTGACTACCTCGCCCGTATACCAGTTTCGATTGGTGACCGAGTACTTATCGCCGTAGATACCGAGCTTTGTAGCGGTATACAGATGGCCGTTGGGGAAGTAGTCCGTGCTGCTGAGGATGTTAGTCGCATGATTGGTGCCAGCCGTGTCTCCGGTGACTGAGCTCAGGTTGCCTGCCCCGTCATAGGTCTGGGTGAAGCCGCCAAAATAAAAGCCCTGATTTGGAAGGGCGTTGTTCTCAACCACGTTGAGGCCGCGATCGTAAAATGCAAGATTTCCCACGAGATCATAGCGAAAGTGAATGTCGTGATGATTATTACCGCAGTCGATGGGCAAGCATTCCGATTTTAAAATCGTGCGACCCATTGCATCATAACCATACACTGTCCACGCGTTGGCACCCGCAGTATTGACAGACACATTGGATAGCCGTCCCACCAGATTGGTCTGCCCGGTAGTGGGGTAGTTCGGGCTGGTTTGTGCCGGCCAGCCCCAGCCCTGGAGCTGAATGTCATAGAGATAGCCCACTGAGGACGTTGCTTGAATACCGGCGGGCACGGTTGGATAGCTCTTGAGCGTGACGCGGTTGAGTGCGTCATAGGTATACTGCGTGACCACCCCGCGCGCATCGGTTTTAAATAACAGATTTCCGTTGCCGTCGTAGTTGTTTACGCAGTTTGAACCGCTCCACTGGCCGTAGCACACAGTGCCTGTCTCCGGGTTGCTAGCGGTAATCAGACGCGATAGGGAGTCATAAGTAAAGCTACGAACCCTCGGCGTGTTGCCGCTTGCGCCGAGCTGATTAACGTTAAGCAAATTTGACAAGGCGTCGTAGGTATACTTGGTCTCGATCGTCGGGCTGTTCGTGCTGTCCGGCTCCTTCACGTCGATCAGGCGCCCCAGCCCATCGACGGTCTGCTGCCAATGATGCCGGGCCTCGTCGTAAATGTCCGTCAAAGGGCCGGTGTATACCCACTGCCGATAGCTCGCCCCAGCAACACAAGGAGTGTTCGTTCCACTCGTAACATTATCTTGGTTGCATTCAAGCAGCATCCTGCCCAGCGCATCGTAGGAATAACTCACCGTTCCGTCAGTGGGTGAAGAATACGTCCTGTGCCGATTAGAAACGCTCTTCAGGCGGCCCAACGAATCGTAAGTTCTATCGATGCTATCAGCGCCTTGTGGATCATTGACAAGCTGCGTTGTGAGTGGTCGTCCCAGGCCATCAAGGGTGGTCTTGGTGATCTGATTGGGATTGGGCGTTGCTATTGTCGTCACCGTGATCACTTCGGGAACAGCGGAACCATCGTAATTCGTGGTCGTTTCCCCTCCATCCGGGTATGTAACTTCTGTCACCCGCTGCAGACCATCATAAACGTATGTGGTACCGGCTCGGTTGGCATTGATATCGTTCTGGTCTTGAACGCTGGCCACGCTTCCATCGCACGAGTTGTAGGCGGTTTTGGTGAGTTGACTCAGCGCATTTGTGATGCTGGTGAGATAAGCGTAAGTTGGACCGGACGTCGTACACTCGGTATCGGAAAATGAATCCGTATAGCTGAAAGACGTAGGATACCCTCTCCCATCTACAGACTGGGTCACATGGCCCAACGTGTCATAACACATATGCGAGAACGAGGAGACGCCAGGGCTGACGAGTTGGCTCTTAGTCGTTGGATTCCCGCGTGCTACATAGCTAGTGCCTCTCGTGTCGTCGTGGCCCGCAGCTCCAGTTATCAGCTTCAATCCGGGAGTTCCAGATGCGCAATAGCTCGACGAATATTCGTCATAGGTATACGTTGTCAAAGAGAGCGGTGCGCCGGTGGTACTCGCGCCAGCATAAACCGCGACAGAGGCAGGGCGGTTGAGCATGTGATACTGGCTCGCATATTTGATTGATGCCGTGTCTCCTTGATACAGGGTTTGCGTTGTTCTGACGATATTCCCAGAAAAATCCCCTTCTTGGAGAAGGCTTATCAACCTGGTGTTTGGTGCATACTGATATGTTGTTGTCGCTGTTTGGCCCGTGTCATTTAAAGTCGTCGATCGGGAAATGACTCGATTACTCTGATCGCTTGTCCACGAGATGGTCTTCAACAACGTCGTGCCTCCGCTGTAATACATCATCTTGCACGGCGAACAGATGGCGGCACCACTCCCTGAAGCGCTGTACACTTGTGTGTCGTGGGTGGTCGCGCCACTCGGAGTCAAGCGAGCAGGCATCGTGACTGTCGCGTTGCCTACTGTAGCGCCGATTTGGAAGGTCGTTGTTCCATCTTCGTCAGTGACTGAATTGATTTGTTCACTCGATCCCGCAAAACCAAGCATTGAGCCAGTCGCGGTGTAAGAAAAGCCAATCTCGCCCCCCTGCGGAAGGGTGATAGACGTCAGTTCTCCGTAGTGGCCGGGAGTCGAACCGCTGTCATATCCGAACCTATAAGTGGGACCGGAGGACTGGCCGGGAAGGAGGATTGTGAGGCTGCTTGGAAGGTTGAGAAGGGCCGGCTGACCGGAAGTGCCACAGTATTGACCGGCAATCGGATTGCCAGAACCGCTTACGGCTGGAAAGTTGGTACACACGGGCACCGTAGCGTACTCCATAACAAATGCGACAGCACCGGTATCCGTCTGCACCATTTCTGTATAGGTCTGCGAAGGGGTTACTCCTGGAGCATTAGGTATTGTACTTGTACCACCAGTAAGCATCGATGGACATGTGGGATCGCTTGGTTGCCCAGGGGGCCCGCAGGTACTGCCGCCAAACAGGTTTCGCCCCAGTTGATCGTACGTTGATCCCGATAAATAATTTCCATTTGAGTCTTCTCCATAGGCTTGCACTCCCGATGGCAGAACGCCTGAGTTAGTCCCGTCCGGGCCGTAGAGCGTATACGTCAGACCTACATTTCCCGGCGGCTGACTAAGCGTGACCTGGAGATAGTACCCGGTTCCATTGTCTGATGTAGTTGTGCCACTGTATTGGCCATAATACTCATTTTGTTGACCGGAGGAGCAGATCATATAATAGAGAAGCCCGTTTAGCTGAGAGAAGGTAATCGCGGTGCCACTACCATCTGTGAAGTGAAAATTTGAGTATCTTACGCCACCGCCGTTATTCCAGCCAGATTGGTTGCAGGGGTTAGGAGTGGTTGAGTACTGAAGTCGGCCCGGGGCTCCAGCATCGACAACGAGCGATAAGCCTCCGTTATTGTATGGATAGTAGTCCGGTTCCCCACCCACGCCAACCCCCGGTAATTCGTCCCAGAAGGTCGAGTTATACACAAGGCTGACTTGCAGCGGCTGACCCGAACGCTGGGCCGCGCTCCATAGAGGAAATTTTAGGAAGAGATTCCCGTTGTCGAGATTGACGGAGCCATACTTGATGGGATATTGGGTCAACTGCGCCGGATCTCCGGTATTCAAATAGTAGTTATTTTGCGCATAAGACGATGAACAAGGACAAATCGAGAGCAAGAACAGCAACGGGAGTGAAGCCTTGGAGAAGGCGGGCCAAAGAGAAGCAAGGGTCCGGCGTCGAAGAGACCTTCTCCCAAGTCCATGAATGAAGTGTACTGCGCTGCGGTGGCAGCGTCCAAGGAAGCGATAGTTGGCGCACCTGAGGCGTAGAAATACTATCAGCGGTATCCCAAAAAAGGAACAAATGTATCGCAACAACCGTGCTACCTGAAACGTAGTTAAGGCAAAGATAGCTACGTTCTTCTTTTGGAGGCATCGAATCGCAGTTAACTCCATCTGCAGAATGGCCGGTAAAAATTTCCTCAACGAAGAACGAGGTGCTGCGGCAATGGGGGACGATTGCATTGGATCTCCTTGCGAAACTCCAGGGCACGCAGAGCGGCACAACGTGCCGAATCAGCATTGGGCGAATCGGTCTCAAGTGTCTACGATCAAGTTTGGGGACAGTTGGAACCTCATTCAGTGACTCCCGTGCAGCGTGCGTCAGAAGGCTCCAGGCCGCGACGGCAGAGTCGCACAGTCGAAACTGTGGGTCCAACCGAGCGGTGCTCTTTCACTGAGCGTTCGTAACGGCCATTCCCAATTTGGTGCTTTACACGTTGAATTGACCGCGCGTCTGAGGTCCTTCACGTCGAAGCGCGGCGTCATCGCGATCTTAGTAACTGTCACATGCGCATAACAGCTTGACATTCCCAATGCAAGGCGACACACTCGCCATTCCATTTGCCGCTCCTGAGTATCTGAAGCGAGGACAAGCATGCTCCGCCGATCGAATGTAATTGCCATCCTTGTGCTGATAGCGGTAAGTATGCCAGCACATTCAGAGAGCCTTACCGCGCACCGCGTAAAGGTAACAATCGTCCGCCAAGAGTCTTCCGTGCACACCTCACTGGAGAACCGGGATGCGTATCTCGTGCGAGTTATACCAAAAAGCGGAAAGGCATTTTTTGCGAGAATTGTGGACCAGTATCCCGCAGATTCAGACAGGCCGCAGTTGTCCCTGGTCATCGACCAAGCACGCATCTCTGCTGCTCTTCGCCGCACGCCGTATTGCGATGGGGTAGATGAAGAGACTGGCGGATTGCTACGGTGTTTCCAGGTGGTACACGGTAGCTGGCGGCTTCCCAAGGCTAGTGCTGAAGGACAATGGTGGAAATAAACGATCAAGTCAGGAAGAAGGCCCGGACTGATAATTTTCGCGGATGTTCAATCACAATGTGGCCCGTGTTTGGTGGCCTCGCGTAGTTAGCAAAGCTCTTCTGCTTCGACGGGCAACATTCCATAGTCCCGGATCAGTGCCAGGTCTCCTCACCGCGCCTCCAAGTACTTCGGTTTGATCTCGGTATGGGTGGTCGTAAACTCGAAATGGAGCAGAGTTCCATCTGTGAAGCGGATTTCGAGCGCCTGCCACTCTGGCGGATCGTTGACTACGTTCACAAATGCGACGGTTTTGCCCACGACCTCGGTAAAATTCACCCCTATCTTGGGCCGCGTGTTCCTGGCTCTTCGTTCCAACAACTCGCGCTCATTATGGTCCTGGATCTCTTCCGGATCGTCGAAGTCTTCGTCGTAATCGGATCGTTTGATTCTTCCGTTCATCTCTTCTTCTCCAGTGTGCTCAATCCACGGCAGAGCCAGCGACCATGAGAATGAGCCCAAGGTTCTGCACGCTATCGATAGTGAGGTCCGGCTCGCGCCATCGCAAATACTCCAACGCTTCGTCGAACGTCCGGGCCGCAATCCTGACAATGTAGGGTGTAGATGGTTCGGCAGGGTTATTCTGCTTTTCATCCATCAATCGTGTGAGATTGTCGCGGAACTCGAAGAGCAGCGCCTCGCATCCGCCATGACCGCCTGCTTCGAACCGATGGAGTGATCGTTTCTGTTTTTTACCCATGACATCTCCACTCGTCAACGCGCGATCATGCGCGGCCACGTTTTGAGAATCTTTCCGTTCTCCACGTTCCAGTCGCTCAGCTCGACCTTCAGCTCCACCATGGGAAAGAGCTGCACCGACAGAGAGGTGCCATCGGTGAAGTCCACCTCGACGATGTTGTATTGATCGGAGTAGCTGATATAGACCGAACGGACCCGCTTTCCCGCGATCTCTTTGCTGCAACGGAACTGTCCAGGGCCCAGGGGTGGCAGGTCCGGATCCTCGGAGGGTCTGTCTTGTTCCAACTCATCTGACATGGAATCTCCTTCTACTGCTAATGCCAGAGCTTGTGATGAATGTCTATTTGGGGTTCTTTGCGGCAGCTCTGTTCTTGATCTCTGGCTTTTCATCGAGAAAACGGATGCGGGGGACGAGACCCTTTTTGATCCGTTCTTCCTCCCGCTTCCGAACGTCGATGTAGACATCGTCCGGATCGCGAAAGCCCTTCTCCTCTTCGCGCCGCAGGCTGCCGAAGATCCACTCGTCTGTAATTTCAACTCCGTGCATTCGGTCCAGCACATCGCCGCTGACCCCGGCTCGTACCTGCTGAATCAGAGACTCATGAAAAAGCGCGTCGTGCGGAGAAATTCCGAACTTGCCGGTGATCTCTCTTATGAGGTCAACCAGCCTTTGGGAGTAGACGTTGAGGAAGTAGAGGTCTTCGTAGACAGGGAAGCGCAGAGGAGGGGCTCCGGTTCCGGCGTGTTGCATGGCATTGCGCCACTCCTGCTCCCGTCCGTCGGAAGACGCCATCGAGTCACGGAAGAGATCCTGGATTCTTTGATTTGTGTCCGAAACCGGCTTGCGGGTACCTTTAGAGGCAGCCATATCGTCGCCTTTCTAGGAAGGTGAGGAGTGGTCAGGGGCGCGTCCGTGTTAGCGCACTGGCGCGTCCTGCTGATAGCGGCGGAGTTCAGAGCGGTATCATGGAACTCGGAACCCAATTGTCCAGAACAATAGCATAAGTACTTGACCAAGACAAGCACTAATGGCGAGAACCTTGAGGAATATATCTCTCAAGTTGAAGCCGCCGGAATTCGTGGTGTGTCCAAGCAGGCCATTGCGGATCTAATCCGGCGAGGCCGCCTGACCGCGGTGCGGGTGGCAGGCAGGACTCTTGTCCTCCGTTCTGAGGTTGAGGCGTTTGTCGCGCGACCAAAGCTTGGCCGTCCAACCAAGAAGGAACCCGGCAAGAAGACAGCAAAGCGAGTCAAGCCTAAGAAATAATCGTCCGAGTTGGTCTTGCGATGGAATTTCGAAACAGCGTTAGGGTCGGCTTACGCTACCGATCCGTGCAATGGCGGGCGTTGCAGGGTATGCTCAGCGGCACCTCGAACACAGTGATTATTATGACGAGCAGCGCCGGATTGAGGGCGAGTGACATAGACGCAGAGCCGATTGCTTGGATCGCGCCGAGAGGTTACGCGGGAACAACCCTTTGCTTTCGGTGAATCCCTTCTAGTAGTAGTTTAGGAATAACGACACCCGAGAACCGACGAATCGGGCACCCGAGTCGGGCTGCGGGCTAAGCTTCAAAGGCACGCTCGACCATCAGGGTCGTGTCATCATGCTGCGGGGCTACGCCGGCAAATCGGATAACAGCCCGAACGGGTGCTTCAGCAATTCCTCTGCGGATGCGCACCTCAGCGACTGGATGGGCTCGAGCAATCCTCCCTCACCCCATTCTCCGCCGTCCAAGTTTATTGCCTCACTGATGCCGTCGGTAACCGCCACCAGAACGTCGCCTGGACGCAGCTGCACTCGACCCTGTACTGGGCATCCTCCAAAGACCAGCCACTGCACTTCCGGTGAAAGAGCATGTGAGCTTTGTGCAATATGGGCTGTTCGACGAGCTCGATAGCTACGCAGCATACAACGTTTTTTATTGCGCATAGAGCAGTGGTATGATTTGTCCGGCACACTGACGAGGTGAGGTCCTACTGGGACCGAAAGACCTTGAGTTAAAAACCAGATTGTCCTGCCCGGTACAGGACGCCTGCCTCGAAAGGCTGCGAAGCTTGGACACCAGTTTCTTCATTCGCCGGGGATGGAGAGACTACCTTGTACGAGCCAAATTCGCGTTGTTCTTCCAGGAAGAATCGTTCGAAGCTGCAATTGTTCCTCGACTTCGTCGAAGACGACTTGCCTCGTCTTGAACTAGCGTTCTATCGCCTTGGGCTCGTAGGCCTGTCCATCGTCCATCTGATTCATGTTCTTTTCCGGAATTAGACGGGCCGTCCTGGCGCCATCTGCCCCCGACGGGTTATGGATCGAATTGCAACCGGTACCGTAGCCTTTCGAGGAGAGGAAATTAGATGTCGAAAGAAAAGCCTACTTACATTGAAAAGCGTGGACCTGGAGAATACGCGGTGCTTAAAGAGGGTGCCGAACGCGCAAGCGCGATCCTACCAACGCAAGCTGCTGCGATCAAAAGAGCCAAAGAGTTGTCGCCGAACCACAAGCCCCACATAGCAAGAGTTGAGCACACGGCGAAGGGCAACCCCGATCAATTCCGGAAATAGCTATGACAACGATAAATAGGGAACCAGATGAGATCCGGGAAAGCGGTCCCGACAAGGTGCTGCTGTATGTCGGCTCGGCCATGTTTGGCGACAAACCAGCCGATCGCGTGTTCGTCTATCACTTCGGGAATGAGGAAGAAGTGCTCGTGTTCGCTGGAACCGGAGGGCGCCAGGTACTTCGAGTCGGGCTCAATATGGAGATCATGTCCTCGGCTCCAGCAGTAGACGCGGGAGTGCGATACAGAGAGACGCTCCAAGAAGTGTCGGCAGAAGATCAGGATCGGCTGCTCGCGATCTACGACCTCCTACCTAAACGGACCTTCAAATAAGAGAAGAGCCCGGCGCTGGTGCGTGGCTTTCGCTTCCTTCGGTCACTGCATCCAAAGCGACGGTGCTTCTGCGCAATCGCCACCGTACCTCCGAGCAGGATAACTCAAGCGGCGCATGAAGCAATGCCAGGATGGTTCCACCCTGGCCAAGATCGAGATGTTTTGTTGGTGCGGGCGGAGGGACTTGAACCCTCACGGGGCTTGCGCCCCAACGGATTTTCTTACCGTCTACGACTTTCGCCGCCTTGCCGGAAAAGCGCGTCCGAGGGACGCTCCGGCAAGTTTGTGGTCTGGACTATACCTTCACCGTAACCGTTCGGTTTGTCGCCGTTCGGCGGTAGGTGCTGCCCGTCTAGTCTCTACACCTTCCCCGCCGGAGTTCTCCGTCGGGGCTTGGCTCGGGATCGCCATTTCACAGGGTTCCCCGAATTTGAGCAGTTCTGCATCTCCGGTTTCCCGGCGAGCACTCAAGTCGCGCTTAAGTCCGGTGCGTCTGCCGATTCCGCCACGCCCGCGTGGTCAGCTTAAGTATAAGGCTCAGGTGCCGGTACGAACTTTTTTCGCTACACGCCTGGCTACCTTCTTTTTGCGCATGATATTGATGGCCGCCGCGTCGAGGCGGGTCTTGATGTGGGAGGCATAGAATTTTTCAATCATCTCGACCGATGTTCTGCAATTCTTCGCAATCTGATAGATATCCGCCCCCTCCATCAAGCGCAAGCAGATGTAGGTATGGCGCAGGCTGTAAGCGGTGCGTGCTTGCCCGTCGCGGTCGGCTTTCAGTTTCTCTTCGTCGAGAATGGCGTTGAACAATTCGCGCTGCCATTTGGGGAAGAGGAGGTCCGTGGGCTCAGGCATGCGAGTCTTTTCATTGGTTCCTCCACGTTCCGGTTCGTCGATCCGCAAAGGACGTGAGCGACTCTTTAGGCGCTCGAACGGCCTGACCGCGCCGGGCATGCTCTTGCAATAGCCAACGCCGCGTTTGCCTCTCACCTCGATTTCAAGGATGGTTTCGCCAGTGGCTTCGTCCTTGACAATGGTCACGTCGCGGAATTGCAGCGCCCAGGCTTCGTCAGGCCGCAGTCCGGTATTGACGGCGAACAGCACATAGTCGTGGAGCTGCTCGCATTCCCATTTGAAGCGCTCCTGCTTCGGCTCATTCGCGCGTCTGCGCGTTGCTTCGTAGAGCTTCTTGTATTCCTCAGGTGAGAACCACGCGCGGTGCGTGATTTTGCCGGAAGTCTTGTACGGTACCGACATGTCAGGAAGGTACTCGATCCAGCCATGTCGCCTGGCCGTCTTCAGCACCTGACGGATGCAGACGAGTTCCTTGTGTACCGTGCTCCGCGCCGGAGTGCCGCCTGTCTTACAGTTCTGTGCGCGCCAGATTCGGTATTCCTGAATGGCGCCGGATGTGATCTCGGCCAGATGCTTCTTAGCCCAAAAACGGAAGGATGACGCCGATCAGCTTCAACTCATATTGCTTTAGCCACGTTGGACCTCGCTGGCCTTGGGTGAGGATGGGAGCTTCTTCGAGGAATTTGGCGGCAGCCTCCTTGAATTTAGGACCTTGACGCTGTTTCTCTTTTGGAAGAAGCCCTGCGTGCGCCTTGCCGCGCAAGGCGAGATCCAGTCTTCGGCGAAGTCCTTCGCGCGACCCAGGCTGTCCTCGTGTGTGGTGATGCGCCAGTTGCGCCCGTTGAGGAAGGTCGAGCATTGCCAGTTATCACTGTTCTGGCGGCGATAGATGTTGACCTTGCCGCCCATGATTTTGTGGGTTTCGGTTCTAAGGTTTTCTAACGTCTCGGACATCGGCAGCTCTTTTCGTGACTGAGGAAGGCACGTATGTGTAATTGTGTAACGCATGTGCAGAGTCTAATAAAGGTATATGTGATTGAATACAGATTATTTACTGGCTGTTAACTTGGATTTTAAGTCCGCTGCGTCTGCCGATTTCGCCATCCGGGCCTGAGCTGTTCCGCTCTTCGTGACTAACGGCGTTTCCCTCTAAGGATAGAACGTCCAACGCGAGCATGTGTGGCTTTCCAGCGAGGAAAGACCATTGCCGCTTGTGGCCTATGCCGTTTACAGCATGAGGGGCGCTTACGGCATCAGGCAAATGCTTCAGCCCTCATCGTATCCGAATCAGCAGTTCATCCGATGTGAGCACTTCCGCAGTTCGCACCCCGCAGTAGAGCGGGACAAAAGGCAACAGACGCCCCGTCCATTACTATGACCATGCGATGCGTGCGCCCGAACAATCCACGCGCGGGAAGCAATTTGAGATGCTGACGCCCAACTGCGTGGCAGAGGGCGGTAGGGGAGGCCGTGAATTGAGCGAGCTGTACAGGAGGATTGTGCTGGTCTCAGTTCCTTTGGTGCTCATAGTGTGTGCCCTGGCGCTGACTTTCCGAGGAGGACATAGTCGCACGGTCTTTGAGATGACGAATGACCTGGGGCCGGTGGCGCACTCGCTGTATTTCCAGCACAACCTGAATTTGACGTTTCAGGATGGTCCGTTTGTGGGTTCCGTCGTGTTCCATTCCGCGCGAATGCCGATACCGCCGGCATTTCTGGCAATCTCCTACAGAGTATTTGGCGACAGCCTGAAAGCTATCTATGTTTTCAAAACATGCTTGTTCCTGTTGCCTTTGGTTCTGTCGATGTGGCTTGCCTATGGCAGGGCATCGCGTAGATGGCTCGCGGTCGGGTTGTTGATTGCGCCGTTCTTCATTCCGAACTTTCTGCTTCAAACCACTTCCATGCAGATTGAGGAGGGCTTCTACTACGGATTTTTGGCGTTGGCTACAGCCATTCTGATCTTCTTGGATCGTCCCTTGCGATCCTCCTGGATGTTTTGGTTTGCCCTATCGCTGGTGGCGTTGTATCTGTGCAAGAGTTCGTTGCGGTTTGCCTGTATCGCCCTGCTTATCCTGGCCTGCTTGCGTGTCGCCAACTGGACACCTCGAATAGCACTCATCGCGGTCCTAGCGATCACGATGTTGTCGTGGGGCCTCTATCAGAAAAACGTATCCGGAAGGTTTACTTTTGGCAGTGCGTTGGATGGGATGAATCTACATAAGGGGAATTACGTTGAATTTCTTCAGCGGTATCCACCGAGCGACAACGGTTACATTGACCGATGGGACGGGAGTCTCAATCCGGTTCACGCCTTTTCAAATGAGTGGGAGTTCAATGATTACCACTGGCACATCGGGAAGCGATTCATCCTAGAGCATCCAGGCGCCGCGGCAAAGGCAGATCTGGTGAAGCTGGATATCTACTGGCTTAGCTTGCGCGACATCGGCAGCGGACATTTCCATGACGTGTTCACGCGAATGGACCGTGTCAATATGGCGCTGATGCGACTCATCTTGCTATCTTCTCTCGTGCTGGCTTTCTGCGCGCTGGCTGTTACTCCATTGAGGTTTGCTGCCACAGCGATCCTGGTGATCTTCGTCTCTGTGTCCTTCCCCTATGTAGTGGGATTTGCTTTGACCAGGCACGCTTCGGTTTTGATTTACCCGGCTGCGCTGTTTCTGACCCGGGTACTCGCGGTTGAATCCTGACCGGGCGTCACCGATATGCTGAAAACTCAACCTGCTCTCCAGTCCGGCCGACTTGCCCGCATTCCGCTGCGGTCACTGCTTTTCTTTGTGATTATGGTGGTGGGCCTCGCAGCGCAGACGACGGATGGCTCGCCGGAGCTCTTCTCCGCCGTGATGCAGCGCCTCTCGGCCCAGCCAGAGTTTCGCGAGCGGGTGCTTCAGGGTATTCGCGAAGTTCCAAAGGTTGGCGAGTTTCTCTCGCCCGATCTCGTTGACCGGCTGCGTGTCCTCATTCTTGGGAAGCAATGGCAGCGGGTAGATCACTTTCCGGCGCTTCCGGTCTTTGCCTTAAACCAGAGCGTGGATACGGCCATGCGGCTGGCAGGGAAGTCGAGCGCGCCGCTGGAGCCGTCGGCTCTGCTCGACACTGCTGAGTACCCGCTCGGCGCGGCGGCGACCATCGATCTCGATCATCCCGCGACCGCACCCTCCTACGCTGACGATCCGGCGACGGCGCAGCGGGAGATCGGCTTCAATCTCACCATGGGCGATGGGCCGGATCCAAAGCTCGCGCCGATGCACGCCGAGAGCCGGCAGCTTTCCGCGGTGCTGAACCGGTTGGCCATGAACGGATCTGGAGCGCCGCCCGCTGCAGCGATGCTGGATGGGAAGACCTTCGCCGACGGTGGCGCCCTTCTCCACGAGCTGACCGAGAGCGGTCACCGCGTCGAGATCACGGACGATGTTTACTTCGCGAACTTCGGCCATCTGCACGATGGCGGCCGCGAGGTCATGATGCCGTTCTGGATCGACACGCAGATTGCGGTGCCGGCCAGCCGGCGCTCGCTCCTGCTGCCGGTCAGCCACTCCGAACAGGAGCTGCACATACGCGGTCCGAAGTGGAATGCGGATGTCAGCTTCTACTTCGGCATCGACGGCAAAGCCGAGTTTCGTACGATGGACTCGCTTAACCAGAGCTGGGTGATGCATCGCGTGCTCTTTGTTTATGGCGACGTGCAACAACAGATGCGCGTGATCCGGCTCTTGAATTCGGCAGTCCGCGTCTATTACCAGGCGCGGATGGCGCATCCGGAGTTGCCGTTTGCCGGCTATTACCGTCTTGGTGTGTGCCAGGATGTCAGCGCCGCGATAGAAGATGCGCTTCAGGGAAAGACCGTTCTCTTTCCCATCACTCACGACCCGGCGTACTTCCCGCAAAGCGCGTCAGCCGATCCGCGGGACCGCGAGTTCCTCGCTGCATTTGCCGCGATTCCTTCGGACCGCGGCTCCGGATTGCCGCCGATCGATCGCGTTCTGGGGGCCTTGCCCACGCTGCACTATAGCGACATCCTCATTCCTGGCCTGGCCGGCGATCTGGACCGCGTGGCTGTCGCCAATCACCTGGGCCTGCTGCAGCGCACGCATCCACTGCTGAGCTTCATCGTCGTGGTTGTCGCGGTGCTGCTGATGCTCTTTGCGGGATGGCAACTGCTGCGCCATCGCCGCAAGCGCACAGCAGCGTCCTAGCGCTGGGGCGGCGGCGTGGATTGTGGAGGCTGTGCCGGCTCAGATGGTGGTGGAGGCGGAGGTGGCTCGGTCGGGGCTTCCGTATCGCTGGCCGAGAGTAGTTCGATATCGAAGATCAGATCGCTTTTCGGCGGAATCACCGGCGGCCGCCCACTCTCTCCGTAGGCGAGCTGGTAAGGGATGAAGACCCGTCGTTTCCCGCCGATATGCATTCCGGCCACGCCATAATCCCAGCCTGGAATGACGCGATGAGCTCCCTGCTGGAAGGTAAACGGTTCATTGCGATCCAGTGACGAGTCAAATTTGCTGCCGTCCGAGGCGAGCCAGCCGGTGTAGTGCACGGTATAGAACTGGCCGGGCTGGGCCTCTGCTCCATCGCCGGGCTTGATATCGATATAGCGAAGCGCAAATGCCGATTCGACCTTGCCAGTTGCGGGCGGGATACCGGCGGGCAAGGGGGGTAGCGGATTGGCCACAGGGCAGGGAGCTGCCGGCCGCCGGTGCGTGGCGGTGGTCGTGTGGTGGGTTGTCGTCTGCTGCGCTGCGATGGTAACCGCGTACAGTGCAAAAAGAGGCAAAGACAGGTTGGCGATCTTCAATTGAGTCTCCGCATTTGGTGCTTCCGAAGTCGTAGATTAAGAGTGATGTTACCCGTTTCATTTCGGGAAACTTCAGCTTTAGTGGTATGCCCAAAGGCACGTATTCCCATTGATACTCTGACTCACGTCAGTTAATAAGGAGCGCGCGATGGAGAACGGATCCAGTATCTTCCACCAGGCACGGCAGTTAGTTCAAGAAGCAGATCGCAAGCTTGAGGAATTGGAGCACCGTTTCAACGAGGCTTTCGAGTTTTCGCGTGAAGAGCGCGATGAGCTGATGCCGCGTGCCTCTGACGAATATGCGAACTGGACCATCGAGCTCGCGCCGAAAAGCCTGCGTGCGATCTTCCTGCTGACACCCAAAACGGGACGGGAGTGGTCGCTCGAGGTGATGGATCCGGAACACGGCATGCGCAGCCTCGGACTCTTTCGTGGCGGCGACAATGGCGTCGGCGGATCGCGGCGGCTGCGCGCGGCGCGTGTAGTCAGCGCCATCGGCAGTTGGGTAGAGAAGGCCCAGATACCCATGCCTGCCCAGCAGACGGTTCCCACCTCGCGCAAGGAAGCCCACATGCGCTCCGAAGCAAAGCCGGTTGAGGTAAAGGCAGATCTGCCCCCGCGCGACCAGATGCCCATGCCTGCCGCACCGCGTTGGCTGGACATGCTGCCGGACGCGCAGGGAATGCCGCTGCCCGACGCTGCGGTGGCCAAAAAGAATGCACAGGTCGGTTTCGGTCTGGGCCGCATCTTCGGTGGCCGTGACGGAATCGCCGAACAAGCATAGTCAAACCCAACAACGACGTTAGGCAGAGGGTGGGCGCCACAAGGCTCCCACCCTTTCTGCATTTGCGCCAGACAGTGTTGCGCCCCACTGGGCTGCGTTGACGGTGCTAGCCCGGCGGGTTCATCGTTAAGGGTTAGCCGATCTCGTCGGACTCTGTCTGGGGGCTGTCGATGGATACCAGGATCACCTTCACGCTGAATGGAAGATCGCGCACCGTCACCACCGATGCGGGCCGACCTTTGCTGGAAGTGCTGCGCGAAGATTTACAGCTCACAGGAACGAAGTACGGCTGCGGCGAGGGGGAATGCCGCGCCTGCACGGTGCTGATCAATGGCGAGAGCACACCATCCTGTCTCACCTCGATCGGCAGCGTGGATAAGCAAGCCGTGATCACGATCGAAGGCTTGGCGAATGGCGACAAACTCCATCCCGTGCAGGAGGCGTTTCTTGCGGAAGGAGCGTTCCAGTGCGGGTATTGCACTTCGGGGATGATCCTTGGCATCGCGTCCGTGATGAAGAAAAGCCCTGCGGCTGGCGAGGCAGAGTATCGTGAAGAGCTCCAAAAGCATATCTGCCGTTGCGGCGGCTATCCCAAATACGTGAGCGTCATTCGCCGGCTGACAGCATCATCGCGTACCCAAAAGGCTCGGGTATGAAAGAGCCGTCGCCCGAAATAGCTCCATTGGAAGCGGCCGGCGAGGGCGCCTCGCTGGAGTACGTCGATTACGATTTCGGACTCAGCCGCCGTGATTTCATGAAGAGCTTGGGCGCGGGCTTGTTCATTGCCGTGTCTCTACCGGCATTGGCGCAGGAGAAAGAGAGCGGACAACCGAAACGGAACACCTTCCTTGGTAGTGGGGCGGCGAACCTGTCGGCGCGCATTCATCTTGGCGCGGATGGAAGCATCACGGTGCTGGCCGGCAAGGTAGAAGGCGGCCAGGGCGCACGTGCGGAGCTGACGCAAGCGGCAGCAGAGGAACTCGGGGTTCCAGCTAGCCGGGTGCAGATGATCCTGGCGGACACCGGCATGGTTCCAGATGACGGGATGACGGCGGGAAGCGGCACAACACCGCGCACCGTTCCGGCGGTTCGGAGGGGCGCGGCTGCAGCGCGGAATTTGCTGATCGAGTTCGCCTGCGGAGAGTGGAAAGTCAATCGAGCCTCGGTGGAGATGCGAGACGGAGAAGTTGTCCACGCAGCAAGCAGTCGCTCCTGCAGCTATGCCGATCTTGCCAGAAATGCTGGAGCGATGCGGCAGTTCCAGCAGTCCATTCCCTCAGAGATTGCGCTCACGCCGGTGAAGGAATGGAAGGTGCTGGGCGCGCCGGTACCCAGGCCTTCCGGGCGCGACCTCGTGACCGGCGCGCATCAGTATCCGTCGGACATCGCGCGGCCCGGAATGTTCTACGGAAAAATTCTTCGCGCGCCCGCGTATGGCGCGAAATTGCTTTCCATCGACCTGGCCCCAGCCAAGGCGATGCCGGACGTGATCGCAGTCCGGGACGATCTCTTCGTCGGGGTGGCTGCGCCGAACAGCTTTCGCGCGGAACGCGCACTGGGTGCGATCGCCGGCACGGCGAAATGGGAGAATCCCCCGGGCCCTCAGCCATCGAGTGAGGGGCTCTTCGACTATCTCAGGCAGAACGCCGAAGGCGGAGTTCCTCAGAATCCCTTTGCGAACGAGTTGAAGGGGGTAAAGGCATTGCGGCGGAGCTATCAGGTTCCGTATATCCAGCATGCGCCACTGGAGCCGCGAGCGGCGGTTGCGGAGTGGAAGGATGGACGCCTGACCGTCTGGACTGGCTCGCAAAATCCTTTCGGGGTGCGCACGGAGTTGGCGCGCGCATTTCACATTCCGGAAGACCAGGTACGCGTCATCATTCCCGATTTCGGCGGTGCCTTCGGTGGCAAACATACGGGCGAGTGCGCTGTAGAGGCTGCGCGTCTTGCGCGCGCCGCGGGCAAGCCCGTCTCTTTGCGCTGGACACGCGAAGAGGAGTTTACGTGGGCGTATTTCCGCCCCGCGGGAGTCATCGACGCCGAAGGGAGCCTCGACGCGCAAGGCAAGATTGCGACCTGGCACTTCGTCAATATCAACTCCGGCCCTAACGCGGTAGAGACCCCTTACATTGTTGAGAAAAAGAATTGCCAGTTCGTGCCTTCCAAACCGCCATTGCGCCATGGTTCCTACCGTGGGCTGGCTGCCACTGCGAACAACTTCGCACGCGAAGTCTTCATGGACGAGCTCGCTGCGATGGCCAGCGCCGATCCGCTCCAATTCCGGCGCTCTCACCTCGAAAATCCGCGTCTGCGCGCCGTGCTGGACACTGCGGCAAGCCAATTTCATTGGCAGGAGCGCGCCGGCAGAAAACAAGGCAATACCGCCGTTGGGTTGGCCTGCGGTACGGAGAAAGGCTCCTATGTAGCGGCATGCGTTGAAATTGAGCTTGACCGGGAGCATCACACCCTCAAGGTGCGCCGTGTTTGCGAGGCGTTTGAGTGCGGTGCCATCGTGAACCCGGCCAATCTGCTTGCGCAGGTCCAGGGCGCAATCATCATGGGACTTGGCGCAGCCTTGCGGGAGGAGATCCAGTTTGAAAATGGCCAGATCGGCAATGCCTCCTTCGGCGAGTATCGGGTGCCGCGGCTGGACGATCTGCCTGAGCTGGATATTCGTCTTGTGAACCGTCCGGATTTGCCCTCGGCCGGGGCCGGTGAAACGCCGATCATCGCGATTGCCCCGGCGATTGCAAACGCTGTCTTCCGCGCCACTGGCTCGAGCGTCCGAGGGCTGCCTGTTCGCGTCTGATTTGTACAGACAAGCTCTGAATCGGCACTCACTTTCGTTAGAGAGAAGACCCGGCGTACAATCAGCCCTTTCGAGGTTGGAGTTTTTCACCTCGGCGAGTGCGGCGAAGCACATTGGGGAGGAAGCGATGCAGAAGACATTACGCACGACGGCGTTGGCGGTATTGGGCACGGCGTGTCTGCTGGCCACCAGCAGTTGCGCCAAACACAGCTATTCCGATCAGTATTATCTGGTCGCCACGAATATCAAACTGCCCTACTGGCAGGCGGCAAATAACGGTCTGATGAAAGCGGCCAGTCAATACGGCATCAAGGCGGAGATGCGCGGTACTGACACCTTTGATCCGCAGGGTGAGGTACAGGAATTTGAGACCGTTATTGCCCGCAAGCCTGCCGGCATTCTCGTCTCCGTGGCAGATCCGGCGCTGATGCAGCCGGAGATTGACAAGGCCGTCGCCGCAAACATCCCGGTGTTGACGATTGACTCCGATTCTCCCAACAGCCACCGGCTCTACTTCATCGGCACCAACAATCTGGCGGCCGGCCGACTGGGAGGACAGCGCGTGGTGGAGAAGCTGCATGGCAAGGGCAACGTGGTTTTCTTCAGCATGCCCGGCCAGCCCAACCTGGACGAGCGCCTCAAAGGTTACAAGGACGCGTTCTCCAGCAGCCCGGGAATCAATGTCGTTCAGGTGGTGAATATCAAAGGCGATTCGGGGAATGCCTTCGACAATACGCAGGCGATGGTAGCCAAAACCGGGAAGGACAAAATCGACGCCTTCGTTTGTCTGGAGGCTTCAGCCGGCAAGGACGTCGCCGAAGCCCTGAAGCGGGCGAACGCCAAGGATCGCGAACTGGTGGCGATGGATGTGGATGAGGCCACCTTGAACCTGGTGAAGGAAGGCGTGATCGACGCAACCATCGGCCAGAAACCTTTCACCATGGCTTACTACGGCTTGAAGCAGGTGGTCGAATTGCACGAGAACCCGCTGAAGCAGCTCGACAAGGATTACGAGACCGATTCCTTCTCACCCGTTCCCGCATTCGTCGATACGGGGACGACATTAGTGGACAAGAACAATGTCGATCTCTTCCTGCATGCACGGCAGGAAGCGGCGCAGTAGCGGCTAAATGATCTGAAAATGAAGAGACCTGCCTTGGCCGGCAGGTCTCTTCATTTCCAACGATCTTCATGTCCGGACGATCTTCGTTTGAGAACTTTCCAGATCTATTCCGGCTCCTTGACATAGAAGCCATCAGGCGCATCCACCGCAGTATCTTGTTTCTTGCTCTGGAGCTTGAGCGAGTGAAATCCGGGACGGGCTCCGGCTTTGTCGGGATTGAATGTCAGCACTGACTGATGGGCGAGGTCGTCCTCGATCATGGCGAAAATAGCTGCGGCATTCTCTTTCTTCGTAAGCTCGAAGACGCGGCCGCCGGTGGGGGTTGCGATATCCTCCAGCACTCGCTTTCCGTCGCCCTTCACGCTCTGCTGCGGCCGGCGCTGACCGCTATTTGGATACCCGCCCCCCGGATAATCCTCTGGATACTGACCGGGGTAGCCGCCCGGATAACCACCTGGATATCCGCCGGGATAGCCCCCCGGATAACCGCCGCCAGGGTAGCCTCCGCCGGGATAGCCGCCACCCGGATACCCCCTGCCGCCTCGGTTCGGATCGCGCTCCTGGTCCATTTTCTTTTGTGCCTTGTCTATCTCGCCCTTCACATAGACCGCATAAACGATGGTGCCGGTCTTCTGGGCGGTGTCGATGGCCGTCCGCAGAGACTCCTTGCTGCCTTGGTCGATGCCATTCGAGAAGAGCACCAGCACCTTGCGCCCGTTCTGCTTGCCAGTGATTTCATTTGTGGCGAGATAGATGGAATCGTAGAGCAGCGATTGCGCGGCGCGGGTTGACGCATCGCCTCCGGGATTAGGCGGCTCCGGCGAATCCAGCAAACTGGCGCCCTGCTGCAGTTTCTCCTTGTCGGCGGTCAAATCCTGCAGCAACTCCACCTCACGATCGAAATGCACCACAAACCCACGATCCTGAGCCGACTTCATCATCGCGTTGATAAATTCCGCGCTGGCGGCCTTCTCCTCCGCTGTCGCTCCACGCTGACCCCGGCTCGTATCTACCAGGAGACCAAAGACGAGCGGCTGCCCGGAGGCGGGTGCGAGTGTCAGGACGTTCTGCGCCGTGCCATCCTCACTCAAGGCGAGATCATCTTTGGTAGGATTCGCGACTGGCTGGCCCTTCTTCTCCCGGACGAGCACCGGAACAGTGACTGTCATTCCGCTCTTCGGCGGGGTGGGCGGAGTGTCGGATTTGCTCTGCGCAAGCGCGGGCAGCGGCAGCAGGCAACAAAGCAGAACAGTGCGTACCATGGTGATGGATAGACGTATGGGGCGGGAAGAAGGGTGCATGGGCTGTTGCATCCGTCGTTGCAACGGCAACGCCTCCATTATCATCCATTCAGCGTAGCTATTGCTTGTACATCTTAGGGAGAACGAATGCCAAACGCGAATGCGAAATCATTGGACCGGAAGCAGTTGATCGACTACCTCAACGAGGATCTGGCCCGTGAGTATCAAGCCATCATCTCTTACGTGAACTATTCGCAGGTGCTGAAGGGTGCGGCCTACATGAACATTGCAGACGAGCTGGCCGTGCACGCCACGGAAGAGCTTGCGCACGCGCTGAAGATCTCCAATGCGATCGACTATCTGGGAGGGATGCCAACCGTCCAGCCGAAGCCGGTGAAGACCTCCGAGAAGGCGGAGGAGATGCTGCGCTTCGATCTCGAAAATGAAAATGAGACGATCCGTCAATATCGTCGCAGACTAAAGCAGGCTGAGGAGCTGAACGAATATGCGCTCAGCGAGACCATTCGCACGATTCTTGTTGATGAGCAGGACCACCTGGTTTCGCTCGCAACGGCACTGGGCATTGATCCGCCGCAGCCTGGAATAGCGGATTAGCAAAGTCGCTGGCGCGGAGAGTCCGAGCATCCTGAGGCATCCCGCAGATGCTATCCTGATCAGGCGCTGGAGAGATGGCCGAGTGGCTGAAGGCGCACGCTTGGAAAGCGTGTTTACTCTAACGGGTAACCTGGGTTCGAATCCCAGTCTCTCCGCCATAGATTCGCTCAGAGTCGGTTACGGATTTTGCCAGATCTAATCAGGTAGCCGACCTCCTAGCCAGTATCATTCCCCCAGATTTGCAAGAACGAAAGGGGAACCCATGAGACGGAGAGTTCTGGCACTTGCGATTTGCCTTTTGGCAGCGGTGACAGCCAAAGCGGCGGACGATCTGAAGTGGCAGCATGGCACGCTGACCGCGGTGGAGAGGCAGAAGGTCAAAGAGGGAAGTACGACCACCCACAATACTGACGCTACTGCAAAAGATCGCGGAAACAAGACCGACTACTCGTCGAATACGACATCGACGAAGTCAGACAACTTCGAAAATTATCAGGTCTACACGATCGAGAGCGGCAATGTTGTGTACGTCGGCAGTGAGCATCTGCTGTTTCCCTGGTCGAAGGCGGCGGATATCGATCTGGGGCAGCCGGTTCAATTCGCGGTGAAGCGGGACAAGATGTATATTCTCGATTCCAGCGGCAAGCAGCATAAAGCCACAGTCGTGAAGACATCTTTGAAAAGCGCGAATTGATCGTGCGCGTTTAGGCGACGGCTTCGACCTCAGCGTCCACTATCAGCCAGTCTGGATCCTCGATAGCGCCTCCGCCCTGATAAACCCAGATCTCGCCCTCCTGCTTAAAGTCGTGGCGTGCGTAAGTATCGCGGCACGGCTCGTTGAAGGCGGTGGCGATATAGCGGCCGGTCACCCGCTTGCCTGGGGCAGGAAATCCAGCGCCGCGTTTTATGTGGTTCAGCAGCGCGGTCTCCACTCCGTAGCCAAAGACACGGCAGCTCAGCACGAACACGGGAATCTCCACGCTGTCCTCTGTTTCCCGCGTAACCGCCACGCACACGCTACCCATGCTGCCAAACTTGTCTCGTGCGTTAACGACGAGAACGCTATGGGAATTGCCGTCGTACCACGCAGTCACCTCTGCGAGTGTGGTGCGGCTTGCGCACATATTGAACTGGTTTGTGCGATTGATCAGCTCGGCGACGCGCTTCAGCTCTTTGCGCTCGGGACGGCGGATGTTCACGCGAAAGTCCAGCCGGCGAAAGAGTTCGCGTTGCTCTGCTGCGGCTGCCTCGGCGTTCTCCACTTCATTCTCGAGGAACTGCTCCCGCTGTGCTTTTTGCTTGTAAGCCAGAGTGCGGTCGAGCTCGTCCTGTTCCGGGAGAAGATCGGCGGCCAGTGACAGACGGCGCCACACTGCATCCGATTCAGCATCGAGCGCCAGCACCTCCGGCATCATCTCCTGCACCATCGCACGCTCGTCCGGCCGATCATCGATAAACACAAAATCTTTGGTCTTGAGGTTCAGCTCTTCAGCAATGCGCCGGATGTTCTGCACCTTGGAAGTCCAATTGATCTGACAGCAGACAAAATCATCCAGCGTGAGGCCGGCGCCATCCCAGCGGACATTCTTCGGATCATTCTTCGAGTTGATGGCGAGCAGCAGGCCCTTTTCGCGCAGCCGCTTCAGCGTCTTCTGGCGCTCGTGGTAGTGCTTCACTTCGCCTTCGCCGATCACGCCGTCCCACAGGGTGTTGTCCAGGTCGCAGATCACGACCTTCTTCTTCGCTAGCAGCGAGTGCGCGAGGATCACGTCGAGATACAGCCCAGCGATCGCGCGTCCCAGCTCTGCTGGATGCTGCAATCCCACATCGTAGAAGTGGCGCCCCAGCTCATTCTCCGGGCGGGTACGCAACAGGCCGGCCTCATCCAGCAAAAAGAAGTGCGGGTAGGTCTCGCGGTGGAGCGCGTCGATTTGTCCAGGAAGCCACTGATTGACACCACGCCTGGCCATGGAACGTGTCCGCTGCGTCAGCCGGTTCTTCGCGAGCTCACGGATGCTGCCATCGTGGCGACGTATGCCGGAGGTGTTGTGCACGAAGATAGGCGCCTCAAACAAGCTGCCCAGCAGCCGCATTACGTCTAGCGTATCTGCCTTGGCGCCGGCGAGCACGGCATCCAGCTTTTCGCCGGAGATGAAAGCCGAACGTAGAAACCGCAGATGCGAGTACTGCAGATGGAATTCGTAACTGAAGGGGCTGAAAAAAATGATGTCGAAGGTGCGCCCCTCAAGGCCGCGCAAATACCGGAGCAGCTCCGGGATGGTCTTTGAGGTGGCGAAGGTCGACTCCAGCCGCAGATGCTGTTCCAGCAACGGTGCTGCCAAAAACGCGACAATATCGAGATGCAGGCAATCGCCGACAAATAATACGCGGACCTGCCGCTTCGCTTCGCCTGCAACTACCTGCGCCACCTGATCAAGAAAATCATCGACGCGGCGAAGCTCAGTGGCAGTCAGCAGCGGAGCCAGATATGTGTGGATGGCTGCGTGATCCTTTGCAAGAATCTCCCCCCGCCGGGTTAGGCCTTCCTCCGCGCTGTCACGTGGGTCATAGCATTGCTTCAGCTTCTCGCCGATGTAGAGATCGCGGTAGGTACTATCCTCATGCTGGAAGTAAAGCGCAAGGTAGTCGGCGAAGACTCGCAGCTCGGTTTCGACGAAGGAGCGGCGTGTCTCCGCATCCGTGGATTCTGCTTCCGGGAATTTGTCCCAGCCGGCGAGCGAGGGAAGCAGCGCCGCAGCCAACTGCGTGCGATGCTCTTCAAGCGTCTGGACAAGCGGAGAACGATTCCGGGCCATACAATTCCGAGCCTACCATGCTACGCACCCGCGTCAGGTGCGGCGAATACGCATGCATCCTTCGTGAAACAATCCGGTAGGGATACTGTTAAAAAAATGCGCGATCGAGGCAACCTTTCCCAATTGCGAAGCGAGCTGCGGGCGCTGCTCGCGCTCGCCATTCCGGTCATCTTGTCGGAATTGGGCTGGGTTGCGATGGGCATTGTCGACACCATCATGGTCGGTCGGCTCGGCCCGGAGGCTATCGGCGCCGTCGGGATATCGAGCGCTGCATACTACGCTCCAGCGCTCTTCGGCATCGGCATCCTGCTGGGTCTGGACACGGTGGTATCGCAGGCGTGGGGACGGCGCGACTTCGAAGTGTGTCATCGCTGGCTGGCGCAGGGCGTCTATTTAGTTGTCTGCTACACACCGATTGCGATGCTTGGCATTGCTGCAGTGCCACTGCTCTTTCACCGCTTCGGCATCAATCCCGCAGTCTCCGGCGATGCTGCTGTGTATCTCCGTATCCTCAACCTGGGTACACTGCCGCTGCTCGTCTACGCAGCATTCCGGCGATATCTGCAAGGCGTTGGCCGGGTACGTCCCGTTACCTTCACGCTCATCTCTGCGAACCTTATCAACTGGGGAGGGAACTGGGCGCTCATCTATGGCCATCTCGGGTTGCCCGCGATGGGGCTGAAGGGGTCGGCTGTCTCCACTTGCCTTGCTCGCATTTACATGGCTGTAGTGTTGATCTTCTTTGCGTGGCAGCACGAGCGCCGCCGCGGCCATCCGCTCTTCGCTCACTGGCCTCGGCCACATTGGCAACAGTTGCGGGCACTATTCGTTCTGGGCGCGCCTGCCGCCGGGCAGATCGTTCTTGAAGTGGGAGCTTTCGGTGTTGCCACATTGATGGCCGGGCGCCTCACCGCGGATGCGCTGGCGGCGCACCAGATCGTTCTCAACTGCGCGAGCACCACTTTTATGGTGCCACTCGGCATGTCTGCCGCAGCGGCTGTTGCCGTGGGGCACGCGATCGGAGCGGGTGACCTGCCCCGCGCGCGGCGTGCGGGATGGTTGGCATTGGCCTCTGGTGCAGGCTTCATGGCGCTCGCGGCGTGTGCCTTTCTCCTTCTGCCGCGTCCATTACTGCACATCTATACGCAGGATGAAATCGTGGTGTCGGTGGGCACACGACTGCTGATGCTCGCTGCGGCCTTCCAGATATTCGACGGCATCCAGACCGTTGCCACCGGCGCATTGCGCGGCGCAGGCGAGACTCGCAAGCCCATGTTCGTCAATCTCGGCGGATACTGGTTCTTCGGCCTGCCGCTCGGTTATGCGCTCTGCTTTCACGGACAGCAGGGCGTTTTCGGCATCTGGATCGGCCTCACCATTTCGCTGATCGTGATCGCGATTTATCTATTGTGGCAGTGGGCGCGGACGAGTCATCGGATGCTGTTGCGCGCTGCACCAAGTGAGGTGACGGCGCAGCAGTAGCTACTCGCAAGAACGTAAAGTAAAACTTTAAGTATGCAGTCTCGGGAGAGAAATGAGATTCAAGGATCATTGGCAGAAGCGAGAGGTGACGAGGCGGCAATTTCTCAACGGCGCCATGGGCTCGGCTGCGTCGTTGGCGCTGGCAGGCGTTGCTGGGAGTCCTTTGGCGTATGCCGCGTCGACAACTCCGCTCGCCGGCAGATTTGTGACGCACGTTTCCGTTGTGCGCGTGAATCAGATCGAGGTCACGCCGACTCACTCGATCGGCGAGGACGAGGCCGGTGACAATAGTCCGGCCCACATCCGCTCGCGAAGAGAGGCGTTTGAAAGAGGCTGCCCGGGCGGCAGGATGACGTGGGCCATCAGCTGGCTGGCCCTGAATGATCAACGGCAACAATACAAGGACGCGCGCCGGTTGCTCGCCTCGTACCACGATCGCTACGGCGATGAGATCACCTTCATACCCGGCGGTTACTTCGCGCCGATGTATGACACCCGCGAGCACAACCAGCAGACCATTCATAAGGCGCTGGGGTTGATTACTGACATGGTGGGTCATGGATATCGACCGCAGTGCATCGTGGCGGGTTTTCTCGATGCAGACAGCCAAAGATATCTAGCTACTGAAGAGGGCATTCATGTATGTCAGGGGCAGATCTGGAGCCAGCACGGCATCGACCATGGCGACGGAGATGGTGGCATCTGCTATCCGTACTATCCCAGCCGCGAGCACTATCTCAAACCAGCCCAAGGTTCAGGTGACTTTATCGACTGCGTCTGCCTTGATGGCTGGACCTGTGATTTTCTTACAGCGCGGCGAGAAGGCTTTGAGGGCGGCTTCAACAGCCGGATGGGTGTCGGCCCAATTGAAACCGTGGGGAACCTGGGAACGAGTGTTGGCCGCAAGGAGATGATGGATACCACTGCCGTGCACTTCGACCGCGGCCACGCTCTGAACGGATTCGGCTGGGTGACTGCGATCTGGGAGGTATCGATCGGCCACGATCCGGATCTCACATATTGGCTCCAAACCATTCGCGAACGGTGGCCGGACACGAAGGTGATGACCGAAGGCGAGTTTGGACTGAACTGGCGGGAGCACACGCCCAACAACGCAGCTTTGAATTACCGCTTTGACGAGCGGGGCACGGGCGCGCCGGGCTCAGAGCCGCAGCTGGAAATCCAGTGGTACATGAATCAGGAGTTCCGGCTGGCGCTTCTGCACAATTGGCAGACGAACAGCCCTTCCATGGTCATCGATTTCACTCGATACGATTTGCCCGCACGGGAGCCTAGAACTTTGCAGCGCGAATGGAGCCTGATGAACGTGCTGAATCAAAAGGGGAAGCGGCCCGAGGATAAGCCGATCCGGCTGGGGCAGTTGCGTCCTGGCGACCAACGACGCATTTATGCTCGCTATCCGGAACTGCAGAAGCTCGCTTAAGAGTGGCGACCTTTATTCAAGTGATGCTTTAACAATGAAGGCGCGGGTGCGCTATGCTGTGGCGGTGCGCCGCCTGCTTTGGCTACTCCTCTTTTCCGTATCACTCGCGTTCGCCCAACAGGGAGAGCCTGACAGGCTGCTCCGGAGTGCGGTGGAGGCGCAGCAGCATGGCGATCTTCCTACTGCGATCCGCGAATATCAGAAGCTGCTGAAATTGAAACCTGGGATGACGGAAGCCCGGGTGAACCTGGGCGCTGCTTTAGCTGACAGCGGCCGGTTCGATGATGCAATTGCCCAATACAGACTGGCACTTCCCGAAGCCCGGGACAAGAGCCCGATTCGCTTGAACATTGGGCTCGCTTATTACAAGAAGGGCGATCTGGAAGCGGCCAGTCGCGAGTTCGATGAACTGCACAAGCTACAGCCGGAGAATGCACAAATTGCAATTCTCCTCGGCGACAGCGAGGTTCGTCTGGGACGCGGAAGCGAAGCGGTCGCGATGCTGCGGCCCATGGAAGCGGCAAACGCGACCAATCCGGATTTCGAGTACGTGCTGGGGACCGCATTGCTGCAGGCTGGTGAGCGTCGTGACGGAGCACAGAAACTCAGCACATTGGCGGAGCAGACACAAAGTCCGGATGCATACCTGCTGGCGGGATCCACTTTTCTGGACCTGAATGATTATGAGCGCGCGCGTTTCGATCTAGAAGCGGCTCTGCGGCTCAAACCGAGCCTTCCGCACATTTACACATTGACGGGCATGGCCAGAGACCAAACCGGAGATCTGGCCGCGGCCGAATCAGCATTCCGCGAAGCTCTGCGGCAGAACCCGAACGACTTCGACGCGAATCTCTATCTCGGCTCCATCCTTTACAAGCGCAGATCAATGGAGGAGGCGAAGCCGTATCTTGACCATGCGCTTGAGCTCAACCCGTCCTCAACCATGGCGCGCTACGAAGCTGCTATCTGGAACAGCAAATCGGGCCGCTATGAAGAGGCGGCAAAGGACCTTGAGCAGGTGACTCGGACCGATCCGAATTGGCTGGAGCCACACATCGAGCTGGCGAATGTCTACTACCGTCTCCACCGCCCGCAGGATGGGGCCAAAGAACGGCAACTTGTGGCGCAGCTCACGGCGCAACAGCAGACCAAAGGTCCAGGCATTCCCTAGATCAAGACTAGAACCTATCTCATAGATCCGTTGCGGCGGGTTTGCTCCGTGTTGGGGTGACTTCCGGATAGCCTGTCATCCGGGAGTGAAGTGCACTGGCCGCGTCCAAGTCTTCCTGATGAGATCGAACGTTGGTGGCCCGATCCATATGCCCAATCTGACGATCGGCTGAAAGGTTTGCGGGGCCACGTTCCAGCTCGGGCCGAACTCGGGCAGGGATGGGCCGTGGACGTGAAAGTGATCCGCGATTCTCTGCTTGTCTGAGCGCCGGACGTGTCTACCGCACTTGAGTCTGACCTTCATCTCACTACAGTACGCACGCAGTAGATGCCGCGTTTAGTGGCCTCGCGCAGTGCTGCTCGAACGATCGAATTGTGATATCCCATCTGCCTGCCATTGGGGTGATCGGCCCTATAGCGCACGGCACTCTGGTATTCGATCAGGTGGAGATCGGAGGTCTTGCGTTGCGCCTCGTCCATGATTCGACAAGGATTGAGGTGTTGAGTTTCGGTTGACAGCGCTTATGGTGTGATCTTGACCAGGCTAACCCCGCTCGTCACATTCAGGGATACAGTCGTCTTCGCACCCAGGCTTGCGCTGCTCATTTCGCCTGCTTGGTCGAGTTGTTGGAGTCTTTGTGCTTTGTATGCGTTGAAGAGCGTCAGCGTAACGCTCTGCGATGGAACCGAGATCTCTTGGTTCGCGGACGGACTATAGATAGGCGAGCTATTCCACAGGGCAAGCCAGAAGGAGCCATCGCGCTTCTGGAAGAGAAAATGCTGCACGTTCGTTGTCGAGCCGGAGATTTCGAACTTCAGGTAGCCCGGATAAAACTGTCTGGTGCCCGGGTCCGAAAGCGTGGCAATCAGGTTCTTGACTGCCATGAATGCCGGCTTCGGCGAGTTGTCGGTCCGCATCAGTCCGTAGCCCAGCGGATCACCCGCATACTCCATCAGTTCGAAAAGATAGGTGCGCCGAATGCCCCATGCATAAGCCGCCATCACGGTGCGCGGGAAGTAAATCGCCTCCACGGCCTCCGTTACCTGGTAAGGAGTCGACGTTGCAGGAAACGCAAAGAAACCGGTCTCGGTGATCACGCATGGCCGTCCTTGCGCGTAACCGTTCAGCATCGGCAGCGTCTCCTGGTCGATCCACCAGCGGATTCCGGCATAGCCGTAGCCATTCGGATCCCCGTGCGCCGGGCCCCAATTGTTGATCTCCGGCTGGCGCCCGCCACTGTAGAAATGGATGTTGCAGTCGGTCACATTCGCCGACTGGCTACCGATCTCACCTGCAGACCCGGCATAGACCATTGCCGGTCCGTACAGCGGCACCTTAAGCGTCGACGCTGCCGTGTGCAGCACGCCAAGCTGTGCAGCCGCGTTCGTCTGCCAGACGGTACCTCCGTTCTGAATGCAGCCGCTATTGTCGTCCGGCTCATTGGCGGCTTCGATCGCGTCCATGTCACCGACTAGCTTGGCGAACGCAACGATATCGGATGCAGACGGCAAAGCGCCGTTCACGAAGCAGTTCACCAAATAATTGGTGTGTATGCCCGCGTTGGCCAAGGCGCGGTGGTCTGCGTAGTAAGGCGATTTGCCTGGATATGTCGTCCCCCAAGCCGCGGTTGACACGTATCCGTCCCGGATGTGCCGCACGCCGAGTTCCTGAAGCGCCTGCAGGACAGCCGAAAAGTTTGCGTAATTGGACTGCGTATAGGTGATGTGCGTGTTCACTCCGATCGCGTCGACAAAATCGTCGGCCGGCGACGCCTTCTCTGTAACAGCGATGCCGTTCTGAACCGGGTGCTGAGCGCATGCTCGGGGATTTCCCAGGCACAGCCCGACGAGGGCGAGTAGGGCGAAAGTCAATTTCATGAATAGATTTACCGTGATGAGGATTTCCCTCAATAATTGAAACTTCGACCTATCCGTTGGGGCTAAACCATGGAGTCGCTGAGGTTTATACACACTCTTTTTACGGGCAGCGAAGGAAAACACCTTCTCGTCGAAGATCGAACTTTCCGGAAAAACTGCTCTTGCACCTGGGGATTAGTAGCAAGATGGTTACATAAATGCGAGGTCCGAGGTATGCCGCGAAGGTGGGATTTGGGGTTGCCCCGGAGGGCCCTCGGCCGTTGAATGGGCTGGAAGAAGCTGGACCACTGCACGCAGCGACTCGCCCCTACAAACACCCGGCCGGTCACGAACCGCTTGCGTGTTTCCGACTCTCTGCTCTAGCCTCGGGCGATTACCAGAACTTCGATTCCAGCGGAGACAGCAATGAAATCGCCGATTCTCTCTTCGATTTGCCTTGCATGCATCCTGAATGCCAGTGCTGTCGCAATGCACGCCGACAACTCCACTGACCGCACTGCACCCAGCTATGACATGAAAGCCCAAGCCCTTCTTGACCTGCAGGGCGTGAATAAGAAATGTGTCGATCTCGCTCAGGCACTCCCGAGCGACAAGCTCACCTGGCGCCCTTCATCCGACACGCGGTCCTTTGCTGAAGTGTTTCTGCATGTTGCTGGAGAGCGTTACGGAATCCTCAGCATGATGGGTGCTACCCCTCCGGCAGGGTTCAAAGCGCGCGAGTTCGAAAAGTCCACAACCGAGAAGGATCGCATTGTAGAGGATCTGAATCAGTCCTGGGATTTCGCGAACAAAACGATCAATGGCATGAGCAATGCGGATTTCGCAAAGCTGCTGCCAAAGCTTGGCCCACAGGCTAACGAGGGCGACGTTGTTTACATTCTCGTTGCCGACGCACACGAACACCTGGGCCAACTCGTCGCGTATGCACGTCAGAATGGCATCGTGCCGCCTTGGACGGTGCAAATGCAGAAGAAGAAGGCGGCAGCCGCTGCCGGCAAATAAAACGTGTGAACGCCTAAAAGACCAGACCGCCGGCTAATCGGACATTCGCAACAGCACCTCAATACCAGCGAACTCCCAAGTTGTCGGCAAAGCGGGAAGTGATTCGAACTTTCACCGGCCATGCGCTCCGTGAGGCCCGCGCGGCTGACACCCAAATGTGCCATGGCCCTGCATCTTTCATTCTGCTGAGGGCATTTATAGGCTCTAGTTTGGGTAGGGCTCGTTCGCTCTCACGATGCGAATCTGATGATCGGTGAAGCGCAGGAGTCCGTTCGGCAACGAGACCTGTGGCATGTGGCAGCTTGCACATCGTGACTTGGCAACAGGGCAGGCTTTCGGATGGGGCGACGATGTATTGCCTGCTGTGACGGCCTGTCCGTGACACGCCAGACACTTGGTGTCGTAGTACGAGATATCGCGCACCACCTGCTGATGTGGATCGTGGCAGGCGACGCAACTGATGCGCGGGTCGGCTCCGTTGAAACATCTGCTGTTGGCCAGCCTGTAAGGTTGGAAGCGAACGTCTGCCTGCCCCTGCCAATGCGCGCGCACCACGGTTTCCCAACTGCGATGACATTGTCCGCAGAAGTTTGAAATGTCCTCGGAGGGGAGCTTACCGATGGACTGGGGAATTGGGGCGGAAGCGCTGCCCGCGATCATCCCGGCTGCATGAGCTTGCGCTCCGGCATGGCACCGCTCGCAAGTGACGCCGGGATGGAGACCCTTCAGGTTTAGCTTGTGATCGATCAGGGCGTTCGTCGCATGACAGTTGAAGCATGCCTTGGCCTCATCCATCCCGATCGGGCGGCCTACGGCTTCGTCGATGGTTTTGGGGGCCAAACGCTCATCGCCGGTGGTGATTTCAAGAGCCTTGATGGACGGATAGTAGCTGACCCGGCTCTCATATAAATTGCCGTTCCTCTCCAGAACCCAGGTCTGCGCTTGCGCGCCCATGGCCCAGACGATAGGAATCGAGATCGTCTGCTTGCCGTCCGTCACCGCGTACATGCTGTGACCATGCTTCGTGACGACGGAATACGAATAGCCATCCTTGCGAAAGCTCAGGCTGGGGTGTCCGGCGAGCACATCATTGCGTTGCGGCAGTTCCACGGCATGGGCCATCTGCGTTGCAGGTTGCGGAAGAGCCTGCTCCTCGTGGCAAGTTGCGCAGGTGGCGCCGTGCTCCTTCTGAACGGATTGCGCCAACATCGGCACGAAGAGGAGCAGAAACAATGCGAATACAAGTGGACTACGGTGATGCAACGGGAGCCGCTCCTTCTTGTGAGATAGACAGCGAAAGGAGCCGTTCGCGTCGAGCATCTTCGCTCCGCCCCAGCTTTGAATAGGCCTTGACTATTGCGAGATGGGCTTCCAGATTGCCTGGTTCACTCCGCAATACATTTTCCAGATGAGGCAGCGCGCCGTTGATATCGCCGGTTTCGACGAGGGCTCTTCCATAGACGAGCTGGCTCATAGGAAGTGACGGATCTTCGTTCGTTGCCTTGCTGGCATCGTCGAGAGCGGCCGCGTAATCTCCCTGCAGTTCGAGCGACCACGCGCACATTGCATGAGCGTTGGAACTATGGGGAGAGATCGCCAGTTCCTCTCGGAACTGTGAGAGGGCCTGCTCCGGCTTCGTCGCGAAGAGAAGATAGCCATACAGGTAGTGAAGGTTCGCGACCTGTGGATATTGCATAAAGAGCGATTGAAAGGCTTCACGGCCGCCGTCATAGTCCTGGCTCATGACGTGGAGGGCGGCATTGCCGATCGCCGAGAGCATTGAGACTTGCGGAGGAGGAACATCCTTCGGCAGAAGATTCATGCGCAATCCTGCCAAGCCAATGCCGATCTGCAGATCCTGATTGTCCGAACCTTGCTTGGCGAGGACAGCGAACTTCGCGAGAGATTCCTCAAACCGGCCGAAGTGAATCAGCAAAAGTGCCTGGTGATAGAGAATGATCCGTGCGTTTCGAGGTTGGTTCGCTGCGCCGCGCGAAACGGCAAGGTCCAGATCCTGAAGAGATGCCGGGTAATCGCCCATCTCAAATTCGCAGAGGCCTCGCAGCGCGAGAGCGGGCGCAGCGTTGGGAGTGAGTTGCAGATAACGGCTCAGTGCCTCTTTAGCACCCGTGTATTGATTGCCGTCGTACTGCAGGATGCCCAGGAACCACCAGCCATCCGCCCAGTTCGGATTCTCCTCGATTGCTCTCCGATAGAGTTCGATTGCCCTCGGGACGTCACCCTGCTGGCGCGCTGCATCTGCGCTGGAAGAGAGGGACGCGAAGTCGCTGGTCTGAGACCAGGCGCGGGGAAAGACGGAGGTCGCTAGCAGGAGAATGAAACAGGCAGCCCTGACAAGGAGAATGAGTTTATTGGGCAATGCCCTCGGCCTGAGTTCATCCACCCCACTTCGATCGAACTCGCTACTTTCCGAATTGTTGCCGAGCTCTACGCGCACATCTCAATCCATTCGGTATGGTATCCAGGGTGCCGCGAAACGATGCTCCGGGTGCCGGAACACCTTTTATGGCCCGATCCACTTATGCCCGGTTTATGCACGCAATCAAGGGATCGTGTCAAAGACCGCCGGCGTCAGGCTACACGAGCGTGGTTCGGACGCAAATCCCAAATAGAATTCCGCGCCCGATCATGCGCCGTCGCGCCCCTCGCCGAGGATTGGGATCCCATGGACGGCCAAGCGCGCCGGGTTTGATCCACCGAACTTCGCCAGGTTTTGTGTTGACAGTCGCATTCTTACAGTAGTAATAACCTTATTCCAGCGCGTGTTAACGATAGCACGTGGGAAAACGACGGAGAGCTGGGCCTGGAATAGTCTGCCGGGAACGGCGCATTAGCTTTCCGTCAAAGAGAGTCGGTCATCCTCAGCGCCTCTGCAGTAGACCGAAGAGGGCGCAAGGACCGGTGCCTGGTAATCCAGGCGTAGAAAACGTTTTGGGAGGCATGTCAATGCAGAATCTATACGAGTCGTGGCGTATGCCGCGCTCGAAATCAAGCTCAAATCTCATATTGATGGCGGTCTTGTTGCTGTTCGCCCTGACAGGAATCGCGCAACAGCTAACCGGCACACTGAGCGGCACGGTCAACGATAGCAGCGGCGCTGCGGTTCCGAACGCCAGCGTGTCTCTGAAAAACCAAGCCAGCGGCGATACCCGCACGACTGTTACTGACGCCAGCGGGCATTTTGTGATTACTGCCGTCCAGCCTGCCACCTATTCCATCAACATCGCGGCAAGCGGCTTCAGAGTATGGCAGGAAAACGACGTCGTGATGAACCAAGGCGATGCCCGTCAGGTTCCGAACATCAGGCTGCAGGTCGGCGGGAACACGACTAGCGTCGAGGTGATCGGCGGAGGAGCGGCGGTGGTGCCCACTGACACGCCCGAGATCAGCACATCGCTCAACGAGAAGATGATCAATGATTTTCCGTTGCAGGGTCGCGATGCGGGCGAACTGCTGAAGATCATGCCGGGCATGGCTCTGAACAACCCTGGCGGAACCGGATCCAGCTTCAATGACAAAAAGGTCGGATCCAACAACGGTCCCGTTGGCGCTTATTCATCCAACGGCACGCAGCCCAACGGCACCATGGCCTACATGCTGGATGGCGCCAACCTGGTCGATCCGGGAAACTTCGGGACCCAGATCGCGAACATCAACCAGGACATGGTCGGCCAGGTCAAGATGCTGATGTCAAATTACAGCGCCGAGTATGCCAAGGGGCCCTCGATTTTTCAGGCCTTCAGCAAAAGCGGCGGCCGGGATTTCCACGGCGAGGCGTACCTCTACACCCACAACTCGGTCCTGGACGCGGTAGATGCATATACGAAGAGCCAGGGCGGAACTAATGCAGACGAGAGTTACTACTACATGGGCGGCAATGTGGGCGGTCCCGTGCTGCTTCCCCGGACGAAGTTCAACCGCGACCGCAATAAGCTCTTCTTCTGGGGCGGCTACGAGTACATGAAGCAGCAGCCTGCCGGGACAATCACTAACTACAACGTTCCCACTGCAGCGCAGCTTGCGGGCGATTTCAGCAATGCCGGAGTCGATCCGAATGCCATTAAGGCCTGGCCCAAGTTCTACGACCAACTGTCCCAGAACGCGCCTGCAGGCGGTGGGCCTACTGGATTCCCAACGTCGGACATCGACCCCAACATACCGGGCATTCTGGCCCTCTATCCCAAGCCGAACCAGACACCATCCTCGGCGAACGGCTATAGCAACTACCAGTATGTGAACACTTCACCGCAGAACCGTTGGGAGGCGACCGGCAAGCTGGACTATGCGCTTAGCGACAACACCAAGCTGACCGGCTCCTATACCTATCAAAAAGAATCTGACTTGGCGCCGATCTCCATCTGGTGGGCGACCCCGAACACACTACCGTATCCAAGCCCGGGCGCATCGAACACGGTCACTTACGTCATCCTGACCAATCTGACGCACGTCTTCAATCCCACGACGACGAACGAGACGGTCTTCACCTGGTCTCACTTCGTCAATCCCTACACGCTGTCGAATCCATCGGCCGTCTCGCGCAGCAAAAACAACTTCAATGTTCCCGGCCTCTTCGGGCATACGACGGATCAGATTCCGAACTTCAATCCCGATGATTGCTGCAACGAGCAGATGGCAAGCCTGAACTATTATCCGATGTCGCCGGGTACGTTTGGCGGCCTCAAGCAGGTGCCGGCTGTCTACGACAACTTCACGAAGGTGCTGGGGAACCATACCGTGAAGGTTGGCTTCTATTGGGACGACAGCCGCAACAGTCAGAACAGCAGTTCGCCGGACAATGGCAGCTTCAGTTTCGAAACCTACGGTCAGAACTCAACCACCAATCTTGTTGCCGACATGATGCTGGGACGGATCTATCACTACCAGCAGCAGAACAAGCTTGTGCCGACGAATACCCATTTCCATCAGGTCTCGTTTTATGCACAGGATTCCTGGAGGGGCAGCCCGCGGTTGACCATGAACTACGGCGTCCGCTTTGATCACATCGGCCAGTGGTATGGCATTGACTCGGGTCCCGGCTTTCAGGTGTGGAACCAGGCGGCGTACGATCAGAATCCGACTGCGCCGAACGCCGGAATCCTGTGGCACGCCACCGATTCCAGCGTGCCCATCTCCGGCTTTAAAACGCCGCTGTTTTACCTCGCGCCTCGTGTAGGTTTTGCCTACGACATTTTTGGTACCGGCAAGACGGTCTTCCGCGGAGGTTTTGCGGTGTATCGGTACCAGGCGACGAGCGAAACCGCCAGTGCCTTCTCGGGGCCGTTCGGATCGTTTACCTATCAGAACAACACTCCGTTCAACGGCTACGCGAGTGTGGCCGCCCTGACGCCGCCCTCCTCCGTATCTCAGAACGGATCGAGTATCGACGTCATGCAAATGGGTGATGATCGCGCTCCGTTCACAAACGACTGGAACGCGACTGTCTCTCAAGCGCTGCCCCATCGTTCGTTGATGGAGGTGTCCTACGTGGGGAACCGCAGTGCGAATGAATACATGGACGGCAGCAACAGCAACCTGTTCAATCTGAACAACAATCACCTGGGCAGCTTCTTCGGTGCAGATCCGACCCAGGGCAGGCCCGTTTCACCGAATGCACCGTCCTGTCCCGGCAACGGCGCCACAGACTGGTCGCTTTACTGTCAGGCGGATCCCGCTGCCTATACGCCCAGCTTCAACGCGACAAACTATAAACCTCTTACGAGCTATCAGAATGTGTATCTGCTGACGCACGCGCCTTACTCGAATTACAACTCACTGCAGGTCTCATTTACCAAGCAGAGCGGACCAATCACTTTCCTGGCGAACTACACCTTCTCCAAGGTGCTGGGCATCCGGGATGGCGGATCAAACAACGGTGCAGGGAACGGCGCCGCCAATGACCCTTTCGTTTTGCGTAACAACTACGGTCCGCTGGACTATGACCATACCCAAATCCTGAACCTGACTTATAACTGGAACCTGCCCAGCCCCGTCCACAGCGACAACTTTGCCATGCATCTGGCTGGTGGCGCGGTGAACGGCTGGCAGCTCTCCGGCTATACAGCCTTCCAGAGCGGCAGCCCCATCCAAGGCAAGCTGGGCACCGCTCTCAATGCTCAGTACCCAAGCGGCCTCACGGTGCCCACCGTCCAGCATCCTGATCTGCCGGACAACAGCTACCTAATGCCGAACGGGCTTCGCGCGACTGCAGTCAACCCGTCCGTATGGTTCGGTACGGATGCTGTCAAGGCGCTGATTCCTGCAATCACATGCAATCCGACGGCACATCTGCGCCAGGGACAGCGGTTCAACCCGAACTGTTTTGCGCCTCCGCCCTTCGGGCAGCAGGGTGCGAACGTCCTGCCCTATATCCGAAACCCCAATTACTGGGATAGCGATCTGGGCATTTATAAGAACTTCCATATCACTGAGAGCCGGTATGTTCAGATTCGCGCCTCCGCAACCAACTGGCTCAATCACCCAATACGCCAGTTTGGCCTGGCGAACTCGCTTGATGGGCAGCTCAGCTTTGTTCAAACCTCGAATGCCACCTGCTCTGGCTGTGTCGATTCCAAGGGCAATCCGCTCACGGTCACGTCTCTGTCGCAGACCAACACCAACGCGCTGACCACTGGAACTCCGGCATTCAAGACGGGTTCGAGGTTCGTCACGCTTGCAGCGAAGTTCTACTTCTAAGCAAGATTCCACTACAATCCCCATCGGGGCGGTTCACTGCCGCCCCCTTTTTTTAGTCATGATGCGTTCCCGCGGCACTATCCGAATGTTCCTGCTGCTCTTTATGCAGCTTCCCATCGGGATCACTCTTCTGAAGGCACAGACGCCGAACGCTTCTATCCATTTCGATCTGCAGAAAATTCCTTTTCGACTGGAGAACGACGAAACGCCAGGAAGAAATGCGCCTGAAGCGATGGCCGGCGGGGTCGCCGTCTTCGACTACAACGGAGACGGGCGTCCGGACATTTTCTTCACCAACGGTGCAAACATCTCCACGCTGAAGAAAGATTTGCCGAAATACAAGAACCGGTTATTCCGCAATGATGGCAAGGGCGTCTTTACCGATGTGACGGATAAGTCGGGACTGGCAGGAACCGGCTACGACATAGGTGTCGCGATCGGTGACTATGACAACGACGGACATCCGGATATCTTTGTCGCGGGCGTCTACAGGAACACTCTCTATCACAACAATGGCGACGGTACCTTCACGGACGTTACGAAGAAGGCTGGCCTCGATCGATCCGTGGATCCACAGTACGGCCCGCTCTGGAGTATTACCGCGGCATGGGTAGATGTGAACGGCGATGGTCTGCTGGATCTATTTGTCGTTAACTACATGCAGTGGAAATACAGCGACCAGCCTCTCTGTTCCTATCGGGGTGTCGCAGACTATTGCCATCCGCGCTTTTACAAACCCCAGCCGGACCAGCTGTTTCTGAACAAGGGAGACGGCACATTTGAGGACGTCTCGGCCGCATGGGGTATACGGGAGCATGCAGGAAAGGGTATGGGCGTAGGCGTGGCCGACTACGATCTAGACGGCCGCCCGGATCTGTTTGTAACAAACGACGCGTCTTATAACTTCCTGTTTCACAATCTGGGGAACAAATTCGAAGAGGTCGCATTCAACGCAGGCGTGGCTTTGACAGAGGATGGCGGCTTTATTTCCGGAATGGGTCTGGACTTTCGCGACTACGACAATGACGGTTACCCCGATATCGCCTACGTTGCACTCAACAACCAGACCTTTCCTTTGCTCAAAAATACAGGCAAAGGCGATTTTCAGGAAGTAACGACCCCGAGCGGAATGCGCGAAGCCAGCATCAAGATGGCTGGCTACGGTGCTGGGTTTTACGACTTTGATAATGACGGTTGGAAAGACCTCTTTGTGACTCGAGGGCATGTGGAGTCGATGCCAATTCCGGGCGCAGAGATCGATGAATACAACAGCGTGTTCCGCAACCCTGGCAAAAGCGGGAAGTGGAAGGCCTTGACTGCTGAAGCTGGTTTGGAAGCCGCGCCTGGCGCCCGGCACCGTGGTTGCGCTTTCGGTGACCTGGATGGGGATGGCAGGGTCGACGTTGTAGCCACCGCGCTTGGCGCGAATGCCGAGATATGGATGAATCGCGCTGGGGGGTCGGGACACTGGCTCGATCTCGCATTGCGCGGAACGAAGAGCAACCGTGACGGCATTGGTGCGCGGCTCAAGGTGGTATCTAACAGCGGCACGCAATATAACCACATGACAACCAGCGTAGGATATGCCTCTTCGAGTGATGGGCCAGTGCACTTCGGCCTGGGCCCGGACACGCTTGCGAAGACTGTTGAGATTCAATGGCCATCAGGATTTGTCCAGGTGCTTCATGACATCCATGTGGACCAGGTAATGAAGATTACTGAGCCGGCACATTGATTTGCCCTTTCGGGAGACGAGCCTTGAAATCATTTCTTTCGATTCGACGCTGCATCAATGTGCTTCCTTGCGTTGCGCTTTTTTGCTTCGCATCGGCGTCTGGCAGAGCAGCACGCACGCTGGTGTCTATAGATACGATCCCTGCGCAGTTGCAATCGGGCTTCTTTCGCATCTCTATCCATGGACAGCGAAGCCCCGTATTTCATGCGGTGAGCGGCTACTATCTCCTGAGCTTCGAGCTTGCGGGTCCTGTTAGCATCTCGGTGACGGCGAGCGATCCACATTTCTGGAACCACGGTGTCCAAGTGCAGCCGATGCGGCTTGGCATACGGCCGCATCGTACGGGGAATACGATCACATTCTCTGTCACAGGACCCGGCAAATATGTTGTTACACGGCCCGGCGATCATTTCGCCGATGCAAAGATGCTTTTCCTTTTCGCGAATCCGCCCGAGCGGAAACCTTCCTCGACCACTCCAGGACTGCGCTATTACGCCCCGGGGATCCATCACGAGAACATCGATGCGCAGAGTGGAGATCAGATCTACCTCGCACCAGGAGCAGTCGTTTTCGGTGCATTGAATATCTGGCAAGTTCACAACGTGCGGGTCTTCGGCCGAGGAACCATCATCTATGACGGCCCGCAGAATCCCAACGACGATGAAGGTTGGATGCATAAACCCAACTGGCATTGCATCGTGATGGACAACGCTCACCATATCGAGATCGATGGCATCACCTGTATCGTTCGCAGTCGTACCTGGCAAATCCAGATGCGCGATTCGCGGAATGTGGGATTTTACAATTTGAAAGTTATAGGCGGAAGTGCAAACAATGCGAACCAGGACGGCATGGATTGGCTGGGCGGCGGAGATACGACGGTAGCGAACAGTTTCTTTCGTGCCGCGGACGACGACTTCGCTTTGGAAGGGAACTGGGATGGCTACAGCCCCGAAGCGATGGCCAGACCTGGCCACGATGTGTCCAACATCACAATTCGTGACTCGGTTGTGTCGACAAGTATCTCAAATATTATGCGGGTCAACTGGCCGCACAAACACTTCAATAGCTATCACGTGCAGATGGAAAACATGGATGTTCTGCACACGGGATTTGGTTCCTGCGGAGTGCCGTTCGCCGTATTCGAGCTTTGGGCCGACCCGGGGGGAGGCGGATCACACACTGACTATCTCCTGGAGAATATCCGTCTCGACGACTGGTATTCTCTGGCAGATATACGGCAGCCCAATCCTTCCGTGAGTGATATTCCGGTTTCATGATATCTGGGCGATGGACTCCCCTGGCATGGTTCCCTCATCGATGATCGGGAGCGTAAGCGGTGTCTCTTTTGACAATGTGGATGTATACGGTGCGCCTGCTCTGGATAACTCGGGAATTCCGCTAATGGTTTATGGTGGCGCAGCAGAGCCTATCTATGAGCACGGTCCTTTGGATGCAGCGTTCTCCTATCAGTCGGGAGTTTTACGGCCGCGAATGCCGATCGCCTTCGAAGCACACCAGCGGGATGGCGCTCGGTATCAGTGGCTGTTCGGAGACGGAACTACAACAGTGGGCGCCACGGTGAGGCACACCTTTGCCGACGCCAACGGAACATTACTCGATGGCTCGGGACGATTTCGCGTTCTATTGCATGTCACGGACAGCAACGGCGACGAGACGTGGAGTTCTCGCTCGGTTGTTATCTCAAATGAAGCGAGGCAGGCTGTCACCCCAGCTCAGCCAGTTGCAGCGGGCTGGACAATCTCTAATCTGCCGAATGGCCAGACGAGATATGACGGCTATATCGGTATTGCTGCGGAGGGTGGCTATACTTTCAACCTTCTAACCAGCACCACGGCCCAGATGGTTATCGATGATGCTTCGATCGTTCACAGCCCCAAGAGTCAGCCACAGGTTTGTGGCTCCATCGGCAATGCGGTTCAGCCCCTCCGATTGAGTGCTGTGCTTCGACAGGGCTTCCACCGCATCACGATCCGAAAGGGGCCCGAGCCCGAGAATGCGGAGGGAAATCCGGGATCGAACTATCCTTTGCTTCTCTGGGAAGGGCCGGATCGCCAGATGCAACCGGTACCCGAAGCCGCGATTTACCACACTCAAGCGGAAACCCAATAATGTACGTGGCTCACTGAAGTTTCCAAACCGAATCCTTCAGAAGCCTCCGATGCGCGATCAGGAAAACATCCACATCTATCGTCCTGATCGCCCATCGGCTCGCGCGAGTGGACTAGAAGTGAAAGCCGACCTCTGCGGTCAGCGCCCGTGGCGTCACGTAGTGCGTTCCGCTGAAGGTGGAGAGAAAGTTGTAGAGCGCATATTTATTAGCAATGTTCACCCCGGTCAGCCGAAGGCTCCACTTGTATTTCTCAGTGTGGAAGAGATCGTCTTCACCGATAGAGGCGTCAAACAGGTTCCGCTGCGCGATCCTTGGCGGATTCTTGTCATCGTTTTCGGTGTTCGGGGCAGGAATGCTAACGAGGTTCGATGTGAGGCCCGACGCGGCGCACAGTGCCGGCAGCGCTTGCGTGGGTGTAGCCTTCACACCGTTGCAGGCGAGGCCAGCCTGAAACTCCTGGTCCGCGGTCAATCCGGTCGCAGCCAGATCAATGGCCGGTGTGCCGTCGGGAAGGGCTGAGGCGCCACAGGAGCTGTTCGGATCACTGGTGCTGTTGTAGCAGGGAACTGAGCCGGCGGTAAGTCCACTATCGTAGCGCCAGTTGAAGCCGATCCAGGGCCCTCTTTTCCCCGGTACCTGGTACTGGATGTGAGTTGTCTGGTTGAACTTCTCGTCGTGATCGATACGGAAGGGATAACCGCTTTGTCCGACGGTAGCGCCTGCCCCAGCGCTCTGTGGCGGGAAGAAACGCGCGGCTACCGAAGACATCACGACGAAGGCCGTGAAGTTGTGGTAGCTCGGCACATCGGCACGGATTGCAAAACCTGGAATTTTGGAATTATGCCAATCGATGGGGAAGGTGATGGGAGTATTTCCAAGCACGCTGAAATCGAAGGCATTGTGCGTGTATTTCCAGATGTATTCACCGCTGATGACGAAGTTTTTGCTGAAGGCTTGCTGGAATCCCGCATGAAACTCATTACGGAAGCCCGGCTGCAGAGTACCTGATACACCAGGCGTGCATGCCAACAGGGGTGAAAGCACATCGTTGCTGCATCCTTCGCTGGACAGCACAAGGTTTTCGTTGAAGGGAGTTTCCAGCGTTCTTGCGTAGGAAACGCGGAGAATCGTATTCGTCGGCTTGATGTTGTATGCGACACCCAAGCGGGGTTCGGCCTGGCGGGCAGTGGTCAATCCATTGTAGAGATCGCCGCGGATCCCGAGATTGAAGACCCAGTTTCCCGCTTTGAGCTGGTCCTGGATATAGAGCGCCAGCTCCTTCACATCTGCGTGGCCGAAGTAGGTATAAAGCGAGCCGGCCCGGGTGAGGTCGTACGGCAGCAATTGCGAAGCGAAGGAGCCACCGAGGGTTGGATCATTAGAGACGAGACCAGCGGCCGCGCATTGAGCAGGATCGGTAAATCCTGGCTGGGGGTTCCCACTGGCGTCGACGCAGGGTGAATTGAAGGTGGCGTTCACTAGTCCTAGATGATCGTGTTCTCGCAGAAACGTGTGCTGATAAACAACGCCGGCCTTAATGCTATTGTTGCCCTTTTGCAGGGTGACATCGGCATGCGCGCCAGCGTTCAGCAGAGAACGGGCCTGCGAGATCGATTGGCTTTGTGTGCCAGCGTCCGCAAGCGGATTTCCGCTGGGATAGTAGTTGTACGCGTCCCTGCGAACATAAGGACCAAAGTTGAAGACAGCGTTGGTTCCCATGATGCGCGTGTAGGTAGGAGCGATGTCGAAGGTTTCGATCTTGGAGCGCTGGTCTGTATCGCCAACCACACCAAATACGGGATTTGCTCCAGTGCCTCCGCTGATGACATTCGACACGCCAACGTTGTCATAGGAATTCGGGGTCTGAAACCAGGACCGTGAGTAGTTCACATTCAAATGAACGGAGTCGACAGGGGTGAACTGATCGTCGATGCGGTCGAAAAGGTTTTGCTCATTTCCCTTGCTATGGAAGACGGCAAACTCCGGTGGATCGAGAAAGCGTCCCGTGTTGAGCCCGTCGAGCTCAAAGAAGTTGCCCCAGTTCTGCTTGCCATAACCGAGATCGATGGAGCCTGTCGCCGATCCGAAAGTGCCGTAGGAGCTTGAAATGTTGCCGACCGGCTTGGTCAGTCCCTGTCCGGAGCGGGTTGTGACATTAACGACAAGGCTGGTCTTGCCGCCGTATTCGGCCGGTGGCGCACCAGAGATCACTTCGAGAGACTGAACGGAATTCGACGGAATCTGATTGGAAAATACCTTGCTCTGCTGGTCGGTGATCGGCTGGCCATCGACCGAGAAGGAGTTCGATGCGTGATCACCCAGGCCGTGGAACAGCCCGTTCGAGTCGGCAGCGACGCCCGGTGATGCCAGAGTGACCAACGAGCTGAGTGAAGACGACTGGCTCTCCAAAGGCAGCTTCTGGCTGAGGTCGCGATCGATGTCGGTGTGGAAGGTGGGGTCGTTCTCAATCAAATCCTCGCCGCCCTCCACCGTAACGGTGCTGGATGCGGTGCTTACTTGAAGCGGGATATTCAAATTGATCGGCACGATGGAGCTAACATCGACGTCTTGAGTCACGGAGCCAAAGCCACTCATGACTACCGTGAGGTGGTAAGGATTGAAGGGCACATTGGGGAACTGGAAGTGTCCCGTCTTGTCCGTAGTTGCGGTCCTGGAGTATTTGCTGACCGGATTTTCTATGGAGACGGTAACACCTGGCACGACTGCGCCGGATGGATCAGTAACTGTACCTCCGACAAGACCGGAATTCGACTGAGCGTAGAGAGTTGAAAAAGCTGCAGAAAGCAGAACGAATAAAAAAGCAGAAAAAATAGTGCGCGCAGGGGTGCGCATTGGAGCCTCCTGGAAAAGTTCGCTTGATTGTTTTGATGGGACTGCTAGGCGATAGCAGCTTGATCAGGCGGAGGTCTGTTCCAGTGGCTGAAAGAGAAGCGGTGTTCCCGGGGAAGCCGTACGCTGACCAGGACGACTCGCGTGGTAGGAACGGCTGCTTGCTGAACGGCGTATTGCGCGGATGGCTGTACGACCTGATGCGCGGTGTGGCATATTGCGCAATCCGCATGCGTCAGTCCATCCGCATGGTAATGGGTCTGTTGAATCGTGTTGCCAACGATGAGCAGGAGGGCGCAGATGATGGCAAACAGAACGTATCTGCGCATTGCGGGCGGTCGATTTTGCCCCATAGCCTGCATCTCTATCAGTACTATACGTCAAATGTACGAGTATCGACTTCGACGCCTGGCGGCGACGGACTGTCTTGAAATCGTGAGACGGCTCTAGAGTGATTGGGATAATGTCAGTCCAGTTGTTGGAACTGATCGACCGGCATTAGCTGCCGAAGTGTCGATAGCAAGCCAGAAATGAAACATTCAACCAAGGGAAGATTCATGGATCCGATCATCGTAAAGTCGGCGGGATGCCGGTGGGACAGCCTGAGTCTTGGCGAAGTGATGCTGCGCCTGGACCCAGGTGAAAGCCGTATCCATACCGCACGACGGTTCAATGTCTGGGAAGGCGGCGGCGAATACAACGTGGCGCGGGGGCTCCGCCGATGCTTTGGCCTGCGCACGGGAATCGTCACCGCGTTGGCGGACAACCCGGTTGGACGCCTGGTGGAGGATCTTATTCTCCAGGGTGGAGTCGACACTTCGCTGATTCACTGGGCGGCTTACGACGGCATTGGGCGCACAGTGCGGAATGGCCTGAACTTTACTGAGCGTGGCTTTGGAGTGCGGGCCGCAGCCGGTTGTTCGGACCGCGGGCACACGGCGATATCACAGGCGCAACCGGCCGATTTCAACTGGGAAGAAATCTTCGGGCCGCAACAGGGATCGCGGTGGTTTCATACGGGCGGTATTTTCGTGGCGCTCTCCGAGTCGACCGTGCTTGTAGCAGCGGATGCGATTGATGCCGCACGCAAACATGGCACGCCGGTCTCCTACGACTTAAATTACCGCGATTCACTGTGGAAGAGCACAGGCGGCAAGACTCGCGCGCAGGAAGTAAATCGCGAGCTGGTGAGAAAGGTCGATCTCCTTCTGGGAAATGAGGAAGACTTTTCAGCGATGCTTGGAATCGCTCTCGAAGGTGTCTCAGATGACTTCACAGATCTGCCGGTCGACAGTTACGAGCGCATGCTGCGCGAAGTCGCCGCCGCGTATCCCAATCTGAAGATGATCGCCACAACGTTGCGCACCGCACATACTGCGAGCCGTAATGCATGGGGCGCGATTGCACTTTACGAAGACGAGATTGTGCACGTTCCCCAAAATGACATTGACATCCTGGATCGCGTTGGTGGCGGGGACTCCTTTGCGTCCGGCCTGATCTACGGAATCATCACGGGAAAACCAGTGGAGTGGTCTGTACGCTGCGGAGTAGCACATGGTGCACTCGCCATGACCACGCCGGGAGACACCAGCATGGCGACCCGCGCGGAGGTGGAACGCGTCATGAAGGGCAGTTCCGCAAGGATTGAGCGCTGACTTTGAGAGAAAACATGCGTGAAGAGACGAAGAAAACACTGGAACAGGTCGGCCTCATTCCAGTACTCCGCGCCAGCTCTGTCCAGGTAGGACATGCTCTGGTGGAGGCCATGATGGCTGGTGGCATCACCGTGGTGGAAGTAACGATGACGGTGCCCAATGCGTTGACCCTGCTGCACGAGCTGAAGCAGCGGCACGGAAACAAGCTTCTGCTCGGCTCGGGTACGGTTACCGATGCGGCGCAGGCTGAGGCAACTATCGCCGCGGGAGCCGAGTTCGTGGTCAGCCCCAGCTTGCATCCGGACGTGATTGCTAAGACAAAGGAACTGAACAAGGTGTCAATTCCCGGCGCGCTTACGCCCACTGAGATCATCACGGCATGGCGGTCTGGCGCGGATTACGTGAAGGTATTCCCATGCTCGGCGATGGGGGGCGCAAGCTATCTGAAGTCGCTGCTCGCTCCCTTCCCGGAACTAAGGCTGATTCCCACCGGAGGCGTCACACTGCAGACAGCGCCGGAGTTTCTGAAGGCTGGCGCACGTGCGCTGGGCGTGGGTACAGATCTGGTGAACCCTGCGGCCATTGCCGAAGGAAAACCGGAGAGCGTCACGAATACGGCGCGTGCGTATCTTGAGGTGATTCGAAGCACGCGCAGTTAATCACGAAGCGTATAGAGCAGCGCCGCCAATTATGGGAGTCCTCGATCAGTTTCGTCTGGATGGAAAGCTTGCCCTGGTCACTGGCTCGGCCAGCGGTCTAGGCCGTGCCATTGCTGTTGCTCTCGCTGAAGCTGGGGCATCGGTCGCGTGCCACGGCAACCGCCGCTCCGCTGACGAAACGAGCAAGACGATCCGTTCGCTGGGGCGCGACTCGCAGAGCTTTACCGCGGATCTTGGGGCACCCGGTGGGGCGGATTCGCTCTACGATGCTGTCTCTGCTGCCATGAATACGCCGGATATTTTAGTGAACAATGCCGGCACAATTTACCGGGAACCAGCGGAGACCTACGACACCGATGCTTGGACAAACGTTCTGCAGGTGAACCTGAGCAGCGCCTTTCGTCTATGCCAGCTTGCTGGTCGGGCGATGCTTGAGCGCGAGCAGGGAAAGATCATCAACATCGCATCTCTGCTGTCGTTTCAGGGTGGTATTCGCGTGCCTGCTTATGCCGCGTCGAAGGGTGGGGTGGCGCAACTCACCAAGGCCTTGGCGAATGAATGGGCATCGAGAAACGTGCAGGTGAACGCGATCGCCCCCGGATATTTTCGTACGGAGAATACAGCAGCATTGCAGACAGATGAGGTTCGAAATCGGCAGATACTGGAGCGCATTCCGGCCGCGCGTTGGGGTGAGCCGCAAGACATCGCCGGCGCGGTCGTGTTCCTTTCGTCTCGGGCGAGCGACTACGTAAATGGCGAGGTGCTGGTGGTGGATGGCGGCTGGATGGCGCGCTGAGAGTGGAAGGGGCCAGGCTCATCCATCTTTAACGATTCTCTGATGATTCTCTGACCTTAACAACAATGGAGCTGTATACGTCTCCGGGCGCAACGCGCAATTGGTGCGGCATGCCTGCCGGAATATGAACAACGTCCCCCTTGGCGATCATTTCCGACTTGCCATTCTCAATGCCGCTTCCCTTTGTCTCGCCATTACTATCTGTTTCCGCATGGAGGACGCTGCCACCGGTCACGAGAATCGCCTTGCCCTCCGTAACAACAAAGATGTCGTCGTAATGCTGGTGTATTTCGGCGCCGCCGCTTGCAGTCCGTACGGAAAGCTTGATCGAGTGCGATGTGTAATCGCCGAGCGTTGAGCCGCTGCTGCCTGAGTCCTTTGCTGCTCGCACAAGTGTCGACAATTGCGATGTGACAGCTTGGCCAGAAAAGACATCGGCCTTGGTCGATTCTTGCGGCCAACAGGGAATGGCGAGCGTGGCCATCGCTAGAATTGTAATCAGTCTCATGGCATCTCCGGGACGTTAGTTGGCTTTTTTCAGCGTAGGCTGTCGAGCGGGGCTGGATCCATATCAGCGTAGTCCTGATTCTCTCCGCCCATGCCCCAGCAGAAACTGTAGGCCTGCGTGCCCACACCAGCATGAATCGACCAGCCCGGCGAGACAACGGCTTCGCGATTCTTCATAACAATATGACGGGTTTCTTCAGCGGGACCCATCAGGTGAAAGACTCGAGCTTCCTCGGCAAGATTGAAATACATGTAGATTTCAGAGCGCCGCATGTGCGTGTGAGCAGGCATTGTGTTCCAGGCGCTTCCTGGATGGAGATGGGTCACTCCCATGACTAACTGACAGCTCTGCACACCATCAAGATAGATGTACTTGTTTACGATCCTGCGATTGCAGGTTTCGGCGCTTCCTAACTCAACCGGGCTGGCCTGGCCCTTGCGAATAAGCGCAGTCGGGTACGTGGCATGTGCCGGGTAGCTCAGAAGATAAATTACAGCAGGTGCAGCGGCATCGGTTGATTCGAATACGATCTCCTTTGCGCCTCGTCCCACGTATAAGCAGTCGAGGTTCTCCAAAGCGTAGCTCTTGCCGTCCACGTGAATCACGCCTTTGCCGCCGACATTCAGCGCGCCCAATTCCCGGCGTTCCATAAAATAGTTCGCCCGCAACATCTTATCGGCGGCAAGTGCGATCGGGTCTGCCAGCGGCGCCGCCATGCCCACAACCGCGCGATCCAGATCCACATACGCGTGAGAGAGAACCCCGGGAACATAAAGTGTATCTATCAGGAATGTCTCTCGAAGCTGCGCAGTCGTCATCGCGGGATATCGTACTGGATCGGCTAGTAAATGAACTTTCATATTGACTCCTCCACGTACCTGTAGTCCTAAGGGAATTTGCACAACATAAGAATGGCGACCAAACGATCATTGCGCTGTGACAGTGTTTCAGAACAGCTATCGATAATTATTGCTGGGCGGCATCTTGCGCGTCCGCGGAGCGGTCGCCCGAGGGGTCTTGCTGCAGGCGATCGTTGAAGGACTTAAGCAACCCGGCAGCAATCTCGAATTCCTGTCGCGCCTTCTCCGGCTGGCCAAGTCGCGCCAAAATCTGACCCCGAGTGTAATGCACGCTGGCGCTCTGAGAGGCCAGTGCTTCGGCGCGGTCCAGCATCGCGAGAGAGTCCTTATAGCGGCCAGTCTGACGGTATAGCTTCGCAAGACCAAAGTACGAGTTCACCAGCATGTTGTTGCGCTCGATGGCCTGGCGAAAATAATGCTCGGCTTTGTCCAGCTGATTTAGCTGGGTATACAAAATGCCCAAGTCCTCGTAGTTGTAGGCAAAATCCGGTTCGATCGCCACGTCCTTTTGGAGTTCAGCCTCGGCCTGAGCATACGCATGCTGTTCAAGGTAAGCGCGACCCAGAAAATAGTGAGCCAAAGGCATATCCGGTCGCCCCAAAGCGGCCGCGTGAAATTCTTCCAGCGCCTTGCCAGTCGCACCTTCTGCCAGCCACGCCTTTCCCACATACAAGTGAAATTCCGGCGTATTCTGGCCAATCGCGAGCATCTGGTCGAAGGCTCGCTTTTGCAGAACAGCATTGGAAGACTTGCTCGCCGCGATACTCAGCACGTAGAGATAATTCAGGCTGTTCGATTCTCGATTCCAGAGAGGCGCGAGCGTATCGGCCGCACCTTTGTATTGATTCGTGAAAAAGTAGCAAAGCCCAAGGAGATATCTCGCCTGTAATGAATCCGGCGCCCTTTGCAAGGCGGCGATGAACGGTTCGACAGCAGAGGTAAAGTCGTCCTTCCTGTAATAAGCCAGCCCGATATTCAACCGGATGCCGGGCTCATTGGGCGAGAGCACTTCCGCCTTTCGAAGTTCTATCAAGGCGTCGTCCCAGCGTTTTTCCCGCATATACGTCACGCCTAAATTGACATGAGCCGCCGCCGACTTCGGATCGAGGGCGATGACGCGCCGGAAATCCTCCTCGGCCGACGCCAGTCGACCGCTCTCCATGGCTGACTTACCATTGCGAAAGACAGCGGCGGGGTCGGCGGCGGCAGTGTTGGGCGTTTGGCCTGACGCGACCGCAGACGGAAGGCCGCGGGAGGGACCTGCGGCGAAGGCGCAAGCCGGAGTCCCTTGCAGCAAGCAAAACAGCAGCAACAAACGAAATTGATCAAAGGGCTTCAGGGTTCGCACCGCTCCGGGAGCAGTTTACCGGGAAAGGCTTTCCAAGGACGGGCCGCTACACGGCCATTGATCTCGGCTGGTTCGTCAGAAATGAACGCTTGTAATATCTTCCCCGGACCAACAAGTTCTTCTTGTTCAAACGTTTTAATATCTGGTACCTTGATCGGCAATTGAAACTTTGGCGCCAGGCTCTAAGGGTCCCAATCACAAAGTCGAGTCCTGGGCTCTCTCGGAGGCATGGTCTATGTGTTGCCCTTGTGCTGTATCGGAAAAGCCTCAGCTCTCTGCCTTCCTCCTTCGACGGGCTAGCAGTATGCACAAGGCGGCGAAGGCATCGCTTATTGGTATTGCCTACATCGTCTTCTGTCTGTGTCTTTTGCCCCCTTGTTCGCTGTTCGCACAGCAATCGGGCGCTATCAATGGCGCGGTCACGGATCCCAGTGGCGGAGCGATCCCAAATGCCGAAGTGACGGTGACCAACACGGCACAGGGAACCGCCTTGAAAGTCACGACGAACAGCGCCGGAGAATACTCAGTACCGGCCCTGGAGGCAGGCACTTACACTCTCCAAGTAACGGCGCCGGGCTTTCAGAAGTTTGAGGCGACCGGGATTGTACTGCGCGTAGCGCGCACGGAGAGAGTAGACGCAAGGCTGTCGGTCGGGGCTGTGAGCTCGGAGGTAAAGGTAAGTGGCACGGAACTCGGCACCGTGCAGACGGAGTCTCCCGAGATATCGTTCACCATCACGGGAAAGCAAATCACCCAGCTGGTATTGAATGGCCGGAACTTCACTCAATTGGTAACGCTGTCGCCTGGCGTCACCAACCAGACCGGACAGGATGAGGGTGAGACCGGAGTTGCGGGAAGCGTGCAGTACAGCATGAACGGTGGCCGGACAGAGTACAACAACTGGGAGCTGGACGGCGCCAGCATCATGGATAACGGCAGCAACGCCACACTCAACGTGTACCCCAACGTGGACGCCATTGCTGAATCGCAAGTGCTCACCTCCAACTACGGCGCACAATATGGCCGCAACTCGTCCGGCACGGTCCAAGCTCAGACCAAGGCGGGCACGGAGCGTCTGCATGGGAATCTCTTCGAATTCCTTCGCAATGACGCGTTGAATGCGCGGAACTATTTCGAAACCTCTGTGCCGACTTACAAGAAACACGACTACGGGTTTACTGTTGGCGGCCCGGTCATCATCCCCAAGTTCTATAACCCGGCAACGCGGAAGACCTTCTTTTTCTATTCGCAGGAATGGCGCCATGAACTCGTCCCCGGCACCATTTTCAATCAGCAAGTACCGTCGAACGCCGAGCGCACCGGAGATTTCAGCGATCTATGCCCCGATCCGACCGGTAGCTTCGCCAATTGTCCGACTATCCCCGGAAGCGGAGGAGCTCCCTATCCCAATAATCAGGTCCCCGTCGACCCGAATGGCAACGCGTTGCTTGCTTTAATACCAGCGGCGAATGGTGGCTCTGGCACATCGTCGGTTTACCAGGCATCGCCCTCGCAATTGACGACGAATCGGGAAGAGCTCTTTCGCATCGACCAGGTCGTCAATGACAAGCTTCGCGGCTTCTACCGATTTATCTACGATTCGTGGGGTACGGTAAGTTCCTCGCCGACCTTTCAGACCAATGCATTTCCCACGGTACAGAACAGCTTCACTGGCCCCGGCATCGATATGGTGGCAAATCTGACTTATGCCGCTACGCCGTCCCTCGTGAACGAGTTCGTCGCCGACTATACGACCGATCACATCACGCTCACGAACATCAGCCCCGGCATAGGACGAGCAAACTTCACGCCCGGCGGGTTCTTCGATAATGGTTTCGGAGGGGTGCTGCCGTCCATCGTTCTTACCGGGGGAACTGCCTATCAAGGCGGCTTTACGGTAAATAGCGGATATTTCCCATGGCAGAACTCGAATCCAACGTATAGCTATCGCGACGACCTTACCAAGACGCTGAGAAATCAGACTCTGATCTTCGGCGTGAGTATGATCGCGGCACAGAAAAACGAGCCCAGCACCGGAAACAATCAGGGAACTTTGACCTTCAGCACTTCTTCCACCGTGACAACAGGTAATCCGTTCGCCGATCTGCTGACGGGTAACATTGGCCAATTTTCGCAGACCTCGGCACAGCCGAAGTATTACAACCGTTACAAGATCGTCGAGCCTTACTTTCAGGACAACTGGCGAGTCAACCCAAAGCTCACGCTGAACCTTGGCCTTCGATTGAGTCTTTTCGGCACCTATCACGACATCAGCAACCAGTCAGGCAACTTTGAGCCGGCGACGTGGGATCCAGCGGCCGCGCCAACGATCGACGAGGATGGATCGATCACGACCCAGCCGGGCGCCATCGTGCCGGGCTCCGGAAACATCTTCAACGGCGTGGTTCGATGTGGACTGAACGGCGTGTATTCAGGATGCATGACGGGGCATTTGTTTAATCCCGCGCCGCGTCTTGGCTTCGCCTATGACGTGTTCGGCAACGGGAAGCTGTCAGTCCGTGGCGGCTACGGGATCTTTTTCGAACACACGAATGGCAATGAGAGCAACTCTGAAGCGCTGGAGGGCTCGGCGCCCGTGGTGCAAACTCCCAACCAGTTCAACCTGACCGGCTATAACCAGATCGGTGGTGCCGGGCTGGAATTCCCGCTGAGCCTGTTCGCCATTCCCACGCATGCCACCTGGCCCTATGTGCAGCAGTACAATCTCGCAGTTCAGGGAGAAGTGCCAGGACACGCGGTGCTGCAAGTCGCATACGTTGGCAGCGTGGGAAGGCACCTGCCGGTTCGCACCGAGTTGAACCAGCTTCCGCCGCTATCGCCCGCGCAGAATCCCTACGGTCCAGGCCAGGCGATTTCGGGCGACGATTGCAGCAGCGTCTCAGGGACAGCGGCGAGCGGATATAGCGGCACGGTGAATGGTCAAGCTGTGAGCGGAACAGTCGCGACACACCTCGCGATAGCTTGCGGAATCTCTGCCGATCCATCGCGTCCGTTCTATGGCATCAGCGGCATCACGCACGGCAGCAACATTGGCCAATCGGAATACAACGCACTGCAAATCGGGTTAAGCAGGTATTTCGGCCGCCTGAACGGGAGCCTGGCATACACCTATGGACATTCCATCGATGACGGATCGGACGGAGCGGTCACCGAAGTCGTCAACGCCTACAACCCGCAACAGAGTCTGGCGAGTTCAAACTTCGACGAACGCCATGTTCTGGAAGCGAGTCTGGTCTATGACCTTCCTTTCTTTAGCCAGCCCGGTCTCTTGCATTCGGTGCTCGGCGGATGGCAGATATCGGACCTGACCAGCTTCCAGTCAGGTACACCATTCAGCGTGGTGAACACGCAGAGCGCAGACAATGCAGGCACTGGAAATACCGTAAGCAACAACGGCGGAAGCTTGGTTGTCGCCTCTACAGGGTCCGTTCAATCCTATCCAGACATCGTAGGATCGATTCACGGCAAAGTCGCGCTTCGCCATCCCGCCGGGGTGCAGGGACCGCGGCTTTTCAACAGTGATGCCTTTGCCGCTCCGCAGGGACTCACGTATGGCAACTCCGGTCGCAACGTTCTCACTCTGCCTCACCGTACCAATTTTGATATGGGACTCTTCAAGAACTTCGCTGTGCACGAGGAGATGCACTTCGAGTTCCGCGCCGAAGCGTTCAACGTTTTCAACCATACACAGTGGAGCGCGATTGATAATTCGGCTTGTTACGGCGCAGATAATTGCTCGTCGTCTACATTCCTCACCCCGACCTCTGCCCACAACGCTCGTATTCTGCAACTAGCCGCGAAGTTCGTCTTCTAGTAGAACGAGGCACGCACTAGAACTGTAACCGCAAGGACATCTGGATCTGCCGTGGACTGCCGATAGCTTTAGTGGTGACGCCGAGCCCGCTGGGACAATTGAAGAAGCTGTCGGGCGTAGTGTTTGTTCCCTGACCGCAACCTGTCGGCAGAGCGGGCTGACCCTGGATTGGAAACGGATTGTAGCCGCCATTTTGCGTGACATTGTTCAATGGCACGTCAAAGCTCGCGGTGTTCGTGAGATTGTAGACGTCGAAGGTGTAACGGACATCCCAACCCTCCTTTAGTGCGACATTCTTCACCAGCGACATGTCGGCACGGCGCTGCCACGCTTGCCGGAAGATATTGCGTTGACCGCTGGTGAAGTTGGTTTCGTAGGAATCGTTCGACGGAATACCGCCGTTCAGCGTGCCCGGGGCCAGGGTGGGGAGCGTAAAGCATGATGCCTTTAACGCCGGCAGACCGGTGCCTTGCGTGAAAGCGCCTGATGCACCCGTCTTCGCACTCTGCGGCGTACATCCAGGGGCCAAGGGAACAATTGGATTCGTGATGCCGTCGGCGACACCGTAATAGATGCTGCCAACAGCTCCCGAGTAATCAATGATGGAGTATGGCTGCCCGCTCTGCAGAACCGTTAGGCCCTGGATAGCCCACCCATTCACCAGTCGCGCCGCCATCAGGTGTTCCTCTAATACATTAGGAAGCTGATAGAGATAGTTGAAAGTGATGACATGCGTGCGATCGAAATCTGCTGATGCAAAGCCGTCGCGCAGGTTGTTTGGATTGTTGCCGTTGTAGAAGAGGCCGAGGGCACTCTGTTCATCGAGAGCGTGCGAATAAGTATAGGAGAAGCCCACCTGGAGGCCGTCCGACATACGCTTCTCGACGTGCGTCTGAAGAGCGTTATATGCAGAAACTCCAGCCGCTTTGTATGTCTCTGACTCTGCGGAATAGCCGATATACGGTACACGAAGGTCGATATTCCCGCCTTCATACGTGGCGAGATATGGCGTTCCGTCGGGCAGGTTATCCGGATTCGCGTTGAAGTACTGGAAAGGGTCCGTTCCTGCTTGCTGAACGGTATATCCGTAGGTATATGACTGACCGTGGATCGGGCTTCCCGGTGATGCAATGTTTGCCTGGTTGAAGGGAACTGGGATCACCTGGTGACGACCGACATTGCCGACGTAGCCTATGTCTACCGCTAGATCACTGCGCGGCTGCCATTGGACATCCAACGTGTAGTTGATGCTGTAGGGAAGCTTATTCGCGCGGTTGTAGGTGGCGAACGAGAACAATGGCGCTCCGTTCATGATATTTGCCGTACTCGGCAGATATTTGCTGATATCGGCCGGATTGCCGCTGGGAGCGTTTCCAGGAGTAGTGCCCCAGGGATTGGACAGCGTGTATCCGCCGGATGCGTCCGGCGTGCACGGAGAGACAAAGGTCGGCGAAGTCGGGCATTGGATGGCATTCACATATGGGGGTGCCTGGGTAACACCAAAGACGCCGCCTGCTACCTCGCCCGCCGCATAGCCCGGCGACAGATAACTGAACAACTCACCGCGATCGTAGTAGATGCCCGTTCCAGCACGCACCACCACCTTGTTATCGAATCGCAGCGGTTGCCATGCCGCCCCGATACGCGGACCAAAGCCCCATTGGCGGCCCGTGAGTGTCGTATCGCTTACGCCCTTTGTCGGAAAGAGCTTGTTGTTGCCGGCCACAACGAATCCGTTGGACACAACCTGCCCGCTGCCTTCGTCAAATTGATAGAGAGAAGGATCGAAGTTTGTGATGCGGCCATTTGCTTCTGTAAGTCCGCCATTCCAGTCGTAGCGGATACCCAGCGTCAGATTCAGATTCGGCTGAATCTGGTACTTATCCTGCAGGTACATGCCGACCTGGTTTGCGCGATAGTAGCGGTTTGCATCGCCAAGCAGGAAAGTCGTAGTAGTGAAATCGTTATTTTGATAGGAGATGTTTCCTGCAAGGAACCCGGCGAAATCCGCGGTCGCGATCCCACCCTTATTGGTCCGCTCGTTGCGCACGTTAAGTTGCGTGTAGGCATAATTGCCCCCGAACGTCACATTGTGTTTGCCCAGCGTCCAGATAGCATTTGCGGAAGGCATCCAGCGGTTCTGAAATAGGCCCGTGTTTGGCCCTTGTGAGCTGCTCTCCGGTCCCATGCTCAGCGTCTCGTCGAACAGGCTATCCGGATTCTGGCCGCCCACGTTGTTGTTGCCCAGCACGTCCACAATCTCGATCCCGGGAAAGTAAGTCGATCCGAACGCATTGATGCCCGCCTGTGCGGGTCCGAAAGGCTGGTCATTGACCCCGTATGCTTTTTCGCGGATGAATCCGAATGTCTGCGTGGTGCTCAGAGTTGGCTTCAGCAGTAGCGTGTTCGTGAGTGCGATGACCTGACTGCCGGCATCCATGTGCTCCGTAAATCCCGGTATGTTGGAGTACGCGAATGGAGCGACGGTGGGATCGTGCTGATAGTAGTACTTCGCCGACACCGTATCCTTCGAGTTCGCATTCCAGTCCAGATTGGATACCACCTGATTCGACGTGAAGTAGGAGGTGCCGGGAATCGACGCGTTGAACGGATCGGCCGCAGTCGGAGTGTGGCCGTCATCGTTGGGGAGGAGCCACTTTCCCGGTTCTCCCGGGAGCGCGGGATATTGCATGAGAAAGAGCGCTACCGGACTAATTTGCGCGGCAGTCAATGTCGATCCGAAGTTCTGATTCGCAAGCGCAGCAAGGCCGCCAGCACTTCGGTCATCGCTCAGTCCTGCCGGGACAGTGAGCCGCGATATACCGATCTCCTGGTCACCCACGTGAATGTGTTGATAGCCGAGAAAGCCAAAGAGCTTGTCCTTGATGATGGGTCCACCAAATGTGGCGCCTGCTGTATAGCGATGGAGTTGCGGAAGCTTTTCGTTCGCGGGGATGCTCTCATCCTGCTTGAAGAAAAACGGAGCAGCATTCAGCCAGTCCGTGCCCCGGCGGAAGTAGCCGCTCCCATGGAGTGTGTTCGTGCCAGAGCTCGTGCTCATATCGATGTGCGCGCCGCTGCTGCCGCCTTGTTGCGCGTCGTACATCGAGGCGTTCACGCGTAATTCCTGGAGCGTTTCAGGCGCGGGTGTTGGCAGCGCTTGCCCAATCGCAAGATAGACGGACGCGCTGCTCTGGATCACGCCTCCGCCATTCGAGTTGCCTTCGCCCGTGTCCAGAACCACGCGGTCAGAGGACACCTGACTTGTGCTCTTTCCGTTGAAAAGATTGCTGGCATCCACTCCGTTCAGCAGGAAGCTGTTACTGGTATCGCGCTGCCCATTCGCCCAGATCGGCGCATTGCCAAGCCCGGTGTTCGCGCCGGTTCCGCTCGTCAACTCGGCGTTCACACCCGGGGACAGGATCGCCAGCCCGGTAAAGCTGCCGGTGGGCAACGGAATCGAATCGATCTGTGCGCGCTCAAGCACGTATCCATTGGTCGTATCGACTGCGTTGAGCAGCGGTGTTTCCTGGACCTCGATGGTCGTGCTCGCAGAACCTGGCTTCAACTGCACAATCAGCGTGACGGTGCGCTGACCCTGAACTCCGATATGCGGCAACTTCTGAGTTTCAAAACCCTGGTTCGTGTAGGTGAGCGCGTACTCGCCGATCGGCAGATTGGGAAAGAGATATTCACCAGAGGCGCCCGTTTTGGTTTCGCGGCTCAAACCAGTGTGTTCTTCCACCAACTTGATCGTCACACCTGAGATCACGCCTCCCGAAGTGTCAGTTACAGTGCCGGTGATGCCCCCGAATGTCTGTTGACCCAGCAACATCGGGGCAGATAGCGCGGCAATGACAACCACAGCTGACAGCGGAAGAAGGGATGCGGAAATACGCCGACCTGGGTACATCTTCACCTCGCCTCACCAATAAAAGTTGTGCATGCACCGCGAAACAGCCGACTTTCGACGGTCTTTGAAGAATGCGGCTACAAATGTTCGAGGGCAACGACGAGGTTGCCACGTCAGAAACAGCATGGACTGCTGAGAGCAAACTTCAATGAAGGGCCCAGATCCCGGGCTGGAATGGTTTCTAGAATAAGGTGAGTTTTGGAAAACTCAATCGGAAAGTGTTGCAAAGCTGGAGGGAAGGAGCGCGCAACAAAGCGAAGGGGCGATTTCCCTTTCAGGACATCGCCCCCTCTTCCGATTTTCGAAGATCCGGTTCGGCATCCAGATCGCAACGAACTGCAACTTCAGAATCGTTCAGGAGCAGCGAGCCTAAGCCCGCGCTTCTCACGTTTCCGCTATCACGTCCATTGCAAGAGCGATTTATGATCCGCTTTGTGCATCCAGTTTCCTGAACGCGTTGCGAGCACCGTTGCCGGTTCTCTGAGCGGCCATTCTTCACTCTCTTCTTCTGGAAGATTTCTCTTCCGTTGAGTTGAATAATACCCCTGTTCTTCCGCGCGTCTAGTGGCTCTCACAGATTTTGTGATGTGGAAATGGAGCCTGCATTGTGGGAAACAATTTCGTGCCACTTACTCGTTGCGCAGTGCCACCATTGGGTCCACGCCTGCTGCGCGACGCGCCGGAATCAGCGACGCGAGCAGTGCCGCAAAGCCGAGTACAAGCACAGCCAACGTCAACATGATTGGGTCCCATGGCTTGACTCCGAAGAGCTGATCGCTCATCAGCTTGCCCGCCCCGATCGCGGCAGGAATCCCGAGCGCAAGTCCGATTCCGACCTGCGAGAAAGCACCGCGCAGCATCATCTTTACGACATGCCCGCGGTCCGCGCCCAGCGCCATGCGTAGACCGATTTCGCTGGTCCGCTGTTCCACGTTGTAGGCCATCACTCCATACAATCCGACCGCCGCTAATATCAGCCCAAGCACACCGAAGAGCGTCGTTAGCGTGGCAATCATATTCTCCTGCTGGAAATCCCCACCCACGATTTTGGTGTATGAATCCACGCCCTGTAAGGCCAGGTTGGGATCCACACTGGCCAGCGCTTTGCGGACCTGCTCTTCCATCCCTGGCGGATTGCCCGGCGCCCAGATCACGATGTTGTACAGGTAGTGCGACCAGATCTCGCCCGCTCGGAAGGCGGGATCGTCGTATTGGGTCGTTTGTGCTTCTGGTACCCAGAACATCGCCCCGATCGGCTCTTTGTAGTCGCCGGTCATGTAGCGCATGTTCCGCACGACTCCGACGATCTCGAAGTTGGAGGCGTACTTGATCTTGTCCGGTCCGAAGTGCTGCCCGATGGGGTTCTGACCTTTAAAGAACTTCTTCGCAAAGGCTTCGTTGATGACGGCTACCTTTCGCGTTGTCGCGGTATCGTCCTCGGTGATGGGGCGGCCGAGCACCATCTTGGCACCAAGCGCCTCGAAGAAGCCCGGCATCACGCGGGCCCATCCTGCGCTGGTATCTTCCTTCGCTCCCGGCTCCGGCCGGCCCTCGACGCGAATCCCGTCGTTCCAGCTATCCCCGGTCATCGGCGCGTACAACGCGGGAGCCACCATCCGCACACCGGGAACTTGTCGGAGCCTTTCGTTGATCCGGCGGAACAAGGGTTCCATCTGCTCCGGCTTGTAGGTACCCAGGGTGGTATTGATCCACGCAATGTACCGGCCCTCAGTCTCGAACCCGAAGTTCTGGTGCTCCAGGTTGCGCAGGCTCTGCCCCAGAAGGGCTGCTGCGGAGAGCAGGACCAGCGACATCGCGGCCTGCGCAATCACCAGCGATCTCTGCGCCCAGGAGCCGCGGCCACCCACAGACCGGTTGGCTCCGCGGAGCGCCTCCACCGGGTCGGCACGCGAAGTCATCCACGCTGGCGCTATACCAAAGATCACTCCGGTAAGAAGAGACACGCCCAACGCAAAGAGCAGCACCGGCCACGATGGTGTCGCACTGACGGGCACGTAGTTATTGGGGCCACCGATCTGGAAGGCCAGATACAGAACCAGGCGCGTGCCGGCATATGCCACGGCGATGCCGAGGGCTCCGCCGATCACTGCGAGCAACAAACACTCAACCAGCGCTTTGCGGACGAGCCGCTGCCATGAGGCGCCGAGCGCTACGCGCACCGAGGTCTGAGCGCGATCTTTCAATCCGCGCGCCAGCATCAGATTCGCCAAATTCCCGCAGGCCACCAGCAGCACACATGCGGCCGCCACCAGCAGCAGCTTCAGCCCTTGCTGATACTGATCCCTCATCGCGGCCACACCAGCACCGCCGGGAATCACATGAAGTGTCTGCTGCTGCCAGAGCTGCTTCTCACTGGGCTCCATATCCGGCACGTGGCTGGCCAGCCAGTTGTGGAATTCCACCTTAAGTTTTGCTTCGAGCGACTTCGGATTGACACCGGGACGCACTCTTCCGAGCAGGTCGAGGAAATTACCGTTGGGCCGTTTCAGCCGCGCAGTTGCTCCATCGATCAGCAGCTCCTTGGTGAGTGGCAGCCACATATCCGGCATGCCCCACCCGGCCAGCTTTGCCCCATAAAACCCCGGCGGAGCCACGCCGATCACCGTAAACGGATGCCCGTTGATCTGATAACTAGCGCCAACCACCGAGCGATCGGAGCCATACTTCTCCTGCCAGATGTGATAACTCATGACTGCCACGGGCGGCGCGCCCTCCTGATCATCCGCGTCAGTCATCAGCCGGCCGATCCACGGCTGCACGCCGAGAGTTCTGAAGAAATTCCCGGAGACATACTCGCCGTTGCGCGTGTCCGCCTGCGCCTGTGACCCTGCTCTACGGACGCCAAGCGGCGCATTGCCAGCCTGCAGCGCTGCCAGATCAGTAAACTCCGGCGTGTGCTCGCGAAACGACTTGTACATCTCCCAGGAGAACAGCGAAAAATCCCCATCCACCCCCTGGGTGTATCCGCCCCAGTTGCAGCAGCGGATCTTGTCTCCGATTCGCCACAGCTCATCAGGCTTGGTCACCGGCAGGGACTTGAGCATGACCTGATGCACAAGAGTAAAAATCGCCGTCGTCGCTCCGATTCCCAAGGCAAGCGTGATCACCGCCGTCGTTGTGAACCCAGGCGCCTTTCGCAGTTGCCGTAGCGCGTCTCGCAGATCCGCCAGCACTCGCCCCTCCTGTCTCCGTCCCGTGGAGTTCCATCTTGCAGTACGGAGGGATCTCTTCTGCAGTTCCCGCAAACGGGATGTAAGTAGACCCGCTTGAACCCTGGCTGCAATAGTCTGTCCGTATGAACAGTTATGAAGAGTTTGTTGATCTTCTGCCGGATGAAGTGCCTGTTCGGGGATACCTGCACCCCCCGCGTGATCCAGCAGGGGATTGCCTGATCCTCACCCACGGGGCGGGATCAAACTGTGACTCTCCACTTCTGGTTGCAATGGCCGACGGGTTCTGTGCCACGGGATTCACCGTTCTCCGCTGCGACCTTCCCTTTCGCCAGTTGCGCCCGCACGGACCGCCGCCTCGGGGCAGTGCGGAACGGGATCAACAGGGCCTCCGGGCAGCCATTGCCTCCATGCGACGCCACACTTCAGGCCGCCTCTTTCTGGGTGGTCATTCGTATGGAGGAAGGCAGGCATCGATGGTCAGTGCGGCAGACCCGAAATTAGTGGATCGGCTTCTGCTGCTCTCTTACCCGCTCCATCCGCCACAGCGACCCAGTGAATTGCGCACCGGACACTTCCCGGATCTCAAAACCCCTTCGCTGTTCGTTCAAGGCACGCGGGACGGCTTCGGCTCCGTAGACGAGCTGACAGCGGCGCTGAAGCTCATCCCGGCACCAACCGCGCTACTTCCGATCACTGGCGCGGGGCACGAACTAGTCACGAAGAGAAATCGTGATGAGGTATCAAAAAGAGTAGTGGAGACATTCCGGTCATTCGCTAATGATGTGGCTTTTGATCAGGAAACCTACTGACGGGAAGGGAAGCGTAAGTGGCTGATGACTTCAGCCTTGGAGTGCGAGAAAACTTCCAGAATGAATTCCGCGAGCATAGACGCGACCCACAATAACCGGGCGTGCTACTCCGCAGGGTCATAGTTCAGATTTTGGCCAAGCCATCGCTCGACCTCTGCAATGTTCATTCCTTTGCGTACGGAATAGTCGGCGATCTGGTCGCGGTCGATCTTGCCCAGGTTGAAATATCGCGATTCCGGATGAGCGAAGTAAAGCCCGCTCACACTCGAACCGGGCCACATTGCATAGGACTCAGTAATGAGAATTCCAGTGTTTGCCTGCACATCGAGTAGACGCCACAGCGGACCCTTTTCCGTGTGATCAGGGCATGCTGGATAGCCGGGTGCCGGCCGGATGCCGCGATACTTCTCCTGGATGATGTCCGCTCTGCTTAGATTTTCGTCACAACCATAACCCCACTCGTCACGAACGCGCTTGTGGAGACACTCCGCGAAGGCTTCCGCCAAGCGATCGGCGATGGCCTCCGCCATGATCGCGTTGTAGTCGTCGTGCTCAGCCCTGAATCGATCGCACAGCTCCTTGAGGCCGACTCCGCTGGTTACCGCGAACGCACCAATGTAGTCGTGCAGCCCTGTTTCCTTTGGCGCGATGAAGTCGGCAAGCGAGCGGCACGGCTCGCTGCCTTCGCGGTTTGCCTGCTGGCGAAGAAAGTGGAATTGCTCGAGCACATTGGCTCGTGTGCAGTCTGTGTACAGATCGATGTCGTCGCCGACGACGTTGGCAGGGAAGAAGCCGTATACACCGCGCGCTGTAATGAGCTTTTTCTCGATGATCTGGTCGAGCAGAGCGTTGGCCTCTGCGAAGATCTGACGTGCTTGAGGGCCCTGCCTCTCGTCATCGAGGATGCGCGGGTAGACGCCCTTCAGCTCCCAGGTGTGAAAGAACGGCGACCAGTCGATGAACTCGCGCAGCGTCGCGAGAGGGAAGTCGTTGAGCACGCGCACGCCGAGAAATGAAGGCACGGCGAGATCTTCGGCGCGCCATTCAATCGGAGTTCGCCTTTTCCGTGCTTCCTCAAGCGAAACCACCTTTTGGCGCGGCGCGGAATGAGATTTGCGGATCGCCTCGTAGTCGGCGCGATGCCGGGTCACGAACTCCGCCTTGCCATCCTCACTTAGAAGGCTGGTTGTCACGGGCACGGCCCGGCTTGCATCGAGCACGTGGACCACCGGCTCGCTATAGTGCGGCGCAATCTTGACGGCGGTATGCGCACGGCTCGTGGTTGCGCCGCCTATGAGCAGCGGCAGCTTGAAGCCGTGGCGCTGCATCTCGCGAGCTACGTGTACCATCTCGTCGAGAGATGGCGTGATCAGACCGCTAAGGCCGATGATGTCCGCCTTTTCGGCCTTGGCGCGATCCAGAATCTTTTCGCAGGGGACCATCACCCCCATATCGATCACTTCGTAGTTGTTGCAGGCCAGGACTACGCCGACGATGTTCTTGCCGATATCGTGAACATCGCCTTTGACCGTTGCGAGGACGATCTTCCCCTGTGCCTTGACCTCGTGGCCACTGGCAGCGAGTGCGGACTTCTCCGCTTCCATAAATGGAGTCAGGTGGGCCACGGCCTTCTTCATGACGCGGGCAGACTTAACCACCTGCGGCAGGAACATCTTGCCGGCTCCGAAGAGATCGCCTACCACGCTCATGCCGGCCATCAATGGGCCTTCGATCACAAGAAGTGGTCGACCCAGCTTGATACGCGCTTCCTCTGCGTCCAGTTCGATGTAGCTGTCGATGCCTTTGACTAACGCATGAGACAGGCGCTCTTCAACCGTGCCGTTGCGCCATTCTTCCGCTTTCTTTTCGCTGACGACCGCGCCCGCGCCTTTCAACTTCTCGCCGAAGTCCACCAATCGCTCCGTTGCATCGGGGCGGCGATTCAGCAGCACATCTTCGACCAGCACCTTCAGCTCTGGCTCGATCTCCTCGTAGACCTCAAGCATGCCGGCATTCACGATGCCCATATCCATGCCCGCTGCGATGGCGTGATAGAGAAATGCGGAGTGCATCGCCTCGCGGACTTTATTGTTGCCGCGGAAGCTGAACGAGATATTCGAGACGCCGCCGCTGACCTTCGCGTGCGGCAGATTGGCCTTGATCCAGCGAGTGGCGTTAATGTAGTCCACCGCGTAGTTGTTGTGCTCCTCCATGCCGGTGGCCACGGTGAGGATATTCGGGTCAAAGATGATGTCTTCGGGCGGGAAGCCGACGTCGTCCACCAGAATGCGGTAGGCACGTTCGCAGATGCGGATCTTGTCCTCGTAAGTGGCGGCCTGGCCTTGTTCGTCGAAGGCCATCACGACGGCCGCTGCACCGTACTTCAACACCGTCGCGGCATTCTGCCGAAATTTTGTTTCGCCCTCTTTCAGCGAAATCGAGTTCACGATGCCTTTGCCTTGCAGGCACTTGAGTCCAGCCTCGATAACGGCCCAGTTCGAGGAGTCGACCATGAACGGCACTTTGGCTACTTCTGGCTCGCTTCCCAGCAGCTGCAGAAAACGGCTCATCGCGGCGACGCCGTCGATCATGCCCTCGTCCATGCAGATGTCGATGACGTTGGCTCCGTTCTCGACCTGCTGGCGCGCTATGCTGACCGCTTGTTCGTATTTGCCATCCCTGATCAGCTTCGCGAACTTCGGCGAGCCGGCCACATTGGTCCGCTCGCCGATCATGATGTACACGCCGGATTGCTGCGTGAAAGGCTGTGATCCGGAGAGACGAAGCGGCTTGGTTTCCGCGGCTCCGCTCACGCTGCGACCTCAATGCGGCCGAGTTTTCGTGGTGTCTGACCTTCGAGCGCCTTGGCAATCGCCGCGATGTGCTCGGGCGTGTTGCCGCAGCAGCCTCCGGCGATATTGATCAGCCCCGCCCGCGCAAAATCGCCCAGGTAGCGCGCCATATCCTGTGGACCCAGATCGAAGCCCGTTTCCGAAAGCGGATTCGGCAGACCGGCATTGGGATAGCACGAGATCGCGACATCCGCCTTTTCCGAAAGCTCCTCAAGAAACGGATACATGAGATCGGGACCGAGAGAGCAGTTAAGTCCTACGGACAGAGGCTTCACATGCTGCACTGCATTCCAGAACGCCTCAGTCGTTTGCGCTGAGATCAGCGTCTCGCCACCACGACCCACCGCCGCCGAAATCATCACGGGCAGCTCCTTGCCATCGTCATCGAACACTTCACGGATAGCGACGAGTGCCGCCTTGGCGTTGAGTGAATCGAAGATCGTCTCCACCAGAAGCAGGTCAGAACCGCCGGCGATCAGCGCCCGCACCTGCTGCGCGTAGGCCGTCTTCACCTGGTCGAAGGTGACGACCCGAAAGCCGGGGTCATCGGCATCGGGCGAGTTCGAAAGAGATACGGTCAGCGGCCCGATCGCCCCTGCAACGAACCGTTGACGCCCGGTTGCATTCGCGACGCGGTCTGCCCACTCGCGGCATTGCCGCGCCGATTGCTCATTGATCTCCCAGGCCAGCCCACCGAGAAACGAATCATCGATGATCTTCTGGTAAAACGCTGGATCCTTGCGGCCGCCATGTTCGCGCGGATCGTCTACGAAAAATTCACTCTGCGTAATGCTGGTTGCGCCGAAGGTGTTCGTCTCGATGATGTCGGCGCCCGCCTCCAGAAATCGGCGATGGATGTCCGAGATCATCTGCGGCTGGGTCAGGCTGAACAGGTCGCCGTTGTTCAGCAGGTCCTTCTTCGAGTCCTTGAAGCGCTCTCCGCGGATGTCGGCTTCCGTCATCCCGTAGGTGCGGATCGTCGTCCCCATCGCTCCATCGATGATGGCGATGCGAGATTCGAGGATCGCTTGAAGAGGATGTCGCTGGGCTTTAGTCATTTTGAAATTTGATGGTTTCGGGCGTTGCAAGATGCAATCAATAGCCGTCACCTTGCGTGCGTTAACCTGGAGCTATCTCTCTTTCATTATAACGATTTAGCTGAAGCGTCATCCCCGGCGGGTCGGGAGGGCTGACTTGAGCTGATCGACTTTGAATTTCAACACCGATGTATCCGGCAAAGAGGAAGGGCCCGCTGCCAGAGCAACGGGCCCTTGTTGGGTCTTAAGTGAGGGTCAGAATTGGATGCGGCCCGAGAGCTGCACCACTCGAGGAGCGCCGTTCATCGCGGTCAACTGGCCGAAGTTGCTTGGCGCAGTGATGTTGATGCTGCCGCTGTAGCTTCCGTAGTCCAGGTCATCGAAGTTCGGGTGATTGAGGACATTGAAGGCATCGGCCCGGAACTGTAGCCGCACCTCTCGCGAGGGAATGAGCGTGAAGTTCTTCGCGAGGCCCGCATCTACATTGAAGTATTGCGGTCCACGAAGCGTGTTACGGCTTCCGATAGTCAGACCCACCGGACCGGAGTATGCGGCGGCAGCCGCTGCCGGATCGGCGAAGACGAACAGCGAGCCATTCGCATCCTTGTGCACATGGCGGCGGACCGCATGCTCGTCTCCGTTGAAGATGCCCGGGGCATCGTTCGAGAAGCCGGCAACAAATGCGTTGGACAGCGCCGAGAAGGACTGGCCGCTATGCCACGAGGGAATGGCGCTGATGTCCCAGCCACCGATCGCCTCATCGAGTGCCAACGGCAGATTGGCGCCAAAACTTCGCCCTCTGCCGAAGGGCAACGAGAAGGTGACGTCGCTGGTGAGATAGTGCGTGGTGTCAAAGTCGGAGTTGCCGCGGCACTCGCGTGGATGCACCGCGTCGCAGACAAATCCATACCCGCCGTACGCCACGCCGTTTGCCACCAGCGAGACGTTATCGATCGAGTGTGACCACGTGTAGTTCACATCGAACTGCAGTTCGTGAGACATGTTCTTCTGCAGTGTGACCAGCAGGCCGCTATAGCTGGAAAAGCCTTTGTTGGTATAGACCGTGTTTTCGCCGAACTGGGCGGCCATGCCGACGTTCGGCTGCAGGTTCGGGGAGATCGCCTGGATGAAATCGGAGAAGTCACCTTTCTGCAAAAGGGATGAGTTTGCATAAGCCGCGGCCGAGGTCTTATTCGGATACGACCCCTTGTACAACGGCGCGAGTTGGTTCTCAAACCATGGCTCGGCCGGCAGATTGGCGGGATCGACGCCGGCACGAATCTCCCTCTCCACATTCGAGACAGCCTGATTCATCGTTTGGGCGGAAGCTGGATCTGGGAAATCGACGAGCTGGCTGGCGTCGGCCTGTGCGAGAAGTCTGCGACCGAGACGACTCACGTAGTTCATCTTCAGGATGGTGCTACCGGGAAACTGATGCTGCATGCCGAAGTTGAGCAGGATGGAATACGGCGTCTTCAAGTGCGGATCGATCATTGCATTGAAGAATCCCTGCTGCAGTCCGGTGGGCACGCCGTTGGTCACCCAGGGCTGATATGGCGCCTTGGGCGTGGCCTGGGGGGAGGCCGGCGGCGGATTCGCCAAACGCGGATCATTCTTGACCGATCCGGTCGAGTCCGAGTTGTTTCCGTTGCTGATGGTGAAGTTCTGCTGGAAGAGGTAAGAGTACTGCGTCTGCTGGTATTGCACGGCGTTGATCACAGTGCGGTCATACACAATGCCCGCGCTGCCGTTGAAGACGGTTGCCGGCGTAGAAGCAGGGTTATAGGAAAACGCCACGTGGGGGGCGAAGTTCAGCGGGTTCGCGGCATAGAACGATGGTCCGTGATTCTTCGGGCCACCGAGCACATAGGTGATAAACGGGACTGTACTGTTTCCAGAAGTGCCGGACGCACTCTGTGCAATACGCGCCGAGAAGTACTGATCGAAGCCCGAGGTCTGCACCGTCTCCAGCCCCTGCGTCTCGTAGGGCACGGTGAAGTACTGATAGCTCAATCCGGCGTTGACTGTAAGTTGCGGCGTCACTTTCCAGTTGTCGTTGATGTAAGGCTGCATCTGGTAGTAAACGTACTTGCGCAGTGCCGCGGAGGGTTGCGGAAGCACATTCCCCTGAGCGTCGAAGTTGAATGTGCTGCCGATGGAAGCGACGCGCCCCAGCGAAGAGACGAAAGCGTTGTCGTAGTAAATCGCTGCCGTATCGGAGGGATAGAGATTGTCCGGTTCCAGTCCCGGCACGCCGAAGATGTGTCCGCCCAGGCCGATGCCGTAATTGTTGTAGCCCAGCTCCGCGCTGCCCGTGTAGTGGATCCACTTGAAGTAGCCGCCCATGGATAGCTGGTGGCGCCCCAGCGTCCAGGAGAAATTATCATTCACCTGCGAGATGGGCACATGGCGATACTGTGCATTGGAGGGGCTGGCATATGGGTCGTCCACCAGCGTCGGCGTAAAGCCATTGCCGAAGCTCATCTGATAAATACCCTCGGGATTCGATGGGCGGGGGAAGTTGAGATCTTGAACCGCACTTCCATAGGTCAGCTGGTTGAACTTGCTGTCGCTGATCTGCCAGTCCATGCCCGCCGCGTACCGGTAGCTACGATCGATCGACTGGCTGGAGGGCGGATCGCCGGGAAACTGCTCGGCGCCGTTGAGGTTATTTTCGCGGGCGACCACGCCGATACCGTAAAACCGGATGCGCGGATTGAACGTCCAGTCCACCCGGCCGACGTAATTCGTCATGTCGTCGGGCTCGGGGGAATTGAAACGAAAGCCTGCGGAGTTGAGGCCATCGCCATAGCTGAGGTCGTTGGGCGCCGGATAACGCTTCGCAAACAGTCCGAGGACCTGCGGGCTTTCGCCGACCCCTGCCGGATCGATCTGCTTCACCTGGTCGGGCGACAGATGGGAGATGCATCCCGGCGCGGTATTGGAGCGCGCGCTATCCGTGCAACCCGCGTTGTTGTTGATGTAGCCGATGTTGCCTGCCGCAAAGGAAGGCAGCGGCACCGTGCGCTCCACGGCCGCCTGCTGCGCGATGCGAGAGCCGAGAAAATTGAAAAAGAAAAACAGCTTGTCCTGCTTAATCGGACCGCCCACTGAGCCGCCGAACTGGTTACGAACCAGGTGCGGCTGCGGAACGCCGGCGTTGGCATCGAACCAATCGTTCGCGGTGGTCGAGTTGTCGCGGTGATATTCACTCACTGAGCCGTGCCAGGCGTTGGAACCGCCTTTCGTCACCAACTGGAACTGACCGCCACCGCCCGGGCCGCTGTCCGCCGTAAATCCTGCCGTCGTTCCTCGGAACTCCTGGATGGCGTCCACCGGTGCATTGCCAACAATCGCATGGCTGGTCGTCGAATTGCCCGTGCCTACCACGAAGTTGCCGGTCGCAAAATCATTCACGTCTAGACCGTCAATCGTGGTGTTGTTCTGGTCGGTACGCGCACCAGTGGTGGCGCCTGTCGATGTGATGCCGGGTTGCAGAGTGAAGAGCGCGCCCGGCGAGGTGCGATCCTGCACCGGTAGATCTTGCAATTTAGAAACCTGGAAGTTGTTGCCCACACTCGCGTCCGTCGTGTTCAACGTCACTGCCGCTGTGTCGGTCACCTGCACTTCAACCGTTGAGCCACCCGGCTGCAGCTTTGCGTTCTGCGTACGCGCGTTCGCCACATTCACATAGATATCGCCCACTTTGAACGGTGAAAAGCCCGGCGCATTGAACTCCATCTGGTATCCCGGGCCGGGAGGCACATTCGAAAAACGATAGGAGCCCGCCGAGTCCGTTTTGACTTCATAACGCACACCGGTCGCCGGATTTGCAATCGCGACCGCGGCGTCGGGAATAACCGCGCCGGTCGGATCTGTCACAACACCATTTACAGTCGCGGATGTCTGGGCGAAAACCAACGCTGGAACTGCGGAAAGCGCGGCAAGGAATAGGGCTTCTTGAAGACGACGCATCGTCAGGGGAGGGCCTCCGGGGGAAGATTCTTGTGAAAAAAACGAAGGTGTCGTACGAATCTGCAAACAACAAGGGTCGCGGATCGCCGGTATGGTTACGTTACCAGCAAATCATGTGCCAAACTGCTGTGCTTTGTTTCTGCGGAGATTTTGGAAACGTCACCGCTCCTTATTTAATTTTTTGGAAGAAGTCTCCGCAATCTGGAATCGAACAGACCCGTAACTGCGAGGACAGTCTGAACACCGCCTCTACTCGGCTGTGATGCCATTGTTCGAATAGACAGTTAATCTTGGAAGAACGACTTGCAAGTTTGGCTGCTTGTTTCTTAGAATGGCATCGTTATGCCACGAAAAACCTTCGACCTTGCCGTAACTGACTTTGGCCATGCGGTCGGGCTGCTGATACGCCGCGTACGCGCCGCAGCCGCTTCCCATGAGCTTTCCTGGACCGAATCTGCCGTTATCGGGCGCCTCGCTAAGCAGGGTCGCGCGACCATCGCCGATCTTGCGCGTGCTGAGAGCGTGAAACCGCAGTCGATGGGAACCACGGTCGCGGCGCTCGAGGAAATGGGATTGGTTGCGCGCAGGCCGCACCCGACCGATGGCCGCCAAATGAATATCGAGCTCACCGTCAAAGGTGTAGCGCTCCGCAAGAGTTCCAAGGAAGCCAAGTGGACGTGGTTGGCTCAGGCCATCGCTCAACTTGACGAGCAGGAACAGGAGACCCTGTTTGCAGCCGGCGAGATCATCCAGCGCCTGGCGGAATTGTGAGCGAGCCGGCAATCGTTCCGGACGTCGAGAAGACCTCTCTTCTCGGCTCGATCTCGCACACATGGCGTGCGTTGCGCCACCGCAACTTCAAGCTCTTCTTCGCTGGCCAGAGCATCTCCGTGATCGGTACCTGGATGACGCGGCTAGCGACAAGCTGGTTGGTCTATCGGCTGACCCATTCGGCGCTGCTGCTCGGCCTCGTCAGCTTCGCGGGACAGATTATTTCGTTTGCGCTAGGGCCATTTGCAGGCGTCTGGGTCGAGCGGCTCAATCGCCGCAAGCTGCTGGTTGCCACACAAGCGGCCGCAGCCATCCAGTCACTCGCCATGGCCGCGCTTACCCTGGCGCACGTCATCACCCTATGGGAGATCATCGCGCTCACCGCCTTGCAGGGCTTGATCAATGCATTCGACATGCCCGGCCGCCAATCCTTCCTCGTCGAGATGGTCCAGATGGGTGACGATCGCTCCGACCTCTCGAACGCTATCGCCCTCAACTCCTCGATGGCCAATGGCGCGCGGCTGATCGGCCCGGCCATCGGCGGCCTGGTGATCGGAGCCTTCGGCGAGGGCTGGTGCTTCCTCATCGACGGCGTCAGCTATTTTGCCGTCATCGCTTCCTTGCTGCTGATGCGCATCCAGCGTTCCAATATTCCGTCGGACCTCCAGCGTCATGCGGTCACCATGCTCGAACAGATGCGTGAAGGCTGGGACTACGTCCGCACCTTTCCTCCCGTCCGCACCACTCTTCTGCTCTTTGCACTCGTCAGTCTGATGGGTTGGCCATACTCCGTCCTGCTGCCGATCTTCGCCGGCCAGGTGCTGCACGGCGGTCCTCATACACTCGGCTGGCTCACCGGAGCCTCGGGGGTTGGCGCTCTTGCATCCGCTCTTTCGCTCGCGGCCCGCAAATCGGTCGTCGGGCTCATACGCATGGTCCAGATAGCCCCAGCGATATTTGGAGGCGGATTGATCCTATTCGGTCTTTCGCACTCGTTGTGGTTATCGCTGGTGCTGATGGTCTTCGTCGGCTTCGGCATGATGCAGTGCGCATCGGCCGCAAACACAATCATCCAATCGCTGGTGACGAATGACAAACGTGCCCGCGTGATGAGCTACTACACGATGGCCTTTTTCGGCTCGGCGCCGTTCGGCAGTTTGCTGGCAGGCGCTTTGGCTCACCGGATCGGTGCGCCCTACACCGTTATGGTGACTGGCGCATTCTGTGTCGCCGGATCGCTCTGGTTTACATTCCAACTGCGCAAAATCAATGCAGTCATCGGGCCGATTTACCGGCAGATGGGGCTGGTGCCTGCACAGGATATCGATGTTGCCTCGAGCAATCGCGAATCGGTCCTATGACCCCTCACATAAATCAAGCCGAAAGGACTCACCACAGTGAACTGGTATGACTACATCGCGTCCTTCTTAGCAGGAATGTTCCTCACGAACGTCGTGCCGCATCTCGTACATGGCGTCTCGGGTGATCGCTTTCCCACGCCATTCGCTAGACCGCCCGGAAAAGGGCTGTCCTCGCCGACAGTGAATGTCCTCTGGGCGCTCGTCAATCTGCTCGTCGGCTATCTTCTCTTTCGGGTCGGCCAGGTTTCGAACGGTGGCAATCTCGCACTCCTCATATTCTTCGCCGGCGTCGTCGTCCTCAGCACCATGATGAGCGTGAGCTTCGCGACCAAACACACGGAGTAGACGATCAGAACCAAGCCAGGCCGCCCTCGAAAGGACAACTATGCCCGTCACCCAACTCGATTCCACCGCCGCCCTCATCGTCATCGACCTGCAGAAAGGCATCGTCGGCATACCACTCGCGCACCCTGCCAGCGAAATCGTCGGCCGCTCGGCCCAACTTGCACGCGCCTTCCGTGAACGCGGTCTGCCGGTCGTTCTTGTCAATGTTTCGGGCAGGGCTCCGGGCCGCACGGATGCCGGCGCTCCCAACTTTGCCTTCCCGCCGGATTGGACCGATCTTGTTCCGGAAATCGAGCAGCAGCCCGGCGACCACGTCGTTACCAAGCAACGTGTGGGCGCCTTTATCGGAACGTCGCTCGATGACTTCCTTCGTCAGCGCGGTGTTACCCAGGTCTTCCTCACCGGCATCGCGACGGGCAGCGGCGTAGAATCAACAGCACGCAGTGCGTACGACTACGGTTACAACGTCGCGCTTATCGTGGATGCAATGACCGACCGCGACTCCGATACGCACCGTCACAGCGTCGAAAGGGTCTTTCCCAAGCTAGGTCAGACGGACACAACCGAAAACGTGCTGAAGCTGTTGAAGGGCGACTCGATCCAGTGAACGGGCATATGGCCGAATGGACACGGTGCTCGTGAATGATCTTCGATCCATCCGCCCGATTAGTCGACGATTCGTCGAATGATGGATAAGCGAAAAAGGCGCGACCTCCCTAGCGACTGCGCTGACAGACCTGGCACTGCCAGAGTCTGTGATTTAGAGAGCACGAAAGATATCGTCCACAAGTCCCAACAAATTGGGATGCTCCAGCTAGATGGCGAGAAAATATAAAACTTGCGCGCAGCAAAGCTCAGGCACGTCTTGTTGCAGGTAGTAGTTCAGATGGTGGCCTCTAACCGTTCGTGATCGATAACTGAGCACCGCTTGTTGCCGTGTTTATGGCTAGACTGTGACGGTCATAGCTAGTCCTCAATTTGTAACTTATGCCTCGCCACGTCCCGAGCATATTCGGGGCGAAAGTACACCATCGTAAAAATATCTAGCTTTTAGTTATCCGTTTGGCCGGGCACAGCGGTCTTGCCAACTGGCGCTCAGGGCCGGGCTGAGTCGCGAAACTCAGCCGCGGCTCGAAGTGGACTCGGGCCACACGACGGCATGCGATGGCACCGCGGATTCGTGTGAACTATCTTCCGTCGGCGAACACCATCTAGGGACAGGAGGGACCGCAGCTACCCACCCGTACCGTGTATGTGACTGGAGCCGGAGCCGGGGTCGGCCCCCCGGGCGGGATGTCTGACTGCAGCGTGTATGTGTATGTATTGAACTGAGCCCCAGCCGCGAAGGTCTGCTGGGCAACGACACAACCGGCGGGATGGCGGTACATGGCCTTTGGTTGAACTGTCGCGGGATCGCACAAATTCGCCTGAGGTGTGAACGTGACCGTAGGACTCTTAGGGTTTTCGACGTGCCACTCGAGCCTCTGTCCCGGCTCCAAAAAATCATTCAGCGTTAGGTCCGGATTGACGTAAACCGCGATCGGTTTCTGGGTGAGTGCCTGCTTTTCGCGGCATGCCGACAAGATGGTGAGTGCTGATGCGCTGGCAACAACGATCAGTGTACGTCGCGAACTCATAGTGTTGGCTCCTAGTGAACTTTGGCCTTTGTCGTGCACCTTCAGGGCCCTATGACCGATGCAGCAGACTTTGATACCGAGGATCTTTTTTGAGGCTTGCCATGTCTGGCGCGAGCTCTACCTGAAAGGGAGTTGCGCCTCGTTTGAAGCATTCCGCCAGGATCGCCAGGGTTTCGTCGCGGCTGTCGAGAATCTCCAGGGTCCGCGCCTTGTTAATCTGCGAATCCAAGTCTCCGGACGGAAGGGAGTCAGCAATCCGAAGACGGGCTCGGGCGTCCTCTTTGGCGCCTGTCTTTGCCTCATAAAGGGCAAGCAGAATCCATCCGGGACCATCCGTTCTATCGCTGTTCAACTCTTCCCGCTGCACCCGTGCAGCTTGGCGGTAGGCTCGTTTCGCCTCGGCATCATGTCCTCGAACCAGTGAGCTGCAATCCCCAAGCTCGAGCCACGTTGTGCTGTCTCCTGGATCCAGTTCCGTCGCCTTACGGGCGACTTCTAGTGCCGGAAGTAGCTTCCCCTGCGATCGCAGTGCAGCTGACAAGTTTGACGAAGCCAGCGCGTTGGGCCGCAAGGCAAGGCTCTGCTGGAGCTTCACAATCGCTTCAGGGGCACGCCCCAGCTGCAGGCAGACAGAGCCTATGTTACTAAGCGCAAGTGCATACTTCGGATTTGTCAGACTGGCGGCGCGAAACTCAGACTCGGCTTGTGAATATTTGCCCTGCGCGTTCAGCACAACGCCGAGTTCGTTGTGCGCGGCCCAGTAGTTCGGACGCTCCCGCAAAGCTCGGTGATAACACTCCTCCGCCTCGTGCCAACGATTCAGGCGCGTAAATATCTGCGCCTGCCAGACCATGGTTTGCGTATTCGACGGGTCCAATGCCAGCGCTTTTTTCATCTCGCGCATTGCCGCCTGCGCGTCTCCGGTCTGCTGGAAAGCGTATGCCAGTGCCATATGCGCATGCACCAGAGTCGGATCTAAGGCAAGCGCTGTTTCGGCGTTGGCTCGCGCCAGGGCGACAGCCGCTGGATCGTGTTTGAGAAAAGCCAGCCCACAGTAAGCCATGGCGAGGTTTGCAACGGCCAACGAATAATGGGAGTCGAGATCGATTGCCTGCTTGTAGTTCTCTATGGCCCGCTCAAGACCCGTGTTATTGGCTTGTTTCCGCAGGGCCTCGGCTGCCTGGAAGGCCGCATACGCTTCCGGGTTATTGGTACCGGCTGCGAGGCGCTTATCGCTCGGCTCGTAATGGCGAATATCCAGCAGCTCCGCGGCGGCGCGCACTGCCTTCTGTGCGAGAGACAACTCCTCGCCATCGTTGACTCGGATGTGTTTTGTGCGCAACGCACGGGACGATGAAGGAGGTAGCACTTGGAGGGAGAACTGCAAGTCCCTCGTCGACCGGGCACCCGAAGCGGCAAGGATGAGATTCGCTCCCAACGACTCTCGCACCTCATCCAGCTGGGTAGGTGTCGATACGTCAGAGGCGAAGTCTGGAATCAGTAATAGGTTGCGATCGTATGCCTCAGCCCGCGCGAGCTCGCTCGAGATCGAGTCGATCAAGTTCGTCAGGATCGGTTTGATCTTCGTATCCGCGGAGGGTGGCCACCCCAACAGCGCGACGAAACGCTTTGCCGGCAGCGGGTGTAGGTATTCCGCGATCGTGTCCCGTTTCCAGATAGCGCCACCGGCGATCGCACAAAATGCACCGCCTGAAGCGACCAGCATCTGGCGACGCGACCATGTGCGAGAGGGTTGCTGCATTTCCCCTGAGCCATCTTCCAACGAGCTTCTGAATCGCTCAAAGGCACGGCAGCGGATGACCGGATTGTCCGAGAGGAATTCGCGGACGGAATCTTTGTAGACCGCGGGCACGGGCACAGTCTCGAGCGATGGCGCCGCTTGTACGCTGAGCTCACCCGCAGACTCGACAGGCTTCTCGCCAGTAAATATCTGGTGCAGTAGAACGCCTAACGCAAAAATATCCGAAGCACGCGAGGGACGATGACCCCGCATCAGCTCGGGTGCAATGTAACCAGGTGTTCCCGCGAAAGTGTCCGGCTCAGAGGGGGTCGCTTCGGACTTATTCAGGTGAGCGAGCCCGAAGTCCATGATGGAGACAGAAAGTCGCAGACCAGAGCGATCAAGCATCACGTTGGTCGGCTTGATGTCGCGATGTACGACGCCTGCATTGTGGATCGCGGAGATGCCTGAGATCATCTGACGAAATACCACGAGCGCTTCCTCGCGCGGCAGCAGCACATTCTTCCGCAGGCACGCGTCCAACGTCTCGCCGGTAAGTAGCTTCATGGTGAGGAAGAGAAACGGCGGCGGTTCTTCACAGCGGAATATCTCGTAGATCGGGCACAGATTCGGATGGTTGATCTTCCGGGCGAGTAGAACCTCCTGCTCGAAGCGATGGGACGACTCCTCATGCGCCGCGATCTCCGGCCGGATGATCTTCAACGCAACGCGGTCGCCCCGGAGCAATCGATCCTCTACCTCGTACACCTCGCCCATGCCGCCGCGCGCGATAAAGCGCACCACGAGAAAGCGCTTCGCAATGATCTCTCCCGCGACAAAGCGCTGCGCCGCAGGCGTTTCCACGGGATGGTCGCTAACGCTCGAAGCGGTGGAAGCAGCCGGCCTGCCAACAACGACGGGCAGGCGGAGAAAACTTCCGGCGCGATCGTCTTCCTGCAATAGCTCTTCGACGAGCCTGCGAAGCATGGAATCCCCACCGCACGCGTGATCGAGGAATGCCTGCCGCTCCCGAGGTGCAAGCTCGAGCGCATCCACAAACAGCCTCTCCACGGATTGTCTGGTCTGACCCATGGATGCCCCCATAATCGGTGCAGCGGAGACAGATGATCCTGCCGTCGTGAGCTACAAGTCCGATCAATACTTCCTGACAAACCGGTCGATTGTTAGAACGGGGAAGGGAACTAAAATCGGGGGAAATTCTTGACGGCCTCGCACCACGCTCTTGACCATGGCGGGCAGTCTATTGACTGAGTAATAATAGCACCAGATTACCGCAATTACGCTAGTGTTGACTTAGTTAATAATCCTCGCGTCGGTGTTATCCGTCATTATGGAATGCGTAAATTGCGGCTCTAAAGTGACGGAGCCGCATACTTCCCCGGCGATTTCTGCTGAGAGTCGCTCCGCAACCCGGCGGAAGGAGGTCCACTCCGAGTGACCGAAGACCAGGGCACAGTCACTGTTCTGTTGCAGGCTATGCGCGCCGGCGACGCCACAGCCGAGCAGAGTCTTATCCCTCTCGTCTATCAGGAACTGCATCGCTTGGCCCAGTCATATATGCGGCGCGAGCGGCCGGACCATACCCTTCAGCCGACTGCTCTGATCCACGAAGCATATCTGCGGCTCGCCGGCGAGGATGTGGATTGGAAGAGCCGCGAACACTTCATAGGAGTTGCGGCAAACGTGATGCGCCGGGTGCTTGTAGATCATGCTCGGGCCCATCGTGCGGAAATCCGCGGAGGCGATCGAAGGCGCGTTGAGTTGGATGAAGGACTTGCCGTAGCAGCCGAACGAAGCGACGAGGTCTTGCTGGTCGACGGCGCCCTCGAGCGGCTCGCGAAAATAAACCAGCGGCAGGCGCGCGTCGTCGAGCTGCGCTATTTCGGCGGCCTCTCCATGGAGGAGATTGCCGCAGTGCTCTCCATATCCCTGCGATCGGCGAAGCGCGACTGGTCACTCGCCAGAATCTGGCTCTTCCAGGAACTTCATCCGAAACACTCCTGATCTCTTCGCTTAAAAATCTTTCAAAAATCTTCATGTGCCATTGCACGTTTTCCGGCGCCGCTTCGCATTATCCATTGAAGGCGGCCTGAAGGCGGCCTTCCTATAAGGAGAGTCCGTCATGAAACCCACATCGATTTCGAAACTTCGCAGCGCTCTGCTGGTATGCACTTTGGCAGCAGTGGTTCCCGCGTCACACGCATTCGCACAGGGTAAGGTTATGCAGGTGAACGTTCCATTCGCTTTCCACAATGGCTCGCAGTCTATGCCCGCGGGGATCTACAGAGTGGAGATTCAGACCGATCACGTGATCCTGCTTCGTGGACCGTCCCGGAGTGGCTTCGCTATGACCAACCCGGAAACCACCCGCAATGTGAATGGTCCCGGCAAGGTGATCTTCAACCGCTACGGAAGTCAGTACTACCTGAGCGAGATCTGGCCGCAGGGAAGCGAAACTGGCCAGCGCTCCGTCAAGAGCCGCCAGGAGAAAGAAGCGGAACAAGGGGAGCTTGCAGAGAACCACTCGAGCATCTCCACTCGCGTCTTAGCGCTGAATCATTTGCCGCGATGATCGAAAAGCCTATCCCGGCTACAGAAAAAAATGTAGTCGGGAAGGGTCGTATGATTCTGACCAGTCCCGGAGAGTGCAAGAAAGAATCTGTTCTCGCCTCTCCGAAGATGTAAATGATTCTTGGCTCTACAAATTCAGATTACGGCAGGAGACCCGGGTTGGCTCGCTTCGCCAGATCAAGCGCTTGCTGTGGAAACCAAGCGCCCGCTATCGGATCGTCAAGACCCCACAACGGATCGAAAATCGCCTGCCCAGCTGCATCGGTCGGCCAACCTGATTGCGTATAGGGAGCGTAGTCCCACGCGCGAGCACCCCCTGCCGCATCGCACGTACCATCCGACTCGCCGGGTGTTTTAATCCACAAGTATGCGTCGAGGAGCGAGACGCCTGCTGTCGTGGTCGGTCGTGTTCCGAGACCACGAGCTGGCGGATTGCACCATGAGCCATTCTGCAGTGTCTGCACAATCGAAGCCGGTTGATTGTACGGAGGGTTTGCGTACGGAGCGGCGTCGAGGCGTCCCTGCCCGTTGCGGCTGGTGTCGATCAGGAAATGCACAGTTGGTACGGCGGCGCCAAGGTTCTGCTGATACCACTCATCGGTGTAGACCCACGTAGCAATGTTGTTCGGGTCAACTGTGCCAAGAGGTGAGTAATACTGGCTCGCACACCAACCATATTCTCCAAGACGCCAGCCACCTTCCGCTGGGTTATTCGCGAAGGCGATGCATTCGGAGACCCAGGTATCAAACTTGGCTTCGTAGCTATTCAGGTTGAAATTCGAGACATTTGAGAAAAAGCCCTGCGCCTGGAGAAGGCCTGCAGTCACAAGACGGTTTGCAATCGTCGGTACAGCCTGCCAGTGGCTGTTGCCGCCATCGAGATAAACCAGCGTGTTCGGGTCCGCTTCCAATGTGGTCACGGCATAATGAATCTGCGTGTATCGGTCAGACGTCGCTTGTGGCGACACAGAGTGGCAAGCCGTAATGTGAGGCTCAGCAGGTCCAAAAACCGAACCATTTCTAGTGAAGCGACTTCACACCTGTCATCAGATTGTCGTCAGGAGGCTTTTAGGTGGATGAAACTCCTCACGAGTGCGCCGCGTCCTGCGATCCACGTCAGCGTCACCACGCCGAATTCGAGTGCCGCAGAAACACCGCAGTGCCCGCTGCACCGTTAAAAACTCTTGTAGCCCCTGATTTGACGCGTCTTCCGCCGCGTCCCTATACTTCACCACGCTCGAAATGCGCGTCCAGGAAGGAATTCTATGTTCAAGCGTTCGCTGCTGCCGATTCTTCTGATTGCCACCGCCGCTACTGCCGGGCATGCGCAAGATCGAGGAAAAGGTCATGAACCCACCCTCATTCCACAGCATAGCGGCACGACGCAACTGCTGATTGCTGTCAGTCCAGTGAACTCAAAAGTCGTCTGGGCGGCGGGAGCCGGAGGTACGTACGTCGTTACAACCGATGGCGGTTCGCACTGGAAGTCCGGCGTGGTGCCGGGAGCCGAAGCCCTGCAATTCCGCGATGTGCAAGGCGTGAGCGATCGCGTCGCTTACCTGATGTCCATCGGGAACAACACCGGAGATTTTCGCATTTACAAGACGAGAGACGGCGGCGCGCACTGGACCATTCAGTTTCAGAACAAGACCGCAAATGCCTTCTATGATTGCTTCTCGTTCTGGACGCCGGAGCGCGGCGTCGCGCATAGCGATTCGGTCAACGGAGTATTTCCCGACATTCGCACCACCAATGGCGCGACCTGGCATTCGATCGCCGGCAATATGCCGCCCGCGTTGCCAGGCGAAGCCTCGTTCTCCTCGAGCGGAACCTGCATCACCACGCTCGGATGGCAAGACGCCTGGATTGCCACCGGCGGCTCAAGCACCGCGCGGATATTGGCGACTCGCGATGGCGGCGACACCTGGAATGCATACGATACTCCACTCGTGAGTAATCCGAATGCGGGCGGTTTGTCGGTGGCGTTTCGGGATCCCTGGCATGGCATTGTCGGTGGCGGCGACTTGACCTCGAACAGCTCTGCCCAGGCCGCAACCTCGGATAACGGCGGCGAGACCTGGACGCTTACTAAGAAGCCTCCCATCCCAGGAGCGATCTTCTGTCTCGCCTATGCGCGTGGCGTCGAACACCACGAAAATTGGAGCCATGATGGTTGGAGCGATGACAATTGGAATGATCGAGGCCGCTTCGGCCGTGAGCACGATCGCACCGTCGTGATCACGACCGAAACTCAGCCGAACTTTACCTCCGGCGCAGCCGCATGGAGTCCCGATGAAGGACAAACCTGGTTCCAACTGCCGCAGGTGAGCGGTTACTGGGCGGTCGCTTTTGCAAATCCGGATGCCGGATGGTTCGTCGGCAATAACGGCCAGATTCTGAAGATCCGCTTCTAGTTGGTCCGCAGGCAGCAGTGATCAAACTTCAGCGCACTTCTACGGTCTGTCCTTCATGCAAGAGATCGCTTGGGCTTGCGACGAGTGCATCGGATGCATGAATGCCACTCAGCACCTCGACCTGTGTGCCCATGTCCCGCCCGATCACTACGGGGACGAAGTGTATATTCTCGTTTCGTACGGTCACGACATGCATACCGGTGTGATCGATGATCAGAGAACTCGTCGGAATGATGAGCGACGTGCGCTGGCTGGCGAGCGCGAATTTTACCTGGGCGTACATTCCCGGCAGCAGCGATCCATCACGGTTCTCCACCTGCACCTCGGTCAGCATGGTGCGTGCCGCACTGTCGAGCGAAGCGGCGCTGCGGACGACGGTTCCCGTGTACTCGCGGCCGAGACGTTCCTTCACGGCGATCGAAGCCTTTTGACCGTCCGCGATATTGACTGCCTCGGACTGAGGCACGTCGATCTGGATGCGCAGCGTGCCGCTCTGCGCGATGGTGAAGAGCGGCTTGCCGGCCGCCGCGCTGCCGGTGCTGACGAGATCTCCGCGCTCCACGTTGCGTGCGGTGATGATGCCATCGAAGGGCGCCACCACGCGCTCGAAACCCTGCATCTGCAGCAGGCGTGCCACGTTCGCGTGGTTTGCAGTAACGTTCGCTTGCGCGGCAACGATGTTTGCTTGGGCGGCCGAAACGTCCGCAAGGCGCGCGTTGAGCGCCTGCACGGCTTCATCTACGATCTGCTGCGAGATTGCGTGTTGCTGCCCGAGCGGCAAGTCGCGATCCTTGGTGACCCGGGCGAGCTCCGCATTCGCCTTCGACTGCTCGAGTGCTGCTCTGGCCTGTTCGAGCGAGGCCTCCGATTGTGCCAGCGTGGCACGTGCCTGCAACAACTGCTGATCCACCTCAGGCGATGAAATAACGGCCAATACCTGGCCGATCTTCACGCTGGAGCCGATATCAACATTTCGTCTCTCGATGTAGCCCTCGGTACGCGCATACACCGCGGCAGTGTAGAGCGGTTCGATATTGCCCGGGAGCAACAATTCAGATGTTGCCTGCCCCTTCTGCGGATGAACCAGGGTGACGACCGGATGAGTGACCGGTGATTCCTGAGCGGCGGCAAGAGCCTCCCGCTGCCGAGCGACGCGGGGAAGAGCGCCGATCAGGATCAGGACGAGCAGGAGCGCAGCTGCTCCGGCGAGTCTCACCCTGGTGGCCGAGGAAGTTTTCTGTGCGGAGGGTGCTACTTCGGTCTGCTGCGTCATGCGGTCTCCTGTGTCTTGCGGGCGTCTCTTCCGTGGATCAGCGTGAACATCAAGGGCACAAAGAAAAGCGTGGCGAAGGTGGCAACGCTGAGGCCGCCAATCACAGCGCGTGCCAGCGGCGCATTCTGTTCGCCGCCTTCGCCCAGGCCGAGCGCCATGGGCAACATGCCGATGATCATGGCGAATGCCGTCATGATGATGGGCCGCAGGCGCGTATAGCCGGCGGTGACGGCTGCCTCCAGCGGAGCCATGCCGGTAGCCCGAAGCTCATTTGCGAAGGTGACCAGAAGAATCGAATTTGCTGTTGCAACGCCAACGGACATGATGGCGCCCATCAGACTCGGTACGTTGAACGTTGTCTGCGTAAGAAAGAGCGCCCAGACGATGCCGCAGAATGCGCCCGGAAGCGCACAGATGATGATGAAGGGATCGAGCCAGCTCTGGTAGTTGACGACCATCAGCAGATAGACGAGCAGGGCCGCAAACGCGAGGCCAAGACCCAGCCGGTCGAAGGCCTCCCGCATGCTTTCTACCTGGCCGCGCAGGACGATCTTGGTTCCCGGCGGAAGGTTTTTCCGCTCCTGTTTGAGGATGCGATCGATCTTCGCCGCGACGGAGCCGAGATCGCTGTCCTGGGTGCTGGCGTAAATGTCGAACACCGGAGCGCCGTTATGGTGATTCACGACTACGGGCAGGACGGCCGGTGTGAGCGTCGCCATGTTTCCGAGGAGTTCATTCCGGTTGGTGAGTGTGCGAATGGGGATGGGTGTATTTTCGAGCGCATTGATGGAGTTGACGCGATACTGCGGCGTTTGCGCGGCAACCATATAGGTGATGCCCATCTTTGGATCGAGCCAGAAATTCGGTTGGACTGCGCTGCTGGAACTGAGGGAGATATAGATGCTGTTGGCGACGTCCTGCTGCGTGAGGCCGAACTGCGCTGCGCGCACCCGGTCGATATCGAGATGTAGATCGGGAGCGTTGACGACCTGATGCATATGCACGTCGGCCGCGCCGGGGACGCCGGCCAGCCTCTCGCGAAGGTGGCGTGCGATCTCATAATTCGCAGGGTCGTATCCCTGAACCTGGACATCGATGGGCGCGGGCAGGCCAAAGTTGAGGATCTGCGTCACGATGTCTGCCGGCTGAAAGAAGAAAGTGAGATCGGGGAACTGGTTCTGCAACTGTGACCGCAACCGCCGGACGTAACGGTCAGCCGGAGCGTGATGCTTCTCGTTTAGAGCGATCAGGATTTCTCCGTCAGCGCTGCCGATGGTGGCGCCATCGCCGAAGGCGTAGTTAAAGGTTTCCGGGGTGAGACCGATATTGTCGATGATCAGGTCAAGCTCGTTCGGCGGGATGGTGTTTCGGATCTGCTCCTCCACCTGGCTGAACAGCGCCTTGGTGGTTTCGATCCGGGTGCCCGGTTGCGCTCTGACGTGCAGCCGGATCTGGCCGGAGTCGACAGCCGGAAAGAAATCCCTGCCGACAAACGGCAGGAGTACGAATGCGGTTGCCATGATGGCAATCGAGGCGATCAGAGCGGGCCTGCGATGGTGCAGAACTGTGCGCAACGCGTGCGTGTATCGGTCCTGAACCCACGCGTATCCCTGATTGAAGCGATCGTTGATGTGCCGGAAGATCGAGCGATGTGTGTCAGCATCTTCAGCAAACTCCGAGTGACCTCCGAGCGAGTGCTCGGCGAGAAGCAGATAGCTGACGAGTACAGGAACCAGTGTGCGCGACAATACATAGGAGGCCAGCATTGCAAAGACAACGGCGAGAGCCATCGGCGTAAAGAGATACTTTGCCGGTCCAGTGAGAAACACGACAGAGACGAAAACGATACAGATGGTCAATGTCGAGACAAGCGTGGGGGTCGCGATCTCCGAAGCGCCGATCAGGACTGCTTCCTTCAATGATTGTCCATCCATGTGCCGATGGATGTTTTCGATCGTCACGGTTGCATCGTCCACCAGGATGCCGATGGCCAGTGCGAGACCTCCCAGGGTCATGGTGTTCATGGTCTCGCCCATCGCGCTGAGAAGGATGATGGAGCTAAGGATGGAGAGGGGAATTGAGATCGCGATGATGAGGGTGCTTCGCCAGCTTCCAAGAAATAACAGGATCATCAGGGCAGTGAGGCAGGCAGCGATGATGCCTTCGCGTAAAACTCCTTCAATCGAAGCCCGGACGAAGAGAGACTGATCGAACAGCTCGGTGATCTTCAATCCTTTGGGAGCCGCCGCCCGCGATGTCGGCAGAACGTCGTTCTTGATTTGTTTCACGATCTCAAGCGTGGATACCGACCCGGTCTTCATCACGGAGAGCAGTACGTTGGGTTTGCCATCGGCACGGGAGACATTCTGTTGAACTGCCCATCCATCTCTGACATGCGCAATGTCCCGCATGTAGACGAGCGAGCCGTTTACAGTTTTGACGGGTACGTCGTTCAATGAGAGCGCATCGACCGGGCTGGAGTTGGTGCTGACGGTGTACTCACGCGTTCCGATCTTTGCCGTGCCTGAAGGAAGCGTAAGGTTTTGCGCATTGATGGCGGCGGTCACATCGGTGGGCGTAATGCCTTTGGCCAGAAGCGCATTCTGATCCATGTCCACCATGATCTGGCGCGCGACGCCGCCGTAAGGGGCAGGGAGGAGCGTGCCCGGGACCGTGGACAACTGCTGGCGCACCCGGAAGAGCCCGTAGTCATAGAGCTCTGATTCGGACAGCGTATCGCTGGAGAGCGATAGCTGGATGATCGGCACCGTGGATGCGCTGAAACGCAGAATCCATGGCGGGTTCACGCCAGGCGGCATGCGGAAACGGATAGAGTTGACCGCGGCCCCGATCTGGGACATGGCTGCATCGATGCGAACCTGCGGCTGAAATGAAATTTTGATGACGCTGGCGCCATTTACCGTCTGTGAATCGATGGCCTTCACATCGTTGACGACGGCCATTACGAATTCGCTGAACGTGGTGACGCGCTGCTCCATCTCCTTCGCGGAGAGCCCCTGGTAGGACCAGATGACCGTGACAACAGGTATATCGATGTTGGGAAAGATGTCAGTCGGCGTCGTGGCAATAGAGGTGACGCCCAGCACCAGGATCAGGATGGACGCCACAATAAAGGTGTAGGGCTTGTTGAGTGCAAGTCGTACAATCCACATCCTGATCTCTCCAACCGAACGTTCGCCGGACAGGCAGCGTAATATTTAGATGGAGATCGAAATAGGTCGATTCAGAATTGTGCCAGCCGCCTCCAAAAGCGCGGCTGCCACGTCTCAATCAACATGGGAAGAATGAAGGACGACGAGGTTGCGCAGATCGCGAGGGCGTTAGGGGACCCGAACCGTCTTGCAATCTATACGCATATCGCGGAGCATGACGAACTGTTCTGCGGCGAGATACACGCCAAGCACGAGATTTCCGCGGCGACATTGTCACACCATCTGAAAGTGCTGGCCGATCTGGGACTGATCACGTCTCGGAAGGATGGCTTGAATGTTTATTATCGCGCCTTGCCGGAAAAGCTTGCGGCCTATATGCAGTACCTGGCGGGAATCGGGCTGAAGATTAAGGGCAGAAATTAGGCGATGTTGATCTGAGGTCAAGAGATGTTGACCTGAGGTCAAGAGGGACCTAACTACCTTTCATGAATGCGCTTGTGCTGGCTGGAAAGATCGCACGCCTGCAAAGCGCCGCAAAGAGAAAAGCTCCAGATCGTATGCAGGCTTGCTGTCCGTCGCCAGGTCGGCGAGCACTTCGCCGAGAACGCTTGCGAATTTGAAGCCATGTCCGGAGAATCCGGCAGCCAGCGTCACCTGCGGAAACGCTGGGTGTTTATCGATCAGAAAATTCTCATCGGGAGTCATGGTGTAGAGACAGGTCTCCGCGTGAAGCAATCGACCGGCGAGCAGCGGGAGGGCTTCTGCGAGGCGTTCTCGAATGGTGCCCTCATCTGCCGGAGATATCGTGCGATCCACTGTCTCTGGAGTGCAGAAGTCGTTGCTGCCGTGCAGCCCAACCTTCACGCCCTCGGAATCCGGGCCGGTTGAAGGGAAGCCATAGAGTAGAGGCTGACCCTTTTCCATTTCCCGAATGTAGACGGGCATTCGTCCCGCACGAAAAAGATCCATACTACCGATCGGTTCGAATCGATAGACGACCTGTCGAGTGACACTGAGCGGCAGGTTCAGCTCACGCAAAACTTGAGGCGCCCATGGGCCGGCCGTGATGACCAGATGGTCTGCGGCGTATGTCTCGCGCACGGTGCGCACAAGGACACCTCCGCCCGGCAGCGCGTTCCAGTCCATTACCGGTTCGTCAAAGTGAAGCTCTGCACCGGTAATTGCCGATTGTTGAAGCTGCTGCTGAATACACGATTCGGGATGAAGATATCCAGCGTCCCTCTCCCAGAGCCCCACCCACTCATCGTCAATCCTGAACGCCGGGTAGCGACTGCGGATCTGAGTGGCCGAAAGCGTCTCATGAGGAAGATTGAATCTTTCAGCACTTGCCGTGCCCCGGACCACCAGATGACCGCCCGGCCGAGCGATCATCAACCCACCAGTTATGTGCAGCAAGGGCTGGCCGGTGTCGATCTCCAACCGCCGCCATAGTTCGTAAGCCCGAAGCAGCAAGGGGACATAGCGTGGATCTTCCCAATACGACTGACGGATCATTCTTGTTTGGCCGTGAGAGGAGCCGTGGCTATGCGGCGGTGTGAATTGATCGAAGGCAAGCACACGGTGACCGCGCCCCGCGAGATGAAGGGCCGTGGAACTGCCCATGGCTCCGAGGCCGATGACGATGATAGTACTCATTGCACTCCGTAACTGACCCGTTTTTATGTCGCCGCCTGATGCAAAGGAGCTACTGCGGAACACCGTATAAACAAGCAGACTGGCTTCTCCGAATTCCTGCGGCTTGTCGTCGCCCCGACAGCGTAGACGGTGAGGCAGTAGTTGCCCTAACCAGGGAACATAATGTTGATACCACGGCGAGCGGTTTCGCCGGCGGTCTGGAGCCCTCGGTTCGTAGCGAAAGCTCGCTGGCACTGGAACTCCTCTGGCTCGGCTGCGTAACCTCCTCAGCGCCTGGAGGTCCTGCGTGCTCTGGTTCTACGAATCTTTCTTTCCCGTTCTCTGGATCGCCTTTCTCATCTACTGGCAGATCAAAGCCATCGATACGAAAACCACCCGGCGTCTCGAGCCCGTCACCTCGCGCATCCTGCGCGCCGTCATCTTCCTGATCGCGATCGTTCTGCTCTCGACAACTCGCATCCCGCTGCGCTGGCTCTATCTTCAGCTCTGGCCGGCTGGGCTTTGGCCATTCTGGCTGGGAGCTACCGTCACGGTCGCCGGTCTTCTGTTCGCCGTCTGGGCGCGGGAGCATCTGGGCAGGAACTGGAGCCGCTCCGTCACCATCAAGCAGGGCCACGAACTGATCACCACCGGGCCTTACGCAGTGGTCCGTCACCCCATCTATACCGGCATTCTGGCCGGGTTCCTTGGCACCGCGGTCGCCCTCTCCCAGGTGCGCGGAATTATCGTTTTCTTCCTTATCTTCTTCATCCTCTGGCTCAAACTCCGCATGGAGGAGCAATGGATGCGCTCCCAGTTCGGCGAAACATACGCCACTTATACCCATCAGACCGCAGCCCTGGTGCCTTATCTCTTCTGATCGCTGCGGATTGGGAGTCGCAGTTCACATTCTTGAAGCAATCGTTGAGGAACCGGCTGTATGTCCGCATTGGCTGGAGGCGAGATTGGGGAGCGACGCGCCAGAGCGAGGACAAGGGGGTGCCGTCACTCTATATGTCCGATAACGAGTATTCTGTATTGTCGACCTGATCGGCTAATGAAGGAGCCGTGTCGCCCCACAAAGAGGCTTCGCGGGTAGGTGTCAGCCGCCTTCTGCTTCCCTTTAGGGTCGGGTTTGGCTCTGCGTCCGCACGAAGACGATCGCCTGCGGATCTGAGTAAGCGACCTTCCAGCCACTGACGAGTGGCAGAACAAACACCATCGGCGACTTCCTGGAAATCAGGCAGAAGTCCACCTTGTATTTTTCCAGAAGTATGTTCGGGTCCTCCTGCAAGGTGGCCCATCGCGTAAAGTCCGGGAGCACGCCCGCCCATTCATACACATCGGCACGTCCGTCGATGAATACCGGATACTCGGGAGCAGCCCATATCAGATATCCGCCAAAGACATACTCATTGAGCATCCGCCCGGAGACATGATGTTCTTTCAAGAAGTTCACTGCTTTTACTGGATTCGCCGCTTCCACCTGCCGAACAAGAACACGGTGGCTTGGAAATGCCCAGCTAGCGACGAGCACACATGAAACGATGAAGGCCGCATTCAGTAATGGTCGATCGCGCTCGGCTTCATAGTTCTCCCAGAGATCGGAGAGCATGCGGCATAAGGTCGGTGCACAAAGGATTCCAAAGACAAACAACATGCGTTGGTGACGCATGGCCAACCATGTCCCTAGAGTCAGGAGAGTCAATTCCTGCAGGTGAATTTCCGAGCGGCGGATCAACACCAGCAGCAGTATGCAGAGCAGCAGCGCAAGGAGAATGACTTCGCGAGGGTCTGTGATCTGAAGTGGCAGCCACTCCTGCACATAGTCCAGGACGGGTTGGCGCACCATCGTGTCAATTGGATAGAGGATCTGGCTTCTGCCGACTGGATTCGCAAAAAGCGCCACCACCGAGACGGCAAGAGACCAGGCAAAGTACTTTCTTCGTGTCGGATCCCACTTCTCTGATATCAGTGATCTTGCCCGAAGTCCGACAAACGAGATCGCATAGGTGACTGCCGCGATCACCATGCCGACGAAAAAAGAACCGTGGCAGTTCACCCAAAGCGCAAACAAGGGTGGCAGTATCCAAAACCATCGTGGATCGCGAGATCTTCCCAGATACAGCACGATCATTTCCACGACCAGCAGGAGATATCCAATCATCTGTGGCCGAATTGCAAAGCCTACCGTCGCAAAAAGCCAGATGACGAGCGCGCCAAGGAAGGCGACTTTCGAGTTTCCAGAGTACATGGAGCACAGAACATAGCCGGCTATCAGAAGGGCTCCGGAAAGCACGCAGAGCCATAGCATCAAACCGCTGTAACCACCTGCCCAATAGGCTGCGTAGATGGTCAGTTGAGACAACCATTCATGCGGTATCCAGGTGCGGTGGTTTGCCGTGTACGAAAAAATATCCACCGTGGGAATGTGATGAGTGGTCCAGATGATCTGACCCATCTTTAGCTGCCACCACATATCCGGGTCGCTGAAACGTGACCGCAGGGTAAAGACGATAAGCGGCAAAAGCATGCACGCTAATACAACCGGAAAGGACGCCAGCCGCGCAGAATACGGGTCCGCTTGGAAGCCCCTGTCGGTTCAAGGGTGACAGCGCTGCTGCTCACACCGTACCTAGTTGCTCAGCTCGCTCCCCAAAGAGCAACGACTCCTGATCAATCAGTACTGGGCCGGTCGGACGAATCAGCCGGTGCAGATACGCGCGAGATATCTGCAGGCTGCGTGCGGCGAGCGTCTTGTTGCCATTGTGCTCGCGTACCGCGTCGACCGCGAGCTTCAGCTTGAAGTCGCGAATTTGGCGCTCGAAAGAACTGGTGGAGGAACAGTCTTCAGCGTCGGCGATTCCCTCTTCCAGGATGCAGCCCGGCAGGTCTTCCATGGAGATGCTGATTTCTTTCGCGACAATGATGGCGCGCTGGATCGTATTCTCTAACTCGCGAACATTTCCAGGCCACGAATAGCCCTGCAGGAGGGCCATTACCTTCGGATCGATGCTATCGACGAGCTTGCCATACTGTTCGGAGTAGTGTTGGAGGAAGTGCGTCGCGATTGTGGGGATATCCTCTGCATGCTCGTGCAGCGACGGAGCGTCGATTCTCATCACGTTGATGCGATAGTAGAGATCCTGCCTGAATCGGCCCTCTGCTACCATGCTCGCCAGGTCTTGGTGGGTCGCAAAGATCAATCGGGCGCGCAATGGGATCAGCCGGTTGCTGCCAAGCCTGCTGAATTCGCGCTGCTGCAGAACGCGGAGCAGTTTTACCTGGGTGCTAAGGCTGAGCTCGCCAATCTCGTCGAGAAACAGAGTACCGTTCCCGGCCTGCTCCAGGTAACCTTCGCGGGATCCGACAGTGCCCGTAAATGCACCTTTTTCGTGTCCGAAAAGTTCCGCTTCAATCAAAGTCTCCGGTATCGCGCCGCAGCACACGGCGACAAATGGAGATTGCGAGCGGGAACCTAAATTATGAATCGCTTGAGCGATCAGCTCTTTCCCTGTGCCGCTCTCCCCGTCACAAGCACGGACGCGTTGACGTTTGCCACGCGGCGGACAAGATCATAGACCTGCTGCATCGGAGAGCTGCGGCCGATCATGCGATCACAGCCGTAGCTTACCTCTTCGAATTTTTGCTGTACGCTGTCCAGCTTGCGCTTCAGTACAGTATTTTCGTGCGCATTGCGTAGCAGGGTTTTAAGGTCTCGAATGGAGGGCGGCTTACGGCAGTAGCCCCGGGCACCCAACCTGACCAGATCGTTAGCTGCAGATCGCAGGCGGTCATCGACCATGACTATCGCAGGGGCCTGAGAGGCTATGATGCGGCGGCAGGCGTTCAACCGCTCTTCAATGTCATTCTGATCTGAGTCGAGATCGAGAAGCACAACATCGCATTCCCCAGACGCGAGCAAGCTGCTGACGCCGGTCTCCTCAGCTTCTAGTTGGACCTGGAAATCCTTCCCCATGGCCGAGGAGAGAATAGGCTGCAACGCACTATCTTCAGAGAACAGGCAAATTCGAATCATCAACCGCACCATCCCTGCAGTCAGACTGGTACAGGCCCAAAAACCGCGTAGAGTACAGGCCCAAAACCGCGCCGAGCGTCACTCCAGTTGACAAGGCCTCCGCGCTCAGTGGCGCAAAGAAGTCTTAACTATGGGGAGGGAGAAAGTCTCTTTACTTCCGGTAAATGTGCATTAGTGATACCGAAACTAACTGCTAACGTCGATAGAACTGTGGTAACTCTCTGTGGGTACGTCTGCCCCGCCGACGGCCGAAATAGCGCGGTGATTTGCAGCGACGAGCAGTTACCCAACAATAAGGCTGCCCATAACACCTGAGTTATTGCAAATCTGCGAATACTGAATTGCGCCCGGCGGATGGTGCACCTCAATCCCGCGTGCTGCTTGATCAGCCTTGCCGTCTTCAGGGCTATCCGCCCATCGGTGTGTATCTGCTGTTCCAGTCGATGCCGGCCGTGTATACAACCGTGTACAGTCCGGTGAATGGCAAGAACCATAAGGGCTTGAATTCAGAGATATCTCCTCGCAGACGCGGTTTGGATCATGAATTGCTCCCTGTCGCTGCGGAGCTTCTCAATGCATTCCATCGCCTGGTGGCCTAGTGTCATCGTTCTCGCAGTAGCGACCGTTACGGACTTGCGCAGCCGCCGCATTCCTAACTGGCTGGTACTGCCCTTCCTGGTGGCCGGCATTGTGGTGTCCGGAGTAACGCACGGTTGGCATGGCATCGGTCAGAGCCTGATGGGGCTTGCCTTAGGTGGAGCGCTTTTCGGGCTTCTCGCCTGGATGGGTGGGATGGGGATGGGGGATGTAAAGCTGCTGGCCGCCATCGGGGCATGGATTGGACCCGGCCAATTGGTCATAGCCGTTGTGCTGACTGGCATCGTGGGAGGCGTGATGGCGCTCTGCTGGGCAATCGCTGGGGGCTTTCTCGGCGAGTTAATGAACGGCACGAGTGAGTTGCTCTTCAACTTCGGAAAGCGTGGACTGCGTCCTCACCCGGAACTAGTTCTGGAGAATCCGCTCACCCGCAAGATGCCCTATGCGCCCGCGATCGCCATAGGCACCATCGTCTCCTTCTTCTCGCGGTGATGGATGAAAAACGCGCATGACCAATTTGGGAGCCATATGCGAGTGTCAATTGAATCAGCGGGCAATCAGCGAATGGAAGGGAGAGTCGATCCTTTGATGTCGACCTTCGCCCATGATGCCGACGCGCTCGGCTCCGACGTTTTGTCTGTCGCCGTCATCGGCCCGGAGTCACAGGGTCGCAATGCTGTCGCGAAAGCTGTGGTCGGTTTCCACGCAGGCAAGGTGCGCGAGTTCGCCTCATATCCTGAGCTTGACGATCTGCCGAAGATACTCAACTCCGCCTTCGACGTCATCATTGTTGAGCTGGACACCAATCCTGAGCATGCGTTGGATCTGGTCGAACATATCTGTGGACACACATCCGCAACAGTCATGGTCTATTCGGCTCATACCGATCCCGAGTTGCTCGTGCGATGCATGCGCGCCGGCGCCCGCGAGTTTCTAACCCAGCCGATCGCGCCTACAACAATTGCCGAAGCCATGGTGCGGGCCTCAGTCCGCCGTCCAGCCTATCGCCCGGCAAAGAAGGCCGAAGGCGCACTCATGATCTTCGTCGGCGCCAAGGGAGGATCCGGCGTAAGCACTTTGGCGGCGAATTTTGCCGTCGCTCTTTCGCAAGATTCCCATCGGCGCACGGCGCTGCTAGACCTCAACTTCCCGCTGGGAAACACCGCCATCGATCTTGGACTGACGGCACCGCTCTCGGCCGTGGATGCCTTGAAGAATCTGGATCGGCTCGATTCACACTTCCTCTCCACGGTTATGGTCAAACACAGCTCCGGGCTGTCGGTGCTGGCAGCTCCCGATCGTTACTCACCGCTGGATCTTCACGAAGATTCGATCGAGAAGCTGGTGAGCGTTATCCGTCAGGACTTTGATTATGTGATCGTTGATGCAGGAGCGGGCATGGGTACGGTGGGCAGAGCTCTGCTCAACGCCGCAGCCACAGTGTACCTCGTTCTGCAGGTGAGCCTTCCCGAGTTGCGCAATGCAAATCGGATCATCAATCAGTTTTTCCAAGCGGAGATTCCCCAACTTGAGATCGTGTTGAATCGGTTCAGTTCGCGCTCGGTTGAGATCGATGAAGAAGCTATCAGGAAAGCGCTCACGACAGAGCCGAAATGGAAGGTGCCGAGCGACTACGCTGCAGTTCGGAAGGCGCAGAACTCTGCGTCGCCGATTGTGCTCGAGGGGTCTCCAATCTCCCAGGCCATACGGCAGATGGCGAAGTCGGTGCATGGTTCTACCCCTGCAGTCGAGACGAAGAAGAAGAAGTTCGGCATCTTTGGTTTGAGCTAAGAGCAATTCACACGTGACGGACATGGAAGGTAAATAGAGTGGAACAAAATTTAGAAAATTTCGAAGCCACCATCCATCGAATCCTGATCTCCAGGCTGGATCTGGAGAAGCTCTCTCGCGTGGACTCAACTCAGGCGCGCCAGGCAGTCGCCAGCGTGGTGAAGGAAATCATCGCAGAGCAGAAGGTTCCCCTCAGCATGAATGAGCAGCAGAGGATCCAGGCGAATCTTCTGGACGAGGTGTTTGGACTGGGTCCGCTCGAGCCTCTGCTGCGCGACCCGAAGATTTCCGACGTACTGGTAAATGGCAAGGATCGCGTGTTTATCGAGCGAGATGGTGTTCTTGAGAAGACCGATACCACCTTTCGCGACGATCGTCACTTGATGCAGATTATCGATCGCATCGTCTCCCGCGTGGGCCGCCGCGTAGACGAATCTTCTCCGATGGTCGATGCCCGTCTGCCCGACGGCTCGCGCGTCAATGCAATCATTCCTCCGTTGGCGCTTGACGGTCCGACGCTCTCGATTCGCCGCTTCGGCACGGGCCCGGTCGCGGCCAACCAATTGGTCGAGCTTAAAAGCATCTCCGTGGAAATGATTGAAATGCTTGCTGCGGCCGTTCGCTCGCGGATAAGCATCCTGGTATCTGGCGGCACCGGGGCCGGTAAGACTACGTTCCTGAACATCCTCTCCCAATACATACCGAAGAATGAACGTCTCGTGACTATTGAAGACGCCGCAGAACTCCAGCTCGCTCAGGAGAATATTGTCCGGCTGGAGACCCGTCCTCCTAACATCGAGGGCGTGGGGGCCATTCGTCAGCGTCAACTTCTTGTCAACAGTCTTCGCATGCGCCCCGACCGCATCATCATCGGCGAAGTCCGCGGCGAAGAAGCATTCGACATGCTCCAGGCGATGAACACCGGTCACGAAGGCTCGATGACGACGGTCCACGCCAATTCCCCACGCGACGCGCTGTCCCGCTTGGAGTCGATGGTCGCCATGACCAACCTCAATCTTCCCGAGCGTACAGTTCGCCAGCAGATCGCTTCGGCTATCGCGATTGTCGTCCAGGTATCTCGACTCAGCGACGGTACGCGCAAGGTCGTCAGCATTTCCGAGATTACCGGCATGGAAGAGAACGTCATTAGCATGCACGAGATCTTCAGCTTCAATAAGAAAGGGATCGGTCCCGATGGAAAAGTAGTCGGAACGTTTCAACCGACTCGCATCCGTCCCAAGTTCCTCGAGAGGCTTCGCGTTTCCGGTATCTTTTTGCCGCCGGCCATGTTTGAACAGGTCCTGGAAGTTAACTAAGAAAGGCCATAGGAAATGCCGCTGCTGCTCACCATTGTCTTCGCCGGTGTCTTTGCCGTGTTCGCCCTGGTTCTGATCGCCAGCGGCACAGGAGCGTCGCAGCGAACAAAAGAGACCCTGGCGCGTCTGGAATCCACTCTGGCTGCCGGTGGGAGAGCAGCGTCCTCTGACGACGAACTGATCGATCTACGGAAGCAGGAGCTCTTCAGCGCCGTACCGTGGCTCAATCGCTGGCTGCTCCGCCTTGAGATAGCGCCTCGTCTCCGCGTCTTGCTCTATCAGGCCAATTTGAAGTGGACGGTTGGAGTACTCCTCCTCATATCGGTGACCTGCTTCCTGATCCCGGCGTATCTTATTTACCTGCGAACGGGTGCGTTCATCCTCGCATTGCTGATGGGGATCCTGCTCGGTGGATGTCCGATCTTCTTTGTACTTGCCAAAAGAAAACAACGCTTTGGTCGATTCGAGCAAGGGCTGCCCGAAGCCATCGATCTGATCGTGAGTGCGCTTCGCGCGGGCCACAGTCTGGTTTCCGCTTTGGGCCTGGTAGCGAACGAGTCTCCTGATCCGATTGGCCCTGAATTCAGGATCTGCTTCGACGAGCAGAACTATGGATTGGACCTGCGGACAGCCATGGACAATCTCCTGGCCCGAGTCCCGCTTCAGGATCTAAGGATCATCGTCACCGCAATCCTCATTCAAAGATCGAGTGGCGGCAACCTGGCGGAAGTGCTCGACAAAGCCGCATATCTGATTCGTGAGCGTTTCCACCTGAGGCGGCAGGTTCGGACACACACCGCGCAGGGACGGCTCACCGGCTGGATCCTTACCTTCCTGCCGGTGGTGCTCGGTGTCGCACTATATCTGGTTAATCCCCAGACCACGAGCCTGCTATGGCATCGCGATTTCGGAAGAGAGCTTCTCTGGTATGCCGGGGTATCAACACTCATCGGAGCCCTAGTCATCCGCAAGATCGTAAACATGGACGTGTGAGGTTTTCATGGGCATCGCAGCAATTACGTTTGTCGTCATTTTCATCCTGATAGGCAGTGCCGGCCTCCTTCTCTTCTACAGGGAAGCCATGGTGCAACGTCTGTCGGATCTGGTCACGCCGGGCCAGAAGAAAGTAGGCGTTTTTCGTACCCTGCAGCAAAGCGGGGTTTTGCTCGGCAGCAACATGCTGGGACAACTGGAACGGCTCATGCCGCGGAGCCAATCTGAGCTCTCCGTACTACAGCAGCGCCTTGTGCGAGCTGGTTACCGCAATGACTCGGCTGTGAAGTACTTCTACGGGGCTAAAGTACTGGTGCCGGTGCTCCTGTGCCTGATCGCAGCCACGACCGGTCTGTCTCATTTCGGCGGCATTTTCACCTACGTGCTGGCGCTGGCGTTGGGATTCCTGGCACCTGACTTCTGGCTTGGCAGGCAGATCTCCTCGCGGCAGGCGAAGATACGCCGCGGGCTGCCGGATGTGCTGGACCTGATGGTCATCTGTATTGAAGCCGGCCAGAGTCTTGACCAGGCGACAGCCCGCACTGCCGAGGAATTGCGCGTGACGCATCCTGCCGTCAGCGATGAACTCGGCGTCGTCGTGCTGGAACAGCGTGCAGGGCGCGCCAGAGCAGACGCCTGGCGGCAGTTCGCGGATCGGACTGCAGTCGATATCGTGCGCAATCTGGTGTCCGTGCTCGTCCAATCTGAGAAGTTCGGCACAAGTATCGCGAAGACACTGCGCGTCCACTCTGACACGCTCCGCAACCAGCGAAAACAGAAAGTAGAGGAGCAGGCAGCCAAGACAACCGTAAAGCTGGTGTTCCCACTCGTCCTGTTTATCTTTCCATCGCTTTTTGTCGTCGTTCTTGGTCCTGCAATCATCGTGATCAAGGAATCTTTCAAAACGTTTCTCAGCCAATAAAGAAGGGAGGGCTATTTAAATGGATAATGTGACACTCATTCGTATTGTTGCCGGGGTGCTCTTTTGCGTTGTGCTGTTCATCCTGGTTCAGCGCCGGCGGTCGCGCGTGCGCTAGAGCGTTTGCACAAAAGGTGCCGGCGCCAAGACAACAGTTGAAGCAGCTTTTCTTTCAAGAAAAGCTGCTCTTTCCTCCTACGTCGGGCACCGGCCGGGTTCGCAGCTTCGTGGAGCAGAAAAGTAGACGAAAGAAAGTGCAGGTCGCGTCATGAGCAAGGATGGGCTGGAGCAAGCACCGGTATCTCGACATCGGTGTCGAGACACCTTCTTGCCAGGACAAAGCCGGACTTACGAGGAAACAGGAACGGAATGAAAACGGCCACCCTTTGCGTATACAACCAGACTCGTGAATGCTTTCTGGGCCTTCGCGTTACCGCGGCGGATACATCATTCACCCGTCTCAAGGGGTTGATTGGCAGATTGCATCTGCGCTCCGACGAAGGGATTTGGGTTGTGCCTTCGAGCGGTGTCCACACGCTGGGCGTTTTCTTCCGCCTGGACTTGATCTATCTGGACGAGTCTCAGAAAGTCATCGAGGTGATTGAATACTTTCCCAGATTTCGCATCGCGCCCATAAGGATTCGTGCCGCTAGTGTTCTGGAACTTCCACAGCACACGATTTATTCGTCGCAAACCCAAAAGGGAGACCGGTTGCTGATATGTACACCGGAAGAGATGCAGAGCACATTGCGAGCACTGGCAAACAGTACTGTCACTGAAGATCAACCAGAGCAGGGATTCACAGTTCGAAGCGGATGAATCGTTATGAAGAGCTGGTTTGAAGAATTGATGGCACGCAATCAACGAAGGCCTCAGCGCTATGTAGCGCCGCGGATCGTTGCCTATTTTTGGGATGGCGGTCCATCCACTGCGCACTGCATACGCGATGTCGGCTCAACCGGCATGTATCTTCTGACAACGCAACGCTGGTACCCAGGAACTCTGGTCACCATGACTCTGCAACGGACAGAGAAAGATCAGTCGGGGGTAAAGCAATCGATTACTGTGCAGGCCAGGGTTGTGCGGTCTGGGGAAGACGGTGTTGGCTTCGGCTTCGTGGTGCCCAAGACAGCAGAAGGACGGCGGATTCAGCAGTACATTGCCGAAGGCCAGGAAGTGCAGGACTTGAGCTCGCTAAATCGCTTCCTTGCGTCACTCCTGATGGGCTATTCTTTGGAGCCCCCTCGTTAGAGCGGCGGTTGAGTATTCGTAATGTCCCCCGAAAAGCTGGATGCAAAGTTTGGGCCCCGGGCAAATGGCCGTGAGCGGCCAGAAGGGCAACGGAGGGACTACAGACATGAAACGGATGAGAGATGAAAGCGGCCAGACAGTGATTCTGGTTGCCCTCGGTTTGACATGCATTCTGGGTTTTGTCGGCATGGCGACCGACGTCGGCGTCCTTCTGCACGCGAAGCGCGACCTACAGATCGCGGCGGATGCTGCGGCAATTGCGGGTGCAAAGGAGCAAACCTTCAGCACACTAACATCCGATATCCAGGCTGCCGGCAAAGCTGCTTCGGCTAAGAATGGCGTAACCGACGGCTCGAATGGCACCGTGACCATTAATCCGAAACCGCTGCACGGCCCGAATGCCGGCAAAGCCGGTTATGTAGAAGCCATCGTTACGCAGACACAGCCAACGTTTTTCACGCAGGTCCTCAGTATAGGTTCCATGCCAGTGGCAGCACGCGCCGTGGCCTTCAACGGGGCGAACACTGGCACCGGTTGCCTGAATGCACTGAATCCGACCGCGTCGGACACCATTCACCTGCAGGGCTCCTTCACTGTGGACGCTCCGGGCTGCTCTGTGTTGGATGATTCGAAGAGCAGCTCTGCGTTGGATTTCACTGGCGCCGGTGGCACGCTGGCCGCGGGATATGTCGGAGTTGTCGGTGGCGCAACAGGTCATACAGGTGACAGCAGTCCTGCTCCTGTGACCGGAATCTATCCGTTCAGCGATCCGTTGGCGGCGAAGGTCACTCCACCTACCTACAGCGGGTGTGCTGCGGCCCCGAGTGGCAACACCTGGGGACCGGCCACCGCCGGCGGGACTGTCTGCTACAGCGGCAGTATCTCGATCAAGAACAACGTGACAATGAACCCGGGTGTGTATGTCTTCACAGGCAACCTTGATCTTGGCGGTAACGGTAGCCTTACCGGAACAGGCGTCACTCTTTATATCCCTGCAGGAGGCAGCCTGGGCGGCGGTGGCAATGGAAACACGACCCTGAACCTGACCGCGCCGACTTCCGGGCCATACAACGGCATATTGATATACCAGGACGCCAGCAATACGAACACCATTTCGTTCAATGGCACTCCAGTCGTCAATATGACGGGCATCGTCTACGCGCCTTCGGCTGAGCTTGATCTTAGTGGCAACACCAGCATGACTCTCACATCCGATCTGATCGTGGGCAGCCTCTACGATAAAGGAAACGCCTCGATCACGATCACCGACTACACACATTACGTCAGCAATTCCCCACTGAATCACGTGGCATTAGTGGAGTGATTATGTTCAGCATCTCGAAAGCTAACTCTTTACCAACCTCCCTTCTTCCTCAAGCAGGTGGCCTCTTCGGAGCCAAAGGCATTTTGCGACCGAGTCTGCGCGGGGACGAGGCACAGAGCCTGGTTGAGCTGGCTCTTACCGTCCCTCTGTTCATTCTCCTGATGATCGGAACAACCGAGTTTGCGCGGTTTGCCTGGACGGCAGTCTTGGCCGCCAATGCGGCCCGCGCTGGGGCGTCATATGGCTCGCAAAACAGCGTTACAGCGCAGGACACAGCAGGTATCCAGTCCGTCGCAGCGAACGACAGCGTCAACATCAGCGGCTTAACGACGACATCGAGCGTCTCCTGCTATTGCTCTACGGCCCAGTCTACTTCGATTACGTGCTCAACGGCGCTTACGAACTGCCCAGCTCCTGCCACCATCCTCAAATACGTTCAGGTAAACACTACGGTGACTGTAACTCCGTTCGGACACTATCCCGGCCTGCCAACCAGCTTTACCGCGATCGGCCGGTCCGTCATGGAGGTGGCGGCAGAATGACCCGAGCAGCCATTCGCAACTTCATTCCGTGGGGCGCGCCGGCGGCCATGAGGGGAGTTACCGCTGACTCCTGCTTGCAACGCAGACATTCTTTCGTCTGGCGGATTTACCGAGTGTTGCGTGTTGAGGTAGGAAACACCATCGTTGAGTTCGCCTTGTCCTCGATCATCCTCTTGACTCTGGTTTTTGGAGTGATGATGATCTGCTTCGCGCTCTACGTCTACAACGTGCTCGGCGAAGCCGCCCGCGAAGGAAGCCGTTACGCGATCGTTCGCGGTTCTGCGTGTAACAGCTTCTCCGACTGCCCTAACGTGACCCAGGCACAGATTCAGACGCACATCAGAAATATAGGCTTTCCCGGCATCACCTCGGCTTCGCTGACAGCGACTGCAAGCTGGCCCGGTGGCAACGAAAATCCGGGACAGCAAGTGCAGGTGACGGTGACCTATCCGTTCCCGCTGACCATTCCTTTCGAGCTGAAGCGGACGCTAAATATGTCCAGCACGTCGCAGATGGTGATCTCGCAGTGAGCTCCTGCTGACGCGGTTTCGCAGCCATCACCAATGGTGCGCGCGTTTGTTAAACCGCGACGGGGCAGGAGAGTAACAGCAGCGGGCACGAACATCAGCCCAGACTGAATAGGATCTAGTCTTCCTCAGGAATGATCAGCAGAACTTCCAGAGCAACGACCGCCCCGTTCTGCGTGGCAGGCCGGAATCGCCACTGCCGCAGAGACGCCAAAACAAATTGTGCCTGCGAAAAGTCCGAGGGGAACACCACCGCCAGCGCCTCGAAATGCCCCGATACATTCAGCCGGCCTTGCACCATCACTGCATCTGAGGTGAAGTCGCCGGGAGCAAGATGAGGACGCTCCATCAGGTACGGCCACGGAGCCTTTGGCTGGATCGCATTGCCATTTACCGAAGGAGCGTCACGCGTGACCGCGTACTGCAGGATCCAGCTCTTCTCCAGCCCCACATGCAGATACACGGAATAGGCCATCCGCCCCGCCCACATCTGCATCGTTTCCGGATACTTCTCGGCAATGGACGATCCGACCACGACCGCACCGAACTGCCCATCCATCGGTTGGCGAATTTCTGTAACTGAGGCTGTGTCTGCCGGACCATCGCCGGTGCTGTCACCGCTGCCCCGAGCGCTTCCATTGTTCACGCCGTCGCCGCGTCCCGTCCCCTGTGTCGCTCCACCTTGCCCGCCCGCTCCGGCTAAGGCCAACTGCCCGTTACCGCTCCCCGCTGCGTTATCGTTTCCGCGGCCACCCTGATCACTGCCGGTTCCGCCGCCGCTCTGCTTCCCTACCCCTTTACCGCTGCTGCCCGTGAGTGTCTTCTCGGCAGTTGGATTGTTCACCCTGTCCGCGGCTCCCAGTTCATTCAGTGCCGGCAACGCAATCGTCCCCCGCTCCAGTTGGACATCAGAGAGAGATATCACCCGCGCGGGGGTCGCCACGCCCACCAGGGTCGATGCCGTCGATGGCATCTGAGGGGGCAGATTTGGACGCTTCACGACAACAGGAGCAGTTGTGCTTGGCGGGAGGGTCAACGCGCTGGCTCCGAAAGCATTCGCAGAAATCTTCAGCTCCGCAACCTTCAACTGCTCGTTTGGAGCTTGCAGGGAGGTGTGCGAGATCGGGGTATTCGCTATCTGCAGACGTGGCGGTGTGATGTTCGTAACCGGAATCTGTCCGGCAGTCCAGATCAGGACTTGCGGAAGTGGTATCTGTTTCGCGAGCAGATCCGGAGGCAGGTCAGGCTGCACCAGAGTCTGCGGCGCGTGGACCGGGCGAACCGCCTCGCGAACCAGGGGAGAAGAAGGCTGACCGCCTGGTTCTGCCGAGTGCATGCTGGCAGCCGACATGTCGGGGCTCCCGCCGCCACTTCCTCCGGAGCGCGTCATCCGAACTCGCGGTGGCTCGACGTTGATCAGCCTCACTACGTATCGCTGCTTCGAAATTAGATCTGTAACATGGACGGCTTCTTTCATGTAAACGAAGCCGAGACAGATCGCCGCAGCATGCACAAATATAGAGACCAGGACCCCCGAAGGGCCTCTGCGCGGCGATTGCACTTCGGAAAAGAGGGTGATGGTTCGGGAACGCTCCATGGAAACCGGACTCCTGATCTCTCTGTACCGCGGCTGGGCAGTTACTAAATCAGTAGCAATCCGCAGGCCAACCAACTCGCCCATAATCAGCAGATTCGACGGTGATCCGGAAGCACAAGTGTCTGCTGGGCTACACACCGGGAATTACCGTGAATACGGGTGTTCACACCCGAGCCGCCTCTGGGCACTTAAGGCTCTGATTCCGCACGGTCTCAGAGCCAAAGCGCTTTGGCACAGCAATTGCCACTGACAGAGCGGAAAGCGCGGCGGCCAAAGCCAGCCCGTATAGGTCATGGAATGAATCGAAGACTCGCAACAGTCCTCTTCAGCGCATTTGTTGTAGCCGCGCTCTGCAGCTATCTCGTGTATCGAGTTATCGGCAATCGGCTTGGAGCAGTGCAGCCGAAGGCGACACGTGTGATCGTCGCCGCCAACGATATCAAGCTGGGAAGCCTGCTTCGTGATTTTGACCTGACGACCGCGGAGTTCGTAGGTCCGCTGCCCAAGGGGGCGATCCTGAAGAAAGAAGACGCGATCGGTCGTGGAGTCGTTTCCGATCTCTACCAGGGTGAACCAATCATCGACAGCAGACTTGCCGCGGCCGGTTCGGGCGGAGGGCTCGCCGCAACGATTCCCCAGGGAATGCGAGCCTGCGCAGTGAAGGTGGACGAAGTGGTCGGCGTTGCAGGCTTCGTGACGCCGGGCATGCGGGTCGACGTGTTGATCTCGGGCAATCCACCCGGCCCGGCCAATCCTGTAGACGGCCCGAAGGTAAGGACGCTCTTCCAGAACATCGAGGTATTGTCCGCCGGCACTGACATTCAGAAGGATGGTGAGGGCAAGCCGAAATCGGTGCAGGTGGTTAACCTGCTGGTCGCTCCTGATCAGGCAGAGTTACTGAGCCTCGCGAGTACCCAGGCACACATCCAACTCGTCCTGCGTAATCCTCTCGACACACAGGTCGCTGACGTTTCCGGGTCCGCGCTGACGCACCTCTACGATGGGAACAAGCCTGTCCTCAAGCCGCTTGCCTCTCCCCGGCGCGTGACTCGGACTGTCCCGCAGTCACAGATGTACATGATCGAAGTCTTCAACGGTTCTAAGAGAACCGAAGAGAAGTTCGTTACCGCGGAGGGGAAACAGTGAAAGTGTCCGCCGGTCTCCTATTGATGTCTTTGATTTTTTTCCATTCTGCCACACGGGCTCAGGCTCCAAGCGGGCTCGCCGAGACGCCTCATGTGTCGACGCAAGATTCCGCGAACGAACTGTTCGTTGCCGTTGGGAAGTCAGTGCTCATCGATGTTGCCACTCCGATTCAGCGGATTGCGGTCGGGCTCGGTGACGTGGCTGAAGCTACGGCAGTGAGTCCAGCCGAGATCCTGGTAAACGGTAAGACTGCCGGCGACACAAGTCTGATTGTTTGGGAATCGAGTGGCGGCAGGCAGTTCTACAACGTGGTGGTTCGTCCCAACCCCGGCGCAGCCAATGATCGTTTGGAGGGGCTCCGCCGTGAGCTGCGCGCCGAGCTTCCGGGACAATCCATCCGCGTCTCGACGGATAATGGTCAGGTCTTTCTTCGCGGCACCGTCAAAGACCTAACTAGCTCCGCACGTGCGGTGCAGATTGCATCCACTGCAGGCAAGGTGGTGAACCTGTTGTATGTTGAGGTCCCCTCCTCGGAGCCGCAGGTCTTGTTGAAAGTACGTTTCGCCAGCGTCGATCGCAACCTTGAAAAGCAGCTCGGTCTGAATGTCTTTAGCTTGGGTGCGGCAAACTCAATTGGATCGGTGACAACACAGCAGTTCTCTCCACCGGCTATTTCGTCTCCCGGCAGCCCTACCGGCCCAACGGCAACCTTATCGGACTTGATGAACCTGTTCATCTTCCGCCCCGATCTCAACCTAGGCGCCACGCTGAAGGCGCTCGAGACACATGGCCTGCTTGAGGTGCTCGCCGAGCCCAACGTTCTGGCTACGAATGGCAAGCAAGCCAGCCTCCTTGCCGGCGGAGAATATCCATATCCCGTCGTGCAGGGCGTGACCGGAGGCGGCGCGGGTGCGGTGACGATTCAATTCAAGGAGTATGGCATTCGCCTCAACTTCATTCCAACCGTCACCCCGCGCAACACCATCCACCTGCAGGTATCGCCGGAAGTGAGCGCGCTCGACTTCACCAATGGCATTAGCATCTCTGGGTTCACGGTGCCGGGCATTACTGTGCGGCGGGTAAAAACCGAGGTTGAGCTGAGCGAAGGACAGAGCTTTGCTATTGGGGGCCTGCTCGACAATCGCGAGACGGAAACCTTTCAAAAAATTCCGTGGATTGGCGACGTGCCGATCCTCGGAAAGCTCTTTCAGTCGATCCAGCGGACGAAGACGAATACCGAGTTGATCGTGATCGTCACTCCGGAGATCGTCGCACCCATCCCGGTGGGCGCTCCATTGCCGAAACTGAAATACCCGGTTCCCTTTATGTCCTCAAACTCTGACCAGGCCATGACAACTCCCGACGCGAACGTCAGCGGGGTGAAACCGTTGAAGGAGTCACCGAAGCCGATTCCTGTTGAGACGCTCGTCGAGAGCATGAAGCCGGAACAGCTATTGGTAACCGATAGCGGCTACACCGCGACCGGTTATGGAATGGGCCAGGGCACTTCAGCCTCTGGAGCCGGAGCTACACCGCAATAGACCGATTTCTCAAATGGTGTGAGGCGAGAGTGGGTTCCATGCGGCCGTCCCATCAAGGGATGCCGGCACAGAACAACACTCGCTGCCTCACAGTACCTAGTAACGCTGCTCCTTATAAAGCTGTGATCTTTGAATTTTCACCGCCGCCTTGCGGGGATGGCTGTATCGGCCACTTATGGATGCCTCGAAAGCCACCTCTAAACCCGATCGTAGAAAAGCGCGTCGCGACGCCCCGCGCGTGTTCCAGGTTCACAACCTGAGAACCCAAGCCATGATTGCGCATCGCGTGGAAATAGCCGATCGCGGACCAGCCCGCAGCCGAGGTTTGCTCGGCAGGCAAACTCTCGCTGAAGGCGAAGGGATGTGGATAGTACCTTGCGAGGCTGTCCACACGTTCGGGATGCAGTTCGCCATCGATCTTGTTTTTCTCGATCGCCGGAGTGTAGTCAGAAAAGTGAGGAGCAATGTGCCTCCCTGGCGCCTGTCAGGTTGTCTCCGGGCTCGCTCCGTCCTTGAGCTTGCCGCAGGCACTCTCAAGAGCATGCCGGTTCATCCTGGCGACACACTCCAATTCTCTCCAGCGTCCCCTCTCCAAATCTGACTTTCCAGATCCGACTCTCCGGCAGCTTTGGTCAGCTCCATTTCGGCACACATAAGCTCGCAGTAGCTACCTCGTATCTACCCCAATATAGTGCTGCAGTTTGCGTTTTTGTTCTCTGGCGGGGAGCGCCGGGAGCATGTGTATACGTGCTTTGCCTCTACGTGGCCTTCTGTAAACACCGGTGGACACTAGATTAGTCCGGGACTATGTAACTCACTCATTTTCATGAGTTATCAGGTGCCGATAATTGGTCAGCTACGTGCTATCTAGCCAGTCAAGCCCGGCACCCCGGGAAACTGCTCTATCTGGAGGAAATTGAGATGAAGGAAACAATGCTGAAGCTGTCTGCGAAGCTGCAGAACCTGATGCTGGCGGAAGAAGGCCAGGATCTCATCGAATACGCGCTTGTGGTCTCCCTGATTGCCTTCGCAGCCGTTGTCGCCATGGGAACGCTGGCCGGTGATATCAACAATGCCTTCGTTGGCATCGGCACCAAGCTCACCGCTGACATTTAATCTCAGCGGCGGATCCGGGGCCAGGGCCATCCACTTGCCGAAAGAGATGCATGGGACAGGCAAAACTGCCTGTCCAACATGCTCTCTCTTGCAAGGAACAAGCCTCGGAGATGGAGACCAAGCACATGCGGAAGCTGTGGAACGGCTATAGCAGACTGCAGAGCCTGATGCAGCGCGAAGAGGCTCAGGACCTGGTCGAATACGCCATGGTAATTGTCCTGATCGCCTTTGCCGCCACTGCGGGCATGCAGGCTATAGCCGGAAATGTCAGCACAATCTTCACTAACATCGGCGCCGTCCTCATGAGAGCTACCAGTTGACAGGTGCGATCCGTTCCTTCGCAGGGAGGCATGGATGCCCACAGTTGAAATTATGGCCACAATAGAATTAGTCCCGGAGCTGAAAGAAGAGGCGCGTGAAGCTACGCGCGACGCATGCAGCCCGGCGGCAAAATCAGTCGCGCGGAAATGTCTTCCTTATCTGGCATTCGCTCTTTGTGTAAGCCTGTACTTTTTCCCTTTCATGCGGCTTCTCCTGCGAGGGTTCAACGAAGGAACCCTCACCTATGGAGCAGCGAGGATCCTCCACGGTCAGATCCTGGGACGCGACTTCTTCGAGGTGATCGGGCCCGGAACCTTTTACTGGCTGGCTCTCTTCTTCAAGCTCTTCGGCGCGACCTTTCTTGCGAGCCGGGTCTACCTCTTTGTCAGTTCCCTGGCAACCGCGCTATGCATGTACTTCCTGGCGCGCCGGGTATGCCGCAGTTATCAGCTATTGCCCTGCGTGCTTTTATTCGCTACCTACTTCGGCACACATTGGCCCGAGGTCAACTATCACTTGGACAGCAATTGCTTTGCACTGCTCGCTGTGGTGTGCATGGTCCTGTGGCAGGACTCCAAGAGCAGCTGGCTGCTGGCAGCTGCCGGCGCACTGGCCGGAGCGACAACCGTCACCCTGCAGCCGAAAGGGATACTGCTCCTGCTTGCATTTCTGGCCTGGCTGTCGATACAGCGCTGGCGCCAGTCAACATCGCTGCGTACATTGATGTGGGTAGCGGGCGGATGCATTGCCGTGGTTGGAGCAATGCTCGGCTATTTTTGGAGCCACGGCGCGCTGTATGACCTGATCTATGCCAACGTTATTTGGCCATCGCAGAATTACGGCTCGGCAAATACCGTGCCTTATGCCTTCGGAATCCTGGATCACTTCCATCAATGGATCGCGCCGGTGCACGGCATCCACTGGGCGGTCGGAATGGCGGCAGTTCTGGCTGTTCCCTTCTTCTTTGTCGCCGCGCTTCCCGCGCTGGTGTTGTGCCTCGGGGTTCGGGACGGAGTGAAGTCGGTAAGCCCGGAGATTGCTCTTTACTGGTTAGCGGGATCTGCTCTCTGGCTCTCGGAGCTTCACCGCAAAGATATCTCCCACCTCGTCTTCGGATCGCCTCTGCTGCTCATCCTGTGCGTCTATTATTTACAAAAGAAACCGAACAAGGGTTTCGGCTTAGCGCTTCAGGCTCTCTCCATATCAGCCGTCTGCCTTTCCGGCGCCGCTCTCATCGTTGCTTTGGTCGCCCGGCCCATGCAAACTCGCGCAGGCCAAGTGCATATTGCCGCATACGATCCCGCTATCACCGCGATTGAGGAACATGTGCCGCCAGGGGGAGATATCTTTATCTATCCCTATCCGCCCATGGATTATTTCCTATCGGGCACCACCAACCCGACGCGCTATAGCCTGCTTGTCTACAGCTACAACACTGCTGCTCAATTTCAAGAGGTGATTCGCACCCTGGACCAGCGCGACGTGAAATATGTGCTCTGGAACAGAAAACTTCAGGACAACCTTCTCACCGGTCAGTTCTCAAACAAGCGCAGCGAGCAACTCATCATCGAGCCCTATCTGGAATCGCACTACCGGGCAATCTGGGTCCATGACGGCGTGCTCCTGATGGAGCGGCGCAACAGTATTGACCATGTGAACTGAGCGCTATGCCAATAGCAGAGATAACTCGAGGACTGACCGGACGTCCGGCCGAAGATGAGCACACCTCACCAGGGTTGCCTACGGCAAAGCCGGCTCTGCGGGGATATGTTCCTTATTTACTATTCGCCCTTTGTGCCAGTTTGTACTTGCTTCCGTTCATGCGGCTGCTCCTACATGAGACAGATGAGGGAACATTGGTCTACGGGGCAGTAAGAGTAGTTCACGGTCAGTTCCTAGGACGCGATTTCTTTGAGGCCGTCGGGCCTGGAACGTTTTACTGGCTGGCTCTCTTTTTCAAAGTATTCGGCACAACATTTCTCGCTACGCGGATCTGCCTCTTCGTCAGTTCTCTCGGAACGGCGATTTCCATCTATTTCCTCTCACGCCGGGTATGCCGCGACTATCAGCTATTGCCCTGCATTCTTGTCTTCGCCACATACTTTGGCACGCTCTGGCCTGAGATAAGCCACCATGTGGACAGCAACTGCTTCGCATTAGTCGCAGTCGTATGCATGGTTCTGTGGCAGGACTCCAGCCGGACCCCGCTGCTGATCGCCGCCGGCGCATTAGCTGGAGCGACTACCCTGATCCTGCAGCCCAAAGGGATATTGCTGCTGCTCGCAATCCTGGCCTGGCTTTGGATACAGCACCGCCGGCGGTCCACACCACTGACCGCACTCCTGTGGGTGGGGGCAGGTTTTGTTGGCGTGGTCGCGATGATGCTGGGCTACTTCTGGAGCCAGGGCACACTGTATGACCTGATCTATGCCAACGTTATTTGGCCATCCCACAGCTACGGCCCAGCGTACTCCGTGCCTTACGCTTTTTTCCTCCTGGATTATTTCAAGCGCTGGATCGTACCGATGTCGGGCATCAACTGGACAGTCGGAATGGCAGCCGTACTATTCATCCCGTTTCTGTTCGTGGCCGCGCTTCCGGCACTCCTGCTTTGTCTGAATATCAAAAACAGAGTTCGCCACCTAAGGCCGGAGATCGTTCTTTACTGGCTGGCGGGATCTGCCATCTTCCTCTCCGAAATTCACCGCAAAGATATCGCCCATCTGGTCTTTGGATCCCCTCTGCTAGTCGTCTTGTGCATCTTCTATCTGCAGGAAAGACGGAATCAGGGTTTCAGCTTAGCGCTCCAGACCCTCTCGATAGCTTCTGTTTGTCTTGCCGGCGCCACGCTGATCCTTGCCTTGGTTGCCGCACCTATGCAAACTCGCGCAGGCCGGGTGCACACTCCCGTGTACGATCCGGTCGTCGCCGCAATCGAGGAGCATGTGGCCCCGGGTGGCGACATTTTTATCTACCCCTACGCTCCGATGTACTACTTCCTGTCGGCGACCACCAACCCAACTCGCTACAGTACGTTCTGCTTCAACTTCAAGGTCAAAGATAAGTTCGTGTTCGATGAAATCACGCAGGATCTAGATCGAAACAAAGTGAAATATGTCCTGTGGGACAGGGACGTTGCAGATAAACGTCTCGCCGGGTTCTTCCCCGGCAAGCATACCGATTCAACGATGTTTGCGCCGTATCTGGAGTCGCATTACAGGCCGATCTGGGAACATGACGGCATCCTGCTTATGGAGCGAAGACCATGACTCCTCTGCAACTTAAAGAGAGCGTGACACCGGAATTCGATCTATACGCACATCTCTATGCGCATCTGCTCGACGACCCGCTACGGCGTCAATTCGCGCGAGATCCCCTTCACTTCTACCGCAGAAAATGGTCGCTGATCCAGAAGCTCTTGATGCGCGTCGGCGTGGACCCTGCCGGCCAGAGATGGTTAGACGTGGGCTGTGGACAAGGTGAATTGTTGCAGCTGGCCGGCAGTAGTTTCGGCCGTGCCTCCGGGTGCGATCCTTCCGCCAGTATGCTTGCCTCGTGCGCTTCTTTTCCGGTGCGCGTGCAGCCCTCTCCGGCGGCGTTGCCATACGAAGATAACTCCATGGATTTTGTAACTGCTGTCTGCGTCTATCATCACGTGCACGGCGGTGATAGAGCGTTGTTGATGACAGAAATTCGGCGTGTACTCGCGCCCGGTGGCCTCTACTGCATCATCGAACACAACCCTTGGAACCCGGTAACCCAGGCCATTGTGCGGAGATGCCCTGTAGATATAGACGCTGAGTTCCTGACCGCCCGGCGTGCTCGCACGCTCCTGAAAAGTGCCGGCTTTGCCGTCCTGCGTCCCAGCTACTTCCTCTATCTTCCCGAAGCACTAATCGGTCCACTGGGAGCGGTCGAGAGCGCGCTTGAGCATGTGCCGATGGGCGGCCAATATGCCCTGTTCGCCCGTGCTCCCATCTAGGCTGCGACAACTTCAGAGGGGACAAAGGGTCGAGGGCTACAATTCTCGCTCGCTCCGATAGCTTTGGACGTTGTCCCAAAGCGGTGCGGCCCCTCGATCGCACACACTCCGGCATCTCTCGATTCCCTTCCCAAACTGTGTACAGCGAGTGTCCTCGCGGGCTGAGTCTGTATACGGTCGAGGACACCGGGACGCGGTGCGCTCTATGTAACTGCAACGATTTCAAAGAAATGCAGCAAAAGGATAAATGGCAGTCTATTTGCTCAAGCAGATACAGCGAAGCGCCGGAACAAGGACGGATCTGCGCACTTCAGTTAGGAAAGTTCTCGCCTGTTCACTGTGATCAGGCGGCCTCTGCGGTGTAACTGGATCGGTCCTCACCCGGCGTCGGAAATAGCCAGGAGACTTACATGTTCGCTCGTTCTTGTGTTCGGGGGCTTCTGCTCCTCTGTCTTGGTTCCTCAGTTGTGGGATGTTCGAATCCTTCGGGACTGGATTCCATTCAGGTCACACCGGCAACCCAGTCTCTGACGGTCGGTCAGACGACCCAATTGACCGCAGTGGGAACCTACGGCAATGCGAAACGCCCTTCCACCCAAAACGTCACGACGGGAGTGACCTGGGCGTCCAGTAGTCCTGCCGTGGCCAGCGTCGATGCTTCCGGGTTGGTGACGGCCATTGGACCGGGCACGGCTACGGTGACAGCCAGCGCAGCGGCCTTCAATGGCGATACGAACGCCAGTGCAGCGGTTACGGTCACAGGCTCCGCCGTAGGCGGCGGAGGCGGGTCGATGGGCGGCGTCCTGGTTTCGCTCCAAATCATTCCTAGCGCTATCGCGGTGGGCAATTTGCAAGATACCGGCAATTTCCTGGCGATCGGAACCTTCTCGGCCGCCCCATTCGTCAGGGACCTGACAAACTCCGTGGCATGGCTCTCTTCGACACCCGACGTTTTCCCGGTCAACTCGAATAATGGGACCGCGAATCCAGGGGCTCCGGGAGGGATTGTTACCGCCTACGGGAATGGGACTGCCACGATAACAGCGGAAGCAACGAACCCAAATGACGGCACGATACAAACCGCGACTGCGACGTTCGCCTGTCCCCTCGTTCTTCCAAACCCGCCAACAACTGCCGGTTCATGCTTTCCGGGTTCACAAGCCCCCGCGCTGAAGGCAACCATTACGGTCTATAACGAAGGTTTGAATACGACCGACTGGGAGTTAACGGCTCCTTCTGCCACTGGCACGCCTAATGTGGTGCATTGCGGCCCAGGTTGGCTCAAGTATGACGGAGGCAAAGACTCAGTATGCGAGGCGGCTTATCCAATAGACCCAACGGGCGTCACAAACTACAAGATCGTCCTGGAGGCGCAGCATGCCGCATTCGGTGGTTGGTCCTGGAGTTGTTTGCCGAGTGATAAGAACGGCAACGCAATCTCACCGAAAACCATAACTGCGGCAGGTCCGAACTATTGCACAGTCGTCATCACGCCCGACAACCCTAACGTCACCGTCGGAGCTATCTTCAACTAGAGCTACCCAGCACTTGAGGGCCGCCCTTTCTGGGCGGCTCTCTCTGCTTCATCTCGAGCCACGCATGGGCCGCCAGCCGACATGTCCGAACAAGTCAGTCTCGCGCCAGCAGCAACGCAGGCGTACTTCCATCCAAGCGCCAAAAAAAAATCGCGGCCCCGGAGATCTCCCCCGAAGCCGCGCCGTTCAAAATATCGGGATCGCGGCCACCAAGCCACGCGAGACAAACCTGAGCCAACCGGTCAGGCGCCGTCTCTCATTTCCCTATTCGCATAGTGCGGACGAACAGAGAAACGTTTCAGCAGAATCGACGAATTGTTCGCAGGGCTATTTCGAAGGCTCCACCATTGCGCGCCACTTCTTTGTGAGCGCCGGGTCGGCATAGGCCTTCACATACAGCCCGCCCACAACCGACCGCGCCTGGAAACCTTCCTGCGCCCCGGTCTTCGTGTCGTACCAGTCGGTCAGCGGAACGCGGGTCGGCGTCTCGTTTACCCACAACGCCAGCGGGGCCATGAACTGCTGGAACTGCTCCGGCTTGTCGGCCAGCGTTGCCGTCCACAGTTCCCAGTCCAGCTTGGTGTAATCTTTGCGGCTGTCCAGCGGCAGCCCATAGCGATTCAGATGTTTCAAGTAAAACGCGATCTCCGTATCGTGCACGCTCGCGGGAAACAAATCGAGTTTTAGCAGTTTGTCCCAGACCAGGTTGTACTTCTGGCTCCATGACCCCGGCACGTCGAAGGCCAGCTTGTAATGATCGCCGTCATTCGCCAACGTCTGCCACTTCGCCGCCATCTCTCGCGCCGCCTGCTGATAGTCCCTCGCCACATCATGCTTGCCTAGCGCATCGGCAAGGCTCGCGTACGCCCCCAGCGCGTCGATCGCTTTGATCGATAAATTCGCGTTGTGCGCCAGATGGCCCGCGAAATCATCCGTGCTCAACTGGGTCGCCGGATCGAGCCCCTTTTCGCGAACATACTTCGCCCAGGTCGTCAGCAGCGGCCAATACTTCTCGGCATAGTGATGATCCGGACTCGTCTCGGACTCGGCTCGATCCAGCGCCCCTGCCAGAATCAGCAGGTTGCCGCTCTCCTCCACCGGCATCTGGTCCTCTTCGGTGCGTTCACCACCGCCGTACTCCTGCCCATCCGCCAGCGGATAGCGGCCCAGATCGTGCGGCGCAAACGGAAAATGCCAGCGCGACGATGCCGCGTAATTCATGACCGGCGTCATCTGCGCTTCAAGCAAATGCGGGTTGAAGAAGAGGAAAAACGGCGCGGACGGATAAAGCACATCGACGGTGGCAATATCGCCGTTTGAGAAATTCTCCTTCGCGAACAGGTAGGGTGTGCCGTCCCAGTCCGCCACCAGCTTGTGCGCTGCCAGGGTCTGCCGATACGCCAGAATGGCGAGGTTGGCATAGTCCTGTCCGCCGGCACCGGTCAGGTCGCGCCGAAGCTCGGCGTCATATTCAGTACCGCGCCGCTCCAGTTCCGCATACTGGTGCTCTGCCGTCTCCAGCATTTCGGCCACTGGCATGTTGTTACGCTGCCAGTAGGGCCGCAGCTTGCGCTCCATCAGCTCGATGGCATAGCCCTCGGTGTAGCTCAGCAGGACATGGCGCTCCGCCGGCGTGCTGCTCACGTTCCCCAGCGGAAACACCACAGCCGCATGGGCAGCGTGGTCGTGCGGCGTCTGGGGCATCGCGGCATCGTCGTTCACCGCCAGCGTACCCTTCGCAAGAAAACTCGCAACGGCATTCGGCACCAGCGCCGTCTCTACACTGGTTTCGCGCGGCACGCATAGCCGGAAGTAGCCCCAGTCAATACGCAGATCGTCGCCAGAGCGATTCAGCACCCGTTGATCGCGGGAGCCAAGATGCAGCTCGTCGAGAGACGCTGTGCGCAGCCGCCCCCATGTCACCGCTTCGTTATCTTCATTCACCGCCAGCAGCGGACTCGCATCCAGCAGCAGCGAGACGTCATGCGGCTTGCCGTCGTCGCTCGTCACCTTCCAGCTCAGATACGTGACCGGTCGCGACAGCAGGTCCATATCCTGCGGAAATGCCGGCGTGAAAAATGTCACCGTGAGTGCGATGCCTGCGCCACTGAACTTATAGATCGTATGCGTCGCGGCAACCGATACGCTGCTTTGCGCGAGCGCCGGGGTCTCCTCTGGAAAATCGCCCATGTACCGATAGCTCTTCCCATCGACGCGAATCAACCCAGTCAGCGGCTGCCGCTTCCCCGTCCAGTGCCGCGTTGGCCCATCGGTAAGCTTGTCGTCCATGGACCAGATGCTGAAGTAGGGATCGTGCGTCACCAGCGGAACGGCGGGCGGGCGCTGCTGCGCGACCGGTGACTGAGCCACCGCTCCCGCAACAAGGCTTGAACACATGACGATCCAGAGCAAAAGACGGCGGGCATTTCTAATCACCGGGGCAGAGTCCTTATAGATATGAAAGCGCTTACCCGGTGATATTACATCGCCTCTCATGATGGGGTCATAGCGGCCCATGCTACAGCCTGCACCCGATAGCCCGACGCCTGGAGACCGATTGGCATTACCACCGTGCTACCCTGCCGATTGAGCATTGTTCCTGCTGCATTTCGTCGGGAGCGATACTCAACTTGGCCTTTCCTCGATGAAGGCCGCAAGAAGGCTACTCAACCCTTTCGCCTGACAGGAAAGATGCTCTATGCAGGTGGCTGTCTCCACAACGCGGCCCTTCCATTCCCCACTGCTAGCCAATGCGCTGGTCAAGCACGGCGCCCGCGTTCGCATCTACAGCTCTGCGCCGCGCCGCTACTTCCGCCGCCTCGATGCATCGGTTCCCATCAAGCTGGTCCCCTCTCTGCTACAGACCACCATGCATTTCGTGCGAGTCCCCGCCTCGCAGGCAATGCTCAATGCCGACTCCTGGCTCTACGATCATTCTGTCGCCGCCGTCATTCGCCCCGGCGATATCTTTGTCGGCTGGGCTACTGCATCCCTGGCGACAGCACGTGCTGCCAAGCGTCGCGGCGCGCGTTTTGTCCTCGATCGCGCCTGCCCACATGTGGATTTCCAACAGCAGATCTTCGAAGAAGAATCAGCAAAGGTCGGCATCCCTTATCAGCCCCAGCCAGCCTGGTTTCGCGACCGCCAGCTCGCGGAGTATGCGGAGGCGGAGCACATCCTCGCGCCGTCCAATTACACCAGCGCAACGTTTCCCGAAGCACTGCGCAGCAAGATCATCAAGGCGCCGCTCTTCGGCCGCTGCGCGTTTCCCGCGAAGACCCATCCGGGCCGTCACAGCCAGTTCACAGTGGGCGCAGTCGGTGGCGACCCTGTGCGCAAAGGCTATCTCTATTTGCTCGAAGCATGGGAGCGCCTTGCTCTCACCGATGCGCGGCTCCTGATCCGGTCCGACGCCGACTTCACGCATTTCCCAGCACTGCACCAGCGGCTCGTCCGCATGTCCAATGTCGAGATCGTGCGTTACGTGCCCGACATCAATGACTTCTATCAGAGCTGCGACGCATTCGTGCTGCCGTCGGTCGACGACGGCTTCGGCATGGCGCTTTTCGAAGCCATGGCCAATGAAGTCCCTTGCATTGCGACCACCCACTGCGGCTCATCGGAACTGCTGACCCCCGGGCGCGATGGCATCGTCATTCCGCCCCGCAATAGCGAATTGCTTGCCGAAGCGCTGCTCTCGCTCTATCAGCAGGAAGAACTCCGCCGCAGCATAGCTGCCGCGGGCCGCTCGACCGCTACATCACTTGGAATGAATGACAGCTCGCCACTGTACGATGCGGCAATTCAGATGCTGCTCAGTTCTCTGGCTCCTGCAGTCAAGGCGCTCACGCCAGCAGGTTCAGGCAACTCCTGAAAGAATCTCCAATCGCAACGGCACGATCGGCCTTGATCGGCGTATCAGTAGACGCTCGACCGGTTGAGTAGTTCCCGGTCGATGCGGTCCCCTGCTTTATCAATGCTCAAGACCTCTTCTGCATCGCGAGGATATTCCAAGCGTCGTTACTGAGTAGGTAGCCATTTTCTTCCAACAGGTCAAAAAGCGGCTGCCGGTCTCGGGCGGCCAAATGGACATGTTCAAAATTGATGCAGTCGGGACGCACGGGTAGCTTCAAGGCCATGCGCACCACGGCGGCGTCGAACCCTTCGGCGTCGATTTGCAAAAGATCGATTTTGGTCAGCTCGAGTTCGGCCGCAAGCGAGGAAAGCGAACGGCAGGCCACGGTGATTCGCTCAATCTCGTGATCCTTCTTGCCGTGGCGCTCCAGGTGCTCCTTATAAAAGGAGGCGATTTGCAGTGTCGGATCTACTTCCGCGTCCGTTTTCTCGGTCTTCTTGACTCGGTACAAATGCGCCACGCCATCGCTTTCTCCAATGGCGGCCTGGATGAGAGTCACGTTCGGTCGATCCGCGTATGTCTTTTGTAAACGAGCAAACGCGAACGGATTTGGCTCGATCAAAATCGCGCGCGTGGAGTCCTTCGCCACCTGATCGCGGATGGGATCGTTGGTGGCTCCATCACAGGCACCCACCTGCACGATCGTCAGGTGTTTTTTGTGGGCGCTAAAGTTCTCCAGGATGAGTTCCAGCGGCTCCAGTGTGATGGTGGGTAAGCGGCGGCGAATCTCGAATGGCGACTTCGCCATCCACCGGATGCCTAGAAGTTTGAGCCGAAAGGGCAAACCTTGCGGAACCAAACGGCGAATCCCGCCAGGCATCTTCGCCATTAGCTTTCGCAAGATGGGCATAGCTCTGAAATTTCGCTCCTTCTTTCGTATTCCTTGGAGTCTCTCAAGTCATACTTTTGATCGAATATCGTGGCAGCGCATGAAGCGATTCAATGATCTGGAGGTGACACGTGTGACCGATGGACTTTCCAGCAACCCACGTCCATTTCTACCGCATGGGAACTGATGTCAGTACAAATACTAGCCCAGTAAGCCGCGGCGGTTTACGCGGGCCATGGATTTGCGTGGCAGTCGCGGACCGACTCGTGCGAGGCACAGGCCACGGAAAACCTGCGTTGGCGGACAGCTACATTCATGAGAAACTCGTCTCCACGATCGTGCTGTTCTCCAGTCGATTGAACAGACTGCCATGCTCGCGACTGCGTCTCCACCCGGCAATCACCGATACTTTGTGCTGTGGCCCGATTCCAGCGCGCCCTTGCGCGAGCTGAGCGGCCCTAGCGACACCTCAAGCGGTGTGCCCGATGTACTCTATCCGCTATCTATCCTGGCTGAGCTCGCCCCTTTGCTCCAGGGACCGCCGCGACACTTCTATCTCACGAAAGATCCCGACAATCTCCCTGAATACGGCCGCCACGTCGTCGCCATGCTTCTGGAAGAAGAGCGTTGCAAGCTTCCTGCTTACGCACTGCAGGTCGGCTGCGTCATTCGAAACATGTCTGGTAGCCCCTACCTCGGCCTGCGTCTCAGGCCCGCTCCGGCAAAGCTGATTGCTGCATCGCTATTCGAGTATGCACGCGATCACGTTTTGCGAATGCGATCGCGCATACGAGTTCGGCATGAACCGCCGCAGGTGGTCAGGCATCCGTGCATTCTCCGCATCCCGCTGGGTTATCAAAGCCAACAGCTTCTGCCGCAGAAGCCGATGGCGGCGCGTACGCTTGACACCTTCTTCGCCGGTGACATTGCCACCCCTTTCCCGCGCAACAACTATCGCTATTGGATTCCTCCATCCAAGGCCGTCACGCGACGGCAGTTATGGAATGTGCTGGACCGTCTGCGTCGATCCGGTGAGTGGCATATCCAGCTCAATGATCTCCGCCCGGAGGATGCTCACTCGCGTCATTCTCAACCCAAGTCAGCCGACTACCAGAGCTACTCCGAACGCATGATGAACTCCCGCATCTGCATAGCGCCGCGTGGAAGCAATTGGGAAAGCTATCGCTTCTATGAAGGAATGCGCGCAGGATGCCTGGTATTCACCAGCCCCTTCCGGGACGAGCCGTTCCTGCGCGGCGCACCGGTGGTCACGGTGGACAGCTGGAGCCAGCTTCCCGGCTTGCTCCGCCGCTACGCGCGTGACATCGACACGCTTGAACGCTATCGCCTTGCCAGCCTCGCATGGTGGAAAGACCACTGCAGCGAAGCGGTCATCGCACGACGCCTGGCCGAGCAGCTCAACCACGAGCCTTAGAGTTATGAGCTTCGTCGTGCGGAGAACGCAGGAAATCGCGCCGCGACTCGCTCCCAGAGGAGTGAGCGAACTTCGTCCACGCGGAAAAGCCAATATGAGATGGCCAGCATTGCGAGTGTCGTGATCACTGAAAACCCGAGCTGCAGAGGGATGCGGAACTCCTCCAGATGGAAGACCGGCCATGCTACGGCAATCGTGCCGAGTGCGAGCATCCCAAGCAGCAGATACACGGGACGCCGGTCGATACGGTCCCCCCTTTCGCCCAATCCGCTCTGTCGAAAGAGCACGGCGTTCAAGTGCAGCAGATACAAAAGCTGCCCCAGCTCTGAGACAAACCATGGAATCAGAAACCCGATGAGTCCCAGCCGGTGCATCAGTGGAATCGAGATCACCAGTGAGGCACCGTAGGCCAATGGCACCATGTAAGACACTTCTCGTACCTGGTTGCTCGAGAACTGAAACTGATACTTGTGCTCTTTGATGCCGAGGATTGCCATGGTCAGGCCGAGCAGCAGGCACACTCCCGGATCGTATAGATCGCCCTTATGCAGCCAGACGCGCAGCAAAAATGGCGTGGCCAACATGGATCCGAATGTGATCGCCGGCACCATCAGGAGGATGATGCGTTCACTCAGCTCATACAGGCGGCGCAGCTTCGGCCAGTCACGCTGTCCAAATGTGATCGTCACCTCAGGTCCGATCGAGCTGGTCAGCAGGAAGAGAATCCTCCGGCTCATCGAATACACGGTGCGCGTCACCGAGTACACAACCACGGGCGCGGGACCAAGGATGCGCTGCATCAGCAGCACCGGCAACTGATAGGCGAGCACATTCGAGGAAAACAGCAGCCCATAGTGCATGCTCGGTTTCAGGACCGCCTTCAGCGATCCCGGCACCCAATAGCGCAGCGTGGGGGCAATCTGCGGAGCGAGCCGGCGCAGGTCAACGATCAGAAACAGGCAGCTTGCCAGCGTAATCACAAACTGGGCAGCCGCAATCCATGCAAAGTTGACATGCGCCAGCGCCAGTCCAATCTGTATGGCCAACACCAGCAGAGCCACCGCATTGTTGAAGTTCACACCGCGATGCGTCTCGCCGAACACCATGTAGTTCCCGCTAAAAAATCCCTGCAGCATGCTTGCGAGAATCTGCACACCAAGCAAATAGAGCACCCACTGCGCCTCCGCCTGCGGGAGCGTCAGGTGCAGCATGCGGTCCAGCGGAAGTGCGAATATCCCCAGAAGGACAATCGCGAGAATGCCGAAGACGGTCAACAGAATGCGCAGCCCGGCTGACTGCACCTCAATGCACTCCCGCACCTCACCTCGGTTGTAGTGAATGGTCATCTGCATGTTGGTGTAGGTCTGCAGGCCATAATTGATTGTCGTGAGATAGCCGATAGCAGCGCTGAGCGCGAGCCATTCGCCATAAAGCGATACGCCATAACTATGCAGAAAGATCGGCGGCAGCAGCAGCTGCGTCAGCAGTGAAACCACCTGCGACGCATTCTGGGCAGCAAACAGCTTGGAGATGCGGCCGAGGCTCATCGGTCCCTGTAGCCTAACTCAGGGAAGCACCGATTGCCGCGTATCGAACGGGTGACGCGAGACCTACATCTTGTAACGCCCGAGGTCCTCATCGTTCAGGCCCTCAAGCCAGCGGCGCAGCTCTTCCGGAGAGGTATCGCTCGCGCCTGGCGCCAGCTTGGCGATGCGCAGCACCTCTTCGCTCACGTAGATCGGGCAATCGCAGCGCAGGGCAAGCGCGATCGCATCCGACGGCCGCGCATCCACGGTGACGCATTCCCCATCCTGCCGCATCCAGACCACTGCGTAGAACGTATCGTTGCGAAGTTCAGTCACCACCACGCGTTCCACGGTGCCGTTCAACCCGATCACCAGGTTGCGCAGCAGATCATGGGTCTGCGGACGCGGTGTCGTTGCCTTCTCGATCTCGAGCGCGATTGCATTCGCCTCATAGAGTCCAACCCAGATCGGCAAAACCGTATCGCTCGCCAGGTCCTTCAGGATGACGATGGGTGCATGTGTACTCGGATCCATGACCAGTCCGCGGATCTTCATTTCGATGTCCATCGCTCTCTCCTTCTTTTAATGTTAGACGGCGCGTCCTACCAGGCTGTTGGGAAAGCTCTGCGTTACTTCGACCAGGGCATAACTGCCCGGCGCAGGAAGAATCGGCCCGCGCGGTACAAAATTCAATGTGATGTTTTCCGACGTCCGACCGTTCACCTGTCCGCGCTGCGCATTATGTCCCTCAACCGCTACTTCCACAACTTGCCCGATCCGCCTGGTATAATTGGACCTCTGCCACTCGCGTTGGCGATCCAGCAGGACCTGCAGCCGCTTCCCCTTCTCGTCGTCGGAAATGGCGTCGATCATCACCAGTGCAGGCGTATTCGGCCGCGGCGAATACTTGAACGCAAAGACGGCATCGTACTGCACGGTTTCCAGCAGGCTCAATGTCTCTTCGAATTCCGTGACCGTTTCGCCCGGAAAGCCGACAATAATATCGGTCGTGATGCTGATTGGCCTTTGCGATTCCTTGATCCAGCCAATGCGCTCCAGGTATTGCTCGCGTGTGTACTCGCGCTGCATGCGCTTCAGCGTCGTCGTTGACCCGCTCTGCACCGGCAGATGCACATGGTTGCACAGCGCCGGCACAGCGTCGATCGCGTCGACAATGTCCGGCGTAAAGTCACGCGGATGCGAGGTCGTAAAGCGCACGCGACGGATCCCCGGAATCTCAGCCACTGCTGCCAGCAACTCCGCGAAGCTTCGCTTTCCTTCCGGATCGCGATAGCTGTTCACGTTCTGGCCCAGCAATTGGATCTCTGTGTAGCCGCTCTCCGCCATGCGGCGCGCTTCGGCCAACACAGATGTCGAAGTGCGGCTGCGCTCCTTACCGCGCGTGTACGGTACCACGCAATAGGCGCAGAACTTATCGCAGCCTTCGATGATGGTGATATAGCCGCGATACGGATTTGAGCGGGCCGTAAACTCCGTCTCGAAGGTCTCGTCGGTCTGCCGGTCGTCCAGCCCGGCAATGCGCTTCTCGCCCGCTTCCAGCCGCGCCAGCATCTCCGGCAGTTTGCGATACGAAGCCGAGCCCGACACCAGCGAAACATACGGCGCGCGCTCGAAGATCGCTTCGCCTTCCTGTTGCGCCACGCAGCCCAGCACGCCGAAGCGCTTGCCCTGCTTCAGCAGCTTCTTGGTATCGTTTAGCCGGTTGAAGACCTTCTGCTCAGCCTTGTCACGGATCGAGCAGGTGTTATAGAGAATGAGATCGGCAGCCTCTTCTGTATCCACCTGGGAGTAGCCCTGCTGATGCAATGTCCCGATGACCTTCTCGGAGTCATGGACATTCATCTGGCAGCCGAAGGTCTCAAGGAAGAACGTCTTTTCTACCGCCATATCTGGATGCGAGTATAGCGCAGCGGGAGGTCATCCCTGCTGCTACAAAGGTCGGAGTGAACCAGCATGAATGACAGTTCCACGACACGCGAAATCCCCCTTGCGCACGGCACCCAGAACGGCTGCTTCGGTTGTGGAGACGATAATCCTGCCGGTCTCCATCTGAAGTTCTTCATCGATGAAGAAGGTCGCGTCCTCTGCCGTTTCCATCTGGCCGCCCAATTCCAGGGACCGCCCGGCCACGCACACGGCGGCATCATCGCCACCCTGCTCGACGAAGCCATGAGCAAAGCCAACCGCCGCCGCAACATCGTCGCCATGACGCGCCACATGTCCGTTGACTACCTTCGGCCCGTCCCGCTCGAAAGCAATCTCGTCCTGGAAGGCTGGTCCGAAAGCGACGTCGGGAGCACTCGGAAACACCGCTGCTCCGCCGAGCTGCGCGATGCCAGCGGAACCGTGCTCGCCTCCGCCACCGGCATCTTCGTCGAGGTCTCAGCGGAAGCGCTGCGCCGTTACAAAGCCGACGGGCCTGAGTGAGGCACCGAGTGAGGGTGTAGTAAGGCTGTCGGCGGCGGCCCTGCCTGTAGCTTCGTCCCGTCGCGGAATCCACGCACCTCGAACTGCTAAACTCAAGTGTTGAAAGCAGCGGCGAAACTGCCTACGCGGAAGGGTACCCGATATGAAAGAGCACAACGGCCACAAGCCACAGAACAGCGAACACGGTCTGCGCCTGAAAATCGGTTTAGCCGAGATGCTGAAGGGCGGCGTCATCATGGACGTGATGAACGTCGAACAGGCCAAAATTGCCGAGCAGGCAGGCGCCGTCGCGGTCATGGCTCTGGAGCGTGTCCCCGCGATGATTCGCGCCGAAGGCGGGGTGGCCCGTATGGCAAATCCCAAGCTCATCAAAGAGATCATCGCGGCGGTTTCCATCCCTGTGATGGCCAAGGCCCGCATCGGCCACTTCGCCGAAGCGCAGATCCTGCAGGAGCTCGGCGTCGATTTCATCGATGAGTCCGAAGTGCTCACCCCTGCCGATGAAGCCCATCACATCGACAAGCACGCCTTCAAGACTCCGTTCGTCTGCGGCGCCCGCGACCTGGGCGAGGCTCTGCGACGCATCGCCGAAGGCGCGGCCATGATCCGCACCAAGGGCGAGGCGGGCACCGGGGACGTCGTGCATGCAGTCAAGCACATGCGCCAGATCGTGCAGGAGATGAAGGCGCTCACCGTGCTCAGCGACCAGGAACTTTACGTCGCGGCCAAGGAGCATCGCGCTCCCTATGAGTTGGTCCGCATGGTAGCAAAGAGCGGCAAGCTCCCGGTTCCCAATTTTTCCGCCGGCGGCATCGCGACCCCCGCCGACGCTGCCCTCATGATGCAGCTTGGCGCCGAATCCGTATTCGTGGGCTCAGGAATCTTCATGAAGGAACGCGCCACGCCGCTGGATGTCGAGTACGGCGGAAATGGTGAGCTCCGCAATCCCGAAGAGCACGCTGAAGCCGAGTCTCGCGCCAAGGCCATCGTCATCGCGACCACGCACTACAACGATCCGAAGACACTCGCCGAAGCCAGCGAGCAGGTCACCGGCACAATGAAAGGTCTCGCAGTGGCTGGGCTCGAGGAAAGTCAGCTCCTGCAAACCCGCGGCTGGTAAAGCGAGTCGCTCGGCGCAATGCCGCTTTGAAAGCCTAGGGAAAGATCGCGATTTTGCCAGAACAGAAATCGTCTGACGCTACAACGAAGCCACGCATCGGCGTCCTCGCCATCCAAGGCGACTACGACGCCCACGCCAATGCGCTTCAAGAAGTTGGCGCGGAGCCCGTGCTGGTTCGCAAGCCCGACCAGCTCGCGGGACTCGACGGTCTGATCATTCCCGGGGGCGAATCCACTACCTTTCTCAAGTTCCTCGAGCGCGACGGCTTTCTTGAATCGCTGCGCCACTTCACCACTGCAACGCCAACGTTTGGTACTTGTGCCGGTTGCATTCTCCTTGCCTCACAAGTCCTCCATCCGCCGCAGCCCAGCCTCGGTGTCCTCGATGCAACAGTCGAGCGCAATGCCTACGGACGGCAGATCGATAGCTCCATCGAAGAGACCTCCACGAAACTCGGTCCGGAGTTCGACACTGGTCCGCTCGAAACCGTCTACATCCGCGCACCCCGCATCCAGCAGGTCGGCAAGGAAGTCTCCATCCTCGCCGAGCGCGGCGGATTCCCTGTCCTCGTCCGCCAAGGGCATCTGCTCGCCGCCACGTTCCACCCCGAGCTCTCGTCAGACCGCCGCGTCCATCGCTACTTCGTGGAGATGGTGCGTGCGGCCAACGGAACAGCATCCCACTCGGCGTCTAGACCGCACCGGAAGAGCTGACCCTCCATGCTGCGCGGCGGTGCTTCCTTCGCATCTGTCTCGGCTTGTTTCTGGGGAACGGGGCTGCGCGACTGGTGGATGCCGCCCAATGCCGCTGCGCACGGAATCGCCATCGATCGGCTGATGCGCTGGGATGTTGCCGCCATGGGCGCCTCCTTCCTATTGGCAAACATTCTGCTGGTCTGGCTCGCCCTGCGTCCCCGCCGCGCGCCGTCTTCGCCATCCACCTGGCGAGCGGAGTTCGTTCCGCTCACCCTGCTGATCGCGGTCTACATCGTGATGGCCGTGACCGCGGAACATCTCTGGGCACGGGAGCGCTTCGAAGGCGCAGCACCCGCCGCTCTGCGTGTAGAAGTCGTCGGACAACAGTTCCAGTGGTACTTTCACTATCCAGGCGTAGACGCAGCATATGGAACATCGCAACCGCAGCTCATCAACGCGGCCCTCGGCAACCCCATCGGCCTCGATCCGGCCGATGACCACAGCAAAGACGACCTCGTCGCCAGCGAACTCGTGCTTCCCGTCAACCGCGAAGTCGATCTGCAGTTACGCTCGCTCGATGTCATCCACGGATTCTTCGTGCCGCAGATGCGCCTGAAACAAAACGCCGTCCCCGGCAGCACCCTGCACGTCCACTTCACGCCGATTCGCGAGGGCGTTTACCCCATCCTCTGCTCCCAACTCTGCGGATCTGGTCACGCGCGCATGCAGGCGCACTTGCGGGTCATCTCGCAATCGGCATACGACGCATGGCTCGCCGCGCATGCGAAACGGGTGTGCAATGAAGGCGAACTCCAGCGTCATCCGGCCGCACGCGCCCAAAATTTCTCCAGCGCATCTTCACAACAGATGATCGCAGCATCGGCATCCGCTATCTGCTGCTCTCGTTGACCGCGGTCGCCGCCGGCACCTTGCTGTCGCTCGCTATGCGTACGCAGCTAGCGTGGCCCGGCATCCGCTGGCCTTTCCACGGGCCCATGCTGCCCGAGGAATACCTGTCGCTCGTCACCATGCACGGGACCCTGATGGTCTTTTTCGTGCTCACCACCGCGCCGCAAAGCGGATTCGCCAGCCTCGTCCTTGCGCCCCAGATCGGCGCACGACGGATGGCCATGCCATGGTTGAACGCCCTCGGCTTCTGGATCGTGGCCATCGCGCTCGCCGTTCTGCTATGCGCATTCCTGCTACCCGCCGGTGGCTCCATTGCCGGCTGGACCAATTACCCGCCGCTCAGCGCCATCGCCTCGGCAGGTCCTGGCCAGGGCGGCGGCATGGATTGCTGGCTCCTCAGCATCGGGCTTTTCTGCATCGGCTCCTGGTTCAGCGCAGTCAATGTCCTTGTCACCGTGCTCACCGAGCGCGCCCGCGGCATGACGCTGGGCCGCATGCCGCTCACCGTCTGGTCATGGTTCGTCTCCTCCATCCTCATCCTGCTCGCCTTTACCGTGCTCTTCGCTGCGATCATCCTCCTCTTCTGCGATCGCCACCTCGGCACCGCTTTCTTCATCCCGCAGGGCGACTGGATCAGCGGCCAGGTCGTCGGCCACGGTGACGGCTCACCGCTCCTCTGGCTCCATCTCTTCTGGTTCTTCGGCCATCCGGAGGTCTACATCGCCATCCTCCCCGGTATGGGGCTCGCCAGCAGCCTCATCGCGAACTTCAGCCGTCGCCCCATCGTCGGTTACCGCATGATGGCCGCCGCCACCGTGCTCATCGGCCTGCTCGGCTTCGTCGTCTGGGGACACCACATGTTCGTCAGCGGCATGAACCCGTACGCCGGCACCGCCTTTGGACTCACCACCATGGCGATTGCGGTCCCCTCCACCGCGGAAGTCTTCAGCTGGCTCGGCACTCTATGGGGCGGCGGCATCCGCCGCACCACCCCGATGCTCTTCACTCTCGGCTTCCTCTCGCTCTTCATCGCCGGCGGCGTCACTGGGCCCATCCTCGCCCTGCCCGCGCTCGACCAGTACCTCCACAACACCTTCTTCGTCGTCGCGCACTTCCACCTCATCATGGCCATGGCTGGCGCGTTCTCCGTCTTTGCCGGCATCTATTATTGGTTTCCGCTGATGACCGGCCGCCTCATGAGTGAACGTCTCGGCCGCTGGCATTTCTGGCTCTCGCTCATCGGCGCGTATGGCACTTTCTTTCCCATGCATCTGGAGGGCCTTGCCGGCCGGCCACGCCACTTCGCCCAAGTTACCGGCAGCACTTCTTCCCTCGCCTCGCTCCTCCCCATGGAGCGCGGCATCACCTGGGCCGCCTTCCTGCTTGGTGCCGCGCAAATTCTTTTCCTCATCAACCTCATCTGGAGCGCCCGCCGCGGCAAGCCCGCCGGCGACAACCCCTGGCAGGCCACCACGCTCGAATGGCATTCCGCCCCGCTACCCAATCGCCTCGAGCGCGGTCCATACGAATATCAAATCGGCGCGTCCGGCGCCGACTTCACTCCACAGTGGGAGACGGCATCCCAACAGGAGTAAGCTGTAGTCGCACGGAGCGCCAAACCATGCCTGCCACCTTCACCAGGTCCGTAGTCGACACCGAGCGTGAACGAAAAGACCCGGGATTTGGCGGCCGTCCTCCCGTAGACCGCCGGCCCACCGGAGGCGGTGGTGGCGACGAAAACTGGGACCACCGCCACGGCCGCGGTCCTCGCGCTCTCCTCACCCGCTATCGCATGGGCATCTTCTCGGCGCTTGCCGGCGACCTCATGTTTTTCATGGCGCTGGTCACCGCGTTTTTCTTCCGCCAGTCCTCCGGACACTTTGACGGCCACGGCGCCTACATCCTCGACTGGCACCAGCTCGCCATTCCGCCCATCCTCTACATCAACACCGCCATCCTCCTGCTCTCCAGCGTCACCATGGAAATGGGCCGCCGCCAACTCTTTCACGAACTTGATGTGATGGAAGAATGGCTCGGCATGGGACGGCCCGCTGCGCGTCGCGCGGCGCCCTGGCTCGCCGCCACCGCCGCTCTCGGCGTTGCGTTTCTCGTTGGGCAGTGGATGGCCTGGAAGGATCTCGCCGCACAAGGATTCTTCTTCGCCTCCAATCCCAGCAGCCATTTTTTCTACCTCATCACCGGAGCGCACGGCGCCCACCTCATCCTCGGCGTCCTCGCGCTCTTCGCCGCGCTCGCTGCACTATCGCTTCTTCACCGCATGGAACTACGCCAGATCTTCGTCGACTGCACCGCGTGGTACTGGCACTCCATGGGGATCTTCTGGGTCTTCCTCTTCAGCCTGCTCGTCTTCTGCCAGTAGCGCGCATGCGCCGCATTCGTCTCCCGCAATTGAGCTTTCTCCGCATCTTCATTCTCTCGATGCTGTTGTTCGCCACGACGCAGTCGGCGCGCGCGCAAGGCTGTAGCATGTGCCGCGACACCACAGCCGGTTCTGCCCCGCAAATACGCGCCGGCCTGCGCCGCGCCATCCCCGTGCTGGCAATTCCCGCCATCGCACTCTTCCTCGGCTTCTTCGTCATCGCGCGCCGCACGGATATCTGGCATCGCAGCGAGCAACGGCAAACCATGGACGACGATCGCTAGAAATGCCGCACCTGTAGACGCATGCATAGCCAGCCTGTTCCTCAGCAGCTCAAACGACGCATCCTTAAAGACGCGCTGCGCACAAATCAGCAGCGCGACGCCGCCTTTTGCCGCATCATCCACTCCGTTCCAAAAGGAAAAGTATCGACCTACGGCAGAGTGGCGGCGGCTGCGGGATATCCGCTTTATCATCGAGCAGTCGCACAGCTCTTGCGTAAGCGAGTTCTCAGTAACCTGCCGTGGCAGCGGATCGTCGGTGCGGGCGGCGAAATCAAATTGCGTGGCGAGGCAGCAGCCGAACAGCGCTTGCGGTTGGCGATGGAAGGGGTCCGATTCCGTGGAAAGCACGTTGACATGGAGGTCTCGGGGTACGCTCCTCGCAGTTGGGAAACGCTACGCTGAGCAAGCTCGTGCGCTGGAATCGCCAACTTTCCGCAGAAGCATTTTCGTGGTTCACGCGCAAGCCGAATGAATTCACTCCAGCGCTTTGCCCAGGCCAGCGACCGCTATCTGCCACATCCCGTTCGCCTTCTCTTCATCGCGGAAGCCCCTCCCGCCTTCCATGTCAATCGCCTCTTCTATTTCACAGAACTGACGAACGGCGACACGCTCTTCCTCGAAATGATGAAGGTCATCTATCCCACGGAGGTCGGCTTCGGCGGGGAAGGTTTTCAACCTGGCTCCTCGGTAAAGCAGATGCGGCAAAGCAAGGAGAGCCTCCTCCGCCGCTTCCAGGCGGATGGGTACTTCCTGATCGATGCTTGTGAACAGCCGATGCCCGACCGCGCAACCACGCTTGCTAAAACCCAGCAGATGAAAAGCGCGTTGCCCACATTACTGCAGAGACTGGAGCGCCTGCTCCCGCAGCAGGAAGTCCCTGTCATCCTGATTGGCGGAGTAACCCACGCAGTCTGTGCCACCCCGCTTCGGCACGATGGTTGGAACATCCTGAACCAGTCGATAATCAACCACCCTGCGCGGGGCAACCAGCTGCTATTCCGCGCAAAGCTCAGAGCCACACTGCAACGAATTGGCTGGCCACAAAATTCGGTTAGAGGAGCGTCCTAGATGGCAGATCTTCAACCTTCTTCGAAATCTCAGCTTCATCCCAAAATGACCCAAACTAAGGCCAGCGCAATTACCGGATGGCTAGTCCCCAGTACGTCACCGCGACGATTCTCCCTGCAACGCAGCCATCATGCGCCGATCGTTCGACACGAGTGAACCGGTTTCCGCACCCGCCGCTACCAATGCATCCACGACCACGCAATAGCGTTCTCTACTTTGCTCATTCGCAGGCTGACCCCATCCGTGCAATGCCCAGCCCACTGGCGTTCCATTGAAGCGCGTCTCTCGCGCGTTCACATCCGCGCCGCGCGCCAGCAGTACTTTCACAATCTCAGGATGACCACCCAGCGCCGCCCAATGCAGCGGTGTAACGCAATCGTCGCGCAAGGTCGTGTCTGCATGCGCGCCATGCTCCAGCAAAAACTCCACGACATCTAAGCGCCCAAACTCACAAGCCCAGCCAAATCCATCCGCAAGCTGCTGCACCGTAGCCCGAGCCCTCAGCGCGCCATCCTCTGCGAAGAACTCCTTCACTCGATCGAGCAAGCCCACACCAGCCGCGCCCTCTAAATCCAGCCGCGCTCCATGCCTCGCCAGAAACTCCGCCGCCGCACCGCGCCCATTCCGCAGACACACAACCACGTCGCTGCTCTTTCCAACGTCGAGCGCCGCCCCTCGTTCAATCAGCAATTCGAGCAAAGGAATTTGCACTCCCGCACGTTCCGGATGGACACTCGTCGCGGTGAGCATCAGGGTGGTCGAACTTCCGCCATACGCGTCGGACTCCGCATTCACCTCCGCGCCCGCATCCAGTAACAACCGCGCTATCGCGACCGTGTTCGCCGGAGTCCGCTGCCGGTAATCCTCTATCCCATTCGCTGAGCAATAATGCAGCAAAGTCGAGCGGTGCTCGCGAAGCGAGCGCGCCGTCGCCAGCGAAGAATCCGCGCTGAGCAGCGCCGCAAGCGCCCGCTCATCCCCCGCAACAATCGCATCGGCGGCTGCCTCAAAATTAGCAATCGGCGATTGCGCATTCTCTTGTGCCCGCAGGTGCTCAGCAAATTTCGGCCAGCTCGGAAAGCCATGCTCGCGGGCAAGAAAGAACTGCGCATCAGCCAGCAATACCGGCGCCCCACCCCTCTTCTTTCGCAGTTCCAGCCAGCGCTGCTCCACCCATTCGGCGCGCTCGGCGATCGGTGAGCGTTCTCCATGGAAGGCAGGATCCGCCGGCGTCGCTTCGCCGCTCAACCCGCCAGAAGCCTCCAGCCAACGCACCGCCCACTTGCGCACAGCGTCCTCGGCGCCGGCGCAGCCGATGACGCGCGCAGCAGTTCCTTGGCTAACCTTTTGTAGTAATCAAGACGAGGGCGGGGCGGCAGCGGAATCGCGTACGACATACGAATCTCCTTTCACGCATGCCCGGAGTCCGCACCCATCAGGCAGAAAGAAAATTCGCGACTTAGATCGACAAGCTCAGTGGGTGGGCACGGCCCTTTCCGCGGACTGGATGCGCCCCTCGCGCTGCAAACGTTGTATCACGAATCCGGCCGCAAAGATGCACACAAGACTGCCTAAGATCATCTTGAGTTCCCGATGATCACGACCACTTCTCACTAGCTGCGGAATATGTACCGGATCACCGCGCCGTCTCGATGAAGTGGTCCTTCGCGACCACGCTGTACTCGGCCGCATTCGGATCCGCGATCTTGTACATCGTCCCGTCGGCCTGCTTCCCGTGGATCGTCAGGATGACGTAGTTAAAAACCGGGAAGGCCGGATCGCGATACTGGTCCTGTGGCCCGCGCACGAGCACCGGGTAAGGCGCCGCTCCGCCGCCGCCGCTGATGATGTGCGTGATGCCGTTAAATTCGAACCGTTCATAGTTATGGATGTGCCCATACACGGCGATGAACTTCTGTCGCGCCGTGAGCGCATGCGCTTCCAGATAACGCCGCAGCGTGACGCCTTCCGGCGCCCGGAATATTCGCGATGAACTCGCTCTGCGTATCCGCGATCAGCGGCACATGCATCTGCAGGATCACAAAGTCCGCCTGCGCCGGTATATGGTCCAGCTGCTCCCGCAGCCAGTCGGCCTGCTCCCCGGTGGGCCACATCGGCTCGGTCGAGTTCAGGTTGACGATGAACACATTTCCCAGCAGCACCGAATAGAAGCCATTCCCCTTCAATCGTGGGAATGCAGCGGCCCAGTTCACCTGCCCCGCGTGAGGCTGCAGACGCAGCTCGTGGTTCCCTACTGTCGGATATACCCGATCCCCCTTCGCCCAGGACGCGGCTTCCTTTTCAAAAACCTCCCAATCCCCAGGATCACTTCCATGAAAAGGAACATCGCCTGTGATCAGCATCGCGTCGGCGTGCAGGGTCCCCACCTTCTCCGCCAGCCACTTCCGGGCGCGAGGATTCGTGTCCTTCGTATTCGAAGGGTCGGTAAAGCGCATATCGCCGTACACCAGGATGCGCAGCTCCTGCTGCGGGCCCACGCCTGGCACCACGAATGTCGGCTGATCCGGATGATCGAGGGCCGACTGCGCCCGAGCCGCTCTCGACGGCATGAGGGCGACGACAAGGACGAAAAGAAAGCTCGCTGCAGCAGCTGCCGCGAGCCACCCCCGCCGAGCGAAGATCGAGCTCATATTCCCCCGCCGACGAAGTGGACGACCTCAAAACGGTCTCCGCTCTCGACCGGAGTCGTTGCCCACACATCCCGGCGGACGATCTCTCCATTGCGCTCGACGGCGACGCGATCCGTCTTCATCTCCAGCGCCCGAATCAAGGCATCAACGGTCGCAGCCTGCGGGTCGATGCTGACCTCACGCGGCTGTCCATTGAGAATGATCTCCATCTCCCGAGAGTAACAGTCGTACCGCGCGGAATTGTCGATCCTCCGCCGACTCTATCGGCCGAAGAGACGGTCAAGAATGCGCTTGTAAAGTGAAGGCACCAACGGACAGGCGTAATAGACCTGGCGATTCGCGGCCATGAGCAGTTGCATCGCCTCCACGCGTGGATCCCGGCTGTGGATGGACGAGAGCGAGCCTGCCTCGTGCGCATACTCATCCGCCAGATATTCGATCGCATGGCCGAGAATCTCCAGCGCAAAGCCGGCCTCTGGCGTCGTGCGCCGCCGCGCAGAACGCGACCCCATGCCGGTCGGCATCGCATGAACAGTCGTACGCACCACTGGCGGATGGGTTTTCTGGATGTTCTTCTGTATATCGACGACACGATTCGTATCTGTGCCGGGATTCGATGCAGGTGATGCTTTCAGATTGGGAAAAGAAGGAGATGCTGCCATCGGGGATCCTCCGCGAACTGCCTGCCTGTTGCAACATATCGGCAGTTCCGGGATAGCGATGAGGATTTACCTTCTTTTTTCCTTCGCCATTCCCTCGACGGGAAGCCGGCACCGAATCGGGAACCGGTTGCACTCTCGGATGCGGCGTGAAGCAAGTTTCGCCGGCACTGCTTTTCATTGGAAACATGCCACTTAACCGCGCTTGCTTGACTGAGTTGCAGCGTCACCCTAATCTCGAAGAAGACGCCGCGCGGTGCAGATACGGCCTCCCCGAGCAAAGACCGCATGCAGACAACACATTACTTCTGGAATTACCTTCCCCTGCTCCTGCAGATCCTTGCCGCGGTTGGCATGGGAGCGGCCATGGTCAGCGGCTCCTTCTTTATCGGCAAGCATCGCCGGACCATCTCGAAGCTCGAAACCTATGAGTGCGGCATCGTCGCTGAAGGCGACGCTCGCGGCCGCTTCTCGGTACGCTTCTATATGGTCGCGATGTTGTTCATCCTGTTCGATGTGGAAGCCGTCTTCCTGCTGCCCTGGGCGGTCATCTACCGTCACCTGCCGGCAATCACCGGCTCACGTTTCTTTGGTTTCTGGGAGATGCTCGTCTACCTGGGATTCGTGGTGGTCGGCTTCTTTTACATCGTCAAAAAAGGCATTCTCGACTGGGCTGCCGACAGGGGGGACCTCTAGCGCATGCAGGATGCCTATGACAAAGCCGCGGTCCTCGCCGAACACGGCACCAATCCAGCCATCCAGGCGATCCAGGCTGCATTGCCGGATGCGCTGCTCGATGCGAAGTTCGATCGCGGCGAGCTGACACTGAAGATTGCGCGCGAACACATCCGCGCGACAGCCGCGCTGGTGCAGAAGGCCGGCTACAACTTCCTCGAAGACGTCACCTGTGTGGACTACTATCCGGTCGAGCCGCGCTTCCAGGTCATCTACCACATCGTGTCGCACAGCCTGAAGTCGCGCGTGCGCCTGGCCGCGCCAGTCGACAGCATGGATCTCGAGATCGACAGCATCACGCCCGTCTGGCCGTCGGCCAACTACTACGAGCGTGAAGTCTTCGACCTCTTCGGCATTCGGTTTGGCGGGCACCCCAACCTGCGCCGCATCATGATGCCTGACGAGTGGGAAGGCTATCCCTTGCGCAAGGATTATCCGGTGGAGGGCTACCGCTGATGGCAACAACACCCGAAACCCCAGTCGCTGAAGTCACGAACGCGACCACCGAGAGCTCCACCTTCGCCGGCCCAAACGAGCCCACGCCGGTGATGCCGTACGCGGCTGACTTCGCCATCGCGCCGCTGCTCGAGCCGCGTCCCGAAGAGGGCGCCCACGACCGCACCATGATTCTGAACATGGGCCCGCAGCACCCATCGACCCACGGCGTGCTGCGCCTGGTGCTCGAGATCGATGGCGAGACCGTGCTGCGCGTGGTGCCTGACATCGGGTTCCTGCACACCGGTATCGAGAAGACCTGCGAGGCCAAGTTCTACCAGCAGGTCGTGCCGCTCACCGATCGCATCGACTATCTCTGTCCGCTCACCAATAATCTCTGCTACTGCCTCGCGGTCGAAAAGCTTCTCCAGATCGAGATTCCGCCGCGCGCACAGTACCTGCGTGTGTTGCTCAACGAGCTGACACGCATACAGTCCCATCTGGTCTGGCTGGGCACGCACGCGATGGATATCGGTGCGCTCACCGTCTTTCTCTACTGCTTCCGCGAGCGCGAGGAGCTGCTGAAGATCTTCGAGCACGTCTCCGGCCAGCGGATGATGACCTCCTACTTCCGCGTAGGCGGCATCGCCATGGAGCCGCCGGTCGACTTCTACGAGCGCGTGCAGAAGTTGCTCGACATCATGCCGTCGAAGATCGACGAGTATCAGAACCTGCTGACCGGCAATCCCATCTGGATCAGCCGCACCAAAGGTGTCGGCCACCTGTCTGCAGAAGATGCGATCGCCCTCGGCGTGACCGGACCGCCGCTGCGTGCCAGCGGTGTCGACTGGGATCTGCGCCGCGATATGCCCTACTCCGGGTATGAAAAATTCCAGTTCAAGGTGCCGATTTCGAATGACTGCGACGTATGGGCACGCTATGTCATTCGCATGGAAGAGATGCGCGAGTCGGTGAAGATCTGCCAGCAGGCACTGGACGGCATGCCGGAAGGCCCGATCAAGGCCGATGCCCCGAAAGTCGTTCTGCCCGATCGCGAAGTGATGAAGACCCAGATGGAGTCGCTCATCTATCACTTCAAGATCGTTACAGAAGGCTTTGCAGTGCCCGCAGGCGAGGTGTATCAGGCCATCGAATCGCCGCGCGGTGAGATGGGCTATTACGTCGTATCCGACGGAACCGCGAAACCCTATCGCGTGCACATGCGCAATCCTTCCTTCGCAACCCTGCAGGCAGTCGACAAGATGTGCGCTGGCCGGCTATTGGCCGATGTCGTCGCGGTCATTGGATCGATCGACATCGTCCTCGGGGAGATCGACCGGTGAGTGCAATTGCCGTGGGAGACCCAATCGATCCAGCCGTCGCGCGGGAGTTGTGGACTTCCTTCATCTCGCTTCTCCGCAGCTATACAGCGGCCCACGGACTAAACGGCACGCGCCAAGCAGTGCTGGAAGTGAGCGACGATCATCTGCTCGTCCGCGCAGGTGAGCGGCTTCTGAGCATCCGCTTCGATGGCGAGCACGGAACCGTAACTCGTGAGACCGGACCAGCAACAGAGTTCACGCTCGACGAGCACGGCCGGGTGGTGCAAAGCAGTGGCCCGGAAGGGCCCGGCAATGCTGAGGAGATGGATATGGTGGCAGAGCGGCTGGCGCGGGAGATCATGCGATGAGTCCCAAGGTGAATCCCGAGATGAATCCGGTCCCGAACACAGTCTTTTCTCCAGAACTGGCGGCGCGCTTCGACAAGCTGGTCACGCTCTACCCGGCGCGTCGTTCGGCCCTCATCCCCATGCTGCTGTATGCGCAGGATGAGGTCGGCGCCGTGACCGACGCGGTGATCGCCGAGATTGCACAGCGCATCGGCATCACCGAACTTGATGTGCGCAATGTCATCAGCTACTACTCGCTGCTGCACACCAAACCGCACGGCAAGTTTCACGTCCAGGTTTGCACCAACATCTCCTGCATGCTGCGCGGCGGCAATGAAATGCTCGCGCACTGCAAGGAACGGCTCGGCATCGGCAATAAGGAGACCACTCCAGACGGCCTGTTCTCGCTCGAAGAAGTCGAGTGCATCGGCGCCTGCTGCTGGGCGCCCGCCGTGCAGGTGAATTACGATTTTCACGACAACCTGACCAACGAGAAGATGGACGCCGTGCTCGAAAGCTACCGGCAGAAAGCGAGCAAGCGCTGATGCCTCAACTCGTCTCGCATCCCGAGGAAGTCAAAGTCATCTCGCGCCGGTGGGGCCAGGGCGCCGCGGATATCGACAAGTACATCGAGCTTGGCGGCTATGGTGCGCTGCGCAAGTGCATCGAACAAGGACCGGAGTGGGTCATCAATGAGATGAAGGCCTCCGGTCTGCGCGGCCGGGGCGGCGCGGGCTTCCCAACCGGCATGAAGTGGTCCTTCGTGCCCAAGCAGAGCGAGAAACCGAAATACGTCCTGGTCAACGGCGACGAGAGCGAGCCCGGCACCTGCAAGGACCACCTCATCTTTCTGCACGATCCGCACGCCGTCATCGAAGGCACGATGATCGCCGGGCTGGCAATCGGCGCGAAGGTGGGCTTTATCTACCTGCGCGGTGAGTATCGCTATCTCATCGAGATCATGGAGCGCGCGCTAGCTCAGTGCTACGAGCGCGGCATCCTCGGCAAGAACATCTTCGGCAGCAGCTTCGACTTCGACGCCCTCTCCCACACAGGTGCCGGAGCCTACGAGGTCGGAGAAGAATCGGCGCTGATGGAATCGCTCGAAGGCAAGCGTGGCGTGCCGCGCATCAAGCCGCCCTTCCCCGCGGTCGTTGGACTCTACGGCGGCCCTACCGTCATCAACAATGCCGAGACCATCGCGAGCGTGCCCTACATCATTGAGATGGGTGGCGCCGCCTACGCCAAAATCGGCACCGAGCGCAATGGCGGCACGCGCCTCTTCGGCATCAGCGGCCACGTGAATCGTCCCGGCGTCTACGAACTACCCATGGGCTACAACCTCAAGAAAATGATCTATGAGGTTGCTGGCGGCATTCCCAATGGCAAAGCTCTCAAAGCGGTCGTTCCAGGTGGTGCATCCTGCCCCATCCTGCGCGCCGATGAGATCGATGTCGGCATGGACTTCGACCAGATGGGCAAGGCCGGCACCATGCTCGGCTCGGCCGGCGTCGTGGTGCTCGACGAGACAGTTTCGATCGTCGAGTTCGCGCTCCGGACCATCAAGTTCTACCAGCACGAAAGCTGCGGCTGGTGCATCCCCTGCCGCGAGGGCACGGACTGGCTGAAGAAGACCATGACCCGCTTCTACGAGGGCTACGGCACTGTGAAGGACATCGACAACATGCGCTATCTTGCCGAAAACATGCTGGGCCGCACCTTCTGCCCGCTCGGAGACGCAGCCGCCATGCCGATGATCGGTTTCTTCAAAAAATTCCGCGAGGAGTTCGAGGCATACATCCAGGCCAATCCGGCAGCGCCCGAGTCGCAGGCACTGGTGGAACTGGTGGGCGCTTAGCTGTACACGAAAGAGAGTTCATGGCTGACGTAAATTTCACTGTAGACGGCAAGAAGCTGACCGCGCCTGCGGGCACACTGCTCATTGAAGCCTGCCGCGCCGGGGGCATCGAGATCCCTGCCTTCTGCTACTATCCCGGGCTCTCCTTGCAGGCCGCCTGCCGAATGTGCGTGGTGCGCATCGAGAAGATGCCTAAGCTGCAGACCGCCTGCACCACTCCTGTTACCGAAGGCATGGTCGTGCAGACGGAGACGCCGGAGATCGCGCAGGCCCGCAAGGCCACCATCGAATTACTCCTCGGCAACCATCCACTCGACTGCCCGGTCTGCGATGCCGGCGGCGAGTGCGAACTGCAGGACATGACCTTCAAGTACGGGGCGCCGACCTCGCAGTATGTCGAGATCAAGCAGCACCGCGACGAACAGCAATGGTCGCCCGTCGTGTTCTTCGACCGGCCGCGCTGCATCCTCTGCTATCGTTGCGTCCGCATGTGCGGCGAGGGCATGGACGTCTGGGCGCTGGGCGTGCAGAACCGCGGTGTCTCCAGCGTGATCGCGCCCAATCGCCAGGACCATCTCGACTGCGAAGAGTGCGGCATGTGCATCGACGCCTGCCCGGTGGGCGCGCTCACCTCCGGCACCTACCGCTACAAGACGCGGCCGTGGGAGATGAATCACGTCGCCACCGTTTGCACCCACTGCGGAGACGGCTGCAAGACCACGCTCGGTGTGCGCCGTGCCGACGACGGCATGGAGATCGTGCGCGGCGACAACCGCGACAAGAGCGGTATCAATGAGGACTTCCTCTGCATCAAGGGCCGTTACGCATTCGACTTTGCGAATCATCCGGACCGTCTCACCAAGCCGCTCATCCGCCAGTCCGACGGCAGCTTCGCCACCGCGACCTGGGAGCAGGCCCTCGAGCACGTGGCCAGGAGACTGAAAGACGTTCGCGATACGAAGGGTTCCGGCGCAATCGGCGTCATCGGCTCCAACCGCACCACCAACGAAGAGAACTACCTGCTGCAGAAGTTTGCGCGCACCGTGCTCGGCACGAACAACATCGACCACCACCGCACTGCCGATTACGTCAGCTTCGTTCGCGCTCTCTCCGGTCATGGCGATCGCGCTGCTTCCCTGCGCGACGCAGGCACTGCCCCCGCAATCCTGCTGCTGGGCAACGATCCGACGGAGCAGCATCCCGCGCTGGCATGGGCGCTGCGCACCAACATCCGGCTCAACGCAGCGAAGCTCTTCCTCGTAAACACGAACGATATCAAGTTGCGCCGCCAGGCCAAAGCCTTCCTCCATATCCCGGAGGGCGGCTACGCCGATGCGGTCCGCTTCCTGGGTTCTCAGGACAGCAAGCTCGCCGGCGTCGAAGACGCCGCCTCCTTCCGCGACGCGCTGCATGCCGAGCAGAAGCTGCTCATCCTCTTCGGTTCGGAGTTCCGCGGCCACGATATCGACGCGCTGGTCTCCTTCGGACTGTCATTGCCGGAAGCACGCTTCGCCTGCCTCGCCGACTATGCCAACTCGCGCGGCGCAGCCGACATGGGGCTTCTGCCCGATATGCTGCCCGGGTATCGGCATGTCAGCGCGCCAGGGCCCTTCGCCGAAGAGTTCCCCAACCTGCCGCAGACGCCCGGCAAAGACCTGATCGAAATGTTCGACGCTGCCGAGCGTGGCGAGCTGGGAGCGCTCTATGTCGTCGGCGCAAATCCCGTCTCGCGCTACAACATCGATCCCGCCTCGCTCAAAAATACCTTCGTCGTCGTGCAGGAGATGTTCCTCACGGAGACAGCACAGATCGCCGACGTCGTCCTCCCCGTCGCCAATCTCTATGAAAAGGGCGGCACCGTCACCAACAACTACGGCGATCTTCAGCTCGTCAAAAAAGCCGGCGACCGCGCCGGCGTGCGCAGTGATCTGGAGCTCATCGTGCGCATCGCCGACCGCATGGGCGCTAAGCCGCAGCAGCTCGTTCCCTTCGGTCGTGGATTGCGCGCCGATACCGGTCAGTCCCGCGGTGCACAGTCAGGCGAGGCCGATCGCCACTCCATCTGGCTTGCCTCGCGTCAGATCGAGCCCAAGGTCAGCCCCTTCGATCCCTACGCAGTGCTCGACGAGATCGCGCGGCTCGTCCCCGGCTACGATGTCGAGCGCATGAACCTGCTCGCCGGCAACGATGTCCCCACCCGGCTGGTATCCATTGAGCCCGCTGCCCCCGCAACCCGGCGCGACCTTGTCCTGCCCGCGGAAGACGCGCTCTTCACCTCCGGCACGCTCGGCCGCTACAGCGCCAAGCTTGCCGAAGTTCACGAGTCCCACCGGAAGTCGCCTACAGAGAGTGCGGCTGATTAGGCCTTGGAACCATTGGCAGTTGAGATTTTTAGAAAGAGAGCCTGAGTGAGTCCGCTGCTGATATACGTGCTGTTGAGCATCGCCAAGATCATCGTCGTGCTGGTGATCCTGCTCACCTGCGTCGCCTACACCGTCCTGCTTGAGCGCAAGGTCGTCGGCCGCATTCAGAACCGCTTCGGACCCAACCGCGTCGGTCCCTTCGGACTTCTACAGCCACTCGCCGACGGACTGAAGCTCTTCCTCAAGGAAGACATCATGCCGGCCTCGGTCTACCGGCCGCTCTATATTCTGGCGCCGGTCATTGCGCTCGCCTGCGCGCTGATCTCGATCGCGGTTGTGCCCTTCGGTGCAAACATCCAGTACCACTACCACGGCATGGGCATCGATCTCTTCGAGATCTCTGATCTCAACATCGGCCTGCTGGTCATCCTCGGCATTACCTCCGTCGGCGTCTATGGCATCGCGCTCTCCGGCTGGGCCTCCAACAACAAATACTCGCTGCTCGGCTCCCTGCGCTCCAGCGCGCAGATGGTCAGCTACGAGCTCGCACTCGGCCTTTCCTTAATCGGCGTCGTTATCCGCTCCGGCTCGCTGCGGCTGCGCGACATCGTCGACATACAGGCTACGCACGGCATTCTTTCCTGGAATGTCTTCGGCGGATTCCAGATCATCGCCTTCTTCATCTATCTCATCTCCGCCTACGCAGAGACGAATCGCGCGCCCTTCGACCTGGTTGAAGCGGAAAGCGAGCTTACCGGCGGCTACCACACCGAATACAGCTCCATGAAGTTCGCCATGTTCTTCATGGCCGAATACGCAAACATGATCACGGTCGGCTGCGTCGCTACGCTGCTCTTTTTCGGCGGCTGGAGCAGCCCCTTCGGCAACCTGCTTCCCGCGCCGCATTGGATCGTCATTCAGGCGCTGCTGCCGGTCTTCTGGTTCGTTCTCAAAGTCTTCTTCTTTGTCTTTCTCTACATCTGGGTGCGCGGCACTACGCCACGCTTCCGCTATGACCAGTTGATGGGCTTTGGCTGGAAGTTTCTCGTGCCGCTCGCCATCGCCAACATCATCGTCGCCAGCCTGATCTTCGCGCCACGGTGATTTACTATGAAACTTCCGCTGTCTGTAGTCCTTCCTGCTGGTGAACGGCTTTCGGCATGTATCTAGTCATCTTCTTTATCTTCGGAGCACTGTGCATCGGCGGCGCGCTGAATCTGCTGCTGCAGCGGCATCCGATCAACAGCGCTCTTTCGCTGATCGTCGTCATGACCTCGCTGGCGGTCCTCTACCTGCTGCTCGGAGCGGAGTTCCTTGCCGCCGCGCAGGTCATCGTCTATTCGGGCGCCATCATGGTGCTGTTCACCTTCGTCATCATGTTGCTGAATGCCGGCGAAGAGGAGCGTACGCGCGGCAGCCGCGCCGCATACATGGTCGGCTTTCCCGGTGTCGCCGCTCTGCTCGGCCTGCTCACGTACATCTTTCTCTCTGTGCGTACGCCGCTGGGCAACGCGCGGCTCGGCGGTGCATCGCTGGTCACTACATCCGACCTCAGCCGTGTCCTCTTCCGCGACCTGCTTCTCCCCTTCGAGGTCACGTCCGTTCTGATCCTGATCGCCATTCTCGGCGCCGTAGCCCTGGCGCGAAAGGAGTCCTGACGTGGTTGTCCCTATCTCTTACTATCTCGTGCTCAGCGCGATCCTCTTCTCCATCGGCGTCGCCGCCTTTCTCATCAAGCGCAACATCATCACCGTCTTCCTGTCCATTGAGCTGATGCTCAACGCCGTCAACCTGACCTTCGTCGCCTTCGCCCATCGCTGGCATCAGGTCAGCGGCCAGATCTTTGTCTTCTTCGTGATGGTGGTGGCGGCGGCCGAAGCCGCTGTGGGGCTGGCCATCATCATCGCAATCTTCCGCACCCGGAACACGCTCAACGTGGACCAAATCAACCTGATGAAACTATGAACGACGGCCTCCATCTCTGGCTTATCCCGGTGCTGCCACTCGTCGGCTTTCTGCTGAATGGCCTGTTCGGTCAACGTCTGCCGAAGGCGCTGGTCTCGACCATCGCGCTCCTCTTTACCGCGGCACCGTTGCTGCTGGTGCTTCACGTCTACACCAGCTTCTCCGCACTCTCGCTTCCCTACATTGAGCGGCACACTTCCTGGATCGCCACCTCAGCCTTTCATGCAGACTTCGCCTTCGCGCTCGATCAGCTCACGCTGGTCATGCTGCTGGTCGTCACCGGTGTCGGCTTCCTCATCCATATCTACTCGGTCGGCTACATGGCCCACGAAGAGGGCTACTGGCGATTCTTCGCCTACCTCAACCTCTTCATGTTCTTCATGCTCACGCTGGTGCTTGCAGAGAACTTCCTGCTGATGTTTGTGGGCTGGGAGGGTGTCGGCCTCGCCTCCTATCTGCTGATCGGCTTCTACTTCAAGAAGCACTCCGCCGCGAAAGCCGGCATGAAGGCTTTTGTCGTCAACCGCATCGGCGATTTCGGTTTTCTAGTAGCGATGTTTCTTCTGATCATCCACTTCGGCACACTCAGCTTTAGCGAGGTCGCCAGCCAGATCGCGCAGCGTCCCGACTGGCACGGCGGCGTGCTGACCGTAATCGCATTGCTGCTGGTGCTCGGCGCCACCGGCAAATCGGCACAGATCCCGCTCTACATCTGGCTACCCGACGCCATGGAAGGCCCTACCCCGGTCTCGGCCCTCATCCACGCCGCCACCATGGTCACGGCCGGTGTCTACATGGTCGTGCGCACGCATGCGCTCTTCGATCGCGCGCCGCTCGCCCTCAGCGTCGTCGCTGTCATCGGCGCAGCCACGGCATTCTTCGCCGCCACGGTCGGTGTTGTCCAGACGGACATCAAGCGCGTGCTCGCCTACTCCACCATCTCGCAGCTCGGCTACATGTTCCTGGCCTGCGGTGCCGCAGCCTACTCGGCCGCCATCTTCCACCTCGTCACGCATGCCTTCTTCAAAGCGCTGCTCTTCCTTGCGGCCGGCTCGGTCATTCATGCCGTCGGCGGCGAGCAAGACATGCGCGTCATGGGCGGCCTGCGCCGCTACATCCCAGTCACCTTCTGGACCATGACCATGGCGGTCTTCGCCATCTCCGGCTTCCCGCCCTTCGCCGGCTTTTTCTCCAAGGACGCAATCCTCGCCGAGGTCTTCCACTCGCCCAATGGCGGCCCGCTGCTGTGGGCTGTCGGCCTGCTTACGGCGGCCATCACTTCCTTCTATATGTTCCGCCTCTGGTACATGACCTTCTTCGGTCAACTGCGGTTGCAGAGTCCGCAGCACGAAGCGTTGCCAGTCGCGCTGCCGATCGCACTGGAAGATAAACTGCTCGACGCAGAGCACTCCACCGACGGCCATCACGCGCCAACCCATGAGCATGCCCACAGCATTCACGAGAGCCCCGGCTCGATGCTGGTTCCGCTCGTGCTGCTCGCCATTCTCTCCGTCGCCGGCGGCTGGATCGGCATCCCGCACTCGCTCGGTGGTGGCGATCGCTTCGCACGCTTCCTCGATCCGGTCACGCATGGCACTGGCGCTCCCGCCTCCTTCGAGCAGGTTTCGATTGCGATGCGAACCGGCGCTCCGATCCCCACCACCGAGCCTCCATCCACGCCGGAAGATCCGCAGACTGAGCGCATCCTGACTGGTTGCTCCGTGTTCGCCGCCCTGCTTGGCCTGTTGCTCGCAGATACGCTCTACCGCCGTAAGCCGCACCTTCCCGCTAAAATGGCGGCGAGTTCGCGCGCGCTCTACGGCCTCGTCGTCAACAAATATTGGATCGACGAAATCTACGGCTTCCTCTTCGTCAAGCCGCTGCTGATTGTCTCCCGTTACGTTCTGTGGGGTGGCTTCGATCGCGGCGTGATCGGTGGTGGCGGCCGCGTTCTCGCCGGTGGGACCCAGGGTGTCGGAGCCGTCCTGCGCCGCATCCAGTCCGGCAACATTCGCTCCTACGCCGGCTGGCTCGCTCTGGGCGCTGCGGCCATTCTGCTGCTCTCCTTCTTTGGCTTTGGAGCGCATCTCCACGTGGGGGTCCGATAAACGCTATGACCTCCATCACGTCGATTACCTCGATAGACCACTCCATCCTCACCTGGATCCTGCTGCTGCCCGCCTTCGGCGCCGTTGTCGCGGCGCTTCTGCCGGAGCGGGGCAAGCTGGTGCAGAGCTGGACGCTGCTCATCGCGCTCGCCACCTTTGCGCTCACACTCCACCTGCCCACGCATTTCGATTACAACCACCCCGGTTTCCAATTCGAAATCAACCGGCTCTGGATCGTCTCGCCTCCGATTCGCTATCACCTCGGCATCGACGGCCTCTCCATGTGGCTGGTCGTCCTGACCGGCTTCCTCGCGCCCATCGGCGTGCTTGCCTCCTGGCGCGCGATCGACACTCGTGTGAAAGAGTTCTATTCCCTCTTTCTCCTGCAGCAAACTGCAATGCTCGGCGTCTTTCTTGCGCTCGACCTGATGGTCTACTACGCCTTCTGGGAGCTCACACTCGTGCCGATGGCGATCCTCATCGCCATGTTTGGCCGCGATCCGGGCAGCCGTAACAGCTCGCGCGCAGCGATCAAGTTCTTCCTCTACACCTTTATTCCCTCAGCCCTCTTCCTGGTCGGCATCCTCGCGCTCTACGCGCGCACCGGCACCTTCGACTATCTCGAGCTGAAGTCGCAGCTCATGCAGAATCCGTCGCTTTTCCCGCCGGGGGCGATGTGGCTCATCTCGCTCTCGTTTCTCGTTGCCTTCGCTGTCAAGGTGCCCGTCTTCCCGCTGCACGGCTGGCTCGGCGATGTCTTCAGCGAAGCCCCCACCGCCATGGCGATGATCGTCGCCGGCAAGCTTGGCCTCTATTCGCTGATCCGTTTTCACCTCGGGCTCTTTCCCTTCGAGTCTCGCCGCGTCGCGCACTGGATGATCATGCTGGCCGTGCTCGGCATCCTCTACGGCGCCCTGGTCGCGCTGGTCCAGAATGACCTCAAGCGTCTGCTCGCCTTCGGTACCATCTCCAGCCTCAGCTTCTGCACGTTGGGCATCTATACCTTCGCCATCAACGGTCTCGACGGCGCGGTCTTCCACATCCTCAGCGAGTCGATCACCGGTGGCGCTCTGCTGGTCTTGTTCGGTGTGATGTACGAGCGCTACGGCACATACGAGATCGAGCGTTACGGCGGACTCGCAGCCAGGACACCCCGGCTCGCGACGCTGTTTCTCCTCACTACCCTCGCGCTCATCGGCCTTCCCATACTCAATGGCTTCGTCGGCGAGTTCCTCACGCTCTCCAGCGGCTTTGCCACCAGCCACCTCTGGGGCGCACTCGGCACTGTCGGCGTCATTCTCAGCGCGGCTTACATGCTGTGGATGGTGCAGCGCGTCTTCTACGGTCCCGAATCGCCGCTGGTACATCGCTCACCCGCTCATGATCTCGCGGCGCGCGAACACCTCGCCTTGTGGCCCATGGCGGCCCTGATGGTGGTCATGGGCGTCTTCTCCCCTTACTGGATACGCGCTATCGATCGCGGCGTGCACGCATTGAGCAACGCGCCTGCCGTCTCCCATCCGGCCGCCGCACTCGCAGCCGGCCCCTCGCACGATGAGGAGGCCCAATAACATGCCGGTCTATTCCATTTACCGCATCCTGCCCGAGGTCATCCTCACCCTCGCCGGCGTCCTCATCATGCTGGTCGATCCACTCTTGCCGCGCGCCACCAGCCGCAGACCCGTTGGCTGGTTCAGCGTGCTCGCGACTCTGGCAGCATTCGCCGCCAGCGCCTGGCAGCTCTCGCTCCCAGCCGGCACCGCCTACTTTGGCGTGGTTCAGACCGATGCCTTTAGCGTCTTCTTCCATCTGCTGATCTGCGGCACGGTCCTTGTAGCGCTGCTCGCCGCCATCGACTCCGTGCGTCCGGAGACCCATGACATGGGCGAGTTCTTCGCGCTCATTCTCTTCGGCACCGTCGGCATGCTGCTCATGACCTCGGCCGTCGAGCTGCTGCTGGTCTTCATCGGTCTCGAGATTTCGTCGATCTCCACCTACATCCTGGCGGGCTTCCGCAAGCGCACCGGCAGAAGTCCCGAAGCGGCCATCAAGTACTTCCTGCTCGGTTCGTTCGCCACGGCATTTTTCCTATACGGCATCGCGCTCACCTTTGGCGCGACCGGTACCACCCGCATTGCCGCCATCGCCGCAGCGCTCCCGCACACCACCACCCCGATCCTCGCCTGGACCGCCGTCGCTCTCATCCTCATCGGGCTTGGTTTCAAAGTTTCTGCCGCGCCCTTCCACGTTTGGACGCCGGATGTTTACGAGGGAGCGCCCTCGCCTGTCGTTGCTCTTATGTCCACCGCGCCTAAGGCGGCAGCCTTCGCGGTTCTGCTGCGCATTTTCTACGGCGCATATCCCTCGATCCAGCAGCACTGGTGGAGCCTCTTCTGGATTCTCGCCGCCGTCTCTATGACGCTCGGCAACCTGGCTGCGCTGCGCCAGCAGAGCGTCAAGCGCATGCTGGCCTACTCGTCCATCGCTCACGCCGGTTATCTGTTGGTCGCGTTCACCAGCTTCTCGCCCCAAGGCGTTGCCGCAGCCGCCTTCTACGTGCTGTGCTACGTCGCCATGAACGTCGGCATCTTCGCCGTCATCAGCCACGTCGGCGGTTACGATGACCACCTCTGGTCCATCACCGATTACCGCGGCCTCGCCTACCGCTCCCCTGTGCTCGCGGGCGCCATGGCATTCTTCCTGCTCTCGCTCATTGGCATTCCTTTCACCGGCGGCTTTTTTGCCAAGTTCTATGTCTTCTCCGCGGCTCTGCAACAGGGCATGTTCGGTCTCGCCATCATCGGTCTGATCAACAGCGGCATCGCCGCGTTCTACTACCTGCGCCTGCTGACCGCTCTCTACGCAAAGCCGGCCGAGGGCTCGCCGGTTCTCGCGGTACCGCGCATGTCCGTGACCCTAGGCTTCGCGATTCTGCTGGCCGCTTCGGCGACGCTATTGCTCGGCATCGTACCGCGCTCCTCGCTCGATCTCGCGCAGCGCGGCGCCTCCACGTTTTTTACCGCAGCTCCGCCAACGCCGCAACCAGCATCCACGGCACCTGCTTTGAAGGGCAATTAGGAGCGTTTACTCACTCTTCAGGCGCAAGTCTCTTCGCTCAAAGATCTGCACCGCCGCTTCGAAGATCGCTCCACTCAACAGCACCCCTTCAAGCAAGCCAGCGCCGAAGACCAGCCGCGTGTGCTCCGTGATCGGCCCGCTCAGCAGGATTTGCAGCAGACGGCCCTGCGCGATCTGCCAGCCTGGCGGCAACAGCAGCGGCAAGCTGAGCGCACTCAGGCTCAACACTCCAGCAACTACCCCGGGCAGCGCTAACGATGCCAGCACCGCAAGCGACGCCGCCGTCAAGCTCAATACCAGCAGTGCTCCAAGCGTCTGCCACAGCACCAATGCCGGCACACCCAGCACCGGCCCTGTCAGCGCCAGGTCGAGCACGTAGAGCACCAGCGGCAAAAATGCCGTCAACCATAGCGCTGCCAGATACTGCCGCCGGCTCACCGCACGCGAGAGCACCAGCACAATACGCCGCGAGCGCTGCTCATTGCCCAGCAGCGCTCCGCCGGCAAAAGCAACAAGCGCGAGTCCATAGATGCTCTGCTGCTCCAGCGCGGATTCAACATCCTCCGGCGCAGGATGCAAGCCGCCAACCAGCAGAATCGCCGCCATGCCCCACGGCCAAAGCACCAGCAAAAGCCACAGCCAGCGATTCGCCCAAAGCAATCGCCACGCGATCCGCAGGCTCTTCATGCGCGCCGGGCCTCGCTGTGCTTCTCCTTCGTCTCCTCTGCCTTCGTCCACTCCAGAAACAACGTAGTCAGATCGCCGCGCACCGGTGTTGCACTCACCAGCTCTGCTCCCCGCGTCCAGACCGATTCCAGGAAGCGCTGCGCCTCATCTGCCTTGATCCTCCACGTGGCAGCGCCGCTTGGCGCGCCCCAATGCGCCGCAAACTCGGCGTCCGGCGAGAAGTTCCGCAGCACAATCTCCATCTCGCCTGTAGACGCAAGCAACTCATCCAGCCGCCCATAGCGCAGCAGCCGGCCCTCGTGCAGGAAGGCGACCCGATCGCTCACCAACGCGACTTCGTTGAGCTGGTGCGAGCTAAGTAGGATCGCCGCGCCCGCAGCGCGCAGATCCTGAAGCAGCGTCCTCACCTCGAGCACGCCCTGCGGATCGAGAGCCGATGCCGGCTCGTCCAGGATGAGCACACGCGGCGCATGCACCAGTGCCTGCGCTAACCCGAGCCGCTGCTGCATCCCGCGCGAAAAACGCCGCACATCCCGCTTCCACTCGGTCAGGCCGACCCGCATCAGCACGCGCTCCATGGCCTCGCGTGAGGGCGATTGATCATTCAGCGCCGCGGCAAAGCGCAGAGCGCTCAACGCATTTCCCGCAAAGAAGACCGGCGCATCGGGCACAAAGCCGAGCTGCCGTCGCGCCGCAGCATCGCCGAAAGGCCTGCCCATCAGCGATCCCTCACCCGAACTGGGTATCAGAAAGCCGGTCGCAACCTGCATCGCGGTCGTCTTCCCGGCGCCATTCGGACCAACCAGCCCGAGGATCTCACCTGACTCCACCGCAAAGCTCACTTCGTCCAGCGCTCGTGCCTCGCCAAAATATTTCGAAACGCGATCGAACACAAGTGCGGGAGCCATATCAGCATCCTAGCTGCATCTTGTGGCAAGCAAGCAAAAGCCCCCGGCGTACCGGGGGCTCTGCTTCGGAACTGCGTCTCGTTACTGGAACTTGACCTTGGCGAAGATGATCACGAAGGTGAAGAGCGACAGCGACTCGATGAATGCCAGGCCCAGCGTGAGCAGCAGCAGGATGCCCGGCCGTGCTCCAGGATTGCGCGCCAGCGCTTCTGTGGCTGAGGCAGTTGCACGGCCCTGTCCCAGGCCGCAAAGCCCAGCCGCCAGGCCCATACCCAGACCTGCAGCAAGCGAAGTAAGGCCGATGGCCATACTGTTATTCCCGCCGGCATTCTGTGCAAATGCTGGGGCAGCCATGAACAGCACGCCCAGCACCGTGAAGAGGATTTGCAGTTTCCGCATTGTGTTTCTCCGTAGCTCCCGAAAATGTACCGTCAGTGGGTGGTTGATGCTCACCGTGCTGGCACCCTCACGCTCACGGCCGATGCAGACAAGGCGGAAGCGGTTCCCTGTCCGAAATGTCGATGCAGCAGCCCGCGCAAGCATGGCTGCCGGAAACTCTAATGATCGTGCGCCGTCGCCTGCCCCAGGTAAATCATCGCCAGCAGCATGAACACATATGCCTGAATGACCGATACGCCCAAATGGAGGCCGAGAAACACCGCCGGAATGGCGATCGGCACCAGCGAAAAGAACGCCAGCGTCACCAGGTCACCGGCAAACATGTTTGCGTAAAGACGGACAGTCAGTGAGAGGACACGCGCGAGGTGCGAGATGATCTCAATCGGCAGCATCAGCCAGGAGAGCCACCAGATTGGTCCGAGGAAATGCTTGGCGTAGCCGACCGGCCCCTGCTCGCGAAGGCCGTGGTACTGATAGTAGATAAATGTCAGCGTCGCAACGCCCAGCGGCACCCACGGCTTCGCCGTTGGCGAAATAAAGCCGGGCAGCAGGCCCAGCAGATTGCTCAGCAGGATGAAGATGAAGACCACGGTCACGTAGGGCACATACCGCTCGAAGCCGTGACCGATAATCGATTCCGCCTGCTCACTCACAAAGCCATGCAGTATCTCTGCGATATGCTGCGCCGGCCCCGGCTTGTCCACACTCAAGGTCGCCCGCACGATGACAAAAAAGAGCATCAGCGCAAGAAAGACCACGATCTCCATCGCCACTGAGTTGTCGATGGGCGCTTGCGGATACTTCGGGTGCAGGTGAAGCATCGCCAGCAGCGCATTCGCCACGCCGGCAAAGTAGTGGTTCAGGAAGGCTGTGAATGGGAGCTGAACTGGCATAACTGTGTCGTAGCGTTTCTCGGAAGTCTTCTAATCGCGGGAGGTGTGCCCTAGAAGGTCCAGGAGCGCAGCAATCGAATCGACTCGATCATCAGCGCCACCACGGCCAGCCCCAGGCCCGCGCAAAGCGCGTACACCGAGCCCTCCAAACTCCTAAGGCTAACATATAGAACGACTCCCGCGAGGATGAGCCGCAGGAAAAACCAGATCAGCACACCGGCAATCGGCTTTCCCTCGCGCCCCTGGTTGAAGCGGCTCAGCACTGCCAGCATTAGCCGCTGCGACTCGTAAAGTCCTGTCGCAGCAATCGCCGCTCCGATCGCAAACATCGCCGCGGATGACCACCCCGCCGCACGCCAGATCACGAGCGCACCCACAACCCCCAGAATGCCCACCCAGCGCAGCGCGCGCGTCAAGGTCGTCTTCAGATCGCGCTCCGTAAACTCCGTCACGGGTGAAGTATTCGGTTCGGTCAAGATTCAGTCACGCTCTCTGTTTCAGATGTGCACGCCGGACGTCGCGGTGGCGATCACTCGGCTTTACTCAACGCCAGCACCACGCGAAAGATCTGTACAAAGCCGGCGGCCGCGCCCACGACCATTCCCGCAATGTAGATCCAGTGCTGATGCAGCCACTTGTCCAGCCCAACGCCAATCAGCAGGCCGACCACTGTGGCCACCGGCAGTACCAGCGCCAATTGAATCAGGCTCTCCACCTGCACCAGCGACTGCAGCGCGCCGCTCTTATCCCGCGGAGATTTCTCTCGATTTGCCTCGCTGTTGTCGCCGTCGCTCATCGAAACTGCCCGATCCTGGGCTGTTATACACCATCGTCTCGGTATACTGACCGAACGGTATCTCTCTCAAAAGGAAGCAGAGTGTTCGAGTCAGAGTTCGAGCGCAGCTTGTTTGCGCTGCGGCAGGAGAAGCTGCAGCAGATCGCTGCGCTGGGTCATGCCGCCTACCCCAATCACTACCGCACCACCCACGAGATTCCCGCGCTCCGTGCTCGCTTCGACAGCTCGACCGCGGAGCAACTGGACACCGAACGCGGCGGCGAGCGAGTTGAGGTCTCGGTCGCCGGACGGCTGATGGCGATCCGCGCACAGGGCAAGGCCGGCTTCGCGCAGTTGCAGCAGGGCGGCCAGCGCCTCCAGATATACGTGCGGCTCGACTCCGTGGGCGAGCAGGCCTTCCAGCTCTATAAGCTCCTCGATCTTGGCGATCACATCGGCGTCACGGGCTATCTCTTCCGCACCCGCACCGGCGAGCTGACCGTCCACGTGGACACCATCACCTTCCTGACCAAGTCCATGCTCGCGCTACCGGAGAAGTATCACGGCCTGGAAGACGTGGAGCTGCGCTACCGTCAGCGCTATCTCGATCTCTTCATCAACACGGACGTGCGCGCCGTCTTCGTCAAGCGCGCACAGATCCTGCGCGCCATCCGCCGCTTCTTCGATGAGCGCGGCTATCTCGAAGTCGAAACGCCCATGATGCAGCAGATCGCCGGCGGCGCCATGGCCCGTCCCTTCACCACGCACCACAACGCGCTCGACATTCCGCTCTTCCTGCGTATCGCGCCGGAGCTCTACCTCAAGCGACTCGTCGTCGGCGGTCTCGACCGCGTGTATGAGATCAACAGAAATTTTCGTAATGAAGGCGTCTCCACCCAGCACAATCCCGAGTTCACCATGCTCGAGTTCTACCAGGCCTACGCGAACTATCACGACCTGATGGACCTCACCGAGGAGCTGGTGAAATTTGTCGCGATGGAAGTAAACGGCACGCTGACCGCTGAGTTCAACGGAACCACCATCGATCTGTCGCAGTGGAGGCGGTACTCCATGCGTGAAGCGATCGCCGGCTTCTGGCCGCAGAATGCGGGTACAACGCCGGCGCTCGAAAACTTTGCGACGGAATCAGGAGTGCACGAACTCGTTGCGCGCGCGCGTGCGGCTGGAGTGCAGATGCCTATGCAGCCCGGTGAGCCAGTCGGCAAGACGATCGCCACTCTCTTCGAAGCCGTGGCCGAAGAACATCTCATCCAGCCAACCATCATCTACGATTTCCCGCTGGCCGTCTCACCGCTCTCCAAGTTCAAACCCGACGAGCCCGACTGGGTCGAGCGCTTCGAGTTCTACATCGGCGGCTTCGAGCTGGGGAATGCCTTCAGCGAGCTGAACGATCCTGTCGATCAGGAACGGCGCTTCAAGCAACAGCTAGCCGAGCGGGAACGCGGCGACGAGGAAGCGCATCAGGCGGATGAAGATTATGTGCGGGCTTTGGCCTACGGTCTGCCACCAACCGCCGGCGAAGGAATCGGCATCGACCGGCTCACCATGGTGCTGACGGGTGCACGGTCGATTCGCGATGTCATTCTCTTCCCGCTCATGCGCCCGCAGGGCGATGCTGCGCAGAAAGAAAAGGAGAGCTGAATAGCCATAAGGTCGCCCGCTGCTCTATGCGTGAGCGACCATATGAGGCGAACCAGGCAGGCGCGCCGAATGCGCCATTGCTCGGACGGCAAATCCTAGCGCGACTTCTGCGCTCGCTTCGCCAATTGAGCCAGGGTCACTCGGTCCAATTCAGACTCGAATGCACGGTGGCAGTCACGATATGCCTTCGCAATCGCGGCATGTATCTTCGAAGCCACCGCGCCGCTCGTCTTCGGCAGGTTTAGCTTGCTGCTGGAATCAAGTGCACGATGCACTTGGGCGAGCGTGATCGATTTTGCCGGACGCGTCAGCTTCGATCCACCGGATGGCCCCTTCTGACTCACGATAAGATCGGCCTGCTGCAGAGACGAAAGGATTCTGCGAATCACAACAGGGTTGGTGTGAAGGACCTCTGCAAGATCAGCGGAGGTCTTCAGCGCCTCATTCTGCGAGAGAATGACCAGGATATGAACACCGGTCACGAAGCGTGTGTTGGCTGCCATATGCCAAACGCTACCATAAAAAAGACTTCTGTCACTCGTGACGAACCTATCACGTTGGTTTCAAGTTAACCCCGGAAGTCATCTGTCCCGGTTCGACGTCAGCAGCAGTTTGAGCCGGTCAAAACATGGGCCGGGCATGGCTGGCAAACCGCCATAGTTACTTAAGAAAGGTACGTTTCTACGTGAAATTGCTCTTTGTCGGGGACGTTTTCGGTAGTCCGGGAAGGCGGGTGGTGCGGGAGCATCTGCCGCACGTTATTACGGAACGCCAGGTCGACCTGGTGGTCGTGAATGCCGAAAACGCTGCCGGGGGATTCGGGCTGACGCCTGCCATCGCCGAAGACCTCTTCGACCTCGGAGCCCATGTCCTCACCACCGGCAACCATGTCTGGGATAAGCGCGAAATTATCGACTATCTCGGCTCCGTACCCGCGGAAAGCCACGAACGGCCCCGCCGCATCGTGCGCCCCGCGAACTATCCCGCCGGCACACCCGGCTTCGGTCTTTACGAAGGCACGCTGCCCTCCGGTATCCCCTACGCCGTCCTCAACCTGCAGGGCCGGGTCTTCATGCAATCCAACGACGATCCCTTCCGCACCGCGGACCGCCTGCTGGCTGGTGTCCGCGCCAAGGTGATCCTGGTGGATATCCACGCTGAGGCGACATCCGAGAAAATGGCACTCGGCTGGTATCTTGATGGCCGGGTTACCGCTGTGCTCGGCACGCATACTCATGTGCCCACTGCGGACGAGCGCGTGTTACCAAACGGCACCGCCTACCAGACCGATGTAGGCATGAGCGGCCCCTACGACAGCGTCATCGGTGTGGAGAAAGAGCTCGTTATCCAAAGATTTCTCAGCGGGATGCCCGGCAAGTTCGAGCCCGCGCGCGGCGATGCACGCATGTGCGCCCTGCTCATTGACTGCGACGCCGGTACCGGGCGAGCAACCCACGTCCAGCGCCTGATGCTCGGCGAATAGCCGCGCGCCGCCTTCGATCTGTGCCGCGGACCCACTCGAGCTTTTCGCGATATGTGAAAGAATCCTGGCCGCCGGGTGACTTCGTCCATCGCACTCGCATCTTCTTTGTCAGTGCTGCGGAGTTCACACCCCGGCCGCAGCCATAAGGAGACGTTTCGCATGACGGATTATCGAGTACGCGCAGGCGACATCGAAGAGGATCAGGTAACTTCGTTGATCGAGAGCTACTCCGCTCAACTGCCTTCCAGTTTCTATCTCTGCGCCGCTGGCGCTTCAATCGTGGCCTCGCTCATCGCCAAGCTCCAGGGCAAAAACCACAACGCGCTGTTCTTCGGGCAGTGGGCCGCGCCCTTCCTGCTGCTGGGTATCTACAACAAGATGGTGAAGCAGCACGGATCCGACGCGATCCACACCAACACCGACTAACCGGGCCCGTTCTCAAATGATTTGTCATCCCGACCGGGCGGCAGCAGCAAAAGCCGGATAGTTTTTTATTCCCACCGGACCGAAGCGGAGGAATCTGCTGTTCGCCTGCATCACCAACACCGCGGGTGCCCCACTCTAGCCGAAGGCTAGCGTGGGGGTGTCCCTACCGATGCACTCAGCGCGAAGCCTCTTCCTCCTGAGCGCCGCGAACGTCATCTTCAGGTCGCCACACCTGCAAACGTGAGCGACCCAAGGAAGCGAATCACAGTACCGCGCCGCCGGCGCCTTTGCCCGGACGGCAAGTCCCGAAATGCTCTATGCTGGCGTTTCCGTGTCCGCCAGCCCCCCACCCGTTTCCGCCGAGCCGGCTCAGACGCCGCTGATGCGGCAGTATTTCGCCGCGAAGGCGCAGCATCCAGACGCCCTGCTCTTCTTCCGCATGGGCGACTTCTACGAGCTTTTTTACGATGATGCAAAACTCGCCGCCCGCGAGCTGGAGATCACCCTTACCGCGCGGGACCGCGAACGCCAGGTGCCGATGTGCGGCGTCCCCTACCACGCGGTCGAAGGCTACATCAGTCGCCTGCTGCACAAGGGTTATCGCATCGCCATCTGCGAGCAGATGGAAGATCCCAAGCTCACCAAAAAGATCGTTCGACGCGAAGTCACCCGCGTGCTCTCGCCCGGCACCGCGCTCGATCCCGCACAGCGCTCCGAACGCAATAACTATCTCGCTGCTATCTATAATGTGCCCGCACAGCGAGCCGAAGAGGATCGTGCCGGTCTTGCGCTGCTCGATCTCTCCACCGGCGAATTCCGGGCCACGGAGTTCACCGGCAAGTCCGCCGCAGCGCTCTGCCTCGATGAGTTGGCGCGTCAGCAGCCTGCCGAGTTGTTGCTTGCAGCGGAGACCACGCTCTTCCCTTCGCTTCCAGCCGACGCACTGGGCGCCGCGCTCGATCCGATCCGCACTAAGACGCGCTCTGGATGCCTGGGCCTTCAGCGCCGACTACGCCATTCCGCTGCTCGAGCGCCAGTTGCAGGCCCGCTCGCTGGATGGCTTCGGCCTCGCCGGCCACACCGCCGCTGCCATCGCCGCGGGCGCTGCACTGCATTACGTCCGCACAACACAAGCCGGCGACCTCTCGCACATCGACGGTCTGCACTACTACGAGCGCACCGAGCATCTGGAGCTCGACCCTGTCAGCGTGCGTAACCTCGAACTCGTTGAGCCGCTCTTCGCCGACGCCTCCTCGCGCACCACGCTCTTTCACACGCTCGATTGCTGCCAGACTCCGATGGGCAAACGCCTGCTGCGGGCAAATCTTCTGCGGCCGCTGCTCGACGCGCCAGAGATCGAGGCACGCCTGGACGCGGTCGCGGAACTGCACAGCGCGTTGCAGCCTCGCGAAGAGCTGCGCCGTGCGCTGGGCGGCGTTCTCGATATGGAGCGGCTGCTCGGCCGCGTCTCGCTCGATTCCGCCGGCCCGCGCGATGTCCTCGCCCTCGGCGCATCGTTAGCGCGCCTGCCGCTGGTTGCCGCAGCTGTAGCGCCGTTGCAATCCTCGCGCTGGCGGCAATCGCATCAGCGACTCGATCAGCTCGAAGACCTGCACACCGCTATCGACAAATCGCTCGTCCATGAGCCGCCGCTCACGCTTGCCGACGGCGGCGTCATCGCAGCCGGTGTCCACGCGGAGCTGGACGAACTCCGCACGCTGAGCCAGAGCGGACGCCAATCCATCGCCGCCATCGAAGAGCGCGAACGCCAGCGCACCGGCATCGGATCCTTAAAGGTTCGCTTTAACAATGTGTTTGGCTACTACATCGAAATCACGAAATCCAATCTCAAAGCCGTCCCCTCCGACTACGAGCGGAAACAGACGCTGGTTAACGCCGAGCGCTTCACCACCCCCGAGCTCAAGGACTACGAAACCCGCGTCCTGACTGCGCATGAGCGCGCCATCGAGATCGAGCGCCGCCTCTTTGCCGAGCTGCGCGCCACCATCCTCACTGCCGCGGCGCGCATCCGCCGCAGCGCAGCCGTAGTCGCAGAGTTGGATCTGCTCGCCAACTTCGCTCATGTCGCCGCACTGCGCAACTACACGCGCCCGATGCTTACCAAGGAATGCGTGCTCGAAGCGGCGGCAACACGCCACCCCGTCGTCGAGTGCCGTATGGAGGAGAACGCCGAAGGCCGTTTCGTTCCCAACGACCTCTATCTCTCGACCGAAGGCCCGGCCGTCCTGCTGCTCACCGGCCCCAACATGGGCGGCAAGTCCACCTATCTTCGCCAGGCGGCGCTGCTCGTCATCATGGCACAGATGGGCTGCTTCGTCCCCGCAGCGCGCATGCGTTTCGGCCTCGTGGATCGCGTCTACACTCGCATCGGCGCCAGCGACAACGTCGCCCGCGGCCGCTCCACCTTCATGGTCGAGATGACCGAGACCGCAACCATTCTCAACACCGCGACCAAGCAGTCGCTCATCCTGCTCGACGAGATGGGCCGCGGCACGGCTACCTTTGATGGCCTCTCGCTCGCCTGGGCAACGCTCGAATACATCCACGGCCGTATTGGCGCCCGCACCCTCTTCGCCACCCACTATCACGAGCTCACGCTGCTCGCCGACCAGCTTCCCCGTCTCAGTAACCTGCGCGTCGCCGTCAAAGAGTCGCCCGCCGGCATCGCCTTCCTCCACAGCATTGAGCCCGGCGCCGCCAGCAAGAGCTATGGCATAGACGTAGCGCGGCTCGCCGGCCTGCCCGCGTCTGTCATCGAGCGCGCCCGCCGCGTCCTCGCGCAGCACGAAAAATCCGAGAAGCGGAACGTCGCGCTCGAAGCCGAAGACGCCTCCGCGCCCCTGCAGTTGACCATCTTTACGCCGCTCTCCCAGCGCATCCTCGACCGCATCACTGAGCTCGACACCAACAGCCTGACCCCGCTGCAGGCCCTGAATCTGCTCGAAGAGTTGAAGAGTGAGATACGTGCCGCCGCAAACCCCGATGCTCTCCACATCGGCAAGCCGCTACCATAGACACACATGAGCCTGCGCCATGACGTTGGTCAGCTGTTACTCATTGGACTCGCCGGAACCGAGCTGGATTCCACCGAGCGCGCTTGGCTGCGGCTGATCCGGCCCGCAGGCACCGTGCTCTTCCGCCGCAATATCGAAGAGGCAGCGCAGGTTCACACGCTGGTCGCCAGTGTTGCAGATACTGTCGGCGATGGCCCGCTCTTTCATGCGGTCGATGTCGAGGGTGGTCTGGTCGATCGCCTGCGCGACCTCATCGCGCCCATGCCCGCGCCCGCGGCAGTCGCCGCCACCGCCAGCAGAAAACTCTTTCGTCAGCACGGTTATCTCATCGGCACGGAGCTGCGCCTACTCGGCTTCAACATCGCCTTCGCCCCCGTACTCGATCTGCGCACCGACGCTTCCGCTCCCGTCATGCGCACACGCGTCGTCTCCGAAGATCCGAAAGCGGTCACCGCCTATGCCGAAGCCTTTCTCACCGGCCTAAGCAAGGCGGGCGCGCTCGGCTGCGGCAAACACTTCCCCGGACTTGGCGGTGGAGCACTCGACTCTCACCACGCCACGCCGGCCATCGACCGCACCTGGAAGCAGCTATGGGAAGAGGACATGCTTCCGTTTCGCAAACTGCATCGCGCGCTGCCCTTCATCATGGTCTCCCACGCAACGTATCCCCACGCTTACAGCAAACCAGATACGAGGGCTCTCCCCGCATCCATCTCTCACTTTTGGATCGACCGCACGCTCCGCCACAAGCTCGCCTTCCGCGGTCTCATCGTCTCCGATGACATGGAGATGGGCGGGATCCTGCATCACGCGCCGATGGAAGAAGCCGCGGTTGCTGCGATCGCCGCAGGCACGCACCTCATCGAAATTTGCAAGGACCCCGCGCTCGTCCTCACCGCTTACGAAGCAATCCTGAGCGAGGCAGAGCGCTCTCGCACCTTCCGCGCGACGGTGGAGCAATCTGCCGACACAGTTCGCACGCATCGGCACAAGCTGCTGCGCCACGCTGCTCTTGCATCGCCTGCAAACGCGAGCGACCTCGCCGCCATCCGGAAAAGCGTCCTCGCCTTCACCGACGATGTCAACGCCAAAGCTCCGCAGGCGATCGCGTGACGCCCACGCCCGCGAAGAAGTCGATGCTGGTCGCCGGCATCATGAGCGGCACCTCTGCCGACGGTATTGACGTCGCACTCTGCCGCATCTCCCCCGCACGGCCGCGGCCGCACATCGAGCTCATTCGCCATCGTGCCTTCCCCTATCCGAAAGCACTCCGCGAAGCGGTGCTACGCAGTATGGACGCGTCGAATACCTCCGCCGCCGAGCTCGCGCGCCTCAACTGGCGGCTTGGCGAAGAGTACGGGGATGCCGTCCAATCGACTGCGCAGGGTTACGTTCTCGATCTCGTCGGCTGCCACGGCCAGACCATCTACCACCAGGGCATCGCAAAGCCGTATGCCGGCCGCAGCATCGCCTGCACCTGGCAGCTTGGCGAGCCTGCTTTGATCGCAGCCGCCGTCCACGCGCCTGTCGTCTCCAACTTCCGCCCCGCCGACATGGTCGCCGGCGGCCAGGGCGCGCCGCTCGTTCCCTTGCTCGACGCGACCCTCTTCGCCCATCCCCGCCGCGCCCGCGTGCTGCAGAACCTCGGCGGCATCGCCAACCTCACTGTGGTGCCCCCCGGCGGTGCCCTCGACCAACTGCTCGCCTTCGACACCGGACCCGCCAACATGGTCGTCGACGCGCTCGCCCAGCGACTCTTCGGCAAGCGCTACGATCGTGCCGGCCGCCTCGCCGCCACAGGCACTCCGAACGAAGTCGTCCTCGCTGCCCTGCTGCGCGATCCCTACTACCGCCGCCAGCCGCCGAAGAGCGCAGGCCGCGAGCAGTATGGCGAGGCTTTTGTCGACCGCCTCCTCGCGCTCGCCAAACGCCGTCACCTTGCGCCGCATGACATCCTCGCCACCGCAACCGCGCTCACCTCGCGCAGCATCGCGCTTGCCTGGCAACAGTTCGTCGCGCCGCGCATCGGCAATGCATCCGTCGACTACATCGTCGCGGGCGGAGGCGCGCGCAACCAGACACTCATGCGCATGCTCGCCGCCGATCTCACGCCCTTCCACTGCCGCATCCAGACCACCGACGATCACGGAATCCCCTCCGAAGCGAAGGAGGCGGTCGCTTTCGCACTGCTCGCGTGGCAAACCTGGCATCGCCTGCCGGGCAATGTTCCAGCCGCCACCGGCGCAGCCCACCCGGCAATCCTCGGCTCGATCACCTATGTCTAAACGTGCCCTCCGCAGCGCCCGACGCGTACCGCAAACCCCGGTGCCCCATCCTGAGCGAAGCGAAAGGTGGGATGTCGCAAATGCTTACGGCCAAAGCGCCGTCATCCCGACCGGAGCGAAGCGAAGTGGAGGGATCTGCTGTTCTTTCGCTAGGCCGGGGAGCCCCTTCGTCTTTTTCTTCCTTGTCTTGATGTTCGCCTTACTCACCGGCTGCGGCGGAAAGCCCGACCCCAACACCGCCGTGATGCTCATCGAGTCGAGCCCCACAAGCCTGGACACGCGAATCGGCGTCGACGCGCAGTCTGAGCGCATCGACATGCTCATCTTCGACTCCCTGGTGAAAAGGGACGCGAGCTACGAAGTCCAGCCCTGGCTCGCGAAAAGCTGGGACCAGCCCGACCCCGCCACCTATGTCTTCCATCTGCGCGCCGGCGTGCGCTTTCACAATGGCAAGCCGCTCACCTCGGCTGACGTGAAATGGTCGATCGACTCCACTCACAACGGCACGGTTATCACCGCCAAATCCGGCACCTTTATTCAGGTCGATCACGTCGATGCCCCCGACCCGCTCACCTGCGTGGTGCACCTCAAGAAACCTGATCCGTTCCTGTTGTGGAACCTGTCTGACGGCGCGCTCGGCATCGTGCCCGCGGGCAGCGGTAGAGATTTTTGGCGACACCCCATCGGCACCGGCGCCTACAAATTCGTCTCCCAGCAGCAGGACAGGGATGTCATCCTCGAGCGCAACGAAAACAGCTGGCAGCCCGAACCCTCCATTCCGCGTATTCGCTTCAATGTCGTTCCCGACGACACCACGCGCGCGCTTGAACTGCAGAAGGGATCCGCCGATGTCGCCATCAACGCACTCGAGCCCGACACCGTCCATGCGCTTCGCACCAACCCACATCTGGAAATCCAGAGCACACCCGGCACCATCGTCAATTACATCAATCTGAACCTGCGCGATCCTTACCTTCGCGATGTGCGCGTGCGCCAGGCAGTCGCGATGGCCATCCATCGCAAGCTCATCCTGGACACTATCTGGCGGGGTGAGGCTCGGCTCGCTGACGATCTCCTGCCCCCGGGCCATTGGGCCCGCGCGGAAGATATCGCGCACTACCCCTACGATCCGGCAAAAGCCAACGCACTACTCGACGCCGCCGGCTACCGTCCGGGGCCAGATGGCATTCGCTTCCATCTGCAGATGAAAATCTCCAACGCGAATAATCCCACGCGCTTGATGGCCCTCGTAATTCAACAGGAGCTGCGCGCCGTCGGCATCGCGATGGACGTGCGCATCTACGAATTCGGAACCTTCTTCGCCGACGTGACCAAAGGCGCTTTCGGCATGTACGCGCTGCGCTGGATCGGCGGTAACGAGAGCCCGGACATCTTCCGCCTCGCCTACGCCATCACCAGCCTGCCGCCGCACGGCGCCAATCGCGGCCATTACGTAAACCCCGAGCTCGATCAGCTGATGGCCGATGCCGCTTCCTCTACAGACCGCGACCGTGATCGCGCCGACTACGTAAAGGTGCAGCAGATCGTTGCCCGCGACATGCCCACCATCCCGCTCTGGTACCAGGACAACGTCGTCGTGCACACCCGCCGCATGGAGAACATTCAGGTCTCAGCATCCGGCAGTTACGACTTCCTCAAAACCGCAACGCTCACGCGTTAAGCGCGCAGCACAAGAAATACGATTGTCATCTCGACCGGAGCGCCGCAGGCGCGTAGCGGAGAGATCTGCTGTTACTTCGTACCCCGCCCTGTCTCCTCGCGCAAAATCTCCGCCTCCCGCTCACGATAGGGCCGCCCGTCCGGATACAGCACATCGTGAAACCACACAGCCGGCGGCTCCTCCACATACGGACGCTTCCAGCTATCCCACGGAATATAGGTCTGCGATTTTCCCTGAACAAAACCCCAGTTGATCATCGCCACGTGCAGTTGTTTGCCCAGCGGCAGGATCGTGTCGAAGGTCGAGCCCATCGGCCGCGCCATGTACTCCGTGCAGATCAGCGGACGGTGATAGCCCTCCAGCTCGTGCACGCGCCGCGCAAAATCCTCCGGCCAGCCGTAGTTGTGAAAGCTGATCACGTCAGATTCTTCAATCTGCTCGCGCTCCACGGCATTGAATCCAGCGGCATCGTCCCATTTCCCGCCATGCCACAAGGGCGAAGTCAGCGGCTGCGTCGGATGCTCTTCGCGAGCCCACGCGAATACCTCCGGCAACAGCTTCGCCACCAGCTCTTCTTTATGCTTCGGCTCGAGCTTCGCGTAGTCGCCGCCACCTTCGTTGTCCGGCTCGTTCCAAAGGTCCCAGGCCAGGATGCGATCGTCGTTTGCAAACGCGCCGATCACGCCCTGCACAAACTTTTTCAGCCGCGGATACTCTGCCGAATCTTCGAGCGCCGTCGCGCCCGGGCTTTGCACCCAGCCGGAGTTATGCACGCCCGGAATCGGCGGCCGCTGCGGTCCCAGCTTGTACTCCGGGTCCCAGCAGGAGTCGAACAGCACAAACATCGGTTTGATGTGGTGCTTCGCCGCAATGGTCAGAAAGGTATCGATGCGCTTCTGCAACCCCGACGCATCCTGCGCCCAGAGCGCGTCGTGCAGAAACACGCGCATGGTGTTCATGCCCAGCCCTTCGGCCCAGCCCAGCTCCTTATCGATCTCCTGCGGATCGAAGCTGTCCGCCTGCCACATCTCCAGCTGGTTGATCGCATCTGCCGGGAGGAAGTTCGCGCCCACCAGCCATGGCTGCGCCGCATACCACTGCTGCGCCTTGGCCTCGCTCCACCGCGCAGGCGTAGCGGCGTGCAGTTGGCCGAACGCCCCACTCAACATGAACAACAACACCGGGATCGCATAGCGCCCCGCCCGCTTCCAACCCATCTGGCCTCCCATTGCTTCCGGTCTGCGCACGCTCCGATACCTGTGCGTCTGCAACGCACAGCAGACACGTGCAGCCCACGCGCTCTGTTTGTACATGAGCAAACGAGCGAGCGCGATGGGCGGAATGGACTATGCAGATTTCATTATGGAGACTTCGACGAAGGATTCACGCGCCCCGCTCACGCACCCCGGTGCTCGGCCGCGAGCATCCGCTCGCGCACCGCATCGCTGTTCAGGTGATCCACAACCCTGCGAATGGTATTCAGCGAGCGCAGCTCCGTCATGGTGAACGCGCCGGGAAAGCGCTGGTTCAACTCCGCGTACAAACGGATACGCTGGACGGCCGTGCCTCCGCTGGCATAGAAATCTTCATCCGGATCCACCTGCATACGATGCAGCAGCCGCTGCCAGATGCTGCGCACCACATCCACCTGTTTCTCCGGTCGAATATCTGGCACAGATTCCTGCCTGTACTGCCTCAGCACCGCTTCGCATTGTTTCGTCAAAAGAACACGGTCCGGCTTTCCCGTCGTGTCCAGCGGAATCTGAGTGACCAAAATCAGTGCTGCCGGTTGCGATTCGTGCGGGAGATGACTCTCCAGGTACTCGCGCAATGCCCGTTCCGCGCGAGGGTCCCCTGCTTGCTTCAACGCAGCGAACGCGCAGACGCCATGTTCGCCCGGCACAGCCGGCAGCGCGACGCACTCTCGTACCAGCGGGTGTTTCAGCAGCAGGGCCTCAACCTCTTCTACCGATCCCTCGCGCGCCTCGCTCGACTTCACCGCGGCCGCCGCCGCAGCCGCAGCCATCGCAGCCTGCCCCGCCAGCAGGCTTCCGTCAGCCAGGCGAGTTGCCTGCACCGGCAAGCGGAAGCAGCGCAGCTTCTGGTTGTCCTCGCGCTGTGTCTCGGCAAACGCCGCAAGCGTCGCCTCCGGCTGTCCAAGATACCCAATCGCCAGCGCATCCCCGGTGATCGCGAGCGCACCCAGCGCACCCGGCTTCGCCTCATGCCCATCCGGCAAAACCACCAGCGCATCACTGCCGGCCACCGGCTCTGTGCGACCCGCCTCTTCCAGATTCACCCGCACGCTCACCGCATAGCTCGTGGTCTCGGCCGCTCCCAGCCCGCCGGTCACCCGCAAAGCGCGCTCGCGAGTGCCCATCCGATCGCGAAGTGGTCCCTCAGGAATCGGCGCATCCAACTCCGCCGCGTCCACCACCGCCTGCTGCACCTGGTCGAGTGGCGCCAGCGGTTCCTTCGCCAGCTCCTCCAGCAGGGCCTGCCGCGCGCATATCGCGGAGACGCGATAGCGCCGCATCACTCGCGCGTACTCGTGCGCCGGCATCGCGCCCGCGCCACTCTGCGGCGCCAGCGCCACCGTACCGCCCGCCAGCAGCGGACCCCACAACTCCATCTGGAACAAATGCTCTTGCGCGCCGGCGTGCAGCAGCACCGTATCGGACGACCGGAACTCCATCAGCCATCCCCCCGTTACCAGCCGCACTATGCCCCCATGCGTCACCAGAACACCGCGTCCGTCTGCGTTGAAAACCACAGCCGCAGGATCTTCCGGCAGCCGTTGCGGTAGCTTCACTTCCCGGAAGAGCGGCATGAACTCGCGCTCAAGGCTCGACGCATCGACCACGGTCGCACGGCGCGCCCAGGGCAACGAATCTCCTGCGGGGTCGCTCTGGTCCGTGACCAGCAAACGAATCGCGCTCTCGTCCAGTTGGCGCGTCAGCTGCTCCGTGGATTGTCCGTACACATCGAAGGGGACATAGACACCACCCGCCAGCAGAATGCCGAGAATCCCGCTGATGGAGCTGAAGGTGCGCAGTCCGACGACACCCACCAGATCGCCCGGCCGCATCCCTTTACGGCGCAGCACGGCAGCAACATTCTGCGCTCGCACCATCAGGTCGCTATAGGAGAGCCGCCCCTCTTCGCCCAGCAATGCCGTGGCACCGGCCCACAGCACGGTGCTCTGCAGGAACAGCACCTCGAGCGTCGCGCGCATGGGAAGATCAGCCGCCTGGTCCGCGCGTAGCGGGCGCATAGACCTCGAGCTCCCGGGCTGTCCCAGCGGCATAATGCGGTCCTCTCACAAGTCGGCAACGGCAAAACCTTGGCAAACACCACAAGACCGCAACCGCAAGGGCCCGCCCGCCTCGAGGTGCGGAAGGACCTCTTTTTCTCTGTGCGCTTTCCCGCACATGCTTCAGGGTTTAGTCGTTCTGAAAAGAGCGTGTGCGTTTTGCTGTTTATAACGCGGCGCATCCTTATACTCGGCCCTGCAATTGGTAATCTCGCAGTAATGCCGATCAGTTACCCGGAACGCACCATTGGGCTACTATCCGATTATGGCGTCCCGTTTTCTTCGCGAGACCTTCCCCGTCGGCCCCCTCCGCTGCAACTGCACTGTGTTGGCAAATCTGGAGACGCGCGACGCAATCGTCGTCGATCCCGGAGACGAGATCGCGGACATCCTCGCGCGGCTCGCGAGGCACCATCTCACGCTGCGCCAGATCATCGTCACGCACGCGCATATCGACCACATTGGCGGGGCTGCGCAGCTTAAACGCGTTACCGACGCGCCGGTGCTCTTCCATCAGGCAGACCTGCCTCTTGTAGGGATGCTGGAGATGCAGGCTGCCTGGCTCGGCATTCCCACGCCGGAGAAAGTAGCGCTCGATCAAAGCGCCGAGAACGGTCTCTCCACCGGCATCGCGGGGCTTGAAGCAGAGGTCATCCACACTCCCGGCCATACCCCGGGCAGCATCTGCCTTCTTTTCCCAAAGCAGGAATTGCTACTGGCGGGTGACACGCTTTTTGCCGGCAGCGTCGGCCGCACGGACCTGCCCGGAGGCGACACGGGTGCCCTGCTGCGCTCCATCCACACGCGCCTGCTGCCCCTGCCAGAGAACACACTGGTCGTCCCCGGCCACGGCGAAGAAACCACCCTCGGGCAAGAGCGCGAGACCAACCCATTCCTACAGCCGAACGCGCGGCTCTAGTTCCGTCATCACCGCGAAGTCTGGATCACAAATTTGGGCGCCCCATGTTCGCGCATTCGCGTTGTGGCTATAGTCCTGCGCGTGCTAGAGTCGGGCCACTTCCCTCCGCTCCACTCATAGGCTCCGCTCCATTCATTCGGCCCAGTCCCATTTAGTCGCCCTTCTTCTCATCGTGTTCAGGACCGAGGTGTCTACTATGGCTTCGTCTGCCCAGGGCACAGTTACAGGCGTGCAGTTGAAGATCGCCGGCCGCAATGGCCTCGTCGACAAATACTTTTACTTCGCCATGTCTCTGCTCTTCGCCGCGATCGTGGTGTGGGGATTCAGCAAGACCGTCGACCAGAGCCTCTTCCATCCTCCCCTGCCAAGGCCTTTCCTTCTGTGGATCCATGCCGCTGCATTCTCAGCGTGGATCGTGTTCTACATCTTCCAGTCAGCTCTGGTGCGCACGCACAACGTAAAGTGGCACCGGTTCTTCGGTTGGTTTGGCGTGGGACTTGGCGTGGCGATGGTCGCGCTGGGATTCACGATTTCGATTATCATGGGCCGCTTCGATGCCGTGGTGCTGCATCAGCCCGATCCGGCGTTCCTGGCCGTTCCCTTTTCTGACATGCTGTTTTTTGCGTTGCTCTTCGCGCTCGGCATCTACTGGCGTAAAAAGCCCGAGTTCCACCGCAGGCTTCTTTTCCTTGCCACCTGCGCCCTGCTCGACGCGGCCTTTGGCCGCTTCCTCTACGTCTTCAACCACAGCCTCTTCTATCTCTGTGTCGACGCAGTGATGCTGCTGGGCGTAGCGCGCGATCTCGTGGTCAACCGCAGCGTGCACCAGGTATATCGCGTCGCGATCCCGATCCTGTGCGCTGCCCAGCTCGTTGTTATCTACCTATGGCGGGGCAGTCCCGCCTGGTGGCTCGGGATGACGCGAGCGATTTTGGGAATCTGATTCGGATAGTCGCAGCCTGGCTATTTCAATCGAATAGCCAGCACATGTGCGGCTCCAGCACCCGAGGGCATCAAGTCGAAGTTCTCACCCGCCTTCACCCACAACACCGAACCAGCCGCCATCAGCCGGTCGGCCTGTCCATGCTCGCGCACCATCGCCGGAGCGAACGCGATCAGCAACTCCGGCTGCGCCTCCGCTCGGACGCTCTCCCGCCCACCAGGCACAACGACATACCGCCGGATCACCATCTCCGGGGACGAGTAGTCGGTCATGGCGCTGGTCTTGGTCAGGTCAGCATTCTCGCTGTAACGAAACTCAGACCGGATCTGCCCCAGCGCAATCTGCTTGCATTCCACGCGCAGAAAATCGCTCGCCCTCGGTCCGAGATTCGCCACCGTGTGCTTCTCGATTCTCCCCGGACTCACGCGAAACCAGCCCGTCCTCACTGGCCGCCGCGTCAGCGTGAATGCACGCGCCTCATCGTGAATGAAACGCACTGGACCGGAGTTGCTTAGGTAGACATACACCGTCGGATAGTGCGAGTGATCGTGCACCGGCAACTCTTCCTGGGGATCGTAGTGCACGCGCACCACCTGCATCTGCTCGTTGTCGAGCAGCGTCCGATAGTTTTGCGTGAGCGCGGTCGCTCCATCCTGCGCAGCAGCAGGTATCGCCAGCACCGCAAGCGCGCAAGTTGTGAGAAGGCGCCGCATCTTCCCCCAGGCACATCCAGTCAAGCACAGGCTCGTGACATCCGAATACATCAACCTGCTACCAACTATGGTTCCCTTGCGACTCAGCGGGAAGCACGTTAGAACTCAACCTATAAATGCCCTGCATGGGGCACATCTGGGTGTTGATGCCGTGCGGCTCTCATGGGGCACATGGCTGGTGGTGTTCGAATTACTTCCGTATCGGCGACATATCGGAAGTGATTCTCTGAGTTGCGAGGAGGATGATTTCAGGGGCGATTTGACAAAGCTCAGACTGCGGGCATACTGTCGTGCGGCATTTGCGCATTCCAATCTGTGTACGGGCCATCCCCCAAATAGTCACGCTTAAAACTGATGTGTTGGTGCCGCCATCGGGCACAGCGTCGGGACCAAATGACAATCTGGAGGATACGATGACTCGCAGAGCACGTGCACTATGCTGCGCTTTCGCAGCGGTCACTCTGTTGCTAAGCCTTTCAACGAAATGTGTTGCAGCCGATCATGGTTTTGCTACGGTTGGCGGCATCGTGAAGCCGACAACGGATGTGGACATGGGTGCGTTCAGCAGCTCGCACATGTCCTTCGAGGTTGTTCTTGCATCGCGCGACGCGGCCGGGCTCGCGAACCTGCTTGCCGACCTTTACCAGCCGAACGCCAAAGGCCAGCAGTGGCTGGGCAAGGGAGAGTTCAACGCACGCTTTGCCCCGGATCCGGCGCAGGCCGCCGCGGTCGCAGATTATCTGCGGCAGAGCGGATTGGATGTAGAGCAAACTTCGTCGCCGTTCCTGCTGCGCGTCAGTGCGCCTAGCAGCATGGTGGAGAGAACGTTCAGGACCGCCCTGCACAACTACCGCAACCGAAAGGGCGTTTCTTATTTCTCAAACGCTTCCGATATTCAACTCCCCGAAGGCCTGGCTCCAGCGGTTCTAGGCGTTGTCGGTCTTTCGAATACCGTGCGTTTGCAATCGCAGGTTGTGCATCCCGCAAAGCACACAACTCCTTCGGTTCCAAGCTGTGAAACGCCCTATGTGACCACGGCCCAGCTCTACAACGCCGTGAATAACGGCGTTGGATTTCCGTATGGTTACGGCGGCGGCCCGGGGTGCAATGGTCTGACGCCATCGCAGGACAACGCGATCTACGGGGCACCGCAGCGGGGAGCCTCCGGCGAGGGGAAGGGCGTGAACCTTGCGGTGTTTGAGCTTTCCGCATATCAGCATTCCGACATCGAGACGTGGGCACGGTATTTCTACGGGCCGGGTTTCAAGCCCCCGCTTGCAGACATCACTGTTGATGGCGGCCCGCTCAGTCCCATCTGCCCGATGGGCGATCAGTGTCCGGCGCAATACAACGGATACTCGGGAGATATCGAGGTGGTCGCCGATATCGAAATGCAGCTCGCGATCGCGCCGCACGCGCGGCAGATCATGGTCTACAACGCTCCGAATGACTTTACCGGGCAGACGGAACTGGATGAGTACTCGAAGATCGCAAACGATGACATCGCAGATGTAGTGAGTTCAAGCTGGGGCGGGTGTGAGAACGACGCGGGCGCAGCATACGCCCAAGCCGAAAACCTGATATTTGAGCAGATGGCGCTGCAGGGGCAGAGCGTGTTTGGCGCATCCGGCGACACGGGGGCTTTCTCGTGCATCCGGAGCGATGGAACGACCATCGCCAACGTCCTCGATCCGTCGTCCCAACCGTGGGTGACGAGCGTTGGCGGCACGTCGCTCGAATCGTTCAATCCGGACTCGAACCCCGATCCCAGATATCCGAAAGGTGTCGAGACAGTCTGGAATGTCGATGACCTGTGCAACACCAGCGCGAACGAAGGCAACCAGTCAGGGTTCTTCTGGTGCGCTGCGACGGGCGCGGGCGGTGGCGGCAGCAGCCAATTCTGGGGGCGGCCTCGCTACCAATCCGGTCCTGGGATCACGAATGCCAGCACAACCTACGGCAATGGCGCGACACAGTGCTCTCTGGCAGCAAAGGGAACGCCGTGCCGCGAGGTGCCTGACGTATCCGCGAACGCCGATCCCTATACCGGCTATGCAGAATATTGCACCGGAAGCGCAGCGACACCCTACAGCGTGTGCGCCACGATCAGCGGCACGCCGACCGGCTGGTTCGGAATCGGCGGCACCAGCCTTTCGTCGCCTTTCTGGTCAGCGATCATCGCGGACCACGACGGGCTGTGGCGCCACAGGGTCGGCAACGCCAACCCGCTTCTTTACCTGCTCTATAACGTCGATGCAAATGGATTCTTCCACGACATCACCGGAGCCGGCCAAACCACCAACAACAATGGCCTGTTCCCAACCACTCGTGGATACGACCTGTCAACCGGGATAGGAACGCCGAAGATGGGAGCCTTGATCACTCTTCAACCCGAGAGGTAGTCGCTCGCGAATCGGACAGGTTCCACGTCTTTGTCCTCGCGGCGAGGCTAAATAACACAACCCTCGATCCCACCCACCCTTTCGACTTCTTTCTGTCGAAAGGGTGGGTGGGACAGCTCTAGAAAACCTCAGAGACGCGAAGAGGCCTTTCCATCTGGCTTCACCTCTCTTCCGGATTCCATGGGAACATGCACTCAATGCGCAGTTCCTGCCGGCGCCGCACCAGACGCTGAAGTTCGACCTTAGACGTCAACCCGTTGCGACCGGTGAGAAGGCGCCGCATCTTCCCCACTCCGCCACATCCAGTCAAGCATAGGCTCGTGATATCCGCATGCATCCACCTGTTGTCGACCATGGTTTCTTGCGACTCAGCATCCACACGGAAAAACCTAACCGACAACGGCGGTCAGATGAAGAACCTTTTCGCCCAACTCTCGATTTCCTTCGATCTCAATCTGTGCCCGAGCCGCACCATGATCGGTGCCCTTTGTAAAGACACGCCAAGCTAACGCCTCCGGCATCACCACTCGGCATGCGACGTCTCCAGGCGATCGTCTCAGGAACTCCCATGTAGTCGATCCTTTGGACAGGAACCATTGCCCGCCGCATTCGCCGGTAATCTCCAACAGAAGTACTGTTCCTGCGGGTGCATCGACATGTCGGTAGAGGTGCGGCAATCCCCGCACGAAGCAGTCAAGAACCGGATGGTAAAGCTCTGGGGTCATAATGCCAGACCGATTTGTGGCAACTCGAATCTGCTGCTGATGATGCCAGCGTTCCGTCAGCTCGCGAGCAGTGTCAAACCAATTCAGAGACTTCTCTTCTCCGGCCCAACTCACATTGAAGGCCGCAGGTCCAAACGGGTCGAGAGATTCGTGAAACAGTGCGCTCTGATCACAAGCTGCTTTCATCATGTCGATCAGAACTGCCGGGCTCAGACGCCGGTAGACAGTTACGCCTTCGCGATTCAGACGATTCACCAATGTGATCACATCTTGAGGCGAGCGGATATCGACGGGTTCCACGTAACAAGAATCCCGAACGAGAGAAAGTTTGCGAAGCGCGGTGTCGAGGAGGTGCGCTGCCACGTCGCGGACCTTCCACAATGGGGCGACGGTCTGAAGATCCCATTCGCTCGGCGTAAGTGAGCGCAACAGATCGATCAATTGTGTGTCCACTCTGCGTATGAGGTGTGCACAGAGGATTGGGTCCGAGCCGCTGGATTGTTTACTCATGTTGAATCGGTCAGTTTATTTATCAGGGCCAAAGAAGATCATGTTACGGCTCACCGGCAATCCTGAAGTTCTCAACCCGATTCCAGTTTCCGGTTGGCCGAGCATCAGCTCTAGAGTCCTGATGGCAGTCAGCGATAGACCACGCAGCCACGTTCTTCGAGGTTGACGATCCACTCTGGCGTTTTCAGCGTACTCACCCATCGCAGATCGAGTTTCTCCAATCGAGGTAGCGCAACGATGCTAGCAGGCAAGTGGGTCAGCGGGTTGCCGCGGAGATCCATCTGCCGCAATTCGTGCAGTCGCCCAACGGATTCTGGCAGCGAGGTCAGCTGGTTATTCCGCAGGTGCAACTCCCGCAATCGCGACAAACGCCCGATCGAATCGGGGAGCGATGTTAGCTGGTTGTCGGATGCCCGAAGATCGATCAAGTTCGCCATGCCGCAAACCTCCTCCGGGAAAACAGTGAAGCGGTTCGCACTGATATTGAGATAGCGCAACTTTGTCAGCCGGTTGAAAGATGAAGGCAGCAAGGTCAACCGATTGTCATGAAGGTAGAGGAAATCAGTGAGTCCGTCGAGGTCACCCAACGCCGCAGGTACCCCCGCGAGATCGTTGTGACCGAGATCGAGCATCCGGAGCCTCTTCAGGCCGCCGATCTGTTCGGACACTTCGGACAGGTTGTTGTCAGCCAGTACCAGGGTCTCGAGTACGGATTGCTCCCACACGTAGTCTGGCACGCGGCCGAGTTGCTTCTTCCAAAGATTCAGGTGTTGAGAAAACGCCTGTTGCATACGGGCATACTACCCCAGTTCTGATTGCGACCGAATCACCGCCAATTCGGAAGTTAGGCCAACACGGAGCAAACCGCAAACGGACTTACGAGATAGGTTCTAGGAAAATTCAGCGACGAGAAGAGGACTTCCCATGTTGTTTCACCTCTCCTCCGCATTCCATGGGAACATGCACTCAATGCGTAGTTCCTGAGCGGTGATGCACTGCGGCGTCCCGACTGTCGTAATCAAAGAGAAATACGAAAAGCGCTCATCCCCACGCCGAAACGTAATCGGTAGAACGGGGCTTTGAGAAGTCAGCAAAGGCTTCAGAGCGGAGACTCCCGGATATGTCTTCAGCCGATCCAGCAGCGCCTTGATCCCCGTGTCCACCACTTGTCCCAGCGCCTCGCGCCGAACCCTCTGCAGAAGCCCTGCTGCTACCTTCTCCCAATCCTCAACGAAGGGCCGCATTCCGCATGGATCGAACATCAAATCGAGAAGGTTACGCGGCCGGGGACGGGCTTCAAGATCGATGAACGATGCAAAGAAGCGAGGCGCGGCGTCGTTGGTTCGGATGACGTTCCAATAACGATCCAACACAAGTGCCGGATGTGGCTCGTGCTGCCGTAATACTCGATCGATTGCATGAGTGACCACGGCCATTTGCTTGTCATCGAGGCTGCGGTCGGTGTAGGCCGGCGCGTAACCTGCCGCAAGCAGCAGAGCATTCCGCTCTCGCAGTGGAATGTTCAGCGCATCAGAAACGATAGATAGCAGGTCTCTGCTGGGGACACTGCGCCCGCTCTCGACAAAGCTAAGATGGCGCTGCGAGACGCCCGTATCCAGCGAAAGATCGAGTTGGCTCTTCCCGCGCTCCTGTCGCCAGAAGCGGAGGAGGTCTCCCAGTTGTGGAGTCTCCACAACAGACCGTGTCCCCATAACCATTACCCTCCTGTCAGAACTGGATGGGACCGACGGAACCGAACCAGTGACGCACTTTGTCTGGGTTCCGTTCGTCCATGTAGAAGAAGTGTGTCATCACAGGCCTGACCGACCGGCTTGCTTTTGTCATCGGGCGACATGGTCACGATGCCGCGAAAGATCTTCACCGTGCCGCCATCCCAATACTCCGCCACGTCGTGCAGAGCCGTGAAGCCGGTATCGATGAAGGCGCGAAGCCGGGCGCGAATCTCTTCCCGGCCATTCCATTCGGCGACCCCCAGTCTGCAGGTGGCGTCCTCGGAAAAGCAGTCGAATCCGGCGCCGAATGTCTTATCGTCGATCTCTTTCCAAAAGGCCAGCAGCCACGCGGGTGGATCGGTCTTCGCCATCGTCAACCTTGTCATCTCTAAATCTCCTCGGCATATATGCCGCACTCCCAGCATGTGACGAAGACAGAATCGGAGCAATTACCTCCGAGGTCATCGCCGCTTTCGTGCTAACACGCCCGGAAGTCCAGGTTTGTGACTTGCGGCTTGGTAATGACCATTCCGGCAAGCCACGCAAGAATCTGCCATTCCTACTCATCCAATTCGCTACACTGGAAATAGACAAACAAATCCAGCGCAAGCCGGGGAATCTCAAAACGCCACCATCACGGTGGCGTTTCGTGTCTGTGCTGACCGGCCTCTTGGCGGACCGATCTTGGTTGATAGGCAAAATGCGGTTGCTAAGTGCTTTCACTGGACGAATTTAACCGTAACCTCAATGAATGGAGGATTTTAGCCATCGGAAGGCAGGTTATCCTATTGATCTAGCGGAAGTTACAGATAGCCCTCCGGCACCGGGAGGGGGGAGGGGGAGGCGTCACGTTACCAACTCGGATCGTCAACTGTGCAGAGCCTCGGCGATCAACGCCGCGATCCCCGCAGCAAAGACCTTCGGCTCCGGCAGCAAACTCAATACCAGCCGATTATTCTCAGCGAAACCGAAGAAACCTCCCGGATGCACCGCAACTCCACAACGCTCCAGCAGCCGCACCGCTAACTCCTCTCCGCTCGCAATCGCCGGCGTGCGCAAGGTCGCATACCAGCCGCCCTCGCAGGCAAGCCGCGCGATGGCATGCTGCTGCGCAATCGCACGATCAAGCGCATCGAGATTCTGCCGCACACGCTCACGTATCTGCCGCTGGATCGAATGCCGGGTCGCAATCCACCCCGGTACAGCATGCTGCACCGGCGCATTCATCGAGAGAAACGTATCCGCGATGATCTCCAGCCGGCGCATCGCCTCGTTCTGTATATCCGTCGGACCCAGGCATGCGATCCACGAGGCCTTCATCTGCGGCAGCGCCGCAACCTTGCTCAACCCGCTCAGCACAAACGTGAGCGCCTGCTGCTCGCCGCGCGCGAAACTGCCGTTCGCCTCTCCAGAAGTCTCCGCAGCGAACGGATAATCGAGAAAGACCTCATCGACAATCAGCGCCAGCCCGTGCTCGCGGCACAGCGCCGACAACTCCGCTCGTTCTGGCAAGCTTGTGTAGTGTCCGGTTGGATTATTCGGATGCACCACGATGACAGCGCGCGTGCGCGGTGTCATGCGCGCGCGTAGTGCATGCAGATCCAGGCTCCAGCCATGGCTGCCGCCCGGATCATAAAGCAGCCCAAACGGCACCAGCCTCACATCATCGATCGTCGCCAGCAGATCGAACAGCGGATAACTCGGCTGCGCGATCAGCACCTCGTCTCCCGCATCGCAAAGCAATCGGAAGAGCCAGCTATAAGCCTCGCTCGTGCTGGTGGTCAGGAAGATCTGCTGCGGGTCGAGCACCGCATCAAGATCGGCATAGTAGCGGCATACCGCCTCGCGCGCGGCAAGCATGCCGCGCGGCTCGGGATCGTACGCGCGCGCTCCATCCGCCGATAGTGCGGCGAGCAGTTGCGCATCGTAACTAAAGCCGCACTGTGTCGGATTCGAAGCCGTCAGATCGAGAATCGGCAAGCCGCTGCGCCGCCGAACTTCGAGCGCACGCGACCATGCCGTTTCCTCACTCGACCACTCCGTTCTGGCTGCAAACCGCATCGTGTGCGCACGCTCCGCAAATTCCTACTCGCACTTCATAATAGAGAGGTGACGACATCCGCCTCTCCCACTACCGCCACCGTTCCCCGTGCCATCATCTTCGACTTCGGACGCGTCCTCAGCATGCAGCCCGATGCCGACGCCCACACCGCCCTGGTCTCGACCGCCGGCGTGCCCGACGACGTCTTCGAAGAGCACTACTGGGCGCATCGCCACGCCTATGACGCAGGAGCCCTCAACGGCCATACCTATTGGCAGAACGTCGCGAAGGGCGCCGGATTCCCGCTCACACCGGAGCGCCTGGCCGCCTTTCACCATCACGACGCGCTCATGTGGGCCAACCTGAACGCCCCCATGCTCGAATGGGCCTTCGCTCTGCAGAAGGCAGGCGTCAAGACCGCGATCCTCTCCAACATGGGCGACGTGAACCTCGCGTACATGCGCAAGCACTTCGACTGGCTTACCGGCTTCACCTGGCTCACCTGGTCCTGTGAGCTGCTCACCGCCAAGCCGGATCCCATCATCTACCGCCATACCCTCGACAAGCTGGAAGTGGCCGCACAGGAAGCCATCTTCATCGACGACATCCCGGCCAACATCGCGGCGGCCCGCGCGCTTGGCATCGACGGCATCGTCTTCACCACCGTCGAACAGTTGCGTCGCGATCTTGAAGACCGCGGCCTTGCAGGCAAGCTGCCGCTGCCGCAGCCAGCTAGTGACATACCCTCAGACGCTTTGTGAGCAAGCAGTCGTGAACAGACTTACCTTGCGCGAAGGCCAGAAGAACCGCGGCAGTAATATCGCGATCTCGGCTAGACCTGAGCGTCATTTCAGGCAAGAATTTGCCGTAGCAGCGTCCTGACATGCGCGCCATGCGGCCCTAAGAATTACGCCGTCTCCAAGATCAGCACGTTGATTCCCCAGGTCCGTACCATACAGCGGGAGAAATCCCGCATGGCGCAGCGAGCGGTCCAGCAATGCCAGGTCGAACACGTGATGATGCATACAGCGCGCTTCCCGATTGCGCAGGCATCTCTCGCGAAACTCCTCAGGCGAACCTGCGGGCTTGTCCATCTCCAGATCGTGCAGCGCCAGGACCCCTTCAAGATGGGTCATGTCGCTCTCATCCGTATTCGCTGCTAGATCCGCCTCCAGATGCGCGAAGGTGGTCACAGGACGGCGATGATCGAAGGTATGCAACCGGTTCGGCACAATGACGAGCACTGAGCCGTTCGGCTTCAGCACTCGATGGAACTCCTCGAGCGCCCGCAGTGGATTGGCAACGTGCTCCAGAATGTGCGACGCCAGCAGGAAGTCATACGAGCCGTCTGCGATGGAGGCCAAATCAGTCGCGTCGTGGATGTACTGCATCCCCGGCTCCGCTTCGGGAAGATAGCGAAAGCTCCGTCCCGCTTCGCCCTGTGACCACGTCGTGCTGGTCGCGAAGTTGCAGTTGTCTATAGAAGCGGCGATTGAGTAGACGGGTGGGACAAAGCCGTTGGGCGTGGCGGGGGAAAATATAGAACTCGGGCCGCCGATCTCCAGACCGCGCTTTCCCTTGAGGGCCCTTTCGATCCGCCGGTAATTCCAAAGCCTGCGGATCCGCCTCCGGACCTTAGCAAGAATGTCCGTCACCCGCGCAGTCTATCATCGGCGATCACGGTTTCAGAGGCTCGCCGTCAAACTACCGGGTGGCCCGTCCAGCGCAATTGCTTGCACCGCAGCCCCGCTCCACGGCATCCTTCTTGCAGCATTGCTCTACCCAGAGTCCGTGAAGTAAGGAGATCCATGGCGCATCTTCCATTCGTTGATGTACCCGGCGCCATCGCCGAGATTCAGGCCGGCCGCATGCTCATCGTGGTGGATGACGAGGACCGTGAAAATGAAGGCGACCTCACGCTGGCCGCCGAATTTGTCACTCCGGAAGCGATCAATTTCATGGCTCGGTACGGACGCGGCCTCATCTGTCTCACCCTCACTGAGGAGCGCGCCGACTATCTGCGCCTGCCGCCCATGTCGCAGGAGAACACCTCGCGCTTCGGCACCGCCTTCACCGAGACAATCGAGGCCCGCGAGGGCGTCACCACCGGCATCTCCGCCGCCGATCGCGCCCATACCATTCGCGTCGCCATCGACTCCACCAGCAGCGCGGCAGACCTCGCCCGTCCCGGCCATGTCTTCCCTCTGCGCGCGCGCAAGGGTGGCGTGCTGGTGCGCGCCGGCCAGACCGAGGCCTCGGTCGACCTCGCACGCATGGCCGGGCTCATTCCTGCCGGTGTGATTTGCGAGATCATGAACGACGACGGCACCATGGCGCGCGTTCCCGACCTCGAACGCTTCTGCTCCGCTCACGGGATGAAGATGCTGACCGTCGCAGAGATGATCCGCTACCGCCTGCGGCACGAGCGATACATTCACCGCGTTGCCGAATCACCCATCCACACCCGTTATGGCGACTTCACGATGATCGCCTATGAAAGCGAGGTGAACGGCGGCGAGAGCCATCTGGCGCTGGTGCGCGGGCCCCTCGGCGACGAGATGGGCGATACGCCGACGCTGGTGCGCGTGCACTCGCACTGCCTCGCAGGCGATGTTTTTAGCGCCACCACCTGCGACTGCCGCGAATTACTCGAGCGCTCGCTCGAACGGATTGCCCATGCCGGACGCGGTGCGCTGATCTATCTGCACAACAACAGCCCAGGCTTTGAGCTCGACCGCCGGGAACTCCCGCCGCGCATGTTGTTGCATCGCGAGACCCGCGCACGCGAAATGCACCCCGACCCGGTGCATGAAGAGCGCCACCAGCGTGTGCTGCGCCAAGTCGGCATCGGGGGACAGATCCTTGCGGATCTCAACATCCGCAAGATTCGTCTGCTCTCGAACACGCCAACCCACGTGCCCGCACTCGAAGGCTTCGATCTGGAGATCGTCGAGCAGGTGCCGATACTAGAGGAAGTGCGAAGGACGCGATAGCCGGTGCGCAAACAGAAACGCCATCCCGAAGGATGGCGTCTTTGCAACTCCGATTGAAGCTTACAGTGTGGACTCGATCTCGAAGCCCCAGGCCTCAAGCAAGGCCTCCGGGATGTACTTGGAGTTCTTGTTGCGCCGCGCCCACTCCCGAAGACGGGTCGATCGCACATACTGATCGGGCGTCAGCTTGAATTCCTTTACCACCTGCTCGAACGAAGTCACTGTGGGGACAACCGGACCGATGGGCTCCGGTTTACCCCAGTTTGGATTTCCGCGACGCTTTGCCATGCGTTGTTTTCCTCAACGTGGAGAATATTGGGACCGGAACTCGACCCTGCTCCTGGCCGGGGCACATACAAGGCTGTGCCGGTCATTCGATCCTTAGTTATCTTAACCTACTTTTACCCAAATATCAATGTCAGGCAAGGACTTACACCGCATTCCAAGCTTGCGGGTAATGCAATTCCTTAGTTAGACGGCCAATGGCTGGCAAGGTAAGAATTCCGTTCGTCATCTTGCGTAACTGACAGCTAACTCCAAAGCCAACAGTAACCTCCTCCGCTCGACTTGGCACCCAGAATGAGGCAGTCCCGATTTGGGCTACAACAGAAAACCCGTTGCCTACAACCTGCGTGCAATTCACCCTGACCAGATTGCGGATGAACCTCACTAGATAACAGGAACCATAAGAGACAATACCCGCCGAGGGAGCTTGGAATGGACACCACCTACCGCTTTCGACTTCTGCTCTACCTCGCGGCATTCATGCTGGCCATGTCCGTCTGCTTCGTTTACGCAGAGCCCGTGCCATCGCAGCCGCACCTGCTTTTCCAGGTCGCGCCACAGCATGCCGGTTTCCTGGCCACCTCGTCCGTTGAACCCGCCTTCGATGCGGCTGCTCTGCGCACCTCCATCGCGCCCGTCATTTCGCCCGTCGTGCTGCAGCAATTGCAAGAGGCAAGCCATCCCCGCCACTCATTCCTTCGCCGCGCGAAGCACGCAACGGCTCGCTCGGCACCCGGGGCAGTTCAGAACGAGTCCTCGGTGGTAGATCTGGATGCCGCGCCATCCTCCGCTCTTAGCAATCCATAACAAGGCCAGTCCGCCTCCGCCCTCATCGAACAGCGCAATCAAAGCTCTACACAACCCCGCAGAGCCACATCCCCTCTTACCCTGCAACGACCCGTTTCACGGGCGAGCGCCATTTGAGAGCGCGTAACGCCAGATCAACAGGAGGATTGCAGCATGAGCGTCTTCAAGTATTGGACAGTCTTTTCTATCGGGGTGGCTGCTGGAGCAGCGGTGGCCCTGGCCTATGCACCGCGGACAGGGGATAAGACCCGTAAGCAGTGGAAGCGGAAGTTCGACGACACCAGCGACTATCTCAAAGACACCGCGGACGACTTCGGCAAGCATGCCAACAAGGTTTACTCGCGCGCCCGTGACGTGGCCGATGATGTCGCCTCCCAAGCAGACACCTTCGCCCGAAAGGTCTCAAAAACCGCCAACAAGGTCGCCGGCTCCTTTTGAAGCCGGCGAGGCCCTCCCTCGGCGCCCCTAATCTACTGCTGCACCAGCCCGGACGTTGGCCTAGCATGGAACCGGCCTAGCATAGAACCATGGACGCCGACGGCATCACGGGCGCAAACCACGCAAAGGCGTGTTTCCAAAGCCTGGACAGCGCATTTGTCGCACTGGTCGACGGTGCCTTTGCCGATGCTGCTGCGCGGAGCGGTCCTCACCTTCTCTGCCGTCCTGGCTGCACCCAATGCTGTATCGGCGTCTTTCCCATTGGACCTGCCGATGCTTTGAGGTTGAAACAAGGCCTGGATGTCCTCGCGCGCGAAGATCCTGAGCACGCTGCGCGCGTGCGCGAGCGTGCGGCCGCCTCATGGTCGAGATTGGCGCCGCAGTTTCCCGGAGATCGAGCCACCGGTGCTCTCGACGTCGACGGCAACGGCGACCCGGTCGAGGCCTTCGATCACTTCGCCGATGACGAGCCCTGCCCGGCCCTCGATCCCGAACACGGCACCTGTGACCTCTATGCCTCGAGGCCAGAAACTTGCCGGGTGTTCGGGCCACCCGTCGTGACCGGCGAGGGATTTGGCATGTGTGAGCTCTGTTTCCGGACCGCAACACTTCAGGAGATCGCCGGCGCAGCGATCAAGCCACCATCCGAAACGGATTCCAAAACGCTCGATCAGTCTGCGATCGCAGCTGGAGCATCATCCCGCGCGACAATCGTCGCCTTTGTCCTGGGCACCACTTAAATCTCTTTGCACTTCACGAAACCGCTGCGGAGAAATTACATCCGCCGCGTGCGATCACCGCCGCTACATGACGCCATCTTCATTTGAACTTTTTTCACGCCTGCCCTGTAACAAGGAGAGAGAGTGCGCAGCTTGAGCTAAGCGCGTTTGAGGATCATTTATGGGTACTTATTGCTTATTGGTAACAAATTAGTAATTAAAGATATATCGTAGATTACCCGTGTGGGTCTTAGGTGACTACATGGGTACCAATGCATGCTGGCAAGTTCTTTTGGCTCATTGTACTTTTGTCAGCATCGCAGCCGCCCCTCTGTGTTGCGAACTCCAAAGAGGCGAGTAAAAAGTGAAACTCGACGAGAGATCTATTTACCCAAACTTGAAACTGACGATCTATAAAACAGGGATACGGCAGAACCGGCTTGCCAAGATGGTTGGCATTCACGAGGCCTATCTCAGCCGGATCGTAAACGGAAGCCGGGAACCCGGAGATGCGCTGCGGCAGGCAATCGCCACCGCTCTTCACTCTGAGGTTGACTGGCTCTTCGAGCGGGAAAAAGTTGTGACTTTCCCCGCATTCCTCCGCGAAGATCGGCAGGCTTCTTAACTCTGACGTACCCGAACCTTTGCTGTTCTTTGGTCTCCTGTTGTGTGGCGGTTCTGTCCTGATTGTGGTCTCTGGGAAAGCAGCATGAGAGTCTTTACCCTCCCCTCTCCTGCTCGAAATTTGCAGTTTTGCTGGACGCAGTTCTGCTTTGGTTCTCTGGTTGCTACGCTTTGGTTCTCTGCTTGTTTAGTCTTGGTTCTCTAGTTGTTAACTTTTTTGTTTGTCCTTTTACATTGTTTCTCCACACTGATTGTGGCTGCGTCAGATGCAGCGCAACCGTTTGCTTTAGCCTCCAGATCTTCTGGGGAGTGCCTAATCTGACCTCCGGCCGCCCAGCAACGCTTCGGGCATGTGTCGGCATCTGTTCACCATGGCATTGCTTCCTGCTGTAGAAACGCAGGCGGCGCCACAATCAGCACGAACGCGATGATGGAGCGGATGATCGCCTTCGAGGTCACAGGAGAGACTTTAGGGCCCCTATGAAGTGCGCTGCTGAAGAGACACTGCGCTCCATACTGCACGGTTCCGGGCATGGTCAGACCACTGGCCATCGGTCCGGCTGCGGACCGGATACCCACCGATCCCGGCGCAGACGAGCTCATCTTTGTCCTGTGGTTCCAGCCGAAGCCAGTTACGATAACGGCTATTGATTCCTTTGGCAACTATGGCTGCGGATACCTCCACCCTCCTACCGGCTGGGGAGAAGCCCTCGAGTCTCAAACGGGCACCATAGACTAGCTACTGAACAACGAACTGACATCCAAGAACTATGCTGGCATTCCTCCTCATCTCGGCCCTGCTCATCGCTCTGATCGCGATTTGGAGAGTTGGCCCGGAGCGCGCGGTCCTTGGCGTGGTGTTGCCAGTGATGATGCTCTGGCCCTACGGCACAGGATGGAAGTTCAAGGGTGTCGAACTCGATATCATGGACGCGGTGGCGTTGCCGGTCGCCGTGGCCCTGGTCTTCAAGTACGCGCGGCGCTGGCGATATAGCCTGGCAGACCTGCTGGTCTTCTTTTATTGCTTCAGTACCTTGCTGTCGAACTGGAATGCGGACGGTCAGTCTGCCGGCCTCGCCCTGGGAACCGCGATGGCCTTCTCCTGCTTCCCTCCATACATCATCGGGCGTGTCGCCGTGGAGCGGCCCGGCTTTCGCGTTGCTCTCGTGAAGCGCTTTGCCTTCCTCGCTTTCGTGATCTCGGTTCTGTCGCTCTACGAATACCGCATGGAGCGGAACTTCTTTCGTATTTGGTCAGACAAGATCTTTCACAACACCAGCCACCTCATCCTGCAACTGCGCTGGGGATATGGCCGTATCGCCGGCCCTTACGGACACGCCATTCTGGCCGGCTGCATTCTTCTCAGCGCTCTGCTATTTGCCATCTGGCTGGCCAGCGAAGGCCTGTGGGGCCGCAAGTTTCGCAACCTGGAGTTTCTCCCCGGGCGGAAATCGATGTACATCGTACTTGCTCTGATGGCGGGCGTGTGGATGACTCAGTCGCGCGGTCCCTGGCTGAGCGGCGCGTTCGGCATTCTGCTGATCCTGGCGGCCCGAGCCCGCAATCAGAAGCGGGCGTTGCGGAGGGTGATCATCGCCAGCGTGTTGCTGATGACTGTTTCCTATGCCGTCCTCAACCGGTACACCAACATCAACCATTCGCCATCTGACATCGATCAGGAGAACGCGCAGTACCGCCGCATGCTGATCGTCAACTACACGCCGATCGTAGAGCGCGGCGGAATGCTCGGCTATGGTCTGCACTTCCCTACGGTCGATGGACAGGTTTCTATCGACAACGAATATCTCAACCTGGCGCTGACGCAGGGCTATCTCGGGCTCGGCATCTTCTCCCTGCTCATTCTCATCACCGGCGCGCGTCTGGTTCGTACGATTGTGACCTCACGTGACCGGACCGAGACCTCCTTTGCGCTCTGTCTGCTGGCCGTCTTCGTCACTATCGTGCTCAGTATCACCACGGTCTATCTCGGCTTCCAGACCTTCACGCTCTTCTTCCTGATCACCGGCTGGTCGCAGGAATTGCAGCCCGCAAGGGCCGTTGCACCGGCGAGCGAACCTGCGGTCGTGTACGCTCCCGCCCGTTTCGCGTTCCGCCGCGTCTGGAGTTAACCATGATGCTGTTTCCCCCGCTCGCCTCGTTTCAGAGTACGAATTCCGCCAGCCTCCTGCTGCGCACTGCCTCCTGCGTGCTCGTGGCGGCGACGGCCCCTCTGGCGCTGGAGCTGCTTGTCCTGACCGCAGGTTCGCTGCTGCCCAAACGAAGCCGTGAGAAGCGGATTCACCCTGTCGTCCCGATCGCGCCACTGGCCCTGACCGTGGTGGTTCCCGCTCACGATGAAGAGCTTTTGTTGTGCCGGTGCGTCGCCAGTCTGCGCGCCGATTTGCCGCCGGGCAGCTCCGTCCTGGTGGTCGCGCATAACTGCACCGATGGCACCGCGCAGGTGGCGGCCGAGGCGGGCGCAGAGGTGTTGGTGCTCCGTGACGATGGGCGGCAGGGCAAAGGCGCAGCGCTGCGCGCCGGTTTCAATCATGCCGTCGCCCACGGCGCCAAAGTGCTCGCGGTCGTGGATGCAGACTCGGTGGTTGTCCCCGGTTTTTCCGCAGCCATCGTTGAGGCTCTGGCCGACGGCGCGGAGGCCTTCCAGGCGCGATATGTCGCCCAAGACAGCGGTGGTCGACAGGCGACCGCCCAATTGACGGCGCTCGGCTTTCTCGGATTCAATGTGATCCGTCCGCGCGGCCGCGCACGGCTGGGCATGTCCGCCGGCATCTTCGGCAATGGTTTCGGATTTCACAGCACGGTGCTCCAGCGGGTGCCCTATGAGGCCAGCTCCGTCGTCGAGGATCTGGAGTACCACCTTCGCCTGGTCGATGCCGGCATTCGCGTTGCGTTCCTCGAGAACGCAACCGTACTGAGCGAGATGCCGCAGAACTCGGCTGCCGCCTCCTCCCAGCGAGCGCGGTGGGAGGGTGGCCGCCTGCGTATGACTCAGGCCTGGCTGCTCCGGCTGCTGCGCCGTGCTTTAGCCGGCCGCCCGATTCTGCTCGAACCGGCGCTCGAGCTGGCGTGTCTGCCGCTGGCCAGCGAAGTGGTCCTGCTCGGAATCTGTCTGCTGATCCCCGTCCCCTGGGTGCGCATCTACGCCGCCGGGGCGTTCGTTGTGATCCTGACGCATGTTGCGACGGCTGCCGCCGAGGGCGATGGCTGGTGGAGCGCGGTCCGCACACTGCTCTCGGTACCTGGCTACATCGTCTGGAAGTTGGGCATGCTGCCCCGCACGCTGGCATCGTCGCAGCGCAATGCGGCGTGGGTGCGCACGGCCCGTGAAGCATCTCCGGTTGCTCCAGCGACTGTCACCCCCATCGACCGCGGACAATGGCCGTTGAAGGACGCCGTCGGGGGCAGGGTTGTCGCCGGGTCGGGCAAAGGGCGCCGCTTATGAGCCGCCGCCCAGCTGCCGCGCATCCTACCACCGCGTTTGCGGCACTAAGAGCCATACATGGCAAGAAATTAACAAAGATCGTGCACAATCAGGAGTGACAACTGTATGCGCCTGACATCCTCCATTCTCCACACGCCGACTCGGCTGGGCCCTGTTCTGTTGCTCGGCTCGCTGCTCCCGTTGGCGTTGCTGGCCCAGAATGCAGCGACCCAGAGTCCGGCTACCCAAAATCCAGCGAGCCAGACGCCTGCAATCCAGACAGCGGCAGGGGCGCTTTCGCAGGAACAGCAGCCAGGCGCGGCAACGGGCAACCCACCCGCCGCTGGGAGCCAGGCAGCTCCCGTGCTGCATCCGAATCCGATGTCGCAGCTCAAATCTATGGAACCGCCTGCCAATGAGGAATACCAACTCGGTGGCGGCGATGACATCACTTTGGAGTTTGCCGGACGGCCGGATATCTCCGGCAAACACACCGTCGGACCCGATGGACGTATCACCCTGCCCATGGCAGGCGGCATTACCGTGGCGGGATTAACCCGCGAGCAGGCAGCCCAGGCGATCGATCAGGCCATGTCGAAGTACTACACCAACATCACCTGCATCGTAGGCGTCGACAAATACGGATCGAACCGCGTGCTGGTCACCGGTTATGTCGAGCACCCCGGCATCATGTACTTCGACCAGACGCCCACGTTGCTCGAGGCCATCACGCGCGCCGGCCTGCTGCAGCCCACCGGTACCGGCCACACCATTGACGATCCCATTCCGGAACGCGTGGCCATTTATCGCGGCAACGACGAAGCCATCTGGGTCGACGTCAAAGGGCTTCTCAGTCAGGGAAGCGCGATGGCAGATATGCGTCTACGCCGCAACGACACCGTCTTTGTCCCCAACGACCAGGACCGCTTTGTTTCTATCCTGGGCGAGGTCAACCATCCGGGCGCGATCCAGTTGAAGCACAACTCCACCTTGCCCTCGATGATCGCGGAAGCCGGCGGCATCACGGAGAAGGCGGGCAATAACCCCCAGATCATGATCATCGACCCGACGAACGGCACCAAGCGGCCGATTCGCTACAAAGATCTGCTTACCCCCACCGGCGCTCTGGAAGTCTCGCTGAAACCCGGTGAGGTCGTCTACGTCCCCCGCGGCGGCATGGCCAAAACCGGTTATGTGTTGCAGCAGTTGAGTCCGCTCACTACGGCCCTTACCTTCGGCGCGGCGTTCCATTAATCCGCGAGCGAGGACCAGGAGAGAACACACAGAGCTGCCATGAAAACTGACCGAGTCAACACCGAGACCGCCCTCAGCACGGTTGTATTTCCGACGCGGCCATCGCTGCCCCCGCCTGATCAGGAGCAGCGCAAGCGGCCGCTCGATATACCAAACACCGTGCGCCGTCACCGCACGCTCGTCACCTGGGTCACACTGCTCGCCCTACTCGCAACCGGGACCTATGTGGTGCTGCATGCCGGCACGACTTACACCGCGACCAGTTACGTATATGTCTCTCCGACTTTCCCCTCGACGCTCTCATCCGACGAGAACAAGGAGCAGGACCGTCCGTACGAGGAGTACATCGCCGACGAAGCGCAGACGGTGACCCGGTACGACATCCTGGCGACCGCATTGCAAAAGCTCGCTCCGGGCACCTGGCAGGAGCCGGGCGAGAGCATCGGCTCCGCTGTGAATCGGCTGCAGCATGCCCTCGATACCGACCGTGTCGGCACCACCTTCCAGATCACGATCGCGCTGACCATGAACGATCCGCAGAAGGCGGCCTCGGTCGTCAATGCGGTAACCGACGCCTTCGTGGCCAAGGCGCATAGCGAAGAGTTCTACGGACGCGATCAGCGTCTCGCCACCCTGCGTGACGAGCGCAGCAAACTGCAGACGCAGCTTGATCAGCGGCTGGCTGAGCAAGCCAAGCTCATGGACGATCTGGGTGTCGCGCAAATCGGCGCACAGGACAACACCGACAACACGTACGACTCGAACGTGAAGCGGCTGAACGATCTGCTGGCACAGGCCAAGGAGCAGCGTATGGCGGCCGAGGCGCAGTTGAATGCCTATCGCGGCAACGCGTTGAACGCGCTTGCCACGGATTCGGCCACCACCGACGTTGGCCTCTCCACGCTGCGCCAGAACCTCGAAGTGCGCCGCGCACAATTGATGACTGCGATGAACGGCCTCACTCCGACCAATCCGCTCTATCTGCAGAACCAGGCGGAAATCGCTGATATCGACAAGCAGCTGAATCAAAATCTTTCGACGGTGGAGAGCAAGATCGCCGATCGCAAGCGGCTCCAGTATCAGGCAGAGGTGAACCGCACCCGTTCGGTGGAGCAGCAGATTGAGGGTCAGCTGCTAGCCCAGACCCATATGGCTACTACGGCCGCGCCGAAGTTCCAGCAGGCCAAGGAAGTCGGGAAGGATATTCAGCGACTGCAGGACAGCTATTCCGCCGTCGCTGCGCGCATCCGCGATCTCGAACTGGAAAGCAGCTCGCCTGGAACCATCCATCTCTCCTCGCCGGCCATGGTACCGCTCACGCCAGGCAAGAATCGCACCTGGCTCTACGCGCTCGGAGCGTTGGTCTTCTCGTTGTTAGCCGGCATTGGGTCTGCACTGCTCGCCGATGCGCTCGATCCGTACGTCTACACCTCGCGCGATGTCGAGCAAGTGATCGGTTTTCCGCCGATCGGCGTGCTGCTCGATCATGACGACTTCTCGAGCGAGGCCAGCGGTCAGTACCTGTTGCGCCTCGCTGGTGGCATTCAGCACGCGCGCAGCTCGTCTGGCGCGCGGACGTTCTTGTTCACAGCCACTGCATCGGAGAGTGGCACCACCACGGTGGTCGAGAAGCTGGGGCGGCAATTGCGCAACCTCGGGTTGAACACGCTCACCGTCGCCGCAACTAACATCGACGGCAAGATCGCGTACGTCCGCAATGAGGGTTCGGTCACCTCCTCCGAACCGGGTGCGACGCGCTATTCCGACAAGCTGCGGCGTGCGAGCGCCGATCTGGCTGTGCAGGGTGGCTCAGGCACCAGCAGTCCGATCTACAGCGGCACCTTCGTCTCCCAGATCCTCAACGAGGTGAAGGACGATTACGATGTGGTGCTCATCGATGCCTCTCCCATTCTTATCTCTGCTGACACCGAGTATCTGGCGCGCGTCGCCGATGGCACGGTGCTGATCGTGCAATCAGGCCGCACCACGCGTGCACAGCTGAACCGCGCCGCCAACCTGCTGGAGCGCCTCGATGTGCCTGGCGTTGCAGTGACTCTGAACCGGATCAGTCGCAATCGCGTCGATCCGGCGCTGGTGCGCGACGTGGAAGATTTCCAGCGGCAGCTGAGAAAGCAGCGCGGCACGACACTCGTGACCTCTGCTTCACAGCGAGCCGAGCGGAATGCACATGCTGCCGAAGCGGTCGGCGGCGGCAGGGCGGAGTCGGCTCACGGCTGAGTCGAGGATATCGGTGGGGAATGGCGTACTGCTATTCCCGTGTGTCCTCACGAACTCTGACAGAGCCGCTGTAGCAAAGCAGGAGTCCCCCATGGCAGTTGATGAGACGAAGCGTGAGTTTGAGGTCCTGGCAATCTTCCGCCAGCTGCTTGGCGCGCCGCAGCTCGGACCTGAACAGAATTTTTTCGAATCAGGCGGCAGCTCACTGCTGGCCGCGCGGCTTGCGGCGCGACTGCGTACTTCGGGCGTGTTAGACGTGCCCACTTCCGCTATCTTTGCCGCCCCTACCGCACGCGCCCTGGCGCGCTATGCCGAAACATCTGCATCTCAGGAATCCGGCATGGACGCATCCTTAGCCGGAGGCTCGGCCGCGGCCGACCGCGGAGCCAGACGCTCACCAGCCGTCGAGCGCGGTGCCCGCCAGCGCGCTGCCTTTGCCCGCCTGCGTCCCGCCTCCTCTTCCCGTGAGGAAGTGCGATGAGCGACGCATCACGCTCAGCAAAGGAGCACGACGTGAGCGGGCCGGCGATCGCCATCATCGCCATAGCGGGCCGCTTTCCCGGCGCGGCAACACCGGAGGCGTTATGGGAGAACCTGCTGGCCGGCAAACAGGCCATTCGCCGCTTCTCTTCCGAGGAACTGGAAGTCTCCCCCGAAATCGCCGCGCAGCCCGGCTACCTCCCGGCACGCTCGGTGCTCGACGATGTCGATCTGTTCGATGCTGCCTTCTTTCACATCTATCCCCGCGAAGCCGAGCAGATGGACCCGCAGCATCGCATCTTCCTCGAGATTTGCTGGGAGGCACTCGAACGCGCAGGATACGATCCTCAGCGCGCGAAAGCCTCCATCGGTGTCTTCGCCGGCTCTGCGCTGAACACCTATCTGCTGCACAATCTCGCGCATGACCGTGCCTTCCTCGAGCGCTTCACTGCCGATTACCAGGCTGGCTCCTACGTGACCATGATGGGCAACGATAAGGACTTTCTGCCCACGCGCGTCAGTTGGAAGCTCAATCTGCGCGGACCCAGTGTCACGGTGCAATCCGCCTGCTCGACCTCGCTGGTCGCGGTGTGCCAGGCCTGCCAGAGTCTGCTGACATATGGCTGCGACATGGCGCTCGCCGGCGGCATCTCCATCACCTTCCCGCAGTGTCGTGGCTACCTTCCGGAAGAAGGTGGCATCGTCTCGCTCGATGGCGTCGTCCGTCCCTTTGATCATCGCGCGCAGGGCACAGTCTTCGGCTCCGGAGCCGGAGTCGTCGTGCTCAAGCGTCTCGAAGATGCGGAGGCCGACGGCGACCCCATTCTGGCGGTAATCCGTGGCTTCGCCACCAACAACGATGGCTCGGCGAAAGGTGCCTACACCGCGCCTAGCGTCGAGGGCCAGGCCGATGTGATCGTCGCGGCGCAGGAGATGGCGGGCGTCGCACCCGAGACCATCACGTACATCGAAGCGCACGGCACAGCCACTCCGCTTGGCGACCCGATCGAGATGGCCGGCCTGGACCGCGCCTACCGAACGCGGCTGACCGGCAAGAAGCAGCCGACTGTCCATGTCGGCACAGCCAAAGGCCACCTCGGGCACCTCGACGTCGCCGGCGGTATCGCGGGTCTCATCAAGACGGTGCTGCAGCTTCAGCACCGGCAAATCATCGGTCTTGCGCATTTTGAAAAGCTCAACCCCGAGATCGTCCGTCAACTCAGCGACAGCCCGGTTGACTTTCGCTTTTCGGCGGAGCCTTCACCGTGGATTCCAGGTCCCGGCGCACCGCTCCGAGCCGGGGTAAGCGCCTTCGGTGTGGGCGGAACCAACGCTCATGTGATCGTTGATGAATATCCATCAAATCGGCCAAGCAACATCACTTCAGGTCCGCAGATACTCCTGCTCTCTGCGCGCACACCCATCGCTCTGGAGCAGGCGCGCGTCCATCTGGGCGACTTTCTCGAAGCGCACCCCGATACCGATCTTGCCGATGTTGCGTTCACGCTCGCCGAGGGTCGTGCGCGCTTGCCCATCCGCGATGCCATCGCCGTTCGCGATCCCGCCGGAGCCATCACGGCATTGCGCGCTGAGCGCCCCGCAGCTGTGACCGCGCTTGCCACACCGCGGGTGATCTTTGTTTTTCCCGGCCAGGGCATTCAGCGCGTCAACATGTGTCGCGAGCTCTATGACAACGAACCGGTCTTCCGCCGCGAGCTCGAGGCGTGCGACCGCATCCTTTCACCGCTCTTGGGCGAGAGCCTCCTCGCTGCCCTTTATCCGGCCGAAAGCAGCAGCTATATCCCAGCAGGTGCCAATCTCGACAGCGGTGTGAGCAATTTAGACCAGACGAAATTGGCCCAGCCCGCCATCTTCGCCGTCTGTTATGCGCTGGCGCGTCTGTGGGAGTCCTGGGGCGTCGCACCCGCCATGGTGGTGGGCCACAGCATCGGCGAATTTGTCGCAGCCACGGTTGCCGGATCGCTGTCCCTCGAAGACGCGCTTGCCCTGATTGCCGCGCGCGGCCGCCTTATGCAAGAGCAGCCAGCGGGTGCAATGCTCGCCATCCGCGCCACGGAGGAGCGAGTCCGCAGCTTGCTCCCTGCCACACTCGACTTGGCCGCCGTGAACGCGCCGCAGTCGGTCACTGTCTCCGGTCCAGCGTCTGAGATCGATGCCTTCGCCGATGCACTCGCGGCACAGGGCATCGCGGCGCGGCGGCTTGTCACTTCGCACGGTTTTCACAGCCGCGCAATGGATCCTGTTCCCGACGCGCTCCGTGCCGCACTGCCCTCCATCGCTCCAGTCGCGCCGCGGCTGCCCTGGATTTCCAGCTTTACGGGGGAAGCGGTCACGGATGAAAATCTCGCCACATGGGACTGGCCGCGCCAGGCTCGTGAACCGGTGCGCTTCGCCGACGCGATTCGTGCTGCAGATGCCATTCTCACCGGTGATGCAATCTTTCTCGAAGTCGCGCCCTCTCCGACTCTGCAAGGCGCGATGCGCCAGACCTTAGCGGGCACGCTCGACGGGGAACGCGTGCTGACCAGCCTGAGCGAAACGGCGGCGCCTTCGAACAACAATCCAAACGGCACCTCCGCAGTTACAGAAGAGCGCGACAGGGATCGAATTCTGCCTGCACTCGCGCGGCTCATCAGCTTTGGCCTAGAACCCGACTGGCAGAGGTTCTGGAATCAACATTCGCCCAGACGAATCCTGCTACCGACCTACCCCTTCGAGCGCAAGCGGTATTGGGTCGATGCACCGCGCGCGATCGCAAAACCGGCCGAAGTCACGCAGGACCCGGTCTCGACAGCGACGGCACACCGTGACACCGGCCTTACCGCAGCTTCGCTCGGGCCCCAAGGAATTGATATGGCACCAAACTCCACTCCATCTTCAGCCAATGACAGGAACACTTCGGCGGACGCAGTTCTCGACGAGCTAAAGTCGATGGTCGCCGAACTCTCCGACCTCGACCTCTCTGCCATTCCCGCCACCAGTTCGTTCGTGGAACTCGGCCTCGATTCTCTCTTTCTCACCCAGCTCACCCAGACCATCCGCGCCCGCTATGGCGTGAAGCTGACCTTCCGTCAGATCATGGGCGAGTTCGGCACCTTCGCCACGCTGGCCGATCATCTGCGAGCGCACGTGAAGTTCACGACATCTCCTGGTTCAGCGAGCGCGCCACCTGCGACCACCATTGCCGCGATATCGACGCCAAAAACCGCTGGCGGCACTCCGGCGCAAACAACCGCAGTCCCTACGCCGCCGGACGGCTATGCCGGGCTCTTTGCACAGCAAATGCAGGCCATGTCCGATCTCATGCAGCGGCAGCTTGCAGTTCTCGCTGCGAATGGTATCGCCCCGTCTGCAATTGCTGCTTCGCCATTACCCGCTGCAACGCCAGCGCCGTCTTCCGCTGCCGGTGCGGTGAATCTTGCCAAGCCCCTGCCAAACGTTGCCGCGAATGTTGCCAGCGCCTCTTCCGAGGCGACGCTCGGCACTACCGTCCCGCTCAAGCCGCTCGAACTGCACCAGGAAGCGCCGCTCTCCGCCACCCAGAAGGAGCATCTCGCCGGGCTCACCGCGCGCTATACGGCGCGCACCGCCCAATCGAAGCAGCACGTCGAGCAGTATCGCGACGTGCTGGCCGATCCGCGCGTGGCCTCTGGCTTTCATCCCGAATGGAAGGAGCTGGTCTACCCTCTCGTCATCGAGCGCGCGCAAGGCGCCTACCTCTGGGACAAGGACGGCAACCGTTACATCGACATCCTGAACGGCTATGGCTCCATCCTCTTCGGGCACTCTCCACAATTCGTAACCGACGCTGTCCGCGCGCAGCTCGAGCTCGGCTTTCCTATCGGTCCCCAGACGGAGCTCGCCGGTGAATGCGCGGCGCTGATTTCCGGGATGACCGGCATGGAGCGCGTCTCATTCTGCAACACTGGTTCAGAAGCTGTCATGGCGGCTATGCGCCTCGCCCGCACTGTCACTGGCCGCGACCTCGTGGTTCTTTTCTCCGGCGCCTATCACGGCATGATCGACGAAGTCCTCGTCAAATCGACGCGCTCCGAGCGCTCGATCCCCGCTGCGCCCGGCATCCCGCGCGAGAGCGTGCACAACATGCTGGTGCTCGAGTACGGCGCTCCCGCGGCGCTGGAAGTCATCCGCCGCCGCAAGGACGAGATCGCTGCCGTGCTGGTCGAGCCGGTGCAGAGCCGCCATCCCGGATTGCGTCCGATTGAATTCCTGCGCGAGCTGCGCGCGATCACGGAACAGGCCGGCGCCGCGCTGGTCTTCGACGAGGTCGTCACCGGATTCCGTACGCATCCCGGTGGCGCGCAGGCGCTCTTCGGCATCCGCGCCGACATCGCAACCTACGGCAAAGTGGTTGCCGGGGGCATGCCCATCGGCGTCATCACTGGCAGCCGTGCCTACATGGACGCGCTGGACGGCGGAAGCTGGCGCTTCGGCGACGATTCCATTCCCCAGGCCGGCGTCACCTTTTTTGCGGGAACTTTCGTGCGTCATCCGCTGACCATGGCGGCGGCCCGAGCTGCGCTCACCCATTTGCAAGAGGCCGGCCCGTCGCTGCAGGAGTCGCTCAATGATAAGGCTGCGGCGCTCACTGGCGACTTGCGCGCACTCTTTGCGGAGTATGGCTTCCCTTCGCACATCGAGCACTTCTCCTCCTGGTTCTTCTTCCCCTCGCCGATGGAGTCGCGGCTGGCGCGGCTCGTCTATTACCACTTGCGCGAACAGGGCATCCATCTGCAGGAAGGCTTCCCCTGCTTCCTCACGACAGCCCACACGGATGCCGATCTCGCCCAGGTACGTTCCGCCTTCCGCACGGCATTCGAAGCTATGCGCGCAGGCGACGCGCTGCATGTACCCGGCACACAGATGCCGGTTGTCGTTCATGCGCAGCAAGTCACCGCTTCTGCAACCACCGTTGCTACAGATCAGGATCAGCGAGACGGATCGACAGCTGACGGTCAGGCGCCGATCACAGACTCGCAGCGCGAAGTGCTGCTCGCCTCTCAGATGGATGCCACAGCAAGCTGCGCTTTCAACGAATCCGTCACCCTGCATCTCGATGGATCGCTGGACCGCGACGCGCTCCTTTGTTCGCTCGAAACTCTGGTGCAACGGCATGAGGCTCTGCGCCTCACCATTACGCGGGACGGTGAGAGGATCCACGTTGCGCCAGCCACTGCTAACTCCGCTTCGCTGCCCCTGCGCGAAGAGGACTGGAGCATGCTTTCCATCGAAGAACAGTCGGTCCGCCGCAGTGCGCTGCTGCTGGACGAAGCATCGACGCCCTTCGACCTCTTCGCTGGCCCGCTCGTCCGTGTGATCCTGCTGAAACTTACGCCCACACAACACGAACTCATCCTGACCGCGCACCACATCGTGCTCGATGGCTGGTCGATCAACGTACTCTTCGAGGAACTCGGCGCGCTCTACTCTGCCGCACGTACCGGTACAGACGCGAAGCTTCTGCCCGTGCACTCACTGCTTCAGCAGGCGGCCGAAGAGCACGCTGCCCGCTCCAGCGCAGATGGCGCCGCGGTTGCCGATTTCTGGAAGTTGCAATTCGCGACGTTGCCGGAACCTTTGCGGCTTCCTACAGATCGGCCACGACCTGTGCTGCGCTCCCATGCCGGAGCTACCTACCGTCATGTCTTCTCCGGCGAGTTCCTCGGCAGGCTACGCACGAGTTCGCAGCAGAATGGCACCACCCTCTTCGTCACACTGCTCAGCACCTACGCTGCGCTGCTGGGCCGCCTCACTGGCCAGAGGGATCTCGTCATCGGCGTGCCGATGGCCGGCCAGCGGGAGATTGCCGGCAAAAGCTTTGTCGGCCACGCAGTGAACTTCCTGCCGCTGCGCGTCCACCCCAACGCAAAAGCGAGCTTCGCCGCACTGGCGAATGAGATACAAGGCGCCGTATACGATGCCATGGATCATCAGCAATATACGCTGCTATCTTTAATTCAACGGTTGAAGATTACACGAGACCCTTCGCGCCTGCCTCTGGCCGAGGTGCAATTCAATCTGGAGCAGGTTGGCTCGCGTCTGCCATTCGAAGGGCTCACAGCAAAGCTCGACCCCAATCCCAAGGCCGCCGCCTCGTCCGATCTGTTCTTCAATTTCGTCGATCGCGGCACAGACCTGCTGCTCGACTGCGACTACAGCACCGCTCTGTTCGATCGCGAAACCATCGCGCGCTGGATCGGCGCGCTGGAGCTGCTGGCCACCGATGCTGCATCAGACCCCACGCGACCTCTGGACGAGCTGCGCATACTCACCGAAACCGAGCTCGAACAATTGCTGGTCACGTGGAACCAGACCGCGAGCGAGTATCCGCGTGACAGCTCGATCGCGCAGCTCTTCCGTGAGCAGGCCGCACGCACACCGGACGCGGTGGCGCTCGTCTGGGCGGCAGCTCCGGGCACCGCACACTCGCTGACATATCGCGAGCTCGACGCCCGCTCCGACGCCTTCGCCTCCTGGCTCATCGCGGAAATCGGCGAAGACACCGGCTCACCCGCAGGACTGCGCGTTGCAATCTCGATGGAGCGCGCGCCGGAACTGATCGTTGCCATCCTGGGCGACGCTTAAGGCCGGCGGCATGTACGTGCCGATCGATCCCGACTATCCTGCTGCGCGACTCAGTCTGCTACTCGAAGATGCGCAGCCGCAGGTGCTCATTACGCAGCGCCGGCTCGCCGCACGGTTCGCGTCACTGCCGGTGGAGACGGTCGCCTTCGAAGACATTCCGCTCGATACGAACTCGCCGGCTCCGCAAGCAGCCATCGCCGCGACCGCGCCCGCCTACATGATCTACACCTCGGGATCGACGGGGAAGCCCAAGGGCGTCATCGTCCCGCATCGCGCGGTCGTTCGGCTGGTATCGAACACCAATTACGCACACTTCGGAGCCGATGAAGTCATCCTTCAACTCGCGCCGATCACCTTCGATGCCTCGACATTCGAGATATGGGGAGCGCTGTTGAACGGCGGCCGCCTCGTCCTGATGCCGGGCGCCAAGCCTGCACCGGAGGAGATCGGCGCCGCCATTCGCCAGCACGGCATCACCACACTTTGGCTCACTGCGGCTCTCTTCCACCTGATGGTCATGGACCACCTTGAAGCGCTGAAGCCCCTGCGCCAGTTGCTCGCCGGCGGCGATGTGCTCTCGGTTTCGCATGTGCGCACCCTGCTCACGGCGCAACCCGCTCTCCGGCTGATCAACGGCTACGGGCCAACCGAGAACACGACATTCACCTGCTGCCACACCATCCGGCTTTCCGATCTCGACCGCGGCACTGTTCCCATTGGCCGGCCGATCGCAAACACCCGGATTTACCTGCTCGATGAAGCGCAGCGCCCCGTGCCAATCGGTCTGCCCGGCGAGCTCTGCGCCGCCGGCGATGGTCTTGCCATCGGCTACCTGAATGCGCCCGAGCTCACCGCTTCCAGATTTACAGAGGTGAAACTTCACGCAGGCTCGAAAACCATCGCCGAGCGCATCTACCGCACCGGCGATCTGGCGCGTTATACCGCCGACGGCACGATCGAATTCCTGGGACGACGCGATGCCCAGATCAAGATTCGCGGCTACCGCGTCGAGCTAGGCGAGATCGAGCATGCTGCCGAACAATTTCCCGAGGTGCGCGCCGCGGTCGCCTATGCGCGTTCTGATTCGGCAAATGCAGAGGAGATTCCTGGCGACCGCCGTCTCGCTCTCTACGCCATCCCGAGCAACGGTATGGAACCCGCTCGGCTGACCAGCGAGTTGCGGGAGTTTTTGCGGTCTCAACTTCCAGAGCACATGCAGCCGCAGGCTATCGTTTTGGTGCCCTCGTTCCCGCTTACAACCAATGGCAAGGTCGATTACCGTGCGCTGCCTGCGCCTCAGACGGACCATGCAGCGAGCCAACGTACCATCACGCCGCCCCGCACCCCGCTGGAGACCCAGTTGCACGAGATCTTCAGCCGCGTGCTCGGCGCTCCTGGTATCTCGGTCGACGACAGCATCTTCGAGTTAGGCGGCGACTCGTTGTCCATCTTCCGTATCACTACGCAGGCAACCCAGGCCGGCATTCCCTTGACGGCAAAGCAGTTATTCCAGAGCAAAAGTATCTCGGCGGTGGCTGCGGAAATCAATCGATTGAAACCGGAGGGCGCTGACACAGACGTGCCCACGACGCATACTATTAAGGCAGTAGCCCGCGACCGTTTTCGCAAGGTGCAAACGGTCTAGCAGATATCTCCAGTTGCCGGCCGGCCGCTCCTAAGTCGAGCGGCCACGGCCTGGGAGATACCGTGCTGATGTTTGGGCGCAGCTTGCACTGAAAGTACTGCCTAAGGATGATACGAGCCCCCCATCTCGCCCCGCAGGGTCCGGTTTCACAAGACGAGATCGCCGAGAACCACAATCACCAACCTTCAGCGATGCAAGTCCATCCTGCTGCCGACACGGCGGGCGAGGAGACCTTCGTCGTTCCGGCCAGCTTGGAGCAGGGCCGTTATTGGACTCTGGCGCAGATCGATCCCGGTTCCACTGCCTCCAACATGGCGATCTCCTTCGAGCTCGCCGGTCCTCTCGATCCCCTGTTGGTGGAGCAGGCCATTGCCGCGCTCACTCTCCGACACGAGGCGCTGCGCACCCTCTTCCGCATCGTCGATGGACATCTTTCGCAGGTCATCCTCACCCGCCCCCTCTACGAATTCACTCAGCAGGACCTGAGCCGGGCCGACGGCTCTGCCGTTCCGCAGGATGAGTTGGCTGCGCTTCTCTCTGCCCATAGCCATCTCTGGATTGATCTCGAACGCGGCCCTGTCCTGCGAGTCCGGCTGCTGCGGCTCGCGTCGGAACGGCACGTGCTCGCCCTGACCATGAGCCATATCGTCTGCGACGGCTGGTCCAATGGCCTGCTGGTGCGCGATCTGATGAAGATCTATCACGCGCTGCGCACCGGTGCGGGTTCGCTCGAAGAGGTCGCGGCCGGACCGGCAAGCGGCCTGCCGGAGTTGCCATTCCAGTTCGCCGACTTCACGATCTGGCAGAACGAATATCTCGCTAGCGAGCATGGCGCCAAGGCACTCCGTTTCTGGACCAGTCACATCCCGCTCGATCTGCCGGCGCTCGACATGCCCGCTGATTATTCGCGTGGGCCGGGCCGCAGCTTCCCCGGTACCATCGCGTCCGCGCTTGCTGCCCTGCATCGCTGAACGACGCAATCGTCGCCTACTGCCGCAAGAGCGGATCCACCAAGCACATCGTGCTCCTCGCGGTCTTCCAAGCACTGTGCGCTCGCTTCAGCGGACAGCGTAAGTTCCTGCTCGGCTCCACCATTGCGAACCGCACCCAGCCCGGCATGGAAGAGATTGTCGGACGATTCGCCAATCCGCAGATCATCGTCGCCGACGTCGCGGGCGATCCCACGTTTCGCGAGCTCGAAACGCGCGTTCGCGACTGGGAAACCTCGGCTTACACCCATCAGGACATGCCTTTCTCGCGCATCATTGAAGAGTTCCAGATGAGCCAGGAGGGCGCCGGTTCACAGTTCCTGCAGGTCTGGTTCGTCTACCAGAAGGCGTTCATGCAGCCGCAGGAAATCCCCGGCCTGCGCCTCACTCCGCTCCGTTCCGTCTCCGGGGGGGTAGATTTCGATCTTCTGGTTAGCGTGGTCGAACGCTCGGAAGGACCGCGGCTGCAGATTGAGTACAACACCGACCTGTTCTCAAGCGAGCGCATTGAGGGGCTGCTCGCAGCCTTTCAACAGACGCTCACCGGAGCACTCGCGCATCCGGAGCTGCCCATCTCGCAGATTGCCCTCTCTTCGGCGGTCTCGGTCGCCGTCCCACCGCCTCCCCGTTCGCCAGCCGCTGCTCCTGCCGATCTGCTCGCCACCGTTGCAGCGCATGCAGCAGCCAGACCGGAAGCAATCGCTGTACGCGCAGGCGAGAACCAGCTGAGCTGGCAGGAGCTCGAAGCGCACAGCCGCGCGCTGGCCGCGTATCTTGAGCAGAACAGCCTGCTCACCGGAGCGACTCGCGCGTTGGTGGTTCTCACGCCTCAGGTCGAGTCGGCCATCGCTCTGCTGGCACTTTTGCGGATTGGCGACCGTGCTCCGCGTATCACTCCGCTTCCTGCTCAAACAGCCGCGGAGGACTTGTCCTCCGCGATTTCTGAGGCCTCGCTGCTGCTCGCCCCGTCGTGCTTGTGCCGCGAGCTTCCCTCTTCGAGAACTATCGCCTACGAAGAGTTCGCGAAGATTCCCTCCGCTCCATCTGGCGCTGGATTTCAGCCGCAATTCTGGGCAACGCCGCATCTCGAACCTGAGCATCCAGCATTCGTAACCAAGGATGTGCCACTTTCGGAGACGCTGCGCTGTATCACCGCGCTCGCAGATGAGCTGCGCCTGTCCGCCACCGACGGTCTGCTCATCGTGCCAGCGGTCTCGCCCGCAGATGCGTTCGTCGATTTGCTGCTCGGTTTTCACAGCGGCGCCACTCTTGACCTGGTTGCGTTCCAAGACGACGTGCCTCTGCAGCAACATCTGAACGAACGCCAGATCAGCATCGCCATCGCTGAGCCGGCGCAATGGCGCGCATGGATCGCCAACGGCTGGCGCGGCGATCGCCGTCTTACTCTCGTTGCCCGCGGACGCCACATCGCGCATTCCGGCTGGATGCCCGGGGCCGACGCAGAGGCTGTCCCGGTTCGTTCCGCAGTGAGGCTGCTGTCCGCACTCTATGGTCCGCTTGCGACTGCCACAGGAGACGCCGAGTTCATGCCCCTGCCCGGCGTGACGCTGTCCGTGCTTGGGCCAGATGGCCTTCCGCTGCCCTCGGGCGCCACCGGTGATCTTGCGATCTCAGGCTCCGAGGCCGCCGGTTTCCTGGCCCAGTCCACAGCAAGCGCAAGCTTCCGCATTCTTGGCAACAGCAACTCCGTCGTGCATCTCCACGGACATCGTGTGCGACTGAGTGATCTGGATGCTGCGCTGCTGCGCATGCCCGGCGTCCTTGATGCCACTACCCGCATGCACCAGCGCGAAGCCAGTACGCCACAGCTCGCGGCATGGATTGTTTCTCACGCCGCGCTCGACACCGCGGCGGTGCGGCGCTCGCTGATCTCGACGCTGCCCCAGCATTTGGTTCCGGCAACCCTGCAGATCGCTGCTGCAATCCCCTTCCGCCTGGATGGCTCGGTAGATGTGGCAAAGATGGACACGGCGCAATTGACTGCGGTGCCTGAGCCTTCCGGCGAAAACGCCTCCGCAGCCCATGTGGATGAGCGCGCTCCGGCCAGCGATGATGTCTCACGAGAACTGAGCGATATCTGGAAGGATGTTCTCCACCTGGATACCGTCGATCTGAAACGTCCCTTCTTCGAAGCGGGCGGCAATTCCCTGCTGCTGGTCCGCCTCTTCGCGCGCTTGAATAAAACCTTCGGCACGCGACTGCCGATCACGACCATCTTTGACGCTGATACGATCGCCAAACTCTCTGACCGGCTGCGCACTCATGGTGAGATACGCCCCATTGTGCCGGTGCACACGCACGGCGATCGGCCGCCGGTCTTCATGATCCACTCGTACCTGCTATATCGCAGCCTGTCGCAGGCCCTGGGGCCGAACCAGCCCTTCTATGGACTGCGCGAACTGGAGGCGGACAGCGCACTCGACATGCAGGAGCGCGTCGCCAATTACGTGCGCGAGATACGCGCAGTGCAGCCGCACGGTCCGTACTCGCTGATGGGATGGTGTGCTGCAGGACCGCTCACGGTGGAGGTTGCGCGCCACCTTATCGAGGCCGGCGAGACGGTTGGCCCCGTCATTCTCTTCGACTCATGGCTCCCCGGATACTTCAGCAGCGTCCAGGAGGTGAAGACGAACGGCGTACCCGCACCGCGTTGGAACCGCATCCAGGCCAAGCTGCGCCGTCATGGCGAGAAAATGCAGTCGCTTTCCATGCGCCAGCGCGCACAATACGTTCGCAATGCCGTAGCGCATTATGCGCTGAATCGCCGCAATCGCTTCTTCATCCGCCACTGGAGCACTCTCAACGCGCTGGCGAATCGCTTCCGTGTCCCGCTGCCGCAGTTCATGTACAACACCACGCTCACTACGTTTGCCGCGCTCAGTGCCTATCATCCGCAGAAAGTGCCCATTCGCCTTACCCTGATACGCGCACATGATGAAGCTGAGGTTCCCGGCGCGGGTGAAGCCTGTGGATGGGACCAGGTGGCTATGCACGGTGTAGAGGTGCTGTGGGCGCCCGGCGATCACGAAACCATGTTCCTGGGCGACAAGCTTGACGTCACCACTGAGCTTATCCGGCGTAGTCTTCAGCAGGCAGACACCAATCGGATCCAGCCTCCCGCTCCCTCGCCGGCCTCCCCGCGAGCGGACACCCAACTCCTGCGTGCCGGCTCGCTCTGAAGTGACAGCCGCTGCGGAGGAGATATGGCAGCGTCCCTCCACCTTGCCCGCTCTTCCTCCGAACACCATCCACATCTGGCGGCTGCTTCCTGCGGATCGCATCGCGAATGACGATTACCTGAACTGCCTGCAGCCGGAGGAGCGCGAGCGCGCCGGCAGACTGCTCTTTCCTGCCGATCAGCAACAATCCGTCGCCAGCCGCGGCACACTGCGCCTGCTATTGCGGCACTATGCTGGCGCAGAACATCCGCGCGATCTGAGCCTGGTTTACGGAGAGCAAGGGAAACCCTATCTCGCAGACAGCGATCTCCGCTTCAACCTTTCGCATACACGCGATCTCGCCCTCTTCGCCTTTGCTCGTGAGATCGATCTCGGCATCGATGTCGAAAACATCCTCGCGTCAGACGATCTGGATGCTGTTGCCGAGCAGAACTTTGCTCCTGTTGAGCGCGATGCGCTGCGCGCTACGCCGCAGGGCGAGAGGCTTGCAACCTTCTATCGCTGCTGGACGCGCAAGGAGGCCCTGCTGAAGGCAGAGGGGAGCGGGCTATTTCGCGCGCTGGATACCTTCACAGTTTCAATGCTTGCAGGCGAGCCCGCGAGAGTCCTCGCCGGCCCCGGCGGCTGGGACCTGCGCGATATTCATGTTGCTCCACATGCGGTCGCGGCGATTGCCTGGGGACATTGCGAGCCCCAGCCGCAATTCATATTCCGGGATTGCTCGCCCTCACTCTTCTCTCCAGCCACCTGGATCACCAAGGCAAAATAAGAGGGGACGCGACAGAGAACCGCGTCCCTCAGGCTTCCAAATTTCTTAAGCTTCAACGATCAGCAAGCACTACCAGGGCGCTGTCTTCGCACTCAGCACTACGTCGAAGCTGGCAGTGTTCACCGTCGCCCCGTTGGCTGTCGCCGTCAGCGTGACGTGATAGGTCTGCGCGGTGGTGTTGTAGGCGACTCCGCAGCCGCTCATTGTTATGGCGCCGGCGCCGGTCAACACGAGCAGCATCAGCGCCCGCAGCATGCCCAGCTTCTTGCGTTTGCGCACGGCCGCGGCCGCAAGCATGCCGATCAGATTCCACGGCAACATTGCTCCGTACGCTATTCCAGAGAGTCCCACGCGCGAAGCCGCACTGCTTGTGGCATTGCTGCTGCTGACGTTCATGGTCGTGCTCGTTGGATTATTCGCGACTGCCAGCGAGGCCGGTTCAAAGCTGCAACCGACGCCGGCCGGCAGCCCCTGGCAGTTCAGGCTCACTGTCCGATTAAAGCCGTCCTTCGGCGTCACCTGCACCATCACTGGCGACGTCTGTCCCGGTTGCAACTGAACCGATGAACTGCTGAGCTGCAACGAAACGCTTCCGCTCGGTGTTGGGGTAGGTGTCGGGGTTGGCGGCGGCACTGGAGTCGGTGTGGGAGTAGGTGTGGGCGTGGGAGTTGGCGCCGGCGTTGGTGTCGGAACAGGACCGGGCCCCGCTGTTACAGCCTGATTCACGGTCAACACTACGGCTTTGGATTTGGAGCTGCTGCTGGTCTTGCCATCACCGTTGAAATCCGCGAGCAGCGTGTACACTCCTGCTTTCGTGGCGTCGAGCCGCAATGCGATCTTGCCGTTCACCGGCGAGACCGGCCCGAGTGTCGCGGAAGCGCCGGCGATCGTGATGGTTCCCTTGGGAATCGTCTTGCCATTTGCAGAGGCAACAGCCACCGTGATGCCAACTGTATCTCCCACCGTGACATTCGTTTTGCTCAACTGCATTTGAGTTGTGGTCGCGACAGCGCTTGCCGTAGCGCCGCTTACCACCCACTGCAGATTGCTGGATGTCGATGCATTTGCAGCGCTGCTGCCAGCGTATCTGGCGCTGAGCTGATAGACGCCGGCCGCAGGCGCAGGCACCGACACACTAGCGACCCCGCTGCTCAGCGCAGCCCAACCAACCGAGTTTGTACCGAGCAAGAACTGCACACGGCCGATAGGTGTGGTGGTGCCCGAGGAAGGAGATACCCTGGCGCTCAGAACCGTGTTCTGTCCCTGCACAGCGCTGGTCGGGTTCACCGAAACCGTCGTGCTGGTAGCCGTCTGTGATTGCGAGGCGGCAACGGAGATAGCAACATCGCCTGAGCTGGAGCCGCTATCGGCTGCGTTGCCCTGATACTTCGCGCTGACCCTGTAAGGCCCAACGTCGCTGGGACCGGTGATCGACACAGATGCTTTGCCAGCAGCTAGCGACGCGGTGCCAACGGACTGGCTGCCAAGATAGAAGATGACGCTGCCTGTCGGGACGCTCGCTCCGCCAGTCGCGCTGACCGCTGCATTCAGCGTCAGCGGCTGATTAGAATTCAGCTTCGTCACGCTTGGCGTAAGCGTGGTCGTTGTGGCGACCGCACTGCTGCCTTTCACCGGCACAGAGATGCTGCTGGAGGTAGAGCCTGCATTGGAGCTATCGCCGGCATACTGAGCGACTGCTGCGTAGGTGCCGGCGGCAGGCGCTTTGCCGCTCACCGTCGCCTTGCCACCCGTGAGCTTCGCCGATCCGAAGCTCGTGCCGTTCAGCGAAATGCTCACCGAGCCGCTCGGCGCACTGGTATTCTTTCCGCTCACCGCGATCGCAAAACTCAGCGGCGATCCCGTCGTGACGCTCCCATTGCGCGTCGAAAGCGCCGTTGATGTCGTCCCCTTGGCCGCAACGGCTGTGGCGACACTGACCGCGACCGCCGCAGAAGTCGATGCCTCATAGCTCGAGCTTCCCTGGTATTTCACCGTAAGCGTATGCACTCCGGCGGGCAACGACGTTGTCGTAACCGCCGCCTTCCCCTGCACCAGCGAAGCACTGCCCAGCGGAGTCGACCCATCGAGGAAGCTGACGGAGCCATCCGGAGTTCCGCTGCCCGCCGTCACTGCAGCGGACAACGTCACCGCCTGGCCGGCAGTAGTCTGCAGAGGCGATGCCGTGAGTTGGCTATTCGTCGACTGCGCGGATGATCCAGATGTGCCGGAGTCTCCGCCCCAGGTGAACACGGTCATCGAAAACGGCGGCAGCGAGAAATTCTTCTTCGGATCGAAGTTGTTCACCGTCGTGTTGGTGTTAGCCACGACGTTGTTCTGCTCGTTGTTATCGGTGGGGTTGCGCGATGTGAGCTGCCCGATTTTCACCGTTCCCTTCGGAGCATTCGCGCCGGAGAAGGTCACCGGCAGCGCGCTCGTGCGGTGCAGGTTGAATACGATCACGCCGTTGTTTGATCCATCAGAGAACGCAAACGACTGTAGATAATGCGCTTTCGGGGTGGCGATTTTGGTGTTGTTGTTCGTGGGTTGATTCCAGGTTGGGTTCGCCCCGGTTTGGATGGTTTCGAGCAGATTTCCGCTGATCGCGGTGTTTGCCAGCTCCTCAGCCAGAAATTGCGGACGGCACTGGTTAGTCGCGCCACCCATGTCGATAACCGTACCCCACAGCGGGGTGGACTCTCCGCCGCCGCCGTTCGTATTGTTGAAGCCGTTCGCGTACTCTGGCAGCGCGAACATGTTCTGCAGAGTGACGCCGTCATCACGCATCATCAGCAGCATGTGCTCCACTGTGGATAGACCTGCGCCCACCGATGGCACCACCTGGTTGACCAGGTTCTGCGACGCGGTGCCCGAGACTGTGCTGAGATTGACCTCGTAAACCGCCAGCTTCACCGGATGCGATGCGGCAGCAGCCGTTTGCATCTGCTGATACATGTAGCCGTTGGACAGGCTGTCGACCGCCTCCGGCTCTGCGAACATCGATCCGTAGATGGCCTCGTTCGATCCGTAGTCATTGAACGCATTGAAGGTATACGGCGCAACATCGATAGTGTCGGCTGCGCTTGTCTGCAGCAGTTCTTGCTGGTTGTACCAGGGCACCACAGCCCATCCGTTCATGATCAGGTCGAACTTCGAAGCGTCATACTCCGGCGCCTGCCTCGCTGCCGTGAACACCTGCTGTGCGCGCTGCCCGGTGGCCACGGGATCGTTGATGGTCTCTCCGGGAAACGATCCTGTATTCCAGTTCTCGTTGCCCAGCTCCAAATGGATTACCGGAAAGACCGATGTCCACGGCGCAGACTGCCCGAGCGAGGCGCGTACAGCACCGTACTTGGTCGATGCATCGCCATTCAGAAACTGGATGAGGTTCTGCATCTCGGTGGTCGAAACCGCGTTTGGCACCGTGAACCACGGCTCAGCATCGATCGCCTGGCATAACTGCAGGAACTCGACCAGCCCAATCGGAATATCATCCTGCTCCGCCGAATTCTGACTGTACCCGGCGCGCTGGCGGGCGAATGGCACCGCGATCATGTTGTCGATGGTGCTGCCGAAGTCCGTGCCGTTGTCCATATAGCGCAGCACGCCAGGATGCAGCTCACGCAGACGATCTACGACCGCATTGCGGAATGGCGTGGGATTGTCCGACGCTGCCTCTTCGGTCACCGCGGCGTCGTCCAGCAGCGCTGAACCGCCGCTGATCGCGAACGTCACACCGGCTACCCCGATATACGAGCCATCCTCGCGCGCTTGGAAGGAGAAGGTGTAATCCTGCCATTGGTTCGTTAACTGAACGTTCTGGTTCAGATAGGTCACAGCGCCGTGCTTCGACGTCTGACGGGAGACATTCACCGACAGCGAGTTCGAGCCGCCCAACCCCTTGGCGCGGAAACTCACCGTATACGTTCCATTGAGCTGCAGGAACGAACGCCCGTTCATCGTGTCGAAGTAGGAAGCGACGCTCGCGCTCTGCCCGGACGCGGTAGCGTTCATCTGCAGCGCCTGCTTGCCCGGCGAATGCGGTGACAGATCAGTCCTGTTCGCGGTCAATGTAGCCCCGCCTGAGGTACTTGGCCACCAGCCTGCCTGTGGGTTCCCCGGAATCGTCGCCTGGACAACGTAGTAGTCGCCCGCGGTCGGGGCATGTGCCAGGCCGCTCATGTGCAACAGGGTGCTTACATTCGAGCTCGTGTTGGCGGCGTCGACTCCGCTAATCGTTCCGGTCAGCCCCTTCGACGCGCCGGTGATGAACTGCACGGTCCCGCCCTGCAAGAAATTCGCGGGCCAGGAGGACCATGGGTCGTCGGCATAGCAGCCATTGCCAACTACAGTTTTGCATTTTAGGACGGAGCGCCAGATCTCGCCTTCGAAGCCCGGATTGCGGAAGGTTACATTCCGCAGCATCTGGCCGGAGTCATAGAACGACTGGCCGCTGAGATTGATCCCCAGCCGTTTTGCATTCGGCGTTTTGACAGTGGTGCCGACGTTGATGTCCGTCACGCCATTGGCTTGCGCGGACGCAGCCGTCGTATTGCCGCTGAGTCCAGCCAGGAAGAGCAGGCCCAGGCCCACCATGTAAAAAAGAGAGGACGAAGAAAACTGAAAAAGAAAAGCGGCCTGAAAGGACCGAAGGTGAATCTTCACTGACAACTCCCGGATATCTGTTAATACGTTCGTAAGTGAGCAAAACACTGCAGCATGAGGCCCGCAGAGATCCGACTCACACAACGACCATCACTTAACAGAAAAAACGGGAATTCCTTCCCAAGCTTACGCAAAGGGACTGCATTCTTTACATCCGCACAGTTACTTGTCGAAGGCGGAATATTGAGGTCTAACCGGGTGAATTGAACGTTAGCCTACAGGCAACCTCTCAGGATTGCTAGAGAGACATTAGGGAATTTCGGTAACAAGCGCACTTTCACTAATGGGGCATCTCATCCCCCAAAGGTGGGAGAGATGCAATGCGTCATTTCTCCAAAGGACATAAGCTTGTTGCAGTCCAGCACAGAGGTTGAACAGCACGTGAATGCTCGAGAGCGCGAGCGAAATGAGAACGGCCGCCGCCTTGGCTATCTGCTCAGCCGCTATCCCGGCATCTCTCATACGTTTTTCCTGCAGGAGATACGCGGCCTGCGCGAGCTTGGTTTCGATATTGCAACTGCATCTGTCAACGCTCCCGATCGCGCGCACCATCAACTCACCGCGGCGGAAGCAGAAGAGGCCGCCGCCACTTTCTATCTGAAGCCCATGCCGCGCGGCCGCGCGATGCTCCAACTGCTTCGCATCGCGTACACATCGCCCGCATCTGTTTTTCGCGCCTTGCGCGCAGACCTGCGGCTACAGCCTGCGTCATTCCGCCAACGGCTCTTCTCGCTTTTTTATGTAGCAGAGGCGCTGCTTCTGTACGACTGGATCCGCAGCCGCCGCATCAGCCATCTGCATGTGCACTTCGGAGGCGCCGTGGCGACTGTGGGACTCCTGGCAGCGGCAGCCGCGCGCATTCCCTACTCGCTCACCATCCACGGCCCGGATGAGTTCTTCGACGAGGTTGGCACGCATCTCCGGCAGAAGTTTGAGAACGCCGCCTTCGTCATCGCAATCAGCGATTATTGCCGCAGCCAGATCATGCGCATCGCATCTCCCGCGCACTGGGATCGTTTTGAGATGGTCAGGCTCGGCATCCGTCCCGAGCTGCTGCCCGAGCGCATGGTGCCTGATGCTGCTGCCCCGCTCCAGCTCGTAATGGTGGGACGTCTCGTCCCCACAAAAGGACCGCTGCTTTTGCTGCAGGCGATCGAGCAGCTTCGCAGTCAGGGCATCGCCCTCACGCTCACGCTTATCGGCGACGGACCCGAACGCGCCGATCTCGAAAATTTCATCCGGCAACACGATCTCACCGGTGTCGTCACGCTCACCGGCGCGCTCAATCACGATGAAACACTCAAGCACGTCGCCGGCGCCGATCTCTTTGTGCTGGCGAGTTTTGCCGAAGGCATCCCGGTCGCGCTCATGGAAGCTATGGCTTTGGGCGTTCCCTGCGTAAGCACCTATATCGCCGGGATTCCGGAGCTGATCGACCATGATCACGATGGCATCCTGGTGCCCGCCGGCTCAGTCGACGAACTGACCAAAGCCATCCTGCGGCTCGCGCGCGATCCCGCGTTGCGCCGGCGCTTTGCAGAGGCCGCGCGTGCCCACGTTCTGCGCGATTATCATTTAACGGAGAACCTGAAGCTGCTGGCGGACACGCTGAACCGCCGCACCGCATCGAGCAAAACGACATCGAGCAAAACAACGTCTGGCAAAACCGGGGTCGGAGGATCATGACCGATTCGGCGCAGCCATCCCCTCCACCGCAGCCGTGTGATGTCTCCGTCGTCATCGTCTCGTTCAACACTCGCGAGGTGTTGCGCGAATGCCTGGAGGCGCTCGCGCGTGAATATGCGGGCCTCGACGTGCAGACAATCGTAGTCGACAACGGCTCGAAGGACGGCTCGATCGAGATGCTCCGAGCCGATTTTCCCGCAGTCGAGCTCATCCCGAGCCAGGAGAACCTCGGCTTCGGCCGCGCGAATAACCTGGCCTTTGAGCGGGCCCGCGGCCGCTACATTGTGCTGCTGAACTCCGATGCTTTCCTCACGCCCGGCTCGCTGCGGCTCTCCGTTCAGCACATGGACGCTGACCCAAAAGCCGGGCTCGGCGGCGGCCGTCTGATTGGACGCGACGGAAGCTGGCAGCCCTCCGCGCGCCGCTTCCCTACACTCGCCACCGACGTTTTCGTCTATAGCGGTCTCGCGGACCGGCATGCGCGGTCGCGCATCTTCGGCAAGTACAACCGCACCTGGGCCGATCCCATGCAACCGGCGAAGGTCGACTGGGTCCCAGGCGCCTACTCCATCATCCGCGCCGAAGCGCTGGCCGCGGCGGAACCTTTCGATCCTCGCTTCTTTCTCTATTTCGAGGAAGTCGATCTGTGCCGCCGCATCAAGGCGGCCGGGTATACCGTCTGGTATTGGCCGGATATTGTCGTGATCCACATCGGTGGTGAATCATCGCGACAGCTCAAGAGCCTTCAGATGTCCCGCGTCGGCGCACAGCTCTCCTTGTGGCGCATGCGTAGTACCCTTCTCTACTATCGCAAGCACCACGGGCTCTCCAGCCTTGGCGCGCGTTTTCTTGAGGTTGCGTGGAATCGTTTCCGCGCCCTGCGCCGCAGCCGCAGCCGCGATCCGGAGCGCCGCCGCGAAGCCGCCTACTATCATGCCCAGGCGGAGCTCATGGAGCAGGCCTGGAAAGAGACCCGCGGGGGGCGGACGTCGCCTCGACAACCTTGGTAAGACAATCACGGCGCCGCATCTCGATTGAACTCCTGCGCAACATCCCTTGCCTTCGGGCCACTCATCTTATGACAATCAGACAGTGCTAAGGTGCCTTCAGGCACGACCGTTGGCAACCGCTGTTCGGGCAGACCTGTATGCCTGGGGAGCGCTCCTCCATCGCAGGTTGCAGCGCATCATCGCTGCAGGAGAATTCCGGTATGGCGACGAGCTTCGCAAGCGCATCATCTATCCCTCTTAGCGGGCAACCCATCTTCGAGCCTGCGAACACCGGCTCCAGCGAAGAGTTCAGGGCCAGCTTCGATACCAAGCCATTCGAGTTCCATCACAGCTTGACGACAAACCACCCGCTCTTCAATCTTGCCGCCATCCGAAGCCTCCTGGAAGTACCGGAAATCAGAAACACCATCGCCTACGATGCAGGCAACATTCGGGTCGACCAGCGTTGGGCGGAAACAGTGATGTTGAGCAAGCCGCCTATTGAAGAGGTCTTCGACAACGTTGCGACCTCTGGCGGCTGGATCGCGATGCGCTACGTGCACCGCGTCCCTGAATACCGGGCGATTCTCGACGAGTGCCTGGCGGAGATACGAAAGCTGAGCGGTCGCGATATCGATGAAGACGCAAAGAGCCGCGAGGCCATGATCTTCGTTACTTCACCGAACCGTGTAACGCCATATCATCTCGACCGCGAATGCAACTTCCTCATGCAGATTATGGGTGAGAAGACCATCAACATCTTCGATCGCAATGACAAGGACATTGTCACGGACCGGGAGCTGGAAGTCTTCTGGTCCAAGGACAATACCGCCGCCGTCTACAAACCCGAATTCCAGGAGCGCGCGTTTGTGTTTGCTATGCGTCCCGGCACCGGCGTCCACATCCCGGTGAACTTTCCGCATTGGGTCCAGAACCGCGACAATGTTTCCATTTCGCTCAGCATCAGTTACCAATACAAGGACTGGAAACGGAAGAATGTCTATCAGGCCAACTATTTTCTGCGCAAGATGGGTATGAATCCCACGCCTCCTGGCCGGTCGGCGGTGCTCGATTATACGAAGCGGATAGCCATCGAAGCAGCGCTCCGCACCAAGCGGATGATCAAGCCCAAGAAATAGAAAGACAACTGGGGAGCTTCGGAAGCTCCTCACTGTGCGTGCAACGCTTTTTCCTGTTGCTCGTTAAACCGTCGCGGCCTGCTGGTCATATGCCGTGCGGCGCGCGGTTTGACGCAGCAGGTGCCGCTCCAGCCGTCGGGCGGTATACGACGCGCCGTATGCAAACCGCATCATCGGACCGAACGTCAGCGTCGACGAGATGCCCACGAAATATAAACCCGGCACGCTGCTCTCAAAATTGCCGGAAAGGACCGGCATGTGCTCGAAGGCGCGAATCTGCGGTCGGAGGTCCTCGGCGAGAAATGGCAGGCGCCGCAGGTCGACCTGATAGCCAGTGGCCGCGATCACGTGATCGAACTCCAGCTGCTGGAGTGCTCCGTCCTTCCCAGACACGGCGAGCAGCACGCCCTCGTCGCGCATCTCTGCGCCTCGCAGAGTCACGCCGGAGAGCACCGTCACTTTTCCTTCGACGCGCTCGCGCATGGGCCAGCCGCCAGAAGGACCAAGCATACGTTTCAGCAGGTCTAGCCGTTTCGGCACCGGCAGGAATCGGAACCAATGCGGAAACTCCGTTGCCAGGCGCGACTTCCACCCGGGTCCCAATCCCGACCCTGGCGCCTGTAACCTCTGACGCAGAGTCCGTTTTTTTAACTCTGGCTTGTTATGGAAAACTAGCGCACTACGCCGGGAAACAATCGTCACCTTCGATCCCGCCTCATGCAGCAGCGCGGAAAGATCGATCGCCGACGCTCCGCTGCCGACCACGGCGACCTTCTTGCCCGCAAACACCGACGGTCGCGGCACCTGTGAAGAATGGCTGAACACTTCAGGCGCCAAACCGCTCAGAGAAGGCGGAGCATAGGCGTAATGCGAGATCCCGACCGCCAAAATTACCTTACTTGCTGCGAAGGTCTCCCCTGTATCTAACGTCAGCAGGAATTCGCCGTCCCCGCGATGGAGCTGCGTTAGCTTTGCGTCTTCCACCTCTGGCAACATGCGCCTCTGGAACTCTTGGCCATAGGCGGCGAAGGTTGAAAGCTTCACCGGAATAAACCTGTCGTGATAGGGAACCTTGTTCTCTTCACAATAGTGATGCAGCTTGAATTCTCCTCGGGGATCGGAGAGGTGACTGGCAAAGCCATCGCTTTTCAGCAACATTCCTTCCGGCATCTGCTCCCGCCAGGTCTCCATCACCCGACCGACAATGCGGAAAGGTATCCCTGCGCCGCGCAAGTGCGCAGCAATCGAGAGCCCATATGGCCCTGCTCCGATGACGGCAATCTCTGTACGGTCCGTAATGGCTGGCCTATTCCCCTGCTGGTTTGTGTCGAAAGCACCTCAAGTGTGACTGCCAGCGGCCTAAAAATCTCGAAAAACTGCAAATCAATGGTAACGCCAGTGTTCGGTAGAAAGGTTACGCCAGGCCAGAACATGCTCTAACACTTGACTGAAGAGGCTCTGAATACACGCAACTATATTGATCGAATGTAGCTGGTCCCAGACGCTGCCTGCTGTTACATTCTTCTATCTCTCTTATTGCCAGCCTCGGACATCGTATGAGCGAAACTATGGAGCCTGGGACGCAGCCCCACGTCCTGCTGCTCGCGACTCAACCGTGGCCTATTGGCGCACGGCTCGGGCTGGCAATGCGGGCCGTCGGATTCCGCGTCAGCATCTGGTGCCCGCGCAGCAATATCTCGCTACTGACCGATGCCATTCACCTGCACCAGCCCTATCGCCTTATCGATCCCATCGGTTCTATGGAAGCGGCAATCCTGGCCACTGCGCCGGACTTCATAGTTCCCTGTGACGAGCCCGCAACCGTTGACCTCCAGGAGGCCGCCGAGCGCGCCATGGCGACGCCTCGGCTCGCTCCCGTTCTCCGTGTCATTGAATTCTCCCTCGGTACGGCAAACCTGAAGCAGCTGACGGATCGTTTCCACGTCCTCAAGACTGCCGAAGATGCCGGGGCCGCCGTGCCCGCCTACGCCGCTGTGCGAACGCAAGCCGATCTGCGCGCTTGGCTGGATGCCAACGGTTTCCCCGCCTACCTCAAGGCTGATGGCACCTTCGCCGCCATGGGGGTACGCCGGGTTGACACGTATGAAGCGGCAGAATCCGCATTCCGTGCCCTGCACGATCCGCCCGCGGCTATGCTCGCTATCAGGCGCCTGGCGCTTCACGATGATCCCGCCGTATTAAGGTTGTTTTTTGGCCGGCACCAGCCGGCCCTCTGTATCCAACGTGCTGTCGCCGGCGTCGAAGTCAACAGCGCCTTCTTCTGCTGGCGAGGTCGCGTCGTCGCTAGCCTAAACATGCAGGTCATGGCCGTTCGATACGAACGCGGTCCATCGACTGTGTTGCGCCGCATCCAGAATCCCATGATGGATCGCGCCGCCGAGATCCTGGCTTCGCGACTCAATCTATCCGGTTTCTATGGCCTTGACTTCGTCCTGGAGGAGCAGACCGGCATCCCGTGGCTGCTCGAGATGAATAGCCGTGTTACCCAAATCCCACACCTCGCACTTGGACTTGGCCACGATCTTCCGGCCGCCGCATTTGCTGCCGTCACCGGTCGCCCCGTCTGCCCGCGACCGCCCGTCACCGCCCGCGACACTATTGCCCTGTTCCCCCAGGAATGGAATCGTGATCCGGCCAGTCCGTTGATCCGAGGCTCCTACCACGACGTGCCCTGGGAGTGTCCGGCACTCATTCGCGCGTTAACCAGACGGAGACCACTGCTTCGTCGTCTACTGTCCCGGCTTCTTCCAGATTAGGAAATCTCCGCCCCGCGAAACGTTCAAGTAAGACTTGAACGTTTCGCTCTGTCCTACCCTACAGCCCCAACCCGCCATCCACGCTCAGCACCTGGCCGGTGATGAAGCGCGGGCCTGTCGCAAAAAAAAGCACCGCGGCGGACACATCTTCCGGCGTGCCATTGCGACCCATAGGTGTCTTCTCCGCAAAGTGCTCATAGGCTGGATCGACCTCGCCGTTCACGATCATCCCCGGCGCCACGCAGTTGACGCTGATCTCCGGCGCCCATGCCTTGGCCATCGTCTTGGTCAGCATGTGCACCGCTGCCTTGGAGACGCAATAGTGTCCATGCGTCGCCCACGGGTGCAGGCCGCCCAGCGACCCGATATTCACGATACGGCCCTGCCGCTGTTTCAGCTCTGCATATGCCGCCTGTGCCATCAGGAACGGTCCGCGCGTGTTCGTGTTCAGCATCGCATCCCACTGCTCGAGCGTGATCGACTCCAGCGGCAGGGTCTCAAACATGCCTGCGTTATTCACCAGCAGATCGATTTTGCCCAGTTCGCGAATCGTCGCATTCACCGCATCCCGCACACAGACCGGATCGCCGAGGTCGCAATACGCCGCCATACGCCCGTCCCCCAAACTTTTTGATCGCAGCAACGGTGTCCTGCGCCTCCGGCTCAGAGCTGCGATAGGTGATCGCCACATCCGCACCCTCTTCTGCCAGCGCGAGCGCCAGGCTGCGGCCGATCCGCTTCGCCGCGCCCGTCACCAGCGCGGTTTTTCCTTTGAGTGATTGCATATCTTTCGATTCTATCGACCTTGCAGCGCCACTGATCCTGGAGCAGCGCCGCTCATTGCGCCCCCTGACAGGGCGACACCGACACGCGAGTCCGCGCAGCCGTAATAGAGCAGCCAGCGATCGTGAAACCACACCAGCCCTTCCGCGAAGGTGGTGCCGGCTGCATATTGCCCGCTCTGCTCCCAATTGAGCTTCGGCTCGAAAAACGGAGTGGCCGTGCGTGCCAGCAGCTTCGCCGGATCATGCGCCGCAAACAGCGCCTGTCCCACCGAGTACGTCCCGGCCGCGAGCTTCGGATCGCGATCCGCGGCATTCGCGTTCTCGCCGTTAGCATTCGCGGCGTTCTTGGGGTTAGCGCCCGCGGCGTTTTTACCGTTATAAACAAGGACGATCCCGTCCTTGGTCAGCACCGGCGGTGGGCCCACCTCCGGCAGTCCGCTGTCGAACTTGCCGGGACGCGCCCGCATTAAAACTTTGGGTTGATGATCCGCGCCTTCCAACGGCGTCCAGTGCACCAGATCGTCTGATGTCGCAAGGTGAATCTCCCCCTCACCCCAGTACATCCAGTAGTGTTTGTTTATCTTCGCCGCAATGCACCGCCCTTTCGTCACACACTCGGTGACGATTCCTGCTGACTTGTACTTCAGCCCGCCATACTTGCCCATTCCAAAGGCCGGTCCGTGCTTGGTCCAGGTATGGAGATCGGGCGAGGTCGCAATGCCTACGCGATACGTCTTGCGGTTCCATTGCGTGTAGGTGATGACGTATCCGCCCTCGGGCGACTCGACGATCCGCGGATCCTCCGTGCCACCCGGCCACTCCCGCGCCTCCTCGCTATCCTTCGCAGGATAGAAGACCGGCACGTCTCCGCGGGTGAAGTGCAGGCCATCCTCGCTCACCGCCAGGCCAAGCCGTGAGGTATGCATTCCGATCTGCATCGTGCCGCTGTCGTCCTCAGCGCGGTACAGGACATAGATCTTTCCGTCGCGCACTACGGCCGCCGGATTGAAGGTATGCAGCGCCTCCCAGTGCACCGGCTTGCCGAGGATCGGGTCAGTAAAGATCGATGCGGGCCGCGCCGTGATCACCGGCTGCGCATTGTCGGGACGCGTGAATGGCCACAGCATCCAGGACTCGACCTGAGCCTGGGCCTGGACCATTGACGTCTTCTGAGCGTCTCCTGCAAGTACCGCCAGACACAATGAGCCCACAATTATCGGGAAACGCCGCATGGTTCACCACTCTATCGCCAAAGCTGGCTGCATGCTGCGCGGCAATATCCCCTTTGACTACCGGCCGCGCAGCAGGAGCTTGACTCCAGCGGCGGGCGGGTCTAGTCTCAATTTGAGGCGAACAAATGGCGAATATGCAGGCCACGTCGCTCCCCCTCTTCCCCGAGCTCCCGGCCGCCCCGGCTGTCGGCATCGCGCGCATGGCGGCCGACGCGACCGACGTCGACCAAGGACATCTGGTCGAGTTCCGCTCCCTGCCCGTCCGCTCCATCCTCAATCGGGTGGTCTCCCGCCGCGGCCTGCGCTTCAGCTGGGGCATCAATCCCTATCGGGGTTGTGAATTCGCCTGCCGCTACTGCTACGCCCGCTATACCCACGAGTTCATGGAGCTGCGCAACCCAGCCGACTTCGAGCATAAGATTTTCGTCAAGGACAACGCCGCGTGGCTGCTCCGCCAGGAGCTGCGCCAGGTGCGCCCCGGCGAGGAGATCGCCATCGGCACCGCCACCGACCCATATCAGCCCATCGAGCGGCGGCTGCGCATCACCCAGAGCCTGCTCGCTGTTCTGGGGGAACAGCGCGGCCTCTCCATCGGCATCGTCACCAAATCAGCGCTGATCGCGCGTGATATTCGCTATTTGTGCGAGATCGCGCGAAACAACGAGCTGACCGTCCACATGACCATCACCACGCCCGATGCGGCGCTCGCCCGCCTGCTTGAGCCGCGCGCTCCGCGGCCAGACATCCGCTTCGCCACGGTGCGTCGGTTGCGCGAGGCCGGCCTCCGCGCCGGCGTGATGTGCGCGCCGCTGCTGCCCGGCATCACCGACACCGGTGCCGCCCTCAACCGCATGGCCGAGCTCTGTCGCCAGGCCCGCGCCTGCTTCCTCCACGCGAATCCGCTCTTCCTCAAGCCGTGCTCGAAAGAGACCTATCTCGCCTTCATCCACGAGCACTTCCCCGCGCTCGAGCCGATGTATCGCACGCGTTATGAGAGCTCTGCCTTCGTCCCTAAGGCCTACGCCGAGCGATGCCGCGATCTGCTCCGCGCCGCCTGCAAGAAGCATGGGCTAGGCCAAAGAAGCTCGGACGCGATGCTCATGCGCAACATCGGTATTCCGCCAGCGCTGCGTGACCAGGAGAGCCAGCTCTTCCCCGTCTCCGCACTCGCCGAAGTACCTCGCAAGCCACCGGCACGTGCTTCTAGCTTTTAGCTGGAATTGTGACGGGCGACCAGGAAATGCTCCTGCGTGTCTTGGCGCTTGCGACGCAACGCGTACCGCTACCGCGTTTCTCCTACGGAAAGGGCTCGGAGCCACTGACTCGGAGCTAGAGGCTAGGCGCTAGACAGCTATCTGGTGATGATCACTTCGTACAGATTGTCTTTGGCGAGGAAAAATTTGCAGCCGGCGAAGCGCTCGAAGGTCTTCTCGATGCTGCGGTTGGTGTACGCGCGGCGGATCGGAAACGGCGCGCTTCCCTGCATATCAATGGAATCCGTTTCGCTCAGGTGGTAGCGGCAGTACGCGGTGTTCTCGCCCGTTTGCTTGTTGTGAAAGAGCGCCAGCACCTTGCCGCCCGGCCGCATGCAGCTTCGCAGGCGGTCCACCGTCGGCTGCACCAGGGGTTCGGGGAGATAGTCGAGCGTGGTCCACAGCAAGATCGCGTCGAATTCGCGACCGGTAAAGTTCAAATTGTGTTGGAGGAATCCTTCCACGTCGAAGACCGGATCGCCGCCCTCTTCCGGCTTCTTCATCCATTCCGGACGCTGCGCCTCCGGCACCAGATCAGCCATGTAGACGCTGTGGCCGGCATTCGTCAATAGGTTGATATTGGTCGGTGAGGTCGGGCCGATGTCCAGGATGTAGAGTCCGCTCTCGGTGAGCAGCTCTTTCTTGAGATTCGCCCAACCGCTCGAATGCCGCGAGATGCGTGGCCCGGTCAGCACAGTCGGCGAGTTGGACTGGGCTTCCTCCCTGGATTTCTGAAACGGGTTCTTGAACACGTGTGATCGGCGTCTCCCGCGCCACTTGTTGCAGGCATTCGCGGTCCTGCCGCGCTTATCGCTTCTCCGGCTGCTGTGGGCCCTTTGGTGCGGCGTTCTGTACCAGATCCACCTTGCCCTTGAAGTTTGCGTTCTCTTCGATCGACAGACGCGCCGCGGTCAGGTCGCCGGTCAAGGTCGAGCCCTGGCGCAGTTCCACCTTGCCCGAGGCCCGCACATCGCCCTGCAGAGATCCCACAATCACCACGTCCCGCGCGGTAATATTGGCCGCCACTTTGGCGTTCTGCCCGATGGTCAGCCGGCTATCGTTGAGCGTGATCGTGCCCTCAACCACCCCGTCCACTACCAAATCTTCGCTGCCATTCACCTCGCCGCGGATCTGGACCGATTTTCCAATTACCGCTGCGCCGGACTCGCCTGCCGCCATATATCACGTCTCCTGAAGAGTTCCCACCGCTCTCGCGCGGCGTCAAGTTCTTGAGCGAACTATACGCAACCGCCTAACCGCGCCGCAACTCTCCACGCTTTGATGCGCTCTAAGTGAATGGAATTTCAAGCGCGGCTGCTACCCTAAGCTCGAAAGCGCTGCTCTACGGCTCGCGACGCACAGGTTTGGTTGAAAGATGTGTCCCTGCCTCCAGGAGAGAATGCTTGTTCGGAATCGCCTCGTTTCGCTGGAATCATCTCGTTCTGCCGGCACTGCTCCTTGTCTCATTCCCCGTCACATTCTCCACAAACCTGCCGGCGCAGGAGCCGCCGCCCGAAGATCCGGTGGCGCTGGTCCGCGCCGCCTCATGGAATGAACTCCACGCCACTAACAGCATTCATCCCGTCCGCTTCCGGCTGCGCAAACAGGACGAGAACGGAAGCACCACCAAGGACATTATTGAGACCAAGGACGGTGACATAGCGCGGCTGGTCGCGGTCAACGACAAGCCGCTCACTCCGGACCGCGCCAAAGCCGAGCGCGACCGGCTGGACAATCTGCTGGCGCATCCCGAGTTGCAGGCGCATCGCCAGAAAAAAGAGAAAGAGGATAGCAACCGTGAGAACGAGATGGTCCGGCTCCTTCCGGACGCCTTCCTCTATACCTATCGCGGCACGGTGAACACTCCGAGCGGACCGGCGTGGCGTCTCTCGTTCATGCCAAACGAAAAGTTCATCCCACCCGACCGTGAAGCGCAGGTCTACCACGGAATGGCCGGCGAGTTGTGGATCGACTGCGCACAGAAACGCATGTCGCGGCTCGACGCGCATCTGATCGCGGACGTGAACTTCGGTTGGGGGATCGTGGGCCGCCTGTACAAGGGTGGCACCATCCTGGTGATTCAGCAGGACGTCGGGGAGAACCATTGGGAATCGACGCACCTGAAGCTCAACCTGACCGGAAAGATTCTGATGGTCCACAGCGTCACCTTCCAGTCCACCGAAGATGGCTCCGACTACAAGCCGGTCAGCAACACACTCACATACAAGGACGCTATCCACATCCTCGAAAGCGAATAGATCGCAGGCCGCACCTTCCGCTGCTCGCAGCGCGACTGCGAACTTCCGCCGCACTGCGCAATGAGGTAGCACTCTCAGCTATTTTTTGGAGTGGCCGATTGCAAACCGCATGCCTGCGCGAAACGTAAGCGGCAGCGATGGATACCCGATCGGCCCGATGTGCTGATTGCTCGCCAAGTTGTCCAGCTGCGCATACACCCCCAGCCACGGCTCCATCTGATAACTCCCGCCCAGGTCGATCTTCGCGTAAGCGAAATCGAGATTGCGATTCGGCAGCAGCAGCGAGTTATCGCCCGCGAGGCTGCTGAACGAGGAGATAAATGTAGAGTCGTCGCTGCGGCTGGCAAAGCTGCCCTGCACCTGGGCAAACCACTTGGTACTCGTGTAAGTCACGCCGGCAAAGCCAACATGCGGAGGCCGCCGGAATGGCCGCGCGCCGATCAGCGGCGAGTTGACGCCAATCTCCACGCCCGGAATCAATGGATTGACTTGCGGTCCGATCGCATCCGAAGAAAACGACCGCTGCACCGCGCCATCTGTATACGTGTATCCGCCGCGCGCGAAGATATGCGAGCTGATCTCTGATTCGAGCTCCACCTCTGCTCCCTGCGCGCGATACGCCAGTGAATTCACGCTTGCGCCGCCATAGGTGTTCTCTACCGCAGTGGCGACGGCGGAACTTACCCCCAGCAGCGGCAGGACCCCGCCGCTGACAAACTCAATCTGATTGCCGAACTGGTTGTGAAAGTAGATCGCCTTCATCAGCAGGCGCTCGTTGAGGAACGTCTGCTCGATGCCGCCGTCGTAGCTTCGGCTCGTCTGGCCGCCGATCGGCGGCACATTGTATTGTGCGATCAAGTCCGCATAGCCATATTGCGCCAGAATCCCCTGAAGCGAGCCAATCTGCGAATTCAGATCAGGTTCCTGGATGCCCTTCGAAAAGTTGAAGGTCAGCTTGGTGCCGCGCGCGATGCCGGCGCCCGGCCGCACCGGGAAGTACGCAAGGCCGACGCGCGGCTGCCCCACCGTGCCGTAAAGCTGATTCTTTTCGATATCTCCACTGAGCGTGTAGAAGAGCCGATTCTTAAAATCACCGGCAAACTGCCCGATGTAGTCATAGTTCGAACGCTCCAACGATTGGGAAAGAAAAAACGCCGGATTGTGATAACTCCCGCGCTCGTCCATGTAGCGGAAACCAAGCAGCCCCGTGAGATGTGGCGTGAAGTGAAAATCACTCTGAAAGTAGAGTTGATCGCGATTATTGGCAGAGTCGCTGGAGTTGGGGTAGACGCCGCCGAACGCCGTACCGTAGTTCATCAACACCTGACCGCCAGCGCTGTATCCATTTGCCCCCCGAATCGTCACCGGCAGCCCGTAATAATTCGTGTATGTGGCATCGGTGCTACCGAAGGCGACCGGAAGGCCCGCCGGATACCATTGCGCCGACTGCTCGCGCTTGCGCGTGAGCCCGTAGCGGACCAGGTTGTGCCACGACTCGGTCGTCTGGTTCTCTATCGTCCCGGAGAGATAAGTGTTTTGGTCGCTCTGCTTGCCGTCGTTGGCCAGCCACGTGAACTGATAAGGGCCCGGCAAGCCGACTGCCGCATCCGCATTGCGCGCAGTCACTCGCAGCGATGTCGCGCCGCTGATGGCGTAGCCCAGGTTCACCGTCTCGGTATTCAGGTGATACTCATCCTGCGGCATCGCGTTGGAAGAGCGCAGCGCGTCAAAGCCAGCGTAGTAGTCCAGCTTGTGCCAGGTCCCGCCCGCCTGCACCGCGTTGCGATAGGTATGGAAATTCCCTGCGTCTCCCTCGTAGAGCAGCGACGGAAAGGATGTCGTGCCGCGTGGGGTCTCCAGATTCACCACGCCCGCCGCAGCATCCGATCCATAGAGCGTGCTGTTCGCGCCGCGATAGATCTCGAAGTTCTTGATGCCGGTCGTCGCCAGCGTGCTGTAGTCAAAAGTGCCGCCGATATTCTCGATCGGCACACCATCCAGCACCACACGATTGGCGGTCGACGATCCCCCGCGCACAAACAGCGAGGTCAGGCCGCCATACCGGCCCTGCTGCACCAGGAAAGTACCCGGCGACTGGCGCAGCGCATCCACGATGATGGCGCGATTACGAAAGTCCGGCTGCGGAACGGAAGTGATAGCGCCGCTCACCTGCGCCTGCGGAGTCGGTGTACCGGTAGCTGTCACTACGATCTGCTGGTTGACGCGCGCCGGCTCCAGCACCACGTTCTGCTGATGCGAATCCAAGATACCCGCATAGAAGGATGGCGTTGCTATCTGCCGGAAAGTCTGGCTGACCACGACCACATAGAAGTGGCCGGCTTGCCCGGTGCGCAGCGAATACGTGCCATCGGCCGCGCTGCGCCCGCTGGTGACGATCTTGCCGCCCTCGATCAGGGCCAATTCGGCACCGGCAACCGGCGCTCCCAGCGGATCAGTAACGCGGCCGTGCACCTCGGCTGCGAAAGCAAGCGATGCACTGGCGGCAATGAGTAGCGATGCAGCAAAGGACCGGCGTAGACCACGCCGTATGCGTACAGACATCAGGGCTCTCCTTCGTTCCCCTCGGAACGCGGTTCGTACAACGCACGCCGGGACCGGTCTCCTGACTCGCGCGTTGGCACTTCGCCGCCTGCCTGTCCCCTTCCCGGATCTGAAGATCCAGTGGGCTCATGGCAGTCAGGCGCTACGCATTCCGCCTCTTAAAGAACGGCGGAGCCGTAGCAAACGCGCATACAGTTGCGGGGCAGTGGCGGCATTTCACCGCCTTCCCGTACATCCCAGGTGTCTTCGTTATGGGTCGTCGCGAGCGGACATACGCTCGCAGCTAAGGGCTGTTCCCGAGTGTATACCGGGTTCGGGTCACAACCGGGCCCACTCTTTCGTCACTCCGTTGGACCGCACTCACACGAGCTTTGGAACGAGTGCAGACGTCTGAATGCACGCGACTACAGCGGGTCGGGAAAACCAGCAAGCTTCCCAATCCGCCGCAAAGCTCGTAATCTTTTTCTCACTCGCCATGAGCTCCGCCACCCGTACCGTATCCGCGCCCGACCCGCTCGTCTCCCCCGTCTCGACATCGAAACGTTACCTCGCAGTGGACGTGCTGCGCGGCCTCACCATTGCCTTCATGATCCTGGTGAACGACAACGGCGATGAGCGTGTCGCCTTCGGAGCACTGAAGCACGCTTCATGGAACGGCTTTACGCCGACAGACCTAGTCTTCCCAACGTTTCTTTTTCTGGTCGGCGCATCCATTGTTTTCTCCACCGAATCGCGGCTGGCACGCGGGGTTACGCGCGCTTCGCTCTTCGCCCACACCGCGCGCCGTGCGATCATCCTCTTCCTGCTCGGCCTGGTGGTGAATAGTGCGCCGTTCTTCCGCCTCTCGACCATGCGCTACTATGGCGTGCTGCCGCGCATTGCGCTCTGCTACTTCGTTATCGCCACACTCTACATCTGGATTCGCCGCCCTGCAGGTTCCGCAGCGGGCCAGCCTACCCTGGCAGACAAGATAGGGCTGCTCGCCGCTTGCCTCCTCGGCTACTACATCCTGATGCGCTTCGTGCCGGTACCCGGTTTGGGTGTGCCGGGCCGCGATATACCGTTCCTCGACCACGACGCCAATATCGTCGCCTGGCTCGATCGCCACATCTTCTCCGCCCAGCATCTCTATGAGGGTACGCGCGACCCCGAAGGCTTGCTTTCCACCATCCCCGCTCTGGGCACTACTCTCATAGGCGTCCTCACTGGCCTATTCCTGCGATCTTCCAAGCAGTCCGACTCGCGCAAAGCGCTTACGCTCGCCGCGGCAGGCGCAAGCAGCGTCATCCTCGGCCTGATCTGGAATCCGTGGTTCCCCATAAACAAGAAGCTCTGGACATCGAGTTTTGTCCTCTACGCCGGAGGCTGGTCGCTCCTGATTCTCGCCGCCTTTTGGTTCCTGGTTCAGGTGCGCGGCTATCGGCGCGGCACCGGCGCGTTACTGGTTTTCGGCACCAATGCCATTACTGCGTATGTCATTTCTGAAGTAATGTCCGCCTGCCTGGACCATGTCATGGTCGCGCCCCACACCAATGTCCTTCGCTGGGTCTATCAGCACATCGCCGCGGTCATCACCTGGCCGGCATTGGGTTCCCTGGCGTATTCCCTGCTCTATGTGCTGGTTTGCTGGCTGCTCGTGCTGCCGCTCTACCGAAAGAAGATCTTCATCAAGATTTGAGCTGGCGGCCGCCGTATCTACACCGTCGCATTCAGCGATACGTTCTGTCTGCGCCACGGCAAATGGCTCGCCGCCCACGCGCAGGAAACACTGGCATCCTCGCCAGCTCAATAATCGCGGACACCTCCGGCATTATCGCGTCTGGGCAGGCGGGTGTGATGCCACGCCCGTTCCGTTGGTCCCATTCGATCCATTCGAACCATTGGTTCCGTTCGCCCAGTGCACCCGCCGTCCCGCCTTTTCCAGATAGACAGCACGTGCGTGCAACAGATCGCTGAGATGTTTCCCCTCGAGCGTCGCACCGCCGCCCAGTTGCCGCACCACCAGGCATATCTGGGCAAAGTGCTCCACCGTTTCCATCTTCATCAACGCATCCATCACGGAGTCGCCATAGGTCACGACACCATGGTTGGCCAGCAGCACCGCATCGTGATGCTGCAGGTACGGCGCCAGCGTCTGCCCCACCTCGCAGGTTCCAGTGGTCGCGTAGGGAGCCAACGGGATCGTGCCCAGCGTCATCACCACTTCCGAGCAGAGCGGCTGGTCGAGCGCAAGACCGCTCGAAGCGAAAGCCGTCGCAAAGACCGGATGCGCATGCACCACAGCCTCCACGTCCGGGCGCGCCTTATAGATCGCCAAGTGCATATCGATCTCGCTGGTCACGTGGCGTGTCCCCGCCAGTTGATGGCCACCCATATCCACCACCACCAGGTCCTCCGGCCCCACGATGCGCTTCGAGCACCCGGTTGGTGTCGCCAGCACGCGCCCGCCGTCGAGGCGCACTGAGACATTGCCCGATGTGCCCGGCGCAAAGCCGAGCGCATGCAGGTCGCCGCTGCAGCCGGCAAGCTCCTCCCGCAGCCTCGCCTCACAGCGGGCGGCTTTCGGAACCGCCGCGGTTTCACAGACGATGGTGGAGCGCGTGTCGGGCATTTGGGTCAATGGCGTCTCGGTCATCGTAGCCTCGGGCCTCATAGGATGGTAAACGGCTGCGCTTCGGTTTGGGCCTCAGGTGCACGCTGTGTCAGCGAACGCCATCGCCGCCCAATACTATCGGATGCCTTGAAGAGGTGCCCCGCTGTTAGCGCGCCAGCTACGCGATGGTGCCCTACCGCCGCCAGTCCAAGTGTCGCAATGCAGCCGCACTGTGCGCAGTCCGGGTCGCCGCCAAACTGGCAGGGCGTCACCCGCGTTTTCAGGTCGGCGGAAACCGTGTGGGTGGTTCGCGCAAAGACGCAGTCCGCCGGGCTCTTCGGTGGCGTAGCGATTTCGCGGATGACGGCCTCCGGCATATCCAGCGAAGGATATAGCACGCGAAGCCGCAATAGCTCCTCCATTACTTCCCGCCGCTGCACCGGGGTAAGTATCTCGGGTCCGGTCGCGCCGCGCTGCGGTGTAAACAGGCTGAACCAGACCTTCCGGATCTCCGGCTGTGGTGTCCAGAAACTCAGGAACGCCTCGAGGTATCCCGGTCGCGATGCAATGTTGCCCGTGATCGTGCAATGGATCGTCACCTGGCTCCCGGCGATGCTCTTCAGAATCCGCTCATAGGTCGCCGGCTTGCGCCGCTCATCGTGTTCTGGCTGCAGGCCATCGATGGACACCACGACGTTCAGCCGCTCGAACCGCGACCACTCCGGCGGAATGCGACGGAATGCGCTCGTCACCACCTGAGTGTGAACGCCGCGAGCGTCCAGCGCAGGAAGGATTTGCTCCAACTCGCGATAGCGCACCAGCGGATCGCCGCCCACCAGCGATACGTGCAGCGGCTGGTATTCGTCGACCAGAGCCACTACGCGCCGCACCAGTTCATCGCCGCGAAAATCGGAGAGCTGGCGAAGCTGCTGGGTGCCTCCCAGGTGGGCTTCGTCGAATGCATAGCAGCCCGGGCAGCGCAGCGGGCATTCCTTGGTGATTTCGATGGAAAGCGAAGGCCGGCGGCCGGAAAGAATCCCCCGCCAGGCCTGGAGTACCTCGGATGTCTTCATCATTCCCCTCATGCGGCATCGGCCACGTGCAAGGCCGAAGGCAAACAGTTCGCGTTCTCAAAAAAAGTGCATCAGGCATTCCATCGAAGGTTGCCCGATCATTTGATGAGACGGAAAAGAATCAGATCCGCATCGGCAGAAGCATGCATGAGCCCGAAGGAGCAATCGACTCGTTAGGCCCCGGAGTACGCCACCGAACCCTCGTCCACTGTGATGAACATAGATCGCGACTCAGCGAAGGGCGCACACCTGCTCCTTCAGAGGAGACGCTCCCCGCACCGGCTGCACGGTCCATCATCCCGGGCCGCATCATCGCAGGCCGCAGCATGGTTCCGTTCATCGACAAAACCACCATTGCCGCAAACAAGAGCCCTGCCAGCAGGCTGAACTCCACATCGGGACCGCCGCGAAGAAAATGGTCCCAATTGCAAAGATGTTCCGTGATCGGCATCACCACCAATAGCAGCGCAGTCAAAACTACGAGAAGGCGGCTCAACGGACGGGCCCATTGGCTGCTTTCCCTCATTCGTCCGCGATACCACGCATTACAAATGGTCTCCAAAGTCGCCCTCACATCATTCGCCGGCAGCACGCCAGCGTGCTCGAACCATGAAGCATCTTTCCTGTGATGCTGGCAATACCGGAGATGGGTCTTGTTGTGGCCTTTCATTCACAAAAGGCCACAGAAGCTCCTAGCGGCCGACATTCGCCCACAGGGAAAATGCTTTCATCAAGCGTGACACACTCGCCATGGAGTGTCGAGCGGGCCCCTCGGCAAATGGCATCTAATCACGGCAGAAAGAGCCATAGAATGCCCGAGCCCATCGTCCGACCCTGCTTTCTCGTCATCGACCAAGAACACTCCGGCAGCATCTCCACCCGCAAGCTGGTCATTGAGACCGCCAAGTTCAACGTCATCACGGCATACAGCGGTGAAGAAGCCCTCCAGAGCCTGAAGAAGTTTCCTGCGGTCGATGCTATCGTTCTCGATGCCGGAGTCAAAGATGTACCGTGCAATACGCTGGTGAAGGAGATCAGGAACAGCCAGCCGCGCCTGCCCATTATCCTGGTCGGCACACTTGGCCATGACTTCTGCGACGGAGCAGACCACTACCTGGAGGCCTTCGACCCGAGCAAGCTGCTCAAGCTTCTGCAAACTTTGGAGCCAGAAAAAACCGCGCTGATTCTGCAGAAGGATGAAAAGCTCAGCGAACCCTGAATCTCGCCTGCCTGTTGGCACACCAAGCTAACCGTATAGCCAACAACTGCGGAGATGATGGGAAAGAATCGCGCATATCGATCGAGATTGCTGTTTACATCACCGCGTCTCAAATCTTCTTTCAATGTCTTCGCAACCCCGTGTTGCGCCTCGCCGTGCCTCTTGGCCAGAGCTGCGAGGCCCTTCATGTTTCAATGAAAGATGCAGTTGTCGCATCTATCTGCTTTCCTTAGAATCACTTGTGTTTATACGGGTTTCCGAGAGTCCCGCCGGAGTCCCAATCTGTAACGCCTTCGTGAGTGATCTTGCTGAGGCCATAGGGCGCGTGTACGCTGGCTCACACCATTCCAGACATCACGATAGACGGATGCACCCTTCTCTTCCGAATGGATCGACGCCTTCATGGCTCCATATAGAAGCGCTAACGACCCCTGAGCCATTATTTACCGACACAGGCCGGGCACCCATTTCTGGCCATCGTACCGCAAGTTATCGCACGTCCCTGAACCGCACTGATTGTTGTTCGAGCACGGATCGTTAGTTAACCCCGTCGCGTGGCCGCCCAGCCCACCGGAGGGGCTCGGCGTGCAAATATTAGTCCCCGCCGTATTAAACCCCGCGTCGCAACGGCCAGAAGCGCACTCCGAACTGGCCTTGCATGATGCACCGAGCGGCCATGGCGGACTGGTGTTGGGTTCACAGAGGGCATCTTCTTGCGCGCTCTGCGTGCATGTGTATCCACCTCGACATTGTGCTGTCGCTCCATCTTTGCGGTCCCCACATTTTTCGCCATTCTGGACGACAGGCAGTTGAGGGTCCGGATCACAATACCCATCGGACGTAACCACAGTCCCCCCTCCACGTGAACCACACGACGTTCCACTTGGGCACTGTGCTATCGCTTCCACCGCCGTAAGACACATTTCGCCTATGCCAACCACAGGCAGCGGACAGTGGTCGGACCACTCTCCAAACTGACCATCGGCATTGCAAGTTCGCGACTCAGTACCGACTCGGGGACTCAGGCAGTTACGCACTTCAGACGGTCCTCCGTTGATAAACGTTTGGTTCGTCTGAATATCGGTGCACGTCACCGGCGGCGCCCCGCATTTACCTAATGTCACGTCGAATTGTCCGGTACTTAGGCACGTATGGGACAAAGGGGGGGAGCTATTTGGCCGGCCGGGCAGCTTTGAAATTCTTGATCGTTAACATTAAAAAACTTGGTCGTGTCCACCACTCCTTGGCATTGCGGTGGCGTAACACAAGAGTTTTGATCGGGCAGCCACGTTCCGCATGCGCAGGTGTGGGTCACCGAACCGGTCTGCCCGGCAGCGCAGTCGGAGATCTTTTCCTCCTGGCCATTTTTAACGTCTGGTCCGTTAACAAACGATTTGCAAGTAGGGTATACGGTGGATTTAAGGCCACCCCCTAGCACTACACCGGCCGGATTGCAGTTATAGGTATTGCACCCAGTACCGCCGGGCAAATCCTTCGCCTTAACTGTGATCGTGTTGTCATGAAGACCAAAATGGGGATTGGTTATATCCGGGGACGAAGCCTGAATGAGCGAAGCAGGAACGTTGAAGGCTTTAAGTGCGTCAGCACCGACGGTATTAGAGTTAGGTAAGACTGTGCCGTTGATCGAAACTTCGGACACAGAATCATCTGCGGCTATTGAAATTGTTGAATCGACAGGCGCATCACAAACATAGATCGCTGTCTTCTCGAAAGTAAATTCCGTAAGGTCGAAAGGTGTATCCTTAGTAACGTTCGGAACCCACATCCATCGAGCACCCACCGGAAGGCTGGATAGATTCGCTGCCCACCCCGAACCCATCCACCCCCACAATGTTGGTGGCGGTGTGATCCCCAGTGGACAATTTGATGGCGCCATTGAATTCAGACAAACGTTTTGAGACAAGCCTAGAAACGTCTGCTTACTAGGATCCACCGGATCGGGTTTATAGACGTACCAAGTGCTGTCGGAGACGACCTTGGTCTCGTCCTGCGCTAGTGAAGTTACAGGCAGTGCCAAATAAAGTAGTGCAGCTCCAGCAAGTAACTTTCGCATTAGAGCGGCTGTTCGATTCATGGCTCACTCAGTTTTTTTCTTGAACGCTGCAACAATAAGCCCTAATGCTAGTATCGCTCGCTACTCCAGCGGGTTCGCCTTCGTCGGCGTCATCTACTGTACAGCGCGCCTAAGCTCCTGGCATCTCTTTTTTTGTTTTTTTGCTAGTGGCTTTGTTGTTTGTTGCCGTTCGGTGGGTTATGGACCAAAGGACGCCGGGCGCTGGGGCCAGGGACTCACGGCAGAGAAAATGAAAGAGTGCGTCTGGGTCCAGCCTCAGGTTGTGGCTGAGGTCGAGTTTCTCGAGTGGACTGGTGCCAATCATCTGCGGCATACGAAGTTCGTCGGCCTGCGCGACGATAAGGATCCGCGCAAGGTCGTGCGGGAGGGATGATATTCAAATATCAGTGACTCGTATCCAGCCGTCCTTGTGGAAGCGTGTAAGCCAGTAATTGAGCGACGCTGGAATCGTTGTCGCGGTCGGAGTTTTGAAAAGGGCGAACAGCTTTCGGCGCTTGGCTTCCTCAATCAATTCGTCAAATGTCTTAGGTCTAGCTCCATCGGACTCCAGACACATGTACACGACCGTCGCTTCACCATTTCCCAGGTTGGGCGGCCGCACTCCATTCGGGCGTGTAAGCTCGAAGCGTTTACTCTCCTTGTTTCGCACGAGCGGATTGTAACTGAGCCTTAAGCTCTTCCACTTCACGAGCGAGCGCATCCCGATCCTCCCGCAACATGGCGATGGTCTGCACATCGCCGCTCTTGTCGCAGCGCGTCTCAAGGTCGTGGATGTACCGCCGGAACTTCTCAGGTAGGGCGTTGATCTCGTCCACGGTGGGGTAGATCCATGCGGCTCGTTTCGTTTCCATGGAGCACCAGCGGAATATGACGCCACGGCAGGTGATTCCGGGCAGCAGCCATTTCCACAGACACTCGGCGACTGGAATGTTCCGATCTCCGCGGTCAGATAGCCAAATTCACTTCGGAACCACGAACAACCCGTTTGGGCTCGCTATCGCATAGGGCGACCCGGATACCGGAGTGATGCTGGTGGGAGTGACTGTGAAAACGTAGAGTTTCCTGGCGAGTTGCTGAGGGCATAAAGATGGTTCGCGTTGTCCCAGTGAATCCCATTGATGGAAGTCTTCGTGAGAGTGGCCGAGTATGGCGTGATCGGCGCCGCCCCGTTGAAGTGGTACACCAACAATCCCGCGCCACCTACGGCCAAGAGTTTCCCCAACGGGGACATATTCATGACGGAAACCCCTGTGCTGGGGGTTGGCATGTTCTGCCACGTGTTAGTCGAAACGAGATTCCCTTGTGTATCAACGGTGTAACTCGCCAACTGTGTGGGGCCGACATTCCCGAAAGGTGGTTCATACTCCGGGTAAACAGCAACGGCGAGATGATTGCTGGGATCGGCAACTGGAATGGTCGGATAGAAAACCCAGCCTGACTGCGCGAGCGGGTCAGTCTGACCAAAGCTCCACCAATCGAGTGTTCCGCTCGAGGCCCGTTTTATCCCGGCCATTGGAACGTCAGGCGTGTACCCGGCGAAGGCTGTTACTGCGTAGGCAAACGTATCATTCGCGGTTATCGTTGGAAGGTTTGATTGGTTCGCGAAACGGCCATAGTAAGTTGCAGCCCCATTGAATGTCAGGGCTCCAGAAGTCTTGCCCATGTCGTAAGTCTGGTACGCAGTGCATAGTCCCGAGCCGCCGGGGAACGCGTTGTTCAGCAACACGTAGAGATTTTGGCCCGTATGGTCGAGAATGGCGCCGCCGGTTGTGCCGCATTCGCCGCCTTGATAAAGCTGAGTGTTGATCTGGGATTCCTGCTGCTTGATCGCTCCATTTGAAGCAACCAGATATGAGTGAATGTAGTCGGTGCCCAGGCTGATGAGGTATTTCCCGTTACTGCCGATCATGAGGCCTGTGGTCTTGAACGGCGATCCGGATACGAGGGTCAGCTTCCCGGTCGAGGCGACATCATAAAGGTTTATGCCTTTACTGGTCGATACATACACATAGGCAATGGTCGTGGTGCTAGTGGCTGCGGGTGCGACGCTTGCGACGGAGAACAGGCAGAGCAACAGCGCTGCGTAACGATACACTGAGCCTTCCATTCCAGCCCCGAAGAGGCTGATCTGCTTCTATTCGGGGGTTAAAGGAAGCCATCATCATCAGGCGGCCGACGGAATGCCTGTCAACGCGCAGATTTGTCTTTGTGGGTTTGGTCCCGTTTGTCCCGTTATGGGTACGGATTGGCGGCAGGGTCGCCAGAAGGTCTCCGCGCCTTCAGCCGACAGCGAAGATGGCATCTGGCGCGGCTTTCGGATTCGTTTCCATTTTCTGAGTTTTGACAGCCATATTTGAGCCGCATGCGCAATCTCCGGGATGCATCTTCAGGATGTCTTAAGGGAACAGGCTATATGCCTCGGTCGGGAGCATTTACATGCCTGCCTTACGTGTGCGGAAGGGGCAGCTCTCGAGATGGTGGACGGTTCCCCCAGTTGTGATCGTTCTGGCCTTCAATATTTTTCTGGAAAAGATGTGGCCTGCGATTTCAGGGTGGATCCAATTCCTGATCTTGATAGCGGCCAGTGTCATCTCGTTCGGATTCGTGTACGGCGTTGCATGGCTGATCTCCCGGCTGCGCGATCCTTGGGATGATTCATAAAGGTCTCCCGCGACGCGAGTTGATTACCTGTCGCGGAGAGGGGCTGACCGGACGATTCGATCAGCCCCCAAGGCAGCGAAAGGTTCGCTTGCCTTGTTTCCATGGCTTCCCTTCTGCGCGAGTTGTTGCAGGCGATAAAACTCGATTCGTGGGCCAAAAATATCGAAGGCCAAGTGGCCCCATAGCATCGCTGTGGGGCCTGTCTGTTGTGATGGTGGCTGGCAGGTGTAGGCTATGGCAGCCTCCCCGGACTAGAGGACGATCCTATGAGTTCGGAACGACCGCCTTTTGTCCATCGGTCGAATATGGATGGAACTTTCGACTCGATATGCATGAAGTGCTTTCGCACAGTTGATAGACAGCGGGTAAGCGTCCGGTTACAGCCGTATTAGCGAAGAAGGAGCGGGCGCCGAAGCCTTTGTTTTGAGTAAGAGGATCGCAGGGAAGCAGATTTTGCTCATCTGGGCTGAGGTTAATCTCCCAGGTGAACCGACCGGTGACTTTGAAATCGCACAGAAGGTTGGCTTCATCAGTTATCGACAACTCAAATCAGCTAAGAGGCTTCTTGCGCTTCGCACGAGCTTCGCGCATGCTCCTGGCCTGATCCTTAGTGAGATAGGTATCCACAGCATTCTGAGCATTAGGATCATCGAAGTAAACCAATGATTCTGCGATTACGTTGGCCGCGTCAGATGGAGCATGCCTACAAGCCTCGATAATCAAAGGCACCGAGTCTTTATCCTGCAGCTTGGCTAAACCATTGGCTGCCACAATCTCCACCATGTAATTGTGAGATAAGAGTGCCTGCCGTAAGATGGGTATCGCTCGTTTGTCCATTGTCTGCGCGAGGAACCCAATGCCGGCTGGCAGCACGGCCATCGAATCTCGTGCCGCGGACTTATCGGAATTTGATGAGTCTTTGCCCAGTCCTGGAACTCAGGAGAGGGCCCGGATTTTGCTTTTCCATGCGAGTCGTACGACATAAAAGAAGGCGCGTCGCTTTCTAAGGCAGCGTTCGCCCGCTCGACGAGGTATTTCATACGTCTGGTCCTTATCACCGAGCCGAATTAATGCACTCGCCACTTGAACTTTATCCAAAGTGTCGCTGGTTCGCGCGAACTTTTGCTCGAAAGTTGGGATGGCCTCCGCTGCATTCAAACGCACTGCCTGTTCAACGTAGTAGCCCGAATCAGGTGTATCCGCACTAGCTTTCGTAATTACCTCATGGATATCAGGTTTTGCGGTTTTCTGAGCGTCGGTGCCTTGTTGTCCGTACACACATCCGAGAAAAGAGTCGGACCTAGTCCCAGACTCATCGCTTTTCGCGCCGTTGATGGCAGAAACATAAATCGTCTTCCTATCATTGCTCCCTCCGCTTTTCTCCATGTGCTCTGGAAGGCTCATGGAATTTGAGAAGGTGTGCGTTGGTACGTCTGATCGTTGGCTATGAAGCTTTGCACCGTGCTCTGCGGATACGTGGCAACGAGACTGCCGTTCTTATATACTGAATAAGTTGGGAACATGGCGTGGTCTGTATAGGTCGGGTTACCAGATGCATCAAAGTCGATTACGCTCCAGATCCAGGGAACGGTCTTCCCGGTTGATGACCTGATTTCCATTCTACCCACTTGCCAACACGGCCCTCGGCTAATTGATTCATCTTTCCTGACGGCGATGTACCAGAACTTCCCATATACGGGCTCGCCTGACCCGCATCAAGCCAGCTAAGGACCCCCGGAACGCCTGTGCCACACGGGTTAGGTGTGCTACCCACCCGATAAATCCCTCCCCCAGCACCGAAATCGTTGAATAGCCGATAATTGCCAGCGCTGAACTGTTGCGAGGCTACGATTGAAGATGGGGCGCCGGATTTCCTGAGTTGTGTATCAGCCAAGCGTTCGCGTAGGTTTTGTCGGCCGCCGTGGACAGATCCGCAGCCACTTTCAATATCGTCCATTCGAACAATTCAAAATTGCAACTCTGGGCATTCCCCGTCAAGTGAATGGAAAGATTAGGATCGGCACCCGTTGGAAGAGGCCATATATCAGGCGCATTCCCGTTTACCCAAGCGATGACAGTTATCTCAGGACTATTCAGTGGGGAGTGAACAGTTGCATAGACGGGTGCGCTGGTTGGTGATGCGCCAGATCCTCCGGACTGGAAGCCAGTTCCACCGTAACCGTTATTCGTTACGGAGACCTGCACATTCTCATTCGGCGTGCCGGCAACTACATTTAGGTTGGCGACGATCTGCGTGTCGCTGTAGTTGGTCAGCGTATAGCTGATTCCGGCGCCCGGGGAGAAGCTCAATGTTGGGGCATTTGTCCCGAAATACATCCCGGTGAATGTCACACTTTGCATGTGGCCTGCGGCCCAGTCGCTCGTATTGATACCGGTGAGGAGAGGAGTCTGATCACCGACCGTTATAGGTTGGGTGGGGTTGCCCACATATACCGGACATGGAGGAGCGGGATAGTTGCATAAAGAACCCGGAGGACCGTTATATCCAGTATCCTCATAGCTCGCCTTGATCGATGTTTGCCCGAATGATATTCCATTTACCACACCTGCTAATGAGCCGCCAGAGACAGTGGCTAGACTCGTGTTGGCGCTGGACCAGGTAGAGACGGGTGTGACGTTTTCATAGGTGCCGTTGTGCAGTTTCGCGCCGGGAAACGTACTGCATTGATGTTCCCGTACGAGTTACTCCATTTGATGGAGCCGAAATGACGAAGATCACGCCATCGCATTCGTTACAGGGGATTCTGCAGGTAGCCGTTTGCACATTGAAGATCGAGAGGTGCATTCGCGTCTCCATTTGGGCGCGGAGGCCGGCAGTGGGACGCAATCTTGCCTGACCTTGCGTTACATTGCGAGGAACCAGCACGCCGTTCGGATCTGGAATGCCCTTGTTCAGCAACTCACCTAAATCTAAGGATGTCGAGGCGTTTGCTTCAAGATGAACGGGGATCAAATATGTTCCCGAGCCAAAATCGAGTTCAAATGCATCATCCTCAGCTTTGGAGCCGGTGTTCCAGAAGGAGACCATCGTATCAGTCGGGCCCTCGACCTGCCAGATGGATCCAATGTCACCGCGCACTAGATTCTTAAGCTGCGGATCAATCGCGAAGACGTAACTGCCGTCCTTTGCAGTGCTGCCGATGGCTATTACAACATCACCGGCTGCGCCCTTATAGGAAAAGAGGATATTGATCTCCGTCGAGCTTGAAGACGCAGCGCGATGTATGGACGACAAGTCCATCTGTCGAGTTTCAGCCGGCAAAAGCGTGAGTGCCGGCAGTGGGATATTCGAAGCCGAGCCGTCTGTGGAGACTACCGTGGACAAAACTGTAATCGGTTGTCGTGATAGGTTGCGGAGCGTCGCGTATGGGATGAACTCCGTTCCCTCGGGAAAGTTCATGGAAGGCTTTGGTGCGCCGAGTTGGACACCCACCGCGGCATAGTCGATAGAGCCGTGCATCACTTCGTTGCGTGCGGAGCGGGTGCTTTCGCGCAGAACGGGGAATGTCAGAGAATATCCCGTGTTGGTGTTTTCCAACGCTCCCTCAACGTTCAAAGGACGCCCGTCGCCCGCATATGTGATTCTCACGCCCCCTTCCATGACTGGATGCGTAAGACTTCCGATGAGCGGTTGTAGAGACATCATTCTTGTTTCATGCGCCGCGAGCGTTACATTCTGTGCCATAGCTGGATCAGCCGGCGATCCCGAAATGGAAATGTTAGCGGTCGTCGTAGTGGCATTCACATTCACTAAGTAGAGATAAGGGATGACGCCGGGATCGCGCTTCCACCACATGCCTTCATCCGCAAAGCTCTGACGTTTTGCCGCCCTACGCGAACCGCTGACTGGATGCAGCGCCCATATGCGTGTTGTACACCAGACTAGCGATCTCATCTGTGCTTGTGACTTCGCCGACCACCGCGTCTTGCCAATTCCAGCCATACCGCACACCCGCACTGCCCACCTGTGACATATGTGCTTGTATCGTGGTCGGAGCATCTCGCAATGACTGATCGATACTGATGACGCTCACCCCTTGCCCGGGAATCATCGTGACGGGCAAGTCGTACTCGGTACCGTCCTCAAGCCACAATACAGGGGTCACAAGTAGCGGAGTGTCGGCCAAAAGATTTCGTAGGCGCAATACTGCCTCGAAATTGCCGTCTGTTCGCCAGAAGGCTCCGCCCACGTCTTGTGCCTGCAATGGAGGCAGTGCAGTCGGGAATTCTCGCGTGGTGGAGACACCCTGCGGCAGCCCTTGAGTCGGAAAAACGATCAACGCTGTAAGAAGGAGAGGAAGGAAACCGCTGCACTGGCGCACACTACGCCTCCTGACAACGAGATCAACAAAGATAATCCCCGCTTGGGGCTCTGCTTTAAATGACCGCGAGTCTGCCAGAAGATATGCACCTTCACTGAAATTGAGACGGTTCGCCTGCAGGTCGGCGATTTTCTAGCGGTCCTCTCTTAATCATGTATGAATAAGCAACTAGGTAGCGTTACTACAGGCATGTAGCTGAGACGGATAGCAGGCGGAAATCTAACCGCGAGATTTTACTTTCCTTCATCGTAAGCGCTCGAGGCCAGTGCTTTTTGCAGTAGACGAGTGCCATCTGACACATTTCCACGAGCCAGCGTGCGGCCAAGAGCGGCCTTTACATTGGCCCGCGCGGTTTGGGCCAGCGGTGTGGTGTAGCCGGCCACAACAGCAGCAGGAGCCAGCGATTCAAGGCCGCCAGTGACCCCGCCGTGAGCGAATCCGGCAGACGCAACAAGGTCGGGATACCGCCCTGAAGAGGCCTTTTGCCCCACCTTCCGTTCTGCGCTCGCGTCGGCAACGTCCTTTACCTTGCTCCAGAGGTTGTACTGCTGATTGAGTGCATCCAGTTCCGGACTCTGACGCGCGAGCTCGGCCCGAATGGCGTTTGCGCCAGCCTTCTGAGCATTCAGCAAGACTGATCAGCAACTGTCCTTCCAGCGTAGGCGCCTGCCTCGGCTTCATCTTTCCAGGAGCGCGTAGGCGTCTGGGAAAAGAGTGAATACCGAGGATGGTAAGCCAGTCTTCTCTCGCAGCATGCGCAGCTACTATCCGCTAGATCAAGAGGCGTTCGAGAAAGGCATTCAGGATCGGCGTATCGAGGGCGGCATTGGGAAGAACGGCGGAAGCGGTTAGGAGCGGAAACCGCGATGCGCGAGTCCGACCTTGTCTCGATGTTGAAGACGATGCCCAGAGACATCCGCGGTCATGCCTGTC
>CAVTRJ010000018.1:0-357933 GCA_963737035.1 uncultured Acidobacteriaceae bacterium | reverse complement strand
GGATTCCGGCTGCCGTGCTTCTCGGCGGAAAACGCGCTCTCCCGAACTACAAAGGTGTTCGGACCGAAACTCCTGCGGATACCCCCGCAGCTTGCAACGTCGCCCGCCCAGGTCGCATCCGGCTCAGCGTTCTGATGGTCCGTATCAGTGACTGACTCCGTTTTAAGCGCTGCTCGGGTTGTGCTACCTGTCTGGAACAGGCGCGGCGCGAAGTCTCTCAGATCGCGCCGCCATGTCTGCCACTCGTGATCCGTGCCCGGTGACTTGTAGAAGACGTGTTTGATGTTCGCCTCATCCAGCGCTGCATTCAGGCCCTCAAGGCCGGCCTTCATTCTTTCCGGCTCATTCGTGCCGACACCAATCCACAGCAGGTGCACTCTCCTGGCGAATGCCGTCGGGTCGGCCATTGCACCATGAAACGCCGTCTTTGCATCAAGCTTCACGTTGCCGGAGAGGAAGACATTTGTAGCTCCGCTGAATCCTCCGATATAGGAAAAGAGATCGAGATGATCGAACGTCACCTGGAAGGTTTCCATTCCGCCCATTGAGAGGCCCGCCATCGCGCGGTGATCACGATCCGTCAATGTCCGGAACGTTTTGTCGACGAATGGAATCAGCACCTGCGTCATGTCGTCTTCAAACGCCCCCATTCGCTCCTGCATCACCTTGACGAACGCAGGTGAGCCAAAGGGCTGGCCAGTCAGGTCATGCGCTTGGTATCCCGCGCGCGCGGCATAGCCGTTCGCCATCACCACGATCATGGGCCTGGTATCTCCGCGGGCGATCAGGTTATCAAGAATAAAGTTCGCCTTGCCCTGGCGAACCCATCCGCTCTCGTCTTCACCACCACCGTGCTGCAGATAGAGCACCGGGTAGCGCATCTTGGAGTTGTCGTAGTTGGGCGGCAGGTAGACGAACGCGTGTCGCCATGTTCCAGTAACACTGGAGTGATATGAGATTTCACGTACCTGCCCATGCGGAACATCCTTCGGCAGGTAGAAATCGACTTCGGCCTCGGGCACTTCGACCGCGCTCGCCCACTTGCTGCCTCCGAAGTACGCGGTGCTGTTCGGATCACTTACTTCGGCGCCGTCGACGATGATTGTGTAGTAGTGCAGGCCCGGAGCCATCGGTGGCGTGGTCACGGTCCAGAAGCCGTCGCCCTGTTTTTCCATATCGATCTTCGGGCCGCTCCAGAAGTTCAGCCTGACCTTGTTCGCCTCCGGCGCCTTGAAGCGAATCTGAACCCGCGAGTTGCTGTCGACCTTCGGAAACTGTGCATCCGTAACGTTCGAAGGTGCAGGCTGGAAATACGCAGGCCCCTGCGCATAACAAAACGACGCGCTTAGCGCCATTGCCGCGAACCTCAATTTCATGAGACCTCCCTATGTAGCGGTCGCTGCCGAAATTAATCACAGCGAAATAAACACGAAAAATCAACACCGGATAGCACCGCGGACACCCCTAGTGTCGTCAGAATGGTCGAGTTATATGCGCTCGCTCCAATTCCGTAGTCCCTCAATGATTTCTTCCGTGATATTGGTTCGGCGCGCCAGGAGTTGGAACATAATCGGAGACCTGTGCTCCATTGGCATGAGGCCGGGTTAGCGGAATAGTGAAGCTTATACCGCTACCCGAAATCTGCGCGCCAGCTGTGTGGCCACGAGCGAGAGGTGTGACGACCGTGATGGTGGCGGCGCCACGATCTCTACTCGAGGAGACAACAGCCGTTTCGGAATTTACTCCTTCGTCGATCTTGATTATTTGGCCTTTACGGAAGCCAGTCACGCTTTGGCAGGGAGAACAGTTGCTCCTACACCCGTGGAAGCACGCAACGTAGTGGCCCCTGCCGTGCCAGCGGTGGAGAGAATCGCGGTTTCAGCATTCGCACCAGAATCTATGCGAATTGTCTGGCCAGGCTGGAAACCTTCCGTGCTGGCCACCTTGATGTTGGTTGCACCTGCATCCGAAGCAGCCGACAAAGAGGCAGCCTGCGTTGAAAAGTCGGTACAGTTGCTGTCGGTATCGGCGCCGTCAGGGAACCGGCCTGCGCTCGTATTGATGGCAACAGGGGCCACAACTGTCGACCATGGGTTGAACACGGAACCAGGTGCTGGGGCGTAGCAGCCGCTTATCTCAGTTCCTGAGACAGCTTGATCTCCTTCAGCGGCCCATGAATCGACAAGGCCTCCATAGTTAAGGCTGTCGGCAACCACTCCTGAAGGCTCACGGAGCACGATGCTGCCTTCTTCGACGGTGAGAATACGGCCGAATTGCGGGGACTTCGTGGTTAATTCCGGTCCGCCAAACCACTGGTTGGGTGTTGGCATACCCTGGTATCCCGCTGCCTTGACCGCGGCATCGCGTACGGCGGCGTAGATCGGTTGGTTATTGGTCAGCGGTCTGTCAAGCGTTATGCCTGTCCCAAGCGCCTGGACTGGCTCGTTGCTCGAATGAGCGAAGGCAGTCGCCGGCTGGAAGCTGATTCCTGTTCCGCGATCGCTGAACGGAAGGTTGGCCGCATGATTGAACCGTAAGGGAGCTGCCAGGTCCAGTCCTGTTCCCGGAGATACCACCCATTCACTGGCTACATGAGGTTTTGCAAGGGCGGGTGTGAAGTCGATGGAGGTACCATCCGACTCTGGAGTGCCCACAGCGGTGATGGTAACGGTTTGTTGGCTTGCTGGCGTGCCGACCGTGATCTTGTCGCCTGCGGCAGAACCATCCGCCCGGCGCACGCTGATTCGAGTTGCTCCGGCGCTCGCAGGAGCTGACAGATTGGTCTGATTCGCTGCTGTGCCGACATGCGCCACCGTCACGGTTTCGATTCCATGACCAACGCTGTCGATATCAAGCCTGATCTTGTCTCCGGCGGAGATATTTGCGAGGGATGTCACCTGGATGTTGGTGGCTCCTGCAGGCGCGTCCATCGCCAGATACGCTTGTGTACCTGGCTTGCCGACTGCAGTCACCGTCGCGATCTCATACTGCTCCACTGTATTTGCGACGATCGGATACGTAGAGCCATAGCCGAGCGCAATCTTCTGGCCAACAACAAAGCCGGATGCATCCTCAACCGGCACATTGCTCGAGCCGGCAGGAACTGTGATCACCGGTTCTTCGGGAAGCGATTGCCACAATGTTGTGTGGTTGCTGGCGGCCGTCCCGAGGCTAGCCACCTTGCGCACTTCCATGCTGGAGCCGGTGCCGATGTTGATCGTGTCGCCCACCGACATTCCATCGGTGTTTCTGATATGGATGGTGCTGCTACCGGCCTGTGCGGGAACCGCCAGCCCCGAGTTGGATAGGCCGAGCAGGTAGAAGCCGCCGGGTGCAAGCTTCGTTCCAGCCGGGATTTTTACCGTAGAGAAGATGGCCTGGTGGGCGGGGTGCGCGGTCAATGTCCACTCGGAAAGATCGACGCTTTGAGAACCTGCGTTGTAGAGCTCGATAAACGAATCTGTCGGGTTGCCGGGAGCGCCTGAGCTGACTCGAAACTCGTTGATTTTGACTGGTCTGGCATTACGAACCTTTTGAACAGTCGTTTCAAACCGCTTTCTGCCGCTGGTCGGGTTCGTCCACGATGCATGGCCGACGAGATCCCCGTTGAACGCTGCTGGCGCAGAGGTGACTTTGAAAATCGCGCTTACGCTCGCACCTGGGACGACCTGCTCAGCGAACATCTTCGATATCTGGGTAGTGCCTGAAACGACTGCGTTCCACTGTTTGCTGGGTACGGCAACGGTCAACGAAACGTCCGCCGCAGGAGCCCCTGTTGTATTCGTGAATGTCACAGTGAACTCTCGCGACGATCCCGGAGTGAAGGTCTGTGGGCCCGCATGTGTTCTTGCCGTCGCAGCCGGAGCCAGACTGAGTGGAGTTACGTCGTATCTTGCAGCCACAATATTCGCTTGGACAAGCTGGTCGGTAGCGTTCGATGGGAACGTACCGGCTGCGGTCATCGCTCCTTCATAGAACGTTCCTTGCGAACCGACACTATTGTCACCACCGTTGCCCAGGAGAATCGCCCCCTGCTTGCGCATCGGGTCATAGGTTGGATTCACACGGTGCCCATCGAACATGACCGACAGAGCGCCTTTTTGAGCGTCACCACCCATGGATGTCCAATGGTGTGGTTCTCCTTTGCCAATTGCGGTTACAAATCGCCAGGGGATGCTAGGTAAATTGGGACAGCCTTTGGTTCCATCCTCGTTGACGCACCCGACGAGATTGTTTTCCTGATCGGTCATAATCCACGGCCCGTCACCGGCGCCGCTGTACCACGGCGTGGCGTTACCGAAGTACAGGGTCTCCATGGTGCCGTTATCGTCATCGCGACTGTCAATCTCAGCATTGCCGTAGTCGAAACAGCAACCGGCGTTGAAGTGCTTCCCGCTGACGACCCAGTATTGCCCCTCGGCCTGGTCGTCAACCGCCGTGCCTTTCACATTGTTCTGGCGGAGCCCCATGCCCGGTTCGATGAACACGCCGTAGACCTTATGCCCCCTGATTGTGATCGGGGCCATATCCGCAATCGGGAGGGCGTTGAATCCTCCTAATGCCGGGCCACTGAATCCGCCACGGGGAGCCTGAACCAAGTCGTTGTGTTTGGGAGATTGGTCATAGATGATGCTGATCCAGCAATAGGTACCGGCGCAGAACTTATCCTGTGCGGCTGCGTCCGCATATCCTCTGTGATCCGGAACTGGGGTCGCAGTAGCCTGGACCACGCCGATGTCCAGGGTCTTGCCGTCCGATTGGCGCAAAACCTGATAGAGAGGACCGTCATAGGTGGCATACAACGCGCGGGTCGTGCTGTGTGCCGCGACACATGGGTCACCGGCAGCAGCGTAAATGTCGCACGGGCCTTGAAGCCTGTGCGGAACGGCGTCTCCGGAAGGAGGCTGTTGCGCAATCGTCAAGGTGGTGCCAACAACCGTGAGCACGAACCAGAGCCTAAGTACAAAATCGATTCTCGTTTTCATTCTTGTCCTGACGCTGTAAAGAATTTCTTGAGCTCCGGGGGGAACCTTCTCGATTTGCGACCCAATCTATTCGAATCTGACGTCGGGAATACGTATACCACTCGGCTCGTGTCTGGCTTCCATTGCTCCAATCGGTAACGCGTAGCATCTCTCCTCGCAGCTGGAAACATCGTTGCGAGGGTTGCAGTCCATCAACAACACTCGGTAGGCACCGAACCGATGGATTGGTTAAGGACGCGATTGAGACGTTGTAAGAAAGTGGTCGGGTCTTTGAGCGGGACGCCTTCGAGAAGAAGGGCCTGGTCGAAGAGTAGCCATGCAGCGTCTTGTATGGCTGCGTCGTCAGATTTGGGGGGTAATGATCTCGTAGTCGGGGTTGATCTCGAGCGTGGGTTGCAGCTCGGGAGGTTTTTCTGGCCCATGGCCTGCATCATCTGGCGCATGCGGGCAGAGGGCTCGTCTTCGTCCGAGACGATGACGGAGGGGCTGTCGGCGAGGAGCGTCGAAATGCGAACCTCCTTGACGGCATCTCCGAGGGTGGCCTTGATCTTTTCGAGGAGAGGCTTCAGCGATTCAGCCTTTTCGGGCTCGGCTTCACCCTTCAGGTCATCGCCCGCTGCGCCTTTGTTAACGGCCTTCAGGTCAGTTTCGCCGTACTTGTCGACGGTGGAGAAGACGATCTCGTCGATGTCGTCCCCGTGTGCTCGGTGTAAACAAACTGGCCAGCGGCTTTGAGTTCGGGCTGAATGCTTGGATACTCTTGGCTGAAACGCCATTGTCGGCGTCCAGGACGAAAAAATCTTCGCGCTAGCCTCTCACTTTGCCTGGCTTTCGGAAGCGCCCCTCGTCGGCGATTTGAGCTGAACCCATTTTCGGCTCTCGACAAGTGCATCATCGCCATTGCACCCAGCATCGCCATTGCACCCATCGAAGCTCTAGTCGTAACCGGATGTTCGCTTGTCGCCAGAAGAGTGCGTTCCAGCTATGTGGCGTTAGCTGGCAAAGATCAATCCGGCATTCACATCAACCTGACATCGGATATTAGGTGTGAGATGAACATCAGCACGTTAACTTGTTCATCGATTGAATATTCTGAGTTCCCCTCCCAGGCAGCCATAGACGCTAATTCCAAACGTATTTATTAGCAGAGGCTAGGTGACTACCCCGTTTCGACACCCACGATTTTGTGGGTAGTCTCGCACGAAACAGCACTGTCTGGAATGCTTTCCATATGCACTGTGAATAGGGGCCGAATTGATCTGGATTACCAAGCAGATGAACTCGTGATGTATTTGCCGTCGATTTCGCCGCCTTTGTATCTGGCCGCGCAGTCCCGCAGGCCTTGAAAAGTACCATTCGCCGGCGGCGGAGCGCGCCGCTACTTTTGCTCGTTCATAACGCCAAATTCTGTGCCCTGAATCCCTTGACAATTCTGCACTCTGCGGATTAACGTTCGCGGTCAGTAAACCTTTTCTCGCTTCGGAAGGAGTACCCTTTTCGGGCGTAAAAGGCCATGATCGGCACGAAACGGACGAGAGACCAACGACGTCCAAGAAAACGTTATCGGAACGATCAGTTTCTGCACTAGACGGAAACAGCGTGTTAAAGCAAGACATTTCGGGAGGCAAAAATGTTACGCAAATTTCTATTGCTGATCGGCCTCGCATTGGCGATGGTCCTTGCTCCTTCTGCGCGGTCTCAGGAGAACGCCACCATCACGGGAACTGTTACCGACGCCAGCGGAGCCGCGGTTCCCAATGTCGCAATCACCCTTACCAATCAGGCCACGAGCCAAGTACGACAGACTGTCTCGAACGGCAATGGTATCTACTCATTCGGCAACGTGGGCGTCGGCCGGTTCACTCTCAGCGCTTCTGTGACCGGATTCCAGAAATTCACAAGAACTGACATCGTCGTGAACACTGCCCAGACGCTGAAGGAAGACATCGGCCTCACGGTGGGCAGCGAAGGACAAACCGTCACGGTGCAGGCGAACGCTCTGCAGGTGCAAACGGAAACCAGCGAGATCAGCAATCTGATCAGCGGCGCCCAGGTGACGCAATTGGCGACAAACGGCCGCAACGTGACCGCGCTCGCCACTCTCGGCATGGGAGTTTCCGATACTCTGCCGTCGTTCAGCGGCGTCCTTGCCCTCACCTCCGCCAACGGAATCAGCTTCAACGGAACACGCAGTACCCACAATATTTATCTGCTGGATGGGGGCGAGCTGAACGATCGCGGCTGTGGAGGCTGTTTTAGCTCCCTGCCTTCGATCGATGCCCTTGCGGAATTCCAGACACTCGACAGCAACTACACGCCGGACTACGGCATTGGCTCCGGCGGCACCATTCTCATGGTCATTAAGTCGGGCACGAAAGATTTTCATGGGAGCGCTTGGTACTTTAATAGAAACGAAGACTATGACGCGAATAACTACTTTACAAATCTCGCAGGTCAGGGCCGGCCGAAGTTCCGGCTCAACGAACCCGGATTCAATATCGGCGGCCCACTCTTCATTCCGCATATCTACAACACGAACCGCACGCGAACATTCTTTTTCGTAAATGAAGAGTGGCGCAAACTGAATCAGGGAAGTGCGCCAGCGGTCGCTAACACGATCATGGCCAGCAACTTCCCCACAGCCGGTCAGCCTTTGGCATACACGCCCACAAACGAAAAGCCCAGCAAGACCTGCCCTGCGCCCCCCTGCGTTCCAGTTACCTCTGATCCGGCCAGGCTGGCGCTCTACGCGGCTAATGGTCTGGTTCCGGGAGCGTCCTTCCCCAACAACATAATTCCTGCAAACCTCATGGATCCCAACGCAATCCTCGAGGTAAACGCAGGTACGTTTCCCAAGCCGAACCTGGGTGCGGACCAATACATCTCTTCCATTCCCCAGCCCACCGACGCGCGGGAAGACGTAGTGCGCATCGATCACACCATCAACAGCAAACTTCAGTTGATGGGTCATTACCTCCACGACGCGGTCAGCACGTCGTTCTTCCCGCCGTTGTGGGCGGGCGCGACCTATCCGACCGTCGGCACGACAATGGGCAATCCGTCATTTTCTTCGGTGATCAAACTCACCCAGACGATTTCACCCACTTTGCTCAATGAAACTGCTTTTCTTTACAGCGGCAACAAGATCAGTCTGAATCCTGTAGTCGGGCCCGGCGGCGGTTCTTTCGTGCAACCCCCCGGCTGGAGTGCAACCAGCTTCTTCCCGCCATCCCTGAATGACCTGCACCGCCTGCCGCAGATCAATCTGCAGGGCAATCCGCTCAATGTAAATTGGAGCTCGAGTTATTTTCCATGGAAGAACGGCTATGAAGGTTTTGAGCCGCGCGATGATCTCTCGTGGATGAAAGGCCGCCATCAGTTCAAGGTCGGATTCAGTTGGCTGCATGACTATAAGAACCAGCAGCTGCAGGCCAATACCCAGGGGACCGCAACTTTCGACTCAAGTGCATTCTCCGGCGACTCCTACATCAATTTCCTGCTTGGCGACGCGTCCAGCTTCCAGCAATTGCAGTATCTGGCCGGCAAGCACTGGGTGAATAACAACTACGGCTTCTATGCCCTTGACAACTGGCACATCCTTCCGCGCCTTACGTTGAATCTGGGGCTCCGCTTCGATGGAATGCCGCATGCCTACGAGCGGTACGACGAGTTCGCTAATTTCGTACCTGCCCAATACAACACATCACTGGGTAATCCGCTCAATCCGGATGGAACGCTGAATCCTGCTTTTCTTTCCACCTTCAATGGCGCGCCCTTCTATCTCAATGGTATCCGCGAAGCTGGGGCCAATGGCTTTCCCCGCGGAGCAGTCAGGAATTACTACAACACCTGGCAACCTAGAGTCGGCTTTGCTTACGACCTCAGCGGAACTGGAAAGATGGTCCTACGCGGTGGCTTTGGCATGTTCTATGAGCGCGTTCAGGGAAACGACGTATATAACGCTGCGTTAAATCCACCATTTGCATATCAGCCGCAGGCCACGAACGTTTATTTCTCAAATCCCAACACCAGCGCTTTGACCGGGCTAACAACGTCGCAGACCTTCCCTTCGACGCTAACCAATATTCAATATAATTACCGGCCACCCGGGACAGCTATGTTCAGCCTTGGAGCGCAGCGGCAAGTCGCTCCGTCAGTCGTCGCAATTATGCAATATGTCGGCTCGGTGGGCTGGGACCAGGACGACGATCGGGCGATCAACACTCTGCCGCTGAGCGATATAACCCATCGACAGGGCGTCGCAAACGGCACGGTTAACGCGAACCTGTATCGAATCTATCCGGGCTATAGCACCGTTACTCAAGAGGAGAACCAGACCAATTTCAGCTATCACTCTCTTCAGGCAGGGTTGCGCATGGAAAATCGGTACGGACTGACTCTGCAATTGGCTTATACCTATTCCCATGAGATCGACGTGGGTAGCAATGACCTGAATTCCCTCTCCAATCCATTTAATCCTTCCTATGACCGCGGATCGGGAAATTTCGACCGCCGTCACATCTTCAAAGCGAATTACATTTACGCACTGCCGTTCTTTGCCAGCACCGGTAACACTTTCGAGCGAGCAACGCTTGGTGGCTGGTCCATATCGGGGGTGACCGTCGCTCAGACCGGAACGCCGCCGCCGTCGGGGTCACCCCTTAAGTACACCGGGGCCGATACTCTTGGGCTGGGCGGCGGCACAACAAACCGTCCGAACCTCGTAGCGCCAGTCTCATATGTGAAAAAGGGACTCGTCTGGTTCAACAAAAACTCGTTTGCCGATCCTGTCGCTCCCTGGAATGGCGGCGGAAACGAGGGCTTCGGCAACGCCGGCAAGGATGCCGTCGTATTACCGGGCCTGTTCAACACAAATCTATCCTTGTTTAAGACCTTTCCCCTTGCACCTCGTGAGCGGGCAAGTTTAGAGCTACGGTTTGAGTCCTTCAATAGCTTCAACCACACGGAATTCAATGCGATTGATGCGAACACTGGGGACTCAAACTTCGGCCAAGTCACCGGCTCCTACGACGCCCGCACTCTGCAACTGGGCGCGAAGATCAAATTTTGAAGCACAGGTTTTGATGTCATTTATCAAAGGGCGCTCAGCTTACCCGGAGCGCCCCTTTTCTTTGCAGTTAAGCCAGTCGTTTGGGGTTTGCTTTTGGCTTCATGCCGGGCAATGGGCCTGCGGATATACCATGGCCTTCTTTAACGGTCACTAGCTGATTTGCGGCGATGCCTTCGAAATGCTCCACGAGTCCGTTGGTCCAGTGGATTTCAAGGTCGGCATGAGTATTCGCTCCCAGACCAAAATGCAGCCGGCGGTCGTTGACTGAGTAGAAGCTTGACTGGGCCATGACAGCCTGCGCCTGCACCTTGCCACCGTATTTCACCAGAACCCGCGAGCCGATGGCGCTAGTATTGGATTTCGTGCCGACCAGAAGCACCTTCAGCCACTTACTATCTCCCGAGACATCGTTCCTGAGGAGGGATGGCGGCTCGTTCAGGTTGACAATAATCATGTCCACATCGCCGTCGTTATCGAAATCCCCGAAAGCACAGCCCCTACTGCAATGTGCAGCGGGAATTGCCGGCCCGGCTTCGTCCATCAGCTCCTCAAATTTGCCGTTGCCGAGGTTTCGAAAAATGAAGCGCGGCGTCTTTAGGGGGAATTCAGGAAACCTTGCTTCTATTTCCGGATACACCGAGCCGGTAACGACTGCAAGATCAGGCCAGCCGTCGTTATCGAAATCAGCAAAGCCTGTCCCCCAGCACGTATATCGCGTCTCGACGCCAAATCCCGATGCGATCGTAACGTCGGTAAAATTTGCGGATCCGTCGTTGTGAAAAAGAGCGTTCGTGTCGCTTGAAAAATGCGTCTTGAAGATATCCAGGTTGCCATCCAAGTCGTAATCGCCAACAGCAACACCCATTCCTGCCTGTTCCATGCCGTCTGCGCTCAGCGCGGCGCCCCGTTCCAGGCCCTCCTCCGCAAAAGTATCGTTGTGCCGATTCAGAAACAATAGGCTGGGAGTCGAATCTGAGGCCACATAGATATCGGTCCAGCCATCATTGTTGAAATCTGCAGCGACAGCTGTCATCGCGTAGGTCTTCTCAGCTTTGGTGATTCCACTCTGCGCTGTGACTTCCCGGAACGTTCCGTCGCCCTGGTTCCGGTAGAGATAATTGTGTGGCATCGCAAGTCCACGCGGGCCGCAATTTACCGGAACGCCATTGTAGCTACAGTAGGGATTTTCACCCGGCTGCGGAATTTTTCCTATGCTCAGGTCAACATAGTTGGCGACAAAGAGATCGAGATGGCCGTCGCGATTGCAATCAATGAAAGTGCACCCTGAACCCCACCGGATGCCACCCTCATATAACAGGCCGGCCTGTTTGGTTACATCGCTGAACGTGCCATTTCCGTTGTTCCGATAGAGAACGTTCTGGCCGTAGTAAGTGATGAAAATATCTTCGAAGCCATCGTTATTGTAGTCGCCGATGGTCACACTGGAAGCCCAGCCTGTGCGCACAAGTCCAGCTTCGGCTGTCACATCGGTGAATGTGCCGTCACGATTATTTTTGTAGAGCCGGTTGGTGGCTGCAGGATTATGTTCGCCTACGCGTGTGCCGCTCAGAATGAGAACATCGATCCACCCGTCATTGTCGAAATCGAAAAACGCGACACCACACCCCACAGTCTCAAAAATATAGTTCTTATGCTGGATTCCTCCGTAAATGACAGGGCTTGTCATCCCCGCTTCCGCTGCGACGTCAGTAAAGCGCGCCAGGAACGGTATTCCGGACGGGTTGCCCCGGGGCAGCGGTTTGACATTTCGCTGAGTTACACCCTGAGCAAAGCTGGCGCTGTACGCTATCCCCATCCAGAGGAAGTTGCGGCGCGTGATCAAGGACACTGGATCTCTCATGTCATGGCAAGATCACTGTGTCGGCTTTGACGCAGCGGCTTCACCGCCTCCGGAGACTTTCTGAATCAACGACTCCTCTGCTTTGGCGTGGAGAGTTCTTGTCTTAGTGAATTCGTCGTTCGCCCTTTGTTTCTGGCCCAACACCATATACAGGCGCGCCAGGCGATAATGCGCGTCCGGTTCAGAAGGATCGAGACGCTCAGCCTGCAAGAAGGCCGACAGAGCGTCCGGGTTGCGCTTCTGATCGGCATACACACAGCCGAGGTCGAAGTAGGCAAGCCTCACATCATTCTGTAGGCCTATCGCTTTCGTAAGAAGGGACTCGGCAGCGGTGGGATCGTTATTATGGAGCGCAATGTCGCCCAAATAGGTATAGGCAAGAGCGTACTTGGGATTGTTTTTGATCTCGAGCTCGAGCTCTTTCTTTGCCATGTCGTAACTATGCTGGGTGTAATAGAGATAGCCGAGTTCGAAATGCAGCATAGGCTCGTTAGGCGAATTGCGCTCGGCACTCTCCAACTCCCCGATTGCATCTTGTTTCCGATTCATGGCATCGAGCGCCTCAGCGAGCATCATATGAGCCTGCACCGCATCTGGATTAACTCTCAAGATATCCTTGAACTCTGCGAGCGCGCAGTCGTACTTCTGGCTCCATAGGCAGCTCTTTGCAAGGACACTGTGGAGCTCCAGGTTTGTGGGATCGGCCGTGCTGGCCTTTTCGAAATACGGGATGGCTTTGCCATATTGGTGCAGGCCAAAGTAAGACATCCCCAGCAGAACAGGAATCTGGTTGCTCTTTGAATCGGCTGCATCGGCGGATTTGAAGGGCGCAATCGCCTCAGCGAAATGGCCCTGCTTGAACTCGGCTAATCCCAGATCCAGTGAAATTGCAGGCTGGTTCGGTTCCAAAATCAGAGCCTTGCGGTACTCCACTGCGGCGGCCGGCAGCTCCCCTTGCCGAGCACATGCCAATCCCAGATTGGCGTGTGCCGATGCGTTCCGCGGCTGGTTCTTTGCAACCTCGCGCCAGAGCGCCTCTGCTTCGTGAAACCGGCCCTGCTCCATCAGCGCCTCGGCTTGTTTCGCAGGGTCATTTTGCGAATAACAAATTACAGGAATGAAGCAGAGACAGAGCAGAGAAAATCCCACAGCCAATTGCCGGAGAACAAATGGCAAATTGCGGGACTTCACTCGTGGCCGAAAAGAGCTGCTCATGAGCATTCACGGAAAGCCTAATTAGCCACGAAGTCACACGCAAGAAAATGTTTTCCTCCTCCCTGTTCATTCACCGCTGTTCGCCTGTAATATTCCGTCCTGTGTGAAACACGCTGGCCGACAAGCCGACTGAAGGAGTGCATCTGCCTCAATCCAGAAAACGGTTGCTAGACCCCTAGATGTGCCACGAGCATGCCGAAGCCGGTCTCGATTAGCCCGCTCGCAGTGAACCTTAGGTTGATCCCTACTCCTGGAGAACCAGCATGAAAGAACGCCGGATGCGCCGTATGACCGCCGTGACCATCTGTGCGGGACTCCTTATCAGTGCCGCAGCCGTGTCCCGTGCACTTGCGCAAGGGGCCCCCGACCCACCGTACCTGAACCCATCGTTGTCGCCGGAAGTGCGTGCCACGGACTTGGTCCATCGCATGACACTCGAGGAGAAGGCGTCACAACTGGTCAATCAAGCGCGTGCGATTCCACGGCTCAAAGTCGGGGCTTACGACTGGTGGAGTGAGTCGCTCCATGGCGTTGCCGTGGACGGCACGACTGAGTTCCCGGAACCGATCGGGCTGGCCGCGACCTTCGACACGCCGGCGATTCACACCATGGCTACCGACATCGGCAACGAGGCACGCGTTGTGCATGACAAGGCCGTGAGCGACGGCGGATCGACCATATTTCACGGTTTGGATTTCTGGGCCCCCAACCTCAATATCTTCCGTGATCCGCGATGGGGACGCGGACAGGAAACGTATGGGGAAGACCCGTTCCTCACGGGCCGCATGGGAGTCGCCTTTGTTACCGGCATGCAGGGAGACGATCCCAGGTATTACCGCGTGATCGCTACGCCCAAACACTTCGACGTACACAGCGGCCCGGAGCCGACGCGGCATTTTGCAGATGTGGATGTGAGCAAACACGACCAGCTCGACACCTATGAGCCCGCTTTCCGCGCCGCCATCACTGAAGGCAAAGCCGGATCCGTGATGTGTGCTTACAACGCCATCAATGGTCAGCCAGCATGCGCCAATCAGTTTCTGCTACAGGACCAGTTGCGGACGAAATGGGGCTTTCAGGGGTATGTCGTCTCCGATTGCGGCGCCGTCATCGACATCTTCTCCGGCCATCATTACCGCCCGACGCAGGCCCAGTCTTCGGCGATTTCGCTCGAGCGGGGGATGGACAATGAGTGTGCCGACTTCCTCTCAAAGGTGAAAGACGACCACGATTACAGGCCCTATATCGATGCCGTGCAGCAGGGCTACCTCAGTGAGAGTGCAGTGGATACGGCGCTCGTGCGACTCTTCACAGCGCGCATCCGGTTGGGTATGTTCGATCCGCCGGACATGGTCCCATACGCAAAGGTTGACGAGAAGGAACTCGACAGCCCCGAGCATCGCGCTCGCGCGCGCAAAATCGCAGATGAATCGATGGTATTGCTGAAAAACGATGGAACACTTCCACTGAAATCAGGGACAACGAAGATTGCAGTAGTCGGCCCGCTCGCCGATCAAACACGGGTTCTGCTGGGAAACTACACGGGAGTACCGACACATATCGTTTCCGTTCTCGATGGGCTCAAGACTGAGCTGCCGAATGCGAAGATCACATTTGTCCCCGGCACGCAGTTTCTGCGAAACGATGGAAATCCGCTACCAAGCAATCTCCTGACGACTCCCGATGGCAAGCCTGGCGTTAAGGCCGAGTACAGCGAGTGGCAGGGACTCGACTTGGGCCCGAGCGCGAAGCCCACGCTGCTCACCAGCCGCGTGGAGCCGAACGTCGATCTCAGCGGAAGCAGTCTGCCCTCAGAAGTCGCTGGGAAGAAATCTATTGGTGTGCAATGGACGGGATTCCTGACCCCGGCAGATTCCGGCGACTACCTCATTGGCGTACGCGCCTCCGGATTTGCCAGACTCGCAATCGACGGGAAACCCGTAGCGCAGGAATTCAGAACTCACGGAATGGAAGCGAAGCTGGGACGCGTGCACCTCGAAAAGGGGCAGAAAGTCGCGCTGAGCCTCAGCTATGGCCAAACGAGCGAAGGCCAGCCATGGGCGCAGTTGATCTGGGCTCGCGTGAACAATGCTCCTTCACCCGAAGCGGTTGCCGCGGCAAGAAGCGCCGATGTTGTGATTGCGGTGGTCGGCATCACCAGCGAACTCGAAGGCGAAGAGATGCCGGTGAGTGAACCGGGATTTCTCGGCGGAGACCGCACGAGCATCGATTTGCCTGAACCGGAAGAATCTCTAGTCAAGGCTGTAGCCGCAACGGGCAAGCCGCTGGTTGTGGTGCTCATGAACGGCAGCGCGCTCTCTGTGAACTGGATCAGCGAACACGCCAATGCAATCCTCGAAGCGTGGTATTCAGGCGAAGAAGGAGGCGCTGCCATTGCGGGTACTCTGAGTGGCCGTAATAACCCCGCCGGACGTCTCCCCATCACGTTTTACAAAGATGTCAGCCAGTTGCCCAATTTCGAGAACTATTCGATGGAAGGCCGCACCTACCGCTACTTCCGTGGGGAGCCGCTGTATCCGTTCGGCTACGGTCTCAGTTACGCGAGCTTCAGCTACAGCAATCTCTCCCTTCCGCAAACGCCCGTGAAAGCCGGCGACCCGGTTGATGCTGATGTAACTGTGGCGAACACCGGCAAAGTGGCAGCGGATGAAGTGGTGCAGCTCTACCTGAACTTCCCGCCCGTCCCAGGTGCGCCGCAGATCGCACTCCGTGGCTTTCAGCGTATTCAACTTGATCCCGGCGCGAGTCAGAAGGTGCATTTCGAGCTGAACAATCGCGATCTAGGCATGGTCACCGCGGATGGTCACCCGATTATCGCTGGCGGCGGGTACACGATTAGCATCGGTGGAGGACAGCCGAACACCGGAGTACCAGTAGTTGCGGGGCACTTCCGTATTGAAGGCCAGATTGGCTTACCAGAGTAGCCTGCCGGCCGTCTTTCCGGAAGCTGCTCCAGTGGTCAACGTCCAGATATACATCGTCGTCACCCAGCGTCCTGACCATTCTCCAACAACCGCCTTCTGAGTGGCGCTCAATCGCCAGGCATGGGCTTCCGACAATCTGCCCTCGCCGAAGCATCGGCAACGTGTAGTTGGGAGCCGGGTGTACGTTCGAAGTCGAGAACAAAGAAGGCAGGATTTAGGTTCCCCCTTCTTCGTGGAATAGTGGGGATCGTCATGGTAGATCGAGCGGGCTCAAAGTTGTGGACGGAAAATCGACTGACCTCGCGTTTGGGACTGCAACACCCGATCATTCAAGGCCCGCTCGGAGGCTTGTCCTCACAGCGGCTCACGGCAGCCGTTTCGAACTATGGTGGACTCGGATCGTTCGGTGCTCATGGCCTTAAACCGGAGGCGATCCGCAATGTCGTTCGCGAGATCAGGGCCCTCACGACAAAGCCATTTGCGATGAACCTGTGGGTTTCCATGGAAGACAAAGGAGCCCTGACCTCGACAGAAAAAGCATTTCATCGCAGCCTCGCTCCGCTAACAAAGCATATCGAAAGCGTCGGGGGAGTCACTCCCACCTACCGCCCGTATGAACGAATTCGCTTCGAAGATCAGGTACGAGTTCTTCTGGAAGAAGATATCTCCGCATTCAGCTTTATTTATGGCATTCCCTCCAAACAAATTTTGGACGAGTTCCGCCGTCGGGAAATCGTATTGATTGGAACGGCGACCACCGTGGACGAAGCGATTGCCTTGGAGAAAGCGGGCGTGGACGTGGTTGTGGCCTCCGGCTTTGAGGCCGGCGGCCATCGCGGCTCTTTTCTGCAGCCATCCGAAGATTCCCTGACGGGAACGATGGCACTCGTGCCGCAGGTCGTCGATGCCGTGAGGCTCCCCGTCGTCGCCGCAGGCGGAATTGGAGATGCGCGCGGAATTGTGGCAGCCTTCGCTCTCGGAGCCGAAGGCGTGCAGATGGGAACCGCCTTCCTTGCGTGCGAGGAGTCGGGAGCGAGCGCGATTCATCGTGAGGCGCTCCTCAGCGGTCACGCTAAAGAGACTGCTCTTACTCGCGGTTTCACCGGAAGACTTGCTCGTGGCATCAAAAACGGCCTTTTTGACGAACTCAACCAAAAGGATATAGAGATCCTGCCTTACCCACTTCAACGTGCCCTCGTGCGGCACTTGTCGATTCCGGCCGAGAAGGCAGGGAGACCCGAATTGCTTCCTCTCTGGGCGGGACAGAGTGCCAACCTATCGCGGTGTACAGATGTGCGGGCACTACTCGACACGCTGGTAAAGGATATTTCTGAGATTGGCGGAGCCGTCCAAAATTGGAGTGCATATCGTCAGCTAGAGAACGCGAAAGAATGATTGCGCCCCCTGCTGACCGGATAAATCGAGACCATCGTGCCCGAATGGGCGTTTACCTATATTCCGGCGGTCGCTTGCTGCAATTGACAGATACCTGGAGTCTGCCTAGACTTACTCCTAGCCATACTAGGAGAGAACGTAAACTGTGCCGAAACAAACGGATCTCTTACAGGGGACGCTGGATTTAATGGTGTTGAAGGCCGTTTCACTCGGCCCTCTGCATGGATATGGCGTGCTTCTTCGCATCCAGCAGATTTCCGGAAACCGGCTTGAGATTCCCCAGGGCTCACTCTACCCGGCGCTTTACCGGTTGGAACACGAAGGTTGGATCGCAAGCGAATGGGGGCAAAGCGAGAACAACCGGAAAGCGAAGTACTACCGCCTGACCGCAGACGGACGACGCCGACTGCAGGCCGAAACAAAGAAATGGAACCATATGGCGGACGCAATCGGAGCTATCCTGAGCGCCGCACCGGAGCAGGTATGACCGTGCGCAGCCGGATTGCAACGTGGTGGAAGGCAGTCGCGCGCACGAATCAGCTCAACACCGAGATTGAAGACGAGCTTGCGTTCCATATCGACTGCCGTGCCCAGGAACTGATGGGCAAAGGAGTGCCGGAGCGCGAGGCATTTCGACGCGCATGCGCGGAAGCCGGCAGCGTAGCTGCTCAAAAAGAGAATTGCCGCGCGGCATGGGGAACGCGGCTGTGGGATGAATTGCGGTCCGATCTTCGCTATGCAGCAAGAACGCTCGCGAAGAGCCCCGGATTTGCTGCGATTGCTATCGGCTCTCTCGCGCTCGGCATCGGCGCCAATACCGTGGTCATCACCGCGATGAAGTCGATTCTGCTGAACAGATTGGCGGTGCCGCGGCCGGAGGAATTGCGGCTCTTCGCGTTGACAGAAGGCGACAAGGGGGTGGTTCACGGCTCCTGGGGATACTACGAGGAAAGCCCCTCCGGAGAAACGCTCATAACCTCATTCTCCTATCCCGTGTATGAGCACCTCAGGCAGCAAAACCGCGTGCTTCAAGATATTTTCGCGTTCAAGAATTACGGGCGGATGACCGTAACGATCGACCAAAGGGCTGAAGCCGTCACAACGGAGATGGTTTCCGGCAACTACTATCGCGCTCTTGAGGTCCATCCTGTGCTGGGGCGTCCGATTGTGGAGACGGATGATGCTGCAGTTGGCAGTGAGCCCGTCCTGGTGATTAGTTACGGATATTGGTCACGACGTTTCAGCCGTTCGCCGGATGTGGTTGGTAGAAAGATCGAAGTGAATTCCACGCCTATGACCATCATCGGCGTCAATCCACCGGCCTTTACCGGTACCTACGAGACACAAAACTCACCCGACATCTTTCTACCCTTCAGCATGCAGCCGATCGTTGCGCCTAAATTCAATTCCTCGCTGCTCACCGACCGGAATCTTTGGTGGGTGATGATGATGGGTCGACTGAAACCGGGTGTCTCCGCACAGGCAGCTCAGGCAGCGTTGAACGTAAATCTCAACGCGGCCATTCGAGCGACGATGGTGGTTGGCAAAAACGATGAGATGCCTCACCTGCTATTAGAAGACGGCAGCCGTGGCCAGAACGAGGCGGCCGGTAGATATGGCAAACCGATCTATGTGCTCACATCACTGGCCGGCTTCGTTCTCTTGTTGGCATGTGCCAATCTTGGAAACCTGTTGCTGGCGCGGGCCAGCAGTCGACAGCGCGAAATGAGTGTTCGTCTCGCTCTCGGCGCGGGACGCGCCCGCATCTTGCGCCAGATGCTCATCGAAAGCCTTCTGTTATCGTCCGCTGGTGGTCTCGCCGGCCTGATCCTGGGCTATGCGGGACGCAACGCAATTCCTCATCTGCTATCCACTGCATGGCGCCCCCCGATTGCAAACAGCAGCTTCGATTGGTCGATCTTCACCTTTACCGCGACCGTTTCCATGCTGAGCGGCCTGCTCTTTGGAATGGCTCCGTCGTTGCAGGCTACGCGCACACAGGTAAGTTCGGGACTGAAGGACAACCAGCAAACGTCGACGCGACGCAACCGAAACCTGACAGGCAGAACTCTCGTCATTATCCAGGTCTCTCTCTCGATGCTTCTCCTGACAGGCGCTGGACTCTTTGTCCGGACGCTGATCAATCTCAACAGGACGCACCTGGGATTTGATCCGAACAATCTTTTGCTTTTCGATCTGCAACCGCCGCAAACACGATATCCCGATGCGAAAGGGGTCGCTCTTTATCAGGCGATCGAAGGAAGACTTGCGTCCCTGCCTGGTGTCGAGTCGGTTACGCTCACTGAGGTACCGCTGATCTCCCATAACAGATCGGGCCACATATTCGATCCGGATGATTCGTTACAAGGGAAGAGAGAAGATCAGCATGTTGCTTTCAATATGGTGGGAGAGCATTTCTTTTCCACGTTCAGCATTCCTGTCATCGCGGGACGCGGTTTTGACGCTGGGGACACCGAGACCTCGCCGAAGGTCGCTGTCATCAATCAACGATTAGCGAAGAACTTTTTCCCAACCAGCGATCCCGTTGGGAAGACTTTCCTCACCGGAGATCCTAAGCACCGTGTGCGCATGCAGATCGTCGGCGTGTGCAAGGACGCAAAGTACGATAACCTTCGCAGCGATCCGCCTGCCACCTTCTATGTCCCTTACCGGCAGCAGGCTGGCTCGGAATCCATGACCTTTGATGTCCACACGCGCGTAAAACCAGAGGCCATCGTTCCCCTTCTCCGTACCGCCGTCGCTTCGATAGACAAGGATCTTCCACTGCTCGACATTCGCACTCAGAATGAGCAGATTGATGACACGAGCAAGCAGGAGAGAATCTTTGCCTCACTGACAAGCGGCTTCGGCTTGCTTGCGCTGCTCCTCGCCTGCATCGGCATCTACGGCCTTATGGCCTATAGTGTCGCTCGGCGCACCAATGAGATCGGCATACGCATGGCGCTGGGAGCGCAAGCAGGCCGGGTACAGCGCATGATCATGCGCGAAGCATCTTCGTTGGCAATCGCCGGCGTGGCCGCTGGCCTTGGCGCAGGAATGGCAATGAGCCGGTTGATAGCCAGCATGCTTTACGGTATTCAATCGTATGATCCGCTCACGTACACCGGAGCCGCTCTGCTGCTCTTCTTTGTCGCTCTCTCGGCGAGCTGGATTCCGGCGCGACGCGCGGCGAGCATCGATCCACTGAAAGCGCTTCGCCACGAGTAAGCCGATATCGCTCGATCGGTAGCAGCGCGCAGCGAGTCGTTCCTACCAAGTTGAATTCGACCTCTGCGGCCCTTGGCTGCCACGCAATGCGTGACGCACCCCAGGGACGAGTTAATACCCGGAGGTCGGCTTGTGTTTACCGACAACTGCCGCGCCATGGAGTTGACGAGAACAGGGCTGAGCACCTATTGCTTCCATCTGCGATCGAGGTGAGTGACTTGGCGATTTGGCAATCATTAAGGCCGAACTGCCAAATCTTTTGTCAAGCGGATAACCGTCCGAAACTTGCCGCAATGGCCGCAGCGAGGAGTGGCCCGACTGGGTAGCAGTAGCGGGGAATGGATAGCGTTTCACTTGCGGGCGAGCTTCTGGAGTTAGCCTGGCAGAGCAACGCTGGACACCAAAATGGTTAGTCATCCCGATGACAGACAGCGAGCGTCCCGGCAGAAGAGAATCGGCACCCTATCCGTTTCGCAGTGCATGCATTGAATCGACGGAAGCAGCATGGCACTAGTCCTTAGCTCACTCCTCCCGCAGCAGTCGCGCGGGATCGATCTCCAACGCATGCCGCGCCGGAATCCAAGTAGCCACCAGCCCGATCAGCGCCATCGTCGCAACCACGCCGGCGAGCACCAGCGGATCGCGCGAGGTGGCTTGGTAGACGATCTGCGCTAGAAGTCGGCTGACCAGCACGCCGAGCTCGAGGCCCACCAAGGAGCCGGAGGTTAGCAGGACCAACGGACGTCCGAGAGCGGAGCGCATGAGCTGCGCCCGCCGGGCGCCGAGCGCGACGCGGATGCCGAGCCCGGAAATGGTTTCCAGAGTAAGGCGAAGACTCTGTTCGCTTTTCTTCAGCTTCTCCTCTGCGGCTTTGCGATCGCTCACGTCGCGCAGGAAGACCGTCGTCTTACTGCCAAACCGGCCGCAGGTTGCCTCGACATGGAACTGGCTCCGATCAGAGCGGAACGCGATGAATTCCCGGAAGACTGGCGCGTCTGGAATTCGGGCATCAGATCCGCGGCGGACCGGCCCAACACCTCCTCCCTGGGTATCCGGAACAGCTTGGATAGTGCCGGATTTTTAGTCCCGTCCACTTCATCTGGGGCGGCGGCTTTTTGATATAGCGGCAATCTGAGCTAGGACCGGAAGACGAGGTACGCGGTGAATTTTGGCGCTGGAAAGGGGCTTGCGCGTCAGTGAGAGGTATCGACGGGGAGATCTACTATGCATTTAAGAAATATGATGTTTGGTTAAAACTTCGATGAATGACAAAGCAGAACATTTCTGGCAAACACAGCTGGCGAGCACAGCGGAGGGCAAATAGTATACTGATATAGATGATTCCTTACATACCGCTAACGCCGAGTCGAGGCTGTCTGGTACAGATCAACGGAGGAGGATGGAGAGCTTTCAGCACTAATGCGAAAGCCGCTTTGCATGTCGCCAAAAGTTTGATAAATGGCAGGTGTGCGCAGGTGAGCTTTCATCGTCCAGATGACACAAGGAACGAGCAATTTGCTTTCACGAAAGAAGTTGAAAATTTGATGAGGGGTTTTGGGGACGCCAGGTTCCTTACCGCAACTGATAGTCAGGCAGCCACGACTTCCTACTCGGCAGGATCATTTCTGGTTTGATCGGAGCTTCCTCATGAATGGTGCTAGTCTGTAATAGGTCGTAGGATTCGATTTGGTCTTTGCTTGTTCTGGTTTGTTCCTGCTCGCAATTCTTCCACATTGCATTCAACGGTACATCGAGCACTCAAAGGAACACCTCTCATGGAACAAGGAACAGTGAAATGGTTTAACGATGCGAAGGGCTTTGGCTTTCTGAGCCGTCAAAGCGGAGAAGATGTCTTCGTCCATCACACGGCGATTCAAAGCAACGGCTTCCGTAGTCTTCAGGAAGGTCAGTCTGTTCGTTTCGACGTAGTCAAGGGCCCTAAGGGCTGGCAGGCGGAAAAGGTCGAGGTTGTTTAAGGTAGACCAAGGCATCGAAGGCTAGGGCGTCTAGGCTTTACCTTCGGCCCAATGATCAGGAAAAGGCCACGGTTCTATACCGTGGCCTTTGTCTTTGTCATTTCGCAAACGCCGCCGCCAGTACGGATTCTCCCGTTCGTTTATCTTTGGATGGCTTTATTCCTCATAGGGTGCGTTCCCACGCAAGGTCTCCATTTCGGAACGGAGATTGTTGACGACTCCTGCAGGTCCTCTACGCTCGACAGCTCTCCCGCGTCGGGCGCAGCAGTTCCCGAGTTATCTGACACACGTGGACAGGACGGTCAACATCAGATGACCGCACGGAGGGCAACATTCACGCTCTCACGTGCAGCCCTCATAGCATCAGCGACCGTCTCGCCTGCAGCGATCGTATGTGCGAGCGCCGATCACTTCCTTATTCCCGAGTGCTCGAAAGCTACGGTCTCGATCCCGCCCCCGAAAACGGTGTTCTTCTCCTCCAGGCGATCGAGCGCGGCGCTCAACTCCACGACAACTGCGTCGCCCTCATCAGCGACGACGATCAGTTCGAGGTTGATCTTTTTGTATATCATCTGAATGCTCCGATCTCCAATGTTATGCCTGACCAGCTCCAAACCACACCCGGTTCCCGAATCACGGGCAACGATCTTGGTGGCAAGGGCGGCAAAGATTGAGAGCGCTAGCTTCCTGCGATTCGCCTCGATTTGCGGCTAGGTTGCAGGGGCTAAAATGTAATCGCCACCGTGACGCAACGTAGTCCATTCATCTTTCGCGACACACAAGCCATCACAAGTTTGCTAAATATCCTGCCTGAGTAACGTTGAACTGCCCAATCATCGAAGAGCGTATGCTTGTGACAGGACCATCTTTTCTCGCCTCCAGCTTTTCACGCTTTCGCTCCAGACGAGCACCTTTCACGCAAGCGACAGAGACTGGAGCCATCATGCTTATCAAGAAAGCTGACGTCAAGAATCACCTTGCCGCAAAACTGAAGAAGCGCTACATGCTGCAGGGTTCAACCATCGGGCAAATTCCTGCGGAGCACTCTTCAGCCGCTATTGATGGAACCGTTGCCGCCAGCCGAGGCTCTCAAGAGTCGTTGAACCCTTCCAGCGAGTTCGTCCTGCCCATACGCTCACTAGGCGGGCATTGATGCTGCAAGGGCCCGCCTGGCTCCAAGAATGATTTGGATGCACCGGGAGTGCCCCTCCTGCACCTCTTTCCAATGCAACAGGAGCGAGGGGACTCCCTTCGACGGAATGTTGCATGTCTTTGCCCTTCGGCGCGTTTGTTGCGCTATTTGCCGGCGGCGCTACTTCTGGTTTGTGAGGACGGGAGGTGCTGTCCAATGACTGAGTGTGGCCCCGGGGAGACTTACAGCCCTACATCGAATGATCTATTCATCCTACTTACTTCACTACCATCTCCGGAGTGCCTTCATGTACGGAACGATCGCGCAAACCGCCAGCGACGTACAGGATGTTGAAAATTCGCCCGCTATCAGCATCGGGCCATACCTCATCATCTCGGGACAGAGCGAACTCTTGCGATCCATCAGCATTTATAGCGAACGCGGCAAGGGCAGTGAACAGGTTCGCCTTCTATACATGAACGCGGCGGCTCTTCGTGTTTGGAGGGCTATGGGCAAACGCGCTGACATCATCCATGCACAAAAGAGGCCGCCGCGGACTTCCCAGCTTACGTATGGGGTTCCCTTTAGCGAGTAGCCGTAGGCGCACGATGTTCTTTGCTTAGCAAATCAAAGTGAGCCGCCAGGCAACCTCGACGGAATTAAGCTTCACCGAGGATGCGCGCCCTCACTCCCTAACCATAGGTTGTGAGTAGTACAGGCGCAAGCCACTGCACCCTCCGCGCGGGGCCAGTATTTGCACCCAGCCTGCTTTCGGCTTAGACTACGGCGCGACAGGGGGGAGAAGTTTGGAATCGTTTCCGTACAGAATACTTATCGTCGATGACGAGCCGAGCTTGCGTGAAATTGGTAAGCTGCTGCTCGAAGCACAAGGCTACGAAGTTCTTTGCGCAGAGGACGGGTTTGAGGGGCTGATAGCTCTGAAGAAATCCTTGCCGGACATTATTATCTCCGATCTGCGAATGCCTAACATGAACGGGTTTGAGTTTCTTTGTGTTGTGCGCCGCCGCTTTCCCGCTATTCCGGTCATTGTGATCTCATCAGAGTTCACTGGTCTTTCAGTACCCGAGAGTGTGCTGGCGGATGCGTTCTTCTCCAAGGGGGGCTTCAGGCCCGAGGAGTTGTTCGAAAAAATAATAGATTTGCTGCATGAGCTGCCAACTCGCCCCCGGGCAGGCAAACCGACAAATGCTGCTGTCTGGGTGAAGAACGACAAAGGCACGATCGCGGTAACCTGCTCAGAATGTCTGCGGACCTTCCCGGTCTCGGATGCGTCCAAGGGCGTGAACGAAGCTGAATGCGACTTTTGCTCAAGCCTCATCCGCTTCGAGATCATTGGTGAACACGAAGGGACCGCGAAGTCCAAACGGGTAGACCTCTCACGTACTGATGCTCTTTCTTCGGGCTCCTAATGTCATATGTGAGCTGCTGACGAAAGTGCACAGCGGTGGAGTGTTAGCAGTCCAAGCGATCTCCTCTTTCCACCTCGACGCAGGGCAGGTTTGGTGCCACCAGACGGCACTGCGTGTTTTCGAGGTGGCGACCAGGCCAGCGGGGTCATTTGAGTCGGCAGAGATGACGGCGTTTAAGGCGCGGTGGCAGCGAGGTGCCTAGACTTTGTTGGACCTTGATGCCTCCCTGGCGAGCTGTTCGGAATATTTTTGCGCGTTCGAGGAGTGCTCGTGTGCCTGTCTGGATAGTTCATGAGCTGAGAGGTGATCTCCTTTGCCGTGAGCAGTGGCGGCGGCAATGTGAGCGTGGGACGCAAGGTTGTGAAGTTCTGCGGCTCTATCGTGAGTGCTCTGTGGCAATGTGTGCCCCCGCCTAGGTGGGCCTTAAACGCGCGCAATGAGTACAAAGGCGCTGGTTAAAAGAAAGCTGTGTCTGTCAGTCATATGGCCGCAGCCGACAGAGATTTAGACTCGAGATTAGATAGCGGAGCCGGGTGTCCGATCATGTTTGATTTGACATATAGCTTCGAACCAGTCTTTTTCGGAAGAGCCAATCGGTCTCCCTCTCTCCGTCCACAACCTATAAGCCAGGATAGCTATGGTATTTGCATTCGGCGAAAACTGGTCCGCGATGGGTGTACTGAGATTCGTCGTCATAAGGCGCCCCTTTGTTAGCTGACTTTCTGGAAGTGGCTCGTCCGGAGCAACTGGTATGGCTGGAGGCGAGGAAGACGGCACAACTGCTGCAGGTCCTGCAGCACACTTGATCATCAAATTTCACTTAGAAGCTTGAGACAGAACCGCCGGCAGCATCGGGAATCGTGTTCATGTCGGGAGATTCTGCCGCTGTTCCTTCTCCAAGACGGGTCTTCCGGCCAATGCTTCGGATACTCGCGCCTAGAAGTCCGGCCCACTTTGCTCGGAAGAGTTGGGGCTCAGATGTTCGCCCTACAAGGCCTTTCCGGCATAGATGCGAGTCCTCCAGTTCGTCGAGGGCAAGCTCGATTCTCACTGAACCAAGCATTCGATTACAGAGGGGGCACGTAGAGTCATGCGTCCCATTGTCATTCTGTTTGCGGATGAAACGGCGGGGATGTGGAGCGGCCACGGAAGGGCCTCTTTTGTAGCGTCGGAAACGTCCGCAACGCTGATTGAGAATAACACCCCTAGATGCTGCAGACAGTCACCTTATTGGAATGGTCATTGGCTGTAGGTGCACGGGCAGCTTGGTCTGCGCAACATTGTTGCCGGAAAACCACGGAAACGACACACTACAAGGCGGTTGTCGGAAAAGTTGCGATAGAGATGCTTCAATCACAAATTAAAAGTAGACAACTTCGATCAAGACCGAGCGTGGTGGCACAGACGGCACAGCGATCTTTCGAGGCGTATGATCAAACTACCCGCAGCCTTCCGTTTCCTCGCCTTCAGCCTCCATTGCTTCGCTCCAGACGAGCACCCCTTCAGGTAAGCAACAGGACCGTTGGAGACTCTATGAGCCCCGCGCTCAGATCCGTCAATCACGAAGCTATCGGCGTAAAGCTGAACGCTATGTTTCTTCGCACAGGTTGCATCCTGCCGGACGGGATCGGGCTGATACAAAGGCGATTCGGTGAGAATTGGATGTCAGTCGAAAATGCTACAGCGGCCACTCTTGACGTTGGGATCCGAAATGCGGGGTGGCACTTTATGTGTCTCCAGACCGCGCATTCACGTCTTGGCATCGGTCGGACGGCTGAATCGGCTACCAACAAGGCGATGGCTCTTGCCCTTAAGCAGACGGAGGGGAGATTCAATGCCGCTGAACTGGGCGCGGTCAAGGTTACGAGATTCCCCGGATTGTACGTAGCGAGAGCGACGCTTCACACACGCCAGATCCAGCAGCGTGCCTCCCTTGGTCTGGTCGATGAAATGATTCTCCGTCAACTCCCAGTGCGGTAAGCCTCCGCCTTCTCCGGGATACGGCCCGACTGCAATAGACACACCTTGCACTCGGTATGAACTATTCACATAGAAGCTGTCGCAAGCGCGATGGCGTGAAAGCAGGTAGGAATGTCTCTACCCCAGACACTTCGCCACGAAATAGCGACTGATCTCTCGCTCATTCAGGCTCCATCAACGCTCTCGGCTCAGCCACTGCCTCTGCCAACTCGCATGGCTTTCATTGGCAATTATCTGCCGAGGCAATGCGGCATCGCAACGTTCACCACGGACCTGTGCGCAGCCGTAGCGGCCGAATACGGTGGCGCGCGCCTCTTCGCAATTCCGGTCAACGATCCGGAGTCCACCTATGACTATCCGGAGCGGGTACGACTGGAGCTTTCCCAGGAAGACCAGACTTCTTACGAGCGGGCCGCCGAGTTTCTAAATTTCAACGGAAACGATCTGGTCTGCATGCAGCATGAGTACGGCATTTTCGGAGGAGTCGCCGGTAGCCACATTCTGACGCTGCTCCGCAAGTTGATGATGCCGCTCGTGACAACGCTTCACACGGTTCTACGCGAGCCGGATTCTGACCAGCGTGCGGTTCTCGACGAGATTGCACATCTCTCGGATCGCTTGATCGTGATGAGCGAGCATGCCGCCAGTCTCCTGCGTGATGTATACGGCGTGCCTGCCGGAAAAATCGACCTGATTCCGCACGGAGTTCCCGATCTTCCATTCACCGACCCGAACTATTTCAAGGATTTATTTGGCACTGCGGGAAAGCCCGTACTTCTCACATTTGGCTTGCTGTCGCCCAACAAGGGAATCGAAAACGTGATCCGCGCCCTTCCGCGAATTCTGGAAGAGCATGGAGACGTCGTGTACATCGTTTCCGGCGCTACGCATCCGCATGTCCGCCGGCGCGAAGGTGAAAAATATAGAGACAGTTTGCACGCACTAGCCGACGAACTTGGCGTTTCCTCACACATAATCTTCAATAACCGGTTTGTGAGCCCCGAAGAACTGGTCGAGCACGTGGGTGCTGCCGACATCTATATCACTCCCTACCGACAGGAGGCGCAGGTCGTTTCCGGGACACTTGCCATTGCACTCGGAGCCGGGAAGGCAATCATCTCCACTCCGTACTGGCATGCTAAAGAACTTCTTGGAGGTGGGCGCGGCCTCATCGTCCCGTTTGACGATCCCGCTTCCATCGCGGCAGCGACAATCCGATTGCTGGATAACGATGCCGAACGACATGCGATGCGAAAGCGGGCATATCTTCACTCTCGTGGCACGACATGGCAAAAGACAGCACAAGCCTACATGGCGAGCTTTCAGCGTGCACGTGTTGAACGGATGATGCGACCGCGGCCGGCCCTGCAATATCTGGTTTCAGCGAAGGCAACAGACCAGCTTCCTCTGCTGAATACGTCGCATCTGTCACAGATGACAGACGACACCGGTATGTTGCAACACGCCATCTATTCCGTCCCCTACTGTAACGAGGGTTATACGACCGATGACAATGCACGCGCGCTCATCGTGTCGACCCTGCTCAACAGTTCACCGCTATCTGCCAGCGATGAGTACCTGGCACTGTCTCGCCGATATCTGGCCTTTCTGTGGCTCGCCTTTCATGACAAGACAGGCAGGTTCAGAAACTTCCTCAGCTATGACCGGACATGGCAAGAAGAAGTGGGCTCAGAGGATAGCCATGGACGCGCCTTGTGGGCACTGGGAACGGTGCTTGGCATTTCGGAAGATGCCGGGCTGCGAGGTGCGGCGGGCCGACTCTTCGAGGCCGCGGTCCCAGCGACTTTGAGCTTCACCAGCCCGCGTGCTTGGGCGTTCTCGATATTAGGTATGCAGGCATATCTCGACAGATTTCCTGGCGATAGGGTCATCCAAGGCTCGCGCAACATTCTTGCCAATCGATTGCTGCATATCTATGACCGGACTCACTCAGACACATGGGAGTGGTTCGAGAAGAGCCTTTCGTACTCCAATGCGAGGTTGTCACAGGCGCTTCTCGTCGCAGGACAAAGTAGCGATAACAAGCGGATGATTGAAGCAGGATGCGCCTCTCTGCAATGGCTCGTCGCCGAGCAACATAGAGGAAATGACGCAGTGTTCGTCCCGATAGGTTCCAGAGGGTTTTTTGTCGCGGGAGGAGAGAAGGCGCGTTTCGATCAACAGCCGGTAGAAGCTTGTGCCACGGTTTCTGCCTGTGTCCAGGCGTATCTTCTGACGAAGGAGCAGCATTGGGTTGAGGAGGCGTGGTGTGCTTTCCGCTGGTTTCTCGGAGAGAACGACTTACAAGTTCCGCTCTACGACGCAGTAACCGGGGGCTGCAGAGATGGCCTTCATCCGGACCGTGTGAATGAAAACCAGGGAGCGGAATCAACACTTTCGTTCCTGATGGCCCTGCTCGATATGCAGGGCGTGGAAATATCCAACCTAGAGAAGCTGAACCAGGAAATGAGTCTCTCCCTTTGACCACAATAGCCCTCCCACCCTCCTGGCCTGAATATGTCGCAACGAAACAACAAAACTCAGTAGCGGATACCGAGGCTCCACTCTTCGCTCGTCATACCGGCAATCCGATCCTTAGCCGAAAGGATTGGCCGTACCCCATCAATAGCGTTTTCAACGCAGGAGCAGTGAAGCTTGCGGACGGTGATACCTTACTGCTCTGCCGTGTAGAAGATCGGCGCGGTCTGTCGCATCTTTGCGCTGCGCGCTCTAGAAATGGAATCGATGGTTGGCGCGTTGACGCCGAGCCAACGTTGATGGCGAGTCCTCGTGAGTTTCCGGAAGAGATCTGGGGTATTGAAGATCCTCGCATCACGTATGTCCCAGAGCTGCAGCAATATGCAATCGCCTACACTTCCTTCGCACGCGGTGGCCCAGGAGTCTCGCTCGCCCTTACAAGCGATTTCAGGACCTTCGAGCGATATGGCGTGATCATGCCGCCGGAAGATAAGGACGCCGCCCTTCTACCGCGGAAGATCGACGGTCGCTGGGCACTCATTCACCGCCCAGTGACAACGCTTGGTGCGCATATGTGGATCTCCTACTCCCCAGATCTACGACATTGGGGCAGTCATAAGGTGATGCTTGAAGCACGACGCGGCGGGTGGTGGGATGCCAACAAGATAGGTCTCTGCTCGCCGCCGATTGAAACCGAGAAAGGCTGGCTTACTCTTTATCACGGTGTCCGGCACACGGCATCAGGAAGCATCTACCGCTTGGGCCTTGCTCTGTTCGACCTCGACAAACCAGATGTTTGCTTGCAACGCGGAGACTCGTGGATTTTTGGACCAGAAGCCCCATACGAGCGAGGTGGCGATGTCAGCGATGTCGTGTTCCCATGCGGACAGACGATCGGCGCAGACGGAGATACCATTTTCCTCTATTACGGGGCGGCTGATTCCTGCATGGCCTTGGCTACGGGTAGCATCCGAGCCCTTCTTGTGTGGCTCGACTCACATTGCAGTTCAACAGGTGCACGGTAGGTCCGATGGAAACCCAAACTCTGTCCTGGCCCAATTGGCTACCTCGGATCCTCTGGATACGCCGAGAGTGCCCCCTCTGTACCTCGGTCCAATTCCGCACCGAGGAGCCGACTCCTCTCGATAGGGCACTGCGTGTACTCGCAATGCGGCGAGTACGTTGCGTCAACTGTTGGAGACGCTATTACTGGTTCGTCAGGATTGGTTCAATGGCGGCTGAATACTGAATTCTATGCGCGCCCTCGCAGAGAGCGTGGCCGAGATGCAGGTTCCGACTCGGTCGAGCACGCAGCTTCTCTCTCGGCTCCCCGCTTCGACCCGATCCGAATTGCGAAGGTCGTAGATGATGGATGCGCGAACCTTCGGCACCGTGAGCGCACTTCCCTTGCCCACTTCAGCACCAAGTGCGACGGGCACATGGCGATCGCGGTATAGGCAGCGTCATCGGCGTGCGTGTGGGCGACGCCGACCGACATCGATGTCTTGCCGGTGCCGCACTCTCCCACAATGCGCACGAAGCGCCAACTTCAGGTGTTTCGCCAGTCCGTTGATGGTCAACGACTGCGCGGACAGCGGCTTACGCAACAAGGTCTCTACCTGCTTCGCAATCGGGTCGTTTGGTCCTTGCATGGGCAGGTACAATTCGGCGATGCGCGAGCCGAGTTCTTGGGAAGAGGTCCTCAGATATTCAAAATATGTATCCACGGCAGTCTCCAAATGGAATTGTGGAAATGGAACTGAGGTTTCCCGAGAGGAAGGGCATTACTCATGTGTTCAGGGATTGGGAGATCAACAGGAGCAGATTCGCGAGAGCAAACTAAATTCGAACGGCAGCTGCAACTGATTGCACGACTGCCCAGGAGGCGCATGGCGCGCTTGGGGCTAACATGGATTGAGACCTGAGGAAACCCTATGCCGACGAAGGAAGCCGCCGCGCCACGCCAGCATGCATCCACTGGGCCCACGCTCCCGCAGCTGCCCGAGCCAAGTCATGCAGAACGTATCCGCACACTTCTTTCACTGGTGTCGGTCGGTATGCTGTCCACGATGTCCCGCAAGCAGCCAGGATTTCCCTTCGGCTCGCTGATGCCCTTCGCGCTCGATCATGCTGGTCGTCCCGTCTTCCTGATTAGCAATATGGCCATGCACACACAGAATCTGAAGACCGATCCGCGATGCAGTCTCTTCGTCGGGCAGCCCGGTACCGATGGCGACCCGCTCGGGGCCGCGCGGGCGACCTTAGTCGGCCGTGCCGAAGCTGTGCCAGAGCATGATGCTGCTTCTGTCCGAGAACAATATCTTGCTCGCCATGAAAATAGCCGCTACTGGGTAGACTTCACCGACTTCGGCTTCTTCCGGCTCCACCCCATCGACCTCTACTATGTGGGTGGTTTTGGCGTGATGGGATGGGTCGAGGCTGGAGACTACGAACGTGCTGCACCAGACCCGCTGGCGGAAACTGCGCCGGGCATCCTCGCTCATATGAATGCCGATCACGTCGACTCGATGATCTTGCTGGCTCGCTCCTATGCGCAGATGGAGGCAGCCGAGGCAACCATGACTTCCGTAGACCGTCTGGGTTTCACTCTTCGACTGAAGACAAAGGACGGAATCAAAGGTGCCCGTATCAACTTTCTCCACGAGGTAGCAACCGCGCCGGAGGTACGGAAAGTGCTCATCGAGATGGTGGAGCAGGCCAGGCGATAGCGGGCGAAGTCTGGCAGACATCACACCGCACAATTCTCACTCGCCGTGCCTGGAAGGATCGTCGCACACTCGGGAACAACTCTCCTTTCCAAAGGGCCTACAATCAATTGTCGGTTCGTCATTCATTGGCGCGGAGGGAAGTTGCCGTCATTCATTGATTCGCCGCCGCGGAGAAGTTCGTCGCGGCGGTCTCGCAGGCTTCTCCTTCTTATCGTTTTAGCTTTCGGGATATTTCTTGCAACCCGAATTGCATTGTCGTATTGGGTTGACCTTCTCTGGTTTCAATCGCTTGGTTTCGGAAACGTCTACTGGAAGACAATAGGGCTGCAGGCTGCAAGCTTTCTGCTCTTTGCAGTAGCCACGTTTCTTTTCCTGTACGGCGCATTTGCGGCTATCCGGCGCTCTCATCAAGACGATCTGCCTAATTTTCACTCGATCGTCATCGCGGGCCAACCGATCAGCCTGTCGGTGCAGCCAGCCCTCCGCGTCATTTCGCTGTGCATCTCCATTGTGTTCGCGGGTGTGACCGGTTTCGCCCTGATGGCACAGTGGCCGACGCTGGCGCTTTTCTGGTATGCGCCACATGCGACGGGCAGCGTTGCCGATCCGATCTTTGGCAAGCCGTTGAACTTCTTCCTGTTCACGTTGCCCGCGTGGCAGCTCATCGACAACTGGCTACTCACGCTAGCGATCACGACCTGTGCGGTTGCCGTATTGTTTCTCATCATTACAAGCGGCGCCCGCTCCCTGGCCAAGCGACATATCACCTATGGCTCATCGCCATGGCGTGCACTCTCCGCCACGGTCGCATTCCTTCTGCTCGTTCTTGCAATTACTGTGTACGTCAGCCGGTTTCAACTCTCGCTCGAACATCACACAATCTTTGACGGGATAACCTACACCGATGCGCACATCATGTTCCGCGGGCTGCTTATCGTATGCGCTGCCCTTCTCCTCGGTGCCGCTATCGCAGCGTTCAACGCGGCGCGGGAGCCACGCGGCCTACGGATTGTGGTTGCCATCCTTCCTGCCATGTTCTGCTATGGCGTGTTGGTGATAGTTGGCTGGTACGTCAATAACTTTATCGTCAAGCCGAACGAGCTAGTTCGTGAAGAGCCGTATATCTCCCACAATATCGAGATGACCCGCAAGGCCTACGGTCTTGATCGGTTCTCCCAACGCGAATTTCCTGCCGAGACCAAGGTCGGAGCAATTGACCCCGCGAACAACCAGCCCACGCTTCAGAATATTCGGTTGTGGGACTGGCGTGCCTTGCAAGACACGTTGCGGCAGGTTCAGGAGATTCGAACCTACTATGACTTTCCCGACATCGATATCGATCGCTATGACTTGGATGGCACCATGCGCGAGGTTATGCTCGCGGCGCGCGAACTAAACGTCGACAAGCTCCCGATCAGTAGCCGGAACTGGATTAACGAGAAGCTGATCTACACCCACGGCTACGGAGTGACGATGAACCCCGTCAATGGGTTCACGACGGAGGGCCTACCAACATTGTTGTTAAGTAACATGCCCGTCCAGAGCGCAATCCACGGTCTCAACGTGGTGCGCCCCGAGATCTATTTTGGGGAATTGACCAATACCGACGTGTACGTCAAGACGAGACAGCAGGAGTTCGACTATCCGCAAGGCCAAAGCAACAATCTCACCTCCTACCAGGGCACTGGCGGGATTGTGCTGGGTGGATTTCTGCGGCGGGTCATTCTCGCGATCGATCGCGACGATCTCGGCAAGTTACCGTTCAGTGACGACGTAAACTCGCAGAGCAGGCTGCTGATGCGGCGCAACATACGCGAACGTGTTGCGGCAATAGTACCGTTCCTTACCTTCGATCAGGACCCCTACCTGGTCGTAGGCGACGATGGCCGCCTCTCCTGGGTGATGGATGCGTTCACCGTCTCCGACAGCTATCCATATGCCACCCATTACAGCCTTGGCGATAGCTCGATCAATTACATGCGGAATAGCGTCAAGGCGGTTGTGGATGCTTACAGTGGTGCCACAACGCTCTACGTTTTCGACGGCCTGGATCCAGTCATTGTTGCTTATCGTCGCATCTTCCCGAGTCTCTTCAGGGATGCCGCTACCATGCCGGCGGACTTGCTCAAGCACGTCCGCTATCCCGAGGATTTGTTCAAATTGCAGTCGGAGGTCTACGGCCTCTATCACATGACGAATCCGGCTGTCTTCTTCAATCGCGAGGATCTATGGACAGTCGCCACGGAGACCGCGACTGATAGTAATGGCCAGCAGCTGGTTCAGATGATGCAACCGAACTTCGTCCTGATGAAACTGCCAGGAGGCGCAGGCGAAGAGTTCGTGGAGATCCTCCCTTTCACGCCTGCCAACCGGAACAATCTGATTGGATGGATTGCTGGTCGATGCGACGGCACGAATTATGGCACAGCAGTGGTTTACGACTTTCCGAAGACGAGACTGATTGACGGCCCGCAACAGATTGAAGCACGCATCGATCAGAACGCGCAGCTCTCAGGACAATTGACGCTGTGGAATCAACAAGGTTCCCATGTGCTGCGCGGAAGTCTGCTGGTCATACCGTCTGGTCGAGCACTTTTGTATGCAGAGCCAATTTACTTGCAGGCTCAGCAGAGCCCAATGCCGGAGCTGCGCCTTGTCGTGCTTGCGCTACAAGACAAGCTTGCTTACGGCACAACATTCCAAGCGGCGCTGGCGTCGCTTTTCGGCGGTGAAGTCTCGTCGCTGAATGCCAAGGAGACACCGGAGACTGCGCCGGCACCTGAGGGAAGCTCCCAGACTTCGCCGGATATCGACGCCCTCATCTCGGAAGCCGGCCAAGACTTTGCCGATTACCAGCGTCTGACCGCTCAAGGCAAGCTTGGCGAAGCTGGGCAAAAGCTTGATGCGCTCAAGGGTGTACTCGATAAACTAAACGCGCTTAGAAAGTAGGCTTCCCCCTATTCGGCTAATCCCTTAACTCACTGCACTCTTCCTGCTTTTCTTCGACTGCCAAAGCGTCGCGGATGGTGTACTGCGGCGAGACGGCCGGGCTGTTTTTCTCCGGAAAGGGCAGCAAACCGAGAGCCCGAGCTTGTGCCATCCCGGTCATGAAGTCCTCCCGCGTTCCGATGACCACCCCTGGATTGCATTCAATCCCATCTAGCCGACGATTCGATTTGTCCGGCCGCATCTCGCCCCAACACAGACATTCCCCCAACGCGGATCTGTTGGAAGTCCAAGCAGACTGACCACAGTAGCCCAAGTTATATCCTTCGTCTGGCGCTCCAAGTTCATGATGAAGGTGGGGACAGCGGTTCCGTTGGCAACGACCGAGGCAGATACCGCCAAGTGCGCAACGTCCGCTCGGCACCTCGCAACGAGAGCGAGCCGTTATAACAGGCCGCATCGGGCCGAGGCCGATATGCCGTGCGGGCCGTGTCTGATAAGCAAACCCGATGCGCGGACCAAAAGTCGTATTCTGCGCATTCGCCCAGGCGGTCATTGCCGGTATATTGCGCCGTGACATTGTCCCTGGCCAGCGTGCTGAGGAAGGCTGCGCCAAGATCGACATTCCTGGCCTTGGTGGGAAGCTGATAAATACCTGACCCCGTACCAATGCCGAGCGGACCCGTCACAATGAAGTTGGCCTGCTGCTCGGCGACTTCACCTTCGCCCTCGCCGACCAGGTCGACAATGCGCTGATGCGCCTCCAGATCGCGGTCCCCTGCCGATGTGTCCTGCCCGCTCGCGAGAATGCGAATGCGGGCGAGTGCGAAAAATGGCAACAGAACGCGGCCGGCGTGCTCGACCAGATGAGGATTTCCTGAAAGCCGGCATAGCTCTAGATGAAACTCCCGGTCTGCATCCACCAGGTCCGCAGTGCGGTTTTTCTTCGAGGCACGGCGCATCGCATCAACCGCGTTTTGCAACGGCGCGACATCCGCGTGTTGCGCGGCCGCTAGTCGCGCCGCCAATCCTTCCATGGCGCCGCGAAGCTCATACAACTGCAAAACATCCTGCTCGTTCAGACTCACCACGCGAGCGCTTCGGCCGGAGACCTTGGTAATGAAGCCTTCCTGAGCCAGCAGGTTGATTGCCTCGCGAATAGATCCCTGCGCCACGCCGAGCCTTCTGCCCCACGTGCCCACGATGATCCGCACGCCGGGTAATAGCGCGCCGCTGCTGATTCGTCGCGCAGACGATTCGCCAGCGCAGACTTCACCAATGATCCGGATGCTGCGTTAAGTTTTGTGGATTTTGGCATGGGCGCTTATATTGACCGTCTGCGGAGAAACTATCGCCCGATTTGTGCGCGGGTCAACGAAGAATGAGCGCTCAAAACGCTGTGGTGCTTACTTGACAGCGCTTACATTCCGCCCCTATTGTTCTACCGATATGAGCGCTCAATCGGCCCACCATCCCTTTCTGCGCTCAATCCGCCCCGCCGCCTCTACGGTCCCCGTCGAATTGCTTGGCCATGACAGCCACCGGTCAACACTTCCGCTACTGCAAGCAAACGGCCAGCGACACACTGCCAGCCCAACGCCCCATCAAAACGTGAGCATCGTCGCTCTCAGGATGTTCTAGCTCAGCGCCTACGCTGCAATCATGGAGATAGCGCGATGACGCACCTCTTGTCTTGCGCGGCCTTTATCGCCGGGCTCTTGGCCCCGGCGGCCTTCGCACAATCGGGTCCACTCGAACTCTCCTCCCCGGACCACCAGCTCGTTGTCCACTTCGCTACCAAATCGAGTGGTGGTCAGGGCGGCAAGCTGGTCTACTCCGCTACATTCCAGGGCAAGCCCATTCTCGACGATTCCGCCCTCGCCCTTGAACTCGGCGACCAGCCGGCGCTCGGCTCGGATGTCCGCATCGTCGGCAACAAGCCGGGGAGCGGCGTCGATGACTACACGCTGAGCAATCAGAAGGTCAGCAAGGTACATGACGAATACAACAGCATCGTCATTCGCGTTGCAGAGAACGGCACGAGCGCTCGCGCGATGTCCATCGAAGCGCGTGCGTACAACGGAGGATTCGCCTTCCGTTATCTCCTGCCGGAACAGCAGGCGATCAAACAACTACAGCTACGACAGGAAGACACCGAGTTTCGCCTGAGCACGGACGCGACCGACTGGCTGCTCGCGCTGCCGAACTATCGGAGCAGCTACGAAAGCGAATACGTGCAATTGCCCACGTCCGCGCTGAGCAATCAAGGTGGCGTCGCCAGCCACTTTCTCATTGGACTCCCGCTCCTCATCCAGGAGCCGGGCGTCGCATGGATGGACATCGTGGAAGCCGACCTCGAAGGCAGTACGTCGATGTACGTCACCAATCCCTCTGGCAATTGGGCCGGCCATTGGTTTCGCTCGTTGCTCTCGCCGCGTCATGATCATCCGGAGCTCGCAGTTGAAGGCACGCTGCCCTACCAGTCCGCATGGCGTGTGCTCGAGGTCGCCGACGATCCCGGCCGACTCATCGAATCGACTCTGCAGTACGATCTGAGTCCGCCTAGCCGTGTCGCAGAGACCAGTTGGATCCATCCTGGCAAGGCTTCATGGAACTGGTGGACGAACGATATCGACAGGAACGGCAAGCCCTCTTTCACGACGGACAACATGAAGTATTACGTCGATTTCGCTGCCCAGTCCGGGTTCCCGTACATGATGCTCGATGCAGGATGGTCCGCGGGTCGCGACATCACGCACATGAACGGCAAGATTGATGTGCCTGAACTGGTCCGCTACGCCGCCACTAAAAATGTGAAGGTATGGATCTGGTGCTACTCCGAATCCGTAGCGCAACAGATGCAGCAGGCGTTTCCGCTCTTTGAGAAATGGGGCGTCGCCGGCATCAAGATCGACTTTGTCAATCGCGACGACCAGCAGGGCATCCAGTTCTATTACGATGTCGCGAAACAAGCCGCCGAGCATCACCTGATGGTCGACTTCCACGGCACCCGCACTCCGTGGGGGCTTGAGCGCACCTACCCCAACGTCCTCAGCTTCGAAGGGGTTCTGGGCATGGAAAACAACAAGGTCGGCCGCCGCGACAGTCCGGTGGACCGCAGCGTGTTTCCCTTCACGCGCCTGCTCGCCGGCCCCATGGACTACACCCCCGGCGGTTTCAACAACGCGACCGAGGATGGCTTCGTCGCGCAGAACTCAAGCCCCATGGTGATGGGCACACGCGCCCAGCAACTCGCGCTTTACGTCATCTTTCAAACGCCATTCCAGATGGTTTCAGATAGCCCGCAGTCCTACGCCGGACAGCCGGCCTTCCAGTTCATCAAGGATGTGCCCTCCACCTGGGATGCAACGCACGTGCTGAACGGTCGGCCCGGTGAGTTCGTCACCATAGCACGCAGTCACGGTGACGAATGGTATCTCGGCAGCATGACCAACTGGACGCCACGCATCCTCGATTTGCCGCTCAGCTTCCTCGGTTCCGGAACTTACACGGCCGAGATCTACGCCGATGGCAGCGATGCCGCGACTCAGCCGAAGCATGTTTCCATCCGCCGGCAGGAGGTGAAGGCTTCGCAATCTCTCACTCTGCACCTCGCTCCGGGCGGCGGCTGCGCCATCCGTTTCATTCCTCGAAAGACCCACTAGCCACGCCGGCAGAACTCAATGGACCACGATGACCGCGAAACCCAGCAGACGAGTATTTCTCCGGGGTGGCATAGCGCTCGCCGCGGTGCCCCATCTCCCGCCTGCGATGCTCGCGCAAACCCCGGACGTACGCCACGAGCTTTGGTACGACCGGCCCGCAGAGCAATGGCTGCAGGCCTTACCTACCGGCAATGGCTTTCTTGGCGGCATGGTCTATGGCGGCACGCAGCTGGAGCGTATCGCACTGTCCGAAGCCACCGCTTGGTCCGGTGCGCCGGCGACTGGCGAAGTAAATCCCGGCGCTCTACCCCATTTGCACCAGATGCGGCAGCTCTTCTTCGATGGCCGATATGAAGAGTTCCAGCAGCTCTGCAGCAAATATCTGCCCGGCCACGCGAAGAACTTCGGAACAAATTTGCCGCTGCCGGAGTTGCAGTTAGCATTCGAAGACACTAGCGCCGCTTCAGACTATCGCCGCGCACTCGACCTCGATTCCGCTGTCGCCAGCGTCCGCTTCCGCAGCGGAGACGCTGTCCTCACACGGGAGGTTCTCGCTTCGCATCCGGAGAATGTCCTTGCTATCCGGCTCACTTCCAGCAGACCCGGTCGCATCAGCTTCCGCATGGGCTTTGGGAAGAGCATCCTGCCCGGCTCTGTTACGGCGACTTCTGACACGATTATCTTCCGGGGTCATGCATACGAGCGCATGCACAGCAGCGGCCACGATGGCGTCGCTCTCCATATCCATGCCCGGGTCATTCGCGACGTGCCCCGCGCATGGCAGACGGGCTCGGTCAGGGGCTTGTGCGCGCGCGGCGCTTTCGCCGTCGATATCGAACGGCGCGACGGCAAGCTACGGAGCGCGACCATTCGCAGCAAACACGGCGGCAGCACTCCCGTGCGCTACGCCGATCGCCTCACCACTGTCCATCTCCAGCCAGGCCAAAGCCTGCGCCTCCACCCAGACAGCTTCCATCATGCAGCCGTGGGCGCTCAGGAGCGTGAAGCATGAACCTGTATCCGCGTTTCAGACAGCGAGTGCCGCTCATCCTTGCCCTGGCATCGTTGATTCCGATCTGTGCGGTAGCCGCGGCGCAAAAGGCCGCTTCCATTCCCGAGGAGATCGAGTGGACGTGGGAAGTGCGGCCTCCCCATCCCAATCCCAAGCTGCCGAACGTGCTGCTGCTCGGCGATTCCCTCTCGCGCAATTATTTCCCAGAGGTCGCCAAAGACCTCGCTGGAACGGCGAACGTGTATCTCATGGCCTCATCGATTTCGGTTGGCGATCCCCGCTTGCCGCGAGAGATTCACGAATTCGCCGCGATGGAGAATGTGCCCTTCCGCATCGTGCACTTCAACAACGGCATGCACGGCTGGGACTATACAGAGGCGCAGTACAAGGCCGCCTTTCCGGAGTTCCTGCGCACTGTTCGCTCACTCGTTGCCAGCAACCGCGAACTCATCTGGGCCACCATCACTCCTGTGCAGCCCAAGGCTTTAAACGGCGCAACCAATGCCCGAGTTGACGCGCGCAACGCGATCGCAAAAATATTCATCGATGGTGCGCACGTCTCCACCGACGATCAGCACGCGCTCATGATGCAACATCAGGACCTTCACCAGGACACCGTGCACTTTAACGTCGTAGGATCGAACCTGATGGGAGACCAGGCCGCGGCCTTAATCCGGGCAGAGCTTAAGAAGTAGACCAGCGTTCACATGAAGGCCAGACTTGCTTCGATCAGGTGTCTCGTATCGTTATAAGGATTGGAGCCGGATTCGATAGAATCCAGCCGCCAGGATGCGGTGGTCCAGGTGCAGGATGAGACAAGCGCCGAAGTGGTTTACACACTTCGCATTCGCGGAGAATTCTTCACACCTCTCGTGCGCCAGCCCGGCGTGTATTCGGTGCTGGTCTACGATCCTGATGGCGACTATTACAAGACTGGAAGCGTCTCCCGGGCGCGCCGGAAAGGATGAAGCGCCTGCCAGTCAGACTCTGACGTGCATCATGGATTGGCATACCTCAGCGTGAATTCCCTCGTTGCACCACTGACTCATCGTCCTCCGTGATCCGTCATGCGGCTTAGCAGGTCCTGGAAACGGGCATCCTGGCGCGATGCGGCCCATTTCGGGTCCGTCGCAATCGAGATGAGAAACGGGGAACGATCGGCATACGCCTTGTTGAGCCACGCATAGGTATTGTCTTCGTCTTTCAAAGAAAGATAGATCAATGCGACAAGGTACGGGTCGACAAACGTATGGTCAGAAGCGCGCTCGAGCGACTGCGCGGTCTCGATTGCGGCTTTTCGGTCACCGGATACTCCTTCGGCATATCCAATCTCGGCCGTGATGACCGGCGGTTCAAAGCCGTTCACTGCTTTGAAGCGGCGGAGGGTCTGCAGTGCCTCTGGGTAGCGGCCTTCGCGGACCAGAGATTTGCCGAGTCCCCAATTGGCAATAGCAGAGCGCGAGTCTGCGGCGAGGGCCTGGCGATAGTATCGGATCGCCTCTTCATACTTGCCCCCGTAGTAGTTGATGCAGCCGAGTTCTCCAATGAGTGCGGCGGAGCGCGGATCAAATTCCAACATCTCGCGAATGTCCTCCTCCGCGTGCCGCCTGCGGCCACTTTGATCGAGCAGGTGCACCGTGCAGGCGAGGCTCGTGATGGCCGACTCTCGTGAGTCGGCGGCTGCGAGTTCAGCTTGTGCTGCCCCATAGTCCCAGTCGTACGCCAGATGGACCAACCCGAGCGTTCCGTGGGCCTGAGTCAGAGAGCTGTCGATCGCAAGTGCGCGCTGGGCGTACTTGCGGGCCAGTGGCATATGCTCACGCGCTGGCTCGAAATAAATCCCCAATGCCAGGTGGCTCTCCGCCAATGCCTCCCATGCCAAGGCGAATCCGGGGTCCTTGCTCACCGCTTGTTCGTTGCTTTTGACGGCCAGGTGGTATCCCTCCGGGCTTGCAGCACGGGCCGCGGACTCACCCTGTAGAAACGCATCGAAAGCTGCCGGGCTCGAAGTGAGCGGGCGCTGCGTGCGAGCCGACTGCCGCGCATCGAGCTCAATCCCCAGGCCCTCGATGACATCGTGCACAATGTCTGCCTGGACCGGCTGCAGGTCCGACTGCTCCGCCATGTATTGGCGGCTACGCAGCACGGACCCATCCTTCGCATTGCTGAGCTCCGCGTCCACAACCAGATGCCCGTCTGCGTCCTTCCGCAAGGTCCCGACCAACAGGATCGTCACGTTCAACTGGCTCGCCGCCGAGCTTCGATTCACACGGTCGACAGCTGTCCGCGACATCACCTTCAGTCGCGGAATCTCGGAAAACTGACGGATGAGATTTTGCGTCAGCCCCTCCGCGAGATAGCCGTTGGTGTCGACTCCCGTCTGGTTGGCGAAGGGCAGGATGGCCATCGCGATGGGGGCGGGCATCCTGGGTGGGGGTGCACGATGCTGTTGGCGGAGGATTACCGCTCCCCCGATCAGGGACAGGATGCATGCCACCATGATCCATATGCTTCGCTTCCGGCTCGCCGCAGGTGAGGCCGGCACGGCGGATGGAGTGGCTGGAGAAGCGCTCGTCCCGTCCATCGTCGAGGCGGGGGGCGGACGTCTCGTGGCGACGGCACGGTATCCGCCCTTGGGAACATCGATGACGAGTAGATCGTGCTCGCCATCCTCCGCGTAGTACTCGTGCAGCCGGCTGCGAAGGCGTCCTGCCTCGACGCGCACGGTGGCGTCAATGGATGAGTCGTAGGAGGCGTCTCGCTCAAAGACGTCCACCGCGATGGTGTACTCCTTGAGCGCGTCCGAACCGGGATCGAAGGATTTTTCGACAACGTAGCTCAGAAACCGCTGGCTGCGTTGTGCGCCAGCGAAGATGCGGGAAGCCGAGGATGCGCGCCAACTGCGCCCGGATCTCTTCCGTCGTGGGCGAAACGCTAGTTGCTTCGGTCGGCACCGGTATCTCCAAGGCACTGATTCGAAAAGGGCGGACGGCGTAACTTACGGAGCTGAAACTTCCCTTGTCATATCGCCCTGAGGCAGCTTGATCCGCGTGAGTGGCGCATCGCTGAGGCTGCTTACAGGAAAAGAGGCGGTGCAATGTTCAGCATCCGATGTGTCCGATTTCTCTTGCCGGCAACCTTGCTGGCGGCAAGCATAAGCCCCAATGCGATCTATGCTCAAGCTTCATCCAATGTCACTGTACTGGCCACTGGTCTGGAGGGTCCGCGCGGACTGAGGTTCGGCCCAGACGGCATGCTTTACGTAGCCGAGGCGGGTACGGGCGGCACCCTATCAACCGCCGGCCAATGCACACAGGTAGTCCCTCCGATCGGCCCCTACAAGGGCGGCATGACCGGACGCATCTCCCGGATCGATTCCTGGGGCAAACGAACGACTGTCGCCTCTGGCTTCCCATCGTCCGTCAATGCAGTCGGCGATCATCAAGGCGTCGCTGATCTGCTCTTTGCCGAAGGCAACCTGTACGCGTTGATAGGGGGCGGCGGCTGCTCCCACGGCGTCGTGAACGGTCCGAATCAGATCGCAAGCGTGAATACACGGAATGGCTCCTGGAAAACAATTGCCAATCTGAGCCAGTTTCTTCTCACTCATCCGGTCAGATATCCGAATGCAGACGACTTTGAGCCGGACGGCACCTTCTACAGCATGATCTTCCTGCATGACCACTTTTACGCGGTAGAGCCGAACCATGGTCAGGTGCTTTCGGTCAGTCTCGATGGAAAGGTCCAGTCCGTGATCGATGTTTCGGTAACGCAGGGACACATCGTCCCCACCGCAATCACCCAGCGGGACGGGCAATTCTACCTTGGCAACCTGAACCTTTTTCCGGTTGAGATGTTCGGCTCTAAGATCATGACCCTCTCCCCGGCGGAATGCAGTCGAGTCGAAGCCCCTGGCCTGGACGAATTCGACGATTCGAACAGATTGCACGTCGGCAGTTCGAAAGCTGGCTTCGAGACCATCGTAGGGCTCGACTTCGGTCCGGATGGACTGTTGTACGTCCTGGAACTGTCGGCAGCGCCGGGCAACCCGACGCCTGGCGCTGGCAAGGTGGTACGTGTCAGACATAGTGGAGACATCGAAGACGTGGCTACGGGACTCGTTGTTCCGACCGGGATGACGTTTGGTCCGGATGGAAAACTCTATGTCTCCAACTTCGGCGCTGCGCCTCCAGGTGCGGGACAGATCGTGCGCATCGACATCCCTTAGCGGGTGTCGGGCACGCCGACGTCCATTGAGAGGTTGAACGGAGAGAGGCGCCGCTCTGATCAGCGGTCAGATTTGGCGCCTCTCATTTTTATGCAGGGGAATGATTCAGCCGACGAATCGTGGGGATGCTGCCCCTCGCAGAGGCTAGTGCTTGAGCAAGGCGACGCCGCAGCAGACAAAGATGGCTGCCATCCAAGCGGCGGCGGTCGACGCGTTCCCTGAGGAATATGCGGGCAGCAATCGCGTTGCTGACGAAGGTCAGCGATCCTGCGGCAGCGCGGTAGATGGATCGAGCTGTGTGAATAGCGGCCCACTATCAAACGGGCAAGGCTACTCGGTGACGTTTCCGGAGACCGGAGATTACAAGCTCGTTTGCCTGTTCCATCAAAACCATACCGCAGTGATCCACGTTCTTGATCTCTCAGCGCAGCTTCCTCACGAGCAGGCGTTCTACAGCGCTCAGGCCACGGACATGCAAAAGGATCTGCTCTCTTCCGCCGACCACTTGATGGATCATGACATGGCCAGCTCCCGGATGGGAGTGACCGCTGGAACCGGCGCGATCGTCGCGACGGGCGGCGGTTCCAATACCTTGTCAATAGTGCGTTTCACACATCCAGACAAGATCGTGCATGTCAGAGACACTGTGGAATGGACAAACGACGATCCGGTGACGCCACATACGATAACGTTCGGGGTTGAGCCGGCGAACCCCATGCCGCCTTCTCCGAACGTGACCGTGGATCCAGACGGAGCCCTGCACGCTACGGTGAGTTCGCCAGAGGACAACGTGCACTCGGGCTTTATCGCTGCGGCTCCGCAGGACCAGATCGGTTTACCGCAACCGGCGCCCGGCATAACCCGCTTCCGCGTGACATTCACCAGGCCTGGCACTTTCAAGTACAAATGCGTGCTGCATGACAACCTGGGGATGCTCGGCAAGGTGATTGTTCTGCCATAAGTAAGAGGAACCGCCAGCTTGGCGGGGATCCTGTTGTAGCGTCTTGGAGCTTTCAGCCGCTGCCGGCAACCCGACGCCTGGCGCCGGCAAGGTGGTGCGTGTGAAGCATGATGGCGATATCGAAGACATGGCTACCGGACTTTGTCATTCCGACAGGGATGACCTTTGGCCCGGACGGCAGACTCTACGGGTCCAACTTCGGCGCCGCGCCTCCAGGAGCGGGACAGATCATGCGCATAGACATTCCTTAGCGCTATGCGTCGCTAGTTTTCGGGGAGGGAGGTGCTAGAAAGACACAAGCGCCTTCCCCTTTTTTCCCAGCGAGTCACCACGACGAGCTACTTCCGATATTTCATCCTGTGGAATCAGTGAGAATACGGAGCCCCTGAATTGCGCCTGGCATTATTGCGCCGTCGTGAGGAAAGTGGTGACTTCCTTCAGACGCGCGTCCACGCTATCCTTCTGTTCCTTCGAGTAGCGCTGCTGCAACGCGATCTCCTTCGCAGCGTCATCATGCCGGCCCAGATGCGAGTAGGCGCGTGCCAGCCGGTAGTGTGCCTCTGCCAGCGTGGGTTTGAGGGCGATGGCTTTCTCGAGAGACGCCGTGCTCTTCTGCCAGTGCCCTTCTTCCTGATCGAGTACGCCGAGCTCATACCAGGCATCCGCGAGCTTTGGATCGGCAGAGATGGCCTGCTGGAGCAAAGCGCGGGCCCTCGCGTTGTCGCGCTTGTCGGCAGACTGATGTAGCAGCGCAGTCCCGGCATAAGTAGCCGCCTCGGCGTTCTTCGGGTGTCGCTCGGCAAAGCTCTGCAGGGAATCGCAGGCGGGTAACGTGGCATCGGCGATAAGCGCGCAGTTGCGGCCCAGCAGGCTGGCCCACGTCGCATTCCCCGGATCAGCGGCCAGCAGATCGGAGAAGACCTCGGCGGACTCCTTGTATCGGTTATCGGCGTAGAGGGCGATACCCCGCGACGCCTTCAGCCGGGTGCTTAAGGGATACCGCTGGATACCGTAGTCTGCAATCTTCACTGCAGGCTGCCAGGAGAAGTGGCGCAGCAGTTCCACCACCCACGCATAGATGTTCGGCTCGTTGGGATTGAGGTGTGCAGCCTGCGAGAAGTGCTCCTCCGCTTGGCGATAATCGCCGAGCCGCTCCTCTGCCTCGCCGGACAGCTCTTCCGTCGCATCGTCGCGACTGCCCTCTGGAATGGCGTCAAGCACGCGCTTCGCCCCGGCCGCGTCGTTACTCTGCAGAAGCGCCAGCGCGCGGTCATGCGTGGCGCCTGCATCGAGGGGTCCAAGTGCGGCGGCCGCAGCGAAGGCTCGCGCAGCCCGCGCAGTCTCGCCAATCTCCATATACGCATGCGCCAGGTTGGTCTGACTCTGCTGGTTGTCCGGCTGCAGGCGCGCCGCCGCCTCCAGCTCCGGTTCAGCCTTTTGCGGCTGGTTCAGTTTGAGATAAGCGGCCCCGAGATTGGCGCGTGCAACAGCAGAGTTCGGCTGGAGACGCACAGCATGCGCGAGCAACGGCAGCCCCTGCACGAAATCTCCCGCCTCGGCATGAATCAGACCGAGCGTTTCGTTGACCTCGAAGTTCACAGGATCCCGGCGCAAGAGTTCTTCGAGCACCGGCTGTGCGTCCTGTGCACGGCCCTGATCATACGCGGTAAGCGCCTGGTGGAGCTTCGCCATATCGGCCGCGGACATCTGCGCTATCGCAGCCAGCGGCATGGCAATCGCGATGACGCATGCCACTGCAAACAGCAGATGCCACCGGTTTGGAAGCCGGAATCTCGGTGAGAACAACTGAGACAGCATCCGGAGCACGCTGATTGCATTCTGGTCTGGCCACCGCTCGCACATTACATCCACTGCCTCCCCCCGAATTTGCTCAGAGATAAGAACGTCAGGCACGTGTGTGCGCCTTCGTTCCTTCGGCATCGAAAGCTACGCCGAAGTGGTCACACCACTTCTGAATTTCGGCGAAAGTCTGATCGTCAACTGGAATACCCTCGCTCAGGTTTGCTCGCATCGCTCGTTCGGATCGCTCGCCTGGGATAAGAATCTCTTCTACACCAGGCCGCCTCTTCATACCTTTTAGTCTTTGGATCATCTTCTGCATACGCGCCTTGAACCGCTCTGGCGGAACGAATGCAGCGATATTGAACAAGCAGAAAAAATGGCCGACACCCTGTGTCCGATCGAGGTCTTTGTACATCGATCCAACCTCCGAACCAACCGCCGCTCCTGACAGAATGCCGCTGAACGCCTCGACCATCAACGCCAGCGCGTATCCTTTATGCCCTGCCATTGTTAATACTGTCCCGCGCAGCGCTTCGGCAGGGTCCACTGTTGGTTCTCCTTCGCTGTTCAAAGCCCAGCCCTCAGGGATCAACACCTTCTTCTTGTTGGCTGCGACGATATTGCCGCGCGCTACGATCGAAGTCGCCAGGTCGACCTTCACTGTCGGGCTCGTACCTGCAGGAAACGACGCTGCAATCGGATTCGTGCCGAAGAACGCCTCGTATCCGCCGGTCGGCGACATGGCCGGCTCACAGTTCGTCATCGCCAGCAGAATCATGTCCTGCTCCGCGGCACGATTGCAGTAGTAGGAGAGCGCGCCGAAGTGCTGCGAGTTGCGAATCGTCGCCGCGGCCACGCCATTCTTCTTCGCGCGCGGCATCAGCAGGTCGAGTGTCTTCATCGCCTGAACTTGCCCAAGGCCGTTCCGCGCGTCGATCGCCATGACGCCTGCAGACTGCTGGTCGATGACAAGCTCGGCTCGCGGATCGATCAGGCCCAGTCCGATCCTCTCGAGGTAAATGCTAAGCCGGGAGATGCCGTGCGTGGCGGTGCCGTACACGTCTGCGTCAATCAAAACCCGCGCAAAGACGGCTGCGTCCGCCCCTGGGACACCGGCTTGCCGGGCGAGCTCGGCGGCTACGCTCTCTAGATACGCGCGTGGGAAGCGTCTCATTTTGCCAATAGCCTTCAACCGACCTTGCTAAGCGCTGCGGTACAGCTTCGTCATGACGAACTCGCGATGGCCGAGCGCCTCCGCTGCGGTAAGTCGACCGTTCGCGGTGCGTACAATCATGTCCAGCAGCGCATCCCCTGCTTCGTCCATGGTCATCTCGCCCTGCAGAATCTTCGACACATCCAGGTCGATATGCTCCGGCATGAATCGGACTGTCTTCGGATTTCCGCTTAGCTTGATCACCGGCTCGATCGGGTTGCCGATAACATTGCCCTGCCCTGTCGGAAACAGGTGCACCACCGCGCCAGAAGCCGCCCATAATGTCACCGCCTCGGCGGCCGCGCTCGACGTATCCATGAACCAGAGCCCTGGCTTGGTTGGCGCCACTGCCGGCTCGAGGCAGCCGACAAACTTCGTCCGCTTCCCCAGCTTTTCCACGTTGCCCAATGCCTTCTCTTCGATGGTGGTGAGGCCGCCCGCGATGTTTCCTTTGGTCGGCTGCGATTCAGAAAGATCGTCCGTCCTCTGATCGAAGACAAGCTTTGTGTAGTCGTTGAAAGCGGCTAGAAATGCATTCCGCACTTCATCGTTCGCTGCCTTCGCAGCAACGATGTGCTCGGCGCCTGTCAGCTCGCTGGTCTCGCCAAACGATGCTGTTCCGCCGTCCGCGCAATGTTTATCGATCACATTGCCCACCGTCGGGCAGCTCGCAAGGCCGGTCGTCGTGTCAGATTCGCCGCACTTCACGCTGATGTACAGCTCTTCGAGTCCACATTCCTCGCGCTGCAACTCCGACGCCCACTGCAGATATTGTTTCGCCTGATGCGAAGCATCCGCGATGGTTTGGATGTCACCCTTGCCTTCGATCGAAAAGCCCTTCACCGGCTTCCCGGTTTTGGCAATGCCATCGACGATGCGCTGTGTCCAGCCAGCTTCGATCCCAATCACCACCACTGCTGCGACGTTCGGATTGCTGCCCGTTCCGATCATCGTGCGGAAGTGCAGTTCCAGATCCTCGCCGAACTGCAGGCGTCCGTACGCGTGGGGCAGAGCCAGCGTGCCCTTGATGTTGTTCGCGACCGCTTCGCAGGCGGCGTTTGAGATGTCATCGACGGGAAGGATGATGACGTGATTGCGCACGCCCACCCGCCCATTCTCGCGACGATATCCAAGGACCTTCCGCTTCGCCATTTCTAGGCCCACCTTTTCGTCTTCAGGTTCTGTGTATGTACGTGCGTGCCTGCCTTTACCGGCTGGATGATGCGGCCGATTTCGCAGCCATACTTGGTCACACTCTCGCCAAGGCTAAAGTCCTTCAGCGCCAGCTTGTGACCCAGGGGAATCGCCTCTTCAGCACGCGCTTTCAGGCTCGAGTTATCAGCTAGGTTTCTTCCGACGCAATCCGTCCCTGGCTCCAGATCGACTACGGCAACACCGACATTGTCCGCGGCATCGTGAACAAGAAAATGAATCATCTTTATCCTTCCGGTAGAACAAAACAACTCGTCTACTGTATGTTGCCCAACGATACATGCTTCGACCGGTCGCCGCCCGCGGCTTCCGCCGGTCCATTACTGTCACCGGCGCAGCGCCACTGCTCCAAACCCAGGACAGCTCAGCTACTTGAATCAGCACGGCGACAAGGAGGCTTCGCCCCTTCCGGGAACGAACCAGCTTGACACTGATGCTTCTCAATGTCATTCTCGTGTACGTTACCGATTGGAGAATTTCTCCAAGTTTGAGCGCTTCGGCTTCTCTGTCCCCGTGATCCCGGAACCGCAAGAGCATTGAGTGACCGGCATGCCTGGAGAGTCTGCTTCCCTTCCATTTCGCTTGGAGCTTCCCGCCGCTCCTGCTGAAGAAACGGGCGCCGTCAAGGCATGGAGCCAGCCAGTCGTACTTCGGACTTACCCGCCACATCCTCCCGATCGCAATCCTATGTTTCTGGAGACGCGGGTGTATCAGGGGAGCAGCGGACGCGTCTACCCCATGGCCTTTGTCGATCGCATCGCAGAGAAGCCGATTGAGCAGGCCTGGGAGGCAATACACATTGAGAATGCGTATCTGCGACTGATGCTTTTACCTCAGATTGGCGGCCGCATTCACGTCGGTCTCGACAAAACCAACGGATACGATTTCTTCTATCGGCAGAATGTGATCAAGCCTGCTCTTGTGGGTCTGGCGGGCCCATGGATCTCCGGCGGCGTCGAATTCAACTGGCCGCAGCATCACCGGCCTGCGACGTTCATGCCGGTCGAGACCGAGATCGAGCGGCATCCCGATGGCTCCGTCACGGTGTGGTGCAGTGATCACGATCCCATGCAGCGCATGAAAGGTATGCACGGCGTGTGCCTCTATCCGGATCGTGGCATCGTTGAGCTGAAGGTGCGCCTCTACAATCGCACCGCCTACCAGCAGACGTTTCTATGGTGGGCAAACATGGCGACGCGGGTGCACGAGAAGTATCAATCCTTTTTTCCGCCCGACGTCCGCTATGTTGCCGATCACGCGAAGCGGGCGATCACCGCCTTCCCACGCAGCGATCGACCTTATTATGGCGTCGACTATTCGGCGCGTGCTCGCGATGGCGTTCCAGAAGAAGAACAGCCGCGCCAGTTTCGACCGGATGGCTCTTACTCGCCGGACGATCTGAGCTGGTACGCGAATATCCCGGTGCCCACCAGCTACATGATCACTTCCACTAAAGGGGATTTCTTTGGCGGATACGATCATCGCGCACACGCTGGAGTGCTGCACATTGCGGATCACCACATCGCGCCGGGCAAAAAGCAGTGGACGTGGGGGAACCACGAATTCGGCTATGCGTGGGATCGCAGCCTCACGGATAACGATGGCCCGTACATCGAATTAATGGCGGGAGTCTACACGGACAACCAACCGGACTTCTCCTTCCTGGCACCGGGTGAGACGAAGCGCTTCTCGCAATTCTGGTATCCGCTGCAACGCATCGGGCCGCCCCAGGCAGCCAACCTCGAATGCGCACTTAGCCTTACAACGCAGGACCGCCAGGTCAGCATTGGTGTGCAAGCAACCAAGAACTTAAAGAACACGATGGTCACGCTGTCGCATCGCGGCACTGTCATCGCACAGTGGACACAGGAGATCCGCATTGGCAAGCCGCTGGTCTTTGAATACAGAATCGAGGAGCAGCAATTCGAGAACGCGGTAGTAGTCGAGAGCGAGCTTGCTGTCACAGTCGAAGCGAATGGAACGCTGCTGCTCCGCTACGCCCCAGGCGAAGTCGTTCCGGCACCTGTGCCCACCATCGCCACCGAACCCGCGACACCCTCTGACATCTCGTCCAATGAAGAGCTGTATCTCACCGGAGTCCATCTGGCCCAATACCGTCACGCCACGCGACGGCCGGAGATCTACTGGCAGGAAGCATTGCGCCGCGATGCCTTCGATGCGCGTGCAAATACCGCCCTCGGCGAATGGCACATGCAGCGCGGCGAGTTCGCGGCCGCGGAAACGCTGCTGCGCAACGCAATCCAGCGGCTCACCATGCTCAATCCCAATCCCGCCGATGGGCAGCCGTTCTATTTGCTCGGTCTGGTGCTTCGCTTCATGGATCGGGCGACGGAGAGCTACGACGCGTTTTCGAAGGCAACATGGAACGCTGCATGGAAGGCCCCGGCGCATTATGCGCAGGCCCAGACAGATGCAGCGGACGGCCGCTGGGAAGCGGCGCTTCAGCATGCGCGCAGCAGCCTGGCATGTGACAGCGACAATCTGAACGTCCGCAATTTACTCGTGCTCGCTCTTCGCGCCCTTGGCTTGGACGATGAAGCGGCCGACATCCTGAACGCCACGCGTGCGATGGACCCGCTCGATCACTGGAGCCGGCATCTCGCGCTGGGTGAGATTCCCGCGGATAACCGCGCGCTCCTCGATCTGGTCTGGGACTACGCGGCCTGCGGCCGGCACGAAACATCGATCGCTCTCTTGAACGCTGCAGACGCATCTGCAGATGATGGCAGCGTACCGCTTGTGTATTACACGCTTGGCTATCTTCAGCGTCGTGCGAGCCGAAACGAGGAAGCTCATCAGGCGTGGCAACGCGCCGCCGCCGCGCCGCCGGACTACTGCTTCCCTCATCGGCTGGAAGAGATGCTGGTGCTGCAGACCACAATCCAGGCTGTCCCCACCGACGCGCGCGCGCCGTATTATCTTGGCAATCTGCTCTACGATCGCAGGCGATACGAGGAAGCGATCGATCTTTGGCAGCGCGCCGCGACCCTCGATGCGCGCATTCCCTACTGTCCATCGCAACCTGGGCATTGCATTCTTCAACGTGCGAGGGGATGCCGATGCTGCTGTCGCGGCATTCAACCGCGCGCAGGCCGTCGACCCACAGGACGGCCGCATCCTCTACGAACGCGACAAGCTCTGGAAGCGTACCGGTACTGCACCTCACCAGCGCCTCGCCGAACTGCTGCGCCATTCCGATCTCGTCGCAACGCGTGACGATCTCTCCGTGGAACTCGCAACGCTCTACAACCAGACCGGCAGACCGGAGCAGGCACTCGCCGGATTGCTATCGCGGAATTTTCAACCGTGGGAGGGTGGCGAGGGATTGGTACTTGGCCAATTTGTGCGCAGTCGCTTATTGCTAGCGCGTCGCGCAATCGCAACCGGTAAGCCGACGGAAGCGATCAGCCATCTTGAGGCGGCGCTCGATCCTCCGCAATCGTTCGGCGAGGCGCGCCACCTTCTCGCCAATAAGAGTGATATCGAATTTGCGTTTGGGCTCGCGCATGCGGCCGCCGGCAATCCGGCCGAGGCAGAGCGCTGGTGGCGACGCGCATCCCGGCAAGCAGGCGACTTCCAACAAATGAGCGTGCTCACCGTCTCCGACATGACGTACTGGAGGGGCGCGGCACTTGAGAAACTGCAGCAGCGGAGCCAGGCGGAGCAGGTCTTTCGTGGCATCGCTGCGTATGCAGATGAGCTCGAGCTGCAGGAACCAAAGATAGATTACTTCGCCACGTCGCTGCCCACGATGCTGCTCTTCCGTGAGGATTTGCGCCATCGCAATCGTGTGCTCGCGGCGTTCCTGCGTGCGCAGGCAGCTTATGGCCTCGACGGGGCGGAGGCCGCGATCCCCATGCTGGATGCAGTGCTCAAGCTCGACAGCAATCATGCCGGCGCTTCCGATTTGCTGCAGGAGATTCAGCTCACCGCACGCACAACGGCTGTGCAGGCCGGGGCAGCATCGCCCACATCCGCCAGGACAAGATAAGCGTGCACTCCGCACCGTCCGCTGCATCATCGGCAGAGCCCAACGCACAGCAGCTTCGTCTTGGGTATCTGCTCTGGATTGCAGCCGTCGCCGCGCTGGGAGGCTTTCTCTTCGGCTACGACTGGGTTGTCATCGGTGGCGCAAAGCCTTTCTACGAAGCGTACTTCCATCTGACGACAGACACGCTCATCGGTTGGGCCAACAGTTGCGCGCTGGTCGGCTGCCTCGCTGGATCGCTCCTCTCCGGCATGATCGGCGACAGGTTAGGCCGCAAGCGTTCCCTTCTGCTCGCTGGCGCACTCTTCGCTATCTCTTCCGTGCTCACCGGTTGGGCCTTTTCGTTCGCGGCATTCATCGCATGGCGCATCGTGGGTGGGCTGGCCATTGGACTCGCCTCAAACATTTCTCCGATGTACATCGCGGAGATCAGTCCCGCGCAGTGGCGCGGACGGCTGGTGAGCCTCAATCAGCTTGCGATCGTCTGCGGCATCCTCGGCGCACAGATTTTCGACTGGCAAGTAGGTACGCGCGGCGCACAGCTCTTCAGGGGCCCGCTTTCAACGGCTGCCTGGAACGCTCTGTATGGATGGCGATGGATGTTCACAGCAGTCGCCGTGCCAGCGGTATTGCTCTTCCTTTTAGCCCGAATCATTCCGGAGAGCCCGCGCTGGCTGATCTCCCGCCATCGGTCGGCGGATGCGGAGAGCATCCTCACGCGGATGGGTGGCCAGGAGTATGCCGGCAGCATGGTGCGCACCATCGAAGAGCATTTGCAGCGCGATCGCGCTCAGGCAACAGGCTGGCGTGAGCTTGGCTCACCGGCAATGCGACGATTCGCGCTCATCGGCATTGGGCTAGCGGTGCTGCAGCAGTGGAGCGGCATCAACATTCTGTTCAACTATGCAGAAGAGGTGTATCGCAGCGCCGGCTATGGCGTGAACGACATTCTGTTTAACATCGTGATCACGGGCGCCATCAATCTGGTTTTTACGCTGCTGGCGATGCTCTTTGTCGACCGCATCGGACGCCGCTTTCTCATGCTCCTCGGCTGCGCCAGTGTTGGCGTGGTCCACATCGCTCTGGCGGTTGTCTATCATCTGCACCTGCGTGGCCTGCCCATTCTGCTGCTGACGCTCTGCGCGATTGGCTTTTACGCCATGACACTTGCACCGGTCACGTGGGTCCTCATCACGGAGATCTTTCCGAATCGCATCCGTGCGCGAGGCGTGTCGCTGGCCGTCTCCGCATTGTGGGCATCGTCCTTCCTGCTCACGTTCTCCTTTCCTGCACTCACCGGAGCGTTCGGCCAGTCAGGAGCGTTCGTGGTCTATGGCGCGACATGTCTGGTGGGCTGGATCTGTGTCCGTGCTTTCGTGCCGGAGACCAAGGGACGCAGCCTGGAACAGATTGAAGATGCAACGCGCGCTTAACGCCTGACGCGACATTAGACGCCGCGTGCATCCGAGTTCGCCGCGATGCGGGCCTTGCTGCGAACGCGATCGGCAAAAAGCGGCAGATTGCTCCGGAAGACAGTGTGAGGCGCCAGCCGTGTCGCATGTTCCGGACGCACCCGCTCCACAAGATAACGCAGCAATATCTCGAAGGCCGTTTTGCCTTGTGCGAATGGCCGCTGGTAGAGCGTTGCGAGAATGCGTCCGCCCTCGAGCAGCGGAATCAGTTCGGCAAACAAGTCCGTGCAGAGCACCTGCACCTTGCCGAGTAGCTGCTGCTCTTCCAGAACGCGCAATACCGGCAGGCTGTTCGCCGTGCTCACATAGATACCGGCCACCTCTGGATTCCGCTTGAGCAGATTGCGGGTCTGACGCAAAGCCTCCTGTGCGCTCTCGTGCGATTCCACAACCGGCAGCAGCGAGAGGTGCGGCGCCAGCAATGCGAGATTGGCGGCAAAGCCGCGCAGCTTCTCCGCATGGTCCAACACATGCAGCTCGCCGGTAATCATCGCAACAGTGCCGCTGCGTTGAATGGTGCGGCCAAGCAGCTCCGCGGCCAGCGCACCGCTTACGTACGCATCCACTGACACAGCCGTGATGCGCTCGCTATGTGGCGCATCGCTGGCAACGCACACCATGGCGGTGCCGGACCGGCTCAACCGATTGATCGCCGGCTCGGACTTCGCCGGATCGCCCGGCGTAAAGATGACACCATCGAACCGTCCTTCGGGAATGGATTCAAGCAATGCCAGGTCGCCTTCGCCCATGCGGGGGTAGGTGCGATATTCGACATCGATCTCCACGCCGAAGACGCTGTCCGCTGCGGAGCGCACGCCTTCGACGAGAGGCGTAAAGAAGGAATGGATCTGTTCCGGCAGGTAGACGCCAATGCTCAAACGACGGTTCAGTTTCAGGTTGCGCGCGGCCAGATTCGGACGATAGTTCAGCTTCTGCGCCATCGCCAGCACTCGAGCGCGGGTTTTCGGATTTACTCCCGGACGATCGTGAAAGGCGCGGTCCACCGTGGCGATGGAAATTCCTAGCGCCCGGGCTACGTCCTTGATGCCTGCTGGCCTGATACCCGCCGGCTTGCTACCTGCTGGATTTTTCTTTTTGTCCATGCAACCTGCATCCTAGCGCACCGACGGGCTTTGCCGTGACTTGGGCAACGCTCGTGCACGTTACCGATAAAGTTGCGACGACCCGTCGTTTTGTTGCGTGGCACGCAATCTCTGCATGATTGCCCGGCTGCCATGTCATGAAGGCGAGTCATCCTCTTTTGGACGCTATTTGCTTGACAGGGCTTCATTCCACCGCCTAATCTCCGGGCGTTGGGGAATTTGTCGGTAACGTAAACGAAAATAGGCTCAACGTACATATTTTCGGGAGGCGGACATGCAGCGCATATTCAGGGAAGGCGCGATCTCGTGGCGGCGGGGATGGAGAGCATGGGTGGGGCGGAGTATTTTCTGCGCTCTGCTCTCAGGAGTAGGCTCCTGCTTGGTTCTCCAAGGCATTCCGTGTGCCGCGCAGATCGATCAGGGCACCATCACCGGCACGGTCACTGACACCTCCGGCGCAGTGGTGCCGAACGCCCAGGTCACGCTGACAGAGAACGATACCGGCCTGGTGCTGAATAACACAACTAACAAGGGTGGCTTTTACGTCTTCTCGCCAGTGAAGATTGGCAACTATACGGTGACTGCGTCCGCGCCTGGATTTTCCACTGCATCCCTGCCCGGCCTGGTGCTGAATGTGAATCAGCGGCTCTCCGCCGATATCAAGCTGCAAGCCGGCAACGTAGCGCAAACGGTGACGGTGAACTCCGGCGCGGCGCAGCTGTTGGAGACGCAACAATCGTCCACTGGCCAGGTGGTCAGCTCGCAGGTGATCAACGATACCCCGCTCAACGGCCGCAACTACGTCTTCATCGCGCAATTGACGGCCGGCGTGACGCAATCCAATGGATCGCGCGGCGAAGGCAAGGGCGACTTCAACGCCAACGGCCAGCGCGCGGAGCAGAACAACTTTGTACTGGATGGCGTCGACAACAACTCGAACGCAGTGGACTTCCTGAACGGCGCAGCTTTTGTAGTGAAGCCTCCGCCCGACGCGCTGGCTGAATTCAAAGTGCAGACCAGCAACTACGATGCGCAGTTCGGCCACTCTGCGGGTGGCGTGATCAACGCCTCGATCAAGAGCGGCTCCAATGGATTGCACGGCAATCTGTGGGAGTACTGGCGCAACGATGCTCTGGACGCCGTGGACTACTTCGCAAAGACCAAGCCGAAGTACCGGCAGAACCAGTTCGGCGGCACCATCGGTGGCCCAATTCTTAAGAATCACCTCTTCTTCTTCGGCGACGTCGAGGCCAACCGCATCATCTTCGGCGAGACCGACACCGAGACGGTACCCACTGCGTTGATGCGTCAGGGCAACTTCAGCGAGCTGTTGAACCCCAGCCTGACTGGCAAGAGCCAGCCCACGCTGCTCTACCAGCCGGGATCAAAAGGTTCGGCGCCTCTGGCATGCACTGGTCAGCAGAACGTCTTCTGCCCTAACCAGATCAATCCCATCGCGCAGGGTCTTCTCAATCTTTATCCGCTGCCCAACGCCAACGGCGGCAACACCTATAACAACTACGTTCTGAACCGCAACAACATCGACAACACCGTGCAGTGGGATGGCCGCATTGACTGGAACGCGACCCAGCATGACCAGGCCTTCTTCCGCATGAGCTACTACAACGAGCGCGGCGACTATGCTCCACCGCTCGGCCCGATTCTCGACGGCGGCAATTATGGGTCCGACGGAGCGACCATCAACATGGGTGAGAACTACGCGTTGAGCGAGACCCATGAGTTCACCCAAACCCTGGCCAACGAGTTCCGCTTCGGCTACAACTGGGGCCACTTCCAGTTCCTGCAGCCGGGCGCACAGCAGGACGTGGCGCCCACTGTGGGGCTAGGCGGCATCCCCTTCCAGAAGAACAACGGCGGCCTGCCCAGCACCAGCATCACCGGTATCAGCAGCTTTGGCTCGCCGGGCTTCTATCCGGCAATCGAATACGAGAACGTCTTCCAGATCCTGGATAACGTCACGAAGGTTGCCGGCAATCACACCCTGAAGGCCGGCGTCGCTTTCCAGCATGTGCGCTTCTCCACCACCGCGCCCACCAATCCGCATGGCGGCTACACCTACAACGGCTTCTACACCTCAAACAATGGGCAGAGTTTTACCGGCTGGGGCGTGGCTGACTTCATCGCGGATCAGCAGAGAAGCGCCGGGCTCTCCAACTACTTCAACATCGACAATGTGCGCTGGTACAACTCCGGCTATTTCCAGGATGACTGGAAGATCATGCCTCGCCTCACACTGAATCTGGGCATCCGCTACGACTACTACCAGCCTACCCAGGAGCGCCACGACAACCAGGCAAACTGGTATCCCACGGCGATCAACGGACCAGGCTCGGGCACCGCGAACTATGTGCTGATCGACAGCAAGCGCAACGTCCCGCTCGCACCCACTTTCCTGAGCCTGCTCGCCACAAACAATATCAACCTGGTGTACAGCGGCAATCGTTCGCTGGTGAACTCGCAATACACCAACGTCAGCCCGCGCGTTGGCTTCGCCTACAGCCCGACGGATCGCTTCGTGGTGCGCGGCGGCTTCGGCCTGTTCTACGGTGGCCTGGAGAGCATTGGCGGCGCGCCGAATCCCGGCTTCAACTATCCCTTCTCTTTCTCCTCGGGCTTTACCGCACCGGGCTGCAGCACCACCGCGGATCTCTGCCCCACCGATGGTTTAACCCTCGCCACAGGCTTCCAGAATGCGATCAATCAAGGGCTGCAGAACTTCCTCAACACACCGGGTCTGGTTGGATCGCAGACGCAATTCCGCTCCTCCTACAGCGAGCAATTCAATCTCTCCACCCAGTACGCCTTTTCCTCCACGCTCAGCCTGACCACGGCATACGTGGGCAATGTCTCGCGCCGCCTGACCGCCTTCCCGGATCAGAATGCGCCATTCGGACTGGTGGGTCCGTCGGACAATTCGCAAAACATCCGACCCTTCCCCGGATTCGGTGGCTCACAGTTCAATAGCTACGAAGGCGTGGGCAGCTACAACTCCGGCCAGGTGACGCTCGAAAAACGGAACGCGAAGGGTCTCTATTTCCTCGCTACTTATACCTACAGCCACGCACTGGATGACACAGCTACGCCGCTCACTGGCGGCGCAGGCGTCTACCGCAGCCCGCTGATTCTTCCCATCGGCTACGAGTACACAAATTCCGATTGGGACGTGCGCCATCGCGTCACTCTCAACGCCAGCTATCAGCTACCCTTCGGCAAAGGACGCGAATTCCTGAACCGTGGCGGTCTCGTGAATGAGGTAGCGGGGGGATGGGCGGCCGATCTGGTCTTCGTGGCGCAGACGGGCAATCCATTCACGGTAGGCACCAATGTTGCGGTCGCAAATGGCGCCAACACGTCGACGAACGCAGTGCGCGCCATACTGCTGCACGATCCCTACGCCAGCGGCGGCTCAGCCGATCCATCGAATGCGGGAACCCAGTGCGCAACCAAAACTCGGAATATCACGAACTGGTTCAACCCGTGCGCGTTTGGCAATCCGCTGCCGGCCAGCGACATTCCCAACACACAGACCGCGGCCAACCCCATCGGGCAGCCGCTCACCACAATCAGCGCGGTGCTCCCTTACCTCGGAACAGCACGGAACCAGGTCTACGGGCCCGGCTACCAGCGCATCAACATGAGCGTGTTCAAGAACTTCAGCACATTCGAAGGTCAATACCTGCAGGTGCGCGCGGACATCTTCAACCTGTTCAACACCCCGGCGTTCGGTCAGCCGGGTAACGGCAGCGCAAACGACAACTCCACCGGCGGTCAGATTTCCAATACGCGTTCGCTCGGCGCATTTACTCCCAACCCACGCTTCCTGCAGCTCGCAGCAAAATATTACTTCTAATCATGTCCTGATACGATTTGCAGTCTCTCCCTGCCCCACCTACTGCGATCAGGTGGGGCACCTTTTCTTCCGGCTTTCTCACTAACACTTTCCTGCACGGGAATACAGAATGCACGTTCGCTTCTCTCTCGCACTTTTCCTCTGCTCTGTAGCCGCCGCCACTGGCGCGTTCGCGCAGTCAGTCTCGGTCACCATCGATCCCGCAACTCCCGGCCCCACCTTTGACGGTCTCGGCGCAGTGAGCGCCGGCGCGTCCTCGCGTCTGCTCTATGACTATCCCGAGCCCTATCGCTCGCAGGTGCTCGACTATCTCTTTAAGCCCAACTATGGCGCATCCCTCCAGCACCTTAAAGTCGAGATCGGCGGCGACGTGAACTCCACCGATGGCTCCGAGCCCAGCCACATGCGCTCGCCGCAGAATAAAACCTTCACCCGCGGTTACGAATGGTGGCTGATGCAAGAGGCCCACCGCCGCAATCCGAAGATCATCCTCGACACGCTAGCCTGGGGCGCACCAAGCTGGATCAACCCTGATGGAACCGGGAAACGCACGCTGTACACGCCTGCGATGGCCCATTACGTCGCCGTCTTCCTCAATGGCGGCCAATCCCAATACAACCTCAACATCCCCTATACCGGCGATTGGAATGAAACGCCGTTCGATGCGCAGTACGTGAAGACACTCCGCGGCGTGCTGGACAAAGAGCGCCCAGGCACAAAGATCGTCTGCTGCGATGAGTATCCGCACGAAGGCAAAGGTCAGTGGGACATTCTCGACGCCATGCGCAAGGACCCCGCGCTCGCGAAGGCCGTCGACGTCGTGAGCGTCCACTACCCGCGCGAGAAGGGCAAGCTCACCACGCCCGCCGATGCAACTGCCGCGGGAAAGCCGCTCTGGTCCAGCGAAGATCAGCCCGAGTCCAGCGCATCCACTATCCTTTCGCGCGACTGGGCCATCGGCGGCCGCAGCCTTGCTCACCTCTATAACGAAAACTATCTTGAAGGCCACTTCACAAAGACCGAAATCTGGAGCCCGGTCACCTCGTACTACGACATCCTGGCCGCGCCCAACTCCGGCCTCATGTACGCGAACACTCCGTGGTGCGGTCACTATCAGGTGCAGGGAGCTATCTGGGCCACAGCCCACACCACGCAATTTGCAGAGCCCGGCTGGCATTACCTGAATAACGCCTCAGGACAGCTATCGCCCGGCAGTTATGTCACCCTTGCTTCTCCCAACGGGCACGACTGGAGCATGGTGGTCGAAACCATCGACAGCAAGCAGCCCACCAGTATGACAATCGCAATCAAAACACCGCCCGGGGGCACGCTCGGCCACGGCGCACTCCACGTGTGGGAGACAAACCAGAAGCGCACCTTCGAGCACGTCGGCGACATCACGCCGCACCAAGGCAGTTTTACCTATACCTTCGATCCGGACTCGCTCTACACCATCACCACTACGATCGGACAACACAAAGGCACAGCCATGCCGCCGCCCGACAAGCCATTCCCGTTTCCCTATCGCGAGTCGTTTGAGAAGACGCCGCTGCTGCGCCAGCCCGCATTTCTATCCGACCAGGACGGCGCTTACGAAGTTCACCCCTGCGCCGGCCGACCGGGCAAGTGTCTGGAACAAGTCATCACCGAGAAGCCGATTCCCTGGGGACCGCTGCCCGATCCATGGACGCTGGCTGGCGACATCCGCTGGACCGATTACCGCGAGCGCACCGACTTCCATCTTCCCGCCAATGGAGTCGCGACTCTCATCGGCCGCATCGACTCAGCCGACGTCTTCCAAGACCAGAAAGCCCGCTATCCCAGCGGATATGTTCTCCGCGTCGAGGCGAATGGCCATTGGGCACTGCTCGCGACCGCATACAAGAAGCCAGAAAACCAGTTAGCCACGGGCGATACCACCCTTGATATCTCCCGCTGGCACAGCATGGAATTGAGCTTTCAAGGCAAGACTATCCGTGCGGCCATTGACGGCGTAGGTGTCGCAGATCTCCAGGACCAGAGCCACGCCCACGGCATGATCGGCATCGGCTCCGGCTGGGACCATACCAGCTTCGACAACCTTGCGGTCGAAACATCCGAATAGCTGGCCGGCTCCTCCGTCATATCGCTCTGTCATCCTGAGCGTAATCGAGGGCGGAGCAAAGAGCCTGCCCCCTGAGCTTGCAGAAGGGACCTGCTGTATCTCTCGAATTAGTATCGGTGCGCAGCGCCACCCAAACAACGTGGATATTGCAGCCTGGCTTGGGGAGCAAAGGAGACGTATCCAATGAATCGACGTGAGGTTCTGATAGGCACATGCAGGCTCGCTCCTGCCATGCTTACAGGGGCAGGAGCCATCGAAGCGGCGGCCCAGTCTCCCTCGTTAATCGCGGAACCCGCACGGAAATTGAAGATCATGGTCACCGGCGGCCATCCGGGCGATCCCGAATATGGCTGCGGCGGTACAGTGGCCCGCTTCACGGCGCTCGGCCATGAGGTTGTCCTGCTCTACCTGAACGATGGAGGCTGGCCTCCGACTCCGCCGGATGCGCGCATCGCCGAAGCGCGGAAGGCATGTGAAATCCTGAAGGCCCGCCCCGCCTATGCGGGCCAGAGAAACGGACACGCCATCGTCGATGAGGCGCATTACCAGGCGTATCAGAAGATCTTCGATGCCGAAAAGCCCGACGCCGTATTCAATCAGTGGCCCATCGACAATCACCGCGACCACCGCGCAATTTCCATGCTCACCTACGACGCATGGAAGCAATCGGACAGGAAATTTGCGCTTTACTACTACGAAGTCTCCGATGGCGAAGACACTCTGCAGTTCGCGCCCACCCACTTCGTCGATATTTCACAGTCCGAGCCTCAGAAGCGCTCCGCCTGCTATGCCCATGCCAGCCAGACTCCGGACCGCTATTACGCACTGCAGGACTCCGTCGCCCGGTTTCGCGGTTTACAGAGCGGCTGTACAAGGGCCGAGGCCTTCGTTCGCCAGATACAGAGCCCCTATGACATCTTTGCTATGGCGAATCTTCCGGCGCGCTAAGAACAGTCCCCACCAAGCTCATCAGCATGGTCGCTGACCGCCGCTGTCTCTGTCTGAAATGAAATGCCTGTGTTCGTACTCTCACTCGGAGCGAGCCGCCGGACACCCCAACCCGCGCAGCAACGTGTCCCGCTGCGCCACCAGATCCGCGCTCGGCTTCGCCCACGCTTCACCAATGTTCTTCTGCTGTTGAGGAGTCAGGTGCCACGACAATGGCGTCAGCAGGTCCGATGGATAACGCAAGCGGACGGGCTTCACGTTGAATCCCCTGCTCACCAGGTAATCCGTCGCCACTTGCAGCTCGAATTGTGCCCGTGCCTGTTGCGAGCTCGTCCTCACCGACTGCAGCGTCTCGATCGGCGCCGTCAGTTGCCGCTGCCACGTCCAACTCTCACCTGCGGCAGGCCACGCCGGCGTCGAATCCACCAGCACGATGTACACCGGATGCTGCTTGACTGCATCCCCCGCGGCGATCAACCATTCCGTCGCGCTCACCACGCCGGAGTTATCGTAGTACCCGCCGTCCCCCACGTGCACCCGGACGCGCTGCTCCCCCATGGAAGCGCGGGGCATCGGCGACACCCACGCAAACGAAGCGGATAGCCGCGCCGCCGTCGCCACCGGAAGATCCATCCCCGTAAACGCATCCTGAAACTGGATTGACGGCAGATAGCCGCGCTCGAAACGCGGATCGGGTGGAAGCGTAGTCGAGCTCATCAGGAAGCGCTGTCCACTCTCTGCCGCTGTCGCGTTAAAAATCACCGCCGGCCGCGTGCCTTTCTTCACCTCGTCATTCCACTGGCCAAGCGTCGGCTGCGTGCTCCACGTATGCCCCGTCCAGTTCCGCAGCCAATCCTGCTCGAGTGCCCATCCACGATCCACGCTGTCGCCGCGGAGTTGCGTCACAGTCGTACCGATGATCGGAACCGTACGTAACAAATCAGGATACAAAAGTCCCCAACCCACCGAGCTAAGCGAGGAATGGTACGCATTCCGCCGAATATCTCCCAACGCCGCCGGCGGAACATTGCGGTCCTTGTCATACGACCCGGCAAAATACATCGCGCCTACGCTGCCGCCGGAGACTGCGCTCACCAGCACCAGCGACGAAGCGAAGCGGCTGGCATCCGCCGCCCCTACCGCGCACTCTTCGGTCAGCCTGGTCAGCACCTCCGCCGTCCACGCCGTCGCGCGAATCCCGCCGCCCGAGGTTGCGACAATCACCATCGGCGCAGCGCTGTCGCCTCTCGCATGCTCCCACGCCTGAATGACTTGAGCCGGCGAAGCGGGCGCCGCGTGGCCATCCCCCCCAAACACCTTGAAGACGTGATCCGTGCCCAGCAATCCGAACAGAAGCGAAACCGCCAGGCTGGTCGTCAGCACCGGCACGCGAACAATATCCAGAATGAATGCCGCCCCCGAGCCGAACCAAGTAATGAGTCCCAGCAGAAACAGGAGATAAAACAGCGCTGCCGGTTGGTGATTGTTTAGCGGCGTCAGCCATCGGTACAGCGCCGCATGCGCATAACCGATAGCCGCAGGAGCCGAGAGAATGCCGATGACGAAATACGTAACAATCTGTACCGAGAATGCGGCCATCGCCAACTGGTGTCCAGAAAGCAGGGACCCCACGGTCCCTCCGCCCTCCAGCTCCATCTCTTGCTCCGAACGCAGCACGCCACGGCTCATCCGCTCCGGCAGCAGCCGAGCAAACATCCGATGCACCCATCCCCGAGAGCTCCAGTGCGGCCGGCGAACTGTCTTCAGAAATGGAAAATCCGGAAAGATCATCCGCGCGGTGTATCCCGGGCCCGGCTCGATATAAAAATGCAGCTTGGCGATCAGCCAAAGCACTGCCAGCGAAAGCACCTCGGCCGCAGCGATGCCGATCGCCTTCTCCCACCATGAAATCCCCGTTCCGCAGCAAGCAATCACGATCACAGGCAGTGCCAGCACGCCGAACATCGCCGTCGTCCCCCACGTCACCGGCTCAGCCCTGGGCAGGCCCTGTATGCCTGCAAAGCGGATCGGACCATAGACCAAGGTCAGCCGGCTGGTGATCATGACGATCAACGCCAGTTGCAGCGACGCATACGCGACAAAGGCAAACGATAGAAACGTCGCCGCGTCGAATATCCCCACAAAGATCGAAGGTGCCGCAAAGTATCCCGCCGGCAGCACAATCGCCAGCAATGCCCCGCCGATCACCTGGAACCGGATCAGGTAGCTGAACTCCAGCCACATCAGCGCCGTCTCCCACGTCCACGGATGCAGCGGCGCATACAACACCAGCGCAATCAGCAGCGCGCCCAGCAGCATCAGCGCCGCCACAGCGAATAGCGGAATCCAGAAAATTCCGGCAATCGTAACCGTCGCGGACACTATCAGGAGCGCCGACATCACCCGCCGCCACCGCCCCTCCATCCTCGCCGGCAGCATCGCCGCTAGCGCGAGGGCCGCGGCAAGCAGAATCCACTTCGCAATGGAGAATCCGCGGGGCGTGAAGGAAAACACCGACGATCGGCTGATCGCGCTCAGCGCCTGAAGCAGCCGCACATTTTCCAGAACATCGAAGATGGCCGCAAGCGAAATGACTCCGATGACTGCGCGCGTAAGCCGCCCGCCGCCACACTCCAGCGCAAACAGCACAAAGACTGCCCAGTACAGCCCGATGGACAGAAACTCCATGCAGCTGTGCACGCGGGCGATCTCCAGGTTCCAGCTCTCGAACTGCCCCGCGCTGCCCTGGTCGATACGCGCTTTAAATTCGACAGGATTCGCCGCCAGTTGCAGCTCCGCAATCGGGCTGGCCAGCACGCATCCCCAGTGCGCGGCAGCGCTCTGCTCCGGGCACGGCGGTCCCATGAACTCGCTCGCCTCCCACGCCATCACCGCTGCCCACACGGTGAACATGAGCAAAAAGACCCAGAGCAGTCGAGAAACGCGCATCAAATCGCCGCCAGATTTCGCATTTCCAGCATGAAATCAGATGGGACCCCCAGCTGCAAAGAGGGCCCACGCCGATATGTACTTTAAATCAGGATCGGATAAGGGAATTTAGGACGCGAAGGCCTGAGGGCATGCTCCATCTGCCAGCCAAAATCGCTGATACCACGGCAGGAGGGCAAAGTCGGCGTATGGTTGTTAGTGGTTCCGTGGCAGTGCGCTTGGCGAATTGGAATGCCCTGAGTTCGACATTCGTTTGTCTCCTGCGCTCGCCCGTCCGAAACGCCAACCCATAGGGAAAGTGAGACACGCTTGACGATGCTCGATCGTAGAAAGTTCATCCAGGCTGCTGCCATGGCGGCTACCGCTACGCAGTTGAAACCGCTCCTCGCGCAGGCCGCGCCGCCGCGCTCTCCAAATGACAACATCCATCTGGCTCTCATCGGCGCCGGCATCCAGGGTCAGCACGATACCGGGATCGCCGTCCAGGTCCCGGGCGTCAAACTCGTCGCCGCCGCTGATTGCTATGACGGCCGCCTGACGCACTGCAAGGAAGTGTGGGGGCCGGATGTCTTTACAACCCGCGACTACCGCGAGATTCTCGCGCGACCTGATGTCGACGCCGTGCTCATCGCGACCCCCGATCACTGGCACAAGACAGCCGCCATCGACGCCATGAAGGCCGGTAAGGACGTCTATCTCGAAAAGCCGATGATCCACCTCTATTCCGATGGCCCGGAGATCATCGAGACGGCGCGCTCCACCAACCGCATCCTTCAGGTGGGCTCGCAACGCGTCAGCTCCGTCATCTATGCCAAAGCCAAGGAGCTGCTCGCCTCCGGCATCATCGGCAAGCTCAACATGGTCAGCGCCTACTGGGACCGCAACTCCTCCATCGGCGCCTGGAACTACTCCATCCCGCTCGATGCCTCCACTGAAACCTGCGACTGGCCGCGCTTCCTCGGCTCTGCTCCGAAGATTCCCTGGAACGCCGAACACTTCTTCCAGTGGCGCAAATGGAAGGCGTACGGCTCCGGTGTAGCCGGTGATCTCTTCGTGCATCTCTTCAGCGGCACCCACTTCATCACCGGAGCACACGGCCCCACGCGCGCCATGGCCACAGGCGCCATCCGTTACTGGAAGGACGGCCGCGACGCCGATGATGTCATGCTCGCGCTCTTCGATTACCCGGAAGGCTTCAACCTCAGCCTGCACGTCAACTTCGTCGACGGCGGCGAGGAGAGCGAAGGCTTCCTCTTCACCGGCTCCGAAGGCCTGATGACCATTGGCGGAAACACCGTCTCTGTTAGCCGGACGCCACCGGAAACCGAGCCGGGCTATACCGTCTCCACCTTTGCGGAGGCCATGCAGACGCAGTACATCGATCAGTACCGGAAGAAGTATCCCGAAAAACACTTCAGCGGCCCGCTGCCGGAGAACGTGCAGAAATTCACGGCGCCTGAGGGCTACTCCGATAGCTACGATCACTTCCACAACTTTTTTGATTCCGTGCGCAGCCGCAAGCCCGTCGTCGAAGATCCGACCTTCGGCTTCCGCGCAGCCGGCGCGGCCCTGCTCAGCAATCTCAGCGTCGACCGCGGCGAGGTCGTCCGCTGGAACCCTGAAACGATGAAGATCGAGCACAGCTAATTATTCGGAGATGATGATGACCATTCCTTTCAAAAACTTTGCGCCCCTGCTCGCCCTGCCTCTCCTTGCTCCCGTTCTGAGCCACGCCCAGGACCCCGCGCACGCCACCGAGTTCCGCATGCAGCATCCCGGCAACGGACCCGGCGGCGAGCCGCGCATCGCCTTTCTCTCTCACCGCCTCGGCAACGATCACGCCGAAGGCATCTCGCTTCTCGATATGAATGGCGACGGTTTCGCCGATCTGCTCAGCGGCTCCTACTGGTATGAAAATCCCGGCGCCAATGGCGGCGAGTGGAAGCGACATCAATTCCGTACGGTCGGCATCCACAATGAATTCGTCTCTGACTGCGGCGAGTGGATCGTCGACGTCGATCACGACGGTCTGCCCGATCTCATCACCACCGGCTGGATCGCCAACGGACTCTGGTGGTATCGCAACCCCGGTCCCAAGGCCACCGCGGCCGGCGCGATGTGGAAGCCGGAGAAGATCACTGACAGCTTCGACACCGAAGGCGGAGCCTTCGCGGACATCAATGGCGATGGCAAGCCCGACGTCGCCCTCGCTCACTACAACCGCAGCGGCATTCTCTGGGTCGACTTCAGCAAAGACAAGCCGCGCGTTCATCATCTGGGCGGCCGCGCGGAGGACGGTCACGGCATCGGTGTCGCTGACATCAACGGCGATGGCAAGGCTGACGTCCTCACAACCCACGGCTGGTTCGAGCAGATCGACGCCGATAACGACAAGTGGAAATGGCACGGCGACTGGGATATCGGTGATGCCGGCTTTCCCATCCTCGGTTATGACGTGAACCACGACGGCAAGCTCGATCTCATCTACGGTCAGGGCCATGGCTATGGCCTTTACTGGCTGGAGCAGGGCGGCACCGCCGACAAGCCACTCTGGATTCGTCACAGCATCGACGAGTCCTTCTCACAATCGCATGCGCTCCTGCTCGCCGATATCGATGACGACGGCACTCCGGAGCTCATCACCGGCAAGCGCTATCGCGGCCACTCCGGCAATGATCCCGGCTCCTACGATCCGGTCGTCGTCTACGCGTACAAGCTCCCGACGAAAGCGCAACTCGACGCAGCCAAATCGAGCGCAGAAGGCACGAAGGGGACAATGGAAACGATGCGCATTGCTGACAGCGCATCCGATCCGGTCTTCACCCGCTACGCACTTTCCGTCAACGGCACAGCCAGCGCAGGAACGCAGTTCATCGCAAGCGATCTGGATCACGATGGCGATCTGGACATCGCCAGCGCCGGCAAGCTCGGTGTCCACGTGCTGGAAAACCTGAAGGTGAACAAGGTGCCCAAGAACGTTCGCGAGGAGACACAGCCGCTTGAGCGCAAATGGCCCTTCCCCGGCGAAGGCAAAGAGGTGCCGCAGGAGGATGGCCCTACCCCGTAATAGCGACGCCAACCCGCACGCCTGCAGAAGGCGTGCGGAGTTTTGGCGGCGAAGATCTTAAAGACCCAGCTCGCTAAGCCCTGGATGGTCGTCGGGCCGGCGTCCCTGACGCCAGTGAAAGAGTCGGTCTGCTGTTCCTATCTGTAAGTCGTTAATGCAGGCATACCGGTGGTGCATCATGCCTTCCGCATCGAATTCCCAGTTCTCATTGCCATAGGAGCGGTACCACTGACCGGCATTATCGTGCCACTCGTAAGCAAATCGCACCGCGATGCGATCTCCGTCGAAGGCCCATAGTTCTTTGATGAGCCGATACTCCAGTTCTTTCTCCCATTTGCGCGTGAGGAACTGCACAATCTGCTCACGTCCATTGACGAACTCCGCCCGATTCCGCCATCTGCTGTCCAGCGTATAGGCCAACGCGACCTGCTGAGGATTGCGGGAGTTCCAGCCATCTTCGGCTTTGCGCACTTTTTGGACCGCGCTTTCGCGAGTAAAGGGTGGAACTAGGTTTTCTATAGGTTGCGTTGTCATGTTACGGATCCTATGAATTCGAATGTGAATACGACGATGCAATCCTTCTTCGAACAGTTCACTGTGCGATTGGAGCGCCAGCGCCGCGGGACCGCTCCTTCTCGCGAATACGCGCGCACAACTCCCGTTCCTTCGCTCCTTCGCTCGGGTGCCCGGACTTGCTTAACGCTGTTCCAAGAATGAAGTGGGCCTCGGCATCGTCCGCGGCCATCCCTGTCACCTTCCTCAACGGCTCCACGGCCTCGGCTGGCCGGCCCAGCCGGATATAACACTCGCCGAGTTCGACCAATGCGTCGCGGTAGGAAGGATTGGCCGCCAATGCCGCCTTGAGATAACCCACCGCCGCCTCCGTCTGATTCCGCCTCCGCAAAATTCGGCCCAGCGTGCAATTGGCGATCGGGTCGGTGGGATAGCGCTTTAACTCCTCGCGAAATTCGCGTTCCGCCGCATCCAGATTGTCGTTCCGCCAATAGATGATGCCCAGGCCGGTATGTATTCCGGGATACGTGGGATCGCTGGCGCGCGCGGCCTCGAACTCCTTGATTGCATCCTGCTCGCGGTACAGCTTGTCGTACGCCATCGCCATCATGGTGTGTGCTGCCGCCGAATCCGGATGGATGGCCATGATCTGCCGAAACACCTCCGTCACGCCCGAGTAGTTCTTGGTGCGGAGATACGCCTTGCCGAGCATGTCCAGCGTCTGCAGATCGTTCGGTTCGAAGCCACGAGCCGCGGCAAGATAACGCGCAGCGTCCGCGTATCGATCCAGCGCAAACGCATCCAGTCCGGCAACTTCGGCCGCTTGAAAGGATGGTTGGCGGTCGGCAGTTTTCTCCAGCAGCGGCAACGCAAGACGGTATTGATGTGCACGGAAGTAGGCGACACCCAGATTCCGCTGGGTCACCGCGTCGCCAGGCTTCAGGCGAAGAGCGTGCTCGTAGGCAGCAACCGCCTCGCTCTCTCGACCTTGACGGCTGAGCGCGATCGCAAGGTTGTTCAGAATCTCCACCGAGCCCGGATCCAGGCCCAGCGCGCCGCGAAACGCCTTCTCCGCCGCAGCGTTATCGCCTCTCTCGAGCGCCTGCGACCCAGCCGCGACATATTCCATAAACTGCTGCCGGGCACTCGTCGTCTTGTCGGTCGCGCTCTGCCCGCGGAGCGGCGATGAAAGGCACGCCAATATCAGGATCAAGCCAACCTTTGAGGCGAGCATCACCCGTCTCCACACGCTGCGGATCTCGATCTGCAACTGGATTCCCATTCAGACAGTGACCACCGAATACCACGTAAGCTCGTCATAGGCAACCAGCTGTTTAATCCATTTAAGCGTGATATGAACGTTTTCGTTGACAAACGAACGCAATGTGACTATTTTTGGGCCCACTGGCAAGCAACAGCCCCCGTCTCTCAGGTTTGAGCTATTGGACTCCCGGACCCGGCACGATTGGCGCGCAGGTAAAGCGAAAGCCAGGTGTTGTTATTCCCTTCTATGAGGGTTTTCGGATGCCAGTCAAAAAGTTTCTCATCGCTGCTTTTACCTTCCTTCTGCTCCTATGCGGTTCAACCCTCCTCCAGGGTCAGGAGCTTGCAGCCACCATGGTGGGAACGGTGACCGATCCTACAGGCGCGGCCGTTCCCGGAGCTACCGTCACCATCACGCAAAACGGAGTCAACGGTGCCACTCGTGTCGTTCAGACGAACGCGCAGGGTACCTACACCGCAACCAACCTCGCCGCCGGCAACTACACAGTCACCGTGGCGGACAGCGGCTTTCAGACCTACTCTGCACAGAATGTCATTCTGAACGTCGCGCAAACCCGCACTGTGGATGCCAAGCTCAACGTTGGCGCAGGCACCCAGACCGTCACCGTGCAGCAAAGTGCTGTGAGCATCGATACCGAAACCAGCGCACTGGCAGGCACAATTTCCGGAACGCAGGTGCGAGAGTTGCAACTGAACAATCGCAACTTCGAGCAGCTCGTCACCCTGCAGCCCGGCGTGGTCAGCGCTCTACCTGACACAGTCGGTTTCGGCCTGAACAACACCTCGTCGGTCGCGGTGAACGGCGTCCGTGACACAGCCAACAACTGGACCGTGGACGGAGCAGACATCAACGACAGCGGCTCCAATTCCACCCTGCTTAATGTGCCGAGCGTCGATGCAATCCAGGAATTCACGCTCGAACGAAGCACCTATGACGCCGGATTCGGCCGTAGCGCTGGTGGGCAAATCCTGGTAGCGACCAAGTCCGGCACCAGTTCCTTCCATGGGGATGCCTATGAGTTCAATCGCAACAACATTTTCAACGCGAACAGCTACTTCAATAAGAACGGATCGACGATCATCCCGCGCGCCATCGAGCGGTACAACAACTACGGATTTACCATCGGTGGCCCGCTCTACATTCCCAAGGTCTACAACACGGCCAAAAATAAAATGTTCTTCTTCTGGTCTGAAGAATGGCGCAAGGTCAGCGCGCCGGTGACCGCCAGTGTTCCCTCTGTTACTCAGGCAAATTTGAACGGCGTATTTTCGGGCCCGATCACGAATGCACCTGCGGGCTGCGTTGCCTACGACGCGGCGACGGACACGAGCACGGTGAACCCGAACTGCTATAGCCAGAACGCCAAGGTATATCTGGCCAACCTGTACGACAAGTTCCCTGCGAACAGCAGCGGTGGCTTATACGTGTTCAGCTACTCGCAGAAGGAAAACACGCGGGAAGACCTGGTCCGCCTCGACTACAACCTCACCGACAAACTGCATTTCTTCGGACGCGCCATGCAGGATGAGACGCCCGAAAATTTCCCGCAGGGTCTCTTTTCCGGTCAGAATTTTCCCGGCGTAGCCGGTGCTGCGGTCAACGCTCCCGGCCAGAACGTGGTCGGCAATCTCACTTGGACCATTTCACCCCGCATGGTGAACGAAGCAGAATTCGCCTATACCCAGGGGACAATCTCCTCCCAATACACTGGAGGGGCCATCGCCAACTCGTCCGCAGTTTCCGGGGGACTCACCAACAACACGGCGTATACCGATCCTTACGGCCGTATCCCGGGGATCACCTTCAAAGGTGGCGATAACACTCTGCAAGGGTTCAACCTGGGAGTGACGCCATATTTTGAACGCAATCTCGACCGGACGCTCTTCGACAATTTTTCTGTAACCATTGGCAGGCACACATTCCGGGCCGGAGCCACTGTCTCGCAGATGTTGAAAACCGAGAACGCCTCCAGCGGAGCCGCCAGCTTTCTTTTTGCCAGCTTCCCGGATTTCCTGCTGGGCAACGCCCAAACCTATTCGCAGAGCAGCCGCGACACCGTTCCTGACCTGCATTACTGGAACTTCGAAGCCTTCGTGCAGGACGACTGGAAACTTACCAATCGGCTCACCATCAACTTGGGATTGCGTTATAGCTATTTCCCATCGCCTGCCGACGTCTTAAACACGCTGAATAATTTCGATCCCACGCTCTTTAACCCCACCAATGCTCCAGTCATCGATCCGGTCAGCGGCAACTTCACCGGCACCCAGGTCCCCGCAACCTATGTGAACGGCTTGATCTTCCCCACCGGAACAGCCTGCGCACAGGCGAAAGCCATTGCTCCCGGTGTCAACTGCTCGCCCTATGGCTCACACGTCAACCCGGATCCCAAGACGAACTTCGCTCCCCGTTTAGGCTTTGCTTACGACGTCTTCGGCAACGGCAAGACAGCGATTCGCGGTGGTTACGGAATCTTCTACGACCGCATGCTCAACGGCATCTGGGAGCAGAACGCATTCCAGGATCCGCCCCTGGTCCAGACCGCGACCATCAACAACACGCGATTCGATCAGCCGCTGGCTGGATCTTCCGCTGTGTCGCTCGGTCCCAATCACATCGTCTCTACCGGCGATCCCAGCATGCCGAATCCCTCCTACATGGATTTCAACCTCGGCCTTCAGCAGCAGCTGCAGCCGGCCACCGTCCTAGAGATCGGATACGTTGGCTCTCTTGGACGGCACTTACTCGGCGAGCGTGAGATCAATCAGCCGACGCTTTCCGAAAGAGCGGCCAATCCGTCAGCCTTTGTAACCGCCGTTGTACCCTATCTCGGATACTCGTGGTTCGCCTCAAGAATTCCGGCCTACACCAGCAACTATCACTCGCTGCAGGTAGCTCTGCATCACCACACGAACTATGGCCTGACCCTGGGGATCGCCTATACCTGGAGCAAGACCCTGACCAATCAGTCGAACGACCGCGGCACGGAAACCTACGACACCTACAACCCAAACATCGACTATGGCCCTTCCACACTCAATCAGCCACAGACCTTCGTCGCCAACTATGTATACGAGCTTCCCTTCTACAAGGGGCAACATGGCCTGGTCGGGCACACGCTGGGCGGCTGGGAGCTTTCCGGAATCACGCAGTTCCTCTCCGGACAATCGCAGACGGTCAGGCAGTCGTCCGATAACTTCGACTGCGTAACGCCGTCGGGAGCCACCACCGGATGTATCGCCGGAACTTATCCAGGTGGCATCAACATCGATAACGCCGACATCGCTCCGCGTCCCGACCAGGTCGCGCCGCTTCACCTGGTAAAGAAGCAGAACCAGTGGTTCAGCACCGGCTCCTTTGTCGATGCCGTCGGTCACTTCGGAAACTCCAGCAATGGAAACGTGCTCGGCCCGGGTCTTCAACTTTGGGACCTTTCGGCAATCAAGAACGTGAAGTTCGGCGAGCGTGCCAGCTTCCAGTTCCGCGCGGAATTCTTCAACGCCTTTAATCACACCAACTTCGACGCAATCAACGTGAACACCGACTCCAGCGCCTACGGACAGGTCACCTCCGCACACGATCCACGCGAGATACAACTCGGAGGCAAGCTGTACTTCTGACGCGCTGATATCGCTCGAAAACACAAAAGGGCTCTTCGCCTGATAAGCGAAGGGCCCTTTCTCTTCGGACCCAATGGACATCGAGACCTCCCGCTGATACCGTCGATTCCTGGATGCAGTTCGTCCTAGGGACAGGGAGTCGAAAAGAATGGGTATCTCGCGCAGGCAGTTCCTTCAGTCGAGCTCGCTGGCGGCAGCAGCCGTCACCACCGGCGGATTGTGGAGCCGCAACGCACGGGCTGCGGAATCACCCGCCGCCATGCTCTCCGAGTTTGGTTATGGCGACGTGCTCGTGGCCAGCGATCTGCATGAGTCGCAACTCATGACCACGCATGCTGTCCTGATGGCGCTCAGTGAAGATAGCCTGCTCAAGCCTCTTCGGCAGATGTCCGGCATGCCTGCGCCAGGCGAGGACCTCGGCGGCTGGTATGACTACGATCCAGGCTACGACTATCGCAAGGGCTTCGATCACGGCTTCGCTCCCGCGTGCACTTTTGGACAGTGGGTCTCCGCGCTCGCACGCGCCTATGCCATCACCGGCGATGAAGAGACGCGGCAGAAGGTAATCCGCCTCAACCGCCTCTACGCGCAGACCATCACAGCCGACTTCTACATTAAGAACCGCTTCCCTGCCTACTGCTATGACAAGCTGCTGCTCGGTCTGCTCGATTCGCACACCTACGTGAAAGACCCGCAGGCGCTGGCAATTCTGGAGCAGACGACAAATACCGCGCTGCCACACTTGCCCGGACATGCAGTCGAGCATGGTGTTCCCTGGCGAATGGATCACAAGGACGACGCCTCATGGACCTGGGACGAGTCCTACACCATCTCGGAAAATCTCTTTCTCGCATCGCAGCGCGGTGGTGGCCGCCGGTACTACGATCTGGGCCTGCAATATCTCGACGACAAAACCTGGTTCGATCCACTCTCGCGCAACCAGAACGTGCTAAACGGCCGGCACGCATACAGTCACGTAAACTCGCTCTGCTCGGCGATGATGGCCTACATGGTCGCTGGCAGCGCGAAGCATCTCGACGCTGCCCGCAATGCCTTCGCCATGCTCCAGGCACAAAGCTATGCGACTGGCGGCTGGGGTCCGGATGAGACATTGCGCGCGCCCGGCAGCAACGATGTCTACGCCTCGCTCACCAACACGCACCACACCTTCGAGACGCCATGCGGCTCCTACGCCCATTTCAAGCTGACGCGATATCTTCTGCGCGTCACCCGCGACGCGCGCTACGGCGACAGCATGGAGCGCGTGATGTACAACACCGTGCTCGGCGCGAAACCGCTGCAGGAAAACGGCGAGACCTTCTACTACGCCGACTACAACTACGACGCGAAGCGCGTGTACAAGGAAGCTCGCTGGCCATGCTGCTCCGGCACCCTGCCCCAGGTCGCGGCCGACTACCGCATCAATATGTACTTCGGCGCGCCGCAGGCCGTATACGTCAATCTCTACGTGCCTTCCACGCTGCGCTGGACCGAGAACGGCGCCGCGCTCTCGCTGACTCAGGAAGGCGAATACCCCTACGAGGATCACGTCGCCTTCACGGTGACAACTTCACGGACCACGGAATTCACCATAAACTTCCGTATTCCGGCGTGGGCGGACGGCGCGTCGGTCTTCGTAAACGGCGCGCGGCAGCGGGGGCTCGCCGTCCCCGGACAGTTCGCCGCGATTCGCCGCGAATGGAAGACCGGCGACCGAATCGAACTGGAGCTTCCCTTGAAGATGCGCCTCGAAACCATCGACCCGCAACACACGGATACCGTGGCACTGATGCGAGGACCGCTGGTGCTGATGGCAGTCAAGCAACAACAGACAAGCCCGCTCCCAAAGCTGACGCGCACACAACTGCTGGCGGCAAAGCGTGTCGGTGAGCGGCAATGGCAGGCAAGCTCGGAAAGCGGACCGCTAACCCTCCTGCCATTTACGGCGCTCGGCGACCTGCCCTATACCACGTATCTGAAGGTGGTCTGAATTCATACCTTGTAGTGCAAGAACACGGGTCAATAAATTGCTGTGGGCCACCTAATCCACTGAGTGAGGTTTTACCCAGTATTTGATCCATTTAGAAGATGAGGTTTCTTCTTTTTCACCCAAAACAAACCCCGGTGAGCTTGTTCTTCAATTTCATCAAAATCCGTGAATATCGCGGGACCTTCTCCTGGCTGTTCCGTTACTATGTGGTACCGCTCTATCCTCCCCCGGGAAGTAGCCGAGGTGAAGGATGTGTCACGCTTCTCAGTCAATCCCTGTCTTTAGTCTGGCTGGAAACAGCATTGATCTGCCAAATCGCGATCGACTCTATTCACAGCTACAGCGATCGCTGCGACTTACGCGTGTAGTATGCACCTTTATCCTCGTCGTCCTTTTAGCAGGCGCAAGCTGCACATTTGCGCAGGACGTGACTACCTGGCACTACAACAATGCGCGTACCGGTGTCCAGCCAAGCGAAACCGTGCTGACGCCCTCGAATGTCAACTCCGCGAAGTTTGGAAAGGTCTTTAGCCTACCGGTTCTCGGCGATATCTATGCCCAACCGCTCTATCTGCATCAGTACCCGATGAGCGATGGACAACTCCACAATGTTCTTGTGGTCGCGACCGCGGAAGACTACATCTATGCCTTCGATGCGGATGGTAAGAACCCATCCCAGGGTTATCTATGGCGTAAGTGGCTGGTCAACTCAGGTGAAACCTGGCTTACCTTATTAGATGAAAACAGCGACTTCGATATTGATCCCAATATCGGCATCATTTCTACGCCGGCCGTGGACCGCGCTGGTGGGACGATCTACGTTGTGTCTAGGTCGAAGACTACAAGTGGCACTACGAACTACTTCCAGCGCCTGCATGCTCTCAATATCGCCGATGGTTCTGAGAAATTAAATGGTCCCACGACTATCCAGGCAACAGTCAAAGGTTTGGGAGACGGCGGCACCACGATCACCTTCAATCCGCAGCTCCACAATCAAAGGTCAGCGCTTCTGCTGGCTCCCACGCCTTCTGTCGGCAGCGGCAACTCTGTCTTCATTGCCTGGGCATCGCATGGCGACCATGGCGTATATCACGGCTGGGTCATGGCATATGACGCCGCCAACATCGCAGTCCAAAACGCCGCATGGGTAGATACACCGAATGGCGTTGAGGGTGGTATCTGGATGGCCGGCGCCGGACCTTCCTCCGACGGTCTGGGCGATATCTTTTTGGCCAGCGGAAATGGCACCTTCGATGCGAACACCGGAGGCTCGGACTACGGCGACACCGCCCTCCGTCTCACGCTAGGTAGCGGATCAGTGGCAGTAGCCGACTATTTCACCCCAGGTGACCAGAGCACGCTGAATGCCGACGACCAGGATATGGGCACCGGCGCGGTTATGCTGCTGCCCACGCAAACCGGTTCCATACCCCACCTCGCGATAACTACGGATAAGAGCGGCGGCATCTATCTCATCAATCGCGACCACATGGGCAAGTTCACCACGCCCGGCAACAGTTCGGTGCAAAGCTTCACCGGTGGTGGATTCAAAAACCGCAGCAGCTTTGCGTTCTTCAATAATATTGCGTATGCGGGATTCGCTGGAGCACCTTTGCAGGCGTGGAGCTTCAATCCGCAAACCGAACTCTTCTCCACGACACCGCAATCCAAATCTGGCAACACCTTTGGCTGCAACTGCAACGGCGCAGGCTCCACTCCCAGCATCTCCGCCAACGGCACAAGCAATGGCATCGTCTGGACGCTGGACAATAGCGGCTTCTATCACACACCCGCGATCCTCTATGCCTACAGCCCGGCCAACCTCGGCACTGAGCTTTACAACAGCACGCAGGGGGCAAACAATCGCGATGCGGCTGCTGTAGCGGTCAAATTCACCACGCCCACCGTTGCCAATGGGCTGGTCTACGTAGGCGGCCGAAACGCCGTCACCGTCTATGGCGAGCTCAACACCGAAGCGCTCACCGCCACGCCCAGCTTCTCCCCGGCACCCGGCACCTACACCACTGCCCAGACTGTCACCATCACTGACAGCACGCCAAACGCCTCCATCTACTACACCACCAATGGCACCACGCCAAGCACAGGATCGACTCTCTACGCCGGGCCTATCCAGGTCGCCACCTCAGAGACAATCGAAGCCGTTGCTCTCGCCCCCGGTTTCTCGCAAAGCGCCGATGCCTCCGCGACCTACACCATTAACACCGGCTCCGGCTGCAGCGCGCCCGGTACGGCGGGCGTCAATGTGTGCAAGCCGGCAAACGGCTCAACAGTAGCATCGCCAGTAGCGGTCCTGGCCGCAGCAAAGGTGACGGGCACCATAGCACGCATGGAGGTATGGGTGGATGGCGTGAAGGACTACAGCACCTTCAATAGCACGACACTGAGCACTTCCCTAAGCCTCGCGTCCGGTAACCATCGCTTCTCCTTCTACGCAGTGAATACGGCTGGGACAAAGTGGAATACCGTGGTGAATGCAACCGTTGGCACAGGAGGAGGAGGAACCTGCAGCGCACCCAGCACGCCGGGTGTGAACGTGTGCAAACCAGTGAACGGATCGACCGTAGGTTCACCTGTAGCCGTACAGGCCATATCAACCGTGACTGGCACCATCGCACGCATGGAGGTGTGGGTGGATGGCGTGAAGAAGTTCAGCACCTCTAACAGCACGACTCTGAGCACTTCGCTCAGCCTCGCCTCCGGTAGCCACCGCTTCTCCTTCTACGCAGTGAACACCGCCGGGACAAAGTGGAACACCGTGGTGAACGCAACCGTGCAGTAGAGTAAGTTAGCTAATCTTCTGTTGTGGAGAGATCCTCATTAGTGGGCTTTCGTTGATGAAAGACCACTAGTGAGGATTGGACGTTCTATAGAAACAACGCTCTATATCGATCCTTTGGCTGTCGCTTCGTCCTGGTAGAGCGAGGCGTACTTGGTGATTCCCACCATCGTGAAGACCTTCTGGAAGTGCGGCGTCAGACCAAACGCGGCGATCTTCTGCCCATTCTTGTTCGCTTCCATTAACATCTGGATCACCAGCGCGATGCCGCTGGAATTGATGTAGTCCACCTTCGAGAAATCAAGCAGAACGGGCTGCGATTTGCTCACCGTCGTATAGGTTCCCAACAGTGCGTCGTGCGAGCCGGAAGAGATATCCCCGCTGAAGCGAAGCACGGTCACCCGGCCGCCATTCCCATCGGCGATTTGATCGATATTCGCTTTCGTTTCCGTTTGCACTTTAATCGCTCTCCTTATCCAGCCGGATCACCAACCGCACATAGCTGCCTTTTCCATTACCGGCCTTCACCCACTCGGCCTCATCCACCAGAGACTGAATCAGGAACATGCCCATGCCGCGCGCATCCTCTTCGCCATGCATCTTGCGGTCGATATCCGGCTTCGGCGGCACCTTCGAGATGCCCCCGCCATCATCGAGGACCTTCACCTCAAGGCTGTCGTCATGCGAGGAGAGGGTTACGCCGACGCACAGATTGTCGTTCAGATGGTTGCCGTGTTCGATCGCATTGATGCACGCTTCCGCGATGGCCGTCTTCAGATCTTCAATCCGATCGTCCGGAAAACCCATCAACTTCGCCACGCTCGCAGCCGTGCCCATGGCGACTTTCTCGTATCCCATCCGGGAGGGTACGCGGAGCTCAACCGGTTTGCCCTTCAAGTTGACCATGTGGTCCTCGCTAGAGCGATTTTCCTGTGATGCCGTTGCAGAACAATCCTTAAAACGGCTCTCCTGAGAAAAGCCGCACCTCACGCCACCCGGATCACACTTACCGGAAATCCGCTTTATGCCTGCGCTCTCATCAGCGCAAGTGCAGTCATATCATCTTCCTGGCGTGCACCGCCGCTAAAATCGTGCACCTCCCGCCACAAAGATTCCAGAACCGCGCTGCTCTCATCCGACTTGCACCCCTCAAATGAGCTCAATAGCCGCTCCGTCCCGAACTCGTCGTTGCCTCGAAAGACCTCCGTCAGCCCATCGGTATAGAACAGCAGCCGCGAACCGGGCGGAAAGGCAAACTGTTCCGCGGAATAGCGCATGCTCGGTACCAGTCCGATAGGCGTGCCGCTGGAGACAATCTGATGCGCCTCCGGCACGTACCCATTGCGCAGCAGGAATCCCGGATTGTGCCCTGCATTCACCACTTCCAGCAAATGAGCCACCGGCTCCAGCCTGAGAAAAATCGCCGTCACATATCGCAGGCGAGCCTCCTCGCCTTCCGCCCAATGCTGTTCGTTCAGCCGCGCCGCAAGCTCCGCCAGCGGCACATCCGCCGTCGCAATGGCCCGAAACGCCGAGCGAAACGCCGTGCCCACAATGCACGATGCCAGTCCCTTGCCGGCAACGTCGGCCACTGCCATGATCTGCCGGCCACCCGGCAGTTCGACGATATCGACGTAGTCACCGCCCACCTCATAGCACGTGGTGGAGCGAACGGCGATCGAGTAGCCCGCAATCCGCGGCATCTCCTGTGGCAGCAGGCTGCGCTGAATGAGTCGCGCCGCTTCCAGGTCCTGCTGCACGCGCGTCCATTCCAGGTTGCGCTCGTGATAGCGCGCATTCTCCAGCGCAACCCCGGCCTGCAGCGCCAGTCCCTCCAGAAAATCCTGCTCATAGATGGAAAGCTCGCGGCTCGCCGGCGGCGCCACGATCAACTCCGCCAGCACATGCCCGTCCTTGGTCTGCAGCGGAAACCGCGGGCAGCCCTCCCACGGCTCCGGCGGCATCGCGCCGAACATCATGTACGGCTTGGTAATCAGCGCGCCGGGCAGCTCCAGTTCGCGGATCACAATCCGCAGAACGGTATTCAGCAGCTCGTCCAGCCGCACCGTCGAATGCACCTGGCGCGACGTCTCAAGCAATGCCTGCAGCCGCGCTACCTGCTGCTGCAGATCGGCAAGCCCGACATCTGCGGGTGGGTAGTTGGAAGAGGAAGTAGTCAGCATAGTGATCACACTTTCAGGCCGTGGCAATCTGCGCCGTCAGATCTACCGTGGCGGCTTTGGGTTCCGCGGCCGAGTGCCGCGTGATGGACAAGACCGTGATGTCATCCTCTTGCCCGAACACCTGCGCTGCATCCACAATCTTCCCGACCTCAGGACGGGCGGCAAGGATCTCCGACAACCGGTCGAAGCCGAACAACTCACCCTTCGCATTGCGCGCCTCGATAATCCCGTCCGTGTAGACCGTCAGCGTCTCATTCTCTTGAAGGCGGAAAACTAGCTCGTCATAGTCGGGCTTGCTAGAGATGCCCAGTGGCAACGAGCCTGCCACGGGCAGCTCCTTGCCATCGCGGAACGGAGGAAGGTGTCCGGCGTTAGCGATGATGGCGTCCCCATTCGCGGCCAGGAAAAGCACCAGGCAGGTCACGAAACCGCCGTCAATCCGGCCCACCAGTCGCCGGTTCAGCCCGCGCAGAATCTCCGCGGGCTGCTGGGTATATTCGGCCAGCGTGCGCAGCGTGCCGACAATGAGCGAAACCGTCATCGCAGCCTTCAGCCCCTTGCCGCTCACGTCTCCCACAATCACCAGCGCACTGCCCTCCGCCTGCGGTATCACCTGGAAGAAGTCGCCACCCACCTCCGCCGCGGGCTTGTAGATGCTGGCGATCGAAAAGCCTGGAATCGCCGGGACCTTTTCCGGAATGAGAACATGCTGCACCTCGCGCGCCGACTTCACCTCCATCTCGATCTGCGACTGCCGGCGTCTTTCCATGTACTGTTGGCGGGCCACCGTGAACAGCAGAACAAAGAACAGCAGCAGGTCCAGCAGGAAAGGCACACTGAAGGTGTAGGCGCCGACACGCACGCCCAACGCGGACAACCGTTCGAACAGTGTCCAGTGCGTGAATCGCCGCCCCTGTCCGGCAATGTTAAGCGTCATATTCCACACGCCGTAGATCAAGGCCGCAATCGCTATAGGCCAGAGTGTCCTTTGCTTCCGGCGTGCCAGCCCTAAACCGACGATGAGAAAAATGAAAAGCGGTGTCAGGGAAAAGATCGCCGTGGTAATGGCATCGATCCATTGCAGCCCCGGCCCGGCATGCTCCCAGGGAAAGAACGTCATGCAGTCGATAGCCTGGGATATGAGATAGAGGATTGCAAGAATCTTGGTCCATCGGCGCCAACGCGCTTCACGGCTCAAACCAAAAAGCGTCAGCAGCAGTAGCCACAGGGAGATATCCTGAAAGGAGTTGATGAACTGGATATACAACTGCTCCCACGTGAAATGGAGACCGTACGTCAGCACATCCAGGCGCCGGAAACCAATCATTCCGTCCGCCAGCAGATAGATCGCCAACCATAGATACAGCCACTGTGTCCGCTCGCGCAGGTAAAGCAGCAATGCGATCAGCCCGGCCACAAACATAGCCGCCGCCATCAGGACGCCGGGGAGCCGTCGCCGCTCCTGCTGGTATCTTGGCTCCATCGCCTGCATCGCCAAAACGGACTGGTTTCCGATCGCCGGCGCAGCATTCAGGCCACCGGATGTTGCTAGATCCGACGACGACAGCGGCGCTTTGAATACCCTAATCGCAAGCGTACCGCTGACGTTACCGGACGCATCCACGGGAAGCGGGTACACCGTGTTATGGCCGAAGGCCCACCACCACGCACCCGGCGGCAGCTTGCCGTACGTTCCAATCTTCTCGCCGTTCCAGTACAGCTCATAGGCGTCATCGACCGGCGGGATCATGATCGCCAGCGACTTGTCCGGCCCCGTGATATCGATCCGCCTGCGGTACCAGGCAAACCCGGTATGGCCCGGATGGGTCTGCGCTCCCCACGTGTCATCCCCGCGAACCTGCTCCCACTTGGAGTCGTCGTAACCGGGATTCGCCCACGCCATGTCGTCGCTGGTGTGGAACTGCCAGCGGCCGTCGATGGCCACCGAGCCCGCGCCTGGATCATGGGTTTTGAAAGTATCGCTCTGCGCGCGAACTACCGGCAGCAGCAGGCAGACCAGCAGCAAGAGAAGCGCACGAAGCACCCACTGTCCGTATCGCTGAGAGCCCCCGCGACCCATATTTCGCTACGCTCCTTGCAGCGGCTAAACCGCTGAAACAATGCGTTTGAACCATTCCATCTCGGCGACGCGCACCGCGCCATCGAGATACCACGCAACGCACAACTCGCTCTCTGCAGAGCGGGCTCAAGGGGGGAGTTTTGTTGGATGCGCGCGTATCCGAGCATACGGGGCGTATGCGGTCCGCAGCAAGAAGGTTTTCGGGTCCAGCCTCGAGGGCAACACCAAACCGGGATGCCGGCTACGCATTCGTCATCCCGGCCAGAGCGAAGCGTAATGCCCGAGCGAGCGAAGCCGAATCGCGGGATTCGCTATTCCTTTTTAAGAATGGCTCCGTCGCCGTGCTGGACGTCCAGCCATTCCATCCTTCTGGGCCTCTATACGCTCGTGCAGCAGCTCCTTGGCCCGCTCCAGCACTCTCAGCCGGCTCTTCGGCAGATTCTTCCCCGCGCGGTTCACATAGAACGTCAGCATCCGCATCCCCGACCCTGGCCCTTTCGGCGAAACCTTCTTCGAAGCGAGGCTGCGCGCAATCGTCGCCGCATCCTTCTTGAACAGCCCCTCCTGCGGATAGGTCGATTCGGTGTTCACTCCCGCAGACCACTTCCGCTTTCCATGCGAGCTACGGTGAGAAGCACCACGCGTCCCAGTCCTCGTACTCCGTGTTGTGCTGCGCGTTCTTTTTGCCGCCGTACGCTTCGTACCTGTTGTCCGTGCTGTCGCTCGTCTCGGCATATCTCCCTCCTTTTCTTCAGATGCGGATCAGAACCAGAAGCGTTTCATCTGCACGGGCTGTTCGCGTTGTCACTGCCTGCTCTCGATTGACGGGCAACGTCCGCCAATTTGCAACCGTCTTAATGGATATTGTTCGCCCCGGATGCAGTTGCCGCCCTTTCTCGCGCAACGCACCGCGGCCAAAGAACCCATCCGCGAATTAACAACTGGAGATCCCTTATGAAGCTCACATCCGACAATCTCAAGACGCTCCACGAACTCTACATCGCCCATCTCAAAAAGGCGCTCGACATGGAACGTGAGATCACCAAGGCCCTTCCCAAGATGGTGGACAAGTCCAGCACGCCAGAATTGGCAAACGCATTCCGCAACCATCTCCGGGAAACTGAAGGACACGTGTCCAGGATCGAGCAGATCCTCCAGCGCCATACCGGCTCCGCGAAATCGGAAACCTGTAAGGCCATCGGCTCCTTAATCACGGAGGCAGAGGATGGCATAAAGGACGCCAAGGATCCGATGATCCTCGACGTCACGTTGATCGCCGCCGGCCAGGAGGTTGAACATCACGAGATCGCGGTGTACGGCACGCTGCGCAGTTGGGCTCAGCTCATGAACCATAATGAAGATGTAGCGCTGCTCGAATCCACGCTCAAGGAAGAAAAAGCGGCGGACGAAAAACTGACCAGAATCTCGGTCGAGGCAAACGCCAGGGCCGCGGCGTAACATCACCAACCGGGGGCGCCGCTACACACGGCGCCCAACCGGTGAGAGAGAATATCCGGCCTCCATCTCCCTATCCTTACCAGATGTCCTCATCAGACGTGCTCATCATCGGAGCCGGTATCGCCGGTCTGGCCGCAGCCGCCGAGTTGGCCGCATCAGGAAGTCGCGTCGTTCTTCTCGAAGCGCGCGACCGCATTGGCGGACGCATCTTCACGCTGCATTCCTCTGACATCGAAGCTCCTGTAGAACTCGGCGCTGAGTTTGTCCACGGCCGCCCTCCGGAATTGCTCCGCCTCTTTGACGAGCTACACCCGCCGCTCCAGAAGATCACGGGTGTCGACTTGTGCTTTCGCGATGACAAACTAGGCGCCTGCCCAGAGGACCAGGCATTCGACTTGCTCGACGAACTGGCCGGGGTCGCCAGTCGTGAGGGCGATATGAGCTTCGCGGACTTTCTCGCCCGCCGGCAGCCCGGCGCAGAAGCCGCTGAGCGCGCCCGCTCCTTCGTGGAAGGCTTCAATGCCGCCGACGCGCGCCGCATCGGCATCGCTGCCCTCGCCCGCCAGCAGCAGGCCGAAGAAGAAATCGATGGCGATCAGTCCTCACGCCCCAGCGGCGGTTACGATTCGCTTCCCCAGCATCTCGCCCAACGCGCGCAACAGGCGGGCGCACAAATCCTCCTTCGTTCACCTATCACCTCACTCGAGTGGAAGCCCGGCGCGATCACCGCACAGACCTGCTCTCGCGAACAAACCCGCTTCTCTGCAGCGAAGGCCATCATCACCCTGCCGCTCGGTGTTCTGAAAGCGCGCGGCGTTGCCTTCCATCCTCAGCCCTCACGCACCCTCGCGGCGGCGGACCGCATGGAGGCCGGCTCCGCGCGTCGCCTGGTGCTGATCTTTCGCAGACCATTCTGGAGCGCGAAGTCACCGAACATGCGCTTTCTCTTTGCACCGGAGATGACCCCCGCGACCTTCTGGGCACAGCCTCCCGGCAACTTTCCCATGCTCGTCGCCTGGGCAGGCGGCCCCAAGGCGGATGCAGTCGCCAGCCCTGAGCACTTCCATATCCAGGCGCTGCATTCGCTCGAGCGCATCTTCTCGCTCGCTCCCCAATCGCTTCACACCGAATTACGTAACTTGCACATGCACGATTGGCAAAGCGATCCCTGGACTCTCGGCGCGTACAGCTACGCGCCCGTCGGCGCCGCCGATTGTTCCGCCATCCTGGCCGAGCCGGTCGACAACACGCTCTTCTTCGCCGGCGAGCACACCGACATCACCGGCCACTGGGGCACGGTCCACGGCGCATTGCGCTCCGGCCTCCGCGCCGCCCGGCAGGTCCTCCATAGCTGACGCAGCGAAGCGCCGCGTCAGCCGAGAAAGCCCAGATTCGCTTGCGAGAAGTTGCCCAGGCTCGGCAGCACGTACGACAGGTCCGCCGACGCCACGCCGAACCACTGCGCCAGCGTCGCCGCATATTGCGCGGACGAGGTCGTCGGAATCCAGCGGCCGTTCTTGTCCGAATCATCCGGACCGCCCAGCGCCAGCGTGGGGAATTTGCCATACATCCGGCCGCCCTGCACCGCACCACCCATGATGATGTGGTGGCCGCCCCACGCATGATCGCTGCCGTTGGCCGAGTTCGGCTGGAAGGCCCGCGAGAAATCCGAACAGGTAAAGGTCGTTACCGAGCTCGCCAACCCCAGCTCTTCGGTCGCGCTGTAGAACGCGCTCAGCGCCGGACTCAATTGCGACAGCAGCGACGCCTGGATCTGCAGCTGGCTGCCGTGAGTATCGAAATCCCCACCGCCCACGAAGAAGATCTGCCGCTTCACCCCCAGCGCGGAATGCACCTGCATCAGTTGCGCCACCTGCTTCAGTTGCGCTCCAAACGGATTGCCGCCCGACGTGGGAAACGCCGTCTGTATTCCACCGGCAGAGTTCATCGCATCCATAAGGATGGTGTTGTAGCGATATGCATTCGTCGTGATGTCGTTGTCCGCCTGCACCAGCGACACGCCGGAGCTCATGGTCGCCAGTTGCTGCGCGGTCTGCAGCCGCGACGCGCAATACTGTCCATCAGCGCAATACGGCGGCACCGCGCCCTGGCTGCCCAGCGACATCGGCTGCGTCGACTCTCCATTGCAGAAGATCGTGGCGCCATCGAGCGAGCAGATCATTGGCACCTGCGCGCCGGAGTTGTACTGCACGTTCAAGCGGTCGGCGATTCTGCCTGCCCATCCGCTCCGCGTCCTTCCGCTGATCGCCTGGTTCTGCCACTCCAGTTGCTGATCCGGATGTGAAAACAGATTGCTCGGCCGCGTCCCCTGGTTCGCCAGAAACTGCGCCTGCGTCGTCGGCTCAATCAACGTGCCGACATTGGTCAGGAACGCCAGCTTGCCGCTGTTATAGAGCGCCTGCACCTCCGGCAAGTTCGGATGCACCGCGAAGTTCGGCGTCGGCGACAGCGGCCGCAGCGAACTTCGCCCCAGCGCCAGCGGGCCGCGCAGGCTGGCATAGTTCGCGTAGCCCGTCGAATCGTACGGCACCAGCATGTTGTTCGAATCGTTGCCGCCAAACAGAAATACGCAGACCAGCGCGCGGTAATCCGATGTCGTCTGCGCCAGCGCGTTCATCGCGCCAAAAGGCCGCAACCCCAGCGCGCTACCGCCCGCCGCCATCGCTGCATAATTCAGGAAACTCCGTCGACTCGTTCTCATCCCTTTACTCCTGTCCGTGCTGCGGTTTTTGCTCGCAGAAAATCTCAATGCATGATCTTGTATTCCGGCGACGTGACCACCAGGTATGCCGCCACGCTGGCGCGCGCCGCAGGATTGCTCGCCGGTATCGCCGTAAGATTCTCGACGATCGCCGACCGTAGATCCGACGGCATCTGGCTGTGCATGAAGATCATGCCCAGATAGTCCGCCAGGTCGCCCGGATTCGACGCTCGGCCGCCAAACTGCCCCGTCGCGCTGTAGTCCACTAGCAGCCCGCTCGCGCTGTTGTGCATGACATATGTCGCCGCGTTCGCCAGCGGGATGATCGAACCGGTGTTCTCCAGCGCAAACTCCGGCGCGTTGATGGTCGTCTCCGGTGCAACGTAATCCGGCGGAAAGAAGTTGAATACCGTCGGCGCACCGAACGGTGGCTCTCCAATCGATACCAGTTGTCCATTGCCCACATTGATGAACGGGTATGCAGCGGTCGAATTCGTGGAAGCAGCGTTCAGACCGCGCGCAATGTTCACCAGCCAGATCGCGGGTTCGCGCAGATGTCCCGAATCGACCACCGGCCCGCTCGCCAGTGCATCGCCGGCTTGCGCGTCGTTCGCTCGCGCCTCCGGGTCCAGAAGGATCGCGGCGATCACCGCCTTCATATCACCCCGAACCCCTGAGCCGTTGTTCGCAAACACCTGTGCGACGCGTTGCACGTATGACGAACTGGGGTTCCCCGCCACCAGCCGCTGGATCAGCATCCGGCTCACGAACGGACCCACGTTCGGATGATTGAAAACATCATCCAACGCGCCCTTCAGGTCCTGCGTCGCACTCTGCCCTGCAGGCAGCGTCACGCCGTTCAGCAGGGCCTTGGCGCTGTGCTCGTGCCGCATGTCGATCGGCACCATCAGGTGGTTCCAGTTCGACGTGAAGACAAAATTCGAAGGGGTGCTGCCGTCGGTGTTGGCATATGTCCAACCCGTCAGCGCGCGCGCCATCGCCTCCACCTGCAGCTCTGTGTACGCCGGAATCGTGTTCCCATTGCTGTCGGTCTGCGGCGTTCCATCCTCATTCAGCAGGTCGGGCCCCATGGTGAACAGCTGCATCAGCTCGCGCCCATAGTTCTCGTTCGCAATCTGTCCGGCAGGCGGCGCGGGGCTGTTCAGCATGTTCAGGAAGGACCCCATATTCGGCGAGAGCGTCATGTCCTGCATAATCTGCCGGTAATTCGTGAATGCATCCTTCACCAGCAGGTTGGCGTACGGCGTAATCATGTAGCCGTTATAGGAAGACGCCACCCATATCTCGCTCAGTGCGAAAGCCACGCGCTGCCGCAACTGGTCGTTGGCTGTCAACGCGTTCTTGAACCAGTTCGAGCGCACGCACACTGACGAGATCGACGCAGGCGAGCATTGCGAAGGGGTGGTCGCCGGCAGCGCGGGTAGATACGTCGGCGGAGTGTTGAACTGCTCATTGAGGAATCCTTGCAACCCCACCTGCTGCACATGCCGGATACTCGTCTCCGTCGGTCCGAACGTCGACTGGTCCAGCAGCCGCGCCGCTGCCGTGGCTGATGCCTGCATCGTCCCCAGCGGCACATGCGATGTAACTGAATAGACCGCACCCGGGTATGGATTCTTCACCGAGACGGTGATCTGCGTGGCGCTGCTCGTCACCGTCGTCTGCAGTTCGCTCGCCGAAACATGCGTCGTCGGCATCTGTGTCCCGGCCACCATCAGTGCCGCTCCCGCCAGGAATCCGTCGCCCTGCACGTCCAGCAAATAGCTGCCGCTCGCACTCGCCGGGTTCGCTGTGGCCGACGTGATCACCGGAATGGGGTTGTACAGCGTCACCGTGATCGATCCGGAGACTGTCGGCGTTTGCCTGCTTGTTGCCCGGATAGTCACGGTGTTCGCCGACGGTATCGTGGTCGGTGGCGTGTACACGCCGCTCAATGAGATCGTGCCCGCGCCGGTGGCCGGGCTCACGCTCCATATCGCCGTCTGATTCGAGGTGCCGGAAATAGTGGCGTTATAGGCAACAGGGGTACCCGCGTGGGCCGTCGTCGGCCCAGTCACCGTCACGCCCGTCGCAGATTGTCCGTGGCTGTTGATGGTCACTCCGGACGCGATAAGCAGCAATAGAAGCGCGCGGCCCGATAGGCGTTTTAGCGATTTTGTCCAGACATTTGACATCCAGTTCTCTTCCTCAACGTCGCCAGTGCGAAGCCGTGACCCTTCGGTGCCGAAGGCGATCGTCTCGATTGGTTTCAGGGCAGATTCTAGGGAGAGATCAGCGGACCGCGTTTTGCTTTCGGTGCCAGTTCATGCCGGCGGCGGTCTCGAATGAAACTGTTGTACAGTTTGTAACTTCAGGCGTGGCGTGATGCACTACCACTTTTCTGCCATTCGATCGCGCGCGCATCACGCCGCTTTGGCACACATCATGCTCACTTAGAACGTTCGTGATCCACTTCGCGCAATTCGTAACAGTCGAGCCTGCAGAATTTTCGCAGTGCGGACAAAAACTTCCGCGTCCGTAAATGCGGTGCAAAAATCAGCTGTGCGTTCCCTGAGGAAAAAAGTCGTTTCACTCGCCGCCACTCAGGTACCCCCGTAACGAAGTGAGGTGGTTCATCGTGTGATCACACACCGCCGTCTGATCGGAGCGCCGGACGCGCGCAGTGGAGAGATCTGCTGTGCGGCATCGTGTTCCATTCGCCAACCTCACGAGGACCAGAACGTGCTAGTGCGGTCGGGCCGCAGACAACTTCCGTTACTGGCAAGATCGGCAAATTGCTCGCATAACAATTGGCGAGATTCACTACACTGGAAATAGGGACACATTTGGCTGAGCCCGCGACGTCTGATTCACTGACCGTCGCCTGGCAGGCGCGTCCTAAACGGCGTGTTTGGACGGCTTTGCCGCGAACCTCTTTTCCTGGACTAATTTGACCATCGGTAACAGCTCTAACTCACTAACGCAAAACGACTTAGCATCACAACCTCGCACACGGGGTAGCGGGTTGGTAGCCAAGTGACTGCCCACCCAGCAGTGCAGCCCAGGGACGCATCACGATAAACTGGTATCAGCCCTATGCCCGAAATCCAGCGCAGAAAATCTGTCACCGTACCCATCGGCGAAGTCCGCGTCGGCTCCTCCGCCCCGGTCGTCGTCCAGTCGATGACCAACACCGATACCGCCGACATCGAGAGCACCGTACAACAGATCGCCTCACTCGCCCGCGCCGGCTCGGAGCTGGTCCGCATCACCGTCAATAATGACGAGGCTGCCAAGGCCGTCCCCTACATCGTCGATGGCATCCGCGAAAAGGGTTGGACCACGCCCATCATCGGCGACTTCCACTACAACGGCCATCTGCTGCTGACCAAGTACCCCGCCTGCGCGCAGGCGCTCTCCAAGTACCGTATCAACCCCGGCAACGTCTCCATCGGCCGCAAGGACGACGACAACTTCCGCACCATGGTCGAAGTCGCGGTCAAGCACCAGAAGCCGGTCCGTATCGGCGTCAACTGGGGCTCGCTCGACCAGGCGCTGCTCACCCGCATGATGGATGAGAACTCGAAGCTGGCCCAGCCGCTCGATGCGCGCGACGTCATGATGGAGGCGATGGTCCGTTCCGCCCTCGACAACGCCGAGGCCGCCGAGCGCTACGGCCTGCGCCGCGAGCAGATCATCCTCTCCGCCAAGGTCTCCGGAGTCCGCGACCTGATCGATGTCTACACCGCGCTCGCCGCACGGTGCGACCACGCGCTCCACCTCGGCCTCACCGAAGCCGGCATGGGCATGAAGGGCACCGTCGCCTCCACCGCCGGCCTGGCGCCGCTGCTGCTCGCCGGCATCGGCGACACCATCCGCGTCTCGCTCACCCCCACCCCCGGTGGCGACCGCAGCGAAGAGGTCCGCTGCGCCCAGCAGATCCTTCAAGCACTCTCGATCCGCTCCTTCGCGCCGCAGGTTACGGCATGCCCCGGCTGCGGCCGCACCACCAGCACCTACTTCCAGGAGCTCGCGCAGCAGGTGCAGAACTACCTCACCGAGTCCATGCCGGAGTGGAAGAAGCAGTACCCAGGGGTGGAGGAGATGAAGCTCGCGGTCATGGGCTGCATCGTCAACGGCCCCGGCGAAAGCAAGCATGCCAACATCGGCATCTCGCTGCCAGGAACCTTCGAAGAACCCAAGGCTCCCGTCTATATCGACGGCAAGCTCGCTATCACCCTCAAAGGCGACACCATCATCGCAGACTTCAAGCGCATCCTCGATGATTACGTAGCCAGCCACTACGGCAGCAACAAGCAGGAGCCCGCGCTGACCACGTTCTAGCCCTCGGAGATGTCGTCGCGCCCGGAGCGGCGGTGAACTGAGGAAGCACTCCACAGACGTGGGATCGCCAAATCTTCATGGCTGCCGTACCTTCGCAGCGTGCGAACGACCCTGGTAGTCCTGCTGCTATCCTCCACCCCGCTGGTTGCGGCAACGCATGCCTGTCATCCAGCGTCAGAAGCAGTCCGCTACAGCGGCAAAGACATCTGCGTCGCGGCACATGTCTACGAGATCGCCCAGCTCCGCGATGGCACGCGGTTTCTCGATACCTGCAGCCCCGAGACCAGCGACGCAGACTGCCGCTTCACCATCGCCAGTCTGCCCGAAGACACACGCGATGTTGGCGATCTGCGAGCGCTGCGCGGCAAAGATATTGAGCTGCGCGGCACAGTGCACAGCGTGAACGATCGCAGCCTGATGTATCTCAGCAGCGCCCGGCAGTTGCACGGCGGCGCCGAGAAGTTCCACCCCAACCCTGCCCTCCTCGCCGGCTTCGGCGCCGACCAGGGCAAAACCCCGGTGCACGATCCATCGCTCAGCGGCAACCATCACTTCAGCGTCTTCCGCGCAACGCGCTAGCGTAGAGGTCCAGCATTCTTGCGCAACTCAGCGAGCGGGTAAAACGTCTCCCGCCACACCACGCCGCCGCGCCTCAACGTCAACACGGTAGAGCGCACCATCGCATAGACGAACACCAGTGCGGCAACCGGAAACGTCGGCAGCAATAAGATAGTTGCTGCGCTACCGGGATCGGCAAAGCGACGATAGCGCCAATAAAGCGCGCCCAATGCTGCGACTGAGACGAGACTCGGCCAGAGCCACCAGCGATCCCAGCCAGCGCCAACCACAAGACCGACAAACGGAACCAGACACATTACAGTAGCTGCCACCGCACCCGCGGTAATCAGACCGATTCGGAAGCGGAACGCGGCGAAGACGTTCTTGGTGAGGTTGTCCACCACGCCCCAGGCGCCGCGCGCCCAGCGGATGCGCACCAGGTTGCGCCCGGTGACCACCGCCGATCGAAAGCCGGTCTGCTTGATCAGGTAGCCCATGCGCACATCCTCGATCACCTCCATGCGCAGCCGCTCCCAACCACCTACTTTGTCGTACACAGCTCGCCGCATCAGATTGAACGCCCCAACACCGATCGCATCGCGCGCGTGCTGATCCGCCACTCGCCACAGCCGTGGCCCCCATATCGACAGCACATGCAGGAACGCCAGCATCATCGCCTCTCCTGCGCTCCGCGCCACCACCGTCGGCACAATCAGCATATGGTCGCCGCCCTCACGCTCCAGCCACGCCAGAGCACGAGCCAGTGTGTCCTCCGCGAAGACCACATCGGCATCGGTGAACAGCAGCCACTCCCCTCTGGCAAGCGCCGCTCCACGTCCCATGGCGTGCGGCTTTCCGAGCCATCCAGCAGGCAGTTCGCGCACGTGCTCCACCGCATACCGCACAGCAGAATCACGCAGCGCCTCCATCACCGCCCCGGTCTCATCCATCGACCGGTCATCGACCGCGATCACCTCCAGGCCCACACCCTTCGAGGCCAGCAGAGAGCGCAGACAAGCATCCACATCGCGGGCCTCGTTGCGCGCAGGGACAATCACGCTCACTGCCCCGCTCACCGGGGTGGCCTTTGTCCCGCCTACCGGGGGGACTTCCTGCTGCAACAGATCCGGCAGGCGCGACATGCCGCGTAACCAGGCCGCGCCGCGCGTCGTCCACAGCAGCGCCACTCCCCACCCCACGGCAAGCCCCGCCAGACGCAACACCGTCATGCGAGCTCTTCCTCCGGTGGCAGGGGCGGGGCATATCGAGCACCCAGAAACAGAATCCCTGCAGAGATCACGAGGGTGACGAGCGTCAGACCGAGGCCCAGTCGCAATCCATGCCGGTCGGATATCGCGCCGATCAGCCTGGGCGAAGGAGCATCGCCGAGCGCATGAATCAAGAAGAGATTGAGCGCGATCGCAAAAGAGCGCACGAGCGCCGAGACGGAGTTGACGATGGCGGTGTTCAGTGGGCCAGTGTTCAGAAATAGAAAGAACTCCGCCAACAGGATCGAGGGTACAAGTAACGAGCGTGGTCCGAAGAAGACCATCACGGCAGCCGGGAATGTCAGCACAGCGCTCCAGGCAGAGACCAAATAAAGTGCGCGGTAATTGGTGCGGAGCCAACGCTGTGCAATCCAGCCTCCAACGATCGTTCCCAGGATGCCATCAATCACGGTCACGCCACCCAGGAGCTGATTCGCACGCGAGAGCGAGTAGCCCTCCACGCGCGAAAGGAATGTGGGCAGCCACACCGAGATGCCGCCCATGGTGAAGACCAGCATGGCCATGCCCAGCGTTGCAGTCCAGTACGCCGGATTTTTCAGCATGCCTGAAATTGTCGCGCGCGTTGGCGTCGCCTTCAGCCGGTCGGATGCACCACGCTGCGGCTCGCGGACGAAGAAGAGGATGAGTATCGCAATCAGCACACCCGGGGCCGCGCTCACCAGGAAAGGCATGCGCCAGCCGTAGCTCGAACCTAGCTGTCCAGCAATGAGATATCCCAGCGCCGCACCGACCGGGATGCTGAGATAGAAGATACTCAGCACCTTATTGCGTATCTGCTCGGGATACATATCCGCAATCATCGCCGGCGCAAATACGCTGAAAGTGGCTTCACCGATGCCCACGATGGCATGCCGGAAATAAAGCTGGCCGTAGCTGTGCACCGTGGCGGTCAAGAGGGTGGCAACGCTCCACAGCAGCGCCCCCGCCACCACCAGCGGCTTGCGTGGCACTCGATCGCCAAGCCATCCGGTAAGCGGTGCCGCAAGCATGTAGGTGATGAAGAACGCATAGGTAAGCGCCCCCATCCGTTCATCGCTGGCATGGAACTCATGCTGCACTAGCGGCTGCACACCCGGCAGCACGTAGCGATCGATGAAGTTGAAAAGATTCAGGGCCGTCAGCAGGCCAAGCGCCAATGCCGCATGGCCGTACCGTGGGTGCTCGTCATCGGGCGGCATCAATTGGCCTGAGTCAATCTGCTAACGTGTACTCGCCGGCCGTGGCCAGCGTGCAGTCACCAGCGTCGAAAGACCACCCCTAGGACGGAAATCGCCCTTCACCTCGGCCCATTCGGGATCGCAGGCTTTCACCACATCGTCGAGCACCTGGTTCACAACGTTCTCCTGAAAGATGCCCAGGTTGCGGTAACAGAACAGATACTCCTTGAACGACTTCAGTTCCAGGCAGCGCTCGCGCGGCATGTAGCGCAGCGTCAGGACGCCGGCATCCGGCAAGCCGGTCTTGGGGCAGACTGAGGTGAACTCGGGGTTATCAATGACGATCTCGTAACCGCGAAACTGGTTCTCCCAGGTCTCAATCTCAGGAAAGTGCGTGGCAAGCCCCGCGCGTGCGTGTTCATCGGTATATCGCGGCGTGGTGGTCATGCTCATATTGTACCCACGAAGACTCCCTGCATCTTTCTGACTCCAAAGGCGCACCAAGCGCGTCTTATATACTTACCGACGGTCTAGGAACGAATGGCAGAAACCTCAAATGGCAGAGCGAGAACTCTTATTCTGTGGACGCTCGCCGCAATCCTCCTGGTAGTTGTCTTTTTCGTGGTGCGCAGGCTCACCCGCGAAGAGTTGCCGCTGCGCGTCGCGCAGGCGACCATCCAGGACTTGATTACGACCGACAGTACCAACGGCAAAGTCGAGCCGCAGCATAACTTCGAGGCGCACGCTCCGGCGCCCGGCACGGTGAAGCGCCTCTACGTGCATGCGGGAGAATCCGTGCCCAAGGGAAAGCTTTTGCTGTCGCTGGATGATGCTGACGCGGTCGCGCACAGTGTCGGGGCACTGGCTTCCCTCCGCGGCGCGCAGGCGCAATACCAGGCCACCGAGCAAGGGGGCACGCTGCAGGAGCGCTATTCGCTCGCCGGCGAAATGGCCAAAGCACAGATGGATCGTGACCAGGCGCAGCATGATCTCGATGCGGTGAGGAAACTCGTCGCGCAGGGTGCTGCGGCGCCCAGCGAGGTCGCCTCGGCGCAACAAAGGCTGGAAGCCGCCAACACCTCTCTCGCCACGCTCGAAAAGAAGCAGACCAAGCCCTTTTCCCCGGCCGACATCGCCCACGCCAAGGCCGATCTGGAGCAGGCTCAGGCAGCCTATGCCGCTGCAAATACCGTCGTGAGCGACTCGAATGTGCGAGCGCCTTTCGCGGGCACAGTCTATTCCCTGCCAGTCTCGGTATTCGAGTACGTCTCGCCAGGCGCACTGCTCTTGCAAATGGCGGACCTTACCAAGCTTCAGGTCCGGGCTTATTTCGACGAACCGGAACTCGGAGCGCTCCACGCCGGGCAGCCGGCCACCATCGTCTGGGACGCACTGCCAAATCATGCGTGGCATGGGCGAATCCTTAGCATGCCTTCGACCATCATTACCTATACAACTCGCAATGTTGGCGAGGTGCTGCTGAGCGTGGACGATGCCGATGGCAAGCTGCTGCCGAATACGAACGTCAAGGTCACCGTCACCGAACAGAGACTGGACAATGTGCTCACAATCCCGCGCGAAGCGCTGCATAGTGAGAACGGTAAGAGCTATGTCTATCTCCTGCGCGGCAGGGTGCTGAGACGGCAACCGGTCACGGTCGGCGCACTGAATCTTACTCAGGTGCAGATCGTCAAAGGACTGACGGCGAACGCCACCGTGGCGCTGAGCACAACCAACGGCGAGCCCCTGGCGGAAGGTGTGCCAGTGCACATCGATCGCTAAAGTACAACCGCTGCCGAACACCGGACCGATATTAAGTCTCATGCGCATTCTCCCCCTATTGCTCATTCTTCTGCTCGCGCCCCTCACTATGCTGGGGCTTACGCCCGAGGGCCGCGTGGATGTCGTTCGCGATCTCCAGCAGGGACATGCTGACCATGCTCTTGAGGTTCTCCAGGCCTCTACCGGCGCAGGCAACAACGATGCGGAGGCCGAGCAACTCCTGTGCCGCCTGGCCCTGCAATTGGAACGATGGGACGAGGCGGTTGCCGCGTGTGAAAAAGCTGTCGCCCTCGACGACAACAGCAGCAACAGCCATCTCTGGTACGGACGCGCGTTGGGCGAGAAGGCGAACCGGGCCTCCTTCTTGAAAGCCTACGGACTTGCCAAGCGGGTGAAAGCGGAATTTGAAACGGCCGTGGCGCTCGACCCGCACAATGCTGAGGCACTCTCTGATCTCGGTGAGTACTACACCGAGGCGCCTGCCATTGTTGGCGGCGGTAAAGATAAGGCGGCAGCAGTAGCAGGCAAACTGGATGACGTCGATCGTGCGCGTGCCGAGGAGCTGCGCGGCCGCATCGCGGCCAGCAACAAAGACATGGTTGCGGCGGAGCAGCATTTTCGCCAGGCGATCACTGCCGCACCTCGTCCGGCGAGCTACTGGATGGTTCTCGGTTCCTTCTATCAGAAGCAGAATGACCTCGACCGCATGCAGCAGGCGATCCACTCCGGCCTTGAGGCAAACGGCGCCCGCGGTGAACCGTTGGTAGACGCCGCGCATCTGCTGACTCGGACAGGCCAGGACCCGCAGACCGCGATTCGGCTGCTTCGCGAATACCTCGCCTCTCCGGAAAAATCTGAGGACGAGCCCGCCTTCCGCGTGCAGATGTTTCTCGCCAGCCTGCTGAACAAACAAGGTGACGCGGTGGGTGCAGCGCGGGAGATTCAGGCCGCATCGGACATTGCGAGCGTCTATCATCCAACAAAGCAGGTTGCTACCAATACCGGACGCTGAACTACAGGACACCGCCCTTTGCCATACGTGCCTCTTTGCTCGCGAGTCGCCGCGCCCGCACTTGCCGCCTTCGCAATCCTGGCGATGACGGCGGCTCCATCAGCAAACGCGCAGATCTCCTTTTACACAGCGGTAGATCTGGCGCTGCGCAACTCGCACGAAGTGAAGATGGCCGCCGCAGATGTCGATCGCGCCGCGGCAGGCCTGCGTCAATCGAAGGACGCATACCTTCCCACCATGGCGATTGGATCAAGCGTGGGTTATTCCTACGGATTTCCGGTTGGCCAACCGACGATCGTCAATGCGACTGCTAATTCCCTGGCGCTTTCCTTCTCGCAACCCTCCATGATCCGTTCCGCCCGCGCATCGCTCACCGCAGCACAGGCTTCCCTCCGGGATACACGGGAAAAAATCGTCGCGGACACTGCCCTGGCCTACATCGAGCTGGACACCGATCGCCGCGAACTCGAAGCACTGAACCAGCAGCACAGCTTCGGCGAACGGCTGGTCGAAATTGAGCGCGAGCGCAACGCGGCAGGGCTCTCGAGCGCGATGGATGTCACCCAGGCGGAGCTGACCAACGCTCAGCTCGAACTTCGGCGGCTGCATATCCAGGACCATATGAGTGTGTTGCGGCTGCGTCTCGCGAACCTCACCGGGTTGGCCGAAGACTCCGTCGCTCCAGAGTCCACATCGATTCCCGGTCCGCCCACGCTTTCCACTGGAGAAACCCTGAACGCGACGCTCAGTACGCACAGCGCAGCAATCGATGCCTCCGAGGCAGATGCACAGTCCAAGCAGTACATCGCGGCTGGCGACAGGGGCAAGATCTGGCGCCCGGAAATTGCCTTCGGCGTTCAATACAGTCGCTATGCAAAGTTCAACAATTACGCTGAGTACTATCTTCGCTTTCAGCACAACAACTTCGATGTCGGCATCAACATGACCCTTCCGATTTTTGACGCGGAGGCTCGCGATCGTGCGCGAGGGTCAGCAGCGGACGCTGTTCACGCCCGCGAACAAGCGAGCCTCTTTCGCCTGCAATTGGGAGAGCAGACTCGCGAGCTCTCCGGCAGTCTGGCTGAGTTGCGGGCGCAGCAAAAAATCGCACAATTGCAGAGCGATTTTGCGCAGGAAAACGTCGACGCCGTAATGACCCAATTGCAAAACGGATCAGGTAACCCGAACGCCACTCCGCTGACCCCACGCGATGAACAGAAAGCCCGCATCGAAGAGCGCCGGCGATATGTCGATAAGCTCGATGCTGATTTCCAGCTGACGCAGGCAGAGATACAGCTGCAGCGCTCTCTTGGCACGGTTGAGGAATGGGCGATGCAGGCGCCTCATCCATAGCCATTTACAGCCATTTCAGAGGTCGATACCTGCACTCTTTTCGGGGCAGTTTTTTGCCGTTTCGCGAGGCTCTGGCTGGTACACTAGGAGTTAGACAATATGCCACTGAAGACGCTCTTTCTAAACCCGCCTTCGTTTGAGAACTTTGACGGCGGCGCAAGCAGCCGCTGGCCCGCGACGCGCGAGATTGAATCCTACTGGTACCCTGTCTGGCTTGCCTATCCGGCCGGACTGCTCGAGGGTTCGCGCCTCCTGGATGCCCCGCCCCACCACATCTCCGCCGAACAGACCATTGAGATAGCCAAGGGTTACGAGTTTCTGGTTCTGTTCACCAGCACCGTAGGCTGGGCCGGCGATCACGGCCTCGCGGAAGCTATCAAGCGGGCGAATCCCTCGATCAAAATCGCGTTCGTCGGGCCGCCAGTTACAACTTCGCCGGACCGCGCGCTAAACGAGTGTCAGGTCATCGACTTCATCTGCCGCCGTGAGTTCGATATGTCGGTGGTGGAGTACGCCAACGGCAAGCCGCTCTCGGAGATTCTGGGCATCAGCTACCGCAACTCGAGTGGCACAATCACGCACAATCCCGATCGCCCGCAGCTGGAAGATCTGGATGCGATGCCCTGGGCGACCAAGATTTACAAGCGCGACATGGACGTGACGCGCTACAACGTTCCCTTCCTGCTGCACCCCTACATTGCGCTCTACTCGACGCGCGGCTGCCCGGCACAGTGCACCTTCTGCCTCTGGCCGCAGACGCTCAGCGGACACGCCTGGCGCAAGCGCTCCACCGATGACGTCGCCGCCGAAATGAAGTGGGCGAAGGAGAACTTCCCCGAGGTGAAGGAATTCTTCTTCGACGACGACACCTTCAACATTCAGAAGGCGCGCACCGTCGAGCTCTGCGAAAAGCTCAAGCCGCTCGGCATCACCTGGTCCTGCACCTCGCGTGTCACCACCGATCGCGAAACGCTGAAGGCAATGAAGGATGCCGGCTGCCGCCTGCTGATCGTGGGCTACGAATCGGGCGACCCGCAGATTCTCAAGAACATCAAGAAGGGCGCCACCGTCGAGCGCGCACGTGCCTTTACCAAGGACTGTCACGACCTCGGCCTCACCGTTCACGCCGACTTCATCCTCGGCCTGCCGGGCGAAACCAGAGAGTCGATTCGCAATACCATCAACTTTGCAAAGTCGCTGGATTGCGAGACCATCCAGGTCTCGATCGCGCACGCCTATCCGGGCACTGAGTTTTATGACTTTGCCGAGAAGAACGGTTTCATCACGAATCACAACATGTCCGATTCGGGTGGCCACCAGATGGCTCACATCGAGTATCCCGGCTTGCCCGCCGAGTATGTGCTCGAGATGGTTCACCGCTTCTACGATGAGTATTATTTCCGGCCCAAGGCGGCAGCTCGCGTCGTCTGGAAGGCCATCGTGAACCGCGATGTGCCGCGTCTCTATCAGGAGGCCAAAAGCTTCATGAAGCTGCGCGCGCAACGCAACAAGATCGTGAAGGACACCAAGCAGCAACAGGCGACGAAGACCGCGCCGGTCGTGAACGCCGGCGCCTGACCGGCGGCCTTCAGTTCCATTCGAGGCGGCCCCTCTGGGCCGCCTCTTCCACTCACGGGACGTCCATGACCCTGCGCCGATACATCATCCTCGCCATCGTCACACTCACTTCGGCCTTGGGTGACACGTTCCTCGCCCATGGCATGCAGCAGACGGGGCCGGTTTCCCTGCACCATTTGAGCACCCTGATCGTTGCCCTGAAACTGCCCTGGGTTCTGGCCGGCGTGGTTCTCCTGATCGGATTCTTCGCGTCCTACCTCACGGCGCTCTCCTGGGCCGACGTCACATTCGTCCTCCCCGCCACCTCGTTCGCGTATGTCGTCGTGGCGCTCCTGTCCCGCTTCTGGCTGCATGAGCAAATCACGCCGGCACGTTGGCTTGGCATCTTCTGCATCGTGGCGGGCGTCGGTTTTGTCACTCGCGGCCCCGCCTACACCGAGCACCGGACAACCGAAGCGACAGAGCCGCGGGAATCCACCGTAGCGGTGCCGATATGCAGTTCGGCCGGCGGCCACGGAGCGAAACAATGATCGCGGGCGTTACCGGTCTTGAACTCGCAGCCATGCTGACGGTGAATGTCGCCACCGCAACGGCGGGTGACATTCTGATCGCTTCCGCGTTCCGCCAGATCGGCGATTTCGACGAGATCATGGCGCGCGGTGGGATTCTGCACGCCATTCTCACCGTACTTCGCAACTTCCGCTTTCTCGGCGGCTTTACCGCCATGGGCATCAGCTTCTTCTCACTTCTCTTCACACTCAGTCATGCGGATGTAAGCCTGGTAGCGCCCGCCGCCGGGTCGCTTACTTTTGTGACCAATGCCGTCGCCGCCCGCATCTTCCTCAAGGAGCGTGTCGACCGCCGCCGCTGGGTGGCCGCCATCTTCGTCTGCTGCGGAGTTGCGCTGCTCAAGCATTAAGGGTTTTCTACGGATCGATTTTCGCTGATGTTCTCGCGCGGTGCCAGAGGTGGCTATCACTTCCATGCGGGCAGATCGCCGGAGAGCGCGCGATCCAGATAGGTGGCAGCACTAATCAGCGCCAGATGCGTCAACGCCTGCGGGTAGTTTCCCAGGTGCTGCCCGCTCCGTCCAAGCTCCTCCGAGTACAACCCGACATGGTTGGCATAGCCCAGCATTTTCTCAAAAAGCAGCCGCGCCTTGTCCAACTCTCCAGAACGGGCAAGGCACTCGATAAACCAGAAGGAGCACGCAGTAAACGAACCTTCTGTTCCTGCAAGACCATCGAGACCGCTCTCTGTCTTGTAGCGATACACCAGCGTGTCGACCGTCAGCTCTTCTTCGATGGCCTTCAAAGTCGAGAGCCATCGAGGATCCATCGGGCTGATAAAGCGCATCATCGGCATCAGGAGCACGGCTGAATCCAGATCGTTCGAGCCTTGGCGCTGTATGAATGACTTGCGCTCGTCGCTCCAGAAATTGTTGTGAATATCATCGGCAATGGCGTCCCGGGTCGCGTACATCCAATCCAACGGTCCAGCGAGCGACCGCTTGTCCGCAAGCCGAATCGCCCGGTCAAACGCCACCCAGCACATCAGGCGTGAGTGCAGAAAATTCTGGCGGCCACCGCGTACCTCCCAGATGCCGTCATCAGGCCGATTCCAGTTTTTCGCCAGCCACTCCAGGACTCGCTTCATGGAAAGCCAGCCATCATGACTGATAGCCTCGCCATACTTATTCGCCAGGTATTGCGCGTCGAGCATCTCTCCGTAAATATCGAGTTGCAGCTGGCTGTACGCTGCATTGCCGATGCGCACGGGCCGGGAGTCTTTGTATCCACGCAGGTGATCGAGCGTCACCTCCGGTACCTTATGTCTCCCATCGATACCGTAGAGGACCTGCAGCGGTCCCTGCTCGGAGTCGTAATCGAGCAGCGAATCCAGCCACTTCTGAAACTGTTGAGCCTCCTCCACGTAGCCCAGTCGCATCATGGCGTACAGGGTGAATGACGAATCGCGCAGCCATGAATAACGATAATCCCAGTTGCGCTCGCCACCTATGTGTTCCGGCAGGCCGAATGTCGGCGAGGCGATGATCGACCCAAACTCGTGGTCCTGCATGAGCTTGAGCGTCAGCGCCGAGCGGCCGACAGTCTCCCGCCAGCGGCCGGTATAGTGCGATTTTGCTGACCACTTGCGCCAGAAATTCACGGTCTCATCAACGCGCTGCTTCATCAGCTCATCGTCTAGCGGCTTTTCCATTTCCGCGCAATCTTCGCTGAAGAGAAAGAATTGATGCTCACCTTCATTCATGGTGAATGTCATCAGGGCTCGCTCATCGTTCGCTTCGAGCGGCATGGACGCCTGCAGCACCATCGGCAGAATGTCAGTGCCCTCAGGTCGAAAGATCACTGCGTTACCGCGGCGCTCCACCGTATGCTTGCGCCGCGCGTAATCGAATTGCGGGCAGCACTCCAGCTTGAATTTGATCTCGCCCTGAATCACCCGCACGGAACGGATGAGCTGGTTAGGAACTTCATCCTTCAGAATGGGCATGAAGTCGACAATTTCCGCGATGCCGGTTTCGGAGAGAAACCGGGTCACCAGCACGTTGGTGTCGGGCAAATAGAGTTGTTTGCTGTTCTCTCCATCCAGTTCCGGCTGGATACAGAAGAAGCCGCCCTTTTCCGGATCGAGCAACGCTGCAAACACCGTAGGCGAGTCGAACCGCGGAAAGCAGAAAAAGTCGATGGACCCGTGCATCCCGACTAAAGCAATCGAACGCATATTGCCGATCACACCATAATCTTCAATCGGCTGAAAATCCATGAAGGCTCCTCCACCTATCTAAAGAAACGCATCAGCCCGCGTCGCGGCAGATCCGGAACAAGATACTGCTTTGGATCACCGGAATCGCGGCTCACCGCCTCTGCCGCCAGATACCCACTGCGCGCCGCGCCTTCCATAGTGGAGGGCCAGCCCGTAGCTGTCCAGTCGCCCGCCAGCATCAGCCCCGGCCAACCGCTCTCGGCTTCCGGTCGTGACGCGTCCAGTCCGGGCACAATGGAGTACGTCGCGCGAACTTCCTTCACCACAGCGGCCTTCAACAGGCGCGCATCGTGCATCGCGGGAAAGAAGAGCGCCAACTCCCGCAGCGCCAGATCAATAATCGCTTGCCGGTCCATCGGGACCAGCGATTTTGACGCGCTGACAACCAGCTCTATCAAATAGCCGTCCCGCAATGACTGGCGTTCTGGCTGAATACGCGAGGTGTTGTAGAGCCATTGCATCGTGGTGTCGAGAAGAACGGCATGCTCCAGTTCGGTGATCTCGCGATCGAACCAGAGATGAATTCCTGTAAGCGGCGAATGGCTAAAGCCCTCCAAGAGCCGCTCCAACCGCGCGCGCGGCGCTCCCTCCGGCAACGCAGGAAGCACCTTCTGCATTCCTTCAAAAGAAAGCGCCAGCACAACTGCATCGAAATCCTCAGTCCGCTCGTTGACGCGAAGCCGCCACTGCCCGGCTGCGTCATCACGGCATAGCGTTTCGACCGTGCTTCGCAGGTGGACCTTGCCGCCGGCGCGCTCAATCGCCGTCGCGACTTGACCATACATCTCGCTCAACGGCACGCGCGGAACTCCCATCCGCCCCGCCTCGGCTGAAAACAAAAACGCCTCACGGAAGACCTTCGCCGCATAACGCAGCGAAATGCGATCCGGATCTTCATTCAACGCGCTGAACAACACCGGCTTCCAGAAATGCTCGACTGCACGCTTTGTCTGCCTTGTGCTGCGCAGCCAGTCTGCAAAATTCCGTCTGTCATCTTCCGGGCAGCTCCCTCGGAGAAACACTGCAATGGCGCGGGCTATCGCCACCTTATCGCGCAGTCCAAGAGCTTTCGCTTTCAGGAACGACAGCGTGCTGTGCAGCGGAGCGGGAAGCCCTGCGGGCTTCAATTCTGACCGCCGGCCGCCCGGCTCCAGAAAGGTGATGCCGTCGGACCAGCGCATCACATCTTCAGCGCCCGCTCGCCGAAGCAGATCCAGAATGTTCGTGCAGCAGCCAAGGACAATGTGCTGGCAGTTGTCGATGACTTCGCCGACACCAGGATGCTGGTAGGACGAAGCGCGCCCACCAACATACGGCCTGCGCTCAAACAGCTCGACAGAGTAGCCGTCCTGCGCCAGCGCGCACGCCGCCGCCAGCCCAGCGACACCCCCGCCCACCACCGCAACACGACGTAGTTGTGTGAGCGTCACGGGCCACCCCGCAGGCGCAGCGGCAGCATCCGCATCATGCCGCCGGAAAGAATGAGCAGCTTCTGCCACGTAGGAACCTGCACGCGCGCGGTGAAGACATCGAAGCGCTGCTTCTCAATTTTTCTCAACAGCCGCGAGTAGATTCGCACCAGCACACGCAATGCGGGACGGCTGTCCGCACTGATCAGGGGCAGCAATCGATCTGCCGATTGATAGTAGGCATGCGCCCGTCTCGCAATGCCGGCCAGCGCTAGCCGCTGCGCACTTGTAAGATCCTTGCCCGTTCTCACACGGGCCAATTCAGCAGCACTGGTGCCACACCCCTTCAGATCGTCGATGGGGATGTACATCCGGCCGCGCTCCGCATCTTCACGGACATCGCGCAGGATGTTCGTCAACTGGAACGCTATGCCGGTTTCCTCCGCAAGCTGCTCCGCGGCAGGGCTGCTGTAGCCAAAAATTCGTATACAGACCAGGCCCACTACCGACGCAACGTAATAGCAGTATTGATATAGATCGGAGAACGTCGCCAGAGTACGCAGCTCATCGGATCCCGCGTGTGTCACCATCTCCGGCTGCAGATCCATGGCTGTGCCATGAATCAGTTGCTCCAGCAGTTCGTCTGGAATATTGAATAGCTGTTGGGTGTCGCGAAGAGCAATGAACACCGGATCGGCTGTATCCGTTCCCTCGCGCCACGCGGCAGTCCAGCGCGCAAGCTCTTCGCGCCTCGTCGCGTAATCTTTCGATTCGTCATCCGAGATGTCGTCGGCATGGCGCATGAACGCATAGACGGCGCACATGGCATCGCGCTTATGCGCAGGCAGCGCGACAAACGCGTAGTAGAAGTTTTTTGCCTCTCGTTTGGCGATTGCCCTGCACGCGGCATAGGCCGCTTCTATCGGCTGCGATTCGGTCAAGCCGTCGTTCCCGCCGGCCGCACTCCCGGCATAAAGCGGCCTGCTAGCGCATGCAGCAGCAGCAGCGCCTTTCGCGGCTTCGATATCGTCGGCCTCGTCGAAAGCACGTCATACTTTCGCGCCTTGATCGCGCGCAGGATCTCCAACCCGCCGCGCGTGAACAGGTCCAGATCGACGGCAAGTTCCCGGTCCACCATGCCAATCAATTTTGCGCCGCGCGCAAACATCGCTCGCGTGTAGGCAATCTGCTCCCGCATCAGCGCCCGAAATGCCGGTGTAGCGTGATTGCTCGCGATCGTCGCCTCGTCCACCCCGGCCGCACCCATCGCATCCTGCGGAAGGTAAATGCGCCCGCGCGCGAAATCTTCACGAACATCCTGCCAGAAATTCGCAAGCTGCAGAGCGCTGCATGTCTCGTCGGAGAGCGCGAAACGCTCCTCATCGCGATAGCCACATGCGTACAGCACCAGCCGCCCGACCGGGTTTGCAGAGTAGCGGCAATACCCCAGAAGGTCGTCCATCGTCGCGTAACGCGTGACTGTCTGGTCTTGCCGGAAGGCTGTCAGCAAATCGGCGAATGGAGACTTCGGAATATCGCAGATGCGGATCGTCTCCCGCAACGCAACAAAGACCGGGTGTTTCGCTTCGCCTCGGTAACACGCATCCAGCTGCTCTCCCCAGATATCCAGAAGTGAAAGAGCCTGCGCCTGGTTTCCTACTTCGTCTCCCAGATCATCGGAGATGCGGCAGTAGGCATAAATACTTTGAAAATGCGGCCGCAGACGCTTAGGCAAAAGCCAGGAAGCCACATGGAAGTTTTCGTAATGCGATTCTGCCAGCTCGCGGCAATACTGCTGCGCTTCCCCCAGCGTCGGCGTTCGATCTGGAATGCGATACGACGACGGAAGGTATGCCCAGCCCTGCTCTGCCAGCGTATTCGTATCCGTGACTGTATCGTGCGCCGCCGTCATGGCAGAATCACCGTCTTGATCTCGTTGGTGCGACGCATCATGCCTTGAAATACAGAAACGAGATCGCGCAGAGGAGCATGCCCGGTGATAAACGCATCCGCATCGAAGGAAGGATTCGCAATGAGCGCAAGCGCTCTGCGGCAGACCGCCGGTGTGTGGTGGAAGCTGGCCTTGAGTTCGATGTCGTTATAGTGCAGGTGGTTCGTATCCAGATCGACGCGTGTCCCTTTCGCTGGGCCGCCAAAGAAGTTCACCAGTCCGCCGCGGCGCACCATATCCACTGCCCACTGCCAGGTCAGAGGCAGAGCGACCGCCTCGATGGCGATATCGACGCCGCGATGATCGGGGGTCAATGCGCGGACCGCCGCGATTGGATCTTTCACTTTGGTCATCTGCACCACATGCTGCGCGCCGAGCCGCCGCGCGGCAGTGACCTGCTGATCATGTTTCACCACAGCGATGACGTTGACGCCGGACAACACCGCGGCATGAATCATCAACAACCCGATCGGCCCCGCGCCAATCACAGCCATGGTGTCGCCGCGCTGTGCCCGACTCTCCTCCAGTCCGCGCAGGACGCACGCCAGCGGTTCCGTCAGCGCCGCGTGCTCATCCGTCACGGTCGTTGGGATCTCCAGCGTGTTCTTTTCCACGATGCGCGCTGGAACGCGTATCCACTCGGCATAAGCGCCATTGTTGAACAGCAAGTCCTCGCACAGGTTCTGCTGGCCGTGCTGGCACCAGTAGCAGCGGTCGCAGGGCGCGGAGTTCAGCGCCACAACGCGAGCTCCGGGACGGAAGGCGGATACCCCTTCACCCACCGCTGCCACAACGCCGGCTAATTCATGTCCAAAGAGCGCGGGCATATTCAACATTTTGGCGTGATAGCCCCGGCGATAGGTCTTCAGATCAGTTCCGCAGGTCAAGGCGGCGCGGACGCGTACGACGATCTCGCCCGCGCAGGGCAAGGGCCGCTCTACGTCCTCGATCCGGACATCTTCCTTGCCGTACAGTACGGCAGCCTGCATGCCTGTCGCCATTACCCTATTTTCTCAGATTGCGTCGTGCCTTAGCTTCCCGGCACAATCATGACCTTCATGGAGTCCGGATGCGGTTCCGAGGCAAATGCAATCGCTTCTGCTGCCTGCGAAAGTGGGAACCGGTGCGAAATGAGCCGTGTCAAGTCGTATCCCTCGGTGTAGCCGTCCACCACCATCCGCACACCCTCGTCCTGGATCTCGGCGGATGAGCTGTACGAACCCATCAAAGTCTTCTCGTCCATGCACACTACAGCCGGATCGAACGTCGCATCTCCGTGCTGGGTCTGCGCAAACAACATGATCCGTCCACCGGGACGCGCTGCATCAATTGCGGTGCGAATCAGCGCGTTTCCTCCCACCGCCAGCAGGACAGCGTCTGCCCCCCGGCCATCGCTCTCTTCGCGAATGCGCTTCACAACGTCTTCCGTGCTCGCATCAATCTGGTGCTCCAGCCCAAAGCTTCGTGCGACGGCATGGCGCTGGGGATACAGGTCCGAAGTCACCACCTTCGCGCCCGTGCGCCTGGCCAGCGTTGCCAGCAGAATGCCGATCGGCCCTTGCCCAATCACCAGCACCGTTTCATCGGGCTGCAGATGCAACGACCGCACACCCTTGTAGGTCGTGTTCAGCGGCTCGATAAACGCCGCCTGTTCGAACGGAACATCGGCGGGTATCTTGACCAGACCCCGCTGCACAATCCAGTCCATGACACGCACATACTCAGCAAAGCCGCCGCCGGAAGGCTCAAAGCCCGCCGTGCAGCCAACATTCTTGTAAGCCGCGCACTGCGCAAAGGTCCTTTTCCGGCAGTAGTAACAATCACCGCACGGCACGTGGTGAAAGACCATCGCGTGATCGCCGATCTTGAATCCCTGCACGTCGTCGCCCACAGCCGCAATCACGCCTGCCGTCTCATGGCCGAAGATGCGAGGCGCGGAGTGCGAGCCGCTATGAATCTTCTTGAGGTCAGTGCCGCAGATGCCGCAGGTAGCCACCCGCAGAAGCACCTCGCCCGGCCCGATGGGCGGCACCGGCACCGTCTCCACTCGCACGTCGTTCACGCCGCGGTAGACGGCTGCTTGCATGGTCTCGGGAATCCGAACCGACCGATTTGTTTCCCTCTCAGCCGTTGCTGTCTGCATATTTTCTTTCGCTAATCCATCGGCGGAGCGTCTGGCCCAGCGCCTCTGCACCGCTCTTGCTGTTTCTTCCCATACGCAGCAGCGGCGCCACATAGCGCGGATGAGTCAAAGCGTATGCGGCCACCTGTCTGGTGCGCAACTGTTTCTCCTGATCTAGAAAATAGTTGAAGTCAGGCAGGTCCTCGGTGGCGATATCAGTGACTGCTTTCCAGCAGTAGAACGGCACACCGCGAGCAAGCGCCAGCCGGCCGACGGCCGCTGCCTCCATGTCCACCAGGGAGGCGCCATAGCTTTCCGCAACCTTGCGTTTCTCGTCTCGTCCGGCGACGTGGTCCAGGGTCACCAGCTTGATCGGACTTGTCGCTGCCGACGTAACGTATCGGCCGCCACTGGCCGGATCGATCACCTCGCCCACCTCATAGGCGGTCCCCGGCTGAACTCCGCACGAAGCCCCGCCTGCCCAGCCGATCGACACCAGCACATTCAAGCTGCCATGGGTCTCCGCGATGGCGATGGCGCGCTCTGCACGCGCAGTGCCGATGCCCTCCGCGATGGCAATCAGTGCCGCATCGCCCTGTTGGGTAAGAAAGGCGCCATCGGACTGCCGGGACCAGTCGCTCACCAGAGGCTTCAACTCCCCGGAGAGCGCCGCGATGATGCCGATGCGATAGGTCATGCGGCAGGCGCATATCCATGCGCGCGAAACCAGTCGATCGCTGCCCGAAGTGCCGCATACACCGGAACAATCCGAAAGCCCAGCTCACGCTCAGCTTTCGCTGAGGAGGCAAACATCTTTTTCTTTCCCATCCGTACCGCCTCCACCGTAGCCCGCGGTTCCTTGCCGCGCAGCCGTCCCGTCACCAGCTCATCGAAGAACGCAAACGCCATCGCCACCGAATGCGGCACCTTCATGCTGGGCGACGGGAGGCCGGTAATGGCAGACATCTTGTCCAGTATCTGCTTCAGCGAGAGGTTCTCGCCACCGAGGATATAGCGCTCGCCCGGTTGGCCGCGGTCGAGTGCCGTCACGTGCATGCGCGCCACCTCACTGACGTCCACCAGGTTCAGTCCCGTATCCACATACGCCGGAAACTTGCGGTTGAGAAAGTCGACAATAATCTGCCCGGTCGGAGTCGGCTTGATGTCGTTGGCGCCTATCGGGGTCGTCGGATTCAGGACAATCACCTGCTGGCCATCCCGTGCCGCCGCGATCGCCTCCTGCTCGGCTAAGAATTTGGAGCGCTTGTAGTGCCCGATCATATCGTCCAGTGATACCGGCGTGTTCTCATCGACGATCGTCCCATCCTCACGGAAGCCCATGGTCGCCACGCTGGAGGTATAGACCACCCTGCGCACGCCAACCTCGCGCGCCAGCGCCAGCAGGTTACGCGTGCCGTCAACATTTGCCTCGTACATCGCTTGCGGGTCGCGCACCCAGAGACGGTAATCCGCCGCCACGTGGACCAGCACTTCGCATTCACTCAGCGCGGAACGAAAGCTTTCAGCATGACGGAGATCGCCAATGACGGTCTTCGCGGAAAGGCCTTCCAGGTTGTCGAGACGGCTGGTGGATCTGACCAGAAGATGCAGCCGTGCACCCTGCTCGGCAAAGGCGCGAGCCACATGGCTGCCAACGAAGCCGGTTGCTCCTGTCAGAAAGACGTTCATATGTGATCAGGAGCTCTCGACGGCTCGGCAGAGCTACATATCGCCCTGCCTGTGCGAGGAACTAATCGAGCTTCTCCGGCTCGATTCCGATACCCTTCTCTCCGGCTGCCTTCTTTTCCCGATATTTCTTCATCCAGGCTTCAAAGCTCTTGCCGGCCGCAGTATCGCGTCCGGTAAAAGCCAGACCGGCAATGTCGGCGTAGCTGATGGTCAGCTTGCTCCGTTCCTTGGCTGGAATCACCCGCACTGCGGAGCCGGCGAGGGTGGCGGCAGACCGGCGGTCGAATACATACCCTTCGACGATGCTGCCGTCCTTCAATGTCAACTGGATATCACCGCGATAATCGAAGGCCTTCTCGAGAGCGACGCGTAGCTCGTCTTCGTTCGCTATTTGGGGAATCCAGCCTTCCAACTGCTCGTGCTCAAAACCTGCCGCCACCTCTTGCGTGTCCGGCGCCACTGCTACACCTGTCTGTTCGCTCATACGCGCGATCCTTCCAGCTCATTGCTCGGCGACGATGCGATCTGCACCAGCGGTGTGCGGCCATGTTCGAGCGGCTGGTTCAGCAGGTCCAGTGCGCCGCGGTCTTTGTAAGTGCTGGCAAAGGTGGTCTTCACCATGCCCCAGAAACCGGAAAGCGAGGTGAAGCCATGATGCACCGTGGAGGGCTCGTAGCCGCAGCTCACCATGCAGTTCGCGCACTTGGGATTACCGCTCTCCGTGCCGTAGTGGCTCCAGTCCGTAGTGTCGAGCAGTTCCTGGAAGGTGTCCGCGTAGCCGTCCTGCAGCAGATAGCAGGGCTTCTGCCAGCCGAAAATGTTGAATGCCGGAGAGCCCCAGGGAGTGCACTGATAGTCGCGCTTGCCCATCAGGAATTCGAGGAACAGCGGCGACATATTGAACTTCCACTCTTTCCTGCGGTTCGACAGGATGGCGCGGAACAGTCTGCGCGAGCGTGCGCGACCCAGGAAGTGCTTCTGGTCGGGAGCTTTGTCGTATGTGTAGCCCGGGCTTAGCACCATGCCCTCGACACCGAACGACATCACCTCATCGAAGAATGCGCGCACGCTGTTCGGATCTGCCCCGTCGAACAATGTCGTGTTGGTTGTGACGCGAAAGCCGCGGCCGACGGCTTCGCGGATACCCGCGACCGCCTGATCGTAACCACCCTCGCGGCAGACCGAGAGGTCATGGTGCTCTCGCTGACCATCCAGGTGCACGGAAAAGGTCAGATACTTGCTCGGCTTGAAGAGCCCGATCTTCTCCTTCAGCAGCAGCGCATTGGTGCACAGGTAGATGTACTTCCTGCGCGCGATCAGTCCTTCGACGATCTCGACGATCTGCGGGTGCATCAAAGGCTCGCCGCCAGGAATCGAAACCATAGGCGCGCCGCACTCATCCACGGCGCGAAAGCATTCTTCAGGAGTCAGCTCCTGCTTCAGGATGTGGGCCGGGTACTGAATCTTGCCGCAGCCGGCGCACGCCAGGTTGCAGCGGAACAGCGGCTCCAGCATCAGGACCAGCGGGTACCGTTCGCGCCCGCGCAGCCGCTGCTTCAGCACGTAGGTAGCCACGGTCCACATCTGTGAAATCGGTACTGCCATAGTTACGTTTCTCCCTTTACCGCATCACCGCTGTTTCGATATCTGTCAATTACCCGGCCGGCGCACTCATAGCCCGGCGATAGTTCGTCAGGGCCAGTAATGGAAACACATCGCGATAGGTGTGGTACGCAAGATAGAAGACCCGCGGGAAGCCGGTGCCGGTAATGATCGCTTCACGCGTCTTGCCCTCGCCCATGCTCTCGTCCCAGGAGCCGTCTGCCCGCTGCCGCTCCAGCAGCCAGCGCACTCCCTTGGCCACAGAGTCGCTGCGCGTGTCGCCCGCCGCGAGCAGCCCAAGAATCCCCCACGCCGTCTGTGATGGTGTGCTCACACCCACGCCGCGGGTGATCGGATCGTCATAGCTGTGGCAGCTCTCGCCCCAGCCACCATCCGCGTTCTGCACGGAGCGGATCCACTCCGCCGCTTGTTGGATCTCCGGCTCGTGGTTCCAAATTCCAATCGCCTCCAGCCCGCGAAGCACAAGGAATGTTCCGTAGAGATAGTTCACGCCCCAGCGGCCAAACCAGCTTCCATCCGGCTCCTGCTCTTTCAGGACGAACTGAATTGCGCGCTCGATCCGCTTGTCTCTACGCGTGTAGCCGTAGGTGGCCAGCATTTCCAGGATGCGTCCCGTGATGTCGACCGTCGGCGGATCGAGCATCGCGTTGTGATCGGCAAACGGGATGTGCTGGAAGATCATCTTCGTGTTGTTCTTGTCGAAGCTCGCCCAGCCGCCGTTCTTGCACTGCATCGCGAAGATCCAGTCGATGGCGCGCCGCGACACCTCGTACTGATAGCGCTCGCGCGGGTTGTCGACCTTGTTCAAAGCCAGCAGCACCTGCGCGGAATCGTCGGTGTCCGGATAAAACTCGTTGTTGTATTCGAAATACCAGCCGCCCGGCTGCGCATTGCGCACCTTCACGGCCCAGTCGCCCTTGTGGCGGACTTCCTTCGCCAGCATCCAGTCCGTCGCCTTCAACAAACGCGGATCGGTACGCGACACGCCGGCCTCACCCAGGGCATAGACCATTTGCGCTGTATCCCAGACAGGCGAGACGCAAGGCTGCATGCGGAACGTCGGCTCCGGACAATCGGGCGTGCCCTCCGGCTCGTCGATGCCCAGCTTCTCGAACTCATCCATCGCGCGGATGAAATGCGGATCGTCCTCGGAGTAACCCAGCACGCGCAGCGCGATAATCGCGTTCATCATCGCGGGATAGATCGCGCCCAGACCGTCGGACATCTCAAAGCGTTCCAGCATCCATTTCTCTGCCTTGCGCAATGCCATCGCGCGCAGCGGACGGATGTGCACGCGCTCTGCCCAGTGCACCATGCGGTCCAGCAGCAGGAAGAAGTTGCGCCAGCTGACAATCTTGTCCCGATTCCAGCGCAGCTTCAGGCTGGCCTTATCGCGGCCGCCGACAAAGAGTTCGTCGATACTCCGCTCCGCCGGAATCTTCTTGAAGGGCTTCTTCGCGTAGGCGATGGACAGCGGCACCAGAATCGCTCGCGACCACGAGGAAATCTCGTAGATATTGAAGTAGAACCACTTCGGCGCGAGCACAATCTCCGGCGGAATCGCGGGCACCGCATCGTAGTCGTACTGTCCCAGCGCGCAAAGATAGATCTTCGTGAACGTGTTGCACTTTACAACGCCGCCATGTGCCCGGATCCACGCACGCGATTTCACCATCAACGGCTCTTCCGCCGAGACGCCCATCAACTTGCAGGCGAAATAGCACTTCACGGCCAGACTGATGTTGCCCGGACCGCCGGGATAAATGCTCCAGCTGCCATCGTCGTTCTGGTAGCGCAGCATTTCGGTGAGCGCGCGCTGCATGCGCCCGCGGATCTTGGGGTCACTCGTCTCCAGCAGCACATGAAGGAAGATGTAATCCGCCTCCAGCATCGCGTCGGCTTCGAGTTCGCCGACCCAATGGCCGTCCTCCTGCTGCATACCAAAGATGTGCTGTTTCGACGCCTCGACGGCCTCATCTACCTGATCCAGGCTCGCGTCAATACGTCCAAATTTTGGTTGCGTGGCGGGCGGCTGCATCTGCTGCACAGGAGCCCTCAGCGGGTTCTCATCCACAGTTCGATTCATGCCATCTCTTTCGCAGCAAAAGCAGCTTTCCTATCCATGTAGACCGGTCAACAGCCATTGTGGCCCTTTTCTTTTCAAGGAAATGCCCTGCCGAACATCATCGATAAACCATGGCGGTCGGCGCGCTCTAGCGGGCCGCCACTGCCGCCGGCCCTATCGCCTGTACGATCTCCGCTGGAAGGCCGAAGCGTACATTCTCCGGCATCACTTCCACTTCATCCACTGCACCGAATCCCTTATCACGCAAATAGGAAACCACTTCCGAGACCAGAATCTCCGGCGCCGAGGCTCCTGCCGTAACCGCAACGGTGGAAACGCCCTCCAGCCACGCGGGCTGAATTGCATTCCAGTTGTCGATCAGATGCGCCACCGTGTTCAGATTGCGCGAAACTTCTACCAACCGGTTCGAGTTCGAACTGTTCGTCGACCCCACCACCAGCACCAGGTCTGCCGCGTGAGCCACGTTCTTCACCGCGACCTGCCGGTTCTCGGTTGCGTAGCAGATGTCTTGCGAATGCGGGCCCACGATATTGGGAAACTTCTCCTTAAGCGCTTGGATGATGTCACGCGCCTCATCGAGGCTTAATGTCGTTTGCGTCAGATAGGCGACCCGGTTCGGATCAGGTACCTGAAGCGACGCTACCTCCTGCGCCGACGAAACCACCTGGGTCACGTCCGGAGCTTCGCCCAGCGTACCCTCGATCTCGTCATGGTCACGGTGGCCGATCAGCACCAGCGAATAGCCCTGCCGGGCAAACTTTACCGCCTCGACATGTACCTTGGTGACCAGCGGGCATGTCGCGTCGATCACCTTGAGGCCACGCTCTTTGGATCGCTGCCGCACTGCCGGAGACACACCATGCGCCGAGTAGATAACGCGCATTCCCTCAGGTACATCGTCGATGTCCTCGACAAAAATCGCGCCCTTCTCTGCTAACTCATTCACCACAAAGCTGTTGTGAACAATCTCCTTGCGCACGTAAATGGGCGCGCCGAAGGTCTCAAGGGCAATCCGGACAATATCCACCGCACGCACCACACCCGCGCAAAAGCCTCGTGGCTTCAGGAGCATGACGCGCTTTGTCGCGGTCGATTCGTTGCTTACAGGTTCGGCGGGAGGGGACTCGATCGGGTAAGAATTCACAATGCCTAGTATACCGGCCCGGGGACTGCTTGTCAGGCAAGATTGCACCATTTGCAGTGCTGATCCCTCTCAGGAACCGCCTGCCTCGGCAAGCATCTGCTCCGCATGCCGGAGAGAGGTTTCCGACTTTTTTGCTCCGCTCAACATGCGCGCAATTTCCTCCACCCGTTCGGCCGCGCTCAGGCTGCGAATCGCGGTGCGTGTCCGCCCCTTCTCTTCCCGCTTTTCAACGACGAAGTGCTGGGTGGCAAACGCTGCGATCTGCGGCAGATGCGTGACGCAGAGCACCTGCTGCGACCCGCTCAGCACCTTCAACTTTTGTCCGACTGCCTCCGCCGCCCGGCCGCCGATGCCGATGTCGATCTCATCAAAAACCAGCGTCCGCGGCAGCAGCGTCCTGCGCTTCCCTTTTCCTGCCCGCGCGGCGCCTTCTTCCACACTGACCTTCAAGGCCAGCAGCACGCGGCTCATCTCGCCGCCGGAGGCAATCTGGTCCAGCGGCTTGAGTGGTTCGCCGGGATTGGTCGCAATGCGGCACGCGACTGTGTCCCAGCCGTGCACCGACCAGTGTGTAGACCAGTGCGCCTCCTCTTTGTGCGCATCCACTTCGACGGTGAAGCGTGCCTTCATGGCCAGATCATTGATTTGCCGTTCTGCCATTCCCGTGAGCTTCTTTGCCGCAGCCGTGCGTGCAGCGGTCAGCAACTCTGCTTCCCGGCGATATTCCGCGGTCGCATTTGCAAGCTGTTTTCGCAGCCCTGCCAGCACGGCATCGCGATTCTCTATCTCGTTCAATTTGGCCGCGACATCCTGCCCGTACGCGATCACATCGGCCACACTCGCACCGTATTTGCGTTTCAGCCGATCGAGCAGCGCCAGCCTGTCTTCAATCTCGGCCAGCCGCTCGGGCGAGCTCTGAATGCCGTTTCCAAAATCCCGCACCGTTTCAGCAACGTCTTCGACCGTAGCGCGCGCAGACGCCAACTGATGCGCGGCATCGCCGAAGCGCGGCTCATAGCGCGCCAGCTCCTCCAGGTGGCGTTGCGCAGCACGAAGCGACGCTTCCGCCGCATTGCTGCCGTCATAAAGCTGTTCATAGGCGCTCATTGCCGCCGCGTAGAGCTTCTCCGCGTTGCCCAGGACGCGCTTTTCCGTTTCCAGCTGACCATCTTCTCCATCGCGCAGCCCGGCCGATTCGATCTCGCGCGATTGGAAGCGCCAAAGATCGGCCATCCGCAATCTCTCCTGCTCATCGCGCTCGAGCGATTGCAGTTTGTCAGCGCAATCCCGCCATGCCGCGTATGCCACGTGGACAGAATCCGTCGAGATGCCACCGAATCGGTCCAGCAGCAGGCGCTGCTGTGTGGGATCGAAGCCGGCGAGGGTCTCGGATTGAGCGTGGATCAGCGCCAGTTCCGGCGCCAGCAGCTTCAAGACCGCCGCAGTAGCCGGCTGGCTGTTCACGAAGACGCGGCCCTTGCCCGATGCGGCGATCTCACGGCGCAGCAGGATCTCGCCATCGCCCGCATCAATGCCGTGTGCCGCCAGAATGCGCTCAGCCTCTTCCGTAGCCTCAAAGACGCACGAGACGACCGCCTTCTCCGCCCCGTGCCGCACCACCTCGCTTGAGGCCTTGCCGCCCAGCAGAAGCGCCAGAGCATCCACCAGGATCGACTTGCCGGCGCCGGTCTCGCCGGTCAGCAGATTCAACCCGGGACCGAGGGCGGCCGTCGCATGATCGATGACCGCGTAATTTTCCGCTCGCAACTCCAGCAACATAAGCGCTTCCGTGGCCGAGCATAGCAGAGGTCAGGGCCTGCGATTGCGCGTCGCCGCTCCCTCTGCCTGGCCGGATGGAGTAGCCCTTTCGTCACTTGCAATCTCTATCCGCTCGGGTTGCTTCCTGCTACCCTTTCTAGGAGCCGCAGATGATAGCCCAACCGATTTTTTTTGCGATCCTATTTTTCTTTCAGGCCGACGACCAGAGCGCGCCAGTACCGCCTCCGCACTCCAGCAGCAACGCCATTCTGGAGATGTTGCGGGCCAGCGGGCCGATCGCGCTCACCGTCCTCGGACTTCTCGCGCTTGCCAGTCTCTTCTCCTGGGCCATCATTCTGGGCAAGTGGATTGGCTTTCGACGCGCTCGCAGCCAGAGCCGCGCCTTCCTGCGCGCCTTCCGCAAGGCAGCGCGTTTGCAGGAGATTGGCGCCATCTCCGAGCAGTACAAGCCAAGTCCATTGGTCAACGTTTTTGATGAGGTCTACGAGACCTACCGCCGCCAGACCGGCGGCTACGGTCCACCGCGCAACATCACTGCGTTAGAGCGCACTGCGCAGTCAGCTTCGAGCGAAGCGCTCACATTCATGGAGCAGCGGCTGACCTGGCTGGCGACCATTGGCGCCATCTCGCCATTTATCGGGCTGTTCGGCACCATCATGGGCATCGTGGATGCATTCCATGGCCTGGGTACCGCAGGCGCCGCGACATTGCGCGCCGTCGCACCTGGCGTCTCCGAGGCGCTCATCACCACCGCCGCGGGTCTCGTGGTCGCCGTCCCGGCAGTCGTCGCCTATAACCAGTTCTCCGCGCGCATCCGCGAGTTCGGCTCGCGCATGGACGACTTTGCACGCGAGCTGCTGAACAGCATGGAAGAGATCACACTGCGGCCGCAGCAGGATCCTCTGGAGCGCGAGCGCGCAGGCCAACGCGAGGCAATGCAGGAGCCCGGCCGTGGCGTTTACTAACGCAGGAGGCCGCACCCAGTCCTCACTTGCGGACATCAACATTACGCCGCTGGTAGATGTCGTGCTGGTGCTGCTCGTCATCTTCATGCTTACCGCGCCGGTGCTGCAGTCAGGCATCGATGTCGCCGTACCCAAGACACGCACGGTACGCGAGGCCACCCAGGAACATGAGGTCATCACCATCGATCGCGATCAGCGCGTCTTCCTGGGCGACCACCCCATCAACATCAACGAGATTCCGGAGCGGCTGCACAATCCCAACGTTGATCCGTCGAAGCAGATCATCTATCTGCGCGCCGATGAGCGCGTGCCCTTCGGAGCTTTTGCGTCAGTGATGGATGCGGTGAAGCAGGCGGGCATCACCAACGTCTCGATCGTGACCCAGCCGCTGACCAACCCGCCCGGTAAGAAGTAGGAACAGCATGGCGATGGATCTCGAAGAGCGATACGAACGGCGCGCGCCATTCGGCGTGCCTTTCGCAGAGTCCTTTGGCCTGCACCTGCTCATTGTTGGCGCGCTGGTGGGTTCGGTGTGGATACATGGCCGCGTCCGTGGCAACGAATGGGGACAAAATATGGACGCCAGCGCTATCCAGGCGAACCTGGTTTCGAATGCGCCGTCCATTCCTCTGCCCCAGATACAGAAGCCGACAGACAATGTGCTCGCTACTGAAAACCCCAGTCCCGCTCCGGCAATCGAGAAGGAACAGACCGTGCCTGCGCCGGATCTTAAGGCGATCCCGATCCCGGTAAAGCAGCCTCCGAAAAAAGAACCACCGCCCAAGAAGGAAGCTCCGCCAAAGCAGGAACAGAAGCATCCGCAGCCGCAAAAACAGCTCAAGGATCGTGCGAACTTCGGCGAGCAACAGCAGTCCAGCCTGCCGCAGTCGATGGCTCAGCAGCAATCTCAGTCGCCCGCGGCACCCGTCTCGGTGACCGGTGGCAGCGGTTTCCGTTTCCCCTATTACGTGGCGATTATCCAGCGCAAAACTCAGGAAAACTGGCTCAAGCAGGAAGTCGACCCCTCCACTCCCGCCGGCGCGAAGGCCTATATCTACTTCACTCTCTCGCGCGACGGCGCTCCCTCGGATGTCAAAGTCGGGGAATCCAGCGGCTCGGCATCGCTCGATCAGTCCTGTTTGCGGGCGGTGCAGCGTGTTGACAGTTACGGTCCACTCCCATCGGGGTATAGCGGCTCGAGCTTACAGGTGTCATATTATTGTGAATTCACAGGTCGCTGAGGAGATCCACCCCCACGTGAAAACATCCAGCCCGGTGCAACGACTGCGGTCCTCCCTGTATCTTGCCCTTTCTACTTTGCTGCTTCTGCCCCTCTCCTCCACTGCCCACGCACAGGACTGGGTACGGACCGGCTCCAATCTCGGCGTCGAAAAGATCCGGATGGCCGCCGCCGATTTCAAGCCCAACTCTTCCGATCCGCAGACGCCCGTCCTGAAGACGACCTTCGATAACACCCTCTACAACGACCTGGCGAACGCCGGCATCTTCGACATGGTTTCGAAGGCACTGGCTCCTGCCGTAACTCCGGCTACCCCTGCCGAGGTGAATCTCGCGCAATGGTCCGCTGCGCCTGCCAATGCTGCGATGCTGGCGCTTGGTTCGCTCGCGGTGCAGGGCGGCCGTTTGAATGTCAGCGGCTTCCTGGTGGACGTGAAGGAGGCTGGGGCGCCCGCCATCGTCGGCAAGCAATACGGCGAAGTGGCCACGCAGGATAATGCGCGGCTGATCGCTCACAAATTCGCGGACGAAATCATCCTTCGCCTTGGCGGAGGCGTGAACGGCATCGCCGAGACAAAGATCTTCTTCGTCTCCTCGCGCTCCGGCGTGAAGGAAATCTGGGCGATGGACTACGACGGCCAGGGGGAACATCCGGTCACCCACCTGGGTGAGGTCTCGTTGTCGCCGCACGTTTCGCCGGATAACAGCCGTGTCGCCTTCGCGTCGCTTGGTAAAACCGGCTGGACGATCCGCATGTACTCGCTGGTTCTGGGCCGGATGGTCAGCTTCCCCTCCCCGGGCGGCACCACCATCTCGCCGGCATGGTCGGCAGACGGCGCCCACCTCGCCTTCTCTTCAGACAGATCAGGCGATCCCGAGATCTGGGTCTCCGACGCGAACGGCGGCGGCGCTCATCGCGTCACCACCTTCCGCGGACCCGACGTCTCGCCCTGCTGGAATCCCAAGACCAACAATCAGCTCGCCTGGGTAAGCGGCCGCACCGGCCTGCCGCAGATCTACACCATGGAATCCGATGGAGCGAATGTGCAGCGTCTGACCGATGGCGGCTACGCTACCTCGCCCTCCTGGTCGCCCAACGGCCAGTTTCTCGTCTTCGCCTGGGATCGCAAGTACGGTCCGGGTGCTCCCGGGAACCAGGACATCTACGTCATGGACATCGCTAGCAAGCGCTGGGTACAGCTCACGCATGATGCCGGACGCAATGATTTTCCCTCCTGGGCGCCGGATGGCCGGCATATCGTCTTTGAAAGACAGACGGGTGGCCATTCCGAGATATGGGCCATGCTCACCGACGGTACACAGCAACACGCACTGACGCACGACGGGAACAACACCATGCCCGGATGGAGCTGGAAATAGATCGCGTGGGACAATTTGTGCTTCCGTGTACCCTCATGAGCGAATTGCCTGCAGTCATTGGGGCTCTTGGCGAAACGGGTACTGATACAGATTCCCGCGGCCTTCTCGACTTGGCCGCGCTAAAGTTTTTGATTGAGGAGAAGAGACCGTGAATTCGCTTCCTGTCCGTACCTGGAATATGCGCCGCCGTGCGGCTTCCTGCCTGGCCGTCCTTGTGATTGCAGCGTTTGCCGGGTGCGGTAAGAAACATGCTCCGCCGCCACCCCCGCCACCCCCCGCCGCTGAGTCAGGCGCAGCGCCCACGGCCACCATTACGGCAACGCCGGACAACATCAGTGCCGGGGACAAGGTGATCCTCTCCTGGAAGACCACCGATGCGACCGACGTCTCCATCGACGGCATCGGTGCCGTGCCTTCTTCCGGCACGCAGACCGTATCGCCGACGGCGACCACGGATTATCACCTCGTTGCACGCGGCCTCGGCGGTTCGACCGATGCGACTGCCCATGTGACGGTGGGCGGCGCAGGGACGAGCGGCGATCTTAACGGCGAAACCGTCGACGACGCGACCTTCCATACCAACGTGACCGACATCTTCTACGACTACGACAGCTACGACGTCAATCCGCAGTCGCAAACTGTGGTCTCGAAAGACGCGGCCTTCCTCGCTTCCCATCCCAAGCTGAAGATCGTCATCGGCGGCTACTGCGACGCGCGCGGATCGACGGAGTACAACCTGGCTTTGGGCGAGAACCGCGCCAATGCGGCCAAACAGGCGCTGGTCGCTGCCGGCGTCAATCCGGACCGTATCCGCACCGTCTCGTATGGCAAGGAGAAGCAGTTCTGCACCGAGGCAAACGAGCAGTGCTATCAGCAGAACCGGCGCGCCGGATTCTCCGTCGACCGGTAACCTTGATAGTGCCAAAACACTCTTAGTGCCAAAGTAATCAAGGGGCAGCGTGACCAAGCCGGTTGCGCTGCCCCTTTCATTGCCGCAAAACGTCTAAAATGAACGAGAGTTTAACGCTCTTCGAGGCTTCACATGCGTAGATCGCTTCTTCCCGCCGCCGCTGTCCTGCTGCTTTCCATCACTGCCCTTCCGCCGCGCGCGCACGCCGTGGCCAAAGAAATCATCGAGTTGCAAACCCAGGTCTCCCAGCTTCAGGACATGATCTCGCAAATGAAGCAGTCAAACGACGAGCGCATGGGCGTTCTGCTCCACATGGTCCAGCAGAATGTGGACAGCATCTCGCGCATGACCACCCAGGTAAACTCGATGCAGCAGGCCGTGTCCTCGCAGAACGAGAGCCAGCAGCTATCCGGCCAGATGCAGGCGCTCAACGATTCGGTGGACGAGCTGAAGACGCGAGTCGGCAAACTGGATACGACTCTGCAGTCCATGCAGGCGCAGTTGCAGAATGTGCAGAACCCGTCGGCGGGTGGACCGTCCGGATCGTCGCAGCCGGCAGGCCCGGCACCTACTGGACCAGGCATGGCCGACAATGCCCCTCCCGCAGGTAATCTGGCCCCGTCGCAGGCGCCCGGCAACAATGGCGCTCTGGCGCCGCCCTTGCAGCAGAGCTATCAGGCGGCCCTGCGCGATTACAACTCCGCTAAATATGACCTCTCGAACTCCGAGTTCAGCGATGTGGTCAAGTACTACCCGCAGGATGACCTGGCGGGGAACGCCCACTTCTACATGGGCGAGATCGCCTACCGGCAGGGCAAGTACGCCCAGGCTGAAAAGCAATACGACATCGTGCTGGAGCAATTCGCCGGCAATCCGAAGGCACCTGCGGCGCAGCTACGGAAAGGTGAGTCCCTGTTGCAGTCGCAGCAGCGCGAGGCCGGCGCACAGGAGCTGCGTTCGCTGATCCAGCGTTATCCGCAGACACCGGAAGCTGCCGAAGCGCGCAGTAAATTGAATGGACTGGGCATCCGCATCGCTCCCAAACCCACCGCGTACCGCTGACAGCAACTCGCCCGATACAACGGCAGACCCGCGCTCCCTCATCCCACCCCGGAGCTATGACAAAACACCAGGATAGCGACGAGCACAAAGGTGTCGTCGAAGAAGAATCGCCCCGCGCCACTACCAGCCGGCCATCTATCGCCGGCCAACTGGGTCACCGCACCTCCGACTCCGACGTAAAGAACAACGACAGCGACTTCCCCGAACCCGGCGCCCGAGAAGAACACTCCGGCGGATCCGGCAGTTGATCCGTCAATCCTCCGATCCTGAGATAGGAACTGAAAGGCGCGGGGCCCGCCGTCGGGATGTTCCCCCAAAAATCCAGCCGATCCAAAATGGGCACACACATTTCAGAATTTGCCAATTACACCCGCCCAATTCGCTACACTGGAAATAGAGAAGTAGAAACAAAAGCCAAGCACTCTAAAGAGATTTCAAAAAACGCCACCGCGTCGGTGGCGTTTTCCGTTTCTGCCAACCGCCTCTCAACGAACCTGTCGCTGTCCTCATCGGGCAAGCCGGGCGCTAACTGCTTCGGCTGGACGAATTTACCGGTAACTTCAATGGATAGACGAATTTAGCGCACGGAAGACCACTCAACCCCCTGATTCTGCTGCCTTTATACCGGAGCCTCCCGCACCGGGAGGGGGGAGGGGGTTAGTCACGTTACCACTCATCGCGGCGAATCGAAGAATTCTACTCAGCGCGAGAGAGAGCGCGCGCCGGCCGAAGGCGGCAGGCTTCCCTGTCCTCGAGAAATGCAGGATGAGCCAGCCCGTATTTCTTCAAGAGGAACTGAAGCGCTGTTTTCAGCACACCCAATCCATACACAACACTGCGTCTGAAGTTGATCGAAGACGCTTCGTCGAAATATTTCGTCGGACAGGATATCTCGCCGATGCGGAATCCGAAATACACCGCCTGGACGATGATCTGGTTATCGAACACAAAATCATCGGAACAGCTCAAAAGCGGAAGGCGCTCAATCACTGTCCGGCTCCAGGCGCGATAGCCGGTGTGGTACTCGGAAAGCTTCTGCCCGATCAGCAGATTTTGTATCAATGTCAACAGACGGTTGGAGATGTACTTGTAGAGCGGCATGCCGCCCTTCCGCGCGCCGTTGCCAAGGATGCGCGAAGCCAGCACACAATCGTATTGGTCGTAGGCAATCATTGAGGCCATGGCAGTGACCAGCAGCGGCGTGTATTGATAGTCAGGGTGCAGCATGACCACGATGTCCGCGCCGCGCGCAAGAGCCGCTTCGTAACAGGTCTTCTGATTGCCCCCATAGCCGCGGTTCTTGTCATGCCGTATCACGTGGAGGCCCAGCCTGCTAGCCACCGCTGCCGTGTTATCCCGGCTGGCATCGTCGGTCAGGATGATATCGTCCACGATGTCGCGCGGAATTTCATCCACGGTGCGTTCCACGGTCTTCTCAGCGTTGTAAGCCGGAAGAACAACAGCAATCTTGCGGTTATTAAGCATGCGAATAGGTGAATGGTATCGGGAGAATACTAGGATGCGCGTGTGCCGTACTCCAACCGCTCCCGATGTCTTCTATCGCATCCTCTGCATCACGTCGTCGAGTACGGATTTCGGCGGTCGCACGCGAGATTCCGGTAGAGTGCCCAGTGGCTCATCGACCAGGTTCAGCAGGTCGGTGAAGCTCGGCTTCTGTGTGTCTACGTAAAACACACCCGTGAGCACCTCGCCCTTCTGCTGCGCCTCCATCAGCGCACGGACGGCGCTGATGCGGTCGATCGGGTTGTAATCATCGTGCAGTTTACGCAGCCGCAGGTGAGAACCATCGTGCATCTCGACGTCGTAGGTCGAGCCAGCGTCGTAATCCACACTGATGTCTTCGAAGTGCGGCACGAAGCCGACCTCAGTAATGGCCTCCTCGTGCTCCTGCATGTACTTGTAGCTCTTGGTCGAGCCTTCATGATCGTTGAAGGTGACACAGGGTGAGATCACGTCCAGCAAGACGGTGCCCTTGTGGGCGATCGCCGCCTTCATCATGGCCAGCAATTGCTTCTTGTCACCGGAGAAAGAGCGGCCAATAAACGTCGCGCCGAGCTCGATAGCAAGAGTGCAGGTGTCGATCGGCGGCAGATCGTTGATGACACCCGTCTTCAGCTTCGAGCCAATGTCCGCAGTGGCAGAGAACTGGCCTTTCGTCAGACCGTACACGCCATTGTTCTCGATGATGTAAATCAAGGGCAGATTGCGTCGCAGCATATGCACGAACTGCCCCATACCGATGGAGACGGTATCGCCGTCGCCCGACACACCGATAGCCTTCATGGTGTGATTGCCAAGGAGCGCCCCGGTCGCTACTGCAGGCATGCGCCCGTGAACGCTGTTGAAGCCGAACGAGCGGCTCATGAAGAAGGCCGGGCTCTTGGACGAGCAGCCGATGCCGGAGAGCTTCATCACACGCTCCGGCTGCAAGCCCATTTCGTAAAAAGCATCGATGATGCGCTCGGAGATGGCGTTGTGTCCGCAGCCGGCGCACAGGTTGGTCTTGCCGCCGCGATATTCGAGGATGGGCAGCCCGAGACGGTTCACCTTCGGAGCAGGCTTCGGCGCTGGTGTTGCCGGGGTTGTTGCCATGACTTAGATTCCTTCCTGCATGACCAGTTCGTCGGTCACGCTGCGCGCATCGATGGGCAGGCCATTGTAGTGCCGCACACTGCGCAGTTTCACCGCGTCTTCGGGCGGCAGGTCAAGCTTGAGCAGGCTCAGCATCTGTGCGTCGCGGTTCTGCTCGATGACGTAGACACGCTCGTGAGCGGCAACGAAGTCGTGAATCTCGCGTGTGAACGGATAGGCGCGAATGCGGAGATAGTCGGTCTCCAGCTTGTATTCGGCCTTGAGCTGCTCCCGGCTCTCGGTGACGGCAAAGTCCGTCGTGCCGTATGCAATGAGCCCGATGGGTGAGCTGCCATTCGCTACTGTAACCGGCGCAGGCACCATCTTGCGGGCCGTGTCGAACTTGCGTGCCAGCCGCTCCATCACGTGCTGGTACTCGTCCGGCCGCTCGGTATAGAGCGCACGCTCATTGTGGCCGCTGCCGCGGGTGAAGAATGCTGCTTGCGGGTGGTCCGTGCCAGGAAGTGTGCGGTAGCCGACACCATCGCCGTCTACATCTTTGTAGCGCGCAAAGCCGCCCAGGCGCGTCAGATCTTCCGCGCTCAGCACCTTGCCGCGTTGCATCGGCTTCTCCGGATAGCTGAAGGGCTCGGTCATCCAGTTGTTCATGCCAAGATCAAGATCGGAGAGAACGAAGATCGGCGTCTGCAATTGTTCAGCAAGGTCGAAGGCCTCGATGCTCATGTCGAAGCACTCCTTCACCGAACCCGGCAGCAGCATGACATGGCGCGTGTCGCCGTGAGAGAGATACGCCACGGAGAGAATGTCGCCTTGTGCTGTGCGCGTCGGCATTCCAGTCGAAGGCCCAACACGCTGGATGTCAAAGATGACTGCGGGAATCTCCGCGAAGTAGCCAAGTCCGGCGAATTCCGACATCAGCGAGATGCCGGGGCCAGAGGTAGCAGTCATGGAGCGTGCGCCCGTCCAAGCTGCGCCCAGCACCATGCCTACGGCAGCAAGTTCATCTTCCGCTTGCACGACCGCGAAGGTCGCTTTGCCGCTCGGTTCGACGCGATATCTCTTCAGCAGGTCGATCAGGTTTTCGACCACCGATGACGAAGGCGTGATCGGATACCAGGTGACGACGGTTACGCCGGCGAACATGCAGCCAAGCGCCGCCGCGGCATTGCCTTCGATGATGATCTTGCCTTCGTTCGCATGCATGCGCTCCACACGAAACGGATCCTGCTTGGTCAGCGAGGCCTTCGCGTAGTCATAGCCCGCCTGCACGGCAGCCCAGTTCAGGTCGGCGGCCTTTTGTTTCTTTGCAAACTGGCGGCGCACCGCAGCTTCGACCGTCGCCAGGTCCATCTGCAGAAGCTCGGCCACCACGCCGACATACACCATGTTCTTGACCAGCTTGCGCAGCTTGGCTTCCGGGCAGACAGCGGCGGTGATCTTGTCGAAGGGCACCGGGTAACAGACCACGTCTTCGCGGTACTGCTTCAAGTTCGCGCTATCTTCATAGATCGCGACGCCGCCGGCTGGCAGCGAAAGTATGTCATCCTTCGCCGTCTCGGCATTCATCGCGACCAGGATGTCGATTTCTTTTTTGCGCGCGACGTAGCCGTACTTGCTGGCCCGGATGGTGTACCAGGTGGGCAGGCCAGCAATGTTGGAGGGGAAAAGATTCTTGCCGCTGATGGGGATTCCCATCGCGAAGATGCTCTTGAGCAGGACATTGTTTGCCGACTGCGATCCGGAGCCATTGACCGTGGCTACCTGAATGCTGAAGTCGTTGACTGTCTCGCCGGATTGCCCGGCTGCAGCGCGTGGCTGCTCTGCTTTCAGGGCCAAATCACCTGTTGACATCGAGCGAATTCCCTTCTAGAACGCCAGATTCGAGTGGGGCTGCGTGCATCTACAGGGATGCCGAGGAGTGGGTCCCACGCCACCGCCGCCATCTTCTAAGTATAGGTCAGCATTGTTCAACCGGCTCAGCCAGCCTGGGTTAACTGCGCTGGCTCACGGCTGAGTGGGTGCTGTGCGCCGCCGAAATGTCGCGAAGCTGCCTTGCGTCATTGGCGGATATCCGCCAGCAGCCTGTCTGCCTCGTCGCGCTCAGCGGCGGTGAGCGGCAGCAACGGCAGCCGCGGAGAGCCGCCGTAGTAACCATTCCGGTCGCACGCGTACTTCACACCCGGAATGCCCATGCGTCCGCAGACCGCATCGGCTGCCTGCACGATTCGTTGTTGTTTCTCCTCAGCCAGCGTGGCGTCCCGGTCCTTCCACGCCATGTAGATCTCTGCGCAGGCCTGCGGCGCAAAGGAGGCCATCGCCAGCACACCGCCCGTCGCGCCGGCCGCAAGGGATGGCAGCAGCGTTTGCGCCGACCCGCAGAGGACCTGAAACCCTACCACGCGCGTGCGCGTCTTGAATTGCGGCGGAGGAGGCGCAGCGTAGCCAACGCCCGCCATCACCGCCTCCGCAGGCATCAGTGCTGCCGCCAGCCCGGCGGCCTCCGCCTGGGCGTTCAGCATACGGCTCGTCACGGGCGCGAAGGTGGCCGTGACAGCGACGTTGCGGCGAGGCGCGGAAGCTGTCGCGGCAACGATAGCCGCAATCCGTTCTGGCTTGCCGCTCGAATCCTTGACGCCGTAGATGTTCGGGTGCGCAGAGAGCTCACCGATCACCTCGACCGGCAGATCATACGCGGTATAGGCCGGGATGCTGTAAAGCAGCACGGGAAGCGCCGAGGCATCGGCGACCATGCGGAAGTAGGTCAGCATCTCGGTCGCGGGCGTCTGACTCCGGAAATACTGCGGCCGGAAGAAGTGGGGCGTCCGGACGAGCGCCACGTCGTAGCCGAGCGATGCGGCGTGCTCGATACGTTTCAGCGTCTCGACCAGGCTCTCGTGACCGACGCCGGCGATGAGCACGCGATCATCCGCGGCGGCATTTCTGGCAACACGCAGCGCCTCACGCGTCTCTTCATCGTTCAGCATCACGGCTTCGCCGGTCGAGCCCAGCACCACAATGCCCGCGAGCGGCGCCCGGCAGTAGCGCTCGACATTGCGCTCCATATTGTGCCACTGCGGACGGCCATCCGGCTGAAACGGAGTTGGGATGGCGGCGAAGACTCCCTCAAGCAGCATGGATCATCCTCACCTATCGCGCGGCCAGCGCACGCGCCGCATGCAGTTGCTGAAGCGCGTCCACATGGATGGTCTCTCGTTGCAGCGCCGCAATGCCTTCAGCAGCGGCACGGGCTGCGGCCATGGTGGTGATGGTCGGGATGCGCTGCTGCACGGCCGCACGACGAATCGCCTTCTCGTCAAAGAAGGTGTCCTGACCCTGCGGCGTATTGATGATGAGGTGGATGGCGTCGCCCTTGATGAGGTCGACGATATTCGGACGCCCCTCCTTCACCTTGTAGACGCGCTCGGTCGAGAGGCCGGCCCGCTCCAGCACATCGGCTGTTCCATGGGTGGCTACCAGGCGGAATCCGAGATGCACATACTCACGCGCCACCGCGACCAGTCCATCCTTGTCGCGGTCATTCACGCTGAAGAAGACCGTCCCACGCAAAGGCAGCCGCTGCCCGGCCGAGAGCTGCGCCTTGGCGAAGGCCTCACCGAAATTGTCGGCTACACCCATCACCTCGCCGGTGGAGCGCATCTCGGGGCCAAGCACTGGGTCGACGCCGGGGAACTTGTTCCAGGGGAAAACCGGCGATTTCACATAGAAATGCGCGCCGGTGTCCAGGTCCAGGCCCTCTCGCACCTGCTCCGGCAGTAGCTCCGCGAGCGTGCGGCCAGTCATGAGGCGCGATGCGATCTTCGCCAGCGGCACGCCGGTGGCTTTCGAAACATAGGGGACGGTGCGCGAAGCGCGCGGGTTCACTTCGATCACAAAGACGCGGTCGCGCTCACCCTTCTGCCTGCTGCGTTGGATGGCGAACTGCAGGTTCACCAGCCCGTGCACGTTGAGCGCGAGCGCAAGCTGCCGTGTGTAATCGCGTAGCGTTGCACAGGTCTCCGGAGAAAGATCCACCGCCGGCAGCACGCACGATGAATCCCCGGAGTGAATGCCTGCCTCTTCGATGTGCTGCATGATGCCGGCGATGACGACGTTCTTACCATCACATAGCGCATCGACATCGACTTCGACCGCGGCCTCGAGGAAATGATCGATCAGCACTGGCCTGTCCTGCGAGTATTCGACTGCCTCGGCCATGTATCGCCGCACTTCGGCGTCGTCGTATGCGATCACCATCGCGCGGCCGCCCAGCACATAGCTGGGACGCACCAGGACGGGATATCCAACGCGTTCTGCGCCAGCCAGAGCCTCGTCCACGCTGGTCGCCATCGCGCCCGGCGGCTGCGGAATGTTCAGCCGCTCCAGCAGCGCACCAAACTGCTTGCGGTCCTCGGCTAGATCGATCGATTCCGGCGATGTTCCGAGAATCTTTACTCCGGCTTTCTTCAGCGGTAGTGCGAGATTGAGTGGCGTCTGCCCGCCGAATTGCACAATCATGCCGACATCCGCGCCGGCTGCGCACTCGCGCTGATAAATGGCAAGAACATCTTCGAGCGTCAACGGCTCGAAATAGAGCCGGTCGCTGGTGTCGTAATCCGTAGAGACAGTCTCCGGATTGCAGTTCACCATCACCGTCTCGTAGCCGTCTTCCTTCAGTGCGAAGGCAGCGTGGCAGCAGCAATAATCGAACTCGATTCCCTGCCCAATACGATTCGGCCCCGATCCGAGAATGATGACCTTGCGTTTCGCGCTAGGCGGTGCTTCATCCTCCTCGTCGTAGCTCGAGTACATATACGGCGTCTCGCTTTCGAACTCGGCCGCGCAGGTATCCACCAGCTTGAAGATCGGCTTCACGCCGTGACGATCACGCAGATCGCGCACCTCGTCGGCACCTGTAGCTGCATCAAGGTGCCAGACTTCCGCGATGCGCGCATCTGAAATGCCCATGCGCTTGGCCTTGCGCAGCACGCTCGCGCTCACTGTCTCCAGCTTGGTCGTACCCAGCAGACCGATGGTGTCAGTGATCTCTTTAAGCTGGTAGAGGAACCAGGGATCCATCGCGGTGATGCGAGCAACCTCGCGTACCGTCATGCCGGTGCGAAAGGCATAGCGAATGTAGTCCAACCGTTGTGGCTGCGGAGTCACCAGGCGCTGCATCAGGCGGCGCGGTTCGATCACTTCCGATCCCACGCGCTTGCCCGTCTCGAGCGAGCGCAGCGCCTTCATCATCGCTTCCTTGAAGGTGCGTCCGATCGCCATCACTTCGCCGACCGATTTCATCTGCGGGCCCAGCGTCTCGTCGGCGCCGGGGAATTTCTCGAACTGCCACTTCGGCACCTTGACGACGACGTAATCGATGGTCGGCTCGAAGCATGCCGGCGTCTTGCGCGTGATGTCGTTAGGGATCTCGTCCAGCGTATAGCCGACGGCCAGCCTGGCGGCAATCTTTGCGATCGGAAACCCGGTTGCCTTGGACGCCAGCGCCGATGACCGCGAAACACGCGGGTTCATTTCGATCACGGTCATGCGGCCGGTCTGTGGATGCACCGCGAACTGCACGTTCGAGCCGCCTGTCTCCACGCCGATCTCGCGGATCACGCGCTGCGCCGCGTCACGCATCATCTGGTACTCGCGGTCGGTTAGCGTTTGCGCGGGAGCCACGGTGATCGAATCGCCCGTGTGGACGCCCATCGGATCCATATTTTCGATCGAGCAGATGATGATGACATTGTCCGCGAGGTCGCGCATCACCTCCAGCTCGTATTCCTTCCAGCCGAGCACTGATTCTTCGATGAGACACTCGTGCACGGGTGAAAGATCGAGTCCGCGCGCGAGGATTTCCATCAGCTCTTCGCGGTTATAGGCAATGCCTCCGCCAGATCCGCCGAGGGTAAACGATGGGCGGATCACGACCGGGAAGCCGATCTTTGCGGCGAAGTCCATGCCGTCCCGAATGTTGTTCACCAGCGAGGAGCGCGGCATGTCCAGCCCGATCTTCTGCATCGCATCTTTGAAGAGCAGGCGGTCTTCGGCTTTTTTGATGGCATCAAGCTTTGCACCAATCAGCTCGACATCGTACTTCTCGAGAATGCCGGCGTCTGCCAGATCGACCGCAAGATTCAGAGCGGTCTGTCCACCGACAGTCGGCAGAAGCGCGAACTTGCCTTTGCGCTTGCCATCAATGCCGGTCATCATCGCCGCTTCCAGCCGAATGATCTCTTCCACGTACTCACGCGTCAGAGGCTCGATGTAGGTGCGGTCGGCGAGTTCGGGATCGGTCATGATCGTCGCCGGGTTGGAATTCACCAGCACGACTTCGTAGCCGTCCGCGCGCAACGCCTTCACCGCCTGAGTGCCGGAATAGTCGAACTCTGCGGACTGGCCAATCACGATGGGACCGGAGCCGATCACCAGGATCTTCTGGATGTCATTTCTACGTGGCATCTATCTCTCTTACTGCCCCTGCCTGCCGACGAGGCCGGCGAAATCAAAGTCGTTCCAGTTGTGGTACACGCGCTCACCCGCGATGAAGTCCTGGTCCTCAGGAGTCAAATGCGGGCGGCCCATAGGATGCCCCTGCCTGTCGGTAAAGCGGCCCGCCCCTTGAAGACTTCCATGGTGGCCAGCGGTTGTGAGGGTATGGATATAAATCCAACGCTGATTAGGCTCGGAATCGCCCGGCGTGTATCGACTCTCCGAACGCGTGACTTTGCCGCTTACGTCGAGGCAGGCCACCACATCTCGATTGAACTCGCCGTCGTGCGTCCATTGATATACGGCGCGCGGGAGATTTTTCAGCTTCCACACCATTGCAATTCCTTCGATGCTGGCCTCGCGGTCGTGAAGCTGTTGGCGCAGATCGTCGCTGATGTACCAGCCTCCGCGGGAATAGAGCTCGACCGGACGGGGCGGCGCCCCAGCCAGGCACCGCGAAACGTAATTCATCGCCGCGCTGTCCGGCGGTCCATAGCGAAGGCCCGTTCCTGCCCCGCGTTGCGCCAGCGTGGAGGTCATGGCTCCCAGCGCCAGCGAAACAACCACCGATCCTAGTAGCAGGCGCTCCAAGCGAATGCTCACCGCTTGAACTCCTCCATCATCTTGCGGAAGTCTCCAAAGAGATAGTGCGAGTCATGCGGACCAGGGCTGGCTTCCGGGTGGTACTGCACGCTGAACAGCGGGAGCGAGCGATGCCGCAGTCCTTCGAGCGTGTTGTCGTTCAAGTCGATGTGGGTCAGATCGACCTCGCTCTGCTTGAGCGAATCCGGATCGATGGCGAAGTTGTGGTTATGCGCCGTGATTTCGATCTTGCCCGTGCCCGTCTGCTGCACGGGGTGATTGCCGCCGTGATGTCCAAACTTCAGCTTGTAGCTCTTGCCACCTAGCGCGAGGCCGATAAGCTGATGGCCGAGGCAAATGCCGAAGATCGGCTTCTTCCCCGCCAGCCTGCGAATATTCTCCTGCGCGTAGTGGAGCGGCTCGGGATCTCCCGGACCATTCGAGAGAAAGATGCCATCCGGCTTGAGCGCGAGCACGTCTTCGGCGGAAGTCTGCGCAGGCACGACGGTGACGCGTGCGCCCTCCCGCGTCAACATCCGAAGAATGTTGTGCTTGATGCCGTAGTCATAGGCCACGACATGAAGATCGTCTGCCGGCGCGTCAGGCATCAGCCCGGGAACAGCATTGCCGGCGTGCTCTCGGTTCCAGTTGTACGACTCCTTGGTCGAGACGACACTTGCCAGGTCGCAGCCGTCCATCTTCGGCTGGGCTTTGGCCTTGGCCACGAGCGTTTCGGTGCTCGATCCATTCGTCGAGATAACGCCGCGCATGACTCCGTAAGTGCGGAGATGCCGCACCAATGCTCTTGTGTCGATCTCGGAGATGGCGGGCACGCCGTGACGTTCCAGGTATTCATCGGCAACCTGTTCGGAGCGCCAGTTCGAGCTGACGGGCGAGAACTCCCGCGTCACCAGACCTTCAATGTATGGTTTTTGCGCCTCGGCATCGGCGGCATTGGTGCCGTAATTGCCGATTTGCGGATTCGTCAGGACGACGATCTGGCCCGCGTAGGAAGGATCGGTGAAGATTTCCTGGTAGCCCGTCAGTGATGTGTTGAAAACTACTTCGCCTGCGCGCTCACCGCCCGCGCCGTGGCTCTCACCGCGGAAGATGCGCCCGTCTTCGAGCGCAAGTATGGCCTGCATCGCTGCTCCATGGGGTGGATTCAATCGATGTTATCAGGTTTGGCGGCGGAATCGATAACAGCCCTGCCCCGAAGACAGCCCACGGTTCGCGCGGTTGCGCATTATTCGACGACGTGCATGGTTTCCGTAGGCCAGTAGACGAATGCGGCCTTGCCGTAGATGAAGCTGCGCTCCACGGGACCGAAGTCACGGCTGTCGCTCGAGATGGAGCGATGATCGCCCATCACGTAGTAGCAATGCGGCGGGAGCAGAACCGCGGAGACGGATCGCGTGTCGCGAAAGCGCTGCGGCACATACGGCTCCGGAATGCGATTGCCGTTCACGTAGACGCGGCCGTCGTCTACCTCGATACGATCGCCGGGCAGCGCGATGACGCGCTTGATGTAGCTCTTCGAAGGGTCGCGCGGGTAATAGAAGACGACGACGTCGCCGCGGCTGATGTCTTCAAAGTGATAGACAAATTTGTTGATGAAGATGCGGTCCTGATCGTGCAGTCGCGGCAGCATGCTGGTGCCTTCGACACGCACCGGCTGGTAAAGAAACGTGATGACGAAAAACGCTACCGCCAGCGAGACGAGAATATCGCGGGTCCAGACGACCACGGCGCGGCTGCGCTTGCGGCGCGCTGCCACGTCGAGCGGATGCGGTCCGAACGAATGGTCTTCCTGATGCTCCATCAATTGCAACCGAGGCTACCGGCAGGACAGACGATGTGCGCCGGCTTTGAGAGTGGCTGTGGCTGCCCTCCACTAGGAATGTACTGCGGATTTCCCCGCACGTCATTAATTCCGTCCAGTTGCGAGGCCTGCAGCTCCAGGGGGCGCTGCATCACCATCTCCAGGCTGGTGCCTTCGGGGATGATGACCTCGTCACCGCGGGTTAGAAGCGTATAGATCAATCCGCCAGCCACTCCGGCAAGACCGCCAATCGCCGCCCCCGCACCTGGACTGCCACTGGCCGCACCTCCGACGACGCCCCCTGTGGCACCGATTATTCCGCCCTTGGCAACGTTGCCCGCGTCCTTGCCCTTGTTGCTTGCCTGCTCGATGGTGCCCTCCTCGCCCTTGACCGACGGGCCGCTTGAGCCCGGCAGATTATTTACCGTTCCGGGGATGCCGACCACCTGCCCGTTGGGGAAAATCATGGTCGTGAAATGCATCAGCAGCTTCGCCCGCCCTTTGATGCGACCGGGGCGCTCCACCTTGTCCACGATCCCCTGGACGTAGACCCCCGATGGGATGAGCACATGGGACCCGACGATGACTGGAAAGGTGGAAACCAGGTAAACGCCGTCTCCCGGACGAGCCGTCTTGGTATTGACTCCGCTCTTGAGCGACAACAGGACCTTAGTTCCCGCGGGGACGGTGTAGGTCTTGCCGTTAAGCGCGGTTTCGGCGGCGGCCAGGCCGCCCGAGGCTGGAAAATCTGAATGCTGCGGCGGTGCCGGGGGCGCTGGAGGGGCTTGTTGTGCACTTAACGTCAGGGGAGCCGCTATCAGCGTGCTGCACATGAGCCACACAGCGGCGTTGGTCGGTTTCATCAATCTGGTACCCACTACTTCGGTTATAGACGCAACCGGAACAACGTGGATAGCGTTTCCCGGCTGCGCCTAACCCTCCGGCATGGCAACATCGTTACGAAAGAGAATCGAATGCCGCCGGATTTCACACCGAGGAGGCGGAGTTGGCCCCATCCGTAAGATGCGAGTTTCCCGCCTCGACAGCGCTGCTGGAGCAAGGCATACGCGACCACGTCTTTCCCGGCTGCGCGTTCGCAGTTCTTTGCCACGGCAAAGTCGGGGCCATCTGAAACAAGCGCACATGCCGTCGGACGCTTCACCTACGAGCCCAACTCACCGCTGGTCGAGCCGGACACTATTTTTGATCTCGCCAGCCTGACCAAGGTGATAGCAACGACGGCAGCCGTCATGCGGCTCTACGACCGCGGAGAGCTTGCGCTGGATCTCCCTGTTGCGGAGTGGCTACCGGAGTTTGCAGCCGCCGACGCATCTGATAGCCGGCGATCTCTTGTCACGCTCCGCATGCTGCTGGACCACTCTTCAGGTCTGCCCGGTTATGTGCGTCTCTTTGAGTCGGCAAACGATCGCCTTGCGATGATCGACGCGTGTCTTCGCCAGCCGCTGACCGCGGATCCAGGAACGCGCGCCGAGTATTCGGACATCGGGTTCATGATTCTTGGACACCTCATCGAGAAGATCGCAGGCGAGAGACTCGACTCTTTCTGTCAGCGCGAGATCTTCGCACCCCTAGGCATGAGCACCACTCGATTCTGTCCTGGCAGCGGCCTACGCGCGTCAATTCCTCCCACTGAGGAGGACCGCAGCTTCCGGCATCGTGTCATTCGAGGGCGAGGTGCACGATGAAAACGCTTCCGTAATGGGCGGCGTCGCCGGTCACGCCGGACTTTTCTCCAACACGGAGGATGTTCTGCGCTTTGCGCACTGCATTCTGGCAAACGGCGCAACGGCCGCCGGAGCCCCGTTGTTTTCCGCGCAAACGATCGCGCTGTTTGCCACTCCTGCGCAGCAGCCGCCCGGCACCTCACGCGCACTCGGCTGGGATACACCCTCCGTGCCGTCCTCTTCGGGAACGCTCTTCTCGGCGCGCTCGATCGGCCATCTCGGATTCACCGGCACTTCGCTTTGGATCGATCTGGACGCAGGCATGGCCGTTACCCTGCTGACAAACCGCACCTGGCCCGACCGCTCCAATCAGGCGATTCGCGAACTGCGTCCGCGCTTCCACGACGCTCTCCGCCACGAGCTTGCCATCGATCACAAAAGCTGATCGTCCCACACAAGGGCCACGCGGAGTCCCAATCCGGTAACCCGTGGTCGCGTTTTCCTCGAGAATGGTTTTGACAGTGGCAGTAAAATACCAATAGGGATTTTTCCGACCACGAACATGGCTACTTTAACCCCCGCAACCCGCATGAGCAGTTCCGAAGTGGACGAGACAATTCACACTCCCACAGAGCACGAACTGCACGAACTAATGACGGAGAGCGTCAACTCCGCATCGCACGGATTCGACACCAAGTCAGCGCTCGATATTGCACGCATCATCAATCATGAGGATGGAAAGATCGCCGGTGCCGTGAAAAAGGCGTTGCCGGAGATCGCGCTCGTGATCGATGCGGTGGCACGTGCCCTGCGCGACGGCGGACGATTGATCTATGTCGCCGCGGGATCGAGCGGGCGCATCGCTGCACTCGACGCCTCCGAGTGCCCCCCTGCCTACTCCACGTCGCCGCAGTCGGTGCAATACATTGTGGCCGGCGGCCCGAAGGCTGTCGCGTCTGCAGTGGAGGTAAATGAAGACTCACCCGAACTCGGTCAGCGTGACATCGCCCGCCGCCGCCCCACGCGCAAAGACGTCGTGATCGGCCTCTCCGCCTCCGGGCGGACGCCCTACGTTGTCGGAGCCGTGGAATACGCACGCAGCCGGGGAGCCCACACCGCAGCCATTACCTGCAACCAGAACACAGCCCTTGCTGCGGCTGCCGAGATCGCCATCGTTGCCGAAGTCGGGCCGGAGGTGATCTCCGGATCCACCCGTATGAAGGCTGCCACCGCGCAAAAGATGATCACCAACATGATCACGACGGGCGCCATGACCCGGCTGGGATACGTGTACGAAAACATGATGGTGAATGTGCACATGCACAACGCCAAACTGGTGGAGCGCGGCATCGGCGTGCTGATGCGGGCCTGCAATATCGACCGTGAGACCGCTGTGCAGACGATCAAATCCGCCGGCAAGAGCGTGCCCATCGCCCTTGTGATGTTGAAGGCTGGGGTAGACAAGCCGGAGGCCGTGCGACGTCTGGCCAAGGCGGACGGAAATGTAAGGCTGGCGATTGAGGATACCGTCCTTGAGTTGTAAGACCGAGTTGTAACGCCTAGCTGTAGCACCTGGTCGGCCGATACTACTCCGATACATCCCCTACAACTTCTGTCCATTCCTCGCTGGGTGCTGTTTGACGCAACCTTCTTCAACCGTAAACTGAGGGGGCACATAGTAGGAGTCCCCAGATACATGGAAAAGTTCGTCATTCGCGGCGGTAATCCGCTGCTTGGTTCCATCCGCGTTTCCGGCGCAAAGAATTCCGCCCTTCCCTGCATGGCCGCTGCCATCCTCACGGAAGACGAAGTCATCCTCGAAAACATTCCGCAGGTCCGCGACATTGAGACGGAGCGAAAGTTGCTCGTCTCGATGGGCGCCGAGGTTGAGCTGGGATACGGCCGCGCGCAGCATCGCACCTCCATTTCCTGCCGCGTGCTCTCCGACCCTGTCGCGAAATACGAGATCGTCAAGACAATGCGCGCGTCCTCACTTGTGCTTGGACCGCTCATCGCCCGCACGGGACTTGCGCGTGTGGCGATGCCCGGGGGATGCGCCATCGGCGGCCGGCCGATCGATCTGCATATCAAAGGGTTGGAAGCCATGGGCGCCGCCATTAGCCAGGAGCACGGCTATCTGGAAGCACGTACGGAGCGGCTGAAGGGCGCGCACATCCTATTCGATAAGATCACCGTGACCGGTACGGAAGATCTGCTGATGGCCGCAGTGCTCGCGGATGGCGAAACCGTGATGGAGAATTGCGCGCGTGAGCCGGAGGTGACCGATCTGGCGTCGATGCTCGTCTCCATGGGCGCAAAGATCGAGGGCGCCGGATCCAGCTTGATCCGGGTGCAGGGCGTCGACAAGCTGCACGGCACGCGCCATCGCATCAATCCAGACCGCATCGAAGCCGGCACATTTCTCGTGGCAGGCGCAATCACGGGCGGCGATCTTCGCGTAACGCAGTGCAATCCCGCGCACCTGAGCTCGGTCATCGCCAAGCTGCAGGAGTGCGGCGCGCGTTTGGATATCGAAGGCGATTCCATCCGCGTTCGCAGCGAAGGAACTTTGCGAAGTGCCGATGTTTCGACGGAAGAATATCCCGGCTTTCCCACCGATATGCAGGCGCAGTACATGGCGCTGGCGACGCAGGCGGAGGGCACTTCGGTTGTCGTCGAGAACATCTTTGAGAACCGCTTCATGCACGTGCAGGAGCTGGTGCGCATGGGCGCGAACATTAAGGTCGACGGCCGCACAGCCACAATTCGCGGCAAGTCTCCCCTGTCTTCAGCAGCGGTGATGTGTTCCGACTTGCGCGCATCGGCTTCGCTTGTCCTAGCCGCCATGGTTGCCGAGGGAGAAACGATTCTGGATCGCGTGTACCACATCGACCGCGGCTACGAGCGCATCGAAGAGAAGCTGCGCGGAGTGGGAGCGGAGATTCGCAGGCTGGGAAATATCTTCGCGAGTAAGCCGTCTGCATAGTGAAGCTGCACGGTTGCTTCGCTCGAGCTATATGTAACGGTAGAATCGTCTCAGTACCTGATGACGCAACTGCCGCCCATCGCGCCGCCAAGCCTTTTTGCACCTCGACCCCTCCGTGTTTGGCTGGTCATTGGCCTGTTCATCTTTTATCGTAATCGTCTCTTATTTCATCTTCTTTGAAGCGGTCGCGCCCGTCGCAAATTTTCATCTGCAGCCGATTATCCAAGCGGACTCGGGTACCTACTGGGAAGCAAGCGGGGTGCGCACAACGAATTTCGCCGATCGGGTGGCAAATGGTACCGATGCCTCCTCGAATCTATTCGGTCCCGTGCTTGAAGCAGAGATTCTCCGCACCGATCTCAACGTTGCGCTTTTTAACTGTCTTCTCTTTGTCTTCTGTCTCAGCATTCTCCGCAGCATGCCCCAGTTCGATCGAGCGACTTTTCTTCTTCTTATGCTGATGAACCCCTTCCTGATCCTGTCTCTGGTCACCTTGAATAAGGAAATATTCGCCCTATCAGGCATGGTTGTATTCCTGCGGTACACGGAGGCCAGGCGCCTCCGGGCAGTTTGGCTGGCTCTTGCTATTGTGCTTTCGCTGTTCGCGCGGTGGCAGCAGGTGTTGGTATTACTTCTCTATTTCGCCTACGAATCAAAAGCTTCACCATTCCGAGGTCGCCGTCGGTGGGGCATAGCGGTAACTGTTCTAGGATTCACGGTCGCATACGGGCTTATTTACCATCTCGTTCCATTCTTCTTCGCGGCGTTGCTGGCGCAGGCGGAAGGGGGCCACACGATTGTGATTCTGGATAATATTCAGGCGAATTTTGGCTTTCCGCTGGTTGCGATTCCCAAGATTATGATGAACTGCCTGGGGCGCTTTATCACACCCGTATATTTTCTGCATGACTATTTCCTGGGAGACTTCAATAACTGGATAGATCAATTCATCATGCCGATTCACACCCTGCTTTTATCCACTCTGCTGGCACTGATGGTTATCACTCGCAAACTCCGGTTATCGCACGCGCCTGTCTACCTCCTGGTACTTTATCTACTCATGACCGCGGTGAATCCCATGGTGCAGCCACGCTACGAATACGCGGCTTATGTTCTGATCTGCATGGAGGCGTCTCGCTATTTTAAACTTCGACAAGGTGCGACTGATTTCCAAATGGACGCTAGGATCTATCCCATCAACCGTCTCGGGACTTCTTCGGCAACATAACGGAGCACAGTACTGGATGAAAGATTTTTCTGGTCAAACAGTGCTTTGGCTGCGCTGTATGTATGCCGTCACCGCAATCCCCGCAACTCTTCTCCTGGCATTTCTCCCACTTCCGCGGAAGCTTCTTTCCGCATCGCAGCAGACCTTTGATGCGCTTTATTTCGCTCTCATCATATGCAGCCGAATTCTTCTTTTCGGTCTGATTTTCCTCGTACTTCATGTCGGTCCGCGTGGAGATGTCGTCGGTTACTATTACCCGGAAGCCAGCCGCGCTTTGCATGGAGCGCTCGTCTACCGGGACTTCACGTCCAGCTACGCGCCATTATTCAGCTATATCGGTGCGGCCATTCTCTGGATAAAAAAAACCCCCCTAGCCCTTATCGTTTTCACCATCCTGGTGGAGACTTGGTCGATTCCAATCTGGTTCGCCGCAATACGTCCTTCCTGCCCAGAACCCTCCTTTCGGCGGGGAGCACTGCTTTATCTCGTGCAACCGTTGATGCTCTTCAACGTCGCTATCGATGGTGGCAACAATGCATGGATAGCGTTAAGTCTTGCGCTTGCGCTTTTGTGTTTTACTAGGCGCCGCGATGCCGCGTCCGGCGTAAGTTATTCGATTTCGTTGATTGCGGTGAAATTCCTTCCATTGATATTCGCGCCTCTGCTTTTCCTGAGCGCGCGGAGACGGCTGGCATGGACTGCCGGATTTCTGCTGCCCGTGCTCGCTGTGTTCGGTACGTTTGCAGCGAAGCATGCCGATATCTTTCAACCCTTTCGGCAGGAAGGAAATTCGCAGCTCGGTGGCAGCTTGCCGCTTCTTTTTTCTTACGCGACCGGCATCGATATACCAGGGCGTATCTCCGACGGGATCACGGTAGTTGTCTTGATCGCTTGTACTTTGGCCTGGTGGCGCAGCACCCGAACCCGAGACATAGCCGGCGCTTGGGCGATCGGCCTTGGCCTGGTCAGCCTCACTCTTTCCATGTTGTTGGTCAGCAAGAAATCCTGGAGCATCTACGTCATCATGATCATGTTTATGCTTTGTCAATTGGTGGCGCGACAGGGACGTTTCACGGGGTTCCTATACTGTGTCTTCTCATTTTGTCTGATTGTCGAACCAAGCTTTCTGTTCGCGAAGGTAGGCAACCGTCATCAATCCATTCATCTTCTCCTCGCGCAAGGAGATGGTAGTGCTTGGTTGCTCATGACCATGTACGTCATCGAGTTCGTGTGCTCCGTGTGGTTCATACGTGACGCCCTGCGCGACCTCAACCGTTTGCCGATCACTCAGTGTGCCGCATCCTGACAGCAAGTTTTTTGTCTGTTGCGTCTCCGGAAGCATCTCGAGCGGAGGAGCGCTTAAATGCACAGTATGAGAATGCCGCACTGACCTGACCGATGTGAGAATTAAGGCAGCGGCGGCGGTCGATAGACGCCAAGCCGCTCTGAATCCTCAAGCACAGAAGGTACCGGCCGATAAATTCCTAACGCCCGGTGCCGTTGCAGGATCGGATCGCTCGACACAGCTGGCGGCAGTCCGTTGGCCTTTCCGTGCTCCCACGCGCCCATTTCGCTGGTGACCTCTTCGCTTCGCTGCTTCAGGAATCGATATCCGGCGCGGTCGCTTACAGCGCAAAAGAGGCAGGAGAAGACAATTGCGGGAATGAGTAGGAAGTGAAGAACACGCGGCCGATACTTACTCTCAAAGACGTATTCGATCGCGATTAGGTAAGAGACGGCTAAGGCGAGATTCGAGTAGATGCGATAGCGTGATGCGAGGCTCTGCACTATTCCTTCGTCCCCACGTAGTGCAGCTACCCCTAAGGCGCTTAAGAGCAAAAAGAGATAAAAATAGTACAGCGTCGGATTGACTCGATCGTAACGGGTCTTCCATAACCAGAAGAAGCCCGCACAGAGGACGACTCCGATGACGATTGCCGGCATCACCGTGACGGTGCCGGCGGCGGAGGCTCCGAGGAATGACAGCGCGTATCCGATCTGGAAGAGGTGCAGCGGGCGAAAGATGGAGCCACCGGGCTGTGGGGTCGACTGGCTGGAGTGGAAATTGTAATGGTAGAGATAGGCGGCGAGCGCCATTGCGCCCACGGCAGACCAGACCATCCATTCACGCCACGCTCTCTTTGCAACGAGGAAGATTTCGCCCGCGAGTAACAGGACAAAGCCATTCCCTGACGAGGCTATCGACAGCAGCATTGCCGCGCACGCCGCAGCAAAGAAGCCCCATCCAGTCCGGGTGAGCATCCAGAGGCTGAGTAACGCGAAGAAGAGAACGGGGAGGTTCTGCAGGGAGCCCATGGCCCAGTCGAGTGTGGACGCATACTGCAGTTGGAAGAGCAGATAGGCTGCCGGAGCGATCAGCAAAGCGCGCCGCCACGGAGCAACCTGCACTAGTGAGACTCGCCACAGCAGCAGAAAGATGAGAAGCACGAACAAATTCCCGGTAGCCATCAGCATAAGAAAGCTCACATGACCGAGCCACGCGCGTTCGATGAGGAAGACGCAGTTTTCGAAGAGTAGCTTGTATTCGTTATGCTGAGAAGTCAAAAGATGCAGAGTCTTGGCCTGGAGCGTTGGCAACTGCGCGTGGACGTTCAGGAAGTCGAGGACAGAAGGGTAATCATCGAGAAAGGGGAGATCGACCGCGGCTCGCGCGAGCAGGAGATAGAAGACCACAATGGGGAGCAGGAGCAGGACGGCAATCGCGATCCTTACCCCCGGTTGATCAACGTCTATGCGGATGGATCGCATTCGCTCATCATAATAGACTCGTTGGCAACAGATGGCCGTCATGTTGCTGCTAGCCTGCTTCGAATCCCGTGTATCGCCTATTCGGAAAAAGCCGCTGGCAGGAGTGCTTGTCACTCTTCTAATTTTCACACTGGCTTACACAGCCATTTACAAATTAGTTCCGAATCTGATCGCGGGTTTGCTCGCTCAAGCGTCAGCCGGTCGCACCATCCGAATACTGGACGCCATTCAGGGCAACTTTGGATTTCCTTTGGTCGTCATCCCCAAAATTCTACTTAACGTAATGGGCCGATTGATAACCCCTGGCTATTTCATCAGGGATTACTGGAGTGCTGACTTTTCAAACTGGCACGATCAGATTTTTTTGGAGGTCCAAGAGTTACTCACAACTGTTCTTCTGCTGATTTTATTGCTCACCAGGAAGCTAAGTTTGAAAGATCCGCCAGTTTACTTGTTGGCCCTGTATTTCATCCTGACCGCGGTCAATCCTATGGAACAGCCGCGCTATGAGTATCCTGCTTACGTCCTGCTATGCCTGCAGGCGTCGCGATTTGTCAAGCTTGGCCGCGCGCCGATCGAAGAGAACGCAACATCAGACAGCCCAACATCATTAGTCCCGGGGTGAAACTGCTCCTGCGGAACCTGAATGGCCTATGCGCAGAATGTTTCGAGCAATGCCCCTGAAATGCCTTCTCCCTGACCCGCCTTTCAAGCCCTGAATGCATCTAAATCTGTTAGTTAAAATATCTGTTCAAAATCCAGGAGAGCATATCAGTGGCTCAAACCGACGATTCCGCACTAAGGCAACAGCTGGTCGCCCTTCTGAAGGGCGGCCAGGCACATGCCACGCTGGCTGATGCAGTCGCGAAATTTCCTGCGAACCGCATCGGTGAACGGCCGGAAGGCCTGCCCTACTCCGCGTGGCAGTTGGTGGAGCACATACGGATCACGCTTCACGATCTGCTCGAGTTTGCTACGAACTCAGAATATGTGGAACTGGAATGGCCCAGCGCTTATTGGCCGAAGAATCCGACGCCGGGCAAGGATGAGTCCTGGGATGCGACGCTGAAAGCCATTCAGGCAGACATGAGGAGCTTCGAGGCGCTCATCCATTCTCCGGATAGCAACCTCTACTCGAGCATACCGTGGGGCAAAAATGGAGAGACCCTGCTTCGTGAAGTCCTTCTGGCGGCGGACCATACCAGCTACCACGTAGGCGAATTGGTCCTTCTGCGCCGTCTGCTCGGAATCTGGAAGAGCTGAGTCCAGCCAAAAGCGGCGTGATCTTCGTGAGTTGTTTCCGGGATCCCGGATCAGATGGTATGGTCTAGCGCCAGCTGACGGCCAGTTGCCAGCGAAGATGCCTTTGCGCGGTCTTGCGAAGCACGCGCTCAAACTCTTCGATTTCTTTCAGGACTTCCTGGGTTTCATTGCCCAAGGCGAGAGGATCCTCGCGAAGAAAATCGATCAACGTGCAGACCGTGATGAGGCCGTCTTCCGCCGCGAACCATTGCGGCGGCGGCAGAGTCTTGGCCCACTCTGGATCGCCAGCCCCTTCTTCCAGAAGAAGGGCCATGGAGTTCTCATCCGCGGAAAAGAAGTCGAGAATCGGGCGCACACCAAGACGATGTGCCAGTTTCTCCAGAGCATCTTCGTTTCTGGCCAGCGCACGGCCGTTCACGAAGATGTCGTATCCCGGATCCTCACCTTCTACGACGATGTACATGGACGCAGCCACGGCAGCAGTGTACTCCAGGGTCTTTGAGATGCGGACAGCGGATTGCAGGTAAGCTACGTTTGAGTAATCTGAAACATTACTCCCCGGTCGTCCCGATTCGAGAAGGCCCATATCGTCGCCGCAACGATCAGAATCGCACCAAGGAACGCGGTCCAATCCGGCCGAATGTGCATCCACACTGCGGATTCCGCGGTTGCAATCAGTGGCTGCGTCCATTGCAACATGCTCACGGCGCTGGCGCCGGATTTACCCAACAACCAATAGAAGAGAAGATAACCGCAGACCGTCATCACGGCGGCGCCGATCAGGAACCCCAGCGCAGCGGTTGCCGACCACGTCAAAGGCTGACGCTCAAACACTTGAGAGGCGATCCAAAGCAGCAACGCCGACGCTGCGCACTGTGCAAACAGTGCCTCGACAATAGAAAATCCGCGTAACTGTTTCTCAGCGGCAGCGAGGGCCACGGCCAGGATCGCCGCAGCCGCGAGAAGAAGCAACAACCATGGTATTTGTGGGACTGCGACGCTGAGCCCATTGCTCATCAGGAAGAGAACGCCGGCCAGACCGCACACAGCCGTCGTGATGGAAAGGCGGCCGCTGATCGCGAGCAGGACTGGAACAGCCGCCATTGCGACAAGCCCCACGGCTGGTGACAGGTACCTGCTGCTGATGAATATGAGTATCTGCGGAAGGCACAAAATGCCGATTCCAACAATGACTGCGATGGCAATGCTGCGAAGCGGCCGGCGCCATAGGCGACGGCGAATCGCTGCAGGCAGCAATAGCATAGCGCTGACGCCATAACGGATCGCGAGAGCCCGAAGGTGCGGCTGCTCGGAAATGGATGCCATCAACATCCATTCCGAGCCCCACAACAAGGACAGTCCCACGAACGCGGCGAGGCAACGAGAGCGCATAGACAGAAAGGGCTACGCGTTCAGCGTAGCCCTTTTCCTATTCACTAGCGGCGGCCGCCCTGACCTCCGCCACCACCACCGCCTGGTCCACGGCCACCGCGCCCGCGACGGCGACGGCGGCGATTCGCATCGGCGGCTGAGGCGCCTCCGTTGTGCGCGGCGCCCGCAGGTACCGGTGCATCATCGGCGCGATTGAAGTTGGGCTCATTGTCCTCGTCAATCGGCTCAGCCGACTCTTCGAAGTCTTCGCCACCCTCGATCATGATCGTGCTTGCGTTTGAGGAAGGCTGACGCTCGATGGGTTGGCGATCAGCCTGTTCCTGGCGAGGCGCGCGCGGCGCTGTCGGCTCGCTTCCGCCTTCACTGCCGGGGTCGGGCAATCCAAGCTTCTGCCGCTGCTCTTTTAGGAGCGCCTTACGCGAGAGCTTGATGCGATTGCCCTCGATGCCGAGGACCTTCACCATTACCTGATCACCTTCGCGGAGTTCGTCCTTCACGTCCTTTACGCGATGCTCGGCGATCTCGCTGATGTGCAGCAGGCCGTCGGTACCGGGAAAAAGTTCAACGAAGGCACCGAATTCGGCCAGCCGGACAACTTTGCCGAGGTAGGTCTTCCCTATCTCCGGCACGGCAGTGAGGTCGTTGATCATGCCCAGCGCCTTGGTCAGACCGACTTCGTCGCTCGAGGCCACGTTTACACGGCCCGTATCGTCGACATCGATCTTCACGCCAGTTGCCTCGATGATCCCACGGATGACCTTGCCGCCCGGTCCGATCAGATCGCGGATCTTGTCGGTAGGAATCTGCAGGGTATGGATGCGTGGTGCAAACTTGGACCGCGTCTCTCGCGCGCCCTGCAGTTCGGCGTCCATCTTGTCCAGCAGGAAGAGCCGGCCGTGCCGCGCCTGCTCCATCGCCTCCCGCATGATCTGCCCGGTGATGCCGGGGATCTTGATGTCCATCTGCATCGCGGTAATGCCCTTGCGCGTGCCCGCTACCTTGAAGTCCATATCTCCGTAGTGGTCTTCCGCGCCAGCGATGTCGGTCAGAATGGCGTACTGCTCGCCTTCCTTCACCAGCCCCATCGCCACGCCAGCCACCGAACCCTTCAGCGTGACACCGGCATCCATCAACGCCAAACTTGCGCCGCAGACGCTCGCCATTGAGGACGAACCGTTCGATTCCAAAATGTCAGAGACGATGCGGAAGGTATACGGAGATTCGTCGGGAGATGGCAGGACCGCCGAAATGGCACGCTCAGCAAGAGCACCATGACCGATTTCGCGCCGTCCTGTCCCAGTCATGCGGCCGGTCTCGCCCACGGAGAACGGCGGGAAATTGTAGTGCAGCATCAGCCGCTTCTTCTGCTCTCCCTCGTAGGTTTCCAGGCGCTGCTGATCGTCCGTGGTGCCGAGCGTGATCGTAACCAGGGCCTGCGTTTCACCTCGGGTAAACAGCGCCGATCCGTGAGTGCGCGGCAGGACGCTGGTCTCGATCGTGATCTGCCGGATCTCGTCGAAGGCGCGGCGGTCGGGGCGTACTCGCTCCTGAAGCACCTGCTCGCGGAAGATGCGCTCGCGCAACGCTTCGTAGTATTTGCCCAGCTTCTTCTTTGCGTCGGGCTGGTCAGCTGGCAACTCCTTTGCCAGCTCGTCCTTGATTGCCTTCACCATCGCGTAGCTCTCGGTCTTGGCGTGCGCCTTGGTGTCCAGCGCATCCTTCAAGCGAGCACCCACTTTGGCTTCGAGTTCCGCAGCATAGGCATGATCCACTTCGATCTCAGGTACAGTCCGCTTGGTCTTGCCGGCCTTTGCCACAAGCTCGTCAATCGCCGCGATGATCTTTTTGACTTCGCCATGCCCGAATTCAATGGCATCCACCACCAGCTCTTCGCTTACTTCTTTTGAGCCGCTCTCCACCATCACGATGCCGTCCCTGGTGCCGACGACCATAATGTTCAGCGTGCTCTCATGCCGCTCTGCATAGGTGGGATTGATAACGAACTGGTCGTTCACACGGCCCACGCGTACTGCGCCCACTGGCCCGCCAAACGGAATATCCGAAAGCGCGAGCGCCGCTCCCGCACCATTGATTCCAATGACGTCGGGATCATTCTCCTTGTCCGCGGACAAGACGAATGCGATGACCTGGGTCTCATTGCGGAAGTTTTCTGGGAAGAGGGGGCGGATCGGACGATCGATTTGCCGCGACGTCAAAATTTCTTTCTCGCTGGGCCGTCCCTCACGCTTGATGAAGCCGCCGGGAATGCGTCCGCCGGCGTAGGTGTATTCGCGGTAATCGACCGTGAGGGGAAAGAAGTCGATGCCTTCGCGCGGCTCAGCCGAAGCTACGGCTGTGACCAGCACAACGGTGTCGCCCTGCGTCACCAACGCAGCGCCAGGGGCTTGCTTGGCCATACGGCCGGTTTCAAAGGTCAGTCGCTTGCCGCCGGCAAGCTCTACAGATACTTCTTGTTTCATGGAATCCTCGTTTTCTGTGCAGCGCAGGAGATGATGTCGCTCCAGGCAGGAAGGCGTGCGGCACCCAGGAAGAACTCCGGGCGCGCGGCATGGTTCGCATGCGACCTCCTCTCAGCCATCGCGGCGAGTGGAAGTGTGCAAAAGCAACGCACGGCATGGCCCCTGAAGGAGCCACGGCCGAATCCCGCGTCGCTGTCACTGGAAGCGTGCGATAAAAGGGGCAAGGTGTACGGACTTACTTACGAATGCCGAGCTTGCCGATTACGTCGCGGTAGCGGACGGAGTCGCTGGTCTTCAGGTAATTCAGAAGACGGCGCCGCTTGCTCACCAGCATCAATAGACCACGGCGGGATGCATGGTCCTTCTTGTGGGTCTTGAAATGTTCGGTCAGCTCGCCAATCCGTTCGCTGAGAATCGCGATCTGCACCTCGGGACTACCCGTGTCCGAATCGTGTGTCCGGAAGCGGGAGATCACCTCTGTCTTCTTTTCTGTTGCCAGCACGCTTACCTCTCTATGCTCTCTATCGAATCCACTCTCTAAGTGTCTGCCATAAGAGTAACATAGAGTGCTTTTTTGAGAACAGTTGAATACTCATGGATTGGCCGCCTAGTGGACGGCAATCTCCGTCTTTCCACCCTCTCGGGGATTGTTCTTATCCAACAGGAAGCTCAGCAGCACCATGATTGCCGACGCTGCGGCCAGCGCAAAATACACATCCACATACGCCTGCGCCGAGGTCTGCGCTTGGAGAGAGCTGTAGATGCGGGCTGCGGCGCCGCCTTGGGCATTAGCGGGACCCAGGTGGTTGGTAAGGGCGCCGGTCACGGACTGCAGCTGCTGCTGGTACACAGCATTGCCCGGATGCAGGTATTGGAGAAAGTTGGCCTGATGGAAGGCTGCGCTCTCGGTGACAAAGGCGTTGGTGAGCGAAATCAGAATGGATCCACCGATATTGCGGGCGAAATTGATCAGCCCTGCAACCTGGTTGTTCAATTCGCGCGGGATGCCGAAGTACGCCGCCGTCGTGACGGAGATGAAGACAAACGGTATCGCCGCGACCTGAACAATGCGCAACCACGATGCGAAACCAAAACTCATGCCGAGATTCACCCGCATCGCGGAGTATCCATATCCGAGCACAAACAAAATGAAGCCGAAGACAATGATGTTGCGCGCCGGAAAACGCGAGACGGCGATGCCCGCCATAGGCATGACGAAAATCAGCATGAGCCCGCCCCAGGACAGTGCAAGACCCGCAATCGTCGCCGTGTATCCCAGCAACTGCTGCGTGAACTGAGGCTGGAGCACGGTTGCAGCATTCAGAATGCCGCCCGTCATCAGCATCAGGAACGAACAGACAGCAAAATTCTTGTATTTATAGAGCCGCATCTCCATCAGCGGCCGTTTCGCGCGCAACTCCCACCAGATCAGCACTCCAAACGAGATGGCGAAGGTCAGCGCATAGAACCTGATCCAGTGGGAGCCGAACCAGTCCCACTCCTCGCCCTTATCCATGAAGATCTCGAGCGAACCCATCGAGATCACCAATAAGATGACGCCGACGTAATCGATCCGCCAGAAGTTCTTGCGCTCAGGCTTCAGATACGGAGGATCCTCGACCACCATCTGTACGAGGAATAAGGCCGCAATGCCGATCGGTATGTTGATGTAAAAAATCCAGTGCCAGGTGTAGTTGTCCGTCAACCAGCCACCAACGGTGGGCCCGATCGAGGGCGCGAGCACTGCCACTAATCCGTAGAGAGAGAATGCCAGACCGCGTTTGCTCGGCTCGAATGAGTCCGCCATGATGGCCTGCGCCATCGGCTGGAGGCCTCCGCCCCCGGCTCCCTGAACCACGCGAAAAAACAGCAGCAGTCCCAGCGAGGGCGCGAGACCGCATAGAAACGATGCGCCGGTAAAAATCATCAGGCACAGCATGAAAAAATTCTTGCGGCCAATCACGCTGGAGGCCCAGCCGCCCATGGGCAACACCACGGCATTCGCGACCAGATATGTCGTCAGTACCCATGTGCTCTCGTCGCGGCTGGCGCCGAGGCCGCCTGCGATATACGGCAATGCCACGTTCGCGATGGAGGTATCGAGCACCTCCATGAAAGCGGCCATGGCCACGGTCGCAGCAATCACCCAGGGGTTTGTCTTCGGCTTCCACGCCGTCATGGGAACTGCTGCTGCCGCTGCTGCCATATCTTCGGTCTTGCTCCTGCCGGATGGGGCTGGCCCTGCGCAAAGGATACGGCTGGTGAGCGCGGCAGAGCCTGAATTGTTTCGCTAAATAGATGCGAAAGCAGCGTAGGGCGACTCGGAAATTGGGCAGAACGTGCCTCGTCGGACGCAGCGCCTCGCTCAATTCTCAATTATTTATTTTTATTGTTGTCGCGAAATGGCGCGATCTAAGGAGCTATACGGATCGGAGCAATACGGATCGGAGCTACACGGATCGCTTTTTTCCCGCGTCGAGCTGCCCAGTCCAGTGCAGGAAGCGGATCAACTCTCCCTTTTCCTGCCATACGAATCGGAAGAAGTCGCGCGCGCTTATGCTGTGCGCCTCACGCCCTGAGTAGGTCTCGATGCGCCACCGCAGATATTCGCTGCGCCAGGGTCGCAAGCGATGCCCACGCGTGGCATTCCAAAGAAATCGCACCGCAGTTCGCATCGACATCGGACTCCGAACACCAGTATAGAGGTCCGGTTCAATGCTGCCTCCGGGCCGCCCGCTTCGCCATCAACGCCGTCCACTACATGCGATCCGTCCGTTACATGCGGTCAAAGAGAGTTCCCTGTTTCTCAATGGTTACGATGACGGATTCGAGCGCCGACTGCTGCGTCTGGTTAGAGGATAGTTGCGTTGCTACCGTTGGTAGATCCGCCTGCAGCAGGTTCGTCTGGTTTGTCAGCAGTTGTGTCTGCTCCTCGGAAGCATACGACGAAGCCGATTGAAAGCGATTGATCGCGCCGTCGAGCGATGCGCGCTGTGTGCTTACCTGCGAAAGCGCCATGCCCAACTGCGACGTCAAGGAAATAGTCGCCGCCGTGTTGCCCGACGAAAAACCCTGGATCAGGGCATTCAGCGTGCCTAGAAGATCGCCGCCAGTCGCGGTGAACACCTGCTGCCCGGGCAGGTTCGTGGCAATCGACTGCCCACCCGGGGTGCTCACATGATTCACCACGTTGTCACCTGAGTAGGTGACGCTGGCGGGAGTGGTGGACGTGTCCAGTTGGAACGGCTGGCTGCCATTCTGGCTTCCGGAGAAGAGATACTTGCCGCTGTAACTTGTATTGGCCAGGCCCAGGATCTCGTCGCGAATGCTGGTGAGTTCCGCGGCGACACTGGATTGATCGCTGGCATTATTTGTGCCGTTGTTTCCTGCGGTAGCAACAGAGATGGCGTGATTGATCTGATCGACCACCGATCCGAGCGTTGAATCGGCGACCTGCATCATCGACGTAGTCGTCGAGGCAGTCTGAGTAAATGTGCTGTCTGCGGCAATTCGGGCTGAGAACTGCACATTCTGTGACGCCGCGTTCGGGTCATCGCCCAATCCGCTGAGCCGAACACCGCTGGATATTTCGTTTGAAAGCGCCTGTTGTTGCGCCGTGCTCCGGGAAAGCGCGGCGGTGAGCTGCTGCATGTAATTTGCATTGACATTCATCGTCCCGTTCTCCGATTCCCTATGCGCTGACAGCAGTCTCGGTGCCCAGATTGATCGCACTTGTGATCACCGAATTCAGGATGGTGAACACTTTGGCGGCCGCCTGGTAGGACTGCTCAAATGTCTGCAGGAGCGCTGCCTGTTCATTCATGTCCACGGCAGACAACGCGCTTTGCTGTGATTGGAGCTGCGTGAGAGAGGCACTCTGGGATGCTTGTGTCGTGGTCGCTTCGCTTACATTTGTGCCAATCTGACCCACCAGCGCTGCATAGGATGCGGTTGGCGTCTGGCCCCCTACGATTGCTGCCGAGGCGAGAGCGGCAATCGCCGTAGCATTCGACCCGTCTAGCGCTCCGGCGCCTGTGGCCGATGCGGCCACTCCGTCCGGATCCGTCAGCACGACCGAAATCGCGCTCGCTGCTCCAGTGGCGCCGCTGCCCAGAGAGAAGATCGCTGCGCCAGTGCTCCCATTCGCATCTGTTCCGCTTGCCTGCTGCGCGTTAACCGCGGTGCCCACGTTCCACGCCAGCTGGTCGACCGACGCAAGAGCGTTGGGAATATCTGAATCCCGCGCCTCAAGCGCGCCGCCGATCTGGCCGCCTCCGTTGGTCAGAGCCGAGGTCTGGTCCACGCCGCCCAGTAAGAGGTGGGTGACGCCACCTGAGCTCTGCGTCTGAAGATCTACGCTCTGGCCACCCGCCACTAGCACAGCGCCGGAGGTCGTTGTAATGGTGAGGTTGTTGTTTTCATTGGTGATCTGATGGATGCCAATCAGCTGCGATAGCTGCTGAATGTCGTATTGCCGTTGATCTTCGAGGGTGCCCGCATCGCTGGTCGGACTGCTGGTGCTGATCTTCGCGTTCAAGCTTGCAATGTCGCTGGTGAGCGAATTCACCTGATCGGCCGCCGAAGCAATGGATCCATCGAGACCCGCCTTCTGCTGTTCCAGACTGCTTGAGACCTGGTTGAACGTTGCTGCGAGCGTCTGCGCCGCGGAGAGCACCCCGGTTCTTAGGCTGGAGTTGGAAGGGTCGGCCGAAAGCGACGAGAAGCTCTGGAAAAACGCGGCCATCTGCTGGCCGATATCCGCGACCCCGCTGCTATTGCTGCCGGTGGCGCTGATCGCGCCCGAAAACAAGGACTGCAGATCACTCAGTGCGGCGAGCCGTGCGGCAGTAGACGACTGGTCCTGCGTCTGCTGGTCGATGCGCTGATTCAAGACGCGGTCGCGCTGTGAAGCCGCTCCCTCGAGCGATATACCGCTGGCCGCTGATCTTCCTCCAACCGTTACCGTATCGACGGCGCCCCACTGCACCGTCTCAGTGGTATAGCCCGGTGTATTCGCATTCGCGATATTTCCCGCCACAACCGAAATGGCGGCCTGATCCGCGGCCAGTGAGCCCGTCGCGATATTCCATGCCTGGTTCAGAGAAGCCATAATGTTCAGCGCCTGGCCAGGGCTCGATAGCCGTCCACGGGCGAATCGCGGCCCGGCTCCAGCCCCAGCACGTTCAGATTGGTACGCGTCTGCCGTAGCAGACGATCGAGCAACAGCAGTTTCCAGGAAAGGCGCGCGTGCACCGTGTCGGAGATAGAGAGCCGCCGGCCGTTCGCCTCCCACTCGCGGCAATGGCTCGCCAGCTGTGCAAGGAGTTCTGCATCCATCTTTGCCAGGCCGTCGATGACTCGATCGAGCGTCCGCTCAATCTCTGCTGCTGGAACAGACCACGGATTTGTTGACCCGCTGTGCGTCATCACGATCCTTTAGCCGCGCAGGTTACGCAACATGGCGTCTGCGACGTCCTGTGACGCCACTTGGTATGTTCCGCCGGCGATCTGTTGCTGCAAGCTGGCGATGCGATCCTGCCGCACCTCGGGCATCTGCATCGCCTGCGCCACCACCTGAGCCGCCGGGCTGAGATCGGTCGAGTCGTTGCCGGCCGTGCTGCGGACCGAAGCAGTGGCTCGACCGTCGGCGCGCACGCTTGACGGCGCCTCCACTCCTATACTTGTCAGCGGACTGGCCAGGTTTGATGGATAGGTGGATCGATCATGTACGTCCATGGATAGATCTCCTCGCAACCTATATCGGCTGCGATCCGGAAAGCTTGAGGCCGTTCACGACCGGGTCTTTCTTCGCGTCCTTTGCGCTGCCGGCAGGCCTGGACTCGAGTTGATGAAGAATCCGGTCCGCAATGCCGAAGCCACCCCGCTCAGAAATGGCCCGCGCAAGCGACTGAGAAGCGAACCCAGCCAGGGCGCCTCCGCTTCCCCCGCCACTCTCACTGCTGTCTTCTCCCGTAAGACCGTCCCCCTCCTGCAATGGCTTCAATAGCTCCGCCATCAGGCTGGCCTCAAATTCGTGCGCGGAACGCTCCAGCCTGGGATCCTTGTGTCCCGTTGGGACAGAGGTGTTCTGCACTGTCTCCTGCGACGCCAGCTTCGCGAGCTGCACTAGAGCACCTCCAGCTCGGCTTCCAGAGCTCCAGCTTCCTTCATCGCCTGCAGGATAGAGATAACGTCCCGCGCGCTGGCGCCGATACCCTGCAATTCCTCCACCAGGTCATCGACCGTTGCGCCGGGCTTCAGCACGATCTGATTCACTGGCTTGTCCTGCGCATTGACGCGCGTCTCCTGCACGGTTTGTGTGGTCCCATTGCTGAACGGTCCCGGCTGAGAGACAACAACGTCGCTGATGACATTGACGACCAGGCCGCCGTGCAGGATGGAGACGGGCAACAGACGAACATTGCCGCCGATCACGACCGTCCCGGTTCGTTCATTCACGACCACCTTGGCGCGCGGGAAAGTATCAATTTCGACCGCCTCCACGCGAGCCAGCAGTGCCGGCAGATCTTCTCCCGTCTGTGGGTGCAGATCAACGCGCCGGCTGTCCGCAGCATGTGCCAGAGGACGCTTCAGTTCATTATTGATCGCATCAGCCATGCGCTCCGCGGTCCGAAAGTCCGCATCATTCAGCAATATGGAGAGTACCGGCAGTCGAGAAAGATCAAGCGGCACGCCGCGTTCCACCATCGCGCCACCCGGAATGCGCCCGGTGGTCGGATGATTCACCACCTTTGCATTCCCATTGGCTGCCGCCGCATATCCTCCCAGCACAATCGGACCTTGAGCCTGCGCATAGATCCGTCCGTCTGGACCATAGAGCGGCGTCATCAACAGCAGCCCGCCGTTGAGGCTGCGCGCGTCGCCGGCGGAAGAGACCGTGATATCCAGCTTGGTGCCGGACTCTGCGAAGGGCGGCAACGTCGCTGCAATGAAAACGGCCGCCATGTTCTGCACGCGCAGCGAGTTCGCGCTGCCCGTCGTGGGTACGTTTACGCCCATGCGCTGCAAGGTAGAGATGAGCGTCTGCACCGGGAAGACCGCCAGGCGATAAAAGAGGTCGGCCCGGAAGCTGCCTTCCTGTGCGCGGCGAGCCAGCGGCTGATGCGTCGCCGCAACGATTCGCACATCGACCCGAACCGCCTCATTCTCGCCGACGCGCTGCAACTCCCCATTTTCCAGGAAGCGCAGCAGCTTCGACTGAAGCGCCAGCGGCATTTCGCCGATCTCGTCCAGGAAAAGAGTGCCCCCGTTCGCCGCCTCAATCCGCCCTGTTCGGCGCTGTACAGCCCCGGTAAAGGCGCCGCGGGCGTGGCCGAACAACTCGGCCTCCAGCAATGCCTCAGGAATGGCGGCGCAGTTCAGAGCCACAAAAGGCCGCTCGGCGCGCGGACTCAAGCGATGAAGAGCGTGCGCCACGACCTCTTTGCCCGTGCCGGTGGGTCCCTGAATGAGGACCGTGGTCTTGCGTTTTGCGACCAGGCGGATCCGTCGGCTCACTTCGAGCATCCGCTCCGAGTCACCAATCAGCTCCGGCAGCCGCATCGATATCGTGTCAACTGCCGTTGTGGCCACCGATGCCGGATGGGCAGCGCGCGGCGCAGGCTTGGCGCTCGCGCGCGGAGCCATCGCCAGCAGAGTCGGCCGCGCCTGTGGGTCCATATCGGAAACGACTGGTGAGGACACCTCCTCGCATACCGAGCGCAGCACCTGCAGCAATTCGCCGCGCCGCGGACTCCGCACGGCCTCCGGCAATCCTGCAAGCGTGCCGTCAAGGGCAATCAGGTCCATGGTGGGATGGCTGGAACGGACCTCGTCCGCAAAGTCCTCCAGATGCAGATCGGGCAAAGGTCCATCCAGAAGCGTCGCCTGCGGATGCGTCTGCTCCATCACCAACAGCGCAGCGGCGCCTCCATCCGCTTCGTGAACCTCCCAGCGCTGGGCCGTGAGCGCCTTGCGCAAGCGCGCGCGAACCCCTGCGTCCGTGCTCAGCACCAGCACAGACGCTGCATTTTTCGTCATGACGGAAGCTGTCGCCATCGTTGGCCTCTCTTTTCACTTTTAACGGTATGAAACGGTGGCTGTACTACTGCATCGCTGCCTGTTGGAATACCGGGGACAATGCGGGCAGCGGCACCGGTTGTGCCGTCTTGCCGGTACCGAATCCCGCGATGCGATAGCCTTGGCCACGAACCGTCTCGATCAGCGAGCCGCTCCCGCCCAGCTTCCGGCGCAGATAGTTGATGTAGACATCCACTACATTCGTATTCCCGGCGTCGCCCGCACTCCACACCCGCTCCAGCAAGGTCGCGCGGGAGACGCAGTGGCCGCGATGCAGCATCAGGTATTCCAACAGGCCAAACTCGCGGCGGCTTAGCGCGATCGACTCCTCGCCACATTCCAGTGACTGCTGCATGCGATTCAGTTCGAGCCCGCCACAGCGAAGCACGGCATCACCGTCCTGGCGGCGGACCAGAGCCCGGCAGCGGGCCTTCAGCTCCCGCATCGCGAAGGGCTTCATCAGGCAATCGTCCGCGCCGCCTTCCAGGCAGGCAATACGCGTCTCAAGCTCCCCGGCTTGGGCCGTCAGGACCAGGACTCGCATGCCGTTGCCCAGCGTCCGCGCGACTTCAAGGACCCCCATCCCGATCTCTTCCGGAAGGTCCAGATCCAGCAGAAACAAGTCGTAATCCGCACTGGCAATCGCGTTGGCTGCTCCCGCTCCATCGCTTACCAGCGTCACGGTGTGATCTTCCTTTTCGAGCGACCGTGCGACAAACATTCCCAGGGCAGCTTCATGTTCAGCAATCAGGATTCTCAAGGGCCGTCCTCTTCTCAGCGCCGGTTTGATTCCCGGCTTGCAAGGACACCATCTCGTCAAATGGGTAGGCTTGGCAAGATATTGCTTTGATTTTTCTTCGCCTATATTTCGCTTTTGGTACGCCTCAGGCCATCTGTTTCAAATTGGGAACTCGGGAGCGCGTTGGCGAAGATTTCTTCGCCACATTTCGCTATTTCTTCGCTACAATGACGGCATGTCCGTCACACGCCGACAAAAAGAAGTGGTCGACTTTATCAGCGGCTTCGTGGAAGAGAATGGATATTCCCCATCCTTCGATGAGATCGCGCGGGGGCTGAACCTCAAATCCCTGGCTACGGTGCACAAGCACATCACCAACCTGCAGAAAAAGGGCCTGCTCGAGCGAGCGCATAATCGCAGCCGTTCCATCGATATTCTGCCGCCCAAGAGCAAGACCAGGGCGCCAGAGCGCCTGCCGCTGGTTGGCCGGATTGCTGCCGGGCTGCCAGTCGAGGCGGCCGAGGCTTCAGAATCCATTTCTCTCGGCGATATTATTGGTAACAAAGACGTTTACGCACTGGAAGTGCGAGGCGATTCCATGCGCGACGAGCACATCGTGGACGGCGATTATGTGCTGGTGGAGCGGGTAAAAACCGCGCGGGCCGGGGAGATTATCGTCGCGCTGGTACGCGGGAGCGAAACCACTCTCAAGCGTTACTACATGGAAGGCGACCGTGTCAGGCTTCAGCCCTCGAACATTGAGATGGCGCCCATCTACGTTCCCGCCGAGCAACTCGCGATCCAAGGCCGTGTGTTGGGCATCCTGCGGAAATATGCCTGAAGTGGCAGCAAATCCGCTGAAAAACGAAGAGCGGCCCGGCAAATCTGCCGGGCCGCTCTTTTGACTCAATGATTCAATCGCTTACGCCACAGTGGTGGTAGCCAGCACCTTTGCGACGCTCTTGTCGATCGTTTCCTTCGGCACGTAGCCGACGATCTGCTCCGCTACTTTGCCGCCCTTGAAGAGCAGCAGCGCGGGAATGCCCCGGATGCCATAGCGAGCGGGCGTGGACGCATTGCGATCCACATCCATCTTCATGACCTTGAGCTTGCCGGAATAGGCCGCGGCCACCTCGTCCACGATTGGGGCCAGCGCGCGACATGGGCCGCACCAAGCCGCCCAGAAGTCCACCAGGACCGGTTCGTTAGACTTCAGAACCTCCTGTTCGAAAGTCGCGTCGTTCACCTCAGTGATCCCATGACCTGCCATTCTTCCTCCATCTGGACACGCCCAAACGGGCTCCAGTTTTGTGTCCGAAACTGCCCTTTGCGAGCGCATTTGGGCACCAATTGCGTGCCGAAATCTGCTCCCAAAATATGCTCATAGAGAGATGCAAAAGGCCGCAAAAAGTCGCAGCGCCTGGACACCTTGTTTTCCATCATAGTGGGAAATCGCGGAGAAGGCGGGAATCGGTTGTGGAAAGCAAAAGCGCCTGTGGCCCACATAGGAGCCACAGGCGCTAGAGCAGCCCTCCCCCAGAACTGCCCACGGGTGAGAAGGTAGGCGGTGCGAACCGAAAAAGTAAATAAAACTTAGGTACTTTTGTGGTCATCGGCTCAGATATTACTCGGCGCACGTGCTCAGGTGACCCCGCTTGTCCTGAACATCGTCGGCAAACTGGAAAAAATCGTATACTTCGGTACAAATGGCCGGTTTACTTTCTCCGCGAGAGGCGGCGTTGCGCCTCGGCATCTCTTATCCGACGATGAAGCAGTGGCTCTACCGGGGCAAACTGAAGGCGATCAAGACACCCGGCGGGCACTATCGCATTCCGGAGGCGGAGCTCGACAGCCTGCTGCACAAGGCGCGACGGCCGGAGACGCCGAAGCGGCAGATGCTGCGCACGGTCAGCGGCCGCAATCAACTGGTCGGCCGGATCGTAGAGATCAAGGTCGAGGGACTGCTGGCGCAGATCAAGCTTTCGATCGGCGGCCAGATCATCACATCGCTGATCACGGCAGATGCCGCACGCGAGCTTCAATTGGAAGTGGGCGAGACGGCGGCGGCGCTCATCAAGTCAACCGAAGTGATGCTGCTCCGTGTCTAGGGTGGGCGACACCCCGCGGACCCACCGAGCCAGCCGCCGGACATCGTGTCTCGTAGCGATTGCGCTCGCTCTGTTGTTCCTGCAAAGTCACGCAAGTTTGTTGGCGCAGTCGCAGGCGCCGCTGCGTGTTGCGGCAGCAGCGGATCTCGAACCGCTGCTCCCTGCCCTTCTCAAGAATTACGAACGGCAGACCGGCCAACATGCGGAAGCGTCCTTCGCCTCCTCGGCAACACTTGCGACGCAGATCGAGAACGGAGCGCCGTTCGATGTCTTTCTCTCCGCGGACATGGCGCTTCCGGAGAAGATCGTCCGCGATGGCTTCGCCGCCGCCGGCAGCACCGCGCAACCGTACGCCCGCGGCACCCTCGTGCTGTGGACACGGAATCAGAGCGGTGTGGCTCCGCTCACCATGCAGTTGCTCGCTTCGCCCGCGATACACAGCATCGCCATCGCGAACCCGCAGCATGCGCCGTACGGCCGCGCCGCCATGCAGGCGCTCACCAGCCTGGCGCTCGTTCCCGCCGTCGAGTCGAAGCTGCGCACCGCAGAGAACATCGCGCAGGCGGCGCAGTTCGCCAGCACCGGCAATGCGGATGTGGGCCTGATCTCGCTCACCTCGGCGCTCACCCTTACAGCGCAGGGACATTATGTTGCAGTGCCGGCAAATGCCTACCAGCCGATCCTCCAGGGCGCCGTCGCACTGAAGAGTGGCGCAAATCCAAAAGGCGCAGTCGCGTTCCTGCAGTATCTGCACTCGCCGGCGGTGGCACAGCAGCTTCAGCAGGGTGGACTGGCGCCGGCGCGGTGAAGTGCAACGTTGAGAACCCGAGAGTTCGACTTACACGTTGCAATAAGCGAACGATTGTTGCCGCTAGAAAAGTAGCGAGCAGTGTCCCCTATTCGTAACGCAAAGCGACCATCGGGTCCACCTTGAGCGCGTGCAACGCTGGAACGAGACTGGCTAGCATAGCAACCAGGGCCAAGAAAGCCGATAAACCGACAAACGTCCAGGGATCGTAGTAGGACACGCCGTACAGGAAGTCACTCGTTTCTGGATACGCGAGAGTGCTATGCAGCAGCGAGGACAACGCTCCGCCGCATGCGACTCCCAGCAGCATTCCAATCGCGACAGGACGAAGACCCTGTAGCGCGATGCTTTTCAGCACGTGCCGGGTGGTCGCTCCCAGGGCCATTCGCACACCGATCTCCCGGGTCCTCTGGCTGACTACGTAGGCCATGACACCATAAATTCCGATGCCTGCCAGCGACAATGCGAGAAGAGCAAGAATCGCAGCGAATACCGCCAAAGCACGTGCCATGGATTTTCGTGGATTGACCAATATGGTTTCCGCATTCCATATCGACAAGCCGGGCAGCAAGTCTTTATCCGACATCTGGACGGCATTCCGTACAGCTGCGAGTGCACTGCTCGGATCACTCCTGACTCTGATGAGCGTCGGATAAACCGTTGTGTTATCCGTTGCCAGATACACGTGGGCAGGATCGATCCGGGTTAAGTTGGTAAAGCGGACATCATTGACGATTCCGATTACTTCGTAATCGGTTAACTTGCCGTCGAATTGCTTATCCAGCTGGAAGTGTTTTCCTATTGGGTCTTCGCCTGGCCAGAAATGTCGCGCCGTGAGCTCACTGATAACCGCCACGTGAGCACCTGTCGTGGCTTCCTGTCGGGTAAAGTTGCGTCCTCGAAGCAGATTGATTCCTAACGTTTCGAAGTAGGTTTCCGATGCGTAGCTTGCCAATGTTCGGCCATGCAATGCACCTTCGGGTGCGTGGGATTTCCTGATCACGATGGGAGGTGTCCACGTTCCCATCAGTGGACGTGTGCCGGATGCAACGTTAGCGAGTTGCGGTAAGGTAGCCAACCTATCAGTGAAGCGACGGCTACGGGCTGCCGCTTTTGCGGAATCATCGCCAAATTCTGCGGACAATAGGAACACCCGGCGCGTCTCGAATCCGGGCTCGGCGGTCTGAGCTTTCGCAAGACCTCGTAGCAACAGGCCGGCGCTGCACAGCAGCAGCATCGATATCGCAACCTGACCTCCGACGAGCACATTTCGGACCCGCGAACGGCTCACTCCACGGCCGAACGACGTGCTTTCGTCTTTCAGGGCGACCGTCAAGTCTTGTTTCGTAAACTGTAGGGCCGGAGATAATCCGAACACGACGCCAGTGACAACCGATAGTCCGAGTGCGTAGGCGAGGATCCTGGCATCCGGGTTCAGGTTCAGACTGAAAACGTAATCATTGCCGAGCAACTGAGTGAGCATTTGCTGAATGGCCACCCACAGGAGTTTGCTGGCAACGACTGCCAGCGCGAGACCGGCAACGCCGCCTGCCATCGAAAGCAGAACGCTTTCCGTCAGCAGGTGGCGGATGACACGATTGCGGCTTGCTCCGAGAGCCATGCGCACGCTGATTTCTCTTTGCCGTGCCGCACCACGCGCCAGTAGCATGTTGGCCACGTTTGCGCACGCGACCAGCAGGACCATGCCCACGATCAACATCAGGGTTCCGACTCCCGATTGAAAGCGAATGTCGTCGGTGTTTCCGAAAAACGCTGTGCGTTGCAGGGTGAGAGCGATGGTGGGGTCGCGCGGAGTATACGTGGTTGAGAATTGATGGACCAGCGCAAACGTCTCGGCCTGCGCTGCGAATGGCGTAATCCCGGGCTTGAGGCGACCAAGAATTTGGAAGCGAAAATCCGTTGGCCGATGCAGCCAATTCTGGCCCGGAACCAATTGCGGCTGCATGGAGAGTGGCGCCCAAAAATCCGGAACTTGTGGAATTACAGAAGTCCCGGTGAACTCCTGTGGGGTGACTCCGACGATCGTAAACGCGGTGCCATTGATTCGTATGGTTTGCCCAATGGCCTGCGTATCTCCGCGGAATTCGCGTTGCCAGAATGCGTGGCTCAGCACAATGACGAGATTTGCTCCCGGTGCGCTGTCCTCTTCCGAATTAAATGTTCGACCAATGCGTGCATTTATACCGAGCCCGGCGAAATAGTTCCCGGAGACAAGCTGCCCTTGTAGCGTCTTTGATTCGTTCGCGCCGTGTCGAGTGTTTTTCTCGATGGATGCGAGAACACGAACCGGTGAGCTCGTGGCTACCAAGTTAGAAAATGCATCCTGGTGATCGCGACAATACACATACTCGGGATACGAGAAGTCATATTGAATATCACCGCGGAATCCGCTCTTGAGCCATCGCTCCAGCCGCACAACCCTTTCCGCGCCAGTGACGGGCAGTGGTTTCAGAGCGACCGCATCGTAGGCACTGAAGAGCGTTGTGTTCACGCCAATCCCCAATGCCAGTGTGATCACTGCGACCGCTGTGAAGCCCGGACTTCGAGCGAGAGTGCGACATGCGTGTCGAAGATCCTGGACAGTTTGTTCGAGCCATAAAATCGAGCGTTCGTCGCGATGCAGTTGCTTTGCTTGCTCGACGCCGCCATAGGCACGCCTGGCAGCCCGTCGCGCTTCATCATGAGGCATGCCGCGGCGCTCGAATTCATCCTCGAGCAGGCCGAGGTGCGAGGCGATTTCTCGAGCAAGTTCCTCTTCCACACGATCGTTGTTAAGAAGAGTGCGAATCTTCGCAATCATTCGCCGCCATCGGTTCATGACGACTCCTCTGTCAGGAGTTTTTCCACAAGAGCCGACATCCTGCGCCAGCGACTCGTCTCGTCGTTGAGTGCTTTCTGTCCAGCTTTCGTAATGGTGTAATATTTGGCGTCTCGATTGGTCTCCGTTTTGCCCCAGGAGGCTTTGGTCCACCCATACTGCTCCAGCCGGACGAGAGCCGGGTACAAAGTGCCCTGATTGATATTGAGCATTTGCTCGGACATCTGTTCGAGCCTTGCGGCGATGCCGTAGGCGTGCTGGGGGCCCATGGTGGCGAGAGTACGCAGCACCATCAGGTCAAGCGTCCCTTGGAGAAGCTGGATGCGTGCTTTTTCTTCACTTGCCATTCAAGTAGGCTCCACGAGTCCAGAGTGGACCCACTCTCAGTTGGATGTCAAGTGGAGATGAGTGGCCCTTCCGAGTTTCGGACTCTTTCATGAGAGCGATTGTTGGCCGAAATATCGGGGAGACGGTATCGGATATATTGCCTGGATGACTCAGCAAATCCAGCAACGTGGGCTCCCGCCGGTTCCGTAAGCTGCAGAGAAAAAATCCTATCTATTCGGCGCGAAGGGCTTCTACAGGATTGACAGAAGCCGCGCGTTGCGCCGGAAGATAGCTGGCCAGGAGTGCGGCCGCGATCAGCAGACACGCTACGGTGAACAGAGTTGCCATATCCCAGGGACTTACACCAAAGAGCAGGCTGCGTAGAAGCCTGGTTGTTGCCACAGAACAGATCGCTCCTCCTGCTACACCTGCGATGGCCAACCCAGCGGCCTCCAGCAAAATCAGCCGATAGACAGATGCCCGCTGTGCCCCAAGCGCCATGCGCACACCAATCTCTCGCGTGCGCTGGCCGACGGAGTAGGAGATGACGCCATAGAGCCCAATGGCGCCGAGCAGCAGCGCCAAGGCGGCAAAGCCAGCAACGATCCACGCCGCAGAACGATGGAGATACGCCGCTTGCGAGGTGTTGATCCTGTCCATCATGCTGTCCTGCTCATCGGCAATCAATCCAGGATTGATCTGGTGGATCACGTCCGTGATGGAGTGGAAGATCGTCTGTTCGGATTGCGATGTGCGCAACGTTAGATAGAAATCGCTCACCGGATTCTGGTTGAAGGGCTCATAAACCGCCGCCGTCGGTTTCATATCCAGCGGCCCGTCCTTGATGTCATCGACCACTCCGATGATTTCGACAGGATGATCTCTGTCGTATTCATCGATGAGCCGCTTGCGCAGCGGATCCTCGCCCGGGAAGCTTTGTTTCGCCATGGTGCGATTGATGATGGCGACACGGCGCTGAGCGGCGTCGTCTGTTTCGGCGAAGTATCGCCCCTGCAGCAACCGTGCCTGCAGGGTTTCGAAATATCCAACGCCGATGATGTGAGTATTCGCCTCGTCACCCTGGCCGGGATAATATCTGCCGAAAACTCGGAAATGCTTGAAGAGATTTGCGAAGGCTTCCCCGCCCGACAGTGCGAGTTGATTGGAGATGCCGACTGCGACCACGCCGGGAAGAGCAGATATGCGCGAGACAAGCTGCCGTTGCAGTCGAAGATCGCCTGCGTCCGTTTCGGCGCCCGGATGTTCCGCGCCCGGATTCGAGAGGTGCAAGACCGCCAGATGATCGGCAGACATGCCGATGTCTTCGTGCAAGAGACGGTAGAAGCTCTTGGTTAAGAGACCGGCACTTACCAGCAGGATCATCGTAATCGCCAGCTCGAATACCACAAGGCCGGAGCCAGCTTTGCGCCAGCTTCTGCCGGCGACGCTACGCCCACCTTCCATGAGGTCTTCCTGCATATCGGACAGCGAGAGCCGCATTGCCGGGCCGGCGGAGAAGAGTGCGCCGCCCATGAGCGAGACGATGCCCGCAAAGAGCAATAGGTGCAGATTGAAATGGAGCCCCTGTAGGTAGGGCATGCTGTCCAGCAGATCGCGTGGTATTTGCCCGGTCAGAAGCTTTATTAGATACGAGGCGAGAGCAACGCCAATGCCGCATCCAGCGACGTGCAAGCAAAAATCCTTCGACGGCAAACTGGCGAACGAGCCGGGCGCGGGAAGCTCCGAGCGCGCCGCGAAGCGCCATCTCGCGTCTACGACTCTCAGACCTGACCAGCAGAAGGCTGGAGATATTCACGAAGCCAATCAACGAAAGCAGGCCAGCTCCGCTGAGGAGCGCGACGAGGGTTGGCCGGATGTCTCCGAGGATGGCATCCGCCAGCGGCATCACCGTCGCGCTGCGATCGCGGTTCGATTCGGGATACTCGACTGCGATTCGACGGGCAATGGATGCAAGATCCGTGTAGGCCGTCGCAGCGGAAACGCCTTGCTTCAGCCGCGCCACTCCATAGTATGGGTGGCATGTGCGATCGTCTGCGCAGACGCCATCGAGAGTGATCCAGAACTCCGCGGAAGCCACCGGCGCAAAATGAAATCCGCGGGGCAGCACACCGATGACTACGTATGGAGCGCCATCAAGTGTGATCGACGTGCCAAGCACATTTCTGTTCGCTCGAAAGCGCTTCTGCCATGCCTCATAACTCAGGATCACGGTCTGCTGTGCGCTCGGCTGATCCTCTCCGGGGCTGAAATCACGGCCAAGGAACGGGGACACACCAAGTGTTCGAAAGAAACCGTCGCTCACCCTGGCGCCTGAGACTTCTTCCGCACCTGTCGCTCGATGGAGCTTGAGCGGCTCCGGCCGATAGACATCGAGTGAGACAAGCCCGCGATTGAGGCGCTTCCACTCCAGATAGTCAAAGTATGAGAGATGGTAGCGCTCGCCGACCGGGATGCGCTCGAAAAGAGCGACCAGCCTCGACGGATCACGATATGGCAGCGGCCTTACCAAAGCTGCGTCCACAAAGGCAAAGATTGCCGTACTGGCAGCAATAGCTAACGCGAATACCGCAACCGCGGTCACCGTGAAGCCAGGCCTCTTGCGAAGCTGACGAAGAGCGAAATGAAGATCATGCAGGATGGTTTCGAACAGAGACATGCCGGCCACGCACTTTGCCTCACTGAGATATGTCACAGGAGCCTGGGACTGGCAATGCGTCTTTGCTGGAATGGAGTCTGTCTGCTAACTACGACCGCCAGTTAGACGGGCGTCATTGGCAGAGGACTCAGCGCGCGAACAGCGGGGACTCTCATAGCGAGTCTGGCAGCCGGAGTCTGCCGAGCAGGTTCACAAGCTTCGAATCCCTCTGCGAAGTAAATCAAGAGCTGCCGAGACGGCGGCGCGAATATTTCCACGCGCCGAATAAGAAAAAAGCTTGACGCGTGAGCTACTGTTATAGTTAAGTATAACACCAGAGGTGAGTACATCATTCGAGCCCCTCTCGCACGCGAGTCTGCCAGGAGGAATCCTGGCACGAAGCACAAAAGAACCTAAGGAGAACGCACTATGAAACCGCTCCGTTTTCTGCTGTCCGTTGTTCTGATCTCGCTCTCCACCGCCGCATTTGCCCGGCCCGAGACGCACACCGGCTCTGACGTGCAAACGCAGTCCGATGGGGAAAAGTCGTTCACCCTGCTGAAAAGCCTCGCCGGCACGTGGCAAGGCCCGGTGACCACCAACCCGCCGATGCAGGATATGACGCAGGGCGCACCCACGCAGGTCACGATGCGTGTGACCTCACGCGGCAACGCGCTGGTGCATGAGATGAAAGCAGCCGGAACGCCGGATGACCCGGCGAAGTACGACCATCCTGTGACCATGCTCTATCTGGATAACGATCGCCTGCTGCTGACGCATTATTGCGACGCCGGAAACCGGCCGCGCATGGTCGCCAGAACCTCGCCGGATGGGAAGACGGTAGAATTCGATTTTCTCGACGTCGCCGGCGGCAACCAGTACGGACACATGCACCACGCCGTCTTCACCGTCATCGACGCCAACCACCACATCGAGGACTGGACTTACATGATGCCAGGGGACAAGCCAGTCCATGCACGCTTGGACCTGCAGCGGACAAAGTGACGGATGGATCGTGATTGGAACGACAGTCAGCCGATTTATCGCCAGCTTCGCGACCGAGTGGTCGCGATGATCCTCGACGGCGTGCTCAAGGAAGGCGACCCCCTGCCATCCGTGCGCAATGTCGCGGCCGAGTATCGGGTGAATCCACTCACTGTTCTGAAGGGCTATCAGCAATTGGTAGACGAGGGACTGGTGGAGACCAGACGAGGCCGCGGAATGTTTATTAATGAGGGCGCGCGCAGTCTGCTGCTGCAGGGCGAACGGCAAAAGTTTCTAGATGAAGAATGGCCCAGGATCTACGCAACCATGCAGCGGCTCGGACTCTCAGCGAAAGAGCTTTTGAATGGTGGCTCTCCGACGCGGCCGAAGACAGCAAAGGAGAAGCGCTGACTATGGCATGCATTGAAGCGCGCGGGCTGCGCAAGAGCTTCGGCAGAACCATCGCGCTGGATGGCATTGATTTGCGTGTCGAAGAAGGCCGCATCCTTGGACTTATCGGTCCCAACGGCGCAGGCAAGACCACCGCGCTCCACGCGATCCTCGGCCTGATCCCCTATCAGGGGGAACTGCAGGTATGCGGACGCAACCCCTGGGCCCAGCGCGATCAGCTCATGCGCGACGTATCCTTCATTGCCGATGTCGCCGTGCTGCCACGCTGGATCAGCGTGGCGCAGGCGCTCGATTATGTTGCCGGCGTTCATCCGCGCTTCGATCGCGCGAAGGCGGAAGGCTTTCTCTCCAAGACCACTATCACCCGGGATCGCAAGGTTAAAGATCTGTCGAAGGGCATGGTCACCCAACTGCATCTCGCTTTGGTTATGGCCATCGATGCCAAGTTGCTGGTGCTGGACGAGCCGACCCTGGGTCTCGATATCCTCTACCGCAAGCAGTTCTACGATTCCCTGCTGACCGATTATCTCGATCGCAACCGCACCATCGTCATCACGACACATCAGGTAGACGAGATTCAAGACGTTCTCACCGATGTCATCTTCCTCGATCGCGGCCGCATTGCCTTCGGCTGCAGTATGGACGAATTCGAGTCGCGCTATGTCGAACTGACGGTCACTCCCGAAACCGCCGCCGCTGCTCGGGCTCTGAAGCCGATGCACGAACGCGCAGGCTCTCGGCCGCGGCATCCTCCTGTTCGATCGTGTGGACCGTCAGCAGCTAGCCACATTTGGCGACGTGCGCACGCCTACCATCGCCGATGTCTTCGTCGCTGTGATGGGCAATCAGGCAAAAGTGGCGCCCGAAGTCCTGTCAGGAGCGGCTCGATGAACATGCCATCCAACACCATGCCCCAATCTTTCGACGGCCCGGCCGCTATCCCTGCCGTGGTGTCGAGGACGCGGCCCTTGTACTGGTCAGTGCGGCGCGAATTGTGGGAGAACCGTTCGGTGTATATTGCTCCGCTGGCCGCTGCCGCCGTATTTCTCATCGGCTTTCTCGTCAGCCTGATTTTCCTGCCCGCCAGGATGCGTGCCCTCTCGGCGCTCGACCTGGCGCACCAGCGCGAAGCCATCGCGATGCCCTACGACATGATCGCGGGCCTGATGATGATCACCGCGATGATCGTCGGAGCATTCTATTGTCTGGGTGCATTCCAAAGTGAGCGCCGCGACCGCAGCATCCTGTTCTGGAAGTCACTGCCAGTCTCTGATCTCACCGCAGTGCTCGCAAAGGCGATTGTCCCCATCGTAATTCTTCAGCTGCTCGCCTTCGCAATCACATTTGCCACGCAGTTGATCATGCTGCTGCTCAGCAGCATAGTGCTGTGGGCCAACGGCCTCAGCGTAACGACACTGTGGACACAACTGTCGTTTCCCCGGATGTCGCTCCTGCTGCTCTACCATCTTGTAACCGTGCATGCGCTTTGGTATGCGCCGTTCTACGGCTGGCTGTTGTTGGTTTCCGCCTGGGCGCGGCGCGCGGCATTTCTGTGGGCGACTTTACCTCTGATCGCGATTGGCGTCGTCGAGAAGATCGTGTTCCACACCTCGCATCTCGGCACCATGCTGGAGAAGCGCTTGGGCGGCGGTGCAGAGGCCTTCACCATGCCGAATACCATGCCGATGAATCCGATGACCCACCTCACGCCAGTCACATACCTCGCCAGCCCGGGTCTGTGGTTGGGACTCCTTTTCACCGCCCTATGCCTTGCCGCAGCGGTGCGGCTACGCCGCTACCGCGGTCCGAACTGAGTGATATCCGTTTGGTCCAGCCATGTAATGAGAACCAGGAGGCCCACGTTGACTCGAGAACGAACGCTGAAAGTCTTATTAGCACTGATAGGACTGTTCTTTGTGGCGGGTATCTATCCACTGATCACGTCTCTACCGCAGCGGCATCAGTCCGATTACCCCGACCAAATGATGCTTGGCATCTACTTCACGCTGGGGGTTTTCCTGCTCCTGGCGATCCGCAATCCAGCGGCGAATCGAAGCCTGATTGCCTTCACCGGATGGTCGAGCATCGCTCACGCCGCGGTTATGACGGTGCAGTCCATTCAAATAGGAAGTGAGCGCACGGAACTGCCGGCGCTGGGTGTGGTCGGCGTCATTTCCGTAGCCGTGATCGTGTTGAATAGGGCAAAGCTGCCAGCTGAGCGGGCTTCGAGCCGCCGGAGCATATCCGAACTCGGGATGGCCATCGAGCCACTCATAACTACTCTGCTCCAAAGCACTTCTTTTATGCCGATAGTCCGGTGTCTCGTGAAGATGGCACCCGCGTGCGCTAGTCTTTGAAGGCATGGACCAGCAGGCTCTCCTCCTGACATTGCGACTGGCTGCCGCCACCACGGCAATTCTGCTTCCACTGGCACTTGTACTTTCGACGTGGCTGGCGCGGTCGCGGAGTTGGTTGGCCCGCGTGGTGGAGGCGGGCGTGGGATTGCCGTTGGTGCTTCCACCCACGGTCTTGGGCTTCTATCTGCTGGTGCTGCTAGGGCCGGCAACTGCTCCGGGACGGCTGCTTGTGCGCGTGGTCGGGCATCCGCTGGCATTCACCTTCTGGGGGCTGGTGATCGGCTCTGTCCTTTACAGCCTGCCATTCGCGGTGCAACCGGTGTTGGCCGGTTTTCGCGGGATCGATCCGGCGCTGATCGAAAGCGCGGATCTGCTGGGCGCCTCGCGCTGGCGTGTGCTGATACGCGTGCTGTTGCCGGGCGCGCAAGCCTCGGTTGTTGCCGCTGCAGTGTTGTGCTTCGCACATACGGTGGGTGAGTTCGGTGTGGTGCTCATGCTGGGCGGATCGATCCCAGGTGTGACGCGCACGCTTTCCATTGCCCTGTATGACCAGGTGATGGACGGCAACTATGCTGCCGCCAACCATATGGCTCTGGCACTGGTGGCGATCTCGCTTGCCGCCCTGCTGGTGGTCTACAGTGTGGCGCGCCCCGGCGCGCGGGGAGAGACGCGCGGTGCGTGAGGTGGAGGTGCATTCCGAGACCGCAGCGGAGAGCGCTGCGCGCGAACAGACGCCGTGGCTTGCCTTCGCCTTTCACCATGGCCCGCGCGGAGGCGGCGGGCCGACGCTGGCTGCTGAGGCGTCACTCCACGGATCGCTCGCCGTGCTGGTCGGCCCATCCGGCGCGGGCAAGACCTCGTTGCTGCGCAGCATTGCCGGGCTGCTGCATCCGCAGCGCGGATATGTAACCGTGACGGGCACGACTGTCTGGGACAGCGCAAGACGGATCGACGTTCCCCCCGCCAGACGCGGTTGCGGATTGGTGACGCAGCGGCCCGCGCTCTTTCCTGCCATGACAGCGCGAGACAACATCGCCTTCGGCCTGCACGCATTCCCGCGCCAGGACCGCGAGCGGCGAGTGAAGGAGATGGCGGCGCTGCTTCGCCTCGAACCGTTGCTGGATCGCCGGCCGGCGCAGCTTTCCGGCGGAGAGCAGCAGCGCGTGGCTGTCGCGCGAACCCTGGCGCCACACCCGCGTGTGCTGCTGCTCGACGAGCCCTTCGGCGGACTGAACCTGGCGCTGAAGGACGCGATTCTGCATGACCTGGAAGCGTGGCTCACAGCAACGCGAACGCCAGTGCTTTATGTAACACACGATGTGGCAGAAGCATGGCGGCTGGGTTCGCGTGCGGACGCCGAGGTGCTGCGAATTGAAGACGGATGCATCGTTAGACAAGGCCCCGCGGCTGTCGTGCTGGCGGCGGATCGCACGCAGCTGCTTACGGCTCTCGAGTGATTCTCCGGATGCTATTCCGAACTACACGATCTCTTCCTCTCCAGGGTTAAATATGCCGACGACGACCGACCGAAATGCAACCGCACTCGCCACGCTACGCGTCCTTGTTGGCATCTTCTTTCTGCTTTTTGGCGAGTACAAGGTCTTTGGGACTGAGTTCACGCTGCACGGCGGGTTCGAAGAGTCGATCCGCAGCTTCCTGACTCAGGGCACGTATCCTTGGATGGCGCCTGTGCTGCAACATATTGTGCTGCCACACGCGCGCTTCTGCGCATTCCTGACTGCATACGGCGAACTGCTGATCGGACTGGGGCTCATCTTCGGTGTACTGACGCGGGTTGCCAGCATTTTTGGCATGCTGCTGATGATGTTGCTGTGGCTCTCCGGTGGCTATCCGGGACCACATGTCGCGCTATGGCGCTACTTCGGTGCATCGCTGGACTGGTCAGTCTTTGCCGCCTGCTTTGCCGCTTTTCTGATAGGCGAGCCAGAGGCGCGATGGTCGCTGACGCCACTGCTGCGCGGCAAGCAAAGATCCTCCACCCGCTGAGGCGGTGGCCGCCACCGGTTAAGCTACCCAGACAGGCTCTGGCTCAAGAGATATCCCGAACAGGTCGCGCACCCGCGCCTGAATCGTATCGCGCAGTGCGGTGATATCCGCGGCTTTCGCGCCGCCCTGATTCGTAAGAGCGAGCGTGTGGCGCGTGGAAACCGCGGCGGCACCCTGGCGGAATCCCTTGACGAAGCCGGCATGCTCGAGCAGCCACGCGGCGGGAAGCTTTACTTCTTCCGCGCCGGCGGAATAGCGCGGCACCGCTGCCTCCGGAATGTCCGCCGCTTCGGCGATCTGCGGCAGCTTCGAAGCCGGGATCACCGGATTCTTGAAGAAGCTGCCTGCGCTGCGGCGCTCCGGATTGTCCGGCGTCACCACCATGCCTTTGCCCAGCCGGATACGCAGCACGGCGTCCCGCACCTGTTGCAGGCAGGGATCTACGATGTCTTGATTGTTAAAGTAGTGCTTCAGGTCTGCATAGGTCACTGCCGCTGGCACGTTTTCTTCAAGCGCGTACGTGACCCGGCTGACGATGAAACGGTCGCGATCCGGTCCTTGATTGAAGCGGCTGCGCCGGTAGGCGAAACCGCAGTCGGCGTTCGCCAGATCGATCCACTGACATGTTGTGCGGTCGAAGGCGCGCACGCTGCGGATGGTGCGCGAAACCTCCTGCCCGTAAGCACCGACGTTTTGCACGGGCGTCCCGCCGACCGTGCCGGGAATGCCGCTGAGGCACTCGATTCCAGCCAGGCCGGCGTCCACGCTGCGGGCGACAAGCGCGTCCCAGTCTTCGCCCGCAGCAGCAGAGAGCACCGAGCCGTTGTGATCCACCCCCCGCAGCGCGATGTGGAGGACTAGACCATCAAAGCCAGCATCGGAGACAAGTACGTTGCTGCCGCCGCCCAACACGAAGAGGCGCAGCTTGCGCTCCGCAGCAAACTCGATCGCAGCTTCAATATCGGACTCACCGGCGGCCTCCGCAAACCATGCAGCCGGGCCGCCGATCTCAAATGTTGTGAAGCGGGCCAGGGAGACCTGCTGCCGAAACTCCATAGGCGCGAGGGTACACTACCGCGAGGAATCATCCATCCACACTTTTGTGGAATGAGCAGCCTACTCCGTACGCAGCGCCTGCATGGGATCGAGGCGCGAGGCACTCCATGCGGGCAAGAGGCACGCGAGCGCCGCGACCGCGAGCAGCACCGCGCTGACCACGATATACACCAGCGGGTCCAGCGGATGCGTGTTCACAAGGAGCGACTTCATGAGTTGCGTGACGGCCGCGGCGCCCGCCAGTCCGAGCAGCAGTCCCGTGAGGGCAGGGCGTAGCCCATCGAAGAGCATGAGACGCAGGACTTCTCCGCGTCCTGCGCCGAGAGCAATGCGCACACCGATCTCCGTCGTGCGCTGAGTAATCAGGAACGAGAGCACGCCGAAGAGCCCGACCGCAGCGAGCACCAGTGACAGGATGGCGAAAGCGCCGAGCAGAGTTGCCTCGAAGCTGGTGTCGACGGCCGCTTGTCCGATCACCTCATCCATCGTCAACACGTCGGCGACGGGCAGGTTGCTGTCGATGGAGGCGATGACGCGCTTTACCGGCTCGGCCATGGCAGCCGGGGGGCCTGCGGTGCGGGCAACGAGCTCGATGTAGTTTTCCGTGCCGGCGAAAAGCGGGAAGTAGAAGGCTGGACGAGGATCTGCCGCAGGGAGGTCGCGCGTGTCTGCGACGACGCCGACGATTTCGAAGGTGGCGGGCTCGGGACTGGAGATGGATGCGACGATGTGCTTGCCAAGTGGGTCTTCACTTTTGAAGTATTCGCGCGCCAGCTCCTGGTTGATGATGACTTTATCCGCGCGCTTCAACCGATCGTTGCTGTTCAATGTGCGACCGGCAACGAGGGGTATCTGCATGGCTTGAAAATAACCCGGGTCGGCAAAGATTGTCGCCGCATCAAGCAGCTGTCCTTTGGGCAGAGGCGGATGCTCCCTAATTGTGAATACATCGTCCCGGTTGCGTCCCTGCCCCGGCAGTAGTGTTGTGCGCCGCCGCGGCCTTGACGCCAGGAATCTGGCGGACACGCTGGAGCAGGTCATCGTAGAAAGCCACTAGCTGCTCGGGCGTCTTCATCCCTCTCGGCTGGCTGAGACTCATCGTAAGCACGCCATGTGTGGCGCAACCCAGGCTTGATGCTCGCATGGCGTTGTAGCTCTTTAGCAGCAGGCCGGCCGCGACGAGCAGCACTACAGTGAGGCCAACCTCGGCGGTGAGCAGCAGGCGACGCATGCGTGCACGGCCACGGCCCGCACCGGCAGAGCGGGACGACTCCTGAAGTGCACGCACGAGCTCACGATCGCTGGAAGAGAGTGCCGGCAACAAACCAGCCAGCGCGCCGCAGAGCACGATGCACCCTACGGCAAAGAGGGCTGTTGCGCCATCGATGTGGATGGTATCGACGCGCGGCAGGTCGGCACGCACATGCACGAGCCATTGCACCGCTCCATAGGCAAGCGCCATACCCAGCGCACCGCCAGCGGCGGAGAGTATCAGGCTCTCGATGATCTGAGCGCGGATGAGCTGCACGCGACTGCCGCCGAGAGCGGTGCGGATGGCCGTCTCACGGCCGCGCGAGGCGGCACGCGCTACCAGCAGGTTCGCAATGTTGAGACATGCGATCAGCAGAAGGCAGCCCGTTGCGGCCAGCAACGCATAGAGGCCGCTCTTCACATGGCGCACCTGCCCATCCAGGATGGGCCGCAGATTTACGGCATCATTCACTGGTCCGTCCGGATTCTGCAGACGAATCTGCCGCTGGATCGTGCTAAGGTCTGCGGTCGCCTGCGCAATGGAGACGCCGGGCTTCAACTCGCCGACCACGTCGAAGTTGTGCGACGCGTAGACCTGCATGATCTCGTGCGACCTCTCGTGATAGAGCGGCGTCCACAGCTGCGTGCGAGCATCCGGATAACGGAACCATGCCGGGAGCACGCCCACAACCGTATAGGGCTTTGCATCTACCAGGATGGTACGGCCCAGAAGCGTAGGGTCGCCTCCATAGCGGCGCTTCCAAAGTCCCCAGCTCAGAATGACCGTCGCATTCGCTCCTGGACGATCATCATCGGCTGTGAAAAGACGCCCGATCGCCGAATGAACGCCGAGCATGGGCAGCGTGTTCCAGGAGGCCGCCTCTGCGTGAACTACCTCCGGCATCTGCGCGCCAGTGCTCGCCAGGTTGTAGCCGGTCGCCTTCATGATCCCCATCTGGACAAAGCTGCGCGCCTCAGCTTGCCAGCGCGCGAAGCATCCGCCGGCGACGACGTTGTCTTGAAATTCGTTGCTCCTTGCCTCGTAGACACGAACCAGGCGATCGGGATGAGCGACGGGCAGCGGCTTGAGCAGCACGGCGTTGACGACTGTGAAGAGCGCGATGTTCGCGCCGATGCCGAGCGCGAGCACCAGCGATTGCGGTAAGGGCGAACGATGGCGAGCGCATCAGCCGGCGAGTTCCCTGCCGAACGTCGCGCGCCGAGCGATTCCAGCCATTGCCAGCTCCACGTTTCGCGCGCGTGTTCGCGCACCACAGTTGGATTGCCGAAGAGGCGCAGCGCTGCCTGGCGCGCCTCCGTCTCGCTCATGCCTGCTGCGCGGTTTTCCGCGATCTGCTCTTCAAGATGGAAGCGCAGTTCGCGGTCGAGCTCGGCGTCCGCCGCGTTCCTGCTGAAAAGTGCACGGCCCATCATTCGTAAGCGATCGAGCAGGCGCATCGCGGCTCTCCTTAGCTTTCCTGAACGACAAGGTTGATAGCGCCGGAGAGGCGGTTCCAGTTCTCCGTCTCAGCAGCAAGCTGGGCGCGGCCGGCAGCGGTGAGCGAATAAAATTTCGCGTTGCGTCCGGTGTCCGTCTCCGCCCACTTGGCGCGAATCCATCCCTGCTGCTCCAGGCGATGGAGCGCGGGATAGAGCGAGCCCTGCTGCACCTGCAGCACCTCGCCGGAGATCTGCTGGATGCGCTTGGCGATGGCCCAGCCGTGCTTCGGCTCGAGCGAGATGGTTTTCAGGATGAGCAGGTCGAGTGTGCCCTGCACGAGATCGCTTGGTTTACCCATAGTGTGACTATCTACAACTCAATTGTAGATAGTCAAGGGGAACTGGCCGTCGAGGCAACGCCGCCTTCGGCGGGGCTCCCGTTGGTCGCGTCCAACGCGAGATGTGGCTCTACAGGAAATTCCTGGATTCGTTGCGCAATTCAGTGACCGGAGGGCTGGTTTTGTGAGCCGTTCCATCAGGACCGCATTGCGCTTGGCCTGCGATACCAGCGAATCGAGGAAGATGGTTTCCCCTTCCGCATGCGAACCCTGGCCCAGCGCACCTACGCCGACCAGACCCGGCACATAGGAAGCGACAAACGAGATGTCGCCCGCGCCGCGCGTCATCGGACCCGCTTCGGGCACCACGCCCAACCCGAGCGCCACACTCGCATCGCTCCACTCGCTCAGCAGTTTCCTGCCCGCAGGCGTGACGGCCATTGCGGGATAGCCTTCGTCGAAGGTGATTTTCGCGTCGGTCTTCGCCAGATGTTGCGCGACAATCGCACGCATCTTGTCTTCCACGCGCGCGGTCTGCTCGTTGCTTACGGTCCGCAGGTCGCCAACAGCAATCGCCGCAGGAGGAATCACGTTGTCTTTTCCCGTCGCTTCCCCGCCCGTCTGCTGCGCGTTCATCTGGGCTGTCGCCCCACCCAGCACCAGGCCAACGTTGTAGGTGAGACCGTCTTCCGGCAGTTGCGTGCGAAAGGCGTCGAGGATGCGGGTGAGCTCGTAGATCGCGCCGTAGCCGAAGTGATCTCCAAAGATTTGCGACGAGTGGCCGGAGAGCCCGCTGGCCTCGATGTGCCACATCGTGGAGCTTCGGCGAGCGATGCTGATCGTGTCCTGCCCATCGCGCCTCAGGCTGGGCTCGAATTCCAGCGCGACGTCGCTCTGCTTTGCCGCCTCGATCAGGTCCTGCCGCGCCTTTGCAAGCGGCATCCCGGGCCGTTCTTCGTCGCCGCTCAGCACAATCCGTATCTCGGAGTTCTTGAGCGCCCCTGCCTGCTGCATCGCTTCGAGCGCCGCCAGCATGATGACCAGGCCACCCTTCATGTCGGCGACGCCGGGACCGGTCGCGACTTTGCCATTGGAGCTGGCCACCGGCGCATAGCGTTGGAATGAGCTGGACGGTTCGAAGACGGTATCCATGTGGCCGATGAGCAGTAGCCGCTTCCCGCAATCGTCCGGTTCCTGCGGGGCATAGATGCTCGGCAACGAGATCGCCGGCGCGTTCGGTCACCGCGTCCATCGGCACCCAGCGCACGCGGAGGCCCAGCGCCTGCAGCCGCGGCGCCAACACATCTTTCACGGCAACAACGCCCGCCAGGTGCATGGTGCCGCTGTTGATGTTGACGAGCTGCTCGAGCAATGCGCGATCGGCCGCGCCGTTCGCGTCGATGGTCGGCGGCCATGCGCGATTCGAGGGGAGAAAGTGCCGGGCTGGCCGCTGTGGTCTGTCCGAACGACAGGGGAGCCATGCCGAGCGCGGCAACCGTCGCGGTCTTCAAGAACATCATCCGTATGTGCATGCGAGAGCAGCATACTTTATCCCTGCTGCTTCGCCTGGCAGGAATGGCCGCTGGCAATCCGCTCCGCCGCTCCATACAATAGGAACAGACATAGACAGCGAGCGGGGACGCTGGCGTCGAGACACAAGAAGGAGCAGGCATGTACCCAGAGATTATGGTGATTCCGATGCGCGAGGAGCTGACGCGCGCGGGTATTCAGGAGGTGCGCACAGCGGCTGAGGTCGATGCAGCGCTGGCGAAGCCGGGAACGACGATGCTGGTGGTCAACTCCATCTGCGGATGCGCGGCAGGCAAGATGCGCCCGGGCGTGCGGCTGGCGATGCAGAACGCAGTGAAGCCCGATCAGAGCATCACGGTGTTCGCCGGCCAGGACCGCGAGGCGACAGAGCGGGCTCGCTCCTATTTCGAGGGACAGCCGCCGACATCGCCGGCGATCGCTATCCTGCGCGACGGCAAGCTGGTGTACCTGATGCAGCGCTTCGTCATTGAGGGCGCAACGGCGCAGCTTATCGGCCAGGAACTGCAACGCGCATTCAACGAATACTGCGGCGCGCCTACAACGGCATAACCGAGAACGGCATCAACCTTCAGCAAGCGAGTTATCAGAGACCCGGCGATACGCCGGGTTTTTCTGTTGCAGCGCCTATCTCGTCCTGTGCCATATCCGGATCGTGCATGTCCGGATCATGCATGGAGAGAAAGCTGCCGGCAGCAATGCCGCGGGTGAGCGCGAGATGCCAGACGTCGCTTACCTGGGATGTGTGATATCCGGAGCTGGGCCAGGTATCGAGCAGAGTGCGCAGCCTCGCAGTGTCGAGGATGCGGCGGGCGAGAGGCGAGCGCTCGATGCGCGTGAGCTCGGCGGAGAGCTGGGGACGCGCGGCTGCGACAGTCAGATACCAGTCGGCGGACTGCAGCCCACGCGTGGTGCGGCGCAGGGTGGATTCAGGCAGGCGTCCCTGCATCGCGCGACGAATCAGCGACCGGCTTTGCCCTCCTACTAGGTATTGTTCGATCGGAATGCCGAAGCAGAATTCGAAGATCCGCTTGTCCTGAGTCGGATCGCGCTGCTCGATCTGCCAGCCGGCGGCCGCGACGCCATTCGACACGCCGGGATCGTAGTACTCGTACATACTGCGACGCACGGCCGTCGTGCTGGTCTCCACCCCGTAAAACTCCGCGAGCGCCTTTTCCTTCAGCCGGTATTCAGACGCGAACTGCGGATGCACGGCACTGAAATTGAGTGAAAAGTCGCGCATTTCCGGATGGTAGAGACGCCGCATCCACTGCGGCACGATCCATCCGGTGGCCCAGGAAGCGGCGCCGCGCCACGAGGTGTAGCCGCCGGCACGCAGCGTGTGCGTCAACTGAAGAAGCCTCAGCCAGTGGCCGCTGCGCAGCAGATCCGACAGGCCGATCAGGCCACCGAAGCTGATGGTGTTATTGCCCCCCGCGCCCTGCAGCAGCACGCCTGCCCCGCAGTCGCGCACGCCGTCGAGGATGGTGTGAACCCAAAGCAGGTTGGTTGGATTGAAGGTCGGTTCACCGCTGAACTGCGCATCCAGCTGCGAAGAGGAGACCAGATCGCGCCCGGTGACGTTTACCAGCCGATGATCGATGTTCGGATAGCCCGCAGCGACCTCGGCGGCCATGGGACCTTCGTTGCCGAAGCGGCCGAATAACGCCGATCCGTCGTAGCCGGGCAGGGGCACAGCCGTGAAACATGAGAGCCGACCGCCTTGCGGCGCCAGCAGGCGGGCTGCGGTAACTGCGACGGACGAGCTATCCAGGCCGCCGCTCAGTTGTGAGGCGATGCTCTCTGCTCCCGAGAGGCGCGCCGCGACAGCGCGATCGAATCGCTCGCGAAAGTCCTCGATGTAGTCAGCGTCGTTGCGATAGCGAACCGCCGGCGCGTCGATGGGGTGCCAGTAGCGGCGGATCTCGACGCCGGCCGGCGACACCTTGATCCAGTGTGCTGGGGGCAGGCGCTCGACGCCTTCAAAAAATGTCTCGCCTTCCCCCGCTGAAAGAGCGGCGAGAAAATGCGCCATGTGCGCGACGTTGATGCGATGACCGACTGCCGGCAGCGCGCAGAGCCCGGGAGGCATGGAGGCGAAGGCAAAGCCGCCGGCCGGGCCGAGCGAGCGCGTGAAGTGCAACGGCCGCTCACCGGTATGGTCGCGGGCGAGAAACAGCGTTTGCTGGCTGGAATCCCAGCAGGCGAAAGCGAAGCCGCCGACCAGATGGTCCACGACGCTGAAATTCCATCGCATCCATGCCTGGGCGAGAACCTCGTGATCCGTCGCGGTCTGCGGCACGCCGAGTTCACGCACCAGCTCGTCATGATTGTCGATCCGCAGATCGGCAACGAGCCAGGGGCGCGCCGCAGCCTCAGACGTCTCGTATGGCTGGGATGGGCCGGAACCGGCCCGGTAGTCGCTCGACCCGAGGACGACCGAACGCGCAGGCTGCTGAATGGCGCCCGGCACGCCCGACATGGCGGCCAGCATGGCGCGGCAGTTTCCGGAAGGAGCGGGGCCGTCGGAGGCCCACAGGCCTGCGATGGCGCACATCCGGCTTCGCGGATGATTAGACATCGAGCCGTACGCCCGAACGTGCGCCCCGTCGGGGCGAGTTTCGACTACCCGCAGCCATTCCGAAGCATTCTATTGAATTTGAAAAAAAACGGAGATTGAACAGCAGAGCTAACCGGACTTGTGTCTGTTCACTCCATCATGCACATGGCTTTGGCCGCCTTGTGCATCCGCCAGTGCCAGAATGTCGAGCACGGGCGTCTTCCATTCCCGTCGGTGCGGAACAATGGCCGATGCCGGATATTGGGCATTCAAACTGGGGGCGTTCGTCATCCATCCTCCGAAACCAACACAACTGCAAGCGGAATCGCTTTTCCTAGCGGCCCGAAAATCGGCTGCTCTGGAAGATCCGAGGCGGGCTTCCCGCACTCGGCCGTCCTGAAATGTCCTTCGTCCCTCTTTACCCATCCAGCAAGTGGGGATACGTTGGCCCGCAACACAATGTGCCTACACCATTGTCAGAGCAATCCGAAGAACCGTCAATTCGATAGTATGTGAAACTCTGACCCGAGTAACATCCATTGTTACTGTGCTTTGACGATCACAACACTGTATGTAGACAGATCTCCTTGCCATCGCGACCTGCTCCGGTAAGCTGGACAAGTATGCGCACAGCCCGCAAAGCAGGGAAATGCACCTTCCGGGGGATGGAGGGCCCTGTCCCTGAATAACTACCGCATCGGTCCCCTCCTGTATATGACTGATCTGCTACTGCCCGAGTTGCCACCGGGTAATGCGGCGGCAGGCGAACAGGCGGTGAGAATCCGGCTAGGGAAGGCGCCAGGGAAACTTTCTGCTCCGCTGGCCGCCACGGAGAGCTATGAAGCCAACGACACGGAATTCCTGCTCCGTCTGGCCGGCATTGCCACCTACTACGTCCATGATGGGGTGGAGGTTGTCGTCGATCAGGAAGCCGGCGCTGCGGAGCTCGACGTCCGCTCGTACCTCATGGGAAACCTCTTTGCCGTACTCTGCCATCAGCGGGGACTGCTTCCCTTGCACGCCAGCGCCATTGCGACACCGCGCGGCGCCGTTGCTTTTCTGGCGCCATCCGGCGGGGGCAAGTCCTCGATGGTCGCCTTTCTCTCCCGCCGCGGCCATCGGGTTCTGGCCGACGACATCTGCCTCATCGACCCTGCCGCTCCGCAGGATCGTCGCGTTCTGCCGGTCGCTCCGTGGCTGAAACTCTGGAGCACAACGCTGGACGCGATGGGCGAATCGAGCGATGGCCTTTCCCGCATCTTCTCCGACGATGAGAAGTATCGCTATGCGCTCGAGGAACCCGAAGCGCCCACGCCATTGGCAGAGCTCATCCTGCTGGAGCGCGCAGAGCCTCAGGCAGCGGTGAGCTTCGAGCGTCTCGCCCCGGTCCATGCCTTGCACGCCATGCTGGACCTTACCTACCAGTCCTGGCTGGTGCGCGCCATCGGCCGGACGGAGAGTTATTTCCTGCGCTGCGGAGAGGCTCTGGCGGGCGCACGAGTGGTGCGCATGCGACGGCCCTGGGGCTTCGATGCCATGGAAGCGACACTCACATCACTGGAAGCGCACCTCGCGTCAACGTTGGACACGAAGAGCTGACGAGTTCCATCGAGCTATTCGCCGGCGATTATTCGCCGCCCGAGCTATTCGCTACCCGGATGTGTGGAGTGGATCGGCGCAAACAACAGCGCGCTCTCGCCGCCGAGCAGCATCCGGTGATCGACTTCCAGCCACGTATGCGCGCGCAGCTTGCGATCCGCCGACCGCCGCACGCCGTAATGCATGATGCTGCCGATGCCCCTCCGGCGCAGCATGGCATGAGCCGCCAGGGCCTGCGGAAAGCAGACGAACGATATCGGGCCGTAGCGCGCGACTGTGAGTACGGCCCAGCGAACACGCTCGACAACATCGGAATCGCTGGATCGAGCAGCACGCAGTGGGCTTTCGAGCCAGCGAAAAATCCAGCGCGCCGGCAGCAGCACCAGCGCACAGCGTGCGATCGCGAGTGCGCAGAATGCCTCCAGCAGCAGCATTTTTTTTGACGCGGCAAGCGCGCGCCAGCGATTCCAGCGGCTGCGCGGCGTGCGTGCCGATTCGGCTTGCGACAATCGGCGATGGAACAGGACCCACTCCAACGGACTGAGCAGCGTGTACAGCGGAAAGAGAGCGTCGGGCAGGTCGAAGCGTTGCCAGACACGCGGCCGCAGCAGAATGCGCCGCACAATCTCCAGCCGATATGCGAGTCCACGCCGCAGTCCCAGCTCGTAGCGCTTCAGCGGCCAGCTCCCTGCGCCATCCTGTGTGGGCTGGAAGCCCTGCGCCAGATGCTGGCTCCAGGCATAGTCCAGGATCCATCGCGCCTCGATCCATCGCGCCGTGCGGGTGCCTGACTGCAATTGCATGGAAGCAGTGAGGGAATCCGTATCGACAAGCTGTAGCTCCTGCGCCAGATGAAGCGCCGCAGCCATCTCCGGAAGAATGCCGGACTCATTTGCCTGATCTGCGAGAGCGCTTCTCTGCTCCTCGGAGAAGCCGCGCCACAACGCAGCAACATCTGCCAGCGACTTGAATCGGAACCAGCCGTCGAGCGCTCCGTGAACACAGAGGTAGAGGAAAGTCCGATCGAGCGGTAGAACGGCGAACTCCATCTCGCCAAAGCGCACCCGCTCCTCCGATGCATCCTCACTGAGCGCGTTGCCCGGCATGTGCGGATTGCGAAAGAGCCGCCAATGCAGATCGATCTCGAAGTCGTCGCGAGCCGAGCGATAGGTGTAGTCCTTGCCATGCCTCCGCCACGAGCGCCGACGCCGCGGCGTGAGCCGTGCCTCGGGGTCGTTACGGCGAAGACCATCCGCGAGCAGGATGAGGTCGGCCGTCTCCTCCATGCCGGGCGCGATCAGCAAATCGATATCGCCCACATCACGCACGCTCGGATCGGCATAGATGCGCTGCGACAGCGGAACACCCTTGAGCACCCGAACCGGCACTCCCGCCTGCTGCAGCAGATCGCAGAGACGCCGCGTCTCGGCGAGATAGCGGAATGCGCGGAGCGCGTTTTCCGTAGCGTCGGCCTTCAATGCCGCCAGAGTTGTCGAAGGCACGGCGGCTGCAGCACCCGAGGATAGCGTGCGATAGACCATCGGCATCACACGATGATGGCCGCAGAGCGCGAGGAACCGCTCCCAGTCAAACTCTCCCGAAGAGGCGAGTGCGCGGATCTCCGCAGCATCTGCGTCCGGCAAAGGCCACCGCACGCAGCGCAACAGCAGGCGCAGCTCCGATGGGATGCGGCTGTATGCGAACGCGGATTGCACCGTTTCGGCCATGGACGACGAAGTGTCAGTATCATATGCGAGGCCGCAGGTGGAGTAACCATCCGGGCCGGAGGCGAACTTCTCTATGTCGCGCGAAATTCCGATCACGACGGAGAGCGTCGTCTCCTGGAGCGAGACCCCCGTCGCCACTGAGGTGGACCGCGAGGTGGTTCTGATGAACGTTGGGCGGGGCCGCTGCTATGGACTGGGCGAGACAGGCACCTCGGTCTGGCGGCGCCTGGGCTCGCCGATTCGCGTTGATGATCTATGCCGCGAGCTGATGCTGGAATACCACGCCGATCCAGAGATGCTGCGAAAGGACGTGCTGGCCCTGCTGGAGCAATTGCAGGAGGAGGGCCTGGTCAGGGTCATCGCCCCCTGAGCCTCACCGCTTTACGAGAAGAGGACTTGCGTTCGGCACCGCCGCGGTCGAATTGCGGATGACGAAATCCGGCTGCACCACCAGGGTTGCCGGCATCTCCTTGCGCGTCTCGGTTTGCGGTTCAGGGGGCTCGATATAGCTGAGCAGCGCGTTTGCGGCTGTCTCCCCCATAGCACGCAAAGGCTGCCGCACTGTCGTGAGACTGGGATTGTTCGTCCGCGCGCTTGGGATGTCGTCAAAGCCTACAACCGAGACATGCTGCGGAATCTCAACGCCGTGCTCCTTCAAGCGCGCAATCGCGCCGATCGCTGAGTGGTCATTGAAGGCAAAGATCGCTGTAAACGGAACGCCGCGCTCAAGCAGGCGCTCAGTCGCCTGGTATCCGGAGTCGCTGCCCCCTTCAATGCCCTCCAGTTGTACGCACAGGCGGCCATCGATGGTCAGGCCTAGCTCCCCGGCGATCTGTTCGATCGCCGACCAGCGGTAGTGTGTATCGGAGCTGAACTCCTGCCCTTTGATGAATGCGATCTGCCGGTGTCCCAGCCCGTACAGATGCGTCAGCGCCATGCGCACCGCAGTCGTGTGATCGAGCTCCAGGTTGGTGACGTTTTCCATCCGCTGATGACCGGAGACGGCAACCACGGGGATGGGCAGATTCCGTTCCAGTGGCGTATCGATCGCGATCAGGCCTTCCACGGCCCGGGAGAGCAGCAGCCTGGGATATTCGCGCAGCAAATCAGGGCGGTGATGATGGCTTACGACGAAATAGAAATAACCCGACTGCAGCAAAGCGCCTTCGATGCCGCTCAACACGGATGCGGCATAGCCCTCGCTGATCTCCGGCACCATCACGCCCATGGTGTACGTCTTTTTGCGCCGAAGCGCGCGGGCCAGCTGATTGGGCTCATAATGCATGGCCTCGGCCGCGGCCCATACCAGGTCCTGGGTCCGAGTAGAGATGCGATTCGCTGTCGCGGAGCGGTTCAGCACACGGGAAACGGTGGCCACCGAGAGCCCGAGATGCTCAGCCACCTCCTTCAGTCCCACCTGCCGGGCCGGCAGCTCCGGACCACGCATGCGATTCCTCCCTTCGGCCAATCCCGCCCCCTTGAGCGGAACCATCATACCGTCAAGCTGTCCCATAAACCCCGCTCTGCCAGATACAGGGCGCCAGTTCTGGACCTGCTGCGCAACCGTTTGTAAACAGGGTTGCCGTTACATATTCATCTGCCCCGAAGCAGCCTGCAGGCCACCCCAGAGGCCAGGTTCAGAATCTCAGGACATACGTAAGTACAAAAAGGTTGTAAGGCGTTTTTTGGGGAGGCATATGAAACACGACGCGACCTGGGCCCCCGCTCTGGCCCGAAAGACCATGCTTGCTCTTGCCAGTGCCACGCGCACTGGTGTCGTGCTGGCAGGCGGAATCATGCTCGCCACCGCAGTCCAGGCCCAATACCGGGCATCGATCACAGGTACGGTTACAGATACATCCGGCGCTGTCATTCCCGGTGCGACAGTCACGCTCACCGACACGGAAACCAACGCCAAGCAAGTCCGCACTAGTGATCAAAACGGCTTCTACAGTTTCAACGCACTGCCCCCGGACCACTTCACGCTGGACGTTACAAAGGACGGATTCCAGGACCGACAATATCTAGATCTGCAACTGAATGCGGAACAGGCAAACTCGGTCAACGTGCAGCTCACGGTCGGGACAAAGGCACAAACAGTAACCGTGAATGCCTCCACCGAGGCGGCACTCGATACAGATACCCCGAATCTTGGACAGTCCATTTCGGAGCGTGAGATCCAGCACATGCCGGTCTATCAACGCGACGTGACCAGCCTCATCCAGTTGGCGCCCGGTGTCCTATCGGATGGCTCAAAATCCGGCGGCGGGGGTGGATTCCAATCACCCGGCACGCAGACGGGAGCATCATCGGGCGGCGGCGGCAACCTGGGACACTCGAGCAGTATTTTCGCTACGGAAAATGGCGCTTCGGCGAATGCGAATGGTGGACAATTTGAAACCAATGGTTACACGGTAGACGGTATCAGCACCGTCAGCGCAGTCTGGGGCGGCTCCACCGTCGTTACTCCCAGTCAGGATTCGGTGGGCAACGTCAAGGTGGTTACGAACGCCTACGATGCAGAGAACGGACGCTTCTCCGGCGCACTCACGGAAATCACATCGAAGACCGGAACCAATGATCTGCACGGCAGCATTTTTATTCAGATCATGCGTCCAGGATTGAATGCCTATCAACGTTGGAACGGCCCAGCTTCCGTTCAGGCTTTTAATGACGACGGAACTAAGAAGACACCAGCTGACCGTGGCCTGCTGCGCGATGAGGATCGCTATAACCAACTTGGCGGCAGCATTGGTGGGCCCATCTGGAAGAACAAGATCTTTGCCTTCTTTGCTTATGAGGGACAGAGCCAGACAGTTCCGGCAACCGGCACTGGATGGTACATGACCTCGGCATTAGCGGCATTGACTCCGACAAACAGCATCTCCTCCACCTATCTGAACTTCAAGGGAGCCGCGGTTCTCGGCACGTTGATTGGCTCCGCAACCTGCGGCAATGCCGGCCTCGTCGAAGGTGTCAACTGCAGGACGATTCCCGGGCAGGGTCTGAACATTGGCTCGCCTCTGACAAATGGTCTGGGCAACCAGGATTTGAGTTATGTCAGTGCCAGCACCCCAGGTGTTGGAAACGGCCTATCAAATACTCCCGATATTGCCGAGTACACGACACAGAACCCGACGAGCAGCGATTTCAAACAATACAACGGGCGGCTCGACGCAGATGTAACCAGCAAAGATCATGCCGCCTTCGCCATCTATTGGGTTCCAGCGACCACTACCACACACAACGGCGGCTTAGGCTATCAGCTTTTCAATCACTCGCAGGTCAACGACGCCTTCTCGGTGATCTGGAACCACATCTTCTCACCGACTTTCCTGAATGAAGCTCGCGCCAATGCGGCGGGCTGGCGTTACAACGAACTCGCCTCTAACCCACAGGCGCCATTCGGTCTGCCACAGGACCAACTGTTCGCCTCCAGCGGGACGGACCAGATTGGAACGATCTCCATTGGATACGTTGGGGTGGCGGCGCCTGCACATCTCAATCAATGGACTTACGGTTACAAGGACGTAGCCACTAAAGTGCTGCACACGCAAACGCTGAAATTCGGCTTTGATTTCACCCGGCTCTACTATCTCAACGACCCGATAGGAGCACCCAACTATACCTTTTACAATATCTGGGACTTCATAAATGACGCACCAGAGGCAGAAGGTGGACCCTTTCAATCGACGACCGGCATTCCTGGCGGCTTTCGCAACGACAACCGCCAGAACATGTTCGGTGTCTTCTTCCAGGATGACTGGAAACTACGCCCGAACCTTACTGTGAGCGCCGGGCTCCGCTACTCATACTTCGGACCGCTCACGGATAAAAATAACAACATGAGCGTGCTTTCCTTTGGCAGCGGTACAAGCCTCTTGACCGGAATTACTCTACGCACCGGCATTGGCGGTTGGAATGCGCAGAAGTTGAACTTTGGACCACAGATCGGCTTCAACTGGAGCCCTCTGTCCTCGAAAGGCAACATCGTCGTTCGCGGCGGATATGGGCTGAATTACAACCAGATACAGATTGCAAACTCGAACGCGAATGATTTCAACCCGCCAGGAACGAGCTCCGTTCCTGGAAGTAGCAAGAGTCCAACGGAGATCAACCCCAATATCATCTACGCCACCTCCAGCAGTCCAACGAATATCTTCGGATTCCCGCCCAACCCAACTGTGATCACGCAGTTTAACTCAGCAGGTCTACCAGTCGTAGGTGGGGCGAACCTGAATGCATTGCCGGGTACTCTTCCTACCGAATACACGCATCATTATTCGCTCGACACGCAATGGAACGTTGGCCATTCATGGGTTGCGACTCTGGGTTATGTAGGCAGTTCCACCCATCACACCCAATACAACTACGATGGGAATGCTTTCGGGCAGATCATGGGAGCACCGCTGAACCCGCTTGTTAACAGCATAAATACCGCGGGCAGCCAGGGTAAAGCGAACAACAATATGATGCTGGCTGGACTCAAGCACCAGTTTTCACATACCTTCTCATTGGAAGCACAGTACACTTGGGGCCACAGTATGGACACCAACTCCGGCCCATATTTCAGGGATCCATATCTGTTTAACACCAGGTATTCCTACGGGCGCTCCGACTTCGATATCAACCAGGGCTTCAAAGTCTTCGGCGTCTGGCAACCGGTCATCTTTAGTGGCAGCCATAGCTGGGCAGAGAAGATCGCCGGCGGATGGACGCTTGCGGGAATCGCGACCTTCCACTCCGGCTATGGGTGGACTCCGATCTACACCGCGCCGCACCAGATCTATTGCAACAACTGCAATTACGGGTTTCAGAACCTCCGACCGATCTATCGCGGCGGTGGGGGACGTAGCACCAGCAACGATGCCTTCAAGACCGGAAGCAATTTCCCCAATCCAGGCACCGCTGACACGGGCACAAATCAGGATCAATTCTTCAATAACTACTTTGAGGTTCCAAACTACGCGAATGCGATCGCGGACAATGGAACACCCACCAGTTTCATCCCTGCGCCTGGACTTGACCGTAATTCATTCCTTGGCCCGAAATATCGTGACGTAGACCTTAACCTTGCCAAGGCGTTCGGCCTGCCCAATATGCGAGTTATCGGAGAAAGCGCCAGAATCGAAATCAAGGCTAATGTGCTCAATGTATTCAACCTTTTGAATATCGACCCCACAACCGTTTCAAACAACATTGGAAACGCGAACCTCGGTCAGGCAACAGGTGCGTTGGGAGCTCGGATTATCGACCTCCAGGCTCGCTTCAGCTTTTAGCAAGCGCGGCGCCATTTCTAACCTCCTGCTCACGAAGTGCTCTATAAATCAACGCTATGGCCTGTCGTAACGACAGGCCATTGTTTTGTCGCGTTATGGAAATTTGCATCCTAAGGATGAAAGGACATTTTTTCTCCGATGAAGCTATCTACCGCATTTGGTTCTTCCCTGCTCTGCGCTTCCCTGTTGCTCCCCATGGCATGCAACAAGAAAACAGACTCGAATACGAACTACGAGTCGGCCATCAATGATTACTACAAAGCCCACCCGGCCTGCCTCTGGTCGCAACCGAAGAAGTTTCCCGTGCAAGCCGCAACTTCCGATGACGCGAAGACTCAGGGCTACGACGCGCTTACAGATGCCGGACTCCTGACTCGTACGACGGGGGAAAAGAAGGTGATGATCATCGCGTCGAAGCAGGTGAATAACTACGATGTCTCCGACAAAGGGCGTAGCGCCTGGACGGCGGATCAGACGCAGCCCGGCTATGGCAACTTCTGCTACGGTCACCGCAGTGTCACTTCCATCGACAACGTGACGACGGGAGCGGATAGCTCCGGCAACAAGACCGCTCAGGTGAGTTATCACTACCAGATCAGCGACGCCGCTCCTTGGGCGAACACGCAGGAGATGAAGACGGCATTTCCTGATCTCGCCGAAGCGCTAGCCGGACCGAAGGCCGACAACGCTTCGCTCACGATGACCGGCGATCACTGGCAACTGGTCAAGCAGTAGAGCTCGATACTCGCCCGACTGACGCGCCCATTCATATTGCGGATGAGAGCACCGCAAAGGGCGCGCAGAAGCGATCAGCTTTGGTGAATCGCAAGTCGATCCTGTGACAAGCGATCCTGCACAAACGCGATCACCGCGTCGGTCATATACTCGGGCGGCGCTATGGGAAAGCGCGGAGTTCCCTCAATAAGCTTGGCCGAAACGCCACGCCACTGTGGAGCGAGTTTCTCGGCGGCTGCATGAATCAACAGCGCATCGGCACGGTCCAGGAACAGGCGCGCGGAGTCCTTGAAGTCGGCCGTCGCGTTGTCGAGCACGCTGAGATAGAGGTCCGGCCGCAGAAAACCCAGAATGCTGTTCGATTCGATGATGGCATTCTCCGCAACCGCAAGCTCTTTGCGCAGCCGCGGCATGGCGGCTGCCAAATTGCCGATGCGCGTGCGCACCCAGAAAGAACGGACCGCGCCCGCTGCGAGATAACGGGCAGAGTCGGTGCCGCTGGTCGCATTGCGCTCTTCGCTGACTGCGACGGTATGCTCATCAGTCTGGCAGTCGCAGGGCTCGCCATCGGCGGTGCAGAAGCCATGGCCGAACTGCGTGATCTTGAAAGCAGTCCAATGCATCTGCGGGAGACGCGCGATGATCGCAGCGACCACCGATGTTTTCCCTACACTCCGCGAATGTCCGCCTACGACAACGATTGCCATAATTGTCTAAGCTATCTAGGACGCTGCAGCCACTACTTCGGGCGGCGCGTGAGCCGCGACAATGTCGCAAGCTCCTTGAGATATTTCTTGATTGGCCGCGCCGGCGTGCCCCAGAAGACGATGCCCGGCCCGTGAATGCGCTTGCCTGATGGGATGCCAGCCTGCGCTCCCAGGATCGCATCAGGGCCGATCTCGACATGATCGGCTATGCCCACCTGGCCGCCGACGATTGCGCCATCGGCAATGGTGCTGCTGCCCGAAATTCCGGTCTGCGCCGCGATCACGACGTTTCGGCCGATCAAGACGTTGTGCCCAACGTGAACCAGATTGTCGAGCTTCGTGCCCTGGCCGATCCGTGTTTCCTCTAGCGCTCCCCGATCAATCGTGGTGTTCGCGCCTATCTCTACATCGTCCTCAATGATGAGCCGACCCTGCTGCGGAAACTTCACGTACTCGCCCGTCGCGTTGTCGCGCACGTAGCCGAAGCCATCCGAGCCAAGCACCGCGCCCGCGTGAATCACCACGCGATCTCCCAATTCCGTACCGGGATAGAGCACGACTCGCGGATAGAGATGACAGCTTCTTCCAATGTGCACGCCGGGTCCGATGACGACGCCGGCATCGATCCGCGAATTCGCACCGATGCGTACACCGTGCTCGATCACCACGTTCGCTCCGACAAAGACGCCGTCGTCGAATGACGCATCGAGATCGATGTGTGCCGACGGGTGAATTCCCTGCTGTGGACTTGCCGAAATCAGCAACCGGGCCGCGCGCGCAAACACGAGCTTTGGATGGCGCACCAGCAGCATCGGCTTTCCCGCTCCATCGCCGGCAAGTTGCAGAGTTGTTACGATGGCACCGGCACGGCTGGCATGAGCGGCGGCAACCGCAGCTTCGCTCTCTGCGAAGACAAGCTCACTCCGGTCGGCAGTTGAAGGAGCCGCGACGGCCTCGATTTCGATCGTGGTCCCATCGCCAGCCTCAGCGGGCAATCGAAGTTCCGCATCGAGTTGCGCGGCGAGTGCAGAGAGTCGCATGTCGTCAACTATAGAGCGACGGCTCACCCGCCGGACGCGTCTTCCATCGGCGATGGACCCAGAGCCACTGCTCCGGATAGCGCCGCACCCACGACTCGATAGCCGTGGTGCAGATCTGCGTGTTGGTCACCATGTCCTGCTCGTCGTTGCCGGTGTGCGCGAGTTCAAGGCGCTCGCCGAATTCGAGTACGTACTTTTTCTCGTCCTCACGCCAGGTAAGAAATCCCGGCAAGGTGGCGGCCCCGGTGCGCATGGCCACACGCGCCAGCCCGGAGGCAGTGCAGGCCGGTGTACCGAAGAAATCGACGAAGACGCCCTGCGGCGGGGTCATGTTGGTGTCCATCAGGATGCCTACGGTATCGCCGCGGCGCATCGCACCCAGCAGCCCGCGTGCAAAGTCGTCCTTGTGCAGCACCGTGTTGCCGTGCAGGCAGCGGATGCCGTTCACCAGGCGATCGACCAGCGGGTTGTCCAGCCGGCGAATCACCATGCTCATGGGATAGCCCATCAGCGAGTGATAGAAGCTGGAAAGCTCCCACAGGCCAAGGTGTCCGGTCACCACCAGCACGCCTCGCCCTTGGTCGCGCGCCGCCAGATAATGCTCCAAGCCGGCATAGCGGATGAAGCTGTGGGTGCCTTCGCGGGTGTAGCGAGACATCAGGCAAAACTCGGCCAGATGCAGTCCGAGGTTCCGGTAAAGCTGGCGCAAGGTGCGGCTGCGCCATGCAGCGTCGGATTCCGGATACGCGATCTGGAGATTGCGGTCCCCCGTCCGTCGCAGCCTTTTCGTAAGGGCAAAAGCTAAAGCGCCCAAGCCGGCGCCGACAGGGCGTGCCAAGCTTCGTGGCAGAGCACCCACGGCCCGCACCAGCCCCCACACCACGATGAACTCGAGCCGCTGCCGCATCCCTGAGTGAATTGCTGTGCGTGCCTGCTTATCGTCCAGACGATTTGCCGGGCGGAAAATCCGCACTGTCTCTGCTGACTCTCGCATATCCAAACTAGGCTTTACGCGACTATATCCGGTCTTGCCGCCATCCGGTGTCGTCCCATAGAGCACTGCGGGAAAAATCAGGCCCGCCAGGGGAGCGGCGGGCCTGAGTCACTGCATTCATTGGAGCGAAGTTGGTTCGCTTTTGATTGCGAGTGTTTGATTAGTCCTGGGTGGAGTGGAAGTATTTCGCCACCGTGCGCACGAACGGCTTTGCCGAGTCCGGCACCGGGACGTTGCCCTTCAAAATCGTTTCGAAGGAATTGTTTTCTCCGTTGTAGAACGTGGTCGTGTCTTCGGTGTTCTGCGAGACATCATCGCCCGTCAGGTCGATGCCGGCAAACAGGCCCTTGGAACGCGAATAGGTCAGCAGTTCTGCATTCAGCTTCCAGTCGGTGCCAGCCTGCGCGTTACGCCCCACCGGCCCCGCAGCGGCCGCGGCATCAGCGCCCAGCTTGACCTTGTTCTTCAGCAGGTCCTGAAAGCCCTTCTGGTTGACCGCGACCAGCACCAGATCTGTCGCCTGGCCGCCGATCTGGAAGCCGAAGCTGCCGCCAGCAATGCGGATAAAGACCGGGGCGCTCCAGCCATGGCCGGTCCGGCAGGTAACAACGCCCTGCCCATACTGGCCGCCCACCACAAACGCCGCCTTTTTCATGCTCGGCACCACGGCGATGCAGGTAGCCTTCTCAGTAATCTGATCGGGAATGGCTTTGTCAGGTGTGGCCATGACCTCAGTGATAACGCGTGTTGCCGCCGCCAGCCTGGCATCCAGGTCGGATTTGCTCGACGCCGCAGATGCCGTCAGGCTTGCGCCTGCAAACCCAAGGCCCACGACGACAAGACCAGCAAGAAACTTTTTCATATTTCGCTCATTCTCCATGTTTTGCGGTAAAGCTAGCCGCGTGAATTGATGGGACGCCCGCCGTCCGGTACGGCCCAAACGGCAGGCGTCACTGGACTTCGCTCATCTACGCTGTGGTGAGATGCAAAAGCATAGCCCGCCGGAGGGCGGTGCTTGGAAAAAATCGAGGAAGGCGCATCGGGCAAAAAAATGAGGGGTGCGACTGGCCGAAACGGCCTTTCGCGCCCCATTCCCCAGATCTGCGTTGTTCTGGTTACCATCAGACGATAAATATAGTTACTTTGTCAAACTTTAGAGCGAGATAATGTCGTTACCTAAGTGGTAGCACTAAAGCTTGGGAAGGACGATCCCTTGCTGCTTCTGATACTTGCCCTGCCGGTCGGCATAGCTGATCTCGCACACCTGGTCGGACTGGAAGAACAATATCTGGCAGAGCCCCTCGTTGGCGTAGATTTTGGCGGGCAGCGGCGTCGTGTTCGAGATCTCAAGCGTGACAAATCCCTCCCATTCCGGCTCAAACGGAGTGACGTTCACGATGATGCCGCAACGGGCGTAGGTGGACTTACCCACGCAGATCGTGAGCACATCCCGTGGAATCTTGAAATATTCCACAGATCGCGCGAGGGCAAAGGAATTGGGCGGAACAATCACCGACTCCGCCTGGACCGTGACAAAGGAGCGCTCGTCGAACTTCTTGGGATCGATGATGGCGCTGTTCACATTGGTAAAAATCTTGAATTCGTCCGAAACCCGGAGGTCGTAGCCGTAGGAGGAAAGGCCATAGGAAATCACGCCCTCCTTGACTTGTTTTTCGCTAAAGGGGGCAATCATGCCGTGCTGCCGTGCCTGCTCCCTGATCCACGTGTCGCTCTTGATTGCCATCCTGCTCCTTGCCCAATCGGGTGCCGGGGTCCTAAATTACAGATCAATCGAGGTTTCCCGGCACTTTCTTCTTCGAATCTGCATCTTAATAGGGCACTATCGAAGATGACAACGTTGGGATCGTACCCGTCAAAATCAACAGCAGCCGCTGAACCAATTCTCTGGAGAATGCCTTGATCAAGCAAGACATCGTGCACCGGGTAATTGAACGGACGGGCCTCCCCCGCAATAAGGCCGAGGCCGCCGTCGATACCATCTTTGAAAGCCTGAAGAAGGCACTCGCCTCTGGGGAGCGCATCGAACTGCGCGGCTTTGGCGTCTTCAACGTGCGTCCCCGCAAGACCGGCATAGGGCGCAATCCGCGCACCGGCGCCGAGGTCACCATCACTCCAGGCAAAGCCGTGCGCTTCAAGCCCGGCAAAGAGTTGCACCTGATCGACTAACGGACTACCCATCCGAGGCGGACACGCCTGCGGCGCATTTTATGGGGTTCGCCTGCTTCGGTCGCGCGCTTCTGTTGCTGGAGTTGGTCCACACCACGACCGGAAGACGTGCTGAATCACATCAGACTGATCGCGTCCATATCGAACACCAGACCACTGCGGGGAATGCCGGCCTTCTCCGCGTAGTCGCGTGCGGCGCGCAGCGCGCGGGAAAGCGCTTCGCGCCGCTCTGCTTTGAGCAGCAGATGGAACCGGTACGTGCGCTTGATTTTTGCAATAGGCGCCGACGCTGGTCCTAACACGCGAATGCCTGGCAGCTCCGCCGATTGAAACCACTTGCCTAGCGTCGCTGCCCATCCGGCGGCTTCCTCCATGCGCGGGCTGCGCACCAGGATGTTCGCGATCACTCCATACGGCGGATAGTGCATCCACTTGCGATACTTCAGCTCCTTCGCTGTGAAGCCGCGATAGTCATGCGCCTGCGCACACTGAATGGCGTAGTGTTCCGGGTGATAGCTCTGCACCACGACGCGTCCCGGCGATTCGCCGCGGCCCGCGCGTCCGGAAACCTGCGTCAACAACTGGAAGACGCGCTCCGCGGCGCGAAAATCCGGCAGGCTGAGCGCATAGTCCGCGCCGACCACTCCGACCAATGTCACACCATGAATGTCATGGCCTTTCGCAATCATCTGCGTGCCAACCAGCAGATTGATCTCGCCCGAATGCAGGCGAGTGAGCAGCCGTTCCATGTCATGGCGGCTCCGCACCGTATCGCGATCCATGCGGCCGATCCGTGCATGCGGAAAGATCTCCTGCAGACGCTGCTCGCCCTGCTGCGAACCTGCGCCGAGGAAGTACAGGTGCTCGCTTTCACACTTAGGGCAGTGCTTCGGCACGGTCCGGCGGAAGCCGCAGTAGTGACACTCCAGCCGCTGCCCGGCGCGGGCGTGCGCATCTGCCTGGGAGATTGAGCGCTCGTGCGTGATTGCGTCGACACAGTCGCCGCAATAGAGCTCGCGATTCGGCAGCGGAGGCTCCTGAAAGGCCACCGGCCTGTGATGGGTCAGCGCGATGGCGCAGTTCTCGCATTCGAGGCGCTCGCCGCAGGCGCGGCACATCACGACAAACGAGTAGCCGCGTCGATTGAGCAGAATGATCGACTGCTCGCCGCGCGCAAGCGTGGCCTCAGTTTCTGCGATCAGGCGGCGCGAAAAGAGCTGCTCGTGCCCGGTCTCCTGGAACTCCTGCCGCATGTCGATGAGCTCGACTTCCGGCAGCGGCCGTTGGTTCACACGCTCCGGCATCTCGATCAGCGCGTAGCGGCCGCGCTCGGCGTTGTGCCAGCTCTCGAGCGACGGCGTGGCTGACCCCAGCACCACCGGCGCCTCTGCGAGCTTGGCTCGCATCACGGCAACATCGCGCGCGTGATAGCGCGGGTTCTCCTCCTGCTTGTACGAGGAATCGTGCTCCTCATCGACGATGATCAGGCCGAGCCGAACTGCAGGCGCGAAGATCGCCGACCGCGTGCCCACAACGATGCGCGCCTCGCCGCGGCGGATGCGGTGCCACTGCTCGGCGCGTTCCTCCGGCGTGAGCGCGGAATGGAGCATCGCGACCTCATCGCCGAAAGCATGGTGAAGTTGCGCAGCCGTAGCAGGCGTAAGCCCGATCTCCGGCACCAGCAGGATGGCGGAGCGATCCAGATCGAGCGCGCGCTGCATCGCGGCCATGTAGACCGCTGTCTTTCCGGAACCGGTAACGCCATAGAGCAGATTGGCGCGGAAGCCGCCGTCGGCAAGCTGCTGCGTGATGACATCAAGTGCCTGCTGCTGTTGCGTATTCAGTGCGAACGACTGTGCGCGCAATCCGCTTAAGTGAAAGGCCTGCGGGCGCTCCTCGATACGGATCAGTTCACGTTTTACGAGTGTGGCAAGCGTCGACGGCGGCACCGGCAATCCACGCAGCACCGCAACGGGTAACGCGCCGCCCGCGCCGGCCAGCGCGGCGAGAATGGTCTGCTGGTTGTCGTTCAACTTCGGCAGACGTTCCATTTCGACCAGAACGGCATAGCGTTCCAGCCGGCGAGCATCGCGTGGCGCGGCCTCGACCTCGCGCGTGATCCACTTCTTGCGAGCCATGCCTTCGATGAGCTCGCGGCTCGCGCCGGTGGCCCGCATCAACGTGGCACGTTTTGCCGCTTCTCCCCCCAGCAGGTAATTGAGCACGGCATATTCCGCCGCCTGCTCTTCAGGCGCCCGGCGCGTCCGGCGGCTGCTTCCCTGCTCCGCGCCTGACTGCAGAGCGCGTTCGCCCGCCTCCGCAATGCGATAGACGATCTGCTTGCGCACCTCAGCCACCAGCGGCAGCATAGTACGCAACACCTCACCCAGCGGCGCCAGATAATACTGGCTGATCCAGCGCGCGAGCTCCAGCAATTGCGGCGAGATGATTGCCTCGCCATCAAGGACGCGCTCGATTGTCTTCGCTTCGACGGGAGGAGGCTCATCGTGAAGGCGGGTCACGATCCCGATCAGCTTCTCATTGCGAAACGGCACGATGACGCGGCCACCCAGCGGCGGAGGGTGCTCGGCATCGATGCGATAGGTAAAGTGCGCATCGAGCGGCACCGGCACAGCGACATCGCAAAAGGCAGCCATCTGACGCGAGGGTATCAGGGCACGAGGGTATCAAGACTGCGCGAAGAGGTCGGCGTGTGATATTGCAATGACAACTTCGCTGCATCCGATCCTTTACCTCAGCATCTAGATCACTGATTGGAGAAATAAAGCGATGGCTGCAGAGAAGAAAGTTGCATTTATTACTGGCGGAAACCGGGGCATTGGCCTTGAAACCGCCCGTCAGCTCGGCAAGCAAGGCGTAAAGGTTGTGATCGGATCGCGGGACGCCGAGAAAGGCAAATCCGCTGCTGAGAAGCTGCGCGCTGAGGGCGCCGATGTCGACGCGATTCGCTTCGACATAACCAAGCCTGCCGATTACCAGGAAGCCTACAAATATTTCGATAAGAACTTTGGCAGGCTGGATATCCTCATCAACAATGCCGGCATCTCCAAAGAGCCATTCGGCGCTCCCAACAATGCCAGCTCGATAAATCAGACCACTCTGCGTGAGATATTCGACACCAACTTCTTTGGCACCATTGAGCTGACGCAAGTCCTGCTGCCGCTCATCAAGAAGGCGCCGGAAGGCCGCATCGTGAACCTTTCGAGCATTCTTGGTTCGCTCGCGCTGCACGCGGATCCGAAGTCACCTATCTATGACTTTAAAGTTCTGGCGTACGACGCATCGAAGGCGGCATTGAATGCCTTCACCGTGCATCTTGCCCACGAGCTGCGCGGTACGAACGTCAAGGTCAACTCCGCGCACCCCGGTTGGGTGAAGACGGATATGGGCACGGATGCGGCGCCTATGGAAATTCCCGACGGAGCAAAGACGAGCGTGGCGCTTGCTCTTCTGCCCGCCAGTGGCCCGACTGGTGCCTTCATCCACATGGGCGAAGCGCTTCCCTGGTAACAATTGGCCGCGCGCTAGGACTGGGGGGCGGCCCGCGAGGGCGCCTTCAGTCCTAGCGCAGCCATCGCCATCTGCAGGTCTTTCCATGCCTCTTTCTTCTGCGTCGGATCGCGCAGAAGAAATGCGGGATGGTACGTGACCACCGTCTGGATCCCGCGGTAGTCATGGATGCGGCCGCGCATGCTCCCTATGGATCCGCGCATGCCCAGCAGGTAGGTCGCGGCGGTCGCTCCCAGCGCGACCAGCACGCGGGGGCGCACAATCTCGATCTGCCGTTCCAGAAATGGCATGCAGGAGCGCGCTTCATCCGGTTCCGGCTTCCGGTTTTGCGGCGGTCGGCATTTCACAATATTGGCGATGTACACCTGCTCGCGTTTCAGCCCCATCGCGCCAATCATGTTGTTCAGCAGTTGTCCCGCTCGGCCGACAAAAGGCAACCCCTGCGCGTCTTCATCCGCACCCGGCCCCTCGCCCACGAACATGAGCTGCGCGTTCGCATCGCCATCCGCGAAGACAATCTTGTTGCGGCCCTGCGCCAGAGCGCATCGCTGGCACTCGCCAAGCAGATCGCGGACGGCAGCAAGTGCCGCAGCACGCTGCTCAGCAGGCAGAACGGGACCGAAGGAGACGAGTGGCGGAACAGGCTGATCGCTGACTAAGGTGCGGCGTGGAATGAGCTTCTCCTCTGGTGCGACGGGAATGGATATTAGTGTTGGGGGCGCTGGATGCGAAGGTTCTGCAGCGACAGACGCAGCTATTTCCGTTTTCGCGATCTCAGCATCCGCCGCGACAGTCGAAGCCACGTCTCGACGATAAAACTCATAGATGCCAAGCTCGCGGTAGAACTCGAGCCGCGCGGCGAGTTCCTGCAGCGCCGACCTCTGAAGCGTCTCCGTCATCGCTGCTGCCGCAATGTGGCGCTGACCGGTGCGGTCTCATCCACAATGGACGCGGGACGCCGCAGCGCGCGCACCTCATCGAGGATGCGGTCTGCCAGATCGCGCTTCGACATCTCGGGCAATTCGATCGCGGTCTGCCGGGTCAGGAATGTGGCGGCGTTGCGGTCGGAGTCGAAACCGACACCCGGCCGCCCGACGTCGTTGAGCACAAGAGCATCGGCGCCCTTGCGCAGCAGCTTGTCGCGGCCGTGCTGCAGATGATCTTCCGTCTCCGCTGCGAAGCCGATGACCAGAGTTCCCTCCGGCCGGGTCGCAGCCACTTCCGCAAGGATGTCGGCTGTCGGCTCCAGATCGAGCTGGATCGCCTCACGCCGCTTGATCTTCTGTGCAGCAAGCGTCTTCGGGCGATAGTCCGAGACCGCCGCAGCCTTGATGACGATCGTCGCCTCGGGGAGCCGACCCAGAACCGCTCTGCGCATCTCGTCCGAACTGGTGACCTGAATGAATTCGACACCCGGCGGAGGTGTCAGTGGCGAGATGGCGGAGATGAGGATCACCCGCGCGCCGCGTGCCACAGCAGCCTCGGCCAGGGCGTAGCCCATCTTCCCGCTGGAGCGGTTTCCCAGATAGCGTACCGGGTCGATCGCCTCGCGTGTGCCGCCCGCCGTCACCATGATGGTGTCGCCGGCAAGGTCGCGGCGAGGAGGGCTGACCCGGCGGTCCAGTTGTTCAAGTACAACTTTGACAATCAGCTCTATCTCCGCCAATCGACCGGGTCCAACCATGCCACAAGCGAGATCTCCGACGCCGGGCGGCACGATGTGGACACCGCGATCCGACAGGATGCGGAGGTTCGCTTGTGTGGCCGCGTGCGCCCACATCTCGCTGTTCATAGCCGGAGCAACAACCACCGGCGCGGGCGTCGCCAGGTAGAGAGTGGTCAGGAAATCGTCGGCCAGGCCGTGGGCCATGCGGGCCAGAAGATCGGCAGTCGCCGGCGCGACGACAAGCAGCTCCGTCGACTGCGCCTCAGCGATGTGCTCGATGGCAGAGTCGACGTTGGGTTCGGATTGCTCCGTGCCCCACAGGCCGGTGATGACCTTATGCCCGGTGAGGGCAGCGAAGGTGAGCGGCTGCACGAAGCGCGTGGCTGACTGCGTCATGACCACGTGGACATCCAGCGCCTTGGCCTGGAGCGCACGTACCAATTCTGCCGCTTTGTAGGCAGCGACTCCGCCAGAGACACCGACCGTGACCTTCATATGGGTCGATTCTAACCCCGCAGCCGAAGCCGGAACACCAGCGACTATCGGAGGAATGTATTCAGCGGCGCGTCGCCGATCTGCGCCTTTGGCTTGTCCTGATAGCTGACCAGCCCGGCATCGATCTCATCCTGCGCCACCCGGCAAGCTTTGGCCGAATGCGTGTTCACCAGCGGCTGCGAACCGCTCTGCAACTGGCGAGCACGGCGAGCGGCGACCAGAACGTAACGATAGTTGCTATCGAATCCCTGTTTGATTTCCATACGCTTGACCTCCTAAGCTTTGCTGCTCTGTCAACGACTGCGTGCCGGTTCCGTGACACCGAACGCCGTCAACACTGGAATGACCCGGTCCATCGCGTGACTACGACGGCACCGCTCGGCAATCGCCAGCAACCGGTTGGTGTCTCCGGCTCCGGCACTCCCGGACGGCTGCCCGCGATGGTACCGCTCACTCGCAACGATGGCTTCCAGCTCTTCCACGGCATGGTCCAGCACATCGTTGACGAGAATATAGCCATATTCGTCGTAGTTCTCAATCTCCACGCGAGCCTTGGCGAGGCGACGCTGGATTGTCTTCTTCGGAAACTTTACCCTCTGCGCGGCTGCGATTGCGCAGGCGAGTCGCCAGCACCTCCGGCGTAGGTGGCATCACGAAAATATTCACAGAATCCGGCATCTGCTTGCGTACCAGCGCCGCACCTTGCACGTCGATGTCCAGCAACAGATCGTTTCCGTGCTTTGCTGCGTCGGTCAGCGCGTGACGCGCGGTGCCGTATAGATTGCCGAAGACATTTGCCGACTCTAGAAACTCATTCGCCTGCTGCATGCGCTCGAAGGTCGCGCGGTCGATGTAGTGGTACTCACGGCCCTCCGCTTCAGAGCCGCGCGGCTCACGCGTGGTGTAGCTGATGGAGAAATCGAGGCCGCTTACATCGGACCGCAGTTGATTGACCAGGGTGGACTTTCCTGAACCCGAGGGAGCGGAAATGATGAAGAGGATGCCTGCCAAGCGCGCTCCGGTTACCTCGCCCCTCGGTATGACGACGATGGGGGAAGGATAGATACGGCGGTATTCGCAACCGCCGGATGTTGGGGTGGTGCCGTGATGACGGGATATACCGGCGCATACAGAACGGGCGCCGCGGGCCGCGTGCAAGCCCAGATGAGAGAGATCACCCAGCCGACAAACGTCCATCCAAAGAAAAGATTGACCAGGAAGATTGCTGATGTGTTCGGGTGATGGCGGGACTTCGCAACCAGAGCGGGCAGGAAGAAGAGAGCGAGGGCAAACACGAAACCACCGAGCGACCCGAGGGCGACAAATGCGCTTAGCATCTCTGGCTCCTCTCCCTATTCATGCAAAGCGGTTCATGCAAAGTGAAGGATTCCTTCGATTCTCGCATGAGAGCTGCCGAACACCAATGGCGAACCGGAGCCCGGCTACAGCTTTCGTGGGACCCGGGAATCCTCTACCACCCCGCCCTACTCCAAATCCCGCCCTACTCTAAGTTCTGTACCTGTTCCCGCGCCTTTTCGATCTCCGATTTCAGCCCCAGACCGATCTCCGTCACCTGCGTGCCCGCGCCGGCAATGCCGGCCGTCTTCGAGAGCATCGTGTTGGCCTCGCGATTCATCTCCTGCAGCAGAAAGTCAAGCTTCTTGCCCAATTCGCCCCCGGCGGCGAGCATCTGGCGAAAGTGCTCGACGTGCGCCCGCAGCCGGGCCAGTTCTTCACTCACGTCGCTCCGGTCTGCCAGAACCGCCGCCTCCTGCAGCAGCCGTTCGCGGTCCGCCACGCCGCCCAGCAACGCAGCGATCCTCGCGCTGGTGCGCTCAAAATGCGCTGCCTGCATCGGGGCGTGCAATTCGCTGACCCGATCGACAAACACCGTAATGCGATCCACAATCGCGGTGAGTTCCGCGGCCAGTGCCGCGCCCTCCTGCCCGCGCATTGCCTGCAGGGCCGCGACAGCCTCGGGCATTGCAGCCAAGACAGACGCTTCCACCACGTCCATCTCGGCGGTGCGTACATCGGCGTTGCCATTGCCATTGCCGCCCTGTACGTTGGTGCGGAAGACGCCGGGTAGTTGCAGAATCGTCTGCAGGCTGGGGGTCTCGCGCAGCCGATGCTCCGCAGCCGCCGAACGGAAGGCGGCAATGTAACTGGCGACGAGCCCGTGATCCATTTCCACCTGCTGCTGCGTAGCGCGCTCGATGGTAAGGGTCACTTCGACGTGCCCGCGCAGGATTGCCGATTTGAAATGCCGGCGCAGCTGCATCTCCAGGGATTCCGACCCGGCAGGCATGCGCATGTGCAGATCGAGAAAGCGGTGATTCACCGCCTTCAGCACCAGCGTCCAACCAAGCGATTCGTTGATGCGCCCGCGGTGCCGCGCGAAGCCGGTCATCGAATAGATGGGCGACTGAATCGGCTGAGCCTGATGTTTCGTCTGCGCGCTCAAGATTTCGCTCCTGCGGCCATTGCGGGCTCGGTGGTTCCATCAGTATCGTCGGCGAATTGCAACTGGTACAGCCGTTGATACATAGGCGAGGTGTGCAGCAACTCCTCATGCGAGGCCACGGCCGTGATGTGCCCCGCTTCGACAACCGCGATGCGGTTAGCTCGCCGCACCGTGGACAGGCGATGGGCGATCACGAAAACCGTACGGCCCGTCATGAGGTTGGAAAGCGCGGCCTGTACCAGCGACTCACTCTCGGCATCCAGCGACGAGGTCGCCTCATCCAGGATGAGGATAGGCGCGTTCTTGAGGAGCGCGCGCGCAATCGCCAGCCGCTGCCGCTCACCACCGGAGAGCCGGAATCCTTTTTCGCCGATCACGGTGTTGTAACCCTCCGGCATGGAGGAGATGAAGTCGTGTGCCAGCGCCACGCGCGCGGCCTCCTGCACTTTTTCCAGCGGCACATCCGGCTGGCCATAGGCGATGTTGTTGCGCACCGTGTCGTTGAACAGAATCGTCTCCTGCGTTACGTTGCCGATGAGCCTGCGCAGTGAGTCGATCTTCAGGTCGCGCACATCCTGGCCATCCATCAACAGACGGCCGCCGGTCACATCGAAGAAGCGCGGAATCAGATTCACCAGCGTCGTCTTGCCCGCGCCGCTGGGGCCCACGAAGGCGACGACCTCGCCGCGCGGGACAGTCAGATTGATGCCGGAGAGAACTTCCTTCTCTCCCTCTTCCGACGCATAAGAGAAGCGCACGTCCTCGAATCGAATCTCGTCGCGGAATGCCTTCACCGTCTGCGCGTGTGACCGGTCCCGGACCGCATCCTGCTCATCCATGAACTCGAAGATGTTGCCGGAGGCGCCCAGGGCCTGCTGGAAATTGTTATAGAACAGAGCGAACTTCCGCACCGGATCGTACAGCTTGAAGACCGCCACGATGAAGGTGAAGAAGGTGCCTGCAGTCAGCGCTCCGCTGCTGATTTGGGTGCGTCCGAGTTTGAGCAGCAGCGCGATCGCAATGGCGCCGATGACATCCATGAGCGGCGAGCTGATGGCCTGCGCGCGCACCGAACTGAGATTCGCGTGGAAAAGCCGGCGCGCCGCCTCCTTGAAGCGCGTCATCTCCCAGCGCTCCATGGTGAAGGCCTTCACAATGCGATTGCCCGTGATGGTCTCGTGCAGGATGTTCTGAATTTCGGCCAGCTTGTCCTGGCCATGCCGCGTGGTATGCCGCACGCTTCTTCCCACGCGCCGGGCAGAGCTGATGACAACCGGCACAAACAGGAGCAGCACCCATGCCAGCTTGCCGCCCACCATCACCACGACGCATGCCGTGAAGATCAGGGTGAAGACCTGCTGCAGAAATTCCGAGAGCACCGAGGACATCGCGTACTGCACGCGCTCGATGTCATTGATCACCGTGGAAAGAATCGTGCCGGTGGCATGACTCTGGAAGAATTGCACGGAACGCCGCAGGATGGCCTGGTAGAGATCGTCCCGCATATCCGTGATCATGCCGAAGCCGGCGTAGTTCACCAGATAGGTCCCGGCGTAATCGCAGATGCCCTTCAGCAGGGTGGAAGCGATGAGCGCGTAGGCGACCATGCTCCACGGATTGTGGAGATGGGAGGGGACAAGCTGCTGCAGGCTGAAGTGGAAGCGGCCCCCGAAGAGGGTCAGATCGCGCCCGGGTGATTTGGGGTTCAGAACGGTGTTGAAGATCGGGCCGATCAACAGCAGCCGAAAGGCATCCAGCAGGCCAACTGCCGCCAGCAACACAACTGATGCGATCGCCTGGAGAGCGTATCGGCGCACATAGAACAGGAGGCGGCCGATCCGCCGAACTCCGCTCACCGGCACATCTCCGATCGAACGCCTTCGGAAATATGGGACGGACGAAGTCCCGTCAGTTGAGGCGGATACATGGGGCTATTGTAGCCACACAGGGCCCGCTCCTGCTTGTTCAGTGCGGCATGTCGCGATGCGTGCTTTTGACCCGGTAGCCGGCCTTGGCCAGCCGCTTGCGAATCTCCTCTGCAATCATCACGGAGCGATGTTGTCCACCGGTGCAGCCGAAGCCCACCGTGAGATAGCTCTTCCCTTCCTGAATGTAGTGCGGCAGCAGAAACAGAAGCAGATCGGTTGTCTTGTCCAGGAACTCCGCGGTCTGCGGAAACTGGCGGATGTATTGCGCGACCTTGGGATGCTTGCCCGTGAGCGGACGGAACTCCGGGATGAAGTGCGGATTCGGCAGGAAGCGGACATCGAAAACCAGGTCCGCCTCGAGCGGCACACCGTTCTTGTAGCCAAAGCTGACGAACGAGACCATCAGGTTCTTGCTGTCACTGGTGCTGCCGCGCTCGAATTTGCTCAAGATGAAGGCACGCAGCTCGTGCACGTTGTGCTGCGACGTATCGACCGTCTCGTCCGCGACGTTGCGGATCGGATCGAGCAAACGCCGCTCGGCGTCGATGGCCTTGACCACAGTTTCGGTGCGTCCCAGCGGATGAGGGCGGCGGGTCTCCGAGAAGCGCCGCAGCAGCACGGCGTCCGAGGCCTCAAGAAAAAACACCTGCGTCGGCAGCACTTTGCGGAGCTTGTTCAGCAGCTGGGGAAACTGGTCCAGCCGCTGCCCCTCGCGCACGTCCACCACCAATGCTGCGCGCTGGATCTCCGCGGACTGGCGCACCAGGTCGGCAAACGCGGGCAGCAGATCCAGCGGCAGATTGTCCACCGAGTAGTAGCCGAGGTCCTCAAAAGCCTTGAGGGCCGAAGCCTTGCCCGAACCCGAGAGCCCGGTGATGATGACGAGCTCGCGTGGCAGCCCGTCGTGAGGAGCGTGCGTGCTGTCGTGCTTCGGAGTCCGAGCCAGACGCGGGCTCGCTTGGGGTGCGGCTTTGCGCGGCATGGCCACATGCTAAAGCATTTCTGTTACCGCGACGTTCCTGCGGGGCACCGTTTCACTGGAATTCGTCTCACAGAAAAGCGTTGCGGGTGCTAAGCAAGCACCCGCAGACGCGTTACCAAAGGTTTTTTCGAGCTTAGGCTGGAAGCGCGATCAGCTCCATCACACCGTCGCGGCGGCGATGCAGCACCCGCAGATCCCCGGCGGGCTCGCGAAAGACAAAGACGTCTTTATCGCGCAGTTCCGATTCCTTGACCGCCTCATCGAGAGTCATGCTCTGCTCGGCCACGCAGTCATCGCAGTACACCACGTGGGGTTCCGCGATTTCCATGCCATGCGATGGGCTGTGCACCTTCACCGGTTCCGGCTTTTTGCCATTTCCATTGCCGTTGGTGGCCTTGGCCGGCGGCATCTTCGACGCCGGCAGGATGGGTTCGGCAACATCCGGCAGAGCGGCCACCGACAAGCGGTTATTGCGCGGCCGCGAGAGCTCCGGTTCGTGCGCAGTCTTCCCGTCCTTGGGCTCGCGCGTCCTGCTGCGGAATTTGTCCTTCTGCTTGATGGCCTGGAATTCGGCCTTCGCCAGAGCATCGCGGAGCGCTGTCTCCATGGCGGTCGATTCACATAGACCGACGATGGTCTGGAATTTGGTTTGTACGGTGACTTCTGCGGTATGCCGGTACTTCTCTTCGGTGAGAATCACGTGGGCACTGCAACTTCTACCAACCACTTTGCTGACCCGATCCAGGCCCTCTTCAGCCAGTCGACGGAGTGAAGGGGTAATCGCGATCTGGCGTCCGGTGTACTCCACCTGCATAAGCGGAACCTCCATAGGTATGAAAGATGCAAATCCCGTGAGGGGAGATGATCCTACACCAGAGGACGCAGTGCAATTCTCAAATGCGCACGCGACGTTGGTGCGTGCTGGGGATCCTCATGTCTTCGCGATACTTAGCTACCGTTCGGCGGGTGACCTGAATGCCCTGAGATTGCAGCACGCTGGCGATGAGGTCGTCGGTCAGCGGTTTTTTGGGGTCTTCGTCGTCGATCAGCTTTTTAACCTTCCGCTTCAGCAGCATGAGCGGAGTGGCGGCGCCTTCGGGACCGCCCGCAGCTTCGGAGAAGAAATACCTAAGCTCGAAGACACCCTGCGGCGTGTGCACGTACTTGTTGGAGACCGCCCGGCTGACGGTGGAGGGATGGACCCCGATCTCTTCGGCAACGTCTTTGATCATCATGGGGCGCAATGCATCCACGCCGTGCTCCAGAAACTCCGGCTGGCGGCGGACGATCGCCTCGCAGGTGCGCAGGATGGTGCTCTTGCGTTGTTCGATGTTGCGGATCAACTGCAGTGCAGAGCGGTAGCGCTCTTTCACGTACTCCTTGACCTCGCGCTCCGTGTTGCTCTTGGTCAGCAGCTTGCGGTAGCCCTGGTTCAGACGCAATGTCGGCAAATCCTCTTCATTCATCACAACGACGAACTCATCGCCGCGCTTGACGAAAACCACATCCGGCTCAATGAGTCGCGCCTCGCTACGGTTGTAGCGTTGGCCGGGGCGCGGGTCGAGCCCGCGGATCAGATCGACTGCCTGCTGCGCAACCTCCTGCGGCTTGCCGACAGCGCGTGCCAACCCTGTCAGGTCACGCTTCTGCAGCAGGGGCAGGTGTTGGTCGATAATCTGCATGGCGATGCGGAAGAGTTCGCGGCGCGCGACGACGTCGGCCTCGTCCTCGATTGCTTCATCAGCCTCGCCGAAGATCAGGTCGAACTCGTGTTCCTGCTGGCGTACTTGCAGCGCAAGACATTCGCGCAGATCGCGTGTCGCAATACCGCTGGGATCGAGCGAGCGCACCATCTCCAGCGCCTCTGCCAGAACCGTGCGCGCCGCCTCCCGGTCGCTGATGCTGTCCTGCACCTGAACGAAGCCAACTAATAGCTCTTCGTCGGTCGCCGGAAGATAGCCATCCTCGTTCAGGTTGCCAACAATGTACTCGGCGGCTTCGCGCAGCGCGGGCTCAATGCTGAGCGAGCCAAGCTGCCAGGTCAGGTGATCGGTCAGCGTATCCGGCTGCGAGAGGAAGTTCTCAAACGAAGGCTTCTCGCTCTGCTCGAAATTGTTCGAGGTTCGGAAACCGGGGTCGAGGTAGTCCTGGAAATAGGAGCCGAAGTCGATCTCCGCAAAGGGATCTTTCTCCTCTTTCGGCGTTTCGATCGCTGCGGATATCTCTTCTGCCGGCCGCTCCCGTTCCGCCTGGCGGCCTTCCACATCATCGAGCAGCGGGACGCTCTCCTCGATCTCGTCCAGGACCGGGTTCTCCGCCATCTCCGACTGGATCATCTCCTTCAACTCAAGCTTGTTCAGCGCCAGCACGCTGACCATCTGCATGAGGCCAGGGGTCAGGATCTGTCGTTGAGCCACCTTGAGGCTCAGCCTGGGTTGAAGAAGCGCCATTGTCCCCTATCTGTTCGATATTGCGTTAGAGCGGATCTCCCATCGCCACACCCCGGCCTGGGAAGAGCCAGCTTTTGCAGAAAGCTGTGCCAGGCTCTCTGAGCTCGGGGCCGATGATGGGGGATCGCCGTGATTTGCCCATAGCTTACAGGGCGGCGGGAACTGGATGCATCAATTCCTTTTGCACCCGGCATCGGGGGTAATCACCCGATAGCGGCAGGGTAGTTACAGGCCAGGCGCATGCCAGGCACTGCACTCAATTCAGCGAAAATCCCTCACCCAGGTAGACCCGGCGCACCTCGGGATCGCGTCCCAGTTCACCCGGAGTCCCGTCCCGAAAGATCTTGCCATCGTTGATGATATACGCCCGGTCCGTCACCGAAAGCGTCTCCCGCACGTTGTGATCGGTGATCAGCACCCCGATCCCGCTCGCCTTGAGATCGAAGATGATCTCCTGCAGATCGAGCACCGCGATAGGGTCAATGCCGGAGAAGGGCTCGTCCAGAAGTATGAAGGAGGGCTGGATACAGAGACAGCGGGCGATCTCCACGCGTCGCCGCTCGCCGCCGGAGAGCGCATAACCGCGCGTCTTACGGATGTGTCCAAGGTTGAGCTGATCGATGAGTTTTTCCGCCCGCGCCCGGCGCATCTCCCAGGAGATCGCCTGTGCCTCGAGCACCGCCAGAATGTTCTCCTCGACCGTCAGCTTGCGAAAGACCGAGGGCTCCTGCGGTAGGTAGCTGATGCCGAAGCGCCGCGCCCGCAGATACATCGGCACGCGCGAAATATCTTCATCGTCCACCAGAACCCGTCCGGCATCCGCCGCGATCAATCCAACAATGATGTAGAAGCTTGTGGTCTTCCCGGCGCCGTTGGGGCCAAGCAGCCCCACGACCTCACCCTGGGTGATCTCCAGATTGACACCACGTACGACCTGGCGCCCTTTGTAGGACTTGGCGATCTCGTCGGTATGGAGTTTCTGCAACGTGCCTCTTCATGCCGGCGGATGCGCGCTGCTACTTCGGAACTTGTGTGTCCGTAATCGCGCGGGCGGTCCCGCCATCCACCTCGACGCTATCACCGCGATTGGTGAAAATCAAAGCCGCGCCTGATACCGTCCCATGTACCGGATCCGCCATGCGCGCCGGCTGTCCGGTGCGTCCGTAGAGAACGAACTTGCCGTCGGACGCTGTATAGATAAGCCGCTCTCCTTCCCCACTTCGCGCCCCCTCGTCGACATGAACGTGCCCTACGGCCAGCATGTGGTCCAATGAGCCGCGCGGGTTGGGAACGCGGCTAGCCGCCGGCGCATCCTTCGTCATAAACAGGTCGGCCTTGTCGGCGCGCAGCCGTCCGCTGGCCTGCTGCGCCACCACGTTGCCCTGAAAGGTAGCCCGGCGCTCGCTGCCGGAATACTGGAGCGAGTTCGCGTCCACGCGGATCACCGCCTCGCTCCCGGTGGCCTTCGAGCCTGGATCGGCGAAGACCCCATGCACCCGGCCCTCGCCATCGGTGCCGGGCGCGATCAGCATCTGGTCATGCCGATCGAGCACGATGGTAGGAGCCGCCACAGAATTGGCTGCCTGCCATAGGCGCGCGTCCTGGCCGTTGCCGCCGTAGAGCGTCGCCTCGTCACGGTCGTGATCCAGAAACACCTTCTGGGCAACGGCGTGCACGGGCGCCTGCGCGCTCGATCCCTGATGCAGCGTCACCTTCACATCGTGGTCCGCGGTGACCGCGCCGCTGAGACGATAGAAATCGATCATCTGCGCCGTCATCTCGGCTTCTTCGTCGCTCAACAGTGGCGACCCTTCGAGATGGATAATCTGGCGCGGGCCGTCGAGGGTCGCGATCCCTGCGGTAGCCTGGCTGCGCGAAGACTTGGCTCCGCCCACTCCGGGCTTGATCTGCACAATCGTGACGTGGCCCCGCTGCACCGCCTTCTCCACCAGGCTGGGAGGAATCTCGTCCGGCTTGCGCTTCGGCTGTTGGGTGGGCTCCTGCGCAAACGAGACATCCAGCGTGTCACCCGTGCTGGTCTGGCTTACGCCGCTGGGATTGGTGTTCGTCAGGAAGGTGTTTCCCTGCGCGTGCAGCGTGTCCAGCGCGCGGCCCTCCCGCAGCGTGGCCTGGATCTCGTCACCCTTCATCACCGTGTTCTGCGGCGGAGAATCGGAATAGATGGTGTGCTCGGTCAACACTGCGCCGCCCGAGGCCATCAGCTTCTGGGCTTCCGCGTGACCATCGGGCGCGGCCACGAAGTCGATGAACACAGACGAACCCTGGACCTCGCGGGTGATCGAACCATGCGGATCATGCGGCGGTCCGATCTCCTGATCCACCACCGTGACCGCGTTATACATCTCCACCCGCTTCAGCTCTCCATCCGGACCCAGCTGCAAAACCCCCGAATTCGCGTCGCCGTGAATGGAATGCGGCCCCTCCTCCGCAGAAAAAAGCAATCCGCCGTCAAGCGTTGCGCGCTGCGTATTGCCGCGGTCGTCCATCAGCACTTCCAGGGCGGAGGCATGCAACTGACGGCCTTCGTCGTCCTGCATGTTGACATGGCCAGTCGCGTCTATCTTCGCCACCGTGCCATCCTCACGGAAATAGACCAGCGCCTCTTCCGAGGTGTTGTGCTCGCCGTCATAGCGGATGTCGTCCTTCAGCAGGGCAAGCTGGCGGGTATCGCGATTGAACTCGGCATGCTCGGCGGTCAATGCCAGCGGGCCTTTGGTCAACTGCGCGGTGAAGTGGACGTCCTTCTGGAGAACCAGCACTCCTGCATTCGCATCGTACGAGGCCCCCACGGCAGTTCCCTGCGCATCCGCAACGGAGAAGGTCACCGGCGCATCCGTGTTGGCTTCTCCAGTTTTCTGGTTAAAAACAACGCCGCTGGTCTCGGCGCGGACAGTACGATTCTGTGGCATGGTGCCCCGCGTTCCCGCGGGCGCCTGCACATCCAGGTGGACCGGTCCCAGAGCGCGCGCAGTGCCCTCGACCGGGTCATATTCGAAGTCTTTGCCGAAGACATGATCGTTGCGGGAGCCGTCCTTGCCGTAGAGCGTGATGCTGACGTTGTGCAGCATGGCGCGGCCGTTGCCCTTGTACTGAACCAGCTTGGACGCATGCAGCGTGAACAGCGTGTGGCCGCCCTGCGATTTGGAGAAGGTGAAGCCGTTAGCATCCTGCTGGATATTCACTCCGAGCTTTCCCGGAAGATCGCGGCCGAAGTGACTGATCTTGTAGCGCGTGACGGCGAAGAAACCAGCGATGACGGCGATCAGCACCCCGGCCAGTACCAGGATCCAGGTGCGCAACCTCTCAATCGTGATCCGCATATGTCTCGCGCGTCTCTCCTGTGGCACTCGCCCATCCAGATCGTGCGAGGTGCGGCGCTTGCCCATGGAAACCGTGCAGGCAAAACCTCGTGGCGGGTCGCTGTCCCAAGACTACAATCTTTAAGTGGCAGATCAACTCTATCTAAGCCTGTGGTTCCCTAACTTCCGTCTCGCCAGCCTCGCCCCTTCCATTGTGGGCGTGCTGCGGCAGTTAGCCAGCGCGGGAGGCGCATCCGCGGTTACGTCGGCCGCCGTCTATCCAATCTCCTGGAACGAAGCGCCGGTCTATCAGCGTGTCTTCGACGAAGATGAAGGCGAGGCAGCCCAGCCGGAACCGGCAGTTGCCGAGGCCATGGAGATTCTCCACGAGGACTGCGCGTACGAGTTCGAGGTGAAATGGGACCTCTGGGTGCCGGAGACCGGCGGCGGCTTGGATACGCTATGGCGGCAGGAATCCCGTCCACTGGGCGTTATCGGCTTCGGGCCTGAGTTCGACCAGGGCAGCTACGAGCAGAACGGCCATATCCGCATCGACTTCGGCACAGACGCCGCCTTTCTGCAAGAGGATGTGACCTTGGAGGCCGAAGCGGCCACCCACGTTCAGCAGAACGTGCAGAAGCTGATCGATGTCACCAATGCGATCCAGAACAACCTCGCCGTCTCCAGCCGCCTGCTCTGGTCCGAGAGCGGTGAAAGCCTGGCCGAGAAGCTGATCGCGCGATTGCAGCGGCTGAACTGAATCGCAAAATAAAACGGTCTACCGTTTTCACAAAAGATGCAGGACATGTCCCAACTGCTAAACGGTCTACACTATCGCCATGCTAGACGAAGCCTCTTTCCGCAGCCATGCCGACGCCGCACTTGAAGAGCTGAAGCGCAGCCTCATCCGCGCCGAGGAGCAGGGTGACTTCGAAGCGGAAGAGCAGAACGGTGTCCTCAATGTTGTTTTCGAGGAGCCGCCCGGCAAATTCGTGATTACCCCGAACACCCCCGTCCGGCAGATCTGGATCTCGGCCCTCTCTACCTCCTTCAAGCTGGACTGGTCCAACAGCGCCGAAGCCTTTGTGCTGCCCAAGACCGGAGAGACGCTGAAAGAGGTGATCGAGCGAGCCATCAATCAGCACCTGGGCATGGACGCGGGCGATGGCGGCGCGGTCGCGCTGCGCTAATCTTCCATGGAGACGCCCCGCCGCGCCACCCTCTCCGTTGCCATCGTCACGCTGAACGAAGAGGCGAATCTGCTGCGCACGCTCGCGAGCGTTGCCTGGGCAGATGAGATCGTCATTGTCGACTCCGGTTCTACAGACGACACTCGGGCGATCGCCCAATCCTACGGAGCACGCTTCATCACCGAGCCCTGGCGGGGCTTCGCAGCACAAAAGAACTTCGCTCTCTCGCTCTGCACATCGGAGTGGCTGCTCTCTCTCGATGCGGACGAAGCTGTGACGCCGGAACTCGCCGCGTCTCTACAAGAGACTATCGCGGCATCACCCTCGCACACTGCCTATGCTGTTCGCCGACGCAACTTCTTTCTGGGACGCTGGATGCGCCACGGCGGCTATTATCCCGATGCCAAGCTCCGCCTTTTCCCGCGCGGGCAAGGCGTCTTTCAGGAGACACCGGTGCATGAAACCGCAGCGTTCGCGGGCACGGTCCACACCATCGACGGCGATCTGCTGCACCACGCCTACCCCACGCTCGGAAGTTATCTCGACCACATGCAGCGCTACAGCACACTCGGGGCAGATATCGCGGTCGCGCGCGGGCGCACCGGCCACGGACTCCTCAGCTTTGTCAACGGAGTGCTGCTCAATCCGCTGGCCACCTTCATCTACAACTACGTTTTGCGCGCGGGCTTCCTCGATGGTCGCGAGGGCCTACTGCTGCACCTCTACCACTCCGCCTACGTCAGTTGGAAGTATGCAAAGGCGTGGGAGCGGACGCGGTAGCCTATGACCATGCAACCATGACCGTCTCCACCAATCCCTTCCCGAACCAGGAAGCGCGATGGCCCGCGATTCTCGCCCTCTTCGCGATCGTCGGTCTGCGGCTCGCGCTTCCTCGTTCGCTCGGCGCTGGCCCGTCATGGGTTCCGCTGGTGGTAGTCACGCTGCTGGTCATTCCCACTGTGCTCGCGCGCCGCATGAGGCGCCACCAGCTCAATCGATGGCTGGGCTTTGTCATCACGGGCATCGTCACGCTGGATATGATCTGGTCGCTCGCACTGCTGGTCGCCGCTCTGATCGCGCACAAACTCCCTCCAGCGCAACTGCTCCTGTCGGCCGTCATCCTCTGGGCCAGCAACATCCTTATCTTCGCGTCGTGGTACTGGCGGCTGGATGCCGGCGGTCCCAACGCGCGCGATCGTCGCGAAGTGCACAGCGAAGGCTCGTTCCTCTTTCCACAGATGACGCTCGATGCAACCGACGCGGACTCGCCCGCCAATGGATGGTCGCCGGGATTCATCGACTATCTCTTCCTCGCCTTCAACACCAGCACCGCATTCTCCCCCACAGATGTGCCGGTGCTGTCGCGCTGGGCCAAGCTGCTGATGATGCTCCAGGCGCTCATCTCGCTCGCGACGATTTCACTTCTGGCGGCGCGCGCCGTGAACATTCTGTAACTCAGGGGAAGATCGCATCATGCATGTATCTGCTCTTTGGAAACTGCTCGACTGGGCGTGGGTGGTCTCTGAGGTCCTCATCCTGGTCGTCACACGCACCGCGCGCAGCACGGGCAATGTGCACGATCGCGGCTCTCTGCTCATTCTTTGGCCGGTCATCGTCGCCTCCATCACAGCGGGTGAATGGATCGGAGGTGCGCACCCGCCAACCATGTTCGGCGGAGCTCATTGGGTGAGAGTCGCGAGCCTAGTGATACTAGCGACCGGGCTGGCCATCCGCTGGACGGCCATCGCCACTCTCGGCAAGGGCTTCAGCGCGAACGTTGCCATTCGCACCTCGCAGACACTTCATCGGACCGGACTGTTCCGCTTCGTCCGCCATCCTTCCTACTCCGGACTTCTACTGATTTTCCTGGCGATAGGCGTGCATACCCGCAACTGGTGGGGACTCGCCATCGTACTTATCCCCACCACTGCGGCATTGCTTTATCGCATCCATGTCGAAGAAGCTGCGCTCGTGCAGGCGTTCGGCCAGCAATACCGCGACTACAGCAAAACCACGAAGCGCCTTATCCCCGGTATCTACTGATCTGCTTCAACTGTGAACTGTCGCCGCTAGTTGCTATGCGCCCATGCGATACGCGCGGACGTGGGTGAACATTTTGTGATTGCTTAAGCTGGATGAGCGAGCAGGACAGCAAATCCCGCCATGCAACCCAGGACCGCCGCTGCCGTCGCCAGGCGCAGGGGGGCACGCCGGCCCAGTTGCTGCCCCACCGCAAACAATGAGTAGACACTCACCACTCCAAGCGTGCATACCAGCGCAGCAACATAAGCCTGCGGTACACCCGCCCGATACAGCACCCATGCCAGCGCCACGTCGAAAGCCATGGGTACAGGCAGGAGGGTACCCAGGATTGAGACCAATACGATGCCCCACGCGCTCACCGGAATTGCCGTCGCGTACGAAGGAAACACCTCCACAGCGACCGCCCCGAACACCGCGGCCAGCAACATCCACGGCAGCGTCAATATCGTAAGCCGGAGCAGGTTGCGAGCGTAGTTGATGACCAATGCCCGGACGCGCTGCACAAGAGGTTTGGACTCCTCATCCAGCGACAATGCCTTTACGCTCAAATCGCGCTCCTTCACCAGCAGGGGAAGCAATAAGAGCAGCAAGGCCGGCACCACAATGCGCGCCGCAGCGATGCGCCACGGCAGCAACGCGATCGCCATCGCGATCACCACCGGGTTGAAGGAAGGTGAACTAATCATGGCCGCCAGCGTCATGCGCGTGCTCACGCCACTGACCAGCAGACTTTGCGCAATAGGAGTGGCGCAGTTCGTGCACACACCTGCCGGCGCGCCCATCAGTGCCCCGCATGCAACGTTCGCCGCGGCAGACTGGAACCCTTTGCGCCTCGTCTGCTTCCACAGCCCCAGCCCGGTCATCGCCGCCGCACCAAATGGCAGCGCGAAATACATCCCAAAGCGGTTCGTCCACAGCCAGTTCACGGCCGTGCGACCGATACGCACGGGCAGTGGCATCGAGGGTTCCACCTTCAGCAACGCATCAAAGGAGATTGCTCCGGCCACATGCAGCCGTTCGCCAGAGTGCAATTTCTTTAGCAGAGAGGGATAGCGCTGTGCGCCCCAGAAGACGCCGGCGATTCCGATCGCCAGCAGGAATGCCACCACCACTTCGACGCGGGCATGCCGACGCACTGCGCCCGGAGCTGCCGCCTCGTGCGTCAGAGAACCGACAGTTGCGCTCATGAACATGGAGCCTAGACCGAAGCAACATGTCCTGCCAATCGATCCTTGGATGGATGACTTCAACGCCAATAGGCACCCATCGAGTCACGCCTTGCTCTCCTCCACCCTGATCCTCTAGGCTTGTGAGTTTCGCCGGAGAGATCCATGCCTGATCAACTAGCTACCGCCGCATCGGCCGAGCGCCATCCATCCGCCGAGGAACGCGACTGGACCGAACGTGTGCTGGAGCCCGCGCTGGCCAAGGCTCCGGAGCGGCCCATCGGCGCACGCACTGGCGTCAATGTCGACGCGGAAGGCAATGCCCGCTTCACCACCATCTCCGGCTTGCCTATCGAGCGGCTCTACACCGAAGCGGATCTGCCGCCCGATTTCACACTGCCCATGCCCGGCCAGCCGCCGTACACCCGCGGCATTCATCCCACCGGCTACCGCGGCAAGCTCTGGACCATGCGCCAGTTCTCCGGCTTCGCCACGCCGGAAGAGACCAACCTGCGTTACAAATACCTGCTCGCGCACGGTGGCGACGGTCTATCCGTGGCCTTTGATCTGCCAACATTGATGGGCTACGACTCCGATGACGCGGAGAGCGAAGGCGAAGTGGGTAAGTGCGGCGTCGCTATCGACTCGCTCGAAGATATGGAGGTCCTCTTCGCCGGCATCGATCTTGAAAAGGTCACCGTCTCGATGACGATTAACTCGCCCGCGTCCGTACTGTGGGCCATGTATCTCGTCGTCGCGGAGAAGCAGGGCGCAGACTGGAAGAAGATCTCGGGCACGCTGCAGAACGACATCCTGAAGGAGTACATCGCACAGAAGGAGTACATCTATCCGCCGGCACCTTCGATGCGGCTGGTGATCGACACCTTCGAGTTCGGCGCCCTTCACACGCCGCGTTTCAATCCCATCTCCATCTCCGGATACCACATCCGCGAAGCCGGTTCGACGGCGCTGCAGGAACTCGCCTTCACCCTCTACGATGGGGTCGAGTACGTCGAGTGGGCGCTCCGCCGCGGACTCGCCGTCGATGACTTCGCACCACGCCTCTCATTCTTCTTCAACGCGCATAACGACTTCTTCGAAGAGATCGCTAAATATCGTGCGGCGCGCAGCATCTGGTATCGCACCATGACCGAGCGCTTCGGCGCGCAGAATCCGCGCTCCACCTGGATGCGCTTTCACACCCAGACCGCCGGCGTTTCGCTCACCGCGCAGCAGCCGAAGAACAACATCGCGCGCGTCGCCATCCAGGCGCTTGCGGCGGTCCTCGGCGGCACGCAGTCGCTGCACACGGATGGCTTTGACGAAGCCCTCGCGCTTCCCACCGAGGACGCGGCGCGCATCGCGCTGCGCACGCAGCAGATCCTCGCGTATGAATCCGGCGTTGCCAACACGGTCGATCCGCTGGGCGGCTCCTACTTCGTCGAGCGGCTGACCAGGAACATGGAAGACGGCGCCTTCGAGTATTTCCGCAAGCTGGACGCGATGGGCGGCATGGTGAAGGCCATCGAGCACGGCTTCCCGCAGAAGGAGATCGCCGAGGCCAGCTACGCCTACCAGCGCGCGGTCGAGAAAAAAGAAAAGATCATCGTCGGCGTGAATGATTACGTCATCGACGAGACTCCGCAGGAGATCCTCTACATCGGCGAGGAAGCGCGCGACCAGCAGACCGCCAAGCTGCGGCATCTGCGCGCCCGGCGCTCGCAGGAGGCGGTGGACCGCACGCTCCAGGCGCTTCGAACCGCCGCCGCACAGGAGCCCGCAACCAAGCCCGGCCAGCTTTCTTCCGCGAACACCATGCCCCGCATACTGGATTGTGTGCGTGCCTACGCAACCGTTGGCGAGATATGCGCCGCTCTGCGCGAGGTGATGGGCACCTACACCGAAGTCAGCATCGCCTAGTTTCCTCTCGCATCTTCCGATTCCGGTCACGCCAATTCACGCTATTTCCCCCTCATTCGCGCGTACTGCGAATCGCAAAGCGATCTCCGGCAATCCAACCCACCAGGAGAGTCTATGGATTACGTGAATCTGGGTTCCACCGGAACGAAAGTCTCCCGCATCTGCCTGGGAGCGATGACATACGGTTCAAAGCAGTGGCGCGAATGGGTGCTGGAGGAGGAAGAGTCGCTTCCCTTCTTCCGGCGCGCGCTGGAGGCGGGCATCAACTTCTTCGATACAGCCGACATGTACTCGGTGGGACGCAGCGAGGAGATCACCGGCAAGGCGTTGAAGGAGTTTGGTCCGGGTCGCGACAAACTGGTGATCGCCACCAAAGTCTTCAACAAAATGAGCGACGACCCGAACGATCGCGGGCTCTCGCGCAAACATATCCTGCACTCCATCGACGCCAGCCTGCGCCGCCTCGGAACCGATTACGTAGATCTCTATCAGATCCACCGCTTCGATCCGGAGACGCCGATCGAAGAGACGCTCGAGGCGCTGGATGCCGTGGTCCGCTCCGGCAAGGCGCTCTATATCGGGGCGTCGTCCATGTTCGCGTGGCAATTCCTCAAGATGCTCGAGTTCTCGCGCCAGAACGGCCTGGCCCGCTTCGTCACCATGCAGAACCACTACAACCTGGTCTACCGCGAGGAGGAACGCGAGATGATCCCGCTATGCCGTGCGGAAAAGGTTGGACTGATTCCCTGGAGTCCGCTGGCGCGTGGCTTTCTGACCGGCAGCCGCAAGCGCGGTGATGAGGCGGGAGGCACCCTGCGCGCCAAGACCGATGAGTATGCGCACGGAATGTACTACAAGAACTCGGACTTCGACGTCGTCGATCGCGTCACGGAGATCGCAAAGAAACGTGGCGTGAATAACGCCCAGGTCGCACTTGCGTGGGTACTGGCTCAACCGGGAGTGAGTGCACCGATCATCGGCGCAAGCAAACTCCAGCACCTGGAGGACGCCATCCACGCGCTGGAGGTGAAACTCACGCCGGAAGAGATTCGCTCTCTCGAAGAGCCGTACGAGCCTCATCCGGTCCTTGGCCACAGTTGAAGGGTCACAGTTGAACGGGAACTGCGGCACTCGTCTGTCAGAAATGCCGCAATGGCTCCTCCTCCTGCGCGGGCGCTGCTGCCGCGCGGGAGGTCTCGCGTTCAATCGAGCGGCTTACCAGATCGCGCGATCCCAGCCCCACCGCAAGCGACAGAGAAAACACGATGCCACCGAAGAGAATTGCGAAGGCGATATCGACGATCTTCTGGCCAATCTGCAAGTGGTCCAGCGCCATCGCCGCGGTCAGCACCAGCACCATCCACTTCACCCCCAGGCTTAGCAGACGTGCGTACTGCAGATTCATGTTCACGGCGCCGATGAGCACGCCGCGGGAGAGAAACCGCGCCACGATATTGCCCACCAGCAGAATGACTCCGGCACTCAGCAGCTTCGGCAGGTACGCGAGCAGCCCTTCCGCCAGGCTCGAATGAGAAGACGCGCCGAAGGCATCCGCGCCCACGGCGATGCCGGTGACCACGAAGACCCAAAAGACCAGCCGCGCCGCAAGCCCGGCAGGCGTCTGGCGCGGCGACCATTCTGTCACCGCCTCCGTGCCGCGGCCCATCCGCTCGTCGAATCGAAGCGCGATGAGGATGCGCCGCACCAGCCAGGCCAGCAGCAAACCAATCAGCGAGAACAGCACCACTGCCAACAGAAAAGCCAGGATGCCCGGCAGCAATGAGGCAAAGCGCCCCATCGCCTGCGCCATCGAATTGCTCAGCGTACTGCTGACTTGGTTCCACATTCGATCTTTTCCTCCCACGCTCTGCGCTGTCGTTCTTTGAGCTACGGATTGAAGCGGTCCGGCCAGCGCCAGCGCTGCACCAGGTACGGCTTGTTCAGTTCAAACGTGCGCTCCAGTTGCTCCTGTCGCGGACCAGTGGGCACTCCGCTTTCTATCTCCAGCACCCGCGAGCCCACCCAGCCCAGATAGAGGGGCGCCATCGCCCCCAGCAAATGTCCGCGGCTCAGCGTGCGGAGCCGGTAGGCCAGCGCAAAATCGTAGACCACGCGCGCCCACAGCGCATCCGGCATGCGGAAGCTCTCCAGCGGCTGGCGGCTCAGCTTCTTCAGCTCCAGCAGCGTCACCGGCGGAAGCACCAGGGACCACAACTCCTGCAGGTTGCGCTGGCCCAACTGAAAGGCCTCCACCATCGGCCGCGGATCGGGTGAGCTGGCGGCCGGCGCTTCGCCGGGCTCTCCACCGATCTCTGTAACCGAATGCGAGCCGCGCACCCGCTGCCACAAGCTCGCACGATGATCCATGTCCGCAAACAGCGGCGCGACGATCTGCTGCAACAGTGTCGGCAGGTCCATGCCCGTAGTTGGGTAATCATGATGGACGGGCAGAGCTACCTGACACACTTTCTTATCGCGCAGCACGGCTTCGGTTGCCGGCCACAGCAGCCCCTGTCCTGCTGCCGGTGTGCTCATGCCCTGCCGAAGCCCGGGCAGAAAGCCGGCTGAAACCGCAAAGTCCTGCGCCAGCGGATACCGTACCCGTTTGCCGTACAGAGCGCGTGTGACCGGAGCAAGGATCGCTTGATTCAGCAGCCCATCAAATGGCCCGGCACGATACAGCGGCATGGCCAGGTCGCATTGATCTTCGCGAATGGGCCTGAGCAGCGCATCCACCGCGGGAGGCGTGAAGCCCGCCAGGTCTGGATTCAGAATGACGCACGCGCCCGCGCCCAGCGATTCCGCCTCCGCCAGCAGCGCAGAATAGACTACGGGCTGCCCCAGCCACGGCGCGGTTGCAGCGGCAACCGCGGTGACCTCCCGCGCCACCAGCCACACGTCGCCCGCTTCGCCCAGCTTCTCGCGGCCCTCGCTCATGCCCGGCACGCAAGGGAAAACCACGGCAATGTGGTGCCCGCTGCCAGCCCATTGCGCCGCGGTGGCTTTCACCTGCGCAACGTCCACCAGGCCGGGCAGGCCCACCACCAATTCTGCTTGCGAGGAGCTCGGGCTCTGCCCTGCTGTCTCCTGCTCGACCTCTACCTTCGCCATAGAGCATTTTCCCTGTCGGTGTCGACCGACCAACATAAGCTCACGTGGCCTTTCCTGAAGGGAAGACCACGCCGAGACAATCTCCGCTGATCACAGTATCAGGGAAATGCTCTCGGCTTCTCCGTCGGAAATCATCCTGCAAATCACCGCTATCTCAGCGGCAGAGCAAGAATGCCGGCGAGCGGAATCCGCACCCACGCCGGCCGGTTGTTCAACTCGTACATCAGTTCATAGAGTGCCTTGTCGAGCATGTAGATCTCCAGCAACTGCTCAAAAGCCTCCATGGTCTACAGGAACCATCAATCCACCCGCGGCTTTCATGGTCAGCCGATAGGTCCGCAGAAACGCACTGCATGCCGCCTGCTCCCACAGTCGCGCCCATGGCTCCAGACGCTCCGCATCCCCCGGCCTGCGCGTCAGCATGCGCATCAGCCCGGTGTACGCCGCGTAACTGAACGAGCGCAGCATCCCGGCGACATCCTTCATCGGCGACTGCTTCGCGCGCCGCTCCAGCAGCGACCGCGCCGGCTCACCCTCGAAGTCCAGAATGACGAAGTCACCGCGCGAGCGCAGCACCTGACCGAGATGGTAATCCCCATGCACCCGTGTGCGCAGTCCTGCGGAGGAAAGGTCGCCCACGCGGCCCAACCGCTCCGCCACCAGACGCCGCCGGCTCAGCACCAGCCCGCTCATCTCTTCCACCTCGGTCTGCAGCCGGGAGAGATTCTGCCGCAACGCATCGAAGGCGGCATTCGCGTGCTCGGAAAGACCGGCGCGCAGCAGCGACAAATCCATCTCTGTCATCGGCTCCGGAGCGAATGCTTCATCGTGAGTTGGCTGGCCCAGCGCCAGGTGCATCTCCGCCGTGCGCCGCCCGAGCAGCGCCGCCGCGTCCAGATACGTCCCCACGTGATCGCGCGTCCATTCGCTCTCCGGATGCTCACTCATCTCCGTGAGCGCTACGTTGGCTCGTGGGAAACGCTCCTCCGGCATGTGGACAACGGACACCTGCTCGAAATAGCGCTGCAACTCCTCCAGCGTCCACTCCCAGCCGTCGCCCTCGTTCGGCACCAGGCCCTGCAGCATGGCGAGCGTCGCGGTGGCCGTCTCTTCCGTCTCCGGCGCCAATGGGCGGTATTCCACTGATCCGCCGAAGGGCGCAATCGCGCGAAATCCGCTGTGCTCGGTAAGATATCGGCCAATCTCCGTATCAGGGTTCGGGCCGGCCTGCTGGCGGCGAAAAACCTTCAGGATCAGGCGGCTGCCGAACAGGATCGATGTGTTGCTCTGTTCTGCCGACCCCCGCCGCGGCTCCAGCGTCTCTTCACCGCGCAACTCCGCGAAGTGCGCGCTCGGCACCCCGCACACCTTGCCGTGTTGCATCGTCACTTCGCCCGCATCCCCGATCAGCGTCAGGAACTCGCGCGCAGTCTCGTCGTCGAACATCCCGTCATGCAGATAGCCGTTGCCATCCGGAGTCCTCACCGTTGCCAAAATAACGTTGGCATGGTTTTTCGCGAGCGCATCTCCCGCCGCTCCCACAGTGATCGACAGCGGAACGAAATACGTATCGCGATCCCCTCCGGCATACGTGATCTCGACCAGGGCCAGCGCGTCGTCGCCCATGCGTCCCCAATCGTGAACAGCAGTCGTGGAAATCTGCCGCGACTTGCGCGCCGAACCAGCGCTGTTTGGGCAGAAATGCCGGCAGCCATTCCTGTTCCAGCCGTTCCCGCGCCGCGCCCGCCAACACCGTCTTCCAATCTGCCGCGTGCTGCAGGCGCAGCCCCGCATCCGCCGGCAGCTCCGGCTCCTCCGGCTCCAGAGCGCCCTGCAGCTCCAGCCAGAGAAAACCATACTGGTTCAGCGTGATCGAATAGGGAGTCTTCTCGATCTTCGGGAACTCGACATAGCCCAGCATCTCAACCGGTATGAGTCCGGCGTATTCGGATAGATCGAGCTGCGCCGGCTGCGGAAACCGCGACAGGTTCGCGACACACAGCACACGCTCATCGCCATCCTCGCGCACATATGCCAGCACCTTGCGGTTGGTTGGGTGCAGAAACTTGAGCGAGCCTCGACCGAATACGCGGAAGAGTTTGCGCAGCGCGATCATATTGCGCATCCAGCTCAGCAGGCTGGAAGGATCGCTCTGCTGCGCCTCCACGTTGATCGCCTCATAACCCCACACCGGATCCATCACCACCGGCGAGAAAAGCTTGGCCGGCACCGCGCGGCTGAATCCCGCATTGCGATCGCCCGTCCACTGCATGGGCGTGCGCACGCCATTGCGGTCGCCGAGATAGATGTTGTCCCCCATCCCGATCTCGTCGCCGTAGTAGAGAATCGGGGTTCCCGGGAAGGAGAAGAGCAGGCTGTTCAACAATTCGATGCGGCGGCGGTTGTTGTCCACCAGGGGCGCTAGCCGCCGCCGGATCCCGATGTTGATGCGCATTCGCGGATCGGCGCTGTAGGCGAAGTACATGTAGTCGCGCTCTTCGTCGCTCACCATCTCGAGCGTCAGCTCGTCATGGTTGCGCAGGAAAATTCCCCATTGGCAGTTATTCGGAATATCCGGTGTCTGCGCCATGATCTCCGTGATCGGCAGCGCGTCCTCCTGGCGCAGCGCCATATACATGCGCGGCATCAGCGGGAAGTGAAATGCCATGTGGCACTCGTCACCATCGCCGAAATACGGGCGCACGTCCGCCGGCCACTGGTTGGCTTCCGCCAGGATGATGCGGCCTTCGTAATCCTTATCGATCGCGGCGCGAATCTTCTTCATCACCGCATGCGTCTCCGGCAGGTTCTCGCAGTTGGTGCCGTCGCGCTCTACCAGGTACGGAATTGCGTCGATGCGCAGGCCGTCGACACCCATGTCCAGCCAGTAGCGCATGGTGTTCAGCACCTCTTCCATCACCTGCGGGCTGTCATAGTTCAGATCCGGCTGGTGAGAAAAGAAGCGATGCCAGTAGTACTGCTCGGCCACCGGGTCCCAGGTCCAGTTGGATTTCTCGGTGTCGGTGAAGATGATCCGCGCATCTTTGTAGAGCTGATCGGTGTCGCTCCACACATAGAACGCGCGTTCCGGCGATCCCTTGGGTGCGCGGCGCGCCCGCTCGAACCAGGGATGCTGGTCCGAGGTGTGGTTCACCACCAGCTCCACCATCACCTGGATACCGCGCTCGTGCGCCGCCGCCAAAAACGCCTTGAAATCATCCAGCGTCCCGTAGCTCGGGTTCACATTCAGATAGTCCGAGATATCGTAGCCGTCGTCACGCAGTGGCGACGGGAAGAACGGCAACAGCCACAGGCACGTAACCCCGAGGTCCTGGACGTAATCCAGCTTCTGCATCAGACCGGGGAAGTCTCCGATGCCGTCGTTGTTGCTGTCCATGAAGGCCCGAACGTGCAGTTCGTAGATAACCGCATCCTTGAACCACAAGGGATCTGCCATGCTGCCCGGCTGCTTCAAATTGTTTCTCCTTATCCGCAACACCGGATTATCTACATCCGCAACACGGATTATCTACGCAGTTCAAAAACATGAGCCGGTATCTCATAGGGCCGCAACTCAACATAATTCCGCGCTCCCTGCCAGCCAAATACGCGGTTCGTCAGAAGATCGAAGACCTCGAAGACGGCCCCATCCGCCAGGCCCAGCGCCGCGAGATCGAGCAGGATGAACCCCGCCTGCGTGTTCACCGGGTCCAGGCTCACGATGGTGAGCACCACGTCCCTCCCATCATCGGTCGCCTTGCTGTAGGCCATAATCTGCGCGTTGTCCGTGGGATGAAAGATCAGGTTCTCATTCCGCTGCAGCGCGGCATTAGCACGGCGGGCCTGGTTGAGCCGCGTGATCAGCGGCCGCAGTGAGTTCGGCGCATCCCGATTCCAGCGCTTGATCTCGTACTTCTCGCTGTTCAGATACTCCTCGCTGCCCTCTTTGAAAGGAACGCTCTCGCCCAGCTCAAACGCAGGCCCATACATGCCGTAATTCGAGGAGAGCGTTGCAGCCAGCACCAGCCGGCTCTTGAATGCATGCGGACCGCCCGTCTGCAAACCAAAGGGCAGAATATCCGGCGTATTCGGCCAGAAATTCGGCCGCATGTACTCTGCCACGTCCGTCTTCGTCAGCTCAATCATGTATTGCATCAGCTCGGTCCTGGTATTGCGCCACGTGAAATACGTATAGCTCTGCGTGTAACCCAGCTTCGCCAGCCGCTCCATCACCCGCGGGCGCGTAAACGCCTCCGCCAGAAAGATCACGTCCGGATAGACCGCCTGCACTTCTGCGATCACCCACTCCCAGAAAGGAAAAGCTTTGGTATGCGGATTGTCCACGCGAAAGATGCGCACACCTTTCTCCGCCCAGAACATGAAGACTTCCTTGAGCGCATCCCACAGCCCCCGCCAATCGCTCGACTCGAAATCCAGCGGATAGATGTCTTGATACTTTTTCGGCGGATTCTCCGCATACTGAATCGATCCATCCGCGCGCTTCTTGAACCACTCCGGGTGCTCCGTCACCCAGGGATGATCCGGTGCGCACTGGAAGGCGATGTCCAGCGCGAGTTCCATCTTGCGCGCATGAAGCTGCTGGATGAGATATTCGAGATCCGCAAAGGTCCCCAGCTCACGCAGAATCGCCAGATGCCCGCCCTCCTTGGCGCCAATCGCCCACGGGCTGCCCACATCGCCCGGCTTCGCTTCGGTCGTATTGTTCTTGCCTTTGCGAAAGCTGCGTCCAACAGGATGAATCGGCGGCAGATACAACACGTCGAATCCCATCTCATCGACGTAATCGAGCTGCGCGGCGACATCGCGCAGCGTGCCATGCTGGCCCGGCTCGCCCCACGAGCGCGGAAACAGCTCGTACCAACTGGAAAAGCGCGCTCGTTCGCGGTCCACCCACACGCGCAGCGTTCGCTCGTAGCGCGTCTGTATCTCCGTATCAGGATTGCGGCTCATCGTCGCCAGGAGGCCTTCATCGAATGCCGCATCTATCGAGCCCCCGCGGACCTTCTCGGCAAAGGCGCGTAACTGCGTTGCCTCTTCTTTCGTCGCGCGTTTCGCGGCCGCCTCGATCTGAAGCGCGCCCGTCTTCATCGGCAGATCGAGATCCTGTCCTGCATCCTGACGCTTCTTCAGCTCCGATCGCCAGGTCAGAAAGTGATCGACCTCACCCGCCACCGTGTACTCATAGAAGCCCAGCTTGGTCACGGGAAAGCTTGCTCGCCAATGATCGTTACCCAGCGCCATCATCTCTTCGGCGCTCCACTCTGACTCGCTCGCGTGACGATACAGCAAGTGCGCCCGTATCAGGTCATGCCCGTCGCCGAAGACGTCTGCCTCTACCCGCACCAGATCACCCACCACCCGCTTCACAGCGAAGCGGCCACCATCGATCTGCGGCGTCACCGCCTCCACCACCACCCGGCTGCGCCCATTCACAGGTTTAGCCGATGCTGTGCCGGATCCATTCACGGTTGCGTCTTTTGCATTTGCCTTTGAAGGTGCACTGCCCTTTTGCGGCGCCTTCTGTGCGGTCGTCGTCCCGCTCGGGCTCTTCTTCTTCGAGGTAGTCTCAGCCACTTTCTCGTTCGCCATTGTTTCCCATCCCGTTCCATCTCGTTCGCTGCTGCCGAAGCAGCCGCTCGTTAGTATCGAAACCGCCGCGCGGAACAACACATCCCGCCCCTGCTACGAGGGATGCACATCTGGCGCCGCGTGTTCGCTCACGCCTCGAAGTGTCCCCACAGCGTATTCAGTGATTCCGCGTAAGCCGGGTGTGCAAAAACTGCATTCTCCAGCACGCTGTAGCGCAACTTCCCCATCATCGCGAGTTCGAACATGCTCATCAACTCGCCGCCTTCCGGCGCGAGAATCGCCGCGCCCAGAATTTCCTCAGTATCGGCATCGACGATCGCTTTCAACAGGCCGCGAGTATCGCCCGTCTCAATTGCGCGTGCAATCGATGTCACCGGCATGCGCGCCACCTTGATCCTGCGCCCGCTCCTGCGCGCCTCCGCTTCCGTCATTCCGACGCGGCCTAGCTGCGGGTCCATATACACGACATACACGGTCATGCGATCGGTCGTCTTCCGGCCGCCTTTGCCCCCCAACGTGGTATTGAGGACCAGGTTGTCACGCAAAATGCGGTAGTCGTCATAAGAAACATGCGTGAACGCCGGCCCGCCCTTCACATCGCCGACCGCATAGATTCCCGGCACATTCGTGCGCAGCTCGTCATCCACTTTGACGTAGCCGTGCGCGTCCATCAGCACTCCAGCCGCATCCAGATGTAAGTCTTTTGTGTTTGGCGAACGTCCGACGCCGAGGAACAGATGCGAGCCGGAGACACTCTTCCCGTCTTCCAGATGAACCGTAATAGCGCCCGGCTGACCATCGACGCGGATCGCGTTCGCACCGGTCACGATCGTCAGCCCGTCTTCGCGCAGGATGGCTCCAACTGCCTCCGAGATCTCCACGTCCTCATGCCCCAGCAGGTGTCCGCCGCGTTCGATCACCGTCACTGCGCTGCCGAAGCGCCGGAACATCTGGCCAAACTCCACCGCCTCATACCCGCCGCCCAGAACCAGCAGATGTTCCGGCACGGCGTCCAACTCCATCAGGCTAACGTTGTCCAGATAGGGCACGCTCTCCAATCCCGCGAGCTTCGGCACCACTGGGCTATCGCCGGTGTTGATCACGATCGTCTCCGCGGCCAGCCGCCGCTCGCCGCCGGCCTTCAGCGCCACCGCGATCTCTTTCGGCGCGACAAAGCGCGCTTCACCGCGCACCAGTTCGGGCTGTCCGCTGGCAAAACGCTTCTCATTGGAGGTGCGAAACTGCTCGACAATCTTCCGCTTGCGCGCCCGTATCTGCTCCATGTTCACGCGCAGCGCGCCAATCTCAATGCCCAGATCTCCGGCATGACGCGCCTGCCACGCACGCTGTGCGCTCGCCACCATCGTCTTCGTCGGCGTGCAGCCATAGTTGATGCAGGTGCCGGCCACTTCCGCGCGTTCGATCAGCGCCACCCGCTTGCCGGCCTTCACAAAATCGGATGACAGCGGATTGCCCGCTTGCCCCGACCCGAGAATCAATACGTCATACTGCTCCGCCATTGCGCCATCCATTCTCTACTGCAATTTCGTCAGATTAGAAGCGGGACCCCCTAGAAGCACTACAACGGGAAGCGTCACACCTAGAAGCGTGACACCGCGAACAGCGCCAGAAGGATAGCCGTCGCATCCTCGAGCAGCGCGATGGGCAGGTCCTTCACCCCCCGGCTGGTGATGCTGTGACGCAGCCAGTAACCCGCATAGGCAGCGACAATCGCCGATATGCCGCCCACCGCTGCCGGAAAGAACCATGGCATTCCCGCACTGACAGCAAGCGCACTGCCGCAGAGACCGCCCAGCAGAAAGCGCACAACCAGCGGTCCCGCCTGGATGCGCGGGGGCGTGAACGGCAACTTGTCCGCGATAAGCTCGCCGATCGCGAGCACCACAAACAGATACATCGCCCAAGGCTTGCCCAGGAAGCTCAGCCCTGTCCCACCCAGATGCAACCATCCCAATTGCGGCGACCCCAGGTGCGGCCAGCCTCGTTGCGCCGCAATGGCCACAATCGCAATCCCTGTCAGCGAGCGCAAGCCGCTCACTCCGCCAATCACAACGCAAAGCAGATACAGAATCGTCGACGTCATCGTGCCGCAGTCCTCAGCAAAATAAAAAAGCGCCTTGCTTAGGATGCGCCAGTCTCGCGCCACCTGCCAGCAGACTTCGTCAAAAACTGAAAAAGGACGCCGATGCGGCGTCCTTTCATTGACTCCTTGACTCGTTCGATCGTTGTGGGCTTAGCCCTCGCGCAGCATGCTCGGCTCTTCGGGCGAGCGCAGGCGAACCAGCCGGTCGATGGTATATGGCGAACGCTGTTGCGCCGTGTGATAGTGCCGCACCTGCAATTCGCCCAGCAGTCCGATCGCCAGCATCTGAATGCCGGCCAGGATTAACACGCCTGCAACGACAAACAACGGCCCATGCTGATCCATCACATGCTGATGGGTGAGCACCTTCAGCGCGGCGAGAAACATCGAGATCGCGCCGCCAAAGAGAATACTGAGCGCACCAACGCTGCCGAAGAAGTGCAGCGGGCGCGACATGTACTTCAGCAGGAAGCGGATTGTCAGCAGATCAAAAAACACGCGGAAAGTGCGCGAGATGCCGTAGTGGCTCTTGCCGCGCTCGCGATTCACGTTCTTGATCGGAATCTCACAGATGCTCGCACCGTACCAGGAGGCCAGCGCCGGAATGAAGCGGTGCATCTCGCCGTAGAGCGGGATGTTGTGGATTACCTCGCGGCGATACGCCTTGAAGGTCGTGCCGAAATCGTGAATATCCACGCCGCTCAGCTTCGCCATCAGCCAGTTCGCGCAGCGCGAAGGAATGCGCCGCATCACGAAGTTGTCGATGCGATCCTTGCGCCAGCCGCTCACCACGTCGTAGCCCTCTTCAAGCTTGCCCAGGAAGTTCGGAATCTCCTCGGGATCGTGCTGCAGGTCGCCATCCATCGCCAGGATGAAATCGCCCTGCGCATGATCGAAGCCCGCCGCCAGCGCCGAAGTCTGTCCAAAGTTACGACGCAGCTTCACCACCAGCACGCGGCTGTCCACCGCGGCAATCTCCTCCAGCAGCTTATAGCTGCGGTCGCTCGATCCATCATCCACCAGTACCAGCTCAAAGCTGTCGCCCACCGTCTCCATCACCGCCTTCAGGCGGTCGTAGAGCGCGGTGACGTTCTCTTCCTCATTGTGGAATGGGACGACGATCGAATACTTAGGCATAGTGTCATAATTATATAGAAGGATCGGCGGCGGAACGCCTCGCATTTTTCGAGTTCCATCGCTTGTAAACAGCAGATTTATTGCATCTTTTTCGCGTGCTTCTGCTGCTGCCTCGCCGCCGTATAGGCCCGGTCCAGCAGGGCAAGCGCAGCCCGCACACTCTCCGGCCCGCTGGTCTCGTAGGAGATCCACTTCGCTCCCTCCCGCGCACCATCCGTCGGCAGCTTGTAGGCAATGGAAGTGGGAGTCTCCAGGGCGCGCGTCTCAGGAAGCAACGCGAAGATCACGCCTCTTCGGTAGTACGCGCGAAACCCAAACATGGCGCGCACCGTCACCTCCGGCCACTGTGCAATCTCACCATCGATGAGCGCGCAGACATGCCGCATCTCGTCCGGTACTTTCCCAGCGCCGAACCGCTTACGCACGCCTGCCATCTCTCACTTGGGGTATCTCATTTCAGTATCTCGCGCAGCCCGGCGACGGCGCGCTCGCACTGAGCCCGATCGACATCGCAGTGGGTCACGAACCGCACCTCATCCGCGCTGGCCGTCCCGCACAGCACTCCCTTCGCCTTCAGCCCGGCAACAATCTCCGCCGCGGTTTTACGCTCCGGCCGGAAGATCACGATGTTTGTCTGCACGGTCTGCAGATCAAGCTGGCAACCGCCCATCGCAGCAATCTGCTCCGCCATCCACCGCGCGTTCGTATGATCTTCGTGCAGCCGCGCCGGCATCTCTTCGAGCGCAATCAGACCCGCCGCGGCCAGCACGCCCGCCTGGCGCATGCCACCGCCCAGCATCTTGCGGATCGACCGGCCTCGCGCCATCAGCTCCCGTGAGCCCAGCAGCATCGAGCCCACCGGCGCACCCAGCCCCTTGCTCAGGCAGAACATCACCGTCGCGAAGCCCCGTGTCAGTGCCGCCACCGGCAGCCCAAGCGCAGTCGCTGCATTGAAGACGCGCGCTCCATCCAGGTGCAACGGCAGCCCACGGTCCTTCGCACCGGCCCAAACCTCCTCCAATACTGACACCGGCGTCACCGTACCTCCTGCCATGTTGTGCGTGTTCTCAAGCGCGATCAGGCCGGTCTGCGCGCGATAGTAGATCGGCGCGGCAATCGCCGCCGCAATCCGCTCCCAACGCAACACGCCGCGCTCGCCTTCCACCTGGCGCAACTGGCATCCGCTGAAGGCGGAGACCATGGCCATCTCCCAATCCACTATGTGCGCGCGCCGCTCGCAGATCACCTCTTGCCCGTGCTGGGTATGCAGCCGCACAGCAATCTGGTTCCCCATCGTGCCCGTCGGCACAAACAGGGCTGACTCCTTCTCGAATATCTCTGCCGCCCGCTTTTCCAGCCGGTTTACTGTCGGGTCTTCCCCGTAGACGTCGTCGCCCACCTCGGCTTCGGTCATGGCGCGGCGCATCGCCTCTGTCGGCTTGGTCACGGTGTCGCTGCGCAAATCAATCGTATCCATGTTTGTTACCTTTCGCTCTGTTGCCTTTCAAGACCCGGCCCGAAGCCTCTTCCGCGCCATGATTTCTCCGCTGGCCTTAGGTGCCTCCTCTCGACAATACTGGTCTCCTCAATACTTGTCTTATGGACGCACCCGCGAATCCCGAGCCTTTGCCATCGCAGGACCCCTTCGCCCCGGAAGCCCACGATCCGCTTCCCTGCTTTCGTGCGTGGCTTAGCGAAGCCGAGACGGCTGAGCCGAACGACCCCAACGCTGTCGCACTCGCCACTGCGTCGTCCACAGGACTGCCATCGGTCCGCATGGTCCTGCTCAAAGAGGTCACGAGCGACGCGTCATTCGTCTTTTACACCAACGCAGAAAGCCGCAAGGGTCTGGAGCTGCGCGCCAATCCGCAAGCAGCGCTCTGCTTTCACTGGAAATCGCTGCGCCGCCAGATCCGCATCGAAGGACTCGTCTCGGAGGTCTCACCGGACCGGGCGGACGCCTACTTCCGAAGCCGCGCCCGCGGCAGCCAGATCGGCGCGCTCGCCTCCGACCAATCGCGGCCGCTCCCCAACCGCGCAGCGCTCGAGACACGCGCAGCCGAACTGGCATTGCGCTATCCCGACCAGATCCCGCGCCCACCGCACTGGACTGGCTTCGCTGTCCATGCGCAAGTCATCGAGTTCTGGCGCAGCCGGCCCGACCGCTTGCACGATCGCATTCTCTACACCCGCACGCCGGCCGGCTGGATGCGAACCCTGCTGTATCCGTAAGCGTTTTGCGATTTGGCCTCATCAGGCGCGCCGCTGATGCAGCCAGATTCCAGCCAGCGTCGCGGCACAAAAACAATGATTTCTCCTCAACCCTCTTGCCCCAACCGGAGGGCTGCGCAATAATCGAACCTCTTCCCATGTTGAAACGTTTTTGGCTGACTAAGCCGTCAGCTTCCATGACTTCTACCGGCAGGTTCCCCGCAAGCATAAGAACCGCCGGCTGCTTTGGATGATGTAGTCCTTCTTGGAGGCCGTTCGCATGCGATCCATTAGACTCGCGCTATTCGTGTTTCTCATCTCTGCGCGTGCCGCTCCTGGCGCAAACCAGCACAACTTCCGTGCGTGGCACCATCACAGATCCCTCTGGCGCTCTTGTTCCCGGCGCCCCGATCTCGCTGACCAACACCGCGGACAACTCGGTGACCAACGGAACCTCCGACAAGTCGGGACTGTTTGCCTTCCCCCAACTCGCGCCGGGCACCTATCTCATCACGGTCACCGCTCCTGGCTTCGCGCCATCTTCGAAACAGGCCCAGTTGCTCGTCAACCAGCCCGCGACGATCAACTTCCAGCTCGGTGTTCAGTCAACCCAGACCGTTAACGTCAGCGCAGAAGCCCAGACCCTAAACAAGACCGATGCCAGCATCGGCTCGGCTTTAGACAATCAGGTGCTGCAGGCGCTTCCCGCAGAAGGCCGAAATGTTCCCGACCTGCTCAGTCTCCAGCCGGGTGTGCTCTATTTGGGCCGGGGGGTCAACAAGGATACTGACAGCCGCACCGGCGCTGTCGCCGGAGCGCGGTCCGATCAAGGCAATGTCACGTTGGATGGCCTGGACGACAACGATCAGACTCAGGGATATGCCTTCACCGGCGTTCTCCGCTCCACCATCGACTCCACCGACGAGTTCCGTGTGGCGACTGTCAACAGCGACGCACAGAGTCGGCCGCTCCTCCGGCGCACAGGTCTCGCTGGTGACAAAGTCAGGCACCAACAGCTTTCACGGCGATGCCTTTCGAGTACTACCGGCCCAGCTTTACCGTCGCGAACAACTGGTTCAACAAGCAAGCGCAGCTTGCCAATGGCCTGCCCAACGTGCCCGGCAAGCTGATCCGCAATACCTTCGGCGGAGCAGTCGGCGGTCCGATCCTCAAGGACAAGCTCTTCTTCTTCTTCAACTACGAAGGGCAGCGCTCCGCGGAGAACACCCAGGAGACCCGGACCGTTCCTACCGACAACTCATCGGGCAGGTCTGCTCTCGTATCTGGACGACAACAACGTAGTGCATACGCTGACACAAAGTCAGTTCACGCAGATCGACTCGCCTTGCATTACAGCCGGAGGCCTGCCCCGGCGGACCCGGCCCCAATCCCAACGTGTTGCAGTATTTCAGCCTCTATCCGCATGCCAACACGGGAGGCGGCGACAACCTGAACACTGCCGGCTTCACCTTCTCCTCGCCCAGCCCCTCGACGCTGAATACCTCGATTCTCAAATTCGACTACAACCTCAACGACAAGCACCACCTGTTTATCCGCGGAAACCTGCAAAAGGATCTCACCGCGCAGGCTGTGCAATTTCCCGGCCAGGGGCCAGTTCCACTCGCGTCGACAACACCAAGGGCCTGGCCGCCGGTGGATACCTGGATGCTCACTTCATCTCTGATCAATGATCTGCGCTACGGCTATATCCGTCAGGGCTATGCCGATCGCGGGCACGCTCTCGAAAGATTATGTGCACTTCCGCTTCATCGACAACATCAATCCTCAAACTTCGACGACCACCGTCAATGTGCCGGTACACAACGTCATCGACAACTTACCTGGACCATGGCAACCACACATTCCAGGGCGGTGTGAACTGGCGTCTGATCGGCAACAACCGCGTCCACTAATGCGAATTCCTTTAACAGCGCCAGCACCAACGTCCCGATGCTGGTCGGCAGCTCCATCCCCGGACCGCTTCCGACCCGTGAACCTTCGGCTATCCCGTGTCGGTTCAGGCTTCAGCAACAACTACCTGATTGCTTATGCCAACTCTGAGCGGAATTGTCCCAGCAGTCTGGACAATGTCTACAACTACAAGGCGAATGTCCGGCTGGAACCACCGGTAACCAGCATGCCGACGGCAGCCGCTATCCTTCGCCAATATCGGGCAAATGAATTCGAATGGTTCCTGCAGGACTCCTGGCGCCCGCTGCCCAATCTCACCTTGACCTTTGGCCTGCGGCACACAATGCTCCAGACTCCTTACGAAACAAACGGTCAACAGATGTCCCCCTCAAGTGGATACCGATGGCTGGTTCAAGCAGCGCGAAATCGCGGCACAGCAAGGTCAGGTCCGTACGAGCCGCTGATCTCCTTTCGCTCCAAGCGGCCCAGGCGTCGGGCGGCCCGGCTACTGGCCGATGCAAAGCTGAACCTGGCTCCGCGCTTCTCGCTGGCTTACTCGCCCGACAACAAGACCTCGATCCGTGCGGGTTTCGGGATGTTTTACGATCACTTCGGTCAGGGCATCGTGAATTCCTTCAGCGATACTGGCTCCTTTGGAGTCAGCACGGGATTAACCAATCCCGCCGGCGTGTATGACTGGTCCACATCGCCACGCTTTACTGGCGTCAACAACCTTCCCATCATCGAGTCGGACCCGCCCCCCCCAACATCCACGACCTTCCCCTACGGACCGTGCCGGATGCCTCCTTCCTCATCACCTGGGGTCTCAGCAACAAAATTAAAACTCCGTATTCGGAATCGATCGACGTTCTCCGTGCAACGGCTTTGCCCGGCGGATTCACGCTGGAAACAGCCTATGTTGGACGCCTCGGGACGGCACCTCATGCAGCAGCTTGACCTCGCCGAGCCACTCGATTTCGTGGACCCAAGGGGGGCATGGACTGGTATCACGCGATCACCCTGCTTTCGGTGATCTAGCGATCGAATAACGGTTAGGCCGTGGCGACGCACAACCGCCTCCGTGCAGCCGATTCCTTACTTCGAGCACATGTTCCCCTAGCTGCGCATTCGACGGGAACACGGCCACGCAAAACATCTACTCTCTGGAGCTGGCCCTTCCAACCGTTACAACTACGAGGACACTGGCACGCTCGCCGATATCGATTTCTATTGCAACTACGGCTGTCCGCAAGGATACTCACCGCTTCTATCAGGGGCAGTTCTCATCTATGTTCATGCCTGGGCATCCATCGGTCAGAGCTCATTACAACGCTGCACAGCTTGTCCTTCGTCACCCGTCGAGCCATGGTCTTCAGGCCGATTTCAGCTACACCTTCTCCAACTCGATTGATCTGGGCTCCGACACCGAACGGACGGGAATTCTTACGCCAACAACACTAAACACCGCGTGATCCTTGAACGTCTCCTGCCACCCTGAGTACAACCGCGGGCCCTCCGATTTCGACACGCGCCACCTCATCACCGGCAATTTCGTCGATCCAGTTGCCCTTCGGTCGCGGACAACGGTCTCGCCGGGAACAGCAACGCGCTTGTGAACTCCATCATCGGCGGATGGCAATTGTCCGGCCTCGCCCGCTGGACCAGCGGTCTGCCGTTTTCACTGTTCTCTGCCCGCCTGGGCTACCAACTGGGAGGAGCAGAGCTTTGCCGTCAAGACCGGCACCGTGAAGATGCATAAACATATTGACCAGTTTGGCCTCCCCACGCCCTTCGACAACCCGGACGCCATCACCAACGGGGCTTCGGAGGCAATCCCGGTCCGCCTCGCCTATGCCGGCGAGGCCGGGCAGCGCAACAACTATCGCGGCGATGGGTACTTCGACATCGACTCCAGCCTGAGCAAGACCTGGACGCTCTACCACGAAAACTCCCTCAGCTTTGCCTGGGATGTCTTCAACAGCACCAACTCGGTTCGCTTTGATACCAACCACATCGCACTTCGGCGCATCACCGACGCCAGCGCGCCCTGGGCGAATACAACTCGCAGACGCTCAACCTGCCGCGCGTCATGCAATTCTCGCCTGCGGTACGCTTCTAATGCGAATCACTCACACGCTTCGGCGGCTTCGGCGTATCGTCGAGGCCGTCCTTCTTTCGAGACCACATCATTCCTTGAGTGTCCATGACCCTTCGCGTGCCGCCGTTCTTCGCTCTTCTGCTGACGCTTTCGCTCTCCGCCCAGACTCCCGCCACTACCCCGGCAAAACCGCCACTCACTCTCGACGCCTACTTCGCCGCATCTGAATATTCCTCCGCGCGTCTCTCCCCGGATGGCACTGCGGCTGTCGTCGCGGTGCGCGAGCCGGACTGGATGGCCAATCGCTTTCGCGAAGACCTGTGGCTCTGGCGTGCCACCACTGATAAGCTCGAGCCTCTCACCGCCTCAGGACATGACACCGGCCCTGACTGGTCACCTGACGGCCGCTTCATCGCCTTCACCTCCGATCGTCTTCTCGCCGACCAGAACCCCTCCGAAGCCAAAGACGGCAAAGACAAAGACGAAACACCCGGCCGCATTTGGATTGTGTCCGCCGCCGGCGGTGAAGCGCGTCCGCTCTATCGCAGCAAGAACGACGTTCACTCCTTCGCCTGGGCGCCCGATAGCGGCGCCATCTATCTCGCCATCCAGGAGCCTCTCTCGAAAGACCAGAGCGATGCGAAAGAGCGCGACTGGAAAGACGTCACGCGCTACCGGACCAGCGATCGCGGCGATGTGCTGCTGCGCATCCCAGTTCCTCCTCTTCCAACCTCAGCCGCTCAACCCAACGCAACGCCACCCACGCCCGCCGCCACTCAGCAGCCGCTGCCCGAGGGCGCGACGGTCATTGCCCATAGTCCGCTCGCAATCGACGCCATCAAGGTCGACCGCCACAGCGGCACCATCGCTTTCGTTACCGGCCCTATCTCCCATCGGCTGGAGCGCCCCGAGGACACCGAGATTTTCTCCGTCCCCGCGGCTGGCGGAGCCGTCACGCAGTTGACCCGCAACCAGGGTCTCGAAAACAATCTCCGCTGGTCGCCGGATGGGCAACGCCTCTACTTCACCGTGCAGGGCGCCGCCGGTTCCGTCGAAGGCCCCTATCGCGATGTCCAGGGACGCATCTATTCCATCTCCGCCCACGGCGGCACGCCGCAACGCCTCGGCGCCGACTTCGATGGCAACTGGCAGGACTACACCATCCTCTCCGACGGCACGCTCCTTGCCGCGGGCACCAAGGGCACCAGCACGCAGATCTATCGCGTGAAAGGTGAGCATGCGGAAAAGCTCGCCGGTGTCGCCGGCACCTACGGCGGCCTCGATGCTGCCATGCAGGGCGATGCTCTGCTGCTCACGCACTCCGCCATCCGCGAGCCGCAGGAGGTCTACATCGCATCCTCACTCGCGCATCTGGACCAGGCAAAACCTGTCACGCACCTCAACGCGCACTATCTCAACTACGCGCAATCCGAATGGCGTCCCTACACCTGGAAGTCCGATGACGGCGCCACTGTCGAAGGCGTGCTCATCTATCCGCCAGGCCAACGCGACGCAAAACATCTCCCCATGCTCACGCTCATCCACGGCGGCCCCGCCGATGCCGATGGCGATCGCTTTGGCGCCGACTGGTACGACTGGGCCACCATGGCTGCAGCGCAAGGCTGGCTCGTCTTTCGTCCCAACTATCGCGGCTCCGCCGGCTACGGCGACACCTTCATGCAGCAGATCACGCCCCACATCGTCTCTGTCCCCGGCAAAGACATTCTCACCGGCGTCGACGCGCTCGTCGCCGACGGCACCGCCGACCCTTCGCATCTCGTCATTGGCGGCTACAGCTACGGCGGCTACATGACCAACTGGCTTATCACGCAGACCACGCGCTTTCGCGCGGCGGTCACCGGCGCCGGCGCAGTGGAGCACGCGGCCAATTGGGGCAATGACGACGAGACCTATGACGATGCTGCCTATCTCGGCGGCCGTCCCTGGGAGAAGCCTGAGATCTACCAGACTGAGGCGGCGCTTTTCCAGATGAACAAGGTCACCACCCCTACGCACATGATCGCGGGCGAGGCCGACATACGTGTCGCTTTCTTAGAAGACATCTTGCTGGAGCACGCGCTGGAGTCGCTCAACATCCCGCACCAATTGCTGACGTTTCCCGGCGAAGGCCATCCGCTCTCCAAAAATCCCTGGCACGGCTACATCGCGGTGCGCGAAGAGCTGAAGTGGCTCAACAAATACGGCGACCACTCGCCACCCACCCAGTGATGCCGGCGTGAATCAATACTGAGTCAGTTACATTTTCTTTTAGCTCCGGAGTAGCCCTCATGCCCCGTTCCATCCGCGTTCTCCCTGTCGTCGCACTGCTCTGTTCCAGCGTCTGCGCTCTAGCCCAGGTCCCCGACTACGCCCGCGATCCCCACCAGGCCATCGACGAGTCCTACACCGCAGCGATCCGCAAGTACACCACCGAGCCCCAATTCAATTCGCCGCTCACCGATTACCTGCCGGCCTCAAAGACCGTGCCCACACCGGCCAAGGTTCTTGGCGATGTCTCCGGCGCGCCCAACATCCTGCCCTACGCGGAGGATGTCTACAAATACTTCCGCCTCCTCGCGGCCTCATCACCGCGCGTGCGCGTCGTCACCATCGGCCATACAGAAGAAGGCCGCGAGATGATCGCAGTCGCCATCGCGGACGAATCGCTCCTCGCCCATCAGAAGGAGAACGATGCGCGTCTGGCGAAGCTTGCCGATCCGCGCACCCTCGACATGGACGACGCCAAGGCCGCGCCGCTCGTCGCCGCCTCCACGCCCGTCTACTACATCACCGGCACCATCCACTCGCCGGAGACCGGCGCGCCCACCGCGCTCATGGAGCTGGCTTATCGTCTCGCCGTCGACGACTCGCCCTACATCCAGTACATCCGCTCGCACGTCATCACGCTCATCACACCAGTCGTCGAAGTCGATGGCCGCGATCGCATGGTCGACGTCTATCGCTGGCATCGCGCACATCCCAACGAAACCTATCCCCACCTTCTCTACTGGGGCCACTACGTCGCGCATGACAACAACCGCGACGCTATGACGATGAACCTCGCGCTCACCCGCAACGTGCTCAACACCTATCTGGACTGGCACGCCCAGGTGCTGCACGATCTGCACGAGTCGGTTCCCTTCCTCTACGACAACACCGTTGGCGACGAGCCCTACAACAGCTGGATCGATCCCATCCTCACCAACGAGTGGCAGATGCTCGGCTGGTCCAACGTTCAAGCGATGGCCAAGCTCAACATGCCCGGCGTCTTCACCCACGGCGACTTCGACACCTGGAGTCCCGGCTATCTCATGTTCCTCGCCGCCATGCACAACGGCATCAGCCGCCTCTACGAAACCTTCGGCAACGGCGGCGCAGATACCGTCGAGCGCATCCTCACGCCGGACGAGTACGCGCGCACCTGGTACAAACCCAATCCGCCGCTCCCGAAAGTGCTCTGGTCGCAGCGCGACAACAACAACTACGAAGAGACTGCACTCCTCACGACGCTCAGCTACTTCGCGCAGAATGGAAAGCTCTTCCTCAACAACTACTACCTCAAGAGCAAGCGCTCCATCCTGAAGCCCGAGCAGAACGGCCCCGCCGCTTACGTGCTCACCGCCGACGATCTCTCGCCCAGCCGCCAGGCCATGCTGCTTCGCGTGCTACGCGACCAGCACGTGGAAGTCCAGCAGACCACCGCGCCCGTCACCGTCGAGTTGCCGCAGCCGCCGGAGGCAGCGGACAGCGATAAGGATGACGAAGCGAAACCCGCCAAGCCCAAGCCGCCAACATCACGTACATTCCCCGCCGGCAGCTACATCATTCGCATGGACCAGCCCTACTCGCGCATCGCCGACGCGCTGCTCGACCGCCAGTTCTGGTCGCCGGAAGATCCGCAGAAAAATCCTTACGATGACACCGGCTGGTCGCTCGGCCCGCTCTTCGGCGTGGACACCGCCCGCATCCTCGACACCGCCGTCCTGAAAGCGCCGATGCACCTGGTCGCCGATCCCACCGCGCCATCCGCCGCCACGTCTCTCTCCGGCGATACCTTCCTCATCGAGAACCACGCTGACCCATCGCTCATCACCCTGCGCTATCAGCTCGATAAAGCAACCATCACTGCGACAGACGCCGCGATGACCTGGGGTGGTCACTCCTATCCCGCTGGCACATGGATCGTCCGCGGCGTCCCTGCCGGCGATCTCGAAAAGGCCGCCGCCCCGCTGCATCTCCATGTCGTCGCCGCATCCGGCCTGCCCAGCGTCGCCACGCATCCTGTGCCCGCACCGCGCATCGCCCTGATGCACACCTGGCTGGATACACAGCCCGAAGGCTGGTGGCGGCTCGCGCTCGACAACCTCCATGTCCCCTTCACCTACATCAGCACGCAGACCGTTGCCGCTGACTCCGACCTGCGCGCGAAGTATGATGTCATCCTCTTCGCGCCCGTCGGCCGCAGCTCGCAGCTGATTCTCAGCGGCATTCCCATGTGGGGCAACGCGATGCCGTGGCAGAAGTCCGACCTCACTCCCAACCTCGGCCGCATCGATTCCACACCGGATATGCGTCCCGGCCTCGGTGAAGCCGGTCTCACGCATCTCCGCGATTTCATCCAGCAGGGCGGCCTCTTCATCGCATCGCAGGATGCTGCCGAGTTCGCCATCGACACCGGCCTCGCTCCCGGCGTCTCCGTCGCGTCCCGGGGCGAAATTAAGGTCGTCGGCACCATTCTCAACACCGCGCTCGTCACCCCATTGCACGCAAAACAGACAAACGCGACGCCCAGCCCCATCCTCGCGGGATACGTCACCGCGCCCGCCGTCTACAGCGAAGACGGCATGTCCTTCAACGTCAGCAATCTGCTTACCGGCGACCGCCGTCTCCGCGCCGAAGCCAAGACGCCGCGCCCCACCGGTCGCGGTGGCCCGGACGATCCTGATGTCCCGCAGGACCGCAGCTTCGCCGAGCCGCCGCCGCTGCCCAAGGCCAAGCCGTGGGAACCCATGCCGCTCACCGTCGAGCAGACGCGCAACAATCCATATGTGATCCCGGAGCAGGACCGCCCGCAGGTATTGCTTCGCTATGCCGATACGAAGGACCTGCTGGTCGCCGGCCTTCTCGATCATGGCGACGCACTCGCCGAACACGCCACCGTAGTCGCCGCGCACCTCGGCAGCGGCACCACGCTGCTCTTCGCCAATAATCCGCTCTACCGCGGCGAAACCATCGGCAGCTACGCGCTCGTCACCAACGCAATCCTCAGCTATCAACCGGCGAAACCCTAAGCCGCCGCGTGTTCATCGATGCTCGGTCGATGAAGGAAAGGCCGCATCGATATAATCGCGGCGACCTCACGCATAAGGGAAAATGCTCTAGGATGCAGGAGCAGGAGAAACGACATGCCGAAACTCGGCACTCTGATTGGCTTTATCCCCACACGCGACGGCGACGCCGCACGCGCCTTCTACGAAACGAAGGTCGGCTTGCGCTGCATCTCCGATGATCAGTTCGCCATCGTCTTCCAGTCCGGCGTCAATTTGATCCGCGTCGCCCGTACCGGCTCGTTCACGCCAGCCCCATTCACGATTCTCGGGTGGGACTGTTCGAACATCGAGCAGACCATCCGCGAGATGTCCGCGCGCGGTGTCACATTCGAGCGCTACGATTACATGGGGCCGCAAGACGAACTCGGCATCTGGACCGCGCCCGGCGGCGCCAAGGTCGCCTGGTTCAAAGACCCCGACGGCAATACGCTGTCGCTCTCACAAGTTCCCTGATGTCGCGACGCTTCCTCGTCCTCGCCGTTGTTTTCTCCTGCTTCGCGCTCATCGTGTGGTCGGGATACCAGCATCGCTCCGCGCGACGCGCGACCGCTCTGTCGTCCACACCCGCAAACCCCGAGGCTTCTATGGAAGAGGCCGACGCCGTCACGTCACCGCTTCTCAACAAGCCGGCGCCAAACTTCAAGCTCCACGATCTCTCAGGCCGTCCCGTTTCGCTCGCCGACTTTCGCGGACAAGCCGTGCTCATCAACTTCTGGGCGACCTGGTGCGCGCCATGCCAGGTCGAGATGCCCTGGTTCATCACCCTCCAGCAGAAATATGCAGCGCGGGGCTTCACCGTCCTCGGCATCGACAAGGACTACCCCGAAGACCTGCCCAAGGTCCCCGGCTTCGCGAAAAAGATGAACCTGAATTATCCGGTCCTTTATGGCGATCGCCGGACCTATTCCAATTACGGCTGTTGCGACTATCTGCCCATGTCCTACTACGTCGATCGCGCCGGCACCATCCGCATCGCCACCATCGGGCTCGGCGGGCGCGATACGGTGGAGACCTACATTCGCCGCCTGCTCGAAGCATCGCCGCCACAACCCGACCCGCGCATCACTGCGTCGACAGTGCCAGGGCCGCCTGTTCTGGCGAAGTAACGCCAAGAAATCGCCCGAAGACCTCGTTCGATAACATGCGTCCCCGCATAGTCAGCATGACGCGCTCACCTTCGCGCAACAGGAGCCCATCCGCAATCAGCTCAGCAACCACCTCATCGAATGCCGCAATCGCCTCTGCTCCAAACTCGCCTCGAAGCGCCGTCACTGACACGCCGTCTACCAAACGCAATCCAAGGAACCAGGCCTCTTCCAGTTCTGCCGCGCGATCCACGCGCTCAACATCGCCTTCAGTCTCGCCCGCAAGATAGCCGGCGAGATCATCTGTATTGCCGAACCGGACTATATTGCCGAAACCCGCTGCGCCATTGCCGAACCCCGCTGCGCCATTGCCGAAGCGCGCTGCGCCGCCATCATCGCGTCGCAACATCGAGTGCGCATCCAGCCCCAGGCCCAGGTACGGCTCACGACGCCAGTAGCGCAGGTTGTGTCGCGACTCCGCGCCCGGTCGCGCGAAGTTTGAAATCTCATATTGCCGCAGTCCGGCACGCTCCAGCCGCTCGCACCCCGCCTCATACATTGCGGCAACGACATCATCCACCGGCACCAGCCCAGCGCCATAACGCGCGCCACCGCCGATCAGCTCCCGTCCCAGCCGCGAATCCTCATCCACTTCCAGCATGTAAAGACTTGCGTGCTCCACACCCAGTCCGCACACCGCCTCCACTGACTCGCATCCAACTCGCCATCGTCTGCCCCGGCAGCCCGGCAATCAGATCGACATTCACGGCGAGTCCCGCATCACGCAGTCGCCGCACATCTTCCTCGACGATCGCGCGCGTATGCATCCGTCCCGTAGCCGCCGCCTCCGCATCCACCAGCGACTGCACACCCAGGCTCACCCGCGTCGCCGATACTTCAACCATTGCTTGAAGAAATTCTGTAGCGACTTGTCCCGGGGCGCACTCCACCGTGATCTCCGCATCCGATTCAATCCCGAAATTTCCGTGAATCGCCGCAAAGATCTCGCGCAGCCGCTCCGGCTCCAGCGTGCTCGGAGTCCCGCCGCCCAGGTAGATGCTCCCCACCCGCTCCGGCAGCAGCCAGCCCTCACGCCTCGCGCGCTCGTGGGCGCTCTGCAGTTCCGTACATAGCCGCGCCACATAGCGCCCATGCTCACTCGCCGGAAACACCCCGGAGGCGAAGTTGCAGTACGTGCACTTCGCCCGGCAGAAAGGCACCGAGATATAGAGGCCAAGCGTCTCGCCCATTCATCTATTGTGACAGCCCTCTAAAATAGAGAGCGAAGGAAGGCATGTCCGAAGCCAGGTCCCAAGGTACTGAGCAACAGCGTCCGGAGAAAAAGCCGGATAACAAGCCCGCGGCTCACGAAGAAGATGTCATCGGCAAGGCGTATGACAGCCGGCTGATGGGCCGTCTGCTCAAGTATCTGCGCCCTTACAAGTGGCAGGCCGGCATCTCGCTGGTCGCTATAGTCCTCAAGGCTCTTGCGGACATCCTCGGCCCCTACCTGACCAAAGTCGCCGTCGACCGCTACATGACGCACGACGCCACGGGGAAATCCTCGTGGCTGGGCCGCCATCTCAGCGCCTCAGCCGCCACTGGCATCACCCAGGTCGCTCTCATCTACGTCGGCGCGCTCTGCTTCTCCTACGTGCTGGAGTTTGCCCAGACCTACCTCATGCAGTGGACCGGCCAGAAGATCATGTACGACATGCGCTCGCAGATCTTCCGCCATCTGCAGCGCATGCACGTCGCCTTCTTCGACCGCAATCCCGTCGGCCGCCTCGTCACCCGCCTCACCTCGGACGTCGACGCCCTCAACGAGATGTTCACTTCCGGCGTCTTCGCCATCTTTGAGGACGTCTTCGTCCTGCTCGGCATCGTGCTCGTCATGCTGCGCATGAGCTGGTGGCTCGCGCTCATCGCCTTCGCCGTCCTGCCAATCATCGTCCTCATCACGCGCATGTTCCGAACCAGCGTGCGCGACTCCTACCGCCGCATCCGCACCGCCATCGCGCGCATCAACGCCTTCACCCAGGAGCACGTCACCGGGATGAGCGTCGTGCAACTCTTCGGCCGCGAGCAGCGCGCCTACACCGAATTCGAAGCCGTCAACAAGACCCACCTGGTCGCCTTCAAAGACGCGATCCTGGCCTACGCCCTCTACTACCCCGCGGTCGAGCTGCTCTCCTCCATCGCCATCGCGCTGGTCATTTGGCTCGGCGGCCGCGGCGTCCTGCGCGGCACGGTCACCATCGGTGTCCTCGTCGCCTTCATCCAGTACGCATGGCGCTTCTTCCGCCCCATCCAGGACCTCTCCGACAAATACAACATCCTGCAAGCGGCCATGGCTGCAAGCGAGCGCGTCTTCAAGCTCCTCGACACGCCGGCTGAAATCACGGCGCCCGCCGATCCCGTGCCCAGTCCGCGCGCCGGACGCATCGAGTTTCGCGATGTCTGGTTCACCTACGAGCGCCTCGCCCCGGAGCAGCTCGCCACCATCGCCACTGCATCGCGGGAAGACCTCGAAGCCATCGGCGTGGAATGGATCCTCCGCGGCGTCTCCTTCACCATCGAGCCCAACGAGACCGCGGCCATCGTCGGCCACACCGGCGCCGGCAAAACCACCATCATCTCGCTCATGATGCGCTTCTACGATGTGCAGCGCGGCCAGGTGCTCATCGACGGCATCGACGTGCGCCAGCACGAGCTCACCGCGCTGCGCCAGCACTTCGGCGTCGTGCTGCAGGATCCGTTCCTTTTCACCGGCACGATCGCCGAAAACATCCGCCTCGGGACCAAGTCCATCACCGACGAAGACATGCAGCGCGCAGCCGACGAAGTGAATGTCGGCGACTTTATCCGCAGCCTGCCGCACGGCTTCAACGAGTCGCTGCGCGAGCGCGGAGCCGGCCTCTCCACCGGCCAGAAGCAGCTCATCAACTTCGCGCGCGCCCTTGCCCATCGCCCCCGCATCCTCATCCTCGACGAGGCCACCTCCTCGGTCGACACCGATACCGAAATCCGCGTCCGCACCGCGCTGGACCGCATGGTCACGGGCCGCACCTCGGTCGTCATCGCGCATCGCCTCTCCACTGTGCAGCGCGCGGACACCATCCTGGTCATGCACAAAGGCCAGCTACGCGAGCACGGGCCGCACCAGCAGCTCCTCGCGCAGCGCGGCATCTACTGGAAGCTCTATCGCCTCCAATACAGGGATCAGGAAATGGAAGCCACAGGCCAGATCGCCGGCGCCCCGCTCGCCCTCGGCACCGACTGAATATCTTTCGAGGCATATTCGCCGGCCAAGTCAGTGTTCATACGGCATCCAACAAAAGGACCTTGCCATGCCCGTCATCCGAAATTGCCCATCGTGTGGAAAGCCGAATCGAATTCCCGGGAAGCACCTCGCCGATACAGGAAGATGCGGCGCCTGCAAAACCCCACTGCCTCCAATGGCCGAACCCGTGTCAGTAAGCCCTGCGGAGTTCGACGAAATTGTGCGCGACAGCAAAGTTCCCGTCCTGGTTGATTTCTGGGCGGAATGGTGTGGCCCGTGCCGGATGGCGGCGCCGCACGTTGCGCAAGTCGCGCGAGATATGGCAGGCAAGGCGATCGTGCTGAAAGTGGACACCGAGAAATTCCCGGAACTCGCCTCACGATACAACGTGCAGGGCATCCCCAATTTCGCCGTTTTCGCGCGAGGCAGCCTCCAATTCCAGCAGGCGGGCCTGGTAGACGCGAACACGATGAAAAGTTGGCTCGCGCGCGCTGCCTAGTGAACATGAGTCACCACGATTATCGTGAGGAGCCGAATGCGAACACACGGAAGGTCGGGGCTTACGCCGCGGCCTTTTGATTTATGTGGTCATGTCTGCGAGAGCGCCAGCGGGTTCGACAGGGGCTTTACGCCGGAGGATGGCAGCCGAAATGAGAGTAATGATTAGGCCGACGGGCAACGGCTCCATGAAGGTGTAGGCCGCGTTAACGAAGGGGTTCTGGTAGCTCTGCTGAGAGCGCTGGATGGCAGCGACCCGGGCGGCGGTAGTGGCGGGGTCAAGTCCGGAGGACTGAACCTTGTGAATCTGCGCAGCGAAGTAGCTGTCCATGACGTGGGGCATGAAGTTGAAGTAGAGGATCTCCCACATGAGCACGTAGCAAACGCAGGTAATGAGGGCGATAAGAATGCCGCAGGAGAAGGCACGGCCGAAGGAGATTTGGCCGGCGAGGACGTTGTCGCGATAGCTGCGGATGCCGAAGTAGATGAGCAGGAACGAGGCAACCATCATGGTGTAGCCGAGGGCCATGCTCACCATGCTGTGGCCGGAGCCGAACTTGTTCGCGAAGAGCATTGAGCCGCCCATGAGGACGGAGATCATGACCCCGGAGATAAGGCCGAAGGTGAGGACAACTTTCTTCATGTGAAGCTCCTGTTACGAGTGAGGGTGGAGTCACGATGCGGCGAAATGGGTCCGGATGTCGTCATTCTTTCGGGTGATTTTGCAGGAATGGAGCGGAAATCGTGCTTTCGGATGACGCGCTCTCACCCCAGCGACGAAAACCCGTCGCCGGGGACCCCGGGTCACGGCAGGAGACCTAGTTCTTTGCCGCGCTGGACGGCCTGGGTGCGGCGGACGGCTCCAAGCTTGTCGAAGGCGCGGGCACAGTGTGTCTTGACAGTGTTCTCGGAAACGAACAGCTGCGTGGCGATCTCGCGATTGCTGAAGCCGCGGGCGACCAGGGCGAGGATTTCGAGCTCGCGTGGCGTGATGCCGAGGGTCTGCCGCTGGACCGCATTGGGAGCGAAGGCGGCGGGATTGGAAACGACATGGGCCGGCGCTTGCGCGGGAACAAGCACTTCCTTCACCACGACCGTTTCACGGATGGTTTCGCGACTGCGGGTGATACGGAGGCCGAGCCAGATGCCGAAGGTCGCGAAGAGAATGGCGACGAGCGCGCTGTAGAGCTCCACGGAGTGCTCGATGATGACGAAGCGGTATTCGGTGTATTGGAGCGTGGCGACGAGGAGGCCGCCGACAAAACCAAAGATGAGGACGTGGCGCTTCATGATGGGCTTTGTGAAGGAAGTATATCTCTACCTGCCCCTGCCTCCGCCCACGCCTCTCGAATAACTCCTCTACCCCGGATGCAAACTTCAGAACTGCCTTCCGTACACGCCTGGAACGAGTAGCGAGCGCCCCGAGCTGGCGCTTGCTTTCTTCTTCTGTCGCATCGGTTACGCTTAATGCCATGTTTTTTCTTGGCCGGTGCTTACTTCTCGTTTCTCTCGCCCTGCTCTCCGCCTCCATCGTGTCTCCCGCCCAGACAAGCACAGCGGCAAAGCCTCCGGCACCCACATCCGAAGTAGGCTCGCAATACACCCCGCAGCCGCTGCCTGCCATCCTGCCCAACACCCGCGCCGCCATGCTGCGCGGAGCCTACGGCCCTTATCGCGCAAACAACGATCTGCTCTCCTATCACCTCGATATCCGCGTCGATCCGGACAAGCAGATCATCACCGGGAAGAACACCATCCGCTTCCGCATGCTCACGGACGGCAATCGTATTCAGCTCGACCTCAACGACGCACTGAAGATCGATAAGATCCTGCTCGGCACCACCGAGTTGAAATACGAGCGCGACTCCGGCGCCGTCTTCATCGATTTCCCCGAAGTGCTGAAGACCGGCCAGCAATACTCGATCGACTTCTACTACTCCGGTCGTCCGCTCACCACCGGGCGCTTCGGCGGCTTCACCTTCGGCAAGGATCCCGCCGGCAAGCCCTGGATCTTTACCTCCTGCGAAGACGACGGCGCAAGCATCTGGTGGCCCAACAAAGACCAGTGGCGCGATGAAGTCGAAGAGATGGAGATCAGCGTCGCCGTGCCCAACAATCTCGTCGATGTCTCGAACGGGCGATTCATGGGCAAGACCGATCTCGGCGACGGCTATACGCGCTGGGACTGGATGGTTCACTACCCCATCAACAACTACGATGTCTCACTCAACATCGGCAACTATCAGCACTTCAGCGACAAGCTCGACGACTTGACTCTCGACTTCTACGCGCTCCCGGGCGATCTGGACAAGGCAAAGCAGCAGTTCTCTCAGGCGAAAGAGATGCTGGAGGCCTACCAGCATTACTTTGGCCCCTATCCGTTCCCTAAAGACGGTTACAAATTGATCGAGGTGCCCTACTCAGGCATGGAGCACCAGAGCGCCGTGACCTATGGCAATCGCTTCAAGAATGGCTATCTCGAACGCGATTGGGCAGGCGTCGGCATTAGTCTGCGCTTCGACTTCATCATCATTCACGAGAGCGGCCACGAATGGTTCGGCAACAGCGTCACCGCAGCCGATCGCTCGGACATGTGGATCCATGAAGGCTGGACGACCTATCTCGAAGGTCTGTACGTGGAATACCGGTGGGGGCACGATGACGCGGTGAAATATCTGAACGGCCTCAAGCCCAAGATCAAAAATCAGCGGCCCATCGTCACTGAGCGAGGTATCAACGGCGATCCACCGGAAGACCAGTACTTCAAAGGCGCGCTCATGCTGAACACGCTGCGCTCCGTCATCAACGACGACAATCGTTGGTGGCCGCTGCTCTATAACTTCTATCAGCAGTTCAAGTACCGCAACATCATGACCGAAGACGTGGTGACCTGGTTCAACCGCGAGACGGGACAGGACCTCACCCCGATCTTCAACCAATATCTGCGCCACCCGGAGATTCCCACGCTCGAGCTGCTATTCGATCCATCTGAAGGCACCGTGTCCTACAAGTGGCGCGCCGGCGAGCCGGGCTTCTCCATGCCCGTCCTGGTCGGGCAACAGGATCACTGGCAGCGCATCGAACCCACCCTCGATTGGCAAACCATGAAAACGTCGCTGACCAAAGATCAATTCCAGGTAGCGACGGACCTCTTTTACGTAGACGTACAAAAATACTAGCGCTCGCAAATAATCAAGCCGGAACCAGTACCGCAGTGCGCGTTACGGCGATCACGCTGATATCATCCTGCTGGCCAAAGCTCTGCGCTGCCGTAGCTACATCGGCTGCGGTCATCCGCGCTTCCAGAAGTTCCTGCATGCGTGCAAAACCGAAGAGCTGACCGTCTTCGTCCATCGCCTCCGCGATGCCGTCGGACGCCAGCACCAGCCGATCGTTTTCCTCAAGATGAAACCGCGTTATAGAGAACTCCGCCTCATCGATCACACCAAGCGGCAGCGAGCCTTCAATCTCGATGGGTTTGCCGTTGACATACGGTGGCACATGGCCCGCGTTCGCCAACGTCACTGCACCATCAGCCGCAACGCGCATTGCAAGGCAGGTCGCATGGGCCTCACGCCGCCCGATCAGCCGGCGATTCAGTGCCTGAAGCAGGAACAGAGGATCGGGATTAAGCTCCGACGTGCTGCGGATCGCGCCCACCAGCAACGCCACCAGCATGCCCGCCTGCAATCCCTTGCCAGCCACATCGCCGGCAACGATCAGCAGGCTGCGGTCCGTGGCATGGGGAATGATCTGGTAGAAATCGCCACCAACCTCGCGTGCGGGCCGGTACTCGTGTTCAATGGTCAGCCCGGGAAGGGTCGTCATCGATTCTGGAAGAATAACCCGCTGGACCTCTTGCGCCTGTTTGACATCGAGAGCCATGAGCTGCTGCTCGCGGACCGAAAGCAGCAAGCGGCGAAACAGTAGCACAAACAACACCGCAGTCAGCAGCACATTGGAGAGCGCCGCCAGGCTGAACCGTATGCCGAAGGGGAACCAACTGACCCTGATATGCAGAACCAGGAGCTCCGCCGAAAATTGCGTGGCAATCAGCAGCACCACCGCGGGCAGGACCAGCCAGCCCTCCGCCCCCTGGCGGCGAATGCCCCACGCCACGACAAAGATGAGCAGGAGCAGCAGCGCCAGCCTCACGAGGAGTGAGGCCGTGTGGAAGAGGCCGGCGACGGGCACAGAGATGAAGGGATAGAACGTGTCTTCGCCGATGGCGGTCGAGACCATGTAGCCAAGGGTCAGCAATCCGACGACCTTAGGCACCCAGGCAGCTCGCTGCAGGCCGAACCAGATCCACCACACCATGACCCAGCCGCCAAAGATAAGTGGGGTAAGGATGCCATCCCCCAATCCATTGTCCAGAATCCCGCCAATATGTTGTGTCCAGGTTCCAATAACGTTTATGGCTTCCAGAGTGGCGATGAGAAGAAAGATTGCTCCCATCCAGACATAGACAGGATCGGAGCGATCGAAACGGGTAAGGCTGAAGGCGACACCGGCCAGCAAGAGAAAGAGGACTCCTTCCACAGCCGAAATGAACTGCGTGCGGATCAGCTCCAGCCAGCGAAGCTGGTATCCGGCCGAGACGGCACTCGCATTGCCCAGGGTCGGGGCTGTGTGAAAGCCGCCGGTATCGGCCTGGGTGACCGGGGTACTCGGTTCCATCCAGACACGAAAGGCCAGCACCTGCGTCCTTGGAGCGGAGTGGAGGGCGCCCGCAGGTGCTTGCGGCAGTGGAAACATCATAGGCTGCGTGTAGTAGATCGTGGGATTGCTGCCCGTGAACTTGCCAAAGCTGCCGATCAGGATCCCATCGCTGAAGAATTGATAGGCGTCGTCTACATCCGCCGGACCCCCCAGAGCCAGAGTCTCTCCCGGTTGTGCAGACACCTGCACCCGGATGCGATACCAGCCATAGCCCCAGTGGCCCGCGTGTCCATGCGCCGTCCAGCCTTTCACGTAGTCGGAGAAGCCGCCTAGCGGATCAAAGAGCCCAGCCTTCGGCGTGAGGTCAACTGTCTCCCACTTCGAATCATCGAAACCCGGTTGCGCCCATAGCGGCGCTCCACTCGGATCGAGCGGCGAGTCGCCCAGCGTGAACTTCCACGGCCCATAAAGAGGAACCACTGACTGGCCGAGCGTGATGCGGACCGGCTGCGGCGATGGAATGCTCTGTGCGGGACACGCGATGGCAACCACAAGACAGGCCAGCAATGCTGGCAGGCAGCGCAAGCGGCTCATGCACACCGACTTTCCGGGGGAAGATCCGGTGCGAACACTATATCTACTTACGCTGCCCTAGACATCGGTTTCTCTCGCCCAGGTCCACACGTCGGCAAAAATGCCTCCGTCTGCGGGCGCGGTGCAATGTCCCTGCACCAACGACGATGTTTTTGCAATTGTAGGGAACGCTAAACGGCGACCGTAAAGCTCTCTTCCGTGCGGATGACCGGGCGATAAAGAGTGTCGCGCTCGAAGGGCTCGCGGCCGGCCTCACGGATGAGGCGTATCAGGTCGCTGCGGCGCATGCCCTGCGGTGTGCTCGCGCCTGCATCGTGGTAGATCTTCTCTTCAATCACCGTGCCGTCGATATCGTCCGCGCCAAAGCGCAGCGCCACCTGCGCGATGCCCGCCGTCATCATCTGCCAGTACGCCTTGATGTGCGCAAAGTTGTCCAGCAACAAACGGCCCACGGCGATCTGCCGCAGATCGGTCAGCCCCGTAGTGCGCGGCAGATGCTGCAGCGGCGTGTTGTCAGGATGAAACGCGAGCGGAATAAATGTCTGGAAGCCGCCGGTATCGTCCTGCACTTCGCGCAGGCGCAACATGTGGTCCACGCGGTCTTCATCGTTCTCTACATGGCCGTACAACATAGTCGCGTTCGAGCGCAGGCCGAGCTTGTGCGCCGTGCGCGCCGTCTCCAGCCATTCCCCGCCATCGATCTTGTGATCGCAGATGATGTGGCGCACGCGATCGGAAAAAATCTCCGCTCCCCCGCCCGGCATGGAGTCCACACCTGCATCCTTCAGCTTCACCAGCACTTCGGGAATGGAAATCTTGGCGCGCTTTGCGAGGAACGACACCTCCACCATGGTGAACGCTTTGACGTGCACCTTCGGGAAACGCTCTTTCAGTCCGCGCACCAGGTCGAGGAAGTATTCGAGCGGCAAATCCGGATGCAGTCCGCCGACGATGTGAAACTCGGTGACCGCCTCGTGATATCCGCTCCCGGCCGCAGTCCACGCTTCTTCCAGCGCCATCGTGTACGCGCCGGCATCGTCCTTCTTGCGCCCAAACGCGCAAAGACGGCAGGCCGCGACACAAACATTCGTCGGATTGATATGCCGATTCACGTTGAAGTACGTGATATCGCCGTGCAGCGACTCGCGCACCCAGTTCGCCAGCCAACCGACTGCAAGAATGTCCGTGCTGCGATAGAGCGTTAGCCCGTCTTCGAAGCTAAGACGCGTTCTCGAAAAAACCTTATCGGCAACGGGACGAAGCCGCTCGTCATCCGTGCGGAAGTCGTTCGTCGAAATCGGCATTGGACGGGACAGGCTCACACCTTCATCATACGCCGCAATACCAAACGGTCTTCAAGCGATCGTGGCCCTGCTGATACCATGCAGTGCAGCGTTCCGTTCTCCATCACCTCATCAAGCGAGACATCCGCGAGACATGCGTTCCCTGCCCTTGCATTCCCTGACAGCCCGTATGGTTCTGCTCGCTCTCATCTCCGTGACGGCAGTGCGCGCAGCCGAACCCGTCGTTCTTCCTACCGTCAGCTTTGACAACCTCAGCAAGAATCGCGTCACCCTGCCCGCGGATCTTCACACCGATCGCAATGTACTGTTGCTGTACTTTGAGCTGACGCAACAGGCGGATGTCGACAACTGGAACGGCATCATCGACCACTGGCGGGCGAGCGATCCCTCGCTGACCTCCTATACCTCGCTGGTCTCCTCGCAGAAAAACTTTCTCTCGCGCTGGTGGCAAAATGCATCGATGCGCAGCGCGTCAGATCCCAGTCGCTGGCCGACCACGGTGCCCCTTTACGTGAACAAGCGCGACTTCGAGCACCGGCTTGCTATCCCTTCGGAGAAGCGGGTGGTGCTCCTGCTCCTCGATCGCAAAGGGCATGTTCTGAGCCGGGTCAGCGGGCCACCCTCCGATAGCACCCGGACAGCAATGGAAGGTGCCCTGCGCGCAGCAGGCGCGTCCTCCATACCTGCACCGCAGACAGCCGCGCCTCCACACTGATCTGCCCTTGTCGGCTATTCACTTCTGCGGATCGAGCGTCTTGCGCATGACCAGCCCATTTGTCCCGTCCGCGTAGTATCCGGGAATCCATCCCATCTGCCGGTATCCCAGATGCTCGTAGAAGGCCTGCGCTCCCTGGTTGTTTGCGGCCACCTCGAGCGTAATCGCAATGCAGCCCATCGCCGCCAGGTTCGCTTCGCCCATCTGCATCAGGCGCCGCCCCAGGCCGCCGCGCCGCAACTCCGGCGCCACATCGATGGTGATGAAGTGACCGATCTTGCGGCCGGACTCAAGCTTCCAGTCCACCACGCAGAAACCGGCGATCTGGCCATCCAGTTCAGCAACCGTCGTGGTGCTGCGTGGATGCCGCACGAAGAATTGCAGCTCCGCGCGCGTGTAAGAGATGAGCGGCGGAAAGCAGCGCGCGTCCAGCCGCAGAAGCTCAGGAAGATCCTTCGCGTGGAACGCGCGCAGTGCGATGCGCGAGAGGTCTGGAGCATTCTTGCTGTCAGCGTCGAGTGTCAAAGGATAACTATCGTAGCCTCTGCTCAAAGAAAGGCACGCGAACGGAATCACTGCTCCGGAAAATCGGAAGACTCTAGCGGGTTCCTCCGACGCTGGCGCCCTGCTTTGAGACGTTGCCCTGCGGCTGCATCACGACCCCGTTGTAGAGCGAAGCCGCAAGCAGGCGGCCGCCATTGGAGCGAACGCCGCGCACGTGCCAGCCTGCATCCCACCACTTCCAGCTCTTGTCCGCGGAATTCACGGCCATCACCCAGGTGGAGCTCCAGGAGGTAATCACGATCCGTTTCAGATCGCCGTCATAGGCGAGGCTGCTGATATCGGAGATCGGCAGCGTCGACATGAACGTCCAGTGGGCGCCGTTGTCCGTGCTGTAGTAGACACCTTCGCGTCCGCCGATCCACATGCTGCCGTCGGGTGCGATCGCGCTGATGCGTATCGCGGTCAGCTTCTCAGGCAGCGGCTGGGGTTGCCACGTGTTGCCGCCGTCCTGGGAAACCGCAATGCCGCCGCGGCGAGTCGCCAGTACGACCGATCCTTGCGTGTGCACGCTCTGATAGTCCGTCTGCCCCAGCACCGGCCCGCCAGTCCAGACCTTGCCCTGGTCCGTGCTCTGGAACACACCGGCTGAAGTCGCCGCGTACCAGGTGCCACTCGTCAAATCGAGATCATGCACTCGCCCATCGATATCGCCTGCCGGCTTCGCGACCATCTTGACCGTCTTCACGCGCTTGCCCTTGCGACGCTCGTAGGTCGTCTTCTCTTCCATCTGCACCACGCGTCCCGCAGGCTGCCACCGGCCGTCCTGCCATACGAAGATGCCGTGCCCGGTTCCCGCCAGCAGCGTGCCATCCGCGCTCTCGGCCAGGCTGAAGACGTCACGGCCATCCAGGCCCTGGCTCTGCTGCTGCCAGCTCCGGCCATCGTCGCCGGAAGTGAAGACGCCGCCATACATCTTGTCATTGACCACACCTGCATACAGGCGGTTCGGATCCTTCACGTCCTTCGCCAGCGCAACCACCTGCCGCTGGGAGAAGCCCTGATTGGATTGGGCAAAGCTGACGGCCTGATCGTTGCTCAGCAGCACGCCGCTGCGATCCGTGGCCAGCAGCACGTGCCTGTGGTCCTTCGGATCGACATACACGTCGTTGATGATCACGTCCGGACCGGTCAGGCGCGACCAGTTGGTGCCTGCCGAAGTCGTGCGATAGAGGCCTTCGGTGGTGCCTGCATAGACGATGGAGTGATCGACCGGATCCTGCATCAGCACCCGGGTACGACGCGCGGTGGAGGGAATACCTTGGATCTTGTGATACATCTCGCCGCCGTTGTCGCTCTTGTAAATGCCTGAGCAGGCGCTGGTATAGACCGTCTGCGGCGTCGTGGAATCGATGATGATGGAAAACACATCCGAGTCATCGATGAGTCCCTGCTTGATGTTGTGCCAGTTCGCGCCGCCGTCCGTCGTCTTCCATGGCAGATGCCAGGTGCCGGCATAGATAGTCTTTGGGTCCTTGGGGTCGATCGCGATGGACTCCACTTCATGCAGCTCGTTGCTGTTTGCCGGGGTAATCAGATCCCAGTGCTGGCCGCCATCTTCGCTGCGGAAGACTCCCTTCAGCGTTCCGACCACAAGCATCTTCGGATTCGACGGCGCCTGCGCCAGCGCGCGAATCGACTGTCCATCCATCGCCGGACTCTTGATCCAGGTCTTTCCGGAATCGTGGCTGACGAACAAACCTCCGTCGGGGTGATCCACCACCCAGGCCGCCACGTAGATGGTCTTCGGATCCGATTCATCGACGACGATGTTGTCTAGGATCAGATCGTCCTTCGGCGAAAGCTTGGTAAGCCGCTTCCACGAAGCACCGTTGTCGCGGCTCTCATAGAGCCAGCTGTTGGTCGTGCCCAGATAAAGATGACGGCTGTCCGACGGATCGGCGGCAAAGCTTCGCGCGTCGCCTCCGTCAGGACCCACGGGAACCCACGCGGTGGCGACAGGATTTGCATTGGTTGCTGCCTGGGGCGGCAATGCAAGAAGCGGAAGCGAAAAGGCAGGGAGCAGGAGCAGAGATGCGAGACGGCGATTCATCGGAACGGATGTACCTCTTTGGGGAGAGCTGTTCTGCAAGGGTAATGGGGCGGGAGAGGGCTGGCAATCACACGAAATGGCCCGTACCAAGCTGAGCATCTGGCAAATGACTCTCTTCGCCACAGTGAGATGAAGGTGTCAAGAAAAAGGGCTGACCGGAGACCGGTCAGCCCTTTGTTGCGGAAGAACGCCTACTGTTGTGGGGCAGCCGCTGCAGCCGCCTTCTTAGCGCGGCGACCGGCACGGTGAGCGGCATGGGCAGCGCGGGTTTGTGGCCGCACGCTGTCCTCGTTCACCTGGGTTGTGCCCTGTACATCGGTGTCGAAGTTGGCACCGGACGGAACCAGGTAGTTCTGCACCTGCTTACCGGCTTCGGTACCAGTCCGAACCTGGACGCGGGAGGCATCAATGCCCTTCTCCTTGACCAGGTAGTCCTTGGTGTTGACGGCGCGCTGCGCTGCCAACTTCGGACCCATCTTCTCGTTGGTTGCCGAATCGCCAACCACAACAGCAGTCGCATCCGACTGACGCTGCAGGTTGAGCGCTACGTCATCCAAGCAGGCCTTGGCTTCGTTGTCGACGCGGGCCGGACGGCGCTTGTCACGATCGAAGTTGATCGAGCAGAGCGTCTGCGTCTTGGGCTGCGGCGGCGGTGGCGGCTGCTCGATGTTGACCGAAGTCGTCGTCGAGGCCGTCTGACCCTTGTCATCTGCCACGTTGCAGGTCACGGTGATCGGACCGGCCGGCGCGCCAGCTGTGTTCAGGGTCGCAGTGTTGTTGTTGCCGTTGATCTGGCCAGCCGAAGTCGAGTAGGTGTAGGTCAGCGGACGGTTCTGCGGGCTTACGCCTTGTGCAGTGATCGTCGAGCTGTCACCCGGCTTGAGCGTGGTGGGATTCGCCGAGCAGCTGATGGTCGGCGGCTCGAACTGCTTGACCTCGAAGTTCGCGGTGCAATCGGCGAACTGGCCGGCCTTCAGTCCCTGCGAAACATGGCCGGTCACCGTGTAGCTGCCCGGATTCAGGCCATTCGTGTCCACGTTGCCGGTCGTGTTGTCCCCGGTCACCTTGACGCCGTTGTTGCCCGTCCAGGTGTAGGTGGGGTTCTTCTTGGGATTCAGGTTGGTCGGCGTACCAGTAATGGTGACGGGATCGCCGGGATAGACCGACGCCGGGCTCGCCGCGCACTGATACGTGACTGGCGGAGGCGGCGTGATGTTGCCCATGCGATAGACCAGACCGGCGCTCAGGCGAGCCACGTCGAGATTGGCACGTCCTCCGGTTGGATACGGGAGCTGCGGGCCGAAATTGACGTGGTAGTACTGGTAATCCGCCTGGAAGACGCGAATGGCCAGGTGATTGTTAAGGAAGCCGCTGATCCCGTAGTCGAGACCGCCGCCGGCCGTGAGTGCTGGACCCCAGGTGTATGGCTGCTTGAACGGACCGCCCAGACGAACCGCGCCGCCCTCAAAGTGCACGAACGGCGTGATGTCCTCCGTCGGGTAGCGGAACACGATGCCGCCCGAGGTTACCGTTGCGCCGTCATTGTTGCCATCGGGATGAACGCTGACCTCGGCCTGCGCACCTACATACCGATTGAAGAAGTAGGTACCGCTGCCAATCGCGCCGTAGTCGATGGACGAGTAACTGACCGGCCCGCTAAAGCCGACCGCAGCACCACCCGGGATGGTTACAGAACCGTGGGGCGCCAGATACGAATAGCCCAGGAAGATATCGATCCGCGAAGCATAAGGAGCTTGCGGAGCAGTTGTTCCCGGGGCAGGGGCGGCAGGTGCAGCCGCCGGAGCGCTGCTCGACGTTTGATCTTGAGTGGGCTGAGGCGGAGTCTGCGTTGAATTCGGAGTCGGCGTCGACGGCGAATTCGTCGTGTCCTGCGCTAAGACAGCCGTTGTTCCCAGGCCAACCGCGCAAGTTACGAGCAGAATCCGGCTCAGAGAATGCAACGGACGTAAATGCATGCGTCTATCCTCCGCAACCGTACTGAAAGTCATACAAATCTATATTACGAATGGCACTTGAGTGTCCCATCATACCCCAAGAACGCTCAGCCACCCGGGAGACAACGAGCAGGCAGCGCAAGGAAGAAAGCTACCATACGTTGCCTAGGTTAGTGCACATTTTAGTAGGTGAGTTGCCTATAATTTCAATAGCTTATCCAGAGCATCACTGGAGTAACCCATTTCATGTGCATCCGGCAACCGCCACAAAAAAGGTGCACCCGACCAGGACAAATCCCGGACTGCACCATCCTAATGGCATCCACCATCGATGCAAGTACTATTTCGTTGAAGTTGAGGGTATTGAAAGGATTTCCTCCCGCTGGAGGACGTTAACAGACCGCTTTTGCGGCCCCTGGTTACGAAAGGCGCCGAAATGGGCTTCGCCTGACGAAAAACCGGACTAGCTCAGATTGAGCGTCCGCTTCAGCGTGCCGCGCTCCCGCAGAATCTTTTCCTGCAGCAGAGTGATGGCGTAAATGAGCTGCTCGGGGCGCGGAGGACACCCCGGAACGTACACATCGACGGGAATGATCTGATTCACGCCCTGCACCAGCGCGTAGTTGTTGAAAACTCCGCCCGAAGTAGCGCACGCGCCCATGGAGATGACCCACTTGGGCTCGGGCATCTGCTCCCAAAGCCGGCGAATCACCGGCGCCATCTTCTGCGAGACCCGGCCCGCGATCACCATCAGATCGGACTGACGCGGCGAGGGACGAAACACCTCTGCCCCGAAGCGCGCCACATCGAAGCGCGACGCGCCCATCGACATCATCTCGATGGCGCAGCACGCAAGGCCGAATGTCATCGGCCATACCGAGCTCTTGCGAATCCAGTTCACCGCAAAATCCAGTGAAGTGAGGATGATGCCCTCCGGCTGCTCTTCGCCGAAGTTCGCCTCCTGCACCTTCATCTGGTTCTTGGCGCTGCTCTCAAGCGAGCCGAAGAGATAGCGATCGCGCGGCGCTGCTGTGCTCATAGCCTCAGTATAAACCGCGAGCGAGCAGAACTCCGCGCGCCTCTTTTGTTCTCTACAGGTTGTTCTCTGCAGGCCGATGCTATTTAGATTTGGGAGAAGCTGGCTTGGTTCCAGGCGAAGCGGGGTTCGCATTGGATGGAGCGGGGTTCGCAGCGGGCGTGCTCGTGCTGTTATTCAGCACAATCACTTGGTCCGGCCTGGTGTAGCGCAGCCGCGTGTGCGCCTCATACTCGATCGCGTCCGGATCCGTCTTCAGGTGTTCGACATGCGACTTGAGGTGCGCATTCTCGACCTTCATCTTTTCCAGTTGCTGCGCGAGCAGGTGATCTTCGCTGCGTTTGGCGCGATAGGCCACCACTCCATTCGCGCCGAACAGCGCATGATAGCCAACCAGAACAGCGATCACGATAGCGAACACAGTCGCGATGCGGCGACGCTGGCCATACGCGGCCGTCGCGACCATGAAGCGTCGCGCGAGCCTGCCCGTCTGCGTATGTGGCCGTGCCTGTGCCGTATTCACTGCTTCCCTCTCGTTACTGCAGGACCCAGTCTTTCGCCGCCTGCGTCAGCTTTGCGCTCTCCTGCTCATTGCGCGCCTCGGTATAGGCGCGTACCACGGGCTCCGTGCCGGAGAGGCGATAGCACACCCAGGAGCCGTCCTCGAAGATCAGCTTCAGGCCATCGGTGCGCACCACCTGCTTCACCTTTTGCCCGGCCAGCTCCGTAGGATCTTTCTTCATCTTCTCAGTGAACTTCTGCTTCCCCTCGCCGGTCAAGCGGAAGTTCTCCCGCACCGGATAGAAGGAACCATATTTGCCAAACAGCTCTTTGAGCTGCTCGCCGATGCTCTTGCCGCGCCGCGCCACCATCTCGGCCATCAGCAGTCCGGCGATCACGCCATCCTTCTCCGGCACGTGTCCGCGAATGGTGAGCCCGGCGCTCTCCTCGCCGCCGATCGCGATCTCATCCTTGATGATCAGCTCGCCGATGAACTTGAAGCCCACCGGCGTCTCATACAACTGCACGCCCTGCTTCTCTGCAATCGCATTGATGAGGTTGGTAGTGGCAACCGACTTGGCAACGCCGTTCTTCCAGCCGCGCGTCTCGATTAGGTATTCGAACAGCAGCGCGATCACGTAGTTCGGCTGAATGAATGTGCCGTCAGCATCGAGAATGCCAAAGCGGTCGGCATCCCCATCGGTCGCAATGCCGATGTGCGCGCCCGTCTCCCGCATCTTCTTCTTCGCGTCGCCCAGCAGATGATCGTCCGGCTCCGGCGCGTGCCCGCCGAAGAGCACGTCGCGGTAGTCGTGCACGCAACTCACGTCGATGCCATGACTGCGCAGCACGTCCGAGGTATAGCCGCGCGCCGCTCCCCAGAACGGATCGAAGACGATCTTGATCTTCGACGCCTGAATCGCCTTGAAATCCACCAGCTCGCCCAGCCGCTTCAGATAATCCGGCTTCACATCCAGCTTCTGCACATTCTCAACTGCCTTTGCCTGCGCCACCGGAGCGTCGCCCAGCTCGCGAATCGCTGCCTCGATCTTGCTCGTGGTCTCCGGCAGTGCGGGCGCACCGTCGGGCGTCGAAAACTTGATGCCGTTGTACTCCGGCGGATTGTGCGACGCCGTAAAGTTGATGCCGCCGCTGGCCTTCTGCTCGCGAATGGCATACGCGATCGCAGGCGTCGGCGCAGCATCCGGAATCACCACCGGCGTCACGCCATGCTGCGCCAGAAGACGCGCCGCCTCGTCGACAAACATCTCGCCCAGAAAACGCGGGTCGCGGCCCACCAGCACGCGATGGCTGCCCGGCTGGCTCGCCACATAGCTGGCGATGCCGGTAACGGCGCGGCGTATGTTGGCCAGCGTAAACTCCTCCGCAACGATGGCTCGCCAGCCCGAGGTTCCGAACTTGATCTCTGTGGCCATATCTCTCCTGTCTCTCCGCTCACCGGCAACGTGCACTCGCAACGTTCTGCCGCTATTAATACTGTCGCATGGGATGCGGCCCGGCGAGGATTGTATGGCAGACATCGCATCTCCCGCACAACCTTCCGCACAACCCGCCTTTTCAGACCGGTTGTATCGCATGACCGACACTCGCCTCATTCTCGTGACCACTTCGCAGCGTGCGGAAGCAAAGCGTATCGCGCATGCCCTGGTCCAGGAGCAGTTGGCCGCCTGCGTCAATCTCATCGGCGGAGTTCACTCCATCTACCGCTGGAAGGAAGCGATAGAGACAGCCGAAGAGGTGTTGCTGCTGATCAAGACCCTGCAAAACAAGGTCGAGGCTGTCCGCACCCGCGTTCACGAACTGCACAGCTACGAGCTGCCGGAGTTCCTGGTGCTCGACGTCGCTGACGGCAGCAGCGCCTACCTGGCCTGGATCGCTTCCTGCATTAGCTGACAGCTTCCTGCATTGAATGACCGCTTGCTGCGTTCTCGAATAGCTTTCTGCATTGACCGACCGGGTCCGTCCGCAGATGCGCTGGTTTGTTATCCTGACTGGGCCGGCAGGATCGGCTCCTCACGCATGCGCTGGTTGTTTGCTGTCTTCGTTGCAAGTCTGTGCGCACTGCTGTGGGCAGCCATCGCGGTCGCCCGGCACGTCCGCCGCGATCGAAAGCAACTGCCAGCAGAAGCAGCCGCCGAGACGGAAACGAAACAGGACAATCTCTGAGCCGGAGGTTGGCTGGAGTGGGATCAGGAGAAGACAGAATGATGCACCAGACAGCCGTTGCACCGTTTCGTACCCAGCTCGCCAGTAGCTCGCGGCGGTTCGCGTTACTGATCGGAGCCACCGCGCTTGTCGCTCTGTCTGCGCACATCTCGATTCCGCTCGGCTTCACCCCGGTGCCCATCACCCTGCAGCCGTTCGCCGTCCTGCTGCTGGGCCTGCTGTTGGCTCCGCGTGAAAGCTTCGCAGTCATGACGGTGTACCTCCTCGAAGGAGCGGCAGGCATGCCGGTCTTCAGCCCGCACGGACCGGGCGGCATCGCCCAGCTCGTCGGTCCAACCGGCGGCTACCTGCTGGCGGCGCCGTTCGCCGCAGCCTTAGCCGGCCTGCTCTATCGCGCGGGAAAACAGAACGCCTGGGCAGCGTTGACCGGCGCAGTTGCCGGCGATCTGGTTCTGCTGGCCACGGGCGCGCTCTGGCTCGAAGTGCTGACACGCGCGAGCTTTTCCCACCTGCTGAGCGTGTCGGTCGTTCCCTTTCTGGCCGGCGACGCCGCCAAGGTGATGATCGCCGCGGTCTGCGCCCAGATCTTCCATTCCTTCTCTACGCGCTCCTCCTCCTCCGAGGCGCAGCAGCAGAATTAAAGGCATCATTGGCCCCACATTATCGGCCACAGCATCGGCCGCGCATCGAAAGGATTCACGCAGCGTGAGCACCACTCCTCAGTTGGAACCCACCCCGACCGGCATCCGCGAAATCACCATCGCGCATTCGCCGGACTCCGATGACGCATTCATGTTCTACGGCCTCGCCACCAACAAGGTGCGCGTGCCCGGCCTGAAGTTCACCCACACCCTCACCGACATCGAGACGCTGAACCAGAAAGCGATTCACGAGGCGCACTACGACGTCACCGCGATCTCCTTCCACGCCTACCCCTACCTGCAGGACAATTACGCGCTGATGGCCTGTGGCGGCAGTGTGGGCGAGGGCTATGGCCCGATGATCGTTTCCAGCAAGCGCTTCTCGCTCGAGGAAATCAAGAACATCCGCATCGCCATTCCCGGCGAGCTCACGACCGCCGCGCTGGCTCTCAAGCTTTTCGCTCCCGATGTTCGCACCACGCTCGTTCCCTTCGACCAGATCATCCCGCAGGTGCTCGCCGGCAAGCATGAGGCCGGACTCATCATTCACGAAGGCCAGCTCACCTACGCAGCAAGCGGTCTCCACAAGGTGCTCGATCTTGGCCAGTGGTGGCGCGAACAGACTGGCCTGCCCCTGCCGCTGGGCGGCAACGCCATCCGTCGCAGCCTGGGCGATGAAACCATGCGCGTCGTCACCAAAGCGCTGCGCGAAAGCATTCAGCACGCGCTCGATCATCGCGAAGAGGCATTGGCCTACGCCATGCAGTTCGCCCGTGATCTAGATGCGCAACTGGCCAACCGCTTCGTCAGCATGTACGTGAACGAGCGCACGCTCAACTACGGCGAAGATGGCAAGCAGGCGATCCGCAAGCTGCTCGAGCTCGGTCACGAGCGCGGCATCATCCCGCATCCGGTAAAGGTCGACTTCGTCGGCTGAGCTTACCTGGAGAAGTAGAAGAGGCGGCCATTACGAGGTCGTTATTAAGCTCAGCTCAGAAGAGGTAGAGCGACGCAAAATGCTCTCGCTGATGGCTCTCAGGGTTTGGGATTGTGGGTACGGTCGCCGAGCTTACTTATTTCCAACCTCCTGAGCCGCGCGCAACGCTTTTATTAGAGTGCCGAGTTGCTCTTCGATTGCGTCATACGCATCTTGAGCTTTCTGAAGCGAGGCTTCGGCTTCCTGCTGATTGGACAAGCGATCCTGCTCCAGTTTCTTTAGATTAGAAAGCCCGCCTTTTAGTCGATCTATATCGCTCGCGATCCTGCTCTTGTCGGCTTCGGTGGCCGCCGTATCGCTGGCTTCCTCAACTCTCGTGATTTCCGCCGTTGTCTGTCCAATGCCCTCTTGCACATCATTCGTTTTGGATCGCGCCGCGTCAACCCGTTCCACCGCCCGAGTCACAGTCGCTGACTGAAGCTGCAACTCGGCAAGTAAAAGTTCCATCCTTTGGGTGCGTGCGCTCTCTACTCGCATGTCCGCATGAATTGCCCGCAATTCACTAAGCATTGCTTGCAGCGTCTGTTCCGATGACGACGCGGATTGACCCGCACAAATGCCTGGGATTGCGACACTAAGCGCCACACAGAGAAGTAATTTCATCTTGCCCCCTTATGACAAGCGACCAATCGATTAAATCGTCCGTGGCGAGTAGTTGACAATTCGGAAGTTGGATCAACGATGAGCGGGGTACAAGATAATTTTTCGTAACAGTCCGATTACGGTCGCCTCTAGCTTTGAGCACGCATCTCAGTCGTCATCATCCTTCCGGTGCTTCACCGGCGCCCTAAGCATCGCCGGTACCGGAGCATCACCCTTCGCATCCCTCCACAGGATCACGTTCAGCTTCTGCGGATCCGCGCGATCTTCGTGACGAAAATCCATCTTGCCCGACTCTTTCGCGCCCGGCGCTGATGGTTTATTCGCCGTATAGATCAGGCCGTTGTCGCGATTGGAATAATCTGCGTCGAACGCCGGCTGATCCCCCGCGCCGGCAAAGACGCTGGCGATCGGTGGCGCAAATGCGTCGTTGTTGTTCATCGGCGGCAGGTCCAGCAGGTCTTCCATCGTGCGCACCATGCTGACCGTGGTGTAGAAGCGGTGGTCCACCAGCGGCCCCGCCTGCCGCGGTGCGTACTTGCTGATGACCAGCGCCGTGCTGCGATGCGCATCCACGTGGTCCGCGCCTGCCTGGGCATCGTCCTCCAGGATGAAGAATGCGGTGTCGTTCCAGTAAGGGCTGTGTGAGACCGCTTCAACCGCGCGGCCAACAGCAAGATCGTTATCTGCAACCGACGCATTCGGGGTCGGCATTCCCGCGTGCGTGCCTGCAGTGTGGTCGTTCGGCAAACGCAGCATGACGAATGCCGGCATATCGTCGCTGCCGCTGTTGCGTTTATCAACCCACTTCTTGAAATATGTATCGAACTCCTCAAACCGCATCTGGTCTGGAAAATCCAGCTCGAAATCCGGATAGTTCGGATCGAAATGCCCCACCAGCTCGGGCTTGGTCGCCACGTTCTGCGCGATCAGCGGGATGGGCCACGGATACTTGCTCGTCCCGCCGCCATAGTTCTCCGGAACCGCCGCTCCGGGCCGAATCGCAGGCGTCGCGCACTTTTCCCGCTCCGGCTCCGGAGTGCCTTCGGTCGGGCTCTGCCGCGGTGCGGGTTCGTCGCTACCGCAGAAGTGCGTTGCGATAAATTCTGCGAAGTGGAAATAGCTCTTGTGATGCCGCGCAAGGTTGGTCCACAGATAGCTGCTCGCTGGCTCGTTCACGTCGGAGATCTTCTCCGTCAGCGGAAAGCCGTTCTCCACCACGCCTTCAAAGTCGTAGACCCGCTCCTTGCCGCGATACGACTGCTGCCACGTCTTCTCCGTGTAATCACTGGAGATCGCAGCCGTCGACCACACATGGCCATCACCTGACACCTCGCCTGAATCGTAAAAGTTGTCGAGGATGCCGAACTGCTCCGCCAGCTTGTGCTCGTTCGGCGTAATGCTGCGGCCGTACATCGTCAGGCTGGGATCGTTGTTGCCCGCCGGCAGATCGCCAAAGATCTGATCGTAGGTGCGGTTCTCCTTGATGATGTAGATCACGTGGCGGATGGGATTTCTGCCACCCTGAAACTGGATGTGCGTGGCCGCCGCGTTCTGCATGTTGCTGGCTACAGTCTGCTTGGTCAGCTCGGGCAGATGCGCATCCAGCTGCGCCAAGTCAACCGCTGCCACCGAGCCATAAAGCAGCGTGGCGATGTAGCTCGAACTGCCACGCATGTGAGGCGCACTCGCCACGCGGCGTTGCGGATGATTGTTTGGACCCGTGCCCTTGCCCTTCCCGGTCGCAACATAAAGATGACTTGAGTCAACAGCAAGTCCGGTAGGCAGCCACTCGGTAGGCAGAAATCCATCCGCCTGCTTCGGCTTGCCAGCGCGGATGCCGCGTGTCCGGAAGATCGCGACGGAATCGGTTCCAGCATTCGCAGCATAGAGGCGCCCGCCATCCGCCGAGAGCGCAAGAGCATTCGGCTCGCCGCCGAAATAAGTCTGGCCCGGCAGCCGCGTGTCGAAGATGCCGGCCAGTTTCATTCCCCGGCCGATGCCGGCCGGCTTCATTCCCGCTCCTCGCAACGACACGGCAGCTACAGCATCGCGATTGGCCAGCGCAATATAGAGCGTCTTCTGATTGGGCGAGAGAGCAAGCGCCGTCGGGTGCGAGCCCGGCGATGTCGCTTCTGAAGGAGGCATCAACGGCAGGTTGCCGATCACCTTGCCCGATGCAAGATCGAGCTCAGCAATCGCCGATCCATTCCACAACGCTACGAATCCTCGTTTGCCGTCGCGCGTCGCGATCACCGCAATCGGATAGGTGGACGGCACCACAGGGCTCGCCGCCAGATCGAATCGATAACGCACGGCGCCGCTCGCCACATCAACCAAAAGAACATCGTCGGAGAGCGTATCGGCTACCAGCAATTCTTCGGCGCCATCGCTTCCCTTCACCACTGCAAGGCCGGCCGGCGCGGGAATCGCTTTGCCTGCAGGCACCGGCGCATCCAGATCGTTCTGTGTACGCCCCGCCGCCAGCGTCTGCAGCGGAATGGAGATCAGCCGCTCCGGTGCCACGTGCCCCGCATCCACGCGATAGACCGCGATGGCATTCCCCGTCTGTTTGTCGTTTTTCGCCACTGGGGCAGAGAGCGAATCGAACGACGCGTACAAGTGCGTGCCGTCACTGCTGAAAGCCAGCCCCTGATACAACGTTTGTGGCATGCCGGGCGCGGTGCGCGGCTCAGGAAAGTCGGCAACCTTGCCAGTCGTCGTATCCACCACCGCAATCGACTGCTGGTACTCGGACTCATACGTCCCATAGCCCGCGTTCAGCAGTGCCAGATAACGGCCGTCCGGCGACGCAGCAATGGCCATGGGCAGGCTGTTCGTGCGCTGCGGCGCGCCCGGCACCGGCAGCAACTGCTTGCTCGTCGGCAGATCGATCGGCGCCTGTTGTGCACCCGCGCAAACTGCGGCAACTGCAAGTGAAAAACTCGCCCAGATGACTCGCTTCATCCCGTGTAATCTCCCGTCCCAGTTGTCTCACGCTTACGAGGGTACTGCGATTACAAAACTGTTACGCAGGCAGGTACGGCATCGCTGTTAGGGTCGGGGGTAGGACATTCCACCATCTCAGCAAAGGTCCCCTACATATGTTGGTAGAAACACCCCCCCAAGATACCCCTGCCACCGCTGCTAGCGTCGCCACCATCGCCCCAGCGGCCACACCCGCCGCAGCCCGCGCGCGCAGCAAGCAGGACGTGCCTGTGCTCGGCCGCGCCGGCCAGAACTTCGGCCGCAACTGGGTGACCACCGGCTTCATGCTCGCCTTCCACGTCGGCGCCGTAGCTGCGCTCTTCTTCTTCAGCTGGACGGCGCTCATTTCGGCAGTCGTTCTCTACATCCTCTCCATCAACGTCGGCATCGGCATGTGCTATCACCGCCTGTTGACGCACCGTGGTTACAAGGTGCCGAAGTGGCTGGAATACGCGATGACGATCTGCGCCACGCTCTCGCTCGAAGGCGGACCGATCTTCTGGGTAGCCACGCATCGCGTCCATCATCAGCTCAGCGACCACGAAGGCGACCCGCACACACCGCACGATGGCGGATGGTGGGCGCATGTCGACTGGATCCTCAAAGGCGACGCGCTCCATCACGAAACCGCGCTGCTCTCGCGCTATGCTCCCGACCTCGCAAAGGATCCGGTGCATCGCATGCTCAGCCGCTATCACTGGGTTCCTCTTGTGATTGTTGGCCTTGCGCTGCTGGCCATCGGCGGGTGGCCCGCTGTCCTCTGGGGCATCTTCCTGCGCGTCACGCTCGGCTTGCATTCCACATGGCTGGTCAACTCCGCCACGCACATGTGGGGCTCGCGCCGCTTCGAGACCCGCGACGAGTCGCGCAACCTGTGGTGGGTTGCTCTGCTGACCGGCGGCGAAGGCTGGCACAACAACCATCACGCGCATCCCGTCTCCGCGCGTCACGGCCTCGCGTGGTACGAGATCGATCCCAACTACTACGGCATCTGGATTCTGAAAAAGCTCGGCCTGGCGAAGCAGATCAAGATCGCGCAGTACGATCCCGCCAACCCGCGTCCCGCCGGCGCTGCCTAAACCCACATCACCGCACCACATAGCGGCGCCCATGCGGGCGCCGCTATACTTTTTTGAGCCACCGGCTCACACTCGTCCTGAACCATTTCGACTATCAGGCAGGCCGAAGCCCAGTCAGTCCGAAGCCGGACGCTTCGCAGCTTTTCCGTCAAGAGGAGCTGCACCTCGTCGCAGTTCGACAGGCAATGGCAGTAGGAGAAATGCTTGATGCGGATCACGCGGCGCAGTCGGGCAATGTTTTTCTTCATCGCCCTCGGTGTCTGCCTGGTGGGCCTCGCCATCACGCTCCAGCTCGGCTGGATCATCCTCAACTGGCGCCGCCTTGCCCCGCTCATCATCGGCATCCCCTTCTTCGCTCTGTTGATCGTGGGACTCATCCTCAACACTGTCTTTCTGGTCCGCGAAGTGCGCCGCAACGAACAGCAGGACAGCTTTTTGAACGCCGTGACGCATGAGTTGAAGACCCCCATCACCTCCATCCGGCTCTATCTCGACACCATGCGTCGCCGCGAAGTCTCTCACCAGCAGCAGCAGGAATTCCTAGCCGTGATGAGCGAGGACACCGACCGCCTGATGGCCACCGTGGAGCAGGTGCTGAAGGCCGGCGAACTCGGCCAGCGCGTGCGCAGCCAGATCCGCGTCCGAGTCGATATGGATCAACTCGTGCAAGAGGCAGTCGCCACTGCGACGCTTCGCTATCATCTCGATCAGGATGCGATCCAGTTTGAGCGAAGAGAACTGCAGAGCGGCTCCAGCTTTGCCGTCGCCGGCAATCCGGAGGATCTGCGCACCGCGGTGCTCAACGTCATCGACAACGCTGTCAAGTACTCACCCGAAGGCGCACATCTCTCCATCGTGCTCTCGGTCGAAAGCGATGCGTGGGTCATGGTCAGCGTCACGGATCAGGGTCTCGGCATTCCGCAGCCGCAGCTCAAGCGCATCTTCCGCCGCTTCTACCGCGTGCCCAATCGCAGCATCCTGCGCGTGAAAGGCACCGGCCTCGGTCTCTTCCTGGTACGCTCCATCGCTCGACAGCATGGCGGGGACGCCTTCGCGGAGAGCCCCGGTGAAGGGCGCGGCGCCACCATTCATCTGCAACTGCCGCGCATCCTCACTCCCGGCGGATCGCTGGAGCGCGGAGCCACCGTATGACGGGCACGCCGCACATCCTCATCGTCGAAGATGAAGAGCATCTGGCCCAGGGACTGAAATTCAATCTTGAGGCGGAGGGCTATCGCGCCAGCATTGCGCGTGACGGCGAAACCGCGCTGGACATCGCCGGCGCCCCCGATGCAGCCATCGACGCCATCGTCCTCGACGTAATGCTGCCTGGCCGCGACGGCTTCTCCGTGGTGGAGGAACTGCGCGAGCGCGAGGACCGCACGCCGGTTCTCATGCTGACGGCGCGCGGCCGCTCCGAAGATGTGCTGCGGGGCTTCGCCGCCGGCGCCGATGACTATCTTCCCAAGCCCTTCGATATCTCCATCCTGCTGGCCCGGCTGCACGGTTTGCTGCGGCGTTGGGCATGGCAGCGGCGGGAACAGAATGCCGTATCGCTTGCCGAATCGGAGGCCCCCTACTCTTTCGCCGGGCGCACCATCGATTTCGCTGCGCTGGAGCTGCGCGTGAACGACCGCAGCATCCGCCTCACCGTCATGGAAACCGAGCTATTGCGTTACCTGGTGCGCCATCAGGGACGCAACATCCCGCGCAAGGAACTGCTGGAGCAGGTATGGCGCATGCGCGAAGATACCGACACGCGCGCCATCGACAACTTCATCGTGCGCCTCCGCCGCTACATCGAAGACGATCCGGCCAATCCGGTCTTCCTCCGCACCGTGCGCGGCATCGGCTACCGCTTCGAACCCGAGCAGACCTCCCCCGCTTCCGGCCCATCATTTGCATCTGAAGCCTGAATCCTGCATCCTATCGGCATAGGGGGTAGGGGTATATGCAGGAACTGTCCTTCCAAATAAATGGCATGCACTGCGGAGCCTGCGTGCAGCGCGTCACCCGCGCATTGAACCAGGTGCCCGGCACGCAGGTCGATGAGGTACGGGTCGGCGCAGCGCGCGTTCATACAGATCTGCCGACGCCGGACACATTCCTCGCCGCAATCCAGAAAGCAGGATTCGAGGCGCATCTTGTCGAATAGCTTCACTACAGAGACGCCCAAGGGAACTACGGTTGCCGAAGCAGCCACCAATTACCCCGGTCGCTGCTTCAGTCGAGACGGTCGTCCTGCCCATTCAGGGCATGACCTGCGCCGCCTGCCAGACGCACGTGGAGCGCTCGCTGCGCGCAGCACCCGGTGTGCTCGACGCGACCGTGAATCTGCTGGCGCACTCCGCGCGTGTCATGTACGAGCCCGCACGCTCCTCACTACAGGATCTGGTGGCCGTCGTCGGCGAAGCCGGCTATGGGGCGGCGTTGCCGGTCGGCTCGGACCGTACCGCCAATCAAAACGCCGAGCCTGCTCAAACAGCAGACCGTCGGCTGCTTCCCACTGCTCTCATCACCATCGCGGCAGCAATCGCCGTCATGGCGGTCAGCATGCATCCGATCGCCCACGGCGCCGCGATCGTATTGGGGCTGATCACGCTGCTCGGCATGGCGACCGCCGGAGCCCCCGTCTACCAACGAGCCTGGCGGGCGGCGCGCCACCGTACCACTAACATGCACACGCTGGTCGCGCTGGGCACGCTCGCTGCCTTCGCCTACTCTGCCGTGGCCACGCTCTGGCCGGGTCTGCTCCTGCGCCATCACATCCGCCCCGATCTTTACTACGACTCTGTCCTGTTCATCCTCGGATTTCTGCTGCTCGGCAATTGGTTGGAGACCCGCGCGCGCAAACGTGCGCTCGATGCCGTCCGCACCCTGGCTGAACTCGAGCCTTCGCAGGCGCGCATCCTCAAAGACGGCCGCGAGCTCAGCGTCCCGACCGCAACCGTGCTGCCGGATGATGTTGTCGTCCTTCGTCCCGGAGAGCGCGTGCCCGTCGATGGCATGGTGCTGCGTGGCATCACCAGCGTGGATGAGTCGCTGCTCACCGGCGAATCGCAGCCGGTTGCAAAATCCACTGGAGACATCGCTCATCGCGGGATCGTTGAACTACGACGGAGCACTTGAATACCGCGCCACCGCCATCGGTGCGGAGAGCCGGCTCGGCCAGATCCTGCGCATGGTCGAACAGGCGCAGTCCTCACGCGCGCCCATGCAGCAACTCGCAGACCGCGTCAGCGCGATCTTCGTGCCCGCCATCCTCGTTCTCGCGCTTGCCACCTTCGCCGTCTGGTCGTTCTTCGATGTGAGCCGCGCCTTCGCCATCGCTGTCGCGGTGCTGGTCGTCGCGTGTCCCTGTGCGATGGGTCTTGCGGTGCCTGCAGCTTTGACTGTCGCTATAGGACGCGGCGCGCAGCTCGGCGTGCTCTTCAAGGGCGGCGAGGCGCTGGAGCGTTTGGCTCACGTGGACACCGTTCTGCTGGACAAGACCGGCACGCTCACCGAAGGCAAGCCGAGCGTAGTCGCCGTGCTGCCGGCTCCCGGCTGGACCGACGATCGATTGCTGCAACTCGCTGCGTCTGCCGAACAGCGTTCGGAGCATCCGCTGGCGCGCGCCGTGCTCCACGCGGCAGAGGCGCGTGGACTTGCGCTTCTTCCCTCCGAAAACTTCCAGGCGCAACCCGGCCGCGGTCTTGAAGCCACCGTGAACGGCGTTGGCGTCCTCGCCGGCAACACACGCCTCTTCGAGGAGCGCGGCATCGCCCTCCCGGAATCACCCACGGAGCCGGGCGCGACCGTGCTGCATATCGCGCAAGCGGGCGCTTATGCGGGCACTCTCGTGTGCCGCGATGCAGTCCGCGGCGATGCTTCCGCCGCCATGCGTGCGCTGGAAGACCTACATCTGCGGCCCATCATGCTCACCGGGGATACCGCCGCCGCCGCGCAGCCGCTGGCAGACACGCTCGGCATCCGTGAGGTTTACGCCGGCCTCTCGCCGGAGCAGAAGCTGGAACGAATCCGCGAGCTGCAGCAACAAGGCGCGCGTGTCCTGATGGTCGGCGACGGCATCAACGACGCAGCCGCCATCGCGCAGGCAGACTCCGGCATCGGCATGGGAACCGGCACTGAGCTCGCGCGCGAGGCCGGTGACGCCATCCTGCTGCACAGCGATCTCGCGGCAATGGTCGCAGCGCTGAAGCTGGCGCGCGCCACCCGTCGCGTCATGAAACAGAACCTGGGCTGGGCCACTGGCTACAACCTGCTCGCCGTCCCCCTCGCGGCCGGCGTGCTCTGGGCCACATTCGGCATTCTGCTGTCACCCGCGGTGGCCAGCGCCGCCATGGCCCTCAGTTCGGTAAGTGTGTTGTTGAACAGCCTGCGCCTGCGGCGTTGGAGACCGTCATGAACAAAACCCGTTCTGCACAGAAGCAACCGACCCAAAACGGCTCCGCGGCGGCGCGCGACAGCGGCGACAAGCTCGCCGTCGCCGTAGACCCCGAGCTCAAGGCCGCAGCCGTCCGCCGCCTGCGCCGCATCGCAGGACAGGTGCGCGGACTCGAGTCCATGGTCGATCAAGAACGCTACTGCGCCGACATCCTGGTCCAGATCGCCTCCGTGCAGGAGGCACTGCGCGGCGTGAGCCGTCTGCTGATGCGCAATCACCTGCAGCACTGCGCCACCATGGCGATCCGCAGTGGCGGCGATAAGGCCGATGCGATGTATGACGAGCTGCTGGACCTGGTCTACAGACACGCACGCTAAGCCTTGCCTGCCACTTGTCATCCTGAGCGTAACGAAGGTGACCGAGTGCTGTACCGATCGTTCAATATCGGCGCGAAGGGCCGCTCAACCAAAGCCCCGCCGCGGGATAGACTATCCCCAGACCGACTGCCGTGCGCATCCTAAGACGCTACATCCTGAGTGAAGTGATCTCGCATGCCCTCGTCGGCGGTGCGCTGTTCACCTTTGTGCTCTTCATGCGCGACCTCGGCCAGATTCTCGAGCTGGTCGTGCGCGAAAGCGCCTCACTCGCCAGCGTCGGCGAAATCTTCCTCTTCACGCTGCCCAACACCTTCAGCTACACCATTCCCATGGCCGTGCTGGTTGGCGTCCTGCTTGGGCTCAGCCGTCTCGCCGCGGACAGCGAGATTACCGCGATGCGCGCCGCCGGCATCGGTGTCTGGCGCTTTGTTGGCATTGTCTCGTTGGTCGCTGTTCTCGCCTGGGGCATCTCGCTGCTCACCACGCTCTATCTCGCTCCCAAAGCCGCTGAGGCGCTGCTCCAACTCGAGAATGGGCTCAAGACCTCGCAGGCTTCCTTTGAAATCCAGCCGCGCGTCTTCTATGAAGACTTCAAAAACTATGTGCTCTATGTGCAGAATGTGCGGCCCTCCACCGGAGCGTCGCAGTGGCAACGCGTCTTCCTCGCTGACCTGAGCAATCCCGCCTCGCCGCTCATCGTCACCGCCGCGCAGGCCACAGTCGTGAATAGCGGCGATGGCGAGCTGCGCATGCGGCTCCGCAATGGCACGCGCCACGAGTTCGTTGGCAACGATCCCAATCAGTACTCCGTCTCCACCTTTGCCGAAGCCGATCTCCCGCTGCAGATCGGCAACCAGGAAGAGACGCGCATCGGCCGCGTGGATGCGCCTGTGCTCGCCATGTCGACGCCAGAGCTATACCGGAAATCCAAGACTAACGATGGCCGCTGGTATCGCATCGAGTTCTACAAACGCTTCGCCTTCCCTGCTTCCTGCTTTGTCCTCATGCTGGTCGGCGTTCCGCTCGGGCTCGCCTCCCGGCGCGGCGGCAAGAGCGCCGGCTTCGTCACCACCATCGCGCTGGTCTTCGTCTACTACTTCTTCTCGCTCACCGGCGTCTCGCTCGCGCGGCAGGGCAAGATCAGCCCCTTCCTGGGCGTGTGGGCAGCCAATCTCATCTTCGCTGTTTTCGGTCTCATTCTGCTGCGGCAGCTCAGCCGCGGCGGCGTAGCGCCTTTCGCTTTCAGCTTCAGCGGCGTGGGCAAGGGCGCAGGCAAGGGGCTGCCCCTGCCGCGCATTCTCCGCCCCGACCGCCACGAGCGCTCCGGCCGCCGCAGCTTTCCTCTTATCCTCGATGACTATGTCCTGCGCGAATTCCTGGCCACCTTCGCCATGGTGCTGGTCACCTTCGTGCTCCTCATGCTGGTCTTCACCTTCTTCGAGCGGCTCGGCGACATCATCCGCAACCGTACTCCCTTGGTGACCGTGGGCGCCTATCTGTTCAATCTCGTACCCAGCATGATCTACACCCTGATGCCGCTGGGTGTTCTCGTCGCTGTATTAGTTACGTTTGGTGTTCTCAATCGCTCCAGCGAGCTCACCGCCATGAAGGCCACGGGCATCAGCATCTATCGCGTCATCGTGCCCGTCCTGGTGATTGCGGCGGTGCTCGCCATCAGCCTGTTCCTCTTCGACGAGAGCTATCTTCCCGGCGCGAATCGCCGGCAGGAGGCGCTGCTCAGCGTCATCAAGGGCAAGCCCGCCCAAACCTTTTTGCGTCCCGACCAGCAATGGATCTTCGGCGAGCAGGAGCCCGGCAGGCCCGGCCGCATCTACTACTACCAGTTCTTCGACCCCGATCATGACAGATTTGCCAACATCTCTGTCTTCGAATTCGATCCCGATAACTTCTCTCTGACCCGGCGCATCTTCGCAGACACGGCGCACTGGGATGCTCACCTGAACCAGTGGATCTTCGAAGACGGATGGGATCGCCACTTCCAGGGCGAAGCTGTCAGCAGCTACGACCGTTTCTCTCTCAGCACATTCGCCACTCTCACCGAGCCGCCTTCTTATTTCAAGAAGGAGAACCGGCAGTCGTCGGAGATGAGCTTCATCGAGCTTTCGCGCTACATTCACGATCTGCGGCAGAGCGGCTTCGACACCATGCGGCTGCGCGTCCAGCTCGATCACAAGATCGCCTATCCGCTCATTACCCTCATCATGGCCGTGCTGGCGGTGCCGTTCGCGCTCTTCATGGGCAAGCGTGGCTCGCTCACCGGCGTCGCCGCTGCGATCGGCGTCGCCATCGCCTACTGGGTGGTCGCCGGCACCTTTGAAGCGATGGGCAACGTCAATATGCTGCCCGCATTCCTCGCAGCCTGGTCGCCCGATCTGCTCTTCGGCCTCGCCGGCGGCTACCTACTGCTCAAGACCCCGACGTAAGTTCCTCACAAGCGCCATTCAGCGAACCACGGAGGCAGCTACATGACTCGTTACCGCATTGCAGCACTCACTCTCGCCATCGCCGCAACATCTCTGCCCAACGCATACTCCCAAGCCGCAGCAGGTAAAGTGGCGTCCGCTCAGCGGGAGGTCCTGCTGCAAGCCGATCATTCCTGGAATGGCGTTCCGTACACACAGTACGCCAAAGGCCGTCCGGAACTCACCATGCTAAAGCTGACCATCGCCCCGCATACCGCGTTGCCGTGGCACACGCATCCATTTCCCAATGCTGCTTACGTGCTCTCCGGCACGCTCACAGTGCACGATAAGGTGAGCGGCAAGACGAAGGTCTTTCATCAGGGACAGGCATTCGCCGAAACGGTGGACGATGTCCATCGCGGCGAAACCGGCGATGAACCTGTGGTCCTGCTGGTCACGTATGCCGGCACGCCTGGTGTTCCCACGTCGGTCCCAGCAAAGGGAGAGCAGAAGGAATACTAGATCGGGTCTAAGGCAGACTACTTGATCGAATCCGACTGCGCCTGGGTTGCGCCCGGCAATGCGATCTGTGGCACCAGCATGTCTTCCTTGCGATAGATCAGGTTCGTGGCATTCAGCGACGCCAGCTCGAAGCCGTGTCCATGCGTGATCGCGTCCGTGGGGCAGGCCTCGACACAATAGCCGCAAAAGATGCAGCGGTTGTAGTCGATGTTGTAGACCTTCGCGTAGCGCTCGGCGCTCGAGATCCGCTTTTCTTCCGTGTTCTCCGCCGCTTCGATGTAAATGCAATTGGAGGGGCAGGCAGCGGCGCACAGAAAGCAAGCCACACACTTCTCCAGCCCATTCTCATCGCGCTGCAGCACATGCGCGCCGCGGAAGCGGTCCTGAAAATGCGCGCCCCGGTTAGGCCCCGGCCCGTCTGGATAGTTCTCCACCTCGGTGGGCTTGAACATCTCACCGAAGGTGATCGACATTCCCTTCGCCACGCCGGCAATGTTGCGGACAATCGACATAACAAAAGTATACGCGGCGGCGGCGCTGAAGCCGAAATCGCTCCGAAGCCGCTCCGAAGCCGCTCTCAGTGTCCTGCTGTCGCCGGCTTCCGCATGCTCTGCTTACGGCTCTGCTCTGCCGCCATTTTGTTCAGGTCTGCCTCCGACTCGTCCAGATACGCCTTGTAGCCCGCCGGATCGACGAACGGGTTCGGTCCGTTCGGATGTGCCTTCAGCCTGGCGAGTTTGTCATCCATCCCGAACTGCCCGGGATGTGCCGCCAGAAAAATGTCACAGGGCAGCCCTCGCATCGTCGCAATGCTCGTCTTGTAGTCCTTGAGGATCTTTGGATATCTGGGATTGTTCACGACCTGATAGCCCGGCGCCGAGAGGCTGCACGCAAAAACGACATGCCGCAGTTCGCCTCGATCGTGCGCGTCCATCGTCCATGTGGTGCAACCCTTGGTGTGCCCCGGAGTGAAGTGCGGCGTCATCGCCACTCCACCCAGACGCACCGGCACTCCATCCTCGAGCAGTGCATCGACCTTCACCGGCGGAAACCGCGCCCGGTTGGCGAAGGCGAAGTCGTCGCTGCCCCCGCGCTCGAGCAGCGGCGCATCGCCGGGGCTCGCCAGCAGCCGTGCATGCGTCGCCGCCTTCATCGCTCGAAAGCCGCCGGCGTGGTCAAAGTGCGCGTGGCTCGACAGCAGAATGTGTATGTCCGACACAGGAAAGCCCAGCTTGCGAACGCTCGCCTCTACAAGAGGAACCGACTCCTGGAAACCCGTGTCCAGCAGGATGTCTCCCGCTGGCGTGACGATCAGGTACGACGCAATGCCCTTCATGCCCACGTAATAAAGATTGTCCGCGATACGAAACGGAGCGATCGGCTGATTCCACTCCGCATTGGCCGGCGCATACTGCGCCATTGCAGGAAGCGACACGATCAGCGTGCAGAGGAGAGTAAAAGCGCGCAGCATGCCGTCACGCTAGCAGAAGACAGCCGGTGTAACGCGAAGGGAGCATCTGACATCTAATATATCGTGATACGATATATCTATATGAAAGACGCACCACACTCCTCGGACAGCCTCATCGAACGCCTGGCCGAATTTCGCTATCGCCTTCGCACTTTCGTACAGTTCAGTGAGCAGGCCGCTCACAACGCAGGTCTCCAGCCGCAGCAGCATCAACTGCTGCTGCAGATCGCTGGAGCGCCGGCCGACGCAGTCCTCACCATCGCCTATGCGGCCGAACGCCTCGGCCTGCGGCACAACAGCGTGGTCGAGCTCGCAAACCGTTCCGAGGAAGAGGGCCTGCTCGAGCGGACTAGCGACGCCCACGATGCCCGTCGCGTCCTGCTCCGCATCACCGCCAAGGGGTCACGTCTGCTCCACAAGCTGGCAGCGCACCACCGCAGCGAACTCGAAGTAATGGGACCCGCTTTGATTGAGGCGCTCACCCGCATCGAACATTGGCAGGACCGCGAGCAAGACCGCAGCCCCGCCGCGCCGGCTGCAACTCCTGCCTTCTCGCGAGGTGCGCGATGAAAAGCCACGCCTCCACTCTCCGCGACTTTACTGTCGATCGTCGCGTCTGGCTCATCTCCGGTCTCGCCATCATCGTCGGCATCGGCGGCGCCGCGCTCGCCGTGATCCTGCTGCGCCTCATCGCCTTGTGTACCAACCTCTTCTACTATCACCGGTTCAGTTGGGCGATGGTCGGCCCCGCCGGCAGCCCGCTCGGATACTGGATGGTGCTGGTGCCCATCCTCGGCGGCGTCATCGTCGGCATCATGGCGCGCTATGGCTCAGACAAGATTCGCGGCCACGGCATCCCCGAAGCCATTGAAGCCATCCTGCTCAATGGCGCGCGCGTCGAGCCGCGCGTCGCCGTGCTCAAGCCCATCTCCGCCGCAATCGCGATCGGCTCCGGCGGACCGTTCGGCGCGGAAGGTCCCATCATCATGACCGGCGGCGCCTTCGGGTCGCTGCTCGCGCAATGGGTCAAGCTCACAGATGCGGAACGCACCACGCTGCTCGTCGCCGGAGCGGCGGCCGGCATGTCCGCCACCTTCGCCGCGCCATTTGCCGCTGTGCTGCTCGCAGTCGAGCTGCTGCTCTTCGAGTGGCGTCCGCGCTCGCTCATTCCTGTGGCCTTCGCCAGCGTCACCGCGGCCGTGCTGCGCGTCATCTGGCTCGGCGCCGGACCGCTCTTCCCGCTCTCCTCGCAGGCAATTCCCGGCGGCGTCCGTTTCGCGCTCCTCGCTGCAGTGCTCGGCGCACTCGTCGGACTCGCGGCCGCGGCCATGAGCCGCATGATGTATGGCTTTGAAGACCTGTTCGGAAAACTCCCGGTGCACTGGATGTGGTGGCCCGCCATCGGCGGCCTCGGCGTGGGCATCGGCGGCTTGTTCTTTCCCCACGGCCTCGGCGTTGGCTATGACAACATCGCAACTCTGCTCGCAGGACGCGCCACGCTCGCGCTCATCTTCGGCGTCATCGTCTTCAAATCACTAATGTGGGCCTTCTCCCTCGGCTCCGGCACCTCAGGTGGCGTGCTCGCCCCGCTGCTCATGATCGGCGCATCTCTCGGCGCGCTCTCGGCGCATCTGCTCCATATGCCCGAAGGCACGCTGGCGCTCATCGGCATGGGCGCCATGCTCGCGGGCGCGCTCGGCTCTCCGCTCACCGCCATCGTCTTTTCCATCGAGCTCACTCACGCCCTGCCCGCGCTCCTGCCGCTGGTCGTCGCGTGCATCGCCTCGTACACCATCACGTCGCTCATCATGCCGCGCTCCATACTCACGGAAAAGCTCGGCCGCCGCGGACATCACCTCACTCGCGAGTACGGCGTCGACCCGCTCGAAATGGTCAGCGTCGAAGATGCCATGACCGATATTGCCGACGAGCATGCCCCCGCCCTCACCGAGTTGCCGCCCGTCTACGCCTTCGGCGACGAGACCTGTCGCAGCGCGGCGGAGCGCATGGCGACTACCGGCCAGTTGCGCCTCGCTGTCTTCGAACGCGACACCATGCAGCCGCGCGGCTATGTCTCGCTGCAGGACCTGCTGATCGGTCGCCGCCGCTTCGTCGAGCGCGAAGAGGCGCGGGAGCGCGTCTTTCGCCTGGTGACATCACGCACGCCCGAACACCCCGATCCGGTCGTCACGCGAGAAGACCACCCCGTCGAACACGTCGAACGCTGATGCGGTGAGCCGTCGCAAAAAACGTTGTCATCCTGAACGTAACCGAAGGTGGAGTGAAGGACCTGCTGTATCTTCCGTTCAATATCGGCGCGAAGCGCCGCTCAACCAGAACACCAGCCGGGTGCCGACATCTCGCAAAGATGTGGGATACAGTCACGTCGCCCTCAGCACCGAATGTGAGCGACAACGGAGCGAACTTAACAGAACGTGCCGCAGGCGCAATCGGCCCGTACGGCCAGTACCTAGCCGCCCAGCTTGACCAGCGCCGCCGCGCTGGTCAGCCGCCGCTCCAGATGCCGCTCCAGCGTCTGCACGGAAAACCGCCGCAGGTCCCGCGCGCGCTCTCGCGGCCATGGCGCATCCAGCAGCGCGCTTGCCGGCGCGTGAAAGATCTGCGCGGCCACGCGCTGCGACTCGACACTCAGCGTGCCCGACGCCAGCCGCTTATGGTGCACGCACACCAGCCCGTCCGACAGCGCATGAAAATACGCCGGTGCACCCTCCAGCGCCTCGCCGCAAATCATGCAGCGCCGCAGCTCCGGCAGCCAGCCCATCAGCCGCGTCATCCATAGCGCGAAATACGTCACCGGCATCCAGACCCCGCCCGTCTCCGCCGCTTCCAGGACAGCGAGCAGCAGGCGAAACACCGCATCATTGGGATCGTGATCCGGCTGCGTCTCGTCAGTCACCTCGGCAAAGAAGGCGAGGGCGCTCAGCCGCGTGTAATCCACCGCGAGCGAGAGCGGCGAGCGCAAAATCTCGAAGTAGTCCAGCCGCACCAGCTCCTGCCGCGGCTTCTCCACAAAGCTGGCCCGCACATGCGTCATCGGCTCGAGCGCGCCGCCAAAGCGCCGCCGGCTCTTCGCCGCGGACTTGGCAACGCCCTTCAGCTTGCCAAACTCGCGCGTAAACAGCGCAACGATCTGGTCCGCCTCGCGAATCGGCCAGGTCCGCAGCACGATGGCTTCAGCGTTCATCGTCACTCACACACATTCCCAGCCACAAACAACAACGCGCAACCCGAAGGCTGCGCGCTGGTGAAAAGTTATGTCCGGACTAGCGGCCAAAGTGCGAGGCGTTCTTTTCCGTATAAGCCGCCCACTTCTCCGGCAGATCATCGCCCGCGAAGATAGCCGAAACCGGGCACACGGGCACGCAGGCGCCGCAGTCGATGCACTCCACCGGATCGATGTAGAGCTGCTCGACCTCAGCATGATCGGCCTCATCCTTCTTGGGATGAATGCAGTCGACGGGGCAGGCATCGACGCAGGCTGAGTCCTTCGTACCGATGCAAGGTTCTGCAATTATGTAAGCCATGAAGCGAATCTCCAGTGCGGGGTTCTCTTGATTGTAACAGGGGAAAGCGGCGCGGAACCGGTATGCGCAATGCGGAAAGATCAGCCTTCACGCGCCTGCCGCCGCGCGGCAAATTCCGCCGGAGTCGGCACCGGTTCGATATCGCGGCCGGCAAACATATCCTCGAAAAACCGCTGCACCTCCGGCAGCAGCAGCCCATTTGTCGCCAGAACTTCTTTGCTCGCCAGCTCGAACGGGCTCCCGTCGAACTTCGTCATCATTCCGCCCGCCTCGGTCACCATCAGCGCGCCCGCAGCCGAATCCCACGGATTGAGATTGAATTCCCAATACCCATCGAAGCGGCCTGCCGCCGTATACGCCAGGTCCAGCGCCGCCGCGCCCGCGCGCCGCACACCATGCGAGCGCAGCGTGAGCTGCTGATAAAAGTGGATGTTGGGATTCTCATGCCGCTTGTGGCTGGGAAATCCCGTCGCCAGTAGCGCCTCCTGCAGTTGCGCCGTCTTCGAAACGTGCAGCCGCCGTCCATTCAGATACGCGCCGCTTCCCTTCTCCGCGACAAAGAGCTCGTTGTGCATCGGCTGGTAGATCACGCCCGCGACCAGCTCGCCATCTTTATCCGGCGCAAGCCCGGCAGGCCGGCGCTCCAGCCCCAGCGACACGCAGAAGTAGGGAAATCCATGCGCAAAATTCGTGGTGCCGTCCAGCGGATCGACATACCAGCGATACTCGGCATCCAGCCCGGAGCGCGTGCCCTCCTCGCCGAAAATGCCGTGATGCGGAAACGCAATGTGCAGCTTCTCGACAATCAGCTTCTCGCTGGCGCGGTCCGCCTCCGTCACCAGATCGACGTCGCCCTTGTACTCGGTGCGCACGCCGCGCTCGTAAAAATCATGAATCAGCAGCCCGGCTTCAATCGCAATCGCCGCCGCAGGCACAGCCAGCCCCAGGTTCAGCGAATCAGGCAACTGGCTATTCATGCCGCTTCTCCTCTGCAATATTGCGTACCGCATCATTCTTCGGCGCGCGCTTTCCCTGCTCTGTGATGGTGCGGATCTGTTGCTTGTAAATGAAAAGGTTCGGTCGCCCCTCGCGCGTCAGCCGGATCATGCGCTCATCGAAGTACTCGATCCACCCGGACACGCTCTCGCCATCGCGCAGTTTCACCGTCACCGGCACCTGCTTCTCAGAGAGGAAACGGAGATAGGCAGCCTCCTGCCCGGTATCGCCGGGCGGCGGCGCCTTGCGGCTGCTCCGGCGCGATGCATTCTCACTCGCCATGCCGCGATTGTAGCCGAGCCTGAGGGAGTGTTTCGCAGCAGGAGCGGCATTAACTTTTACCCACCGGCCCGGGCATCGCACTGCATGAAAGCGACACCGCCTTCGGCCTGCCGGCTGGAGTTAAACTGCCCGCGAGGTAAATCCCATGGCGGCGGACTCCAAAATCAATGGCTCCAAAATCGAAGTGCTGTTCATAGCTGGTTTCGGCCCGATCGTTCGAGACCAGCAGCCAAGCGAAAAGTTTTACGTCGAAAGCTTAGGTCTAACCTTCCATCGTGACGAAGGCGGCTATCTGCATACCGGAAAGATCGAGGGCGCCAAGCATTTTGCCCTGTGGCCTCTCTCCCAGGCCGCGCAATCGTGTTTTGGAACCGGGACCTGGCCCAAGGATTTGCCCGTTCCCCATGCCTGGCTGGAGTTTGATGTGAAAGATGTGCAGGCGGCAACCGAGGAGCTCAAGAAACAGGGATACCAGCTACTCGTCTCCGCGCGCAAAGAACCTTGGGGCCAGATCGTAACTCGACTGCTCTCCCCGGAAGGCATTCTGGTCGGAGTTGCTTACACTCCCGCAATGCGCGAAGAGAAATAGCGGTTCAATTAAAACCGTCTATTGATTGCCGTGCGCGTAGTACCCAGGCCGGTTGCGGATGCTGTACTTCGCATTGTCCGCAGCATTGCTCATCTTCACCGCAATCGACCGGAACCCATCCTCTTCTTCGGGGGCGCGCTTGTGCGGATAGTAGCCCAGCAGATACTGCGTGCGCAGGTCATCGGCAATGCGATGAAAGATGCGGTCCAGCGAGGCCTGGTCGGCGTAATAAGCCCGGCCGCCCGTCTGCTCTGCCAGCGTGATCATGGCGTGCTCGCCCGCCAGGTCGCGTCCTGCGCTCGCCGCCACCGGCACGTCGATGATGCTGTAAATCATCACCTCGTCGCGCACGGCTTCATCCAGCGCATCCTGGTAGCTCACGCCGTTCACTGTGTTGTCACCATCGGAGATCATCAACAGCACGCGCCGCCCATGCAGCGGCCGCAGCAGCTCGGAAGACAGCGAGACGCTGCTGTAAAACGCTGTGCCGCCAGCGCCGGGACGCAGCCCGCCAAGTCCGCCCGCAATCCGCTTCGCATCGCCAGTAAAGCCCGTCACCTCGCGCGTGCCATCCGCGAAGGACACAACATCGGCACGATCCTGCGACCGCAACACGTCTTTGGCAAAGCGTTGCGCGGCCTGCTGCTCCGCCGCAAAATCCTTATACACACTCCCGCTCACATCCACCGCCAGCACAATCGCCAGTGGCGCCGAAGTATCCCGCTCAAAAACAGCGATAGTCTGCGGCTTGCCGTTTTCGAAGAGCTGAAAATCTTCTTTCGTCAGGCCGCCAATCGGAGCGCCTGCCTTGTCCGTCACGCTCGCGAACACATTCACCAGCGGAACATCCACATGAAAAGTCGGCTCCTGCTGCGCCGCGCAAGCCGCAGATAAGGTTAGCGTGGCGATAAGCAGCGCCACACCAACGGCCAGCCCTCTGATTCTCATGAAGAGGACCCCGGCTGCAGCTCCGCCGGAAAGGGTTCGCCGTCGGTCCAAACCGCGCCGTCGGCGAAGTGCTCTTTCTTCCATACCGGCACCGTGCGCTTGAGCGTGTCGATCAGCCAGCGGCACGCATCGAAGGCAGCCCCGCGGTGCGCCGAGCTCACAACGATCACGATGCTGCTCTCGCCAATCTCCAGCCGGCCCAGCCGATGCACCACGGCCACGCGATCGACGGCAAAGCGCGTTCTTGCCTCGGCCGCCAGCTTCGCCATCTCGGCCAGCGCCATCTCCTCATACGCCTCGTAATTGAGATACAGCGTCTTCCGCCCGCGCGTATTGTCGCGGACGACACCATCGAAAACTACAACCGCACCATCGGAAGGTTGCTGACACCCAGCCACCAGAACTGCACGATCGATTCGCTGATATGTCAGAGCGACATGGGTGACGGCTGGCTCGGGTCCGCGAATCGCCTCGCTCCCGCCCGAAACCGGAGGCAACAGCGCCACTTCATCCCCCTCGTGCAGCACCGCCGAGGCCGTCGCATACTCACGATTCACCGCGACTGCCAGCGTCGACCACACCGGGTGCGCCGCGCCGTTGCGAAGCCGCTCCAGCAACTGCGCCACCGTCGCGCCTTCCGGCAGCAGCACGGCTTCGCCGCTCGACGAAAGAAGATCCTTGAGTATCCCGAAGAACAGCACCCGCACCTGCATACTGTGCAGCTTAGACGGTTAGGCGTGCGGAAAGTAGTCGTGCGTGCACATGGGCACATGACCGGTGTACCTTCAGACTCGAAGAGACGTTCCCCAGGGAGAGATCGACGGAATGCCCCAGCCGATGCTGATCGCAAAAGAGACTGACACCAAAGCCGACCTCGTCCTGCTGCCCGGGCTCACCAACCGGCACGGCCTGGTGGCCGGCGCTACCGGAACCGGCAAGACCGTCACCCTGCAGGTCATTGCCGAAGCGCTCAGCCGCATCGGCGTTCCCGTCTTCGCGGCGGATGTGAAGGGCGACCTCTCCGGCATCAGCCAGCCCGGCCAAAACAACCCCAAGTTCGCAGCGCGGCTCGAATCGCTCGGCATGGCCACACCCGCCTTCGCCGGCTGCCCCGTCACCTTCTGGGACGTCTTCGGCGAGCAGGGTCATCCTGTCCGCGCCACCATCTCGGAGATGGGTCCGTTGCTGCTCGGCCGCATCCTCAATCTCAACGACACCCAGGCCGGCGTCCTCACCCTCGTCTTCAAAATCGCGGACGACGAAGGCCTGCTCCTGCTCGATCTCAAAGATCTCCGCGCCATGCTGCAGTACACCGGCGACAACGCCGCGCAGTACAAAACGCAATACGGCAACATCTCGCCGGCCAGCATCGGCGCCATTCAGCGCAATCTCATCGCGCTCGAGCAGCAGGGCGGCGACAAGTTCTTTGGCGAGCCCGCGCTCAACATCGATGACCTGCTGCAGACCGACCAGAACGGCCACGGTGTCGTCAACATCCTCGCCGCGGACAAGCTCATGCAGTCGCCGCAGCTCTACGCCACCTTCCTGCTCTGGCTCCTGTCGGAGCTCTTCGAGCGCCTGCCCGAGGTCGGCGATCCCGAAAAACCGAAGCTCGTCTTCTTCTTCGACGAAGCGCACCTGCTCTTCAACGATCTGCCCTCCGCGCTCGGCGCGCGCATCGAGCAGGTCGTCCGCCTCATCCGCTCCAAGGGCATCGGCGTCTACTTCGTCACGCAGAATCCAAACGATGTCTCGCAGGTCGTCCTCAGCCAGCTTGGCAACCGCGTGCAGCACGCCCTCCGCGCCTTCACCCCGAACGACCAGAAGGCCGTCAAAGCCGCCGCCGACACCTTCCGCACCAACCCCAAGCTCGACACCGCCACCGTCATCACCCAGCTCGCCGTAGGTGAGGCTTTGGTGTCCTTTCTGGACGAGAGCGGCACACCCGGCATCGTCCAGCGCGCCATGGTCTCCCCGCCCGCCAGCCAGATCGGCCCCATCACCCCCGAGCAACGCCAGCAGATCATCGCCAGCTCGCCCGTCGCCGGCGTCTACGAAAAGGCCATCGATCGCGAATCCGCATACGAACGCCTCACCAACAAAGCGCAGCAGTCGCCCAGCGACAGCCAGATGCAGCAGCGCGAAAAAGTGCAGACGCAGGCGCAGACAACCACCGCCGGATCCGGCGGCCTGCTCGGCGAAGCCATGGGAGCACTCTTCGGCAGCGGCAACTCCCGCCGCATGTCCCCCGGACAAGCCATGGTCAACAGCGCCGCCCGCGCCATCGGCTCACAGGTAGGCCGGCAATTGATTCGCGGCGCTCTGGGATCACTTCTTGGCGGCAGCAGCCGGCGGTAAGGTAATTCCAAGCGCATGGATCGCCATTCAAGTAGAAATTCGGTGTGAAATGACGACAGGCCTCATCGGCATTCCTGTCACGCATATTGGCGTGGTTACGGTTCGGCCACATTTTCATCGAACATCTGGAGAACTCAAGCCATTGCGACGACTGTTACTGAACGGAACTCCGGGACACCCGAATGGTCCATTCAGTCTGAAGATCGAGTGGCAGTTGGCGAATCGACGGTGAAGCGCCGTATCTGGCTGCGGTTAATGCTCGGAGCGATGTAGCAGCGATAGACTCGCGAGCATTTCGGCGTTTGTTGGGCATCATACAGTCAGCATCGATCTGGCACTCTTCGGCACGTCTTCCGGAGATCGATATCGGCGCTATCGAATGGCGTTCATGTTGCTCAATGATGACCGCGCAGGGACGATCTACAATGGGTTGCTTTCCGAGTCGCGGCAAGCCTGCGGAACAGCATTCCTGATCAAGGCAAGCAGGCTGCATATGGAGCAACGCTACTCGCTAATCCGATACAAGTCACCGGTCGGAGATCGAGCTCTGGCTACCGAGGCACCAACACGGCATGCTCGGGAATCTCCTCATCCGTGTGCGCCTTCAGCCCGCCATACCGCCGCTCGCGCTGCTGATACTCCGCAATCGCCTCCAGCAGATGCACGCCGCGAAAATCCGGCCAGAAGCGCTCCGTAACAAAAATCTCCGAGTACGCAATCTGCCACAGCAGGAAATTCGAAATCCGCATCTCGCCCGAAGTCCGGATCACCAGGTCGGGGTCCGGCATGTGCGCCGTATAAAGATGCCGGTGCAAATCCTCTTCCGTGATTCCCTCGGCATTGCGCCCTTGCGCCGCGCGCTCGCGCGACAATGATGCGAACGCGTCGATGATCTCCGACCGCGCCCCATAGTTCAGCGCCAATGTCAGCACCGTGCCCGTGTTGCGCGCCGTGGCTTCGGACGCCTGCTGCATCTGCTCCTGCACCTCTGGCGGCAGCTCATGCGTGCGGCCAATGTAAGCAATGCGCACGTTGTTGTCGTTCATCCGCTTCACATTGTTGATGAGATAAGAGCGCAACAGCCGCATCAGGAAGTTCACTTCCGTCTTGGGCCGCTTCAGATTGTTCTCCAGCGAAAACGCGTAGAGCGTCAGCCACGGCAGATCGATGCGCGACGCTGTCTCGACCACATACTGCACCGACTCCGCGCCCTGCTGGTGACCCAGAAAACGCTTCAGGCTACGGCGGCCGGCCCAGCGGCCGTTGCCGTCCATAATGATCGCGATGTGTGCTGGCATTCGCTCAGGATTGAGCGACCGGTAGATAGCCTGCTCCTCCGGCGAGAGCTCATGGGCCCGGCTGGCTGACTTCATTGGAGAACGCCCTTCCCTCTCAGCCTCGACCGTAGCACACGGCGGAGCGCCTCGCAATGCGCCCGGCCGCCTGGAGAAAACGGCCGTGCGCATGCGAAAGCAGCCCTAAGGCTGACAGAAGGAACCGGCCGCTTTTTACGCGACCGCGGTGCGACGGCGGCCCAACGCCATATCGCGCACCTGATTCAGGAACATCGAACGCTGCAGCGCATCCAGTTTGGAGATCAGCGGTGCAATCTCCGAGAGGAACGGATCGGTAAGGACCGAAAACGCCTCATCATGCTGGCGATTGCGGGCATCATGCAACAGATTGCACATGTCCACTTCGAGCGCCGTCGCCAGCCGCTCAAGCGAGGACAAGGTCGGCATCGCTTTGCCGTTCTCGATCTTCGAGATGTAGGTGCGGGGCACCTGCATCCGGCCGGCAAGCTGCCGCTGTGAAAGGTTGCGGCCGCGCCGGGCATCGCGCACCGCGCGCGCTACCTGCAGACCGCCTTCTTCCGCCTCAGGTTCATGAGAGGCAGAGGTCGCGGCCGGCATAACCGGTTCAGGTTCTTCCATCTCCAGGGATTTGCGGCACCGCCTGCATAAAGCATTCATCGTGCGGAATTGCACGAGACTGCAGTGGGTGCAACGTAGTACCTCGCGCGCCTCGACGCTTGCTAAGGTAGTTGCCATAAGTTGTACGGAGGCCAGAGCGGGCATCCCGCGCCACAAGGCGAACCCTGCCAGCGCATAGCTACAGTGCAGCAGTGTTGATTTTGATGTCAAGTGAAATTCCAGTGGAAAGCGCCTGATACTTCTAAATAGACACATCAAAACCCGAAGAAACCAGCAACATACCCAATTCAACCTAAAAGTGAGAGCGCAATTGACTAACCAGATACCCCCTTTGCCGAACCGCGAAGCCGCCTGGACCCTGCTCACCGAGTTCACCCAAAGCCCCAGCCTGCTCAAGCACGCACTTGCCGTCGAATGCTGCGTGCGCGCCTACGGCGAGCAGGAGGCCCGCCGCCTTGGTCTGGTTGGCGATGACATCCAATCGCTAGTCAATCTCTACAGCGCCACCGGCCTGCTCCACGATTTCGACTACGAGCGCTATCCCTCACCCGAAGAGCATCCCTGGGTCGGCGTCCGCATCCTCGAAGAGCGCGGCTGGCCTGCGGAGATCCGCCACGCCATCCTCGGCCACGCCGAATACACCGGCACGCCGCGCATCTCGCACCTCGACAAAGTTCTCTTCGCCTGCGACGAGCTAGCCGGCTTTCTCACCGCCTGCGCGCTCGTCAAACCCAGCAAGTCCATTCACGATGTCGAAGTTCCCGGCGTAAGAAAGAAGCTCAAGGACAAGGCCTTCGCCCGCGGCGTCAATCGCGACGACGTCATCAACGGCGCGAAAGAACTTGCCGTCGATCTCGACCAGCACATCGTCTTCTGCTTGACAGCGATGCAACGCGACGCGGAAGCGTTAGGATTAGCTGGCTCCCCGAATCGATAAACCTGGTCCTTTTCGAATGCACCCACACCACACGAAGAGAGGCACGCTCGCGAGGATTGCCGCTGCCGCACTGCTCTTTTTTGCTGCCGGCGCATATGGCCAGGTCTCTTCCATCAACACCAGGTTCGGTCAGACGGAAAGACTCTGTTGCGGGGGTCAACAAGCAATCGAGCCATCCCGGAGTATCTCGGCGCCTCTTCTACCGGGAATGTGTTTGCAATTGGAGTGGAGCATGCAGACCGCGATGTGGATTGGAATACTGGCATGCACATTGCGGATCTGGAATCGATGACCGTTGCGGTCTTTCGTGCAGCCGATGGCAAACAGGTCTACGCCACCAAGGTTCCCAGCCACGCTGTAGATCGCAGCGTCCTGGCGCTTTCACCTTCCGGAGAGCGGCTCGCCGTCTTGACGGACAGCACCGTTCGCATTTATCGCACAAAAAGATAGGATTAGCCCGGGCCCCCTGACTCCGTTCGGCAGCAGGCACCCTGATGTTCCAAAGCGTCCTACGCACGTGCCCCATCGCGGCGATCCCCGTCCTCACCCTGCTTTGCCTACCCGCAAACGGCCAGCAGACAGCAGTCCGGTCGCAGGTTCTCGGCCGCATCGACAGCCGGCGTGCCTCTGAAGGCGGATCCTTCTTCGTGAAAACCCTCTCCGCATGGAAACAGGCTCCGTGCGTCATCCCGAGCGGCGCTCTCCTGGAGGGGCATATCGCCAAGCTGCAGCGCAAGGGCACCGGTGTAAAGCGCGAAGAGATGGACCTGCGCTTCCTGCCGATCCCCTGCTCCGGCGACGAAGCTCAGGAGATCGTTCCTGTCCTGATCGCCATGCAGGGGGCGCAGCCCGATCCTCGCGAAGCTTTCATGATGCAGGAGCAGATGGCCAGAGCATTGTCCTCCGCGCTCCGCCGTATACCCGCCTCATCCGATTCCTCTGGCGGTAGCTCGCGCACTCCCGGTACCCCCGGAAATATGTCTGGGTCCGTCGGAAGCCTCGGGAATTTCTCTCCCGCCACTGCCAACCAACGGCCGCTCCACCCGCAAGAGGTGCTCGGCATTCCCGGTGTGAAGCTGTCGCTTCCCATCCTGACTACGGACCCCACCGCGCTCTCATCCTCCAACCAGATATTGATCGATCCGGAGACCCAGTTTCTGCTGGTCCTGGAGCTGGCCCCACGTCCTAAACCCTCCGACACTCCTGCTGCCGAGAGGGCCACCATCACCCGGCCGGTCACGGAACCAATCGCGCCGCCAGTCAAGCCCCCAGTCGAAGAAGATGTCGAGATCGAGCAATGCGTCGAAACCGGCTGCGCCTTTGCCGATAGCCCTGACGCCTCTGTAGTCGACAATCAACTCGAGCGGACCCTCTCTCTCCATGCCTTCGGCTACAAGGTTCGTGGCAATCGCGTGCTGCGTGCGCTCGCTGAAGATGCCGCCGTCCGTTTCCTCGGACAAGATCAACTCCTCATCACCTTCAATGCCCATCCTTTGATCGTGCGTTCGCAGGATGAATCGTCGCGCCTCGCCAGCCCCCGCATCATCCGTGCTCTCCTCTTCTCCACCAAGACCGGCAAAATCATCCGCGCAGAAGACTGGCGCGTTCCCGGCGAAGGCCCATATCTCTGGCCGCTCGACGGCGGACGCGTGCTCGCCCATGTGGGCAGCATCTTGGCCGTCTACGGACCCGGGCTCAAGCTGGAACGCCAGTGGGCTCCGGGAGGCGAGGTCCGTTTCCTCCGCGTCTCGCCCTCGCGCCACCTCATCGTCGCTGCTATCGCGCACGAACGTCATACGCCGGAACAGCATCGCCGCATTGCAGAGTTTGTCGGACCGGAGCATCCGGTAGACGAGGACTTCGACCTTACCCTGCTGGACGGTCAACTGAACGTGCAGGACACGCGGCGCGTTCAGACCTGGCCCACATTGTCCGAAGTTCTGGATACAGGATTGATCGTGACCGAGCGCGGCTTACATGAAAAATGGACCGTCAGCGAATCAGACTGGGAGGCAAAGCGGCATCCACTCGTACGCGTCGACTCTGGCTGTCCGCTGCGCATCGAGACGCTTCCCACCAACTTGATCCTCATCGTCGGTTGCTCGCTCGATGAGAGTAGCGCCTGGTACAGAATCGTCCGCTCGAATGGCAAAACACTCCTCAACGGCAACGTGCCGAGCAACGGGGTGCTGGCGCACGCAGATGCGCCCGCCGGAGCCGGAGTCTTCGCCATCGGCATCGCCGAGGCGTCGCACCCGGTCGACTTCGTTCAGGGAATCGTCGCCTCGGATTTTCAGAATGTCGCAGTCTCGGTCTACCGCATCTCGGATGGTCATCGCCTCTTCGCGACCCGTTCCGCAAATGGCGCCGTTAATCGGCAAAGCTTCGCGCTCAGCGAATCCGGAGACCGGCTTGCTCTCCTGAGCGGCGATCGAGTGTCCCTCTATCGCATCGATGCGGCCCGCGGCAACGCTCCACAGCATTGATCCGCCCCGCCAAATCTGCGCGTTATCTCTGCGATGGAGTACTCTCCACTGCTCCCATCTCTCGCGAAGTAGAGGAACGATTCTCGCAAGATTCCTGCGCGCATCTTCCTTCGTCTTCATAGGGGCATCGAAGCTCACGCCCCAGACGCCCCAGCGGCTCTCATCGGGCGGCAGTATCTGATCAAATGACGAAGCATTACTGATGCTCCACACCAGACCGGCTCGACTGTCGTCAGGGGCTACGACGAAGGCGTCACCCCATTCAGTTTCTGTTCCCTCGAAGTCAGTGATCACACCGAATGTGAACCCTTCCACCTGCACGTCTTCCCAAATAGAAAAGCCGTGATAGGGAGGTGCGCCTGCTGGAGGATCGATGAATGCCGGGAGGTTGGAAGCAGATGAGGCCTCCGGATCCTGTTTGATAGGAAGACCATCGGCTCGATAACTTTTGTCCATTGAGGGTACAAGATTACGATACAAAGCATGGATTTCATCGAGCAGAGTCCCGACGACGAAGGGCAGCGTAAGGAACGGCTGCTGGCCTTCTTAGCGCGCGAAGAGCCCGCCTGGCGCGACGAGGATCATCCCGACCTCGTGGCGGTTGGAACGTATGCATGGTGCGGGTGCTTCGCGACCAATCCAGGTCTGTACCGGAATAGCACCCGGTCCCAGCCCACTGCTATGCTGGCGAGTTTCCTATGCCCACTCCCGATAACCCGCAGCCAGTTCCCGCGCTCAACAACACGCTCGCCTCCAAACTGGACCCAAAGGCGAAGCGTCAGCAGTCCAACTCTGCCGGAATGCTCGCTCTGCTCGGTGCTCTTCGCCAGCAAGAGACCACGATCCGCGAAGGCGGCGGCGCAAAGGCCATCGAAGCCCAGCACGCCAAGCAGCGCCTCACCGCGCGCGAGCGCATCGCACTCCTGCTCGACCCCGGAACAGAACTCTTCGAGCTAGGTGCATACGCAGCGTTTGACATGTATGCCGAGTGGGGTGGCGCGCCCGCAGCCGGCGTCATCTGCGGCCTCGGCCGCGTCTCCGGCCGCCTCTCGATGATCGTCGCCAACGACGCCACCGTGAAGGCTGGCGCCTTCTTCCCCATGACCGCCAAGAAGGTTCTCCGCGCGCAGCACATCGCGATGGAGAATCATCTCCCCACCCTCTATCTGGTCGACTCTTCCGGCATCTTCCTCCCGCTGCAGGAAGACGTCTTCCCCGACCAGGATGACTTCGGCCGCATCTTCCGCAACAACGCGCGCATGTCCGCAATGGGCATCCCGCAGATCACCGCCATCATGGGCATGTGCGTCGCCGGCGGCGCCTACCTGCCGGTCATGACCGACCACGTCCTCATGACCGAGGGCAGCGGCCTCTTCCTCGCCGGCCCCGCCCTTGTCGAAGCCGCCATCGGGCAAAAATATTCAGCAGAAGAACTCGGCGGCGCGACCATGCACGCCGAGATCTCCGGCACCGTCGACTTCAAGGAGCCCAACGACCATCTGTGCATTGCACGGTTACGTTCGCTCGTTTCGAAGCTCGGTCATCCGGCACGCGCACCCTTCGATCGCGCTCCCTACGACGCTGCCAAGGACGCCCCGAAGTATTCCGCCGAAGATCTCTACGCATTGCTCGATCCTGATCCCGCCCGCGCCTCCACCAATACCTACGACATGCACGAGCTCATCGCGCGCCTCGTCGATCGCTCCGAGTTCGACGAGTACAAGCCTGACTACGGCCGCACCGTGCTCTGCGGCTACGCGACGCATCGGCGGCTTCGCCGTCGGCATCGTCGCCAACCAGAAGCAGCATCAGCCGCAGACCAGCCACTCCGGCGAAAAGCGCATCGAGTTCGGCGGCGTCATCTACGCCGAGAGCGCCGACAAAGCCGCGCGCTTCATCCTCGACTGCAACCAGAACCTCATCCCGCTCGATCTTCATCCACGACGTCAACGGCTTCATGGTCGGCCGCGACGCCGAATGGACCGGCATCATCCGCTCCGGCGCCAAGATGGTCGCCGCCGTCTCCAACTCCACCGTGCCCAAGATCACCGTCATCGTCGGCGGTTCCTTCGGCGCCGGCAACTACGCCATGTGCGGCAAAGCCTACGACCCGCGCTTCATCTTCGCCTGGCCCACCGCGCGCTACGCCGTCATGTCCGGAGCATCCGCCGCCGGCACGCTGGTCGAAATCCGCATCCGCACACTCGAGCGCGGTGGCCACAAGCTAAGCGACGCAGGAGAAGCAGGAGATCCGCGCCAGCATCCAGGCCACCTACGACGCCCAGACCGACTGCCGCTACGCCGCCGCGCGCCTATGGATCGACGCCATCCTCGACCCCGCAAAAACCCGCGAAGCCATCCTGCTCGCGTTAGAAGCCGCCGCCCACAATCCAACGGTCGAGCGCTTCCACCCCGGCGTCCTGCAGACTAAGCCGGACTTGATATGAGCTTCTAAGTGCCCGTGAGAGGATGGCGGGCATGATTCCGAACAGACGATCTATCGAATCACCTTGGCCTGTTCGGGAGTACCGCCCCAGCTTGGATCACAGGGAGCAATCGACATAACCGAAGAGTTCATTCATCGCCCCTGGCATCAGAACGCACGGTGCGAATGGGACGGGGTGGATCTCATCCTGCGCGCTGAGAACGACTATGACAAAGACGGAAGAGCTCTCATGGATGAGTTCTCAGATTCCATCTCCGCTTACATATCGAAACCTTTCAATGGCGAAATCGAGGTCCGATCCATCGAGATTTTGGGGTTAGCCAAGTAATAAGTTGTTACCGAAACCTCGTCCTGCAGACCTGAGGTATCCCTTCAATAACTCTGGAATGCCCCATTCCTGAGCGAAGCGAGGGGTGGGTCCTAAAAATATGCGCGCCCCGCTCTGAATGGATACAGTTGGCGAATTCTCAGCGAGTTACCGAAAACCCCGTTTTCAGGCAGTAATGAATCGACTCTCCAACGCCGAAATGTCCGTATTGCCGACTTCCCGCCATTTCGTCTAGCCGGCGTAGAATCGGGGGAACCTGAAAGGTCAGAGCCATGAGTGCTCCGTTCAATACTGGGTTGCGCATCGCCTTCATCCTCACAGTTTTATTCAGCAGCATCGTTGCACCCGGCCAGGCCGCGCAGACAGCGTCGAACAGCAATGCACTTGCCGTATTGCTGAAAATGCAAACAGAGCAAGTTCAAGTCGGTCAAACGCCCTGGGCCATTTTGACCGTCTACAACATAACCGATCAGCCGGTGATCATCGAGAACACGATGCGGGTGTATGTCTACGGGAAAGATGGAGAAGCGCCAACAACGCTCCCCCAGCGACAGTTGACTGGCAGACTTCGCCCAGGCGATGCGCCTGCGAGCACGCACTTTGAACGTTGACATTGTTTCAGTAATAGTGTGGCCGGCTGGTGGGGCTGGCGACTGGTGTGATCGCAAGTTTCAGTTGGCCTATCTTTATGATTTAAGCGCGACCGGCAAGTACACAGCCTACGCAGAGGTTATGGACCCGTCATCCAATCGATGGCTGCGTACCAAAACGGTGACGTTCGAGATGACGGCGCCTGCGCAGTAGGCTTCTCTCTGCCACCGAACGTTCCACCGGCAATACGGAAGTTTCGTTGAACCGAACTCCCCAAAAGTCGGGTTTTCGGAAACTTCAGCGGCTCCGCCTGAATTCGCCCAACAGTACCCTGAATGGGATCAGCCCCTCATTGATCATCAAGATGCCGGGCATCGATCGACTCGCATTTCAACGATCCTCGCCGCTATTCTGAAAACATGGCGTCCCGCGCAGAAGCACTCCCCCGTCAACGAACCGCCGCCCGCAGAAAAAGCAGGAGCAGAACCCCCCTCGCCTGGGGCATCGTCTGGGCGCTGGTCCTCGCCGGCATCGTCGCCGCATACTTCGCCGTCCGCTACGCCGAAGTCGCACCTCTGCTCGGCCCCAGCGGCTTGCTCCGCCTGCGCCTCATCGCGCCGCTCGCCATGCTCGCGCACCAGCCGCAGCTCGGCATTCCCGATGCAGCCGCCGATTCCATCGCGCAGATCTTGATGTACGCGCAATTCCCGCTCTACGGTTTTCTGCTCGGCATCCTCTGGCGCACCGCCGGCTTCCTCCGCGCCGCCACCACGGTCGTGCTCATCCATGGACTCGCCGTGGCCGCGGTCATGATCCTCTCCCAGCTCTAGTCCGTCACGCTCCGCCATCGATTGCGAATAGGTTCTGAGGTATTTGGCCGCTAGTTCGGCGAGCCAGTCGCTCAGATTGGCAGCCACCACCAGCAAAAGTGATGTATAGGGGCTCAGGTCCGTGTCTCACCCGGATAGCCAAAGATCAGGTAGAGCGGGAGATTGATAGCCGCAGCGATCTGCCATACGTCGGATTACCTGGGGCAGGTGCCCCCGCCCCGCCACACCGTCCATTGCGAGCCATCGGCATCACCGTGAAAGTTGGCGGCAACATGATCCCGTAGGTCTCTTCAGGAGGCCAGTTGCCATACAACAGGTGACGCGGGTGCAGGAAAGAAGTGAAATGGTCGCGCAGATGAATTTCTGCGGTGCTGCCGGGATTGTGCGCGAAATGCAGTGAATCGGATAGTAGACGGCGAGGCAGATGATGCACAGAACGCCGACGCCGTAAGCGCCGAGGCGAGGTCCGCTGCCGGAAGATCGGATAAAGACTGGGGATGAAGAATAGGAAGATTCCTTGTTCCAAGTTCCCAGCGCTGCCACCGGGATGATCCACCACCAATCGAACTTGACCGCAATCCAGACCGATAACGCGAAAAACGCCAATTCAGAAATGTCGTAACTGGTCCCGCCCCTGCTTTAATATAAGACCGAGGATAAGAATGAGGAGCGAACCGCAACGACCGGAGTCATCTCCAGGCCTGCATACCAGATGCATCGCGTATACGCCAGCACGCACAAAGTGCGATATACAGACGAATACACGGTAGGCCTGCTCCTGCACACGATCGATATGTCATACGCAGAGGCACAGGTGGCGTATAGGCCGCGCTCGCGGAGTAGCCACCAGTCCCTGCTGCCTGGCGTGATTGCATCGATCCCATTCGCGAATCCGGGGGTTGTCGTAACGAATGCCTGTAGGCAGTTCCATCGACCATCCGCTCAAATCCGATCGAGGTTGGGATGCGCTCCTACTCCCCAAAATGATATTTCTGTAATAACCGTTAAAAGATACAGAGGCCGCGATCGCGAATAAGACAAAGCAGCACACGTGTAGTACAGGCTCATACCCAAGCATTTTGCATAGACCCTTCGCCCTTAACATCGCAACGTGCTTATTCATCAGGCACCACAATACTCCGCTTCTCTAGCATATCAAACAGCACCCCCCTAAACATCCAATCCATCAACTCCAAACAGCAATCTCCTATACCATCCATCATCCCTAACCACTCCCACACAATAATATCTATCCACAACCTAATCCAAAACCGCCCGTGCCACCAATATCTCCTTATCCCACAATCACAGCGGCTCGGTTCATCCGATTCAAATCGAACAGCACGGCCCGTGCGAAGTTCCTCGTCGCGCGTCTGCTCTACAGAACCACCGGACCCGCTCCCCTGAATCCGCCGGCGCCATCCCATGCTGCGGCGCTCCGCACGCGGCACACGCTTCAGCCTTTGGCCCGATCTCTGCTCCACAGCACGCACAAAAAGCCGCCATCCTTCATCTCCTGTTGCAGTCTTAGAAAGAGATGACGCAGCTGCCGCAACGGATTCGCCGGGTGCCCCATATCTCGAACAGATGTGGGCCAATCCAGTCGCACCCGAACGGCCTACCGAATTTGATACCCTCGTCTGTTCCATTCGTCTGTCCTTCATGAGCAACAACGTCAAAATCATCGAGTGTCCGCGCGACGCCTGGCAGGGCCTGCCCGTACTCATCCCCGCCGAGGTCAAAGCCGACTACCTCCGCGCCCTCGTCACCGCCGGCTTTCGCCACCTCGACGCCGTCTCCTTCGTCTCCGAAAAAGCCGTCCCGCAGATGGCCGACTCCGAGCAAGTGCTCGCGCTCGCCGATCTCCCTTCGCTCGCTCCACCAGACGACCTTGAGATCATCGGCATCGTCGTCAACGTCAAAGGCGTCGAGCGCGCCGTCAACAGCGACGCCGTCAACACGCTCGGCTTTCCCTATTCCATCTCGCCCGGCTTTCTTGAGCGTAATCAGCACCAGACCCCCGAAGAAGCCATCGACACGCTTGAAACCGTCGGCTCGCTCGCCTACAAGGCCGGCCTCGATGTCGTCGCCTACATCTCGATGGCCTTCGGCAATCCTTATGGCGATCCCTGGAGCGTCGATGAAGTCGTCGCCGCCTGCGACCTGCTCGCCGACTCCGGCATCCAGACCATCTCACTCGCCGACACCGTCGGCCTCGCCACTCCGCAGCTCATCGAAGAGGTCGTCGCCGCCGTCCTCGCGAGCACTCAGCAGATCGAGCTCGGTGTCCATCTCCACGCGCGTCCGGACCAGGCCGCCGCGAAAATCACCGCCGCCTACCGTGCCGGCTGCCGACGCTTTGACTCCGCCATCGGCGGACTCGGCGGATGCCCTTTCGCGCAGGACGTGCTGGTCGGCAACGTGCCCACAGAGACCGCGCTCGCCGCGCTGGCCACCCTCGGCGCACAGTTGCCCCAGATAAAGGACCTCACCGCAGTCCTCAGCGCCAGCCACGCCATTGCGGAAAAGTACAGCGGCGTGAAACAGTAGCGTTTCTCTGAACAACCGTCCAGAGAAGTATTGTCATCTCGACCGGAGCCGCGACGCGAAAGCGTCACCGGCGGAGCGGAGAGATCTGCTCTGTCCGATCGACAATGAACCGGAGAACGATCATGGCAAACTACACCACCATCCTCGTCGAAGAGAACCAGACCGAAGCGGGCCGCATCCTCACCATCTCGCTCAACCGCCCGCAGCGGCGCAATGCGCTCACCGCAACCATGATCCAGGAGCTCACCCTCGCCCTGCGCGTGGCCGAGGACAGCCGCTGCGGCATCGTTGTGCTGCGCGGCGCGGGCGAGCACTTCTGCTCCGGCCTGGACCTCTCCGAGCTGCGTGCCATGGCCAGCCGCTCCATGGAAGAGCATTTGCGTGACTCCATGAACATCGCCGAGCTCTTTCGCACGCTCTACAGCCTCTCCTTGCCCTCCATCGCCGAAGTTCGCGGCGCCGCGCTCGCCGGCGGCATGGGCCTCGCCACGCTCTGCGACTTCACCCTCGCCAGCGAAGAGGCACGCTTCGGTTACACCGAGGTAAAGATCGGTTTCGTTCCCGCCATCGTGTCGTCGTTTCTGCTGCTGCAGGTCGGCGAGAAGCAGGCGCGCGATCTCCTTCTGACCGGCCGCATGATCGAAGCCGCCGAAGCCCACAGGCTGGGCCTGGTCACCAGGGTCGTTCCCAGCGATCAGCTCGACGCTGCGATAAGCGAGGTCGCCACATCCCTCTTGGCGAATAGCCCGTCCTCCATGCGCGCCACCAAGCACCTGCTCTACCGCCAGGAGATCGAACGCCTCAGCCGCAACCTCCGCGCCGCCGTCAACACCAACGCCGAGTTGCGCGCCACCGACGACTTCCGCGAAGGCATCGCGGCGTTTCTCGAAAAACGAAAACCCATCTGGCCTTCACGCTGCTGAATCCGTGAGGACCTGCGTTAGACTCGGCGGCTGTTCCAGTCTCGATAGACTCAGCCCCTAACTGTCGAAAACTCTCGCCAACATTCTCCCGAAAAAAGCAGCTAGCACCATGTCCCAATTGCGAATAATCCAGAAATAACTGCCGAGAAGCGCGTCTATCGTTATCTATGCCCGGAACTCGCCGGATAAGGCCCGATGATCGTCAACCAGTTTGAATGAACCAAGGGCAGCTCTCCCAGCTTTTGCCCTGGCATGGCATCGGTTTCATCGTAGCGATCGATTCGAACCCTGTATGGACCCGGTCTTGAAAGGTCATAGACTATCCCAACCCCTATTCCGCCGCATGATGCCTCCCGAGGTTTCACCGTACTCGTGCAGCATCCTTGAAATCCGGCTGGGGCCTGTTTGAGATGTTCCGGCTCCCAGTCCTTGATCGCTGCCTTGTTCATCGTGGCCGCTGTTCCGTCGGGAGCCTCCACAGAGGCAAAGTCCTTCAATGCAAAACCGTCCAAACGGATGTCGTGGTCCGAGATATTGCTCATGCAGAGCAGGTTGTTGCTTGGACCGGGTGGAGAGAAATAAGCCGCCTGCAGAGTCACGATGAACGGAGGTTGCTTGGGAAGCGGGACTAAAGATGCGTCGTCGATCTCAAACGAAACCGCGTTGGAGACGATGAGCTTATTGCTCAATGGGTCCACGAACGAAACCTTTGTTCGGTATTTCCCAGGCTGGCTGACATCGAGAAGATCGCCGAGTAGGACAATCTGTTCGCCGCTCTTGCCGGGAAGAATTTCCAGGATCGAGACGATACCGCGGAAACGAGAAAAACTCCAATTGGGGTCTGGCAACTTGGGCGCGGACCGTATCTCGCCCGAAGCACCGAAGACTTCAGCCCCGGTCAGGAATTCATCGGGTGCCGTATTGGGTGGATTATCGACGGCCCATCTGAGCGGATGGGTACTCTTATTCTGAATCACAATATCAAGCGGCACAGCCCAGCCGGAGGGCAACTTGGCTCGGGGCGCACTCGCTACGACGGAGATTCCCAGCTTTGAACCCGAAGGCTGGTTTGAAGGTGCGCCTCCTGCGAAGCTGATCAGGTTGGATGTGACACGTGTACCTGAGTTGTTGCATGCGAAGGAATCGAACGAGACGCGAGCTGTGTATGGACCGGGCTTGCTCAGGTCGAACAGTTTGTCAAGGATCAAAATTTGGGTCAGCGACGCACCGGCGGGGAGGGGTGTAGCCACATTTAGAGTCACATTCGTAGGGCGTTCCGAGATAGCCCGCATCCACTCCGGGCTTCGCTGGACCGGATCACCTTGAGCATCTCTCAAGTTGAATTCGTACGACCAGAAGTCCGTGGAATCTGATGGAAGCCAAATTTCACCCTGAGTCACGTTCGTCAGCTTCAATTCTAGGAACACACTTGACTGGGGCCGAATTAAATCGTCCGGAATTCTAATCTCGAACTTGAGTCCAGGACAGGGAGGCTTAGCATCGGCGGGTTGAGCCGCTACCACTGCAACTGTCGGTGGAAGGAAAGATAGAAATAGCCCCACGAAAAGTGTCGCGAATGTAGCCCGTTGCCTTTGAATCCTTTCCAATCTGGCCTCCGGTCGAGCAGCTGCCATGCATTCTAGGATATTGGCTTCCATAAGCAAATTTCGGGGAACACTCGTACCGAGAAGTCGGCTTGTAAGAAGTTCCAGCGATCTCCCAACCAGAAGCACCCACGGAACATTGCAACGAGAGCAGAAATGTCAGCCAGGTAACTCCCGCTTCGGGAATCCACGCAAATTCCTGCCATTTCATATCTGTCGATTTGCTACTCTAAAAATAGACACAGTTCCAGTCACAGAAGACGGAGAACAAAAGCCACCGCAGCGGTGGCTTTTTCTCTTTTGGCTGACTCTGCTGGACTCGCCGACTCGCTAGGCGGTGGCTAACTGCAATGACTGGACGAATTTAGCGATAAGTCCTTTAGAAAGACGAATTTGATGCTCGGAAGACACCATATCCTCATGATTCAGCACGGTTTGTACGCCAGCCTCCCGCACCGGAGGGGGGAGGGGGGTACCCGTGCCGACCTCAGACTAGAGTTCCGCCGCCAGTGCCGCTTCGCCCGTCGCAACACCGAGCTGATCGCCAACCTCGTCCGCATCCGCGCCGGCCTCCCCATCGACATCGAGGCCGCACTCCGCCTGCACCAGATGCGCGGTCGCCTGCGCGCCAGACATATCGCAGCCATGAATAAAGAGGTTTGTCTAACTCAGGTCGCCCACAACTCCAGTCGTGAAGCGAGCAACAGAAGCGAATCCCTCAGGACGCGCCACCAACGCCATTGCCCAGGACGGCAGACCCTTACGTCAAGTCCCGTTCATGGGCACGCAGTTCGGCAACGATGGTCGCCGCCGCCGCCCGCGCCTCATCCGAGCGGTCCGGCGGAAACGAGATCGCACCCACGCGCGCGTGTCCGCCGCCGCCGTAGCGCTCGCAGATCGTCGCCAGGTTCACCATTTCGTCGGGCCGCCGCTTGGTCCACGGGTTCGAGCCCACCGCCACCTTGGTCCGGAAGCTCGATTTACTTAGCCCGATGTTGTACGTCGCCTCCGGGTACAAATAGTACGGGATGAACTTGTTGTAGCCCTCGAGCTGGCGATCTGTGATGTCGAAATAGATCACGCCGTCTTTATACTCCGCGCGCTCGCGAATCAGCTTCATCCCCTCGTGATGACGCTCGAGCAGCGGCGGCAGCAGCGGCGCGATGAACGGTTCCTTCAGCACGTCCGCCAGTGGCTCCTCGGTCAGTAGCGGAATCATCCGCGGAATCAGCGTCGGATCAGCGGTCGCTTCGATGATCAGCGTCAGCTTCATCGCAGGCTCGGCCATCTCCACTGCAGACTCCGCGCTCTCATACAGCGCGCCGTCCACAATGTCGGCCCACTTCACCAGCTCCGCCACCGGAGCCGCATCGAAGCCGAACTTTGTCGACGCGATATGCGTCAGAAAGCCTGCGCACGAGGTATAGCTCGGATCGTAGAAGCGCCGCATGGCATAGCTGCCATCCGCCATGCCCCGGCGGTAGTCGTCATGGTCCTGCGGCGTAAGGAAGGCGCTCAGGTGGTGGTCGAACCACCAGGTAATCTTCGGCGAAGCCGAATACTTGAAGTCGACAATCGCATTCTCATCTCCGATGAAGTCCGCTTCGTTGAAGAGCGCGCCCGCGCGATGCACCAGCCCGTGATACCCGTAGGTGGCCGACGGCTCAATGCACTCGCGATGGAACCGCGTGAACAGCGAGGCAGAGCACGCCCCATCGAAACACTTGTCGTGATAAAAGACGCGAACCTTCAATACAGCTCCTTGCGGTTAGAGGGACCAGACAGACGCAGAACTCTCGCTAGAGAGAATGATTAGGATTGCCGGGGTGGACTCCCGTGTCAAGCTGCGTCCCCCCACCAGCCACGGCCCCGCGGTTACGATATGGTGTCTGTGTGCCGGCGGAGTCGCAGGTCAGAGTGTCTATGCAACGTAGCGAGAGACCATTTTGAGACGTCAACTGTGAGACGAAAGACTGGGTGGTTCTTCCGCTTGCTGCGCCTCTGCCTGACAGTGCTCATCCTGCTGGCCCTTGCCGCGGGTGCCGGCGCGCTTTGGCTGCGCCGCGCCATGCAGGCCCAGCTCCCGCAGCTCGACGGCGACCGACGCACCATCGCGATCACGCAGGCGGTCACCGTACAGCGCGATCACCAGGGCGTCCCCCACATCTCCGCCGCCAGCATCGATGACCTGATCGCCGCGCAAGGCTACGTCGCCGCGCAGGACCGCCTGTGGCAGATGGACATGATGCGCCGTGTCGCGGCCGGCGAGATCGCGGAAGTTCTCGGCAGCAAATTCGTCGAGCACGATCGCGTCCAGCGTGTTCTGGAGTTCCGTCAAACCGCGGAGCGCCTCACCGCCAGCCTCTCACCCCAGGACCGCCGCTTCTTCGAGGACTACGCGCGCGGGGTCAACGCCTATATCAGCGAAGCCGACGCGCTCCCCGCCGAGTTCCGCCTGCTCAACTATCAGCCGCGCCGCTGGCAGCCCGTCGATTCAATCCTCATCATCCTCAGCATGGTGCAGACGCTCGATGAGCAATGGCCCACCAAGCTCACCCGCGAAACTGTCACGAAGCGGATCGGGCCCACGCTCGCTGCTGATCTCTACCCTACCGGCTCGTGGCGCGATCATCCTCCCACCCAGGCCGCACCTGACCTGAGTCAGCCGCCCGCCAACGTCCCGCCTCCGCAGCCGGATGAAGACCAGTCCTTTAAGGGCATCGCGGACGATCTGCTCCGCCTCCGCGCTGCGCTCGGTGCAACTGCAGGACTCCCCGATCCACTCGCCGACCCATGCCGCGAATGCATCGCAGGCTCAAACGAATGGGTCCTCAGCGGCGCCCACACCGCCTCCGGCCGTCCCATGCTCTCGAACGATATGCACCTCAACCACTCCGTCCCCGGTATCTGGTACGAGATGGATCTGCGCGCCCCCAACTTCCATGCCGCCGGCGTCAGCCTGCCCGGCGTCCCCATGATTGTCGCCGGCCACAACGACCACATCGCCTGGGGTTACACCGCTCTCTACGGCGACACCCAGGACCTCTACGTCGAGCGCACCAACGCACAAGGCGAGTATTGGGACGGCGCGGCGTGGCGCCCCATGGATCGCGATCACGAGACCATCCACGTCCGCTTCGGCAAGGATCAGGAGGTCGATGTCCTGCGTACCAATCACGGGCCGGTCATATCGCCGCTCGTGCCGCATGAGTCGCGCACCATCGCGTTGCGCTGGACCGTCTACGACCCCCAGTTTGCCAGTGGCATGCCCATCTATGCGCTCAACACCGCCGGCAACTGGCAGGAGTTCGAGGCCGCGATGAGCCAGTGGTGGGCCCCGACGCTCAACGTCGTCTATGCCGACGACCAGGGCCACATCGGCTATCAAGCCGTCGGCCACATACCCCAACGCCCCGGCGGCCTGATGGGTGTGCCCATCGCCGACCAGGTGCACGAATGGCAAGGCGTGCTCCCCTTCGCATCGCTGCCCGCCTCGCTCGATCCCCCCGGCGGCATCCTCGCCACGGCGAACTCGCGCATCACCCCGGATGGCTACCCCACACCCCTGTCGCTCGAGTGGGCCTCGCCGTACCGCAATGAGCGCATCTGGAAATGGCTGGCGAGCCACGAGAAGATGACCCGCACGGATATGCTCCTGCTGCAGACGGATATCAACTCAGAGCTCGACCACGAGCTGGCGCAACGCTTCGCCTACGCGATCGATCACGCGCACCATCCGTCTGCCCGCCTGCGCGCGGCGGCGGACATTCTCCGTTCCTGGGACGGGGTGATGCACACCACCGAAGCGGGCCCAGCCATCATCAGTGCTGCACGCGACGCACTCTGGCCATTGCTTCTCGAACCCAAACTCGGTCCGGACTGGAAGCTCTACGAATGGCCGGAGAGTGCCTACGTCGAAGAACAGCTCGTCACTGGCACGCCACCGGCGTGGCTACCGAAGAGATATGCAACGTGGGACGATCTGCTCGCCGCCGCTGTCTCCCGCGGGCTCGACAATGAGCACGCTCCCTTCTCACTCAAAAACTGGCGCTACGGAGACGTGCACACCATCGCGCTCTCGCATCCGCTCTACGGAATGATTCCCTTCTTCGGCTGGACTGGCATCCCGCCACGCCCGCAATCTGGCGACACCACCACGGTGAAGCAGGTGGGCCGTACGTTCGGCCCATCGCAGCGTTTCACCATGGACTGGAGCGATATCGACGGATCGACGGAGAACATCGTCATGGGACAATCCGGCGATCCTGTCAGTCCGTACTATCGTGACCAGTGGCCGGCCTGGTACGGGGCCACCACATTCGCCCTTCCCTACACGCCCGCGGCCGTGAATCGAGCGACCGAACACACGCTACGGCTCGCGCCGTGACCATCCGCTCCGGCCGATCTTTCAGAGCACGGCCGTGGCTCTCCATCGCCGCTCTCCTGCTCACCACGCTTGCCGCCACCGGCCTGCTGCTCAAACGCGGTCCCTCCTGCGGTCACGACTTTGACTTCCATTTCGTCTCATGGCTGGAAGTCGCGCGCGCCTGGCACAGCGGACTTCTCTATCCGCATTGGGCATTTTCTCCAAACTTCGGCGCAGGCGAGCCGCGCTTCATCTTCTACCCGCCCGCATCCTGGATGCTCGGCGCCGCGCTAGGCACCGTCGCCGGATGGCACGCCACACCCTGGCTCTTCACCACGATCTGCCTCTTCTGCTCTGGCGTTGGCATGCGCCGCCTCGCACAGACATGGCTCACGCCGCTCGCCGCCACTGCTGCCGCCTGTCTATATATCGCGAATCCGTACATGCTGTTCGTTGCCTACGAGCGCACCGCCTATGGCGAGCTGTTGGCCGCAGCGCTTATTCCGCTGCTGCTCCGCTTTGCCGTAAGCCCGCGTCCGCCTATCGCGGCGCTCGCCGCTGCCGTCGCCGGCATCTGGCTCATGAATGCGCCTTCCGGCGTCATGGCCTGCTACGCAATGCTATGGATCGCGCTTCTGCGTCTCATATCTGAGCGCAATTGGCGCGTGCCCTTGCGCCTCGCAGTTTCGACTGCAATCGGACTCGTACTCGCCGCCTTCTATCTCGTCCCGGCCGCATATCAGGAACGCTGGGTTGAAATCGCGCGCGCCATCGGGCCCGACATGCGCTTCCAGGACAGCTTCCTCTTTCATCACACGGGCGAGCCCTTCCACGACGCCGTCCTCCACACCGCATCGATACTCGCGTGCATCTTGCTTGCATTCGCTGTTGCTTCCATTGCGCTATGGCGTGATGCTCTGCGCTCTCGCCCGCTGCTCTGGCTTGCGTCGCTCGTCCCGCTGATCCTGCTGCTCCTCGTTCCGATGAGCGCGCCGCTGTGGCGACACACACCACAGCTCGCGTACATCCAGTTCCCGTGGCGCTGGCTCCTTGTTCTCGCGCCGGTCGCGACGCTCTTCCTCGTGGGCAGCATTGCGCAGCGTGCGCGAACTACCTGGCTCCTCGTGGCCGTCGCAGTCCTGTGCATGGCGTCGATCGTCGTCTGTACCCGCGCGTTCCATCAGTATTGCGATGAGGAGGACAACGTCTCTGCCCAGGTGGCGCTCATGCAGGCCGGTGACGGCGAGGAAGGCACCGATGAGTACACGCCGCGCAACGATGACAATGCCGAGGTGGATCAGGACATGCCGCAGGTGCGCGTTCTCATCGATCCCGGCGCCGAGGAGCCCGACAGCGGCAAGGTGCAGAACCCCGAATATCAGCCCGACTCCAGCGCCGAGCGACACGCCACCGTCAGGGTGACAGATTGGTCACCCGAGCATCGCGTGGTGTCCCTGAACACGCCCGCTCCCGGCTACGCTGTCTTCCGCCTGCTGGACTATCCTGCCTGGACCATTCATCGCAATGGGGTCGAGATCACCCAACGTCCGCGGCGGGACGATGGGCTGCTGACCATCCCCATTCCCCAGGGCGACTCGCAGATCGACGTCCGCTGGCGCACAACGCCGGATATCCGAATCGGCCGCGCTTTGTCGCTGCTGGGATTCTGCGTCTTCGCGTTCGTCTGGTGGCGCGAGCGGCGCACTCGCGCAATTCCTATGCCCTAAGCTGCTCTTCGGCGGCCGCGTACGTCTTGCGGATTCCCTCCGCCAGCTTCGTTTTGGCCCGCCATCCCAGCGCGTGAATGCGTGACACATCCAGCAGCTTGCGCGGCGTACCATCCGGCTTCGTCGTGTCGAACCTCAGCTCACCCGTAAAACCCAGCTCGCTCGCCACCAGTTCCGCAAGCTCGCGGATCGTTACATCCTCACCCGTTCCGATATTGATCAGAGGCGCGTGATCGGGATGAATGGCCTTCTGAAACTCGTCGTCGGGAAGCTGCATCAGGAACACACACGCCTCAGCCAGGTCTTCGCTGTAAAGCAACTCGCGCCGAGGCGTTCCCGTGCCCCACACCTCAATGAAGTTGCGTCCCGCCGCCTTGGCCTCCACCACTTTACGCATCAGGGCCGGCAGCACATGCGAAGTCTTCAGATCGAAGTTGTCATGGGGCCCATAGAGATTCGTTGGCATCGCCGCCAGGTATTGCGTTCCGTATTGGCGGTTGTACGCCCAGCACATCTCGACGCCTGCAATCTTCGCCAGTGCGTACGGCCGGTTCGTCGGCTCGAGGGGACCGGTCAGCAGATACTCTTCCCGGATCGGCTGCGGAGCCAGCCGTGGATAGATGCAGCTCGAACCGAGAAACATCAGCCGCCGCACACCCGCCTGCCGGCTCGCTTCGATCACATTAGTCTGCAGGATAAGGTTGTCACGGATGAAGTCCGCGGGATAGGTGTCGTTGGCCAGAATGCCGCCCACCTTCGCCGCCGCCAGAAAAACATACTCTGGCCGCTCGGTCGCAAAGAAGGCCTCCACCGCGCGCACATCCCGCAGGTCAAGCTCCGCGCGTGTGCGCAGCAACAACCGCGCAAAGCCCTTCTGCTTCAGGTAAGCGGTGATCGCAGATCCGACCAGCCCGCGATGCCCGGCTACAAAAATCCTGCTGTCCCGATTCATCCGCTCTCGCTCACTCGTGGTAACGGAATGCGTTGAAGCCGTGCTTGTGCACCAGCGCATCGCGTTCCGCTTCCCTCAGGTCTTCTGCCACCATCTCGGATACCAGTTCCGCAAAACTGATGCGCGGCTTCCATCCCAGCTCGCGGTGCGCCTTCGTGGCATCGCCCAGCAGCGTCTCCACTTCCGCGGGACGGAAGTAGCGCGGGTCCACCGCGACAATCACGCGACCCTCCGCATCGATGCCATGTTCATCCACTCCTTCACCCTTCCAATGCAGCCGGATGCCCAAAGGCTCTGCCGCGCGCTCTATAAAGTCCCGCACGCTGTATTGCTGGCCGGTCGCAATTACGTAATCCTCCGGCTCGTCCCGCTGCAGCATCAGCCACATCATCTCCACATAGTCGCGCGCGTGGCCCCAGTCGCGTTTCGCATCCAGATTGCCCAGGTACAACTTGTCCTGCAGCCCAACCTTGATGCGCGCCAGCGCTCGCGTAATCTTGCGCGTCACAAACGTCTCGCCCCGCCGCGGCGACTCGTGGTTGAACAGGATGCCGTTGCAGGCATGCAATCCATAGGACTCGCGATAGTTCACCGTGATCCAGTACGCATACAACTTGGCCACCCCGTACGGCGACCGCGGATAGAAGGGCGTCGTCTCGCGTTGCGGCGTCTCCCGTACCAGCCCGAACATCTCTGATGTTGAAGCCTGATAGAACCGCGTTTTCTTTTCCAGGCCGAGCGTGCGAATCGCCTCCAGCAGCCGCAGCGTGCCGATACCATCGCTGTTCGCGGTGTATTCCGGCTCTTCGAATGACACCTTCACGTGGCTCTGTGCCGCCAGGTTATACAACTCGTCCGGCTGCACCTGCTGCATCACGTGGATCAGGCTTGACGTGTCCGTCAGGTCGCCGTAGTGCAGCAGCAGGTTCTGGTGCTCCACATGCGGGTCCTGATAGAGATGATCGATACGCGCCGTATTGAACAGCGAGGTGCGCCGCTTGATGCCATGGACCTGATATCCCTTGGCCAGCAGAAATTCCGCCAGGTAGGAGCCATCCTGCCCGGTAATGCCTGTAATCAGTGCCTTCTTCATGCGTCTGGCCTACGTTACCATGCGCAAACAGCCGCAGGTCTCTAACGCTGCACAGCGGAATGGCGCTTGCTAATAGCGGCCAGCAACTCCGCCTCGAAGCGCTCCAGCACCCGCTCGCGTCCCAGGTGCTCCACTGCATGGGCCCGCGCCGCTACACCCAGCGCGTGCCGCATCGCGGGAGTATCGGCCAGCATCCTGACGGCGGCAAACAGCGCTGGCTTGTCGAGCGGCGGCACGGTGATCCCGCAGGAACCGAGCGCAATCGCCACCTGCGTTCCCTGTGCAGCCGTGGCAATCACCGGCCGGCCACTGGCGAGCATGCCTGTCAGCTTCGACGGCATCACCAGATCCGCCGCATCGGGCCTTTGCGGCAGCAGATGAATATCCGCCATATTCAGCAGATCGTTCAGCCGGTCAAACGGCTGCAGCGGCAGCATGGTGACATTCGCGGCGCCGCGCAGCATCCCGGCAAGCTGCGCGTGGTAAGCGCCGTCTCCGCAGAAGACGAAATGGATGCGCGGGTCCGGCGCGAACTCCTGTGCCAGCAGCGGCAGCAGTTCCAATCCCTGCTTCATCCCCATGTTGCCCGCGTACATCAGCACCACGCGATCCGGTCCCAATCCAAGCTGGCGGCGCAGTCGGCTCGGACCCTCGAGCGGCGCAATCGCATCGGTGTCCACCCAGTTGGGAAACATCACTGTCTTCTCCACGGGAATGCCTTTCTCCGGCAAGCGCTGCATCATCTTTTCCGACACCGTCGAAATGTGATCGAAGCCCCGCATGGTGCGCCGCTCCACCATCTCAGCCACTCTGCGCGCCCGTCCCTCGATGTCCAGCAACCCCAGTCCGAATGCCGCATCCACCTCGAAATCCTGCACGTGCAGCCACGCCACCGCTTCGGCTATCCGCGCCGTCATCAGTCCGGCCACCGCCGACATTAGTGTCGGCTCGATGGTTAGCACCACATCGGGCCGCCACTGCGCCTGCGACAGCATGATGGGAAGGCTGCTCAGCATGAACGAACCCAGATGCAGCACGCGTGTGCGTCCGGAAGGATGGCGCGGCACATAGATTGGGCAGCGGTAGACCCGCACCTCGTCCGGCCCGGTGGCCGGCTCTGTCTTGTAGCTCCACGCGCGATAATCGGTGCGCACCCGCCACGCCGGATAATATGGCGGCGCCGTCACCACACGCACGCCGTGACCTCGGGCCGCCAGCCACTCAGCCATCTCTCCCGAGTACTTGCCGATACCCGTGAGCTCTGGTGAGTAGTTGATCCCGTGCAGCAGGATGCGCAAGCGGCATGGTCCTTTCTCCGAACCGTTCCGGTCCGGAGCAAAGGCAAGGATACTTGATCGATCCACGCATGTTCGTTTACTTCCGCGCACGGTGCCCGGATGCAAAACCCCCTCTAATCCCTCAGGTATGATGAGCCCAATGCAGACCGACATACGCGCACTGCTGGAGAGCGGTGCCGCACGTACAGACCAGGCGTTGCAGCGCTTGCTTCCCTCTTCCGATCAGGCACCTGTCTCCATCCATCGCGCGATGCGGCACAGCGTCTTTGCCGGCGGCAAACGCCTGCGCCCCATCCTCTGCATGGAAGCGGCGCGCATGGTCGCGAACAACAATGCATATCCCGCCGGCGTGGAAGAGCTGGGATCCGCGATCGAGATGCTCCACACCTACTCCCTCATCCACGACGATCTGCCCGCGCTCGACAACGATGATCTCCGTCGCGGCAAGCCTACCTGTCATGTGGTCTACGGCGAGGCCATCGCTATTCTCGCCGGCGATGCCCTGCAGACACTCGCTTACTCCGTGCTGAGCGCGCTTCGCTGTCCGCCCGATGCCGCAATCCGCATCGTGCAACTCATCGCCGAAGCCACCGGAACTGTCGATGGCATGATCGGCGGACAGGTGCTCGATCTCGAAGGTGAGCACTCCAGTCCGACAGAGGCATCCGTATTGGCCATCCATCGCGCAAAGACCGGCGCACTCATCCGGGTCAGCATCGTCAGCGGCGGAGTGTTCGCCGGTGCAACCGAGCAGCAGGTTGCCGCCCTGACCACCTTCGGCAGCAAGGCGGGACTGGCCTTTCAAATCATTGACGATGTGCTTGATATGACAGGGGACGCCGCATCGCTCGGCAAGACCGCAGGCAAAGATGCGGCGAGCAGCAAAGCCACCTGGCCAGCCGTTCGCGGCATTCCCGCCTCGATGGCCGATGCGCAGCGCCTGATTGAAGAAGGGTTCGCCGAGCTAGCCATCTTCGGCGAACAGGCGGAGCCACTCAAAGCAGTCGCGCGATATCTAGTAGAACGCACCAACTGATGCTGGAATCAAATTAAGACGGTTGTCATCCCGACCGGAGCACCGCAGGTGCGCAGTGGAGGGATCTGCTGTTCTATCTCGCGTGACTATCTACTCCGAACGTGAGCGACCAGCGGAAGCGAGCCCAGCGGCCCGCGCCGCAGGCGCTATTGCCCGGACGGCCAGTCCTTCAGACGCGCGCCTGATCGCGGATCACACGGCGAATCCGGTCACCCTGCTCCGCCAGGTCCTGCACGAAGCCCTCAAACCGGCCCAGCGCCTCCTGAGCCGTATGGATATAGTCGGGCAGGTTATCCCAGAGTTCGCGCACCGCGTCTGACTCTTCCAGCAACGCGACCAGCGACCCAGCCGCGGTTACTGCCAGCCCCGCCCGGCGGCGTCCCGTCGCCAGCAGCACGGCGCCGGTCAGCAGCGATCCTGCAGCAAGGCCGCGCGTCCACGCTTTCGAGCCTCCCGGCAGGTTATCGTCCAGGGAATCCCTGAGCCTTTCGGCCATCTCGCTCAATTCAATTGCCATGGATTTTTCAGTCCTTCCTTTTTCGCTCGCAGCACACTCATGGGATGCAGACTGGCCCGCAGCGGCCACTCGCGGCTCTCACCCGGCCGACCTTCGGTCTATCAGCCCAGAGTTCTCAGTCCAGGTCAAATTCCCGCAGCGGCTTGCCCGTCGTGGGATCGTCCTTCGCGCGCTTTACCGCCTCAGCGAACCGCCGCTCCATGATGTCCTTTTTGTTCCGCTCGCTCTCCATCGATTGCCGGAAGAGGCTTTCCTTGCGCTCTTCCTGCTCGCGCAGCGCGCGCCCTGCCGCCTCAAAGTCCTCAAAGGTCCGTTTACGTGGCGCCGACTTGTGCCCGATAACCGAGCGGGTCTCCGGGTCTACAGTGAGGATCGCCCCACAGTCCGGGCAAACCACCTCGAATGCGCTCATCTGTTTCGCCATGGCTCCCCATTGTAGCGGGAAGCCAGCCCCGCTGGCGCGAAAGGAATCGCACCCTATAGCGGCAATACCTTATGCCCCGGACAGGCATTGCCGGCAGCCGCAATCAGCATGTCCAGCAACCCGTCCCCCTGAGTCGCCAGGAAGTAAATCCCCGCCACCGCACGCTCCTGCAAATGGCCGCCCGGATAAAGGGCCTGCGTGATCGCCTGCGCATGCCGCGCCAGACTAGCTTCTTTTTCCAGTTGGTACCGCGCGGCCAGCCGCCGCAGCCGGTTCATCTGGTAGCGCATCTTCGATGCCGCCGTAGTCGCCGCGCGGCCCAGCCCTGGATCCATCTGCGCCATCCAATCGGTCACCGCGCTCAGCTCGCCATCCAGCGAGTTTCCCGCGGCTGCCAGCTTCCGTTTGCCCTCGCTCGGCATCGCCCGCGCGGCCAACCGCTGCGCCAACTCATCCGCCTTGGTCAGAGCGTCAGGCAGCCGTACCTCATGCCGCTCCATCACGGTCGCGATCTTCGGCTCAACCAGCGTCACCGACAGCCGGGGCAATACCGCCGTCGCGCGCCCCAAAATCTCCTGGTACAGAACTTCGGATTGCGCAAAGTACGCAATCTCCGCTGGTCCTGCAATATAAGCCGAAGTGGGCAGAACAGCATCCTGAAATACCGGACGCAACAGAGCGTTCGGGCTACATCGTTCAGGTGTGACTTGAAGTATTTCGAGCAGCTCCTCAGAGCTATAGCGCCGCCCTCCAGCCTTCCATTGCCTTCGACCGTCGACGGAAACACGCCGCAGCGGCAAACGGGCATCCGTCTTGTCGTCGATCAGGAACAGAAGGCTCGACTGCTCCCCTACCATGACCTGCGAGTGATAGCCGCGGTCGGCTAGCAGCTTGTCCCGTTCGAGCAGCGCGGCATGCAGCGCATCCGCGTCGGAGATCGCATGCTTCAGCACTTCCGCGCCGAGTGCGTGGAAGCCCGCGCCCGCTGCGTCGATCACCACCAGTCCCCAGCGTGCAAACAGCCGGGCCATCAGGCTGCCAAAGGCCCCCGCCAGAGTTGCATCCGGCCGATAGACCTCGCGCAGCAAAGAAATCGCTTCACCTGCACCTAGCAGCTCCTCAACTTCGGCGAGCGCTTCCGCAATTCGCGAGCCAACAGGAATGCCACCCACCGGCAGAGGAATCTCAGGCGCAGGTCCGATCGTCACCGCTTTCAATCCATCGCGAGCCGGAACGTCCACGCGCGCGATTTCTGCAAAATCATGGTCCTCGCTCGCCAGCCAGAAAACCGGCACGGTGTCGAAGCCTGCCGCTGTCGCTTCCCGCGCGCGAGCAATCGCCGTCGCTGCCTTCAGCAGCGTGTACAGCGGCCCGCCAAAGAGCGCCACCTGCTGCCCAGTGACAACGGCCGAAGCACCATTGCGCAGCCGCTCGATATTTTTTGCAGCAAGTTCTCCGCCACCGAAGGCCGCATTCTGCTCTGCTAGCAAATCCGCAAGACGCGCACGATGCTCCGCGCTCAACTTGCGTCCTTCGCGCATCCAGCTCTTGCCCGTCGCTGTATTGGAATAAAACGGCGTCAGCGGCTCAGCACTCTCCGCGTAATCCAGGAAGAGCCGGCTGCTGTGCGGCACAATCGAGCTGGGATAACACTCCGGTTCCACTGCGTCTCCTCAACCTTCTTTCGAGTGCCTGCTCTGATTGTCTACCGAACTGCCGCCCAGCGCCGCCTGAATCGCAGCCCGATTCGCTAACGGCAGATCTTCTGCAGCGAGGCGGGCAAGCGACTCATAGACCTGTGCCAGTAACGGATGTTTCTTGAGTGCCTCGCGATGCACTTTGAGTGTCGCCGCATCTCCTCGCGCCAGTGGCCCACTGAAGCTCCGCTCCATCCCTCGCTTCTGTACATTCGCCACTGTTGCTGCGGCCATTGGCCCGAGAAGCGCCAGCGCCTCTCGCTCGGGGATGCCCGCCTCTTTCATCGCGCGCACTCCAGCGGCCAGAGTGGCCACCAATAAGGGAGATCCAAACATCGCTCCCGCGTGGTACATCGCCTTCCCCCTGCCGTCGATCGCGAACGGTTTGCCGCCCAGCCGCCGCACTAATCCAAAAAGCGGGTTGCGCGTCGCCTCGTCCACCGCCTCCACACCGAAACGCGTCCCCTTCAGCGCCACGACACGCCGAGTCGGGAAGCTCATCATGGGATGCACGGAAGCAGTCCGCGCACCGGCACGCTCAGCAGCGGCCAGCACGCTTCGATCCAGAGCCCCGCTCGAGTGCACCACTACCTGCCCCCGCAAATCTTCACGCTGGGCGGCGATCCACTCCGCCGTGCTCGCGATCGCAGCATCCGGCACGCACAGCCAAAGCACCCGCGCATCGAGCTTCGCGCGCGAGCTGCGTCGCCGCGAATGCACGCGTTCAGTCAGCAGAGCGGCAGCATCAAGGGCAACGGCAAGCGACGACCCCCAGTTCCCCAGCCCGATCACCGCTACGCCGCGCCGCACACCCATTGCATCCGCCTCTTCGAACAGGATGGTACCGTAACGATTCGCTAGCCCTGCGTCGGCGGCGCGTCAGGTGAATGGTACGGTTAGAGAAGAAAGAGGCAGGATGGCAACGAAAAAGAAGAGCGCGGCAAAGAAGCAGCAGCAGTCCGACCGTACTTACCCCAAGGGCGTCGAAGTTCTCTCCTCGAAGGTCAGCTTCGAAGGGCCGGTCTTCCGTGTCGTGACGGATGAGGTCCGCGAGCCCGGCGGCGAGGCCCATCGTCGCGATGTCGTGCGTCATCCGGGCTCTGTTGTCGTCCTCGCCGTCGATGACGCAAAGAGCAAACGCGACCCCCTCATCCTGTTGGAGCGCCAATACCGTCACGCTGCCGCGCAGTATCTCTATGAGATTCCTGCGGGCAGTCTGGACCCCGGCGAAGATCCGTTGACCGGCGCGAAACGCGAGCTGCTCGAAGAGACCGGCTACAAGGCGAAGCACTGGTCGAAGCTCGTGCGCTTCTTCGCTAGCCCCGGCTTCCTCGGCGAGTGGATGCAGATCTTCATCGCCGAAGGGCTCACGCCCGGCGATGCAACTCCTGAGGACGACGAGCAGATCGAGCTCTTCGCCGTTCCTCTTAGCGAACTGCTCCGCGAGATCGATGCCGGCCGCATCCACGACGGGAAGACCATCGCCGCAACACTGCTCTACGAGCGCGTCCGCAAGGAACGCCAGCGTGCCGAGCGGGCAGCCGCACGCGGCGGAGCCAGGTAGGGAGCACCATTTTTTACACGCTTTCCTAAGGCACCCCGCTCACTTTTTTTGCAAACCAAACCTACCCCCGGTGCGTCACTACAGGAAGGCAGGCTGGGTCCAGCACCCTTCCTAGGAGCGAAAACACACATCGTGCTTTCGCTCTGAATCTGCTCTGAAGTGAGGTAACCGACACGTGTCCCAGTACAAAGGCAAAGTGAAGTGGTTCAATAACGCGAAAGGCTACGGTTTCATCGGCAGGGATGATGGACCAGACGTCTTCGTGCATTACAGCTCGATTCAGCTCGATGGCTACAAGAGTCTCAAAGAGGGAGACGAAGTCGAGTTCGACATCATCCAGGGGCAGAAGGGCCCGCAGGCGGATCAGGTACAGCGCGCGCAGACCGCAGCCTGAACCGGCTCTCATCGAAACGCAACCGAAGGCCCGAGAGCGGTGCGTCTGTCGGGCCCTTTGTTTGAAGAATCTGTTTTCAAGAATGCTGATTTGAAAAATGCTTTAGAGTTTGTGTGAGACGGCCTTCATCGCCGCCGCGCAGCAATGGAAAATCGCGCCATCGCACAACTCCTCGCCGAAACCGCCGATCTGCTTGAGATCAGCAACGGCGATCCCTTCCGCATTCGCTCCTACCGCCGTGCCGCCGAAGCCGTCGAGCAGAGCACCATTCCTCTCTCCTCCATCGCCAGCGACCCCAAGCGGCTGCTCGAAATTCCCGGCATCGGCAAAGGCATGGTCGCCAACATTCAATCGATTGAGCAGCACGGCTCCATGCCGCTGCGGGACGAACTGCTCACCCGCTACCGTCCCACCATGCTTGAACTGCTCAAGCTCCCCGGCATGGGCCCCAAAACCGTTTCTCTCATCTTTGAGGCCACCGGCGTCGCCACCGTGGATGATCTCGCCGTCGCCATCGACGAAGGCCGCCTCGCCGATCTGCCGCGGGTTGGCGAGAAGCTGATCCAGAAGTTGCGTAAAGGCATCGATGAGTACCGGAAGAACAGCGGCCGCTTCCACCTCGACGATGCAGAGATCGCTGCCGAACGTCTCACTCTCTACCTCAAAGACTTTCCCGGCATCGAGAGCGTCACGCCCGCCGGTTCACTGCGCCGCGGCCGCGACACTGTCGGCGATCTCGATATGCTCGTCACCGGCTCAGCCTGCGAAGAAGACGTCGTCTCCGCCGCGGTCGAATACACCGCTGCCTATCCGCCCATTGCAGAGCTCATCGCGAAAGGCCAGAACAAGGTCAGCTTCCGGTTGAGAACCGGCCTCCAGATCGATGTCCGTCTTCTTCCCCGCGCGTCCTTCGGTGCCGCGCTGCAATACTTCACCGGCTCCAAGATGCACAACGTCACCGTGCGCCAGCGCGCGCTCAAGCGCGGCTACACGCTGAGCGAGTACGCACTCGCCCGCCTCGATGACGGCACGCAGGTCGCCGCCGCAACCGAAGAGGATATCTATCGCGCACTCGACCTCGACTGGATCCCGCCCGAGCTGCGCGAGAATTGCGGCGAAATCGAAGCCGCCGCGCAACACACTCTGCCGCGCCTCATCGAAGAGAAGGACATCCGCGGCGACGTCCACATGCACACCGTCGCGACCGACGGGAAGAACACGATTCGCGAGATGGCGGAGGCAGGCCTCGCGCACGGCTACGAATACATCGCCATCACCGATCACTCGAAAAATCTCGCGATGACCTTCGGTCTCGACGACGAGCGCGCCCTGGAGCACATTCGCGCCATCCGTCAGGTTGACGCCGATATGGCCGGAAAAATTCGCGTCTTCGCCGGCATCGAAGTCGACATCCTCGGCGATGGCGCGCTCGACCTCTCCGACGAAGTTCTCGCACAAATGGATGTCGTCATCGCCAGTGTGCACTCGCTCTTCAGCCAGTCGCGCGAGGAGATGACCGCACGCATCCTCCGAGCCGTCGAGAATCCATATGTCCGCATTCTCGGCCATCCCACCGGCCGCAAACTGCTGCAACGCGATGCCTACGATCTCGATCTGCCGGCCATCCTGAAACGCGCGGCTGAGCTCGGCGTCGCTGTCGAGCACAACTCCGATCCCAATCGTCTCGATCTCTGCGACCGTGATCTCCGCATCGCGAAGGAGAGCGGCTGCCGCATCTCCATCAACACCGACGCACACCACGTCTCCAGCCTGGAGAAGATGCGCTACGGCATTCGCCAGCTGCGCCGTGCTTGGCTCACGCCAGACGACGTGCTCAACACGCGCAGCGCAAATGATTTCCTCGCTGCCCTGCGCCCGCGGCCCTGAAGAAAATTCATCGACGCCCCCGCCAAGCGCATGCTCTAATGCTCTCCCCTAACAAATGAAGGGCCCGAGGCTCCTATGCGCCATCGCATCGCCGCGTTCGTTGTGTGCTTCCTGGCCGTCTGCTGTCTCCCACTCTGCTGTGTCGCGCAGCCGAAGACCGATATCACTCCCGACCGCGTCAACGCTGCGCTCGCGCAGCTCGACCCTTATATCCGCGCCGCCATGGAGAAGACCAAAGTCCCCGGCGCATCGGTCGCCGTCATCTATAACGACCAGGTCGTGTTTCTTCGCGGCTATGGCATCCGCAAAATCGGCGAGGCGGCACAGGTCGATCCCGACACCGTCTTTGAAATCGCCTCCGTTTCCAAGCCCATCACCTCTACCATCCTCGCTTCGCTGGTCGGCGAGGGAAAGATTACTTGGGACGATCGCATCGAGGATCTCGAACCAGGCTTTCAACTCTCCAGCCCGGAAACCACGCGCGAGATCACCATCCGCGACTTCCTTTCGCACCGCAGCGGCCTCGCCACCACGTCTGGCGACATCCTGGAAGACCTCGGCTATTCCCGTCCGACCATCCTCCACCAAATGCGCTATCTGCCGCTGCCCGGCCAGTTCCGCAAGACATACGCCTACAGCAACTTTGGTTACACCACCGCCGCCATCGCCGCCGCCAACAAAATCGGCAAGCCCTGGGAGACGATCGCTGAAGAGCAGCTCTACGGCCCGCTCGGCATGACCTCCACCAGCTCACGCTTCTCCGACTATGAAAACCGTGCAAACAAGGCGGCGCTGCACATCATGATCGACGGGCAGCCCTTCAATCGCTTTGTGCGCGAGGCGGATGCTGAGGCGCCCGCTGGTGGAGTCGAGCTCCAGTGCCCGCGATCTCGCGCAGTGGGTTCGCCTTCACCTCAACGCCGGCAAGTGGAATGGCAAACAACTCATCGACGCCAAAGCACTCGCCGAGACTTATAAGCCTCAGATCTGTCGAGTAGCTGCCGATCTGGCGAAGCCAAACGCCTGCCCGGGCGACCAGTACTACGGCTTAGGGTGGAACACCGGAAAAGATGCGCAGGGCCATATCCAGATTAGCCACAGCGGAGCTTTCCTTCTGGGGACCGCTACCAGCGTCTACATGATCCCCGAAGAGCACATCGGCGTCCTCGCCCTCACCAACAGCACGCCGGTCGGCCTGCCGGAGTCCATCTGCCTCACCTTTCTCGACTATGTCCACTACGGCAAGCAGCAGCGTGAGTATCTCCCGCTCATTGGGCCAATGATGCAGCACATGATGGCCGAGGCGGAAAGCTCATCGCCGAACTACGCAACGCTGCCGCCTTCCAAAGACCCCGCAACCGCCAAACCACTCAACACATATGTGGGCACGTACTCAAACGAATACTTTGGCAGGCTTGAAGTCTCGATTGAGGACAATCGCCTCATCCTTCGCCTTCCGCCGCGCGGAGCCTATTACGAGCTCACTCATTGGGATGGCGACACCTTCACCTATCATTCCGCCAATGAGACCTCTGCGCTCGGCCGCCGCGGCGTTAAATTCTCTCCAGACAAACATCAGGTGCTGATCGAAGATCTCGCGCTCGAGCACAACTCTGTTTTCACGCGGATCGAGTAGCACAGAAATCTTGTCCGGAGATGAAGGGAGTTTCTTCTGGTGCGCACGGTGTCTGAGTTCACGTGAAGCGTTCGGCGATATCTCGATTACTTACAGTCGTCTCCATCTGCATGCTGATGACCGCGAGAGTCCGTTCGCAATCCGCTCCTTCTCCGCTGCAAGAACAGCAGGATCGCAGCTTCTATCTCGGCACGCCCGTCACTCACCCGGAAGACCTCTCCGGAGTCTGGGAAGCTCCTGACGGGCATGGCGGCGCGATCGGCATCCATCTCATCCTGGATACAACTGCGCCCGTGGACGCAACCACGCTGGTCGGAACCAAACAGAAATGGCTCGGTCTGGGCGTTGGCCTCTACCACCGCACCGGATCGCAACTTCAATCGGGAGAGGAGAACTTCTTCAGCGATTCCCTGCGCGGCGGCAGTGTCCGCTATGAAGATGGTCGTCTGACACTGCACTTTCGCGGAGACGATGCCAAAGACAATTCCAAGGACAATTCCGGAGACGATCTCGACCTTCACCGCATCGCAGGAGACAAATGGTCGGGCCGTTTTCACCGGGGAAACTTCGACGCCCGGGTGACGCTCTCCCGCCCCACGCTTCAAGCCACCTCGAATTCCGAGTGGTTTCTCGGCACCTGGAGAAGCGGCGACGCTGACCTAACATCCAGTGCCTTCACATCGCGAAACAAACGGTCGGCGGTTACACCGCGTGGTCGGACACTCTTAGCGCGTGGGGATCGGTGAGTTTCGCGCCTCAGGTCCCAAAGCCGCCTTACTCATGGGAGCATTATGGCGAACTCGCGAAAGTGGAACCTGCGGGAAACGCGAGTCTATTCGTCGAACTCGGCGCCTACAGCGCGATATGTTGCTCGCATCGTTTCCACGCCACCTCTGCTGACGGTGGCAAAACGATGAAGGCAGACTGGCCCGCCGGCCCCAATCAGACGCCGCACAAATCCAGATGGACAAAGATGCCCGGCAACACCTGCATCGTCCCGCCTCTGCATTAGTTCATCCCGGCAGATCGGCACACCAAATGAAAAAAGCCGAGCCCCCCTCCGCCAGGAGCTCTCCGCATCCCCTCCGGCGGATATCGGAGGGAATGCGTCAAGCTCAACCAGCAGTCAGGGGCTCGGCAGTCGGGGGTAAATCTACCGCGTAGCCGTCACCGTCGGATGCTCCACCTGCGCAGACTGCACCGGCGGGCGGTGACTTTCGAGGAAGGTCGCAATGTCGTGCTGGAAGTTCGGACTATTCGCCGGGATCGTCATCAGCGCCGGCAATCCAGGAAAGAGCTCGCCCAGCGCCTTCACCAGCATCCCGTGCTCGTCCAGATAGAAGCGCGACAGCACTGTCTCCTCATGCGTGCTCTGGTCGAAAGAGAGCGTCTCCCACATCCATGACAGGTGCGACGCATTCGGCACGCCATGCTTCTCTGCCGTCTTGCGCATCGCATCCAGCTCCGCGCCCGGTTTCAAGTGCGAGCACACCGAGACCACCACCGTGCCGTTCGAGAAGTAGGTCTTGTCGATGTCGCTGGCGATGAAGTGGGCAGCCACATCGGACTGACCAACAAATATCGACGAAACCGGCCGGCCGAAGATGCTACGCACAGCCACCGGCAGGTCCGAGATCGGCGTGACCTGGCAGGCGCCGCCGTTGAAGGCCTGCATCACAATCTTCTCGCCGAGCGAAGGCATGCTCATCAGCGTCTCAAAGTCGACGCTCGTGCCCTGCAAACTGGGAGTCTGCGCAGAAGCCGTGAGCCCGATAAGGAATATCAAAGCGGTCAGTGTCTTCATACGTCCACCTCGATGCCAGAATGGCGTCATCTCCCACTTTGGGCAAATTACTCTGGTAATTTTTCTACTGCGTTTGTCCGCCTCGTGCACCCCGAAGGTGTCACACCTCCAACTACCAAAATGAGCTCCGACTCGATCATCCGAAGTCTCCCGAAATCATCGGTATACGAGCTAACATGCACCAGCCGCATGCAACCTGCAGCACCCTCTGCATTTCCCGGGCCGCGCCGTCTAACACACGTGACTTCCGTACTCTGAAGCCTCCCTTAGTTACCTGATCTGGACACCAGCGGTGCCGACCGCCTTGGTATCGAGCGACACTCACGCTCCAACCGCGTCTGTGAGATAAGTGAAATCACGAATGCGCACTCGGCCACTCATCGCACTCCTGGCACTCACCCTCTCTGCGACGGCTGAGCCCCCCGCCACCTCGCAGCAGGCTAGTCCCTCGCCTGCCATGCAGACCTCCCAATCGCAGAATCCCGCTCCAGTCGCGGCCACGCCGCAGCCCGACCCGCCACGGATTCCCGACAACGCCATTGGCGCAAGCGAGCTTGAATCCAGTCCGGCCTGGGAGTGGGAACATGACAGCGATACCAAGGGGTGGTCCACCGGCCATTCAACCTTTCCCATTTACCCCGACGGCCACAGTGGCCTTCCCGGACGCCAGTTCGTCACTTCCTATGGGAACAACGGTGGCCAGCGCTATCACCTGAGCTTTGGGCACGATGTGGCCGCGACGCACTTCGTCTACGAAGCCAACGTCTACCTGGTCGATCCCGCGCAGGTTGCGAACGTGGAAATGGACATGAACCAGGTCATGGCCGATGGCCGGACCGTCATCTTTGGCACGCAGTGCAGCGCCCATTCAAAAAGCTGGGAGTACACCTACGTCAGCAAGGGGACACACTGGCGTCCCTCGAATATTCACTGCAACCCGCACGACTGGGGCACAAAGAAGTGGCATAAGGTCCAGATCGCCTATCACCGCGACGATGACGGAAACGTGACCTACGATTGGATTGGCTTCGATGGTGTCTACACCGACTTCCAGAAAGCAACGGTCTTCTCCGCCGAGGCGCTGCACTGGTCGCGCGGTGAGCTGCTGCTGAACTTCCAGATCGACGGAGCGCACAAAAACGGAATAATGGACGCCTACCTCAACAACCTGGCGGTCTTCCGCTGGTAACGAATTCTGCAAGCACAGCCACAGAATAAGAAAGCCGCTCTAAGGAGCGGCCTTCTTGTGCTTCCGATCATGAACAGGTGCGTTAGTGCACAACAGATTGGAACAAACTCGATTGCAGCAAGGTCGCAAACTGACTGTCTGACGAAGAGTAGCTCACCAGCAGCTTGCCTGAGCTGGAGTCGATTTTGGTTCCGTCGATCGCCTGCTTTTCGATGTCTGTCCCGCTCATCTTTTTGTAGAGCGCGGCGGCGTTCAATAGCGAAGCCATGGTAGCGGCAGTGAAGGTGTCCGGCGTCAGCACGTCGAGATTGAACTTCACGCCATTCTGGAAATCCATTGTGTAATACGAGCTCAGAATCCGCTTCTTGATGGTGTCGTAATCACCCACCTGCGCGGCTTCGCCCATCAGCGAGCGCATCATGGTTTGCGTGCCCTTCTGATCGAGGATGCTCCACAGCGGCTCATCCTGCACCGAGCCCATCATGTCGGTCATCCCGCTGTTGGTAAGAAAGCTGGGCTGCAATCCATCGCGTGAATCCAGTGCCTGCTTCAACGAATCGGTTTGGCCGAAGACCATCGTGGTGGGATTCAGGAAAACCACCTGCATGCCCGAGGCTCCCATGGGGTAAATCCTGTTGTCGCGCAGCACCGTGGGCTTGATCTTCTTCTTCTTGAAGTTAGCCATGATGTCCTCGAGCGAAAACTGCCCCTGCGCCAGACCGATGATCCGCGTCGAATCGCCGGTCGCGCCCTTCGGCCGGAACGAGGCAAAGGCCAGCTCGTCCACATCATGGTTGTCGTTCATCCCGGAAACCTGCAGCGCCTTCTCCAGACTCTTCAGCTCCGGAGGCATCACCTTGCTCTTCAGCTGCATGGCCGCCGGCGAGTTCTGCATCGCCCGGTAGTCGATCACGATCAGCTGCTGCACATCGTGGGGGATGGCAGCGCGCGCATCGCCGCTCAGCTGGGCTGCGAAGGCCGGCATTGCCGTGGCAAGGCAGAGAGCCGCGACGCCGCCGCTCAAAAACTTCGAAAGGTTCTTCATCTCTACTTCACTTCCTTCCAGACAGCGGGTCCAGGCACACGACAGGACTGCACAGGATGCCCGCTGGTTACCATCTTAGTCTGCGCCGCAGGAGCGCTCTATTTCACTTCTGGGTGACAACACATTTACTGACCGATAGTTACGTAATTAGTCACTATCAGTGTTCCTGGCCGGCCAATTATGGCCATTCGAGCGGCCGCTCCATCCGCCGCTCCAGGACCTTCGTCTCCGCGGAGAAGTCTTCCAACTGACGCACCCACTCGCTGTTCTGCTCGACCGCTGCCTCCGGAATCAGTCCGATCAGCTCGCCTTCCACGATCCGGGCGCCCCGGCCCTCCACCCGGCGCTGGAGGTCGGCAAAGACCTCGCTGGGCGAGCTGACCCGGAAGTCCGTCAGATTCATCGAGATCTGGGCGCGTCCACGAACCAGGGCGCCCAGCGCCTTGACCCCCTTCAGCCCGCCGCCGGAATCGCGCACCTCTCTGGCCAGGGCTCGCGCCAGGGCCACGTCGGGCTTGTCCAGGAAGACGTTCCAGGCGATCAGAAAGCGCCGCGCCCCCACAGCGCTCGCGCCGGCAGTCGGGTGCAGGTCCGGACCGCCCACATCCGGCCGCCGCGCCGGATCGCGCCGCGCCGCCTCGCGCAGTCCTTCGAACTGGCCCTGACGCACGTCCTCCAGCCGCGCCCGGTCTGGCCGGGCCGCCGCAGCCTCATAGAAGTACACGGGAACGCCATAGCGGCGCCAGATCTCCTCGCCGGCCTGCCGCGCCAGCAATGCGCAGTGCTCCAGCGAGATATCGCGCACCGGCACAAACGGGATCACGTCCGCGGCCCCGATGCGCGGATGCACGCCGGTCTGCCGTGTGAGGTCGATCACCTCGGCCGCCTTGCCCGCTGCCAGCACTGCCGCTTCCACCACCGCAGCCGGAGGGCCGGCGATCGTCACCACCGAGCGGTTGTGGTCCGCATCCTGCGACCAGTCCAGCAGCGACACGCCCGGCACCTGCATCGCACGCACGATGGCAAGCACACGCTCTCTGTCGACGCCCTCTGAAAAATTCGGGACGCACTCGATGATGGCCTTACTCATCCCTGTCTTGCCTACTTCCACCAGCTATAGCCGATCTGAAACTGCACCGTCGCGTTCACGCCCGGATTGGCGTCGCCCAGCGACGCATTCGAGATGTGCACCGCGTTCGCATTGAAGGTAATCGAGCGCCGCGGTTTGAGGAAGTACTGGAACCCAACCCCAAATTGCGGCGTAAAGTTCCACACGCTTGTGCCCTGATGCCCCGGCAGTGGCAACGGCCCGACGGGCGGAAATTTGTGGTTGGTCCAGATCAATCCGCCGCCTCCCTGCACAAAGGGCAGGATCCGCCGGCTGCCGACCAGGTCCCAGCGCAGCAGTATCGGCGTAAAACTCAACCCGTTATATGCGCCGCCCGTCTTATAGGGACCGGTGGCTGCGGCGATATCCGGATTGTTGGTCGCGGTCAGATTGTAGCGCTCGAAAGTCGCGGTGCGGCCCTGCCACCACGGCGTCACTTCGGCGGAATACTCAAACTGTCCGCGCAGAAATTTAGGTCCGGCAGGATCCGTCAGCACCTTGCCGGCGCGCGCTCCGATGCTCAGGTAGGTCGAGCTAGGCTTGACGCTCGCGCTTGTCCCCCCGTTGAAGAACACTCCCCAATTCCACGGATGCTGGGACATGATCTCGCCAACGGGCGAAGCACCGGTCACAGTTTTTCCGGGAAGCGAGGCGCTGTTGCTGGATTGGGCTGTGAGTGGAAGAGCGGCGCCCATCAATAAGGCCGCGTGCATCAAGCGAAGGCGAAAAGAAAACATGCGTCCTATCAGTGCGCGAAAACCGCGCGGAAAATGCCAACAGCGCAAGTGACAGAGAAAAGGCCGCCGATGAATGAGCCGGCGGCCTGTGGGTATTTCAATCGATGATCAGCCGGCCACTTCTTCCAGTTGCTTCGCGTCCATCTCGAAGTTGGAGTAGACGTTCTGCACGTCGTCGTGGTCCTCCAGCGCTTCGAGCAAACGCAGCATCTGGTTTGCCGCCGCGCCTTCAAGTTTGGTGTAGGTGGAAGCGATCATCGTGATCTCGGCCACCGAAGTCTCGATCTTCGCCGCATGAATCGCATCGAGCACCGCGTGATACGCCGCCGGATCGGTCAGGATCTCCCAAGTATCGCCTTCATCGTTCAGATCATCGCCGCCGTTCTCCAGCACAATATTCATCAGCTTCTCTTCATCGGCGTTTTCTTTGGGGATGGCAATCAGTCCCTTCTTCGTGAACATGAAGCGCACCGAGCCTTCCGTGCCCAGATTGCCGCCGTGCTTCGAGAAGGAATGGCGAACCTCGCTCACTGTACGGTTGCGATTGTCGGTCGAGGTCTCGACCAGCAATGCGACGCCGCCGGGCCCGTAGCCCTCAAACGTGATCTCTTCATACATCGCGCCGGGCAGCTCACCGGTACCGCGCTGGATGGCGCGCTTGATGTTGTCTTGCGGCATGTTTTCAGCCTTCGCCGCAAGGATCGCCGTACGCAGCCGCGGATTGCCGTCGGGGTCGCCGCCGCCGCGCGCGGCCATGCTGATTTCCTTGATCAGACGGGTAAAGATCTTGCCGCGCTTCGCGTCCAGCGCGCCCTTTTTGTGCTTGATTGTGGCCCATTTTGAGTGGCCGGACATAGAACCTCTGCAGCTTCGGAAAGTGTGTCGACCGGCCCGTCGTGCGCGCTCGCAGCAGCGGAGTTAACCCTTGCCGGGACACTCGATTGTAGCACTCAGAGACGGAAGGCCGGGGATCGCGCAATGGGACAACGCGACCGCGCAAAGCCGCACGTTGCGAATCGCCCTGATCAAATTGGCAAATGCGAAAGGCCGCCAGTCTCGCGACCGGCGGCCTTCGTAAAACACAGCAATCGCTGATAACTAGGGACTACCAGTGATAGAAGGTCATGTTGTGGATATAGAGGGTTACCGATCCACTGCCCTTGCTCAGGCCGTCGATCTGCACATTTGTGAGTAGCGTCCCCTTCTCCCAGCCAAGGCTCTCACTGGCGGGATTGGTTGTATTGCTGAAGACGCTGTGAGTGTTATCGAAATTCACCCAGTCGTGCGTCACATTACCGCTGTTGTCGCGGTGATAGCCGATCTGGATGTGGTGCCACGTGTTTGGCGCCCACGTCAAAGTGTTGCAGGGAACATTCGACGGCTTCCAATGGTCTGAGCCATTTGTGATCACTGTATATTCCCAGGTCTTGGAGTCGCTGGAGCACTGGGTGTTGAACATGATCGTCTTACCGTCCGAAGTTACCTGGTTGAGATCCAGCTCCAGGTTTTGCAGCTGACTCGGATCGGTGACGTAGACGTAGGTATCGAGCGCGAAGTTCATCGCCGTGGGATTGTTGTCGAAGGAAACGTGAAAGCGCTGACCCGCTCCACTCGAATAGGTCATGTAAAACTCGCGCGCATCGTCATAGGAGGGTGTCGTTGCGGGATATACCATCGAGCCGCTCGATGAGCCGGGCGTGCCGGTGTCGTGTTGGTCCGCCCAGGCGCTCAAGCCATCCAGGTTCCCGGAAGCAACAGCGTTGGAGGGCAGCGAGCTGAGCGCGCCGGAGCCCGAGGAGCCCGAACTCGTGCCGCCGCTCGACGCACTACCGCCTATCGTGAACGTGGAACTCACCACGGGGCAGATAGCAGGGCCGATCCAGGATTTGAAATGAATGGTGTGAGTTCCCGATCCGATGGCTACTCCGGTAGCGTTGATATCGGAAACAGATCCCGCGAAGAGTGTGGGATTGTTATCGATCGAATAGTCGAACGATGTCGGCGCTTTTCCGTTGCATCCGGTGTTGTGAGCTTCCACCAATATGGGAGATGAAAGGCTGGCACCATTTACCGGGCTGGTGACAACGATGCCCGCGCCGCTGGCTGGGGGAGTCGAGGGGGAACCTGACGAGCCACTGCTGCTGGTCCCGCCGGATACCGTAAACGTCGTGCTGACGGCCGGACACTCGCCGCTGCTCACCCACGACTTGTAGTGAATCGTATGGGTCCCTGCGGAGATGGCGGCCGTGGTGTCGATATCGTTGTTCGTGACACCCTTAACCAGCGTGGGGCTATTGTCGATGGAATAGTCAAACGATGTGGGCGTCAGGCCGTTGCACCCTACGTTGTGTGCTCGCACCCACACCGGCGAGGAAACAGTAGTGCCATTCACCGGACTTGCAACGGTGATATCGGCTGCAAAGGTGGACGGAACCAACCCGAGCCCAACTAGCGCACTAGCAAATAACAGCACCGCACGGGAACCTGACACCTGGGCTAAAAGCGAATAAAAGAAACCTTGAATGAACAACCCATTTCTCCTGGCCTTGAAACGAATCCTTCGTTGCTAGCCCCGCGCGGAGGCCATCGAATATTGGCGCATGTTCGAACAGCGGTTTCTCCGCAGTCCTGCGAACAGAAACCCATGCGACAAAAGCAGAATGTCGGTATTCGAACTTATCGAAGGCAGGCTCAAAACGCTGACCGATCTGCAAATCCGGAGCAGCGCGAATCGAAATGAGCAGAGCTCCGCCAGCAACGGCGGTGCGGCCATTTCTTGAATCTCCGTTTCTGTAGGAAACCATCCTCTGAAACGGGAGAATTATCGTGTGATTTCTTATTGCGAATAATACATACATCGCCGCAATTGCAACGCGCCGAAGCACATTATTTTTCTAAATAAAATACTCACGCAGAGTGCCCCTTATCTCGGGTGCGCCATTTATACCTGCCGCAGTTAGAACAATTTTCGCGGCCTGACTTAGCTAACTATTTTCCCCGCATTTGGAAACACGCCAAAAGCCCGAGATAAGCACTTTCATTCGTTTCCTCGCAGGCTTTGCGTCATTGCGGAATGAATAGGAAAAAATGACGAGTTCTTTCGGTAGCCCGAGAATCCGCCGATTCCCAATTCGGAACTGCTATAAGGCAATCAGGTCCGATCCTCATCATGCTCGATCCGATTGAAGTGCGCGATCGCAGCGAAGAGGAACATTGTGGCAATCCGGGAGATCGCTATCTCGGCCTCCGGAGCCGCCCCCGCAGTCCTTATACTGGCTTGACCTGAAGCACACGAGAGGCTCGATGATCTCCTCCCTTCTGAGCGATATTCGCTATGCATTGCGGCAGATGCGCCGCGGTCCCGTGCTCACCATTACGGCCATCCTCACTCTCGGCCTCGGCATTGGCGCCACCACGGCCGTCTTCTCGCTCATCTACGCCGCGATGCTCAAATCCCTGCCCGTCAAGGATCCAGGCAGCCTCTATCAAATCGGCACTGGGAGAATATGTTGCTACTCAGCCAATCCGGAGGGTGAGTGGGGAATCTTCTCCTATGACTTCTATCAGCGACTGCGGCGCGAGGCCGCTCCCGAGTTCGATCAGGTCGCTGCCTTCCAGGCCAAGCCCGATGTCGTCAGCATTCGCCACGGCTCGCACCAGGCGCAGGCTCAGGCGCTCATCTGCTCCTACGTCAGTGGCAACTATTTCCAGACGCTCGGCGTCCGGCCCTTCCTCGGACGCCTGTTCACTTTCGACGACGACACGCGCAACGCTCCACCGGCCATCGTGCTCAGCTACAGCTCCTGGTTGCGCGACTTTTCCAGCGATCCCTCCATCATCGGAACCACGATCACCATGGAAAACATGCCGTTCACCGTCGTCGGCGTCACGCCGCCCGGCTTTTATGGTGAAACCCTCACCAGCACGCCTCCGTCGCTCTGGGTCACTCTGCGCGCCGAATACCTGACCGACGGCAACGGCTCCTACAACCTGGTCCCATCAAGCGCCTGGCTGCGCATCATCGGACGGCTCCATCCCGGTGCCTCGCCGGCTGTCGCCTCGATTCGCCTCACCGCCATGCTCCGCCACTGGCTCGTGACCGATGCTGCGATGATGCCGGACAACCGGGCCGAACTGCTGCGCGAGTTGCCGCATCAGAATCTCTCAATCGGCTCGGCGGCCGCCGGCATTGGTGTGATGCGCGATACGTATGCCAGCAGCCTCGGCATTCTGCTCGGGATCTGCGCTCTTGTCCTGTTGATTGCCTGCGCGAACGTCGCGAACCTGCTGCTCGCCCGTGGACTCTCCCGCCGGCCGCAGACCGCCATCCGCAGTGCGCTCGGCGCATCGCGCAAACGCCTGGTGCGGCAGGCTCTGACTGAGAGTCTGCTGTTGGGAACGATGGGCGGCATCGCCGGCGTCCTGATTGCGTTCGGCGCGGCGCGGCTGCTGGTGCTGCTCACCTTCCGCCAGGTCGGCGCCATTCATGTCGGGCTCTCCTGGCCCATGCTCGCCGCCTGCTTCACCCTCGCGCTATCAAGCGGAGTGCTCTTCGGCACGGTTCCCGCATGGCTGCTGTCGCGCACCAATCCGATCGAGGCAGTGCGCGGCTTTCAGCGGACCACAACCGACGGCTCCGCGCGTCTGCGTCAGAGCCTGGTCGTGCTGCAGACCGCAATCTCCATCGCGCTGCTTACCGGTGCCAGCCTCCTCACGCGCAGCCTGCTCAGGATCGAGCATCAGGACTTCGGCTTCGCCACCCAAAACCGCATCAGCGTCATCATGGAGCCGCCGCTGGCCGTCTACACCGTCGACCACCTGAATGTGCTCTATCGGCAGTTGGAGCAGAGACTGCGCGCTCTGCCCGGCGTGCAGGGCGCGAGTGTCGCCCTCTACAGTCCCTTCAGCGGCGCATTCCTCGCGACCATTGTGAAACCCGGCCAGGGCATGCCGCGCACCGACGGGTCCCAGTCCGCGATGTGGGACCGCGTCAGCCCCGGCTATTTCGCGACCATCGGACAGCCCCTCGTGGAAGGTCGCGACTTTACTGACGCCGACAACAAGACCACGCGCGGCGTTGCCGTGGTGAATCAGGCCTTCGTGCGCCGCTTCTTTCCCGGAGAGAACCCGATCGGCAGGCTCTTCGGCTTTGCCGCGCCCGAAAACAGCACCAGCTTCCAGATCGTTGGCGTCGTCAAAGATGCAAAATACATCGATCCCGATCGCCCCGCCGGCCCGATGGTCTTCGCGCCCCTGACGCAAGGCATCGCTTACACCCAACCGATTCTTCAGGATGACGAGAAATGGAGCCACTTCATCGCCAGCGCGCAAGTATGGACCACCGCGAGCGATCTGGGCACCATCGAGCCCCGCATCCGCGAAGCCTTCCGCGAGGTCGATCCGAACTTCGCCATCACCCGGATCCAAAGCATGCAGCAGCAGGTCGATGTGAACTTTGACCAGCAGCGCCTGCTTGCGCGGTTGAGCGGCCTCTTCGGGGTCCTCGCCCTCCTGCTCGCCTCGATTGGGCTTTACGGCGTGATGGCCTACAGCGTCACCCGGCGCATCAACGAGATTGGCATCCGGATGGCGATCGGCGCCAATCGCATGCACATCGCGGCGCTCATCCTGCGCAGTGCCTTTGCGCAGGTTCTGCTCGGCCTCGGGATCGGCATTCCGGTAGCCCTGGTCGTCGGCCGCCTGCTGCACTCGCGTCTCTACGAGCTCGACATCGTTGATCCCTTATCGCTATTGCTGCCCACGCTCGCGCTGCTGCTCTGCGCATTCATCGCGAGCGCGCTGCCCGCGCGGCATGCCGCTTCCATCGAGCCCCTGGAGGCGCTTCGCAACGAGTAGCTTTTCACCGCCAGCCGGGTGCTCCACAGCAGAAGCGCGATGAACAGCGAATCGCATGCCGATCCCTCGGAAGATCAACATGAACCGAAGAGCACGATCAGGACAGCCATTCCGGGAGAAAGATGCTATAAGTTGAATCCCTGTCTTTCCCGATCCCGATTTCGAGGTGGAATTTGCGACACGGTACGAAATTCTGGGCAAGATTCCGGCTCCGGCTCGTTCTCACGCTGACTATAACGGCGATATGCATGCCGATTGCCGTCACAGCGCAGACCGTGCCCCCGGCAGCCGTAGAGTTGGGTGAATTGGGCCAGAGCGCCAGCGTGCAACTGCGAGTCGGCGACACACTTCGCATCGTGCTCCCGGCGAATGTCTCCACCGGCTACAGCTGGAAGGTCAATCAGAATGACGCGAGTGTGCTGGCTGTGAACGACACCGAGAATCAACGGGCGCAGATAGCGCGCATAGGCGCCAACCACACCCAGACCCTGGCCTTCACGGCGAAGATGCCCGGACGGGATGACCTGACGTTGAACTACGCGCGTCCGTGGGAGAAAAATGCAAAGCCGGCGCGGACCTATGCCGTGAGCATTACGGTGAGTCCAACGGGCAGCAACTCGGACTTGCCGGTCGTCACTCCCGCCGGAACGCTGATCGGCACCTACAGCGGCAAATCGCGTTGTGCAGACTGCAGCGGCATTGTGACCACGGTTGCGTTCTACGCCGCGAGTCCGCAGCAGATGGCAGCGACCTACTACGTGCGCACAATGAAATATCTGAGTTCTCCCAAGGGCGACATCGTATCCGTATCCGCCGGCAACTGGTCATTGAAGACGGGCACCGCCGCCGATACCAAAGGTGTCGTGTACTCGCTGCACTCGAACACTTCGGATCATGTCGACACCTATCAGCTCAGTGGCGATACGCTGGCCGTAATCGGCAGCGACGGAAAACCGGCGCAGAACCCATACAACACGAACCTTCAGAAGCAGCCCTGAAATTAACGTGAGCTGAGGGTTAAGTCACCCCGCGCTTCGGCTTGCGAAAGACATAAGCAATCGCCAGCAGCACGCCCCAGAACGGAATCACAATGCCCAGCACGATCGGCACCAGGACCGAGAGTGACGGGTCACGCGCAAACCGAAGCATGATCCAAGCAGGATGCCGGTTCCAAGACGAGGTTTAGCAGCCCGATTTGTTTCGGAGCGCCGTGAATGGAGTACACGAGCAGCATTAGCACTCCACTCCTCGCGTGCGGTTCAGTCTGACCTATCGGTGCGCCACCACGCGGATGTGAGCCATCATCCCTCCGTCTTCATGCTCCAGAATGTGACAGTGGTAGACGAAGTCGCCAATTTCGGCGAATGGTATCTCCACGTGGACGGTAGATACCACGCATGCACCCCGGCGAAAGCTTGTGATGCTGCCATCACACCCCGGGCCGCCGTGGAGTACCGGAACGTTGTCCATCACGCCGTAAGCGTCCCCTGCCGGAGCATTCGCCGGCAGCACTCGGAAACGTGTCTGATGGATATGGAAGTTGTGGTCTTCTCCCGCGACGTTGACGAGTTCCCAGCGCTCCGTCACTGGCTTGTTGCCGCTGGCTAGCGGCAGACAAACGGTCACAGACAGGTGGTCAAAGGGCGCGATGTCCTTGAATGTGCCGGGCACTGGCCTGCCTTTTTCATCCAGTTCCTCGTAGCCAAGTCCAAACGCGTCGGGAGCGCCGGTTGGAACTCCGAAGAAAATGCGCCGGGTGTGGCCCACGGCCAGCGCCTTGCAGTTGGGATCCGCCAGCGACGCGACGTGTTCCGCAAACTGCGGCAGCCGGCCAGCCTGGTCCGCAGTCATCGCATCCGCGACCCCATGGACAGAAATCATGGCGGGGCTCGCTAAAATGCCACCGCTGCTTGCTATCTCCGATGCATATGGCCTCACCTGCAAAAAGCTTGCAGGATTCCGGGACTGAGAACCCGCAAAGGTCAGATGAACCAGTCCGACGGACGGCCAGTCATCGCCCTCCGGTCCCGTATTCAGCGCCTGCGTCATGAACGTTGCATGTTTCGAGCCGCCGATGCGCGACGGCAGAAAGATCTCCGTGCGCGCACTGGGCATCATCTTCACACTCGTGGCGCAAATCGGATGAGAGCTGAGGTTGGATGCCTGGACGTCGCCACATGGCACCTGCCGTATCCGGTCACCGACTTTGGCAGCGAACCCGGACGTATCCTTGCCGGTTGACTCGATCGAGACTCCGTCGATGGAGAGCAGCTGGAATGGAAGCAGCTCACCTGTATCGTCGTCGCGGACGACGAGCGAATAGCCCCGGCTGCCAGAGCCGCTTGCGATGCGCCAGACCTCGCCCTTGCCTTTGATCGTCTCCGATGGAAACACCTGACCGCTTACCGAAAAGATCCAGCGTCCGCCGGTGTAATCGGTGCTCCCGCCATCCGAGCTGACGATGACCCCCGGACACCATCCTGGACGAATCGGCTGCGTCGGTCCCGGATCCGCATCGCAAAAATCCGGATCCTCCTGCGACAGTACCGTGCCGTCCTTCTGCACTTCGATATCTTTCAGCAACAGATGATGAACGCTGACGCCATCATGAAGACCATAGAAATGCCCGCTGTCGCCGAGATAATCGCCCGGATTGCCGATGGTGATCAGTCCTGCCATTCCCTCGGAAATCTGGTTGAGTGACAGTCCATGCACGTGTGGGTGGAACCAATACAAGCCTGATGGATGATTCCTAGGGATGTAGATGTCGTAATCGATCGGTTTGTCCGTGTAGTCCAAACCCGGATGCGCCATCATCGGCTTCTTTCCAGCCGGATATCCCAGCACGTATATGTAGTCACCGTACGTGGGATCCGAACGGTCCGCCTTGCGTGGCTCAACGATCAGCCCGTGCGTGTGCAGGTTGGTTGGATTGGGCTGCAGCATCTCCTCGCCCATCGGATCGGAATCATACGCATGTTCGGCATCGGGAGGCGCGGGCGGCAATTGATTGATCAAACGGATCCGCAAGTGATCGCCCGGCTGAAGTTGAAGGCGCACGCCACCATATGGCGAGAGCGTGCTGGAACCCGCGGGGCACTGGTCATGAACTGCCGAGGCACGACGGCAGATCTCGTAGACCCACGCGGTGAATGGTTTACCTGTTAACTCAATGGGCTTGGCTTTTGCGATCATCAGCAAATCGAGCACGCCCGTCCTCCCATCGCTGGCGAGAACCGGCATTTCGCTCATTGAATCGTTCTGCGCCTGGGCAGGGCAGCTGTTTGCAGACAGAAGCAGCAGGAGAATTGAGGCAAAAATAAATTTCATGGCGTTCACTCTTCCCAACGTTCAAATCACGACCACGTATCGCGACGCGCTGCGCGTTTCGCGCAGAGACTGCAAATGCCTTGTTGGGGGAGAGCTACTTAGGGGCCCTGCTGAAAGCGGCGGGCGGAACTTATAGAGGGAGACGAGAAGATCGGCTCCGGCGGCCACGCATACCATCGCAGAGCGGGTGCTGATTGCAAAGCGAAAAATGTGCTTCCTGCCTGGGATTTCCCGAAGTGCAGTTATGGTTGCCTTTCGTCTTTGTCGGACCAACCACGAGGCAAAATCTAGCCCAGCAACATTGCCAAAACTTTCTTTGATCTCGTCTCTCAGGATCTCTTCGGCTTGCGAAAGGCATAGACGATGGCCAGCAATGGCGGCGCCAATAACACCCCCCAGAATGGGATCACGATGCCCAGCACAATCGGCACCAGGATAGAAGCCCAGATCGGCACGCGCGTCGTCCTCTTCATCAGCCAGGGCTGCAGCAAAAGCTGATCGATCACCACGATGATCGCGTAAATCCCGAGCAGGAACGCCAGACGCTCCAGGTCCTTGCCGGTCACCAGAATGCAAAAAACCGGACCGATCAGCGCGATCACCCCGCCAATATTTGGCACGAACGCCATCAGCCCGGCGACCAGCGCCCACGCGGGCGCAAGCGGCACCCGCAGAATCTCCAGCCCAATCAGCCACAGCACTGCCACGCACAGCGCCTCGATGGAAACAGCGCGCCACCAGTTCACCAGCGCAGTTCCGGCGGTGCGCAGATGCTGCCCTGCAGTCGGGCGCCCGCTGATGATCGGGCCCAGAGATTCGACCGCCGGACGCTGCACCTTCGCGTACCCCACCGGCTGCTCCGGACGCTGGATCACCGGCGGCTGCGCCGGCTCATACGGCACAGGTGTCTTCGGCTCGTTAGGCTCCTCAGGTTCGTCCATTTCGTTTCTCAACCCGCAACGCGTCACTTAGACTCGGGAGCGGATGTAATCGATGTTCTTCTTTACTCGCCCCACAGCGCAACGCATTGATCGCTTCCGCCAAATGGCAAAGCATGACAGCTTCTCGTATCCAGAGGTCGGTGCCACGTTGGGTGAGGCGCTTCCCGCACAGTACAACGTAGACCATAATCGGATTCGCCTCGGCGAAGGTCGGCCGCTCTTTGAGCATAGCTATACTGCACTGCTAGCGTGGAAGATGTTCGACCTTGGATGGGTGGAACTCCTTCATCCTGCCGAGCCGGTTGCTCCCGGCCAGACAGTTCTCGTGCTGGCGCACACTCTTGGCCTCTACTCGCTCAGCGCAAGTCGAGTCATCTCCATGATTGACGAAGACCACGGCCAAATTTGGCGCCGGGGCTTCAGCTACGGCACGCTCCATCATCATGTTGAGCGTGGCGAAGAGCGCTTCAGTGTCGAGTATCACCATGGGGACAATTCCGTCTGGTACGACATCCTGGCGTTTTCCCTTCCACAGCATCCATTGGCGCGTCTCGGTTACCCACTCTCGCGTGCCGCGCAGCGGCGCTTCGCGACCGACTCGAAGTCCGCGATGGTGTTGGCTGTCTCCTGAGAAGGCACTGGCCTAACCGCCCTCTTTTGCTACCCTAAAGATATGAAATTCGGCGTCCTCGTCTTCCCCGGCTCCAACTGCGACCACGACACCTACAACGTCATCGAGCAGATTGCGCACCAGCCGGTCACCATGCTCTGGCATGAGTCGGAAGACCTCGAGGGTTCGGACGCCATCCTCGTCCCTGGCGGATTTGCCTATGGCGACTACCTGCGCACGGGGGCCATCGCGCACTTTGCACCCGTCATGCAGTCGGTGAAGCGCTTCGCTGCTTCGGGCGGCCTCGTGCTCGGCATCTGCAATGGTTTCCAGATCCTCTGCGAATCCGGTCTGCTGCCGGGTGCACTTTTGCGCAACGCCGGCCTGAAATATATCTGCAAGCAGGTGCATCTCCGCACCGAAACCAGCGACTCGCCCTTCACCAACGCGCTCAACAAAGGGCAGGTGCTGCAGATTCCTATCGGCCACATGGAAGGTAACTATTTCTGTGACGAATCGACACTCGCTACGCTGAAGCGCGACGACCGCATCGCTTTCCGTTACGCGACGCCGTCCGGCGAGATCACCGCCGCTGCAAATCCAAACGGCTCACTCGACAACATCGCCGGCGTGCTCAATGAAGGCCGCAATGTGCTCGGCATGATGCCCCATCCCGATCGCTCGAGCGAAGCCCTGCTGGGATCGGCGGATGGCTTTCCCATCTTCCAGTCCATGATTCAGGCCCTCAGCGGAGTCACGCCTTCCGGAGCTGCCATGCTTGGCGGCATCGCCGCCGAGATCGCCACATAGCATGATCGACATTCACCATCACCTGCTGCCCGGGCTGGACGATGGAGCCCGCGACCTGGATGTCTCCCTGGCCATGGTGGAGATGGCGATTGCCGATGGCATCACCCACATCGTTTGTACTCCGCATTCCAGCCATCGCTACTACTTCGATCCGGAGCGCATAGCCACATTGTTTGCGGAACTGCAGGACGCGGTATCCGGCAGATTCGGCGACGCGATCACCCTTGGACTCGGTTGCGACTTCCACCTGATGTTCGAAAATATCGAAGACGCGCAGCGACACCCCACCCGATACACCATCAATGGCCATAACTATCTGCTGGTCGAGTTCCCCGACAGCGCCATCTCCCCCAATACCGCGCAGACCTTCTATCAACTTTCTCTCTCCGGCATGACGCCCATCATCACTCACCCGGAACGCAATCCCATCCTTGCCCGCCAACCGGAGCGCATGGCGGACTGGCTGAAGGCCGGGGCGCTCATCCAGGTCACGGCCAACTCCCTCACCGGCCGCTTTGGGCAGACAGCCGAGCAATCCGCGTGGTGGCTCCTGGAACATCAATGGGTTCACTTCCTGGCCACCGACGCACATGATGTCCAATCCCGCCCGCCGCGGCTGCGGGCCGCCTTCGATCTGGTGGCCGACCAGTATGATCCGGCCACCGCAGAGCGGCTCTGCATCGCAAATCCGCGCGCCGTCTTCTATGGCGAGCCGCTGGGCCGGCAACCGGAACCCGCTGCCGCTCATTCAACGGAATCACGCCGCCGTTCGGCTGCAAAATCCAGCTTCTTTGGCCGGCTCTTCGGGCGCTAGCGGACTCGCTTACTAAAGTCACGGTTCATCCGGGGCGGTCGCTGCCCGTTTCGATGTATGGACGCTCCCCTGGCCTCATCCGTAGGCTTTTGTTAGTAAACGAGAACTCCTGGCGTTTTTGCATCACGCTGCTCGAGACACGGCAAAACGGATGCAGTGGAAAATCGCTCCAAAATCCCCTCAGGGGAAAGGGCCCGCCAAAAACTTTTTGCAGTTTTGGACTGGTGTACTTTGACCGTTCTTTCGGCAGCAGTTTGCAATGAGCACTATTCTGCGCAGCACCCGGTGCGCGCATGACCGAGTTCCTCGCGACTGCCTTCGGCCTTGCCTTCGCGCTGGTGGTATGCCTTCTCGCGATGCACGCGCTGTTGGGTCCTTGGCTGCGGTTGCGCCGGGCGCCTGCACGCACCCTCAGACAGCCGGCTGAAAAGCATCTCTCGCCTTCCCCGCAGTCCCGCCCAACGGCATAGACATCGCAGCCGCCTTCTCCACCGTGCGCTGTGCGACCATGGGGACAACCCATGCCTCCGTCGTCCCGGCCCTTCATGTTCTCTCACGCGGCTTCGCCAGAAGCCGCAGCCGTAGAGGCTGCCCTCAGCGATCAGTTCCTTGGCGAACTGCTCGCCCACACCTTCGGCTTCCCCGCTTTCCGCGTAAACCAGGAGGAGGTCTGCCGTGCCGCCATCGCCGGGCGGGATGTCCTGCTGGTCATGCCCACTGGCGCCGGCAAGTCACTCTGCTACCAGTTGCCTGCCATCGCGCGCGGGGGCACCGCGCTCGTGATCAGCCCGCTCATCGCGCTGATGGAGGACCAGGCCACCAAGCTCGCGGCGCGCGGTCTGCAGGTAGCCCGCATCCATTCTGGACTCGATCGCCAAACCTCGCGACAGGCCTGCATCGACTATCTCAACGGCAACCTGCAGTTCCTCTTCATCGCGCCGGAACGCCTTCGCGTCCCCGGCTTCGCCGAGATGCTCGGCAAGCGCAAGCCTTCCCTCGTCGCCATCGATGAGGCGCACTGCATCTCCCAATGGGGCCACGACTTTCGCCCGGACTACCGCATGCTCGGCCAGCACCTGCATCTGCTCCGTCCCGCCCCGGTGCTCGCGCTGACCGCAACCGCTACGCCCGTCGTTCAGAACGACATCCTTGTGCAGCTCGCTTTGAGTGACGCTGTCCGTTTCATCCACGGCTTCCGCCGTGACAATCTCGCCATTGAAGTGGTCGAGGTTCCCAAGCCGATGCGCACCGAGCGCGCGCTCGATCTGCTGCGCGATCCGGAGCGCCGTCCCGCCATCGTCTACGCGCCGACCCGCAAGGACGCCGAGGAAACCGCCGCGGCACTTGGTGCACACTTCCCTGCCGCGGCATATCACGCAGGTCTCAGCGCGGAGCAGCGCGAGCGAGCGCAGCGCCAGTTTCTCGACGGCAAGCTCGAAGTGGTCGTGGCCACCATCGCCTTCGGTATGGGCATTGACAAGGCCGATGTGCGCACCGTCATCCACACCGCGCAACCGGCAAGCCTGGAAGCCTATTACCAGGAGATCGGCCGCGCTGGCCGCGATGGCCTGCCCAGCCGCACCATCCTGATGCACTCCTATGCCGATCGCCGCACGCATGAGTTCTTCCTCGAGCGCGACTATCCATCGCTCGATGAGCTCGAGCGCATCCACAAAGCACTGTCACGCCGGTCTGACTCCGGACCGGTGCAGCGCGAGGAGTTGCGGGCCGCGCTGCGCATGGATGCGGAAATCTTCGAGAAGGCGCTCGAGAAACTCTACATTCACGGCGCAGTGACAGTTACCTATGACGACCAGGTGAGTCTCGGCACCAATGCCGGTAACTGGCGCAAGACCTACCGCTCTCAGGCGGACTACCGCCGCCAGCAGCTCGATCTTGTCGCCCGCTACGCGGAAGGCCACGCCTGCCGCATGTCCTCTCTCGTCGCTCACTTCGGAGACACTGCAGACAGCCGCCGTCTCTGCGGGCAATGCGACTTCTGCTCACCCGAGCGTGCCATCGCCCAGAGTTTCCGCGGCGTCACCGCGCAGGAGGAGCAAGCCGCCCGCGGCATCCTCAAGTCGCTGCGCAGCGGACCGTCGCCCTCGACCGGCCGCCTCTACAAAGAGCTCTACCCGCGAGAGGAGATCCGCCGCAACGATTTCGACGCAGTACTCGGCGCGCTTGCCGCCGCCGGCCTGGTGCGCATCGAGGAGGCCAGCTTCGAGAAGGACGGCAAGCCGGTGAACTACCGCAAGGCCGCACTCACCCGCGAGGGCGAAGAGTTTGTCGAAGGCGCGCCGCTGGACTTGTCACTGCGCGAACGCACCACGCGCGACACACCGAAGCAACGTAAGCCGGAGAAAGCTCGCGAGAAGGCGCCCGTCGATCTATCGCCCGAAGGCGCTGCGCTCGAACAGCGCCTTCGTGAGTGGCGGCTACGGCATCGCAAAGAAGGAAGGCAAGCCTGCCTTCTTCGTCTTCGGCGACAGCGTGCTGCGTTCCATCGCGCACGCGCGTCCCATCAATCTCACAGCACTGGCCGCCATTCACGGAGTGGGTGCGGCCAAGCTCGAACGCTTTGGCGCCGACGTATGCCGCCTCTGCGCTGAATCCTGATCACGCATCGCATCGTTCGATTTACCATTCCCGGCATGAAGCTTCGCGCCCTGCTCGGCTCCGCTGCACTGCTCGCTCTCGCACTCCCCGCCATGGCTCAAACCGTTTCACCAGCAACGGCAACGCACAAATGGTCCATCGTCGTGCATGGCGGCGCGGGCGTCATTGAACGCAAATCCATGCCGCCTGAGACAGAAGCCGCCTACCGCGCCGCGATGAAGACCGCAATTGAGACCGGTGCGGCCGTGCTCGAGAAGGGCGGCAGTTCGCTCGACGCGATACAGGCGACCATCCAATACCTCGAAGACAATCCGCTCTTCAACGCGGGCAAGGGCGCGGTTTTCACATCGGATGGCAGGAACGAGCTGGACTCCGCCATCATGGACGGCGCCACGCTCAAGGCCGGTGCCGTCGCGCAGATCACACGCACCCGTCACCCCATCGCCGCTGCGCGTGCCGTCATGGAGCACTCGCCCGCCGTGATGCTGGCCGGCCCTGGCGCCGATTCTTTTGCTAAGAGTCAGGGACTGGAGCAGGTGGACAACAGCTACTTTTTCACCGAGCGGCGCTGGCAGGGCCTGGTGCAGCAGTTGCAGAAGGAAGGCAAGCCAATTCCGCCGCGGCCCGCAGGCGCGCCGCCGCCGCCCACCAAACCGCTGCCCCAGCAATCCGAACTACCGATGGAACCTCCGGACGCGCACAAGTACGGCACCGTCGGCGTCGTCGCGCTCGATCAAGCGGGCAACATCGCAGCCGGCACATCGACCGGAGGCCTCCAGGCCAAGCTGCCCGGGCGCATCGGCGACTCGCCCATCATCGGCGCGGGCACCTACGCCTCGAATCACTCCTGCGCCGTCTCCGGCACCGGCACCGGCGAATACTTCATCCGGCTCACCATCGCACGCGAGATCTGCGCGCTGGTCGAAGACAAGCACATGAAGCTGCAGGCAGCGGCCGACGAGGTCATCCACAAGCAGCTTCAGGATCTGCACGGCGACGGCGGCATCATCGCCATTGCCCCCGATGGCCAGCAGGCGTGGAGCTTCAACACGCCCGGCATGTACCGCGCCCGCATGTCCCAGGGAAGCCAACTAACCATCGCGATCTACAACGACGAGCCGTAGCCGGAGCAGCGAGTCTGCTCAGAAGATTCTCAAAACATCGGCTGTCATCCCGACCGAGCCGTCTCGCGCAAGCGAGACCGGCGGAGTGGAGGGATCTGCTGTCCTGCTCTGCAGTGCGCACTAAGGCCGCCGATACACCACGCCGTCTTTGATGACCAGCCGCACATCCTTCGTCGCTTCAATCTTCTGCGTCGGATCGCCCTCTACCGCGATCACATCCGCCAGCATGCCGGGATGCAGGCCGCCAAGCTGTTTGCTCATCCCGATCACCGCCGCATCGGTCGCCGTTGCCGCGGTCAGCGCCTCCACCGGCGTCATGCCGTCGCGCACCATCCACGCCAACTCGCGCCAGTTCTCGCCGTGCTTGAAAACTCCAACATCGCTTCCGCATCCGATGGTCACGCCGGCCTTTCGCGCCAGCGCAAATGCATGCGCCACCTCTTGCATTTCGTCGGTTGGAGGTTGGCCCGGCACATAGTGATGGAAATAGATCGCGTACGCCTCGACCGCCGTCAGGGTGGGCATGTAGGCGATGTGCTTCTCGGCCATCAGCCGAAAGGTCGCCTCTGTCCCGCCGGTCCCGTGTTCGATGGTGTCCACGCCGGCCAGCGCGGCGCGCCGCATCCCTTCATCAGACTCTGCATGCACGGCCACCGGCCGGCCGCTATCATGCGCCGCCGCTACCATCGCATTCATCTCTGCCTGCGAGAACGTGGGCCGCGTCTCGCCGTGCGGCCCGGTGCGGTAGTCGCCATAGATCTTGATCCAGTCCGCACCCCGCGCTGCCTGCTCGCGCACAGCAGTCACAGCCTCGGCTTCACCGGTCGCCTCCTGCGCGCCCTGCGGCAGCGTGATGTCAGGTCGATAATCACGCACTGCCGGCCCATACGCACCGGTCGCCACGATCGCGCGCGTCACCACCCATAACCGAGGTCCCGGAATCACACCTTCGTGGATCGCACGCTTCAGCGCCACATCGGAAAACCCCGCACCCTCGGTTCCCAGATCGCGCAACGTGGTGAAGCCCGCCATCAATGTCGCCTCTGCATGCTTGGTCGCAACGATCGTGCGATACATCGGCGGCTCGGTCAGCACCTGATCGTCCCACAGCTTCTCGTTGTAGGGGTGCAGCAGCAGGTGCGAGTGCAAGTCCATCAGCCCAGGCAACACCGTCATGCCAGGAAGCGCAATGCGCTCCGCATCCGGGGGCGCGGCAACACTGGCCTTCGGCCCTACCGCCTTGATCTCGTTGCCTTCGATCAGCACTACCCAGCCACTATGCAGCGGCTCTCCCGCCGTCCACACCTGCGCGGGTTCCAGCAACAGAGAATGTCCCGCAGGCGCCTGTGCGCCATACGAGAATGCAGCAACAGAGCACACCATCAGCAAAAAGAGAAAGCGTTTCATGCAGGCGAGTGTACTGCGGGATTGGCCGATTCGGCAGCAGTTCAGCGCGGCTTGAATCTCACATGCTGTCCATCTGTGAACTCCAGCCGCAATCTACGGCCAAGTTCGGCCCTGCCGTTCTGCGTCATACGCACCGAACGCGGCATGCGGGCCCTGGCGATCCAGTTCAGCTCGATCATGCGTTCCAGGAGCGCCGCCCCGAGTGTGCCCGCAATATGGGGGCGGCGCTCGGTAAAGTCGATACACGGGATAGCGAAGGCGCGCCGCTGCCCAGCCAGTTCATCGCAATCGATGCCCAGCTCTTCGAGCCAGAGGCGGCCTCGTTCGGTAACTTCGTAGTGCCGGTTTTCCGGTCGGATGATCTCGAGACCGCGAAGCGCCGCCGTAATCTCCACTCCCAGCTTGCCTGCAAGATGGTCATAGCAAGTGCGGGCAAACGAAAAAGGGTTTATCGGCGACCGCGCGATCTGCTGCACTGCTGCGCGCGGCGAGGCCACAATCTGCAGCGCTTCCACCGCGTGGGCAACGGCGGCCGTCGTGATGCGGTAGTACTTGTGACGCCCTTCCTTCGTCACAGCAAGGATCCGTGCGTCGACGAGCTTGGCCAAATGCGCACTGGTGGAAGCCGGCGAAACATTTGCCAGCATCTGCAGTTCACCCGCCGCCCGCGAGCCGCCATCCATCAGGCTCAATACCATCGTGGTCCGCGTAGGATCGCTGAGAACAGCACCGACCTTCGCCAGATCCGCCGCTTCATCCATAGTTCGACCTTAGATGAACTATGCCACGCTGGCAACCGATACATTACCCCTTAGAAACACGCGTAAAACAAAACTTCGCTTATATCGGAGACGCAATGGACCGCTTGAAAAGATCCGAATCTGGAATTGCTCTGGCCTCTCTGCTCGCCATGACGATGGCGCTCTCTGCCTTTGGCGCCGATGTGCCGAAACCTCACACGGTGGCGGTCGAAGGCCTGGTCCGCGACGTAGCATGTCCAATCCAGAATCATGCGTCGACTGCAACGAATTTCAGCCTGGATTGCGCTCTGGCGTGCGCCAAGAGCGGCTCGCCGCTCATCATCCTTACGAAAGGCGGCGACATCTACTTTCCAATATCTGACAAAATGCCTGACCCGAGCCAGCGGCAACTACTGATGCCATTTATCGGCAAATACGTGCACGCGTCGGGAGAGGTCTTTGAGCGCAACGGCACGCGAGCCATCGCAATCAAAGAAATCCATGAGATGAAAGCACAGCGTCTGAACTCAAAGGCCTTCAGCGAATAGCCCGACCACTAGCTATAGCGCATCCAGCGCAGAATCTCCGGCAGCGTGGCGCGCTTGCCGTACATCAGGATGCCCACGCGATAGATGCGCGAGGCGAGCCAGATCGCTCCCCAGATGAACAGCAGCATCAGTACCATGGAGAGCGCAATCTGCCAGGCTGGCGGCATCTGCGAAGACATGCGCAGGAACATAACGATCGGCGCGCAGGGCGGAAACAGCGAAAGCAGAACCACCGGCAGCGCCGTCGGATTGCCCACGATGTAAGAGATCAGCACCATCCCCACAGTCAACGGCGCAACAATCACCATGCTGAATTGCTGGATCTCCTGCTCGCTGCTGACGCTCGCGCCCACTGCGGCCGCAATCGCACTGTAGAAGAAAAATCCCAGCAGAAAATACGCAACGAGAAAGAAAAGCTGAAGCGGATGAATGCCGTATGCGGTCAGGCCGCCCGGACTCAGCGACGCACCCGCCGACGTGGTCACGATCGCCGAGACCAGCAGGAACCAGATCGCTAACTGGGTAAGCCCGGCCGCGCCTACACCCAGCAGCTTTCCCGCCATCAGCGACTGCGGCTCAACCGTAGAGAGCAGCACCTCGAAGATGCGCGACGTCTTCTCTTCCACCACTGAGCGCGCCACGTTCATCCCGTAAAACACCACGGTGAAGTAGATGAGGAACATCATTGCGTACGCGCCGAAGAAGCTCTTCAGCGAATTCGAAGGAATCAATTGCCCCTGACGAATCTGCATCGTCTGGATGTCGGCATGATGCGTCGACGCGGCGATCTCTGCGCTCGACACCCCGTGCTGTACAAGTTGCTCTCGCTCCAGCCCTTGATTCACAGCGCCTTCCAGCCCACGAAGTGAAAACAGATCGCCGGCCGACCGCGACACGAACGTCACCTCCGGCGCCGCGGCACCGGGCTTCTGCTCCAGCCACAAATAGCCATCCAGCCCCTTGTCTTCGACACGCCGGTTGAGCGCCGCGCGGGCAGCATCGGAAGCGGGCGCCACCACCTCTGGCGGGTTCACTTGTGGAGAGGCGGACTGCATCGCGGCCGCCACCGCACGCGCCAGCACTGCATCGTTTGACGCGATCGCGACATTCTTCGCGCTGGACGCAAATTTGCCAGCCACAATGCTTCCCCCCACCATCAATCCGATGAAGATCGGAAACAGCATTGTCATGGTCAGGAACGCACGGCTCCGCACCCGTTCCAGATACTCCCGCCGGGCAATCAGCAGCACATCATGCATCGATCTTTCTCCCCACCGTCCGGATGAAGATCTCTTCAAGCGATGGTTCGACCAGCTCAAACTTGAAGATCTCAGCCTTCGCGGCTGCCGCACGAAGCAATGCCTGCGGGTCAGCGCCGTTGCGCAGCTTGAACTCCGCGCGTCCCGTCGATTCACGCAGCTCGGTGATCGCTGGATCGGTGAGAAACGATGCGTCGCCTGCGTACTCCACCACGACGCGATCGCGCCGATAGCGCGATTTCACCGCGCGCATCGAGCCCTCCAGCACCGCCTTGCCGCGGTCGACTAGAGAGATCGCATCGCACAGCTTCTCCACCTGCTCCATGCGATGGGTCGAAAACAAAATGGTTCGGCCCTTGCTCTTCAACTCCAGCAGGATTTGTTCCAGCAGCGAAACATTCACGGGGTCCAGGCCAGAGGACGGCTCATCCATAATGATCAGCTCCGGATCGTGCAGCAGCGTGGCGATGAACTGGATCTTCTGCTGCATGCCCTTGGAGAGCTCCTGCGTCTTCTTCTCCATCGAATCCGCAGTCTCCATCCGTTCGCACCATTCGCGCGCCCGGGCCTTCGCGATCGCCGCTGCAAGACCATGCAGTTGCCCCATGAAGACAAGCTGGTCGATCACCTTCATCCGCTTGTAGAGGCCGCGCTCTTCCGGCAGATAGCCCACTCGCCGCAAATGAGCGCGGCGGAATGGCTCGTCGAACAGCCGCACCGTTCCGGAGTCCGGCATCGTCATGCCCACAATCATCCGGATGGTGGATGTCTTGCCCGCGCCGTTCGGTCCCAGCAAACCGTACATCGTGCCCGGCTCAATGCGCAGAGTCAGTTCCTGCACTGCCGCTTTGCCGCTGTAGGACTTGGATACGCGATCGAGATCGACTACCGGCATGCAGTACGGACCCCTCAGGTGACGGCGTCTCAGTCTAGCAAAGGCCCCGGCAGCCTCCATAAACGCGGAGGCGCCCATTCGGACGCCTCCACGTCACAGTTCGGATTGCAGTCTAGGAATTGTCGAAGCTGTCGTCACCAACCGAGCTATCGTCGAACGACCCGCCGTCATCCAGCGACGCATCGTCATAAGATCCGCTGCTATCGTCGAGCGTCGGCAAGTCGGTATCGGCTTGCAGCTGCGTGTCGCTATTATCGTCGACGTTCACATCGCTCGCCAGGTCCTGCTGAGTGTTCAAGTTGCTGTCGCCCTCGTGTGCAAACTGCTGAATGTCCGCGTTCGCCGCCCCGGCATTTCCGCCATCGTGCTCCGGGCCAGCCGAGTCGTAATAATTGTTGATAACCGTCTCTTCCGGCCTGCCGCCAAAATCACCCAGGCCTGAACCCAAGCCGCCGCCGTATCCGCCAAAACCAGCCTCGCGGCCAAAGCCGTGCATCAGCGATTCGATTCCCTCGAACGCCAGCGCACCTGCCGCGACACCAGCCGCGGTGGTTGCCGCGGAACGCAGGAAGCTCGAGCCACCGCCGCCCGGTGCATAGCTCTGCGGCGCGCCATATGACCCATACTGCTGTGGCGCAGCGTATTGCGGAACCGGCGCATACCCCTGCTGCGCCTGCGGCTGCGCGTATGCCGGCGCGGGCTGTTGCGGACGCGGCTCGTCTTTGTGGCCGAACAGATTGCCGAGAAAGCTGGCCGGCTTCGCCTGCTGCTGCAGGGCAGGATGCTGCGACATTTGCTGCTGTAAATTCTGAATTTGCGCCTTCGCCTGCTCCAGCGCATAACTCTGCACCAGCACGGTCTGCGCCAGGATGTACGTAGCGTCCGGATTGCGCCTGGACCACTCCTCGATCCGCTGCGCCGCTTCAGGATCTTTGTCGTCCAGCCGCGTGCTGTCCACACGCGCAATCAGGTCGTCCAGCATCTTCTGTTCTTGCGGGGTCATCGTCTCTCCATCTCTCAACCGCAACGTCATACAACCGACGCACGGCTCTACCTCTTAGATGTGAGAACGCAATTCAAGTGAGCGAAGTTCCGGCCAGTGTCCTAATTTGAGCGTAGAAAGGAAAGCGAAAAGGAGAGTCTCTATGGACGCAAAAGAGAAGATGAACTCATTTGGCCCCCCAGTGGCGGAGTTGCCGGTCGCCGATGTCGAACGCGCACAAGAGCATTACAGAGATGCACTCGGCTTTGAGATTGGCTGGCTTTACCCAGGCAAAGAGATTGGGGCTGTGTCACGCGATAAAGCGGTGATCTTCTTTCGGAAGAGGGTGCCGCCGTTCGAACCTGCCGTTCACTGGGTGTTCGCTGAAGACATCGATGCGTGGTACCAGGAGCTGCAGTCGTCAGGTGCGAACATCGTGGAACCTCTCGAGCGAAAGCCCTGGGGATTACGGCAGTTCACCGTACAGGACCTGGATGGGAACCTCTTCTATTTCCATTGTGACTAGATAAGTTTCAAACACTCAGGCGACCGTCTGCAGCGCCCGTATCTCTTCTCTGCGCACCGTCAGCTTCTCGATCAGGTCCGTCTTCACCTCAAAGCCGCGGCCAGCCGATGTGGGCACCGTGATCTCGCCCTTGTTCGAAACTTCCACTTCGGGCTCAATGATGTCTTCCGCCCAATAGCGCTTTGACGCCGACACATCCCCTGGCAGCGTGAACCCCGGCAACGTGGAGAGCGCGATGTTGTGCGCGCGGCCGATGCCTGTCTCCAGCATGCCGCCGCACCACACCGGAATGCCCCGCTCCATCGCCGCATTGTGCACCGCGATCGCCTCCGAGAAGCCACCCACGCGCCCATTCTTGATGTTGATGATGCGGCACGATTCCATATCGATCGCCGCCAGCGCATCGCGCCGGTTGCGAATCGACTCGTCAAGGCAGATCGCCGTCTCCAGTCGCTTCTGCAGCATGGAGTGGTAATAGAAATCATCCGCCCACAGCGGCTGCTCGATCATCAGCAGGTTGAATTGATCGAAATCGACCAGGTGATCGAAATCGCGCATGCGATACGCGGAGTTCGCGTCCACGCTCAGCATGATCTTAGGCCAGCGCTTGCGCACCGCCTCCAGCATCTCCAGATCCCAGCCCGGCTGGCACTTCAGCTTGATGCGCTGATAGCCCGCATTCACCTCGCGCTCCACCTTGCGCAGCTGCTGTTCCATCGTCGGCTGCATCCCGATCGACACGCCACATGCAATGCGCTTCTGGGTGCCGCCCAGCAATTCATACAGCGGCGCATTTTCGATCTGCGCCTCCAGGTCCCAGATCGCGTTCTCCAGCGCTGCCTTCGCCATCGGATTGCCGCGGATCTTCTTGAAAATCTTCGGGCAGTCGCCGCCGTGCTCTACCTGGCTGGCCGCAAGCGCCGGAGCCAGCTCCTGCAGCAGCACCACCCACGCGGTATCGATCGACTCTGACGAGAAGTACGGGTGTTCGCCCGCCACGCACTCGCCCCAGCCCACCAACCCCTCGGCATGGATTTGCGCCAGCAGCACACGGCGGTCTTTGGTCTCGCCGAAGCTGGTTACGAACGACTCCACCAGTGGCATGCGGATCTCGCGCAGAACGATTGAATCGATTCTCATAGACTCTTTCCTGTCACTCGGCCTGTGTCTCTCATCCAGTGGTAAGTCAGTCTGTAATATTTCGCCCGCGGCGTCTCATTTCGAGGCCGCTGGAGACGCCGGCAGCGCCTGCGGCTTGTCTGATAGCGCATGCGGCTTGTCAGATATTGTCCAGCGACTCAATTCAAACCACCCGTTGCCCTCTTGGTCCCGCGAAAATCCCGCCACTGCCAGCCCGCGCGCAAAAGCCGCTTCAAATTGCGCTTGGTTCGCTTTTTGCAGTGCCATCGCCTGCTCGGCGCCCTCCGCAGATTCCTTCCACTGCATCACCTGATGCGGCAGCTTGATACGCATTTCGACCTCGCCGCGTGCTGGACGCCTTCCCGCCAGCGCCTCGTGCACGCGTTCGCTATCCAGCCACCATTCGGCATGCAGCCGGTCCGTGGGACGGCCACCCTGAATCCGAGCAGAGGATACACCATAAAAATTGGGTGTATAGCTGCGGGTGATCGCTCCTAACTTTTCGATGTTGAAAAAAGAGTTTTTGATCTCCAGCGGATCGAAGGTCCACTCCATCAGCCGGATGCCCCGTTTCAGTGCATCTTCCCGTTGCGCCAGCTTAAGGCGGCGGCCCAGGCCCGTGTTTCGGAATTTTGGCTGCACCGCCAGCATATGCGAGTGCAGGTAGGGTGCTCCATCGCGAATGCCGGGAATAGCCATGGCGAAGCCGGCCAGCGTGTCGTCGGCAGTGAATGCTCCCATCACTTGGCCGCCAATGCGCTGGGCCACGGTAAACATTCGCCGTGGGATCACATCCATCTCGTCATAACCCCAGATGGCGATCTGCAGCGCGACGCACGCCTCCAGCTCCTCGAATCCGCGGCAGGAGCGCACTTCGAATTCAATCCTCGGCTGCGTTTCTGCACGATACTTCGCCTCTTCCATGATCATTCTCGTGCAACCACCTCATCATGCTTGACTTGCATCCAAAGCGCTTCGAGATCATCGGGGGTATGATCCGTCAGATCACGATCGCTCGCCTGCTCCATCGCAGCAAAGCGTCTGCGGAATTTTCTGTTGGAACTCCGCAACGCTAACTCCGGGTCCACTTTCAAATGCCGCGCCAGGTTCACCACCGTGAACAGCAGGTCGCCTACCTCACCCTCTACCGCCTCGGGAGCTGCACCGGCCTGGACCTCAGCCTCAATCTCCCGGCACTCCTCTTCCACTTTCTCCAGCAGCCCTGAGCGATCGGGCCAGTCGAAGCCCACCTTCGCCGCTTTGCTGCCCAGCTTCGCCGATTCCAGCAGCGCAGGAAAGCTGCGAGGCACCTCATCCAACAGCGAGGCAGACGCGCTAGGTTTCGCTTTTTCGGCCTTTTTAATGGCTTCCCAATTCGCGAGTACGCCGGTGGCTTCGGATGCAGTTGCCACATCGACTGCAGCACGATTCCCCGCAGCCGCGCTCGCCTCCTCGCCAAAGACATGCGGATGCCGCCGGATCAGCTTGCGGTTCAGATGTCCGAGCACTTCGACGATGGAAAAGTAGCCGGCCTCATCGCCCATCTGCGCGTAAAACAGCACCTGCAGCAGCAGATCACCCAGCTCTTCGGCTAGGTCGGCCCAGTGTTCACGCTCGATCGCGTCCAGCACCTCGTAGGTCTCTTCCAGCGTGTACTTACGGATGGTGGCAAAGGTTTGCTCGCGGTCCCAGGGACACCCCCCCGGTTGCCGCAGCCGCGCCATGATCGCCACACTCTCCTGAAACAGTGCGCCGGCGTCAGGGGACGGGCTGCCGTTCTGCTGGCTCATCCCACCACTTTAACCGAGGTCTATCGCCAAACGCTCGCCTGCCTCCTTCCGGGTGCACCGTGCCCGCTATACTCGCCAGCAGCGCCGAGGAGCGCTTTCCGACGGATGCTGATCATCGAGATCGTCTTCGCGCTGCTCTTCGGGCTGGCCTTCGGCAGCTTTCTGAACGTCTGCATCAGCCGTCTGCCGCGCCATAAGTCCATCGTGCGGCCGCCATCGCACTGCCCGCATTGCAACAAGCCCATCGCCGCCTATGACAACATCCCCCTCGTCAGCTTCGTTCTGCTGCGCGGCCGTTGCCGCAACTGCCAGAAGCGCATCGCGTGGCGGTATCCGTTTGTGGAAGCGGCCGTCGCGGCTCTTACCGTCGGCAATGTCCTGTTTATCGGCGGCATCGATCTTGATAGCATCGGCCTCAGCATTTTCTGCGCTTTGCTGCTGGCCTTGGCTGTGTGCGATGCGGAGACGATGCAGTTGCCCGACGCTCTCACTCTGCCGCTGCTCGGCCTCGGTATCCTCTATCGCGCCAGCGACGGCGTTGTCGGAGAGATGCATCGCGGCGCCGCATATGCCTGGCACTCTGCGCTCCTGCTAGGCCTGCGAGGTGCCATCTCCGCAGCCGCCACGGCGCTCGTTCTGCTGCTGCTGCGCTGGCTTTATGCGCTGGTGCGCCGGCGCCAGGGACTCGGCCTGGGCGACGTTAAGCTCGCTGCGGCGATCGCGGCCTGGCTTGGCGCGCGCCAGATGTGTGTCGTCTTCTTCCTCGCTGTGGTCACCGGCGCGATCACGGCGCTCCTCGTCCTGGCGCTCCAGGGCCGGAAGAGATCGAAAGCAGAGGGGCCGCTCGCAGTGCCCTTCGGCACCTTCCTCGCGCTCGCGGGTATCTATTGCGCGTTCCTTGGAATCGACACGCTCGAGTGGTATCTGAACTTTTTCCACTGAGGCATTCCGAAGTGCGCGCGCGCAGGAAGCGCGGCGTGTAGAAATAAAAATGGCCCGAAGCATCTCGCTCGGGCCTGCAACTCGTCCGTGTCAGTGGTCTATATCCGCGCCATCTCCGGATGGTGAGCCACTTCGACCGACATGCTCTCGCGCAAATCAGATACCTGCCTCAGATGATGCCGCAGGTGCAGAACGTGGTAGCGGCGCCACTGGTCCATACGCAACGGCCCCAGCAGAAAATGCCGCCCTACCCGCTCCATGCCAAAGCGCTGCCGGCACTCATCCAGCGTAGCGTCCAGCGACTCAATCGCCGTCTCCAGTCGATCCGCCAGTTCACGCACGCCGGTCCCAGGCAGGCTTGTTTTCGGCGTCGTCTGTTCCGGCGCCCCCACGCCCTTCGGCATGTGGCCCGCACTCAAAATCATCAACTGAAGCGCCCATTCGGTACGCGAACGATGCGAGTGTCGCTCCGGACGCCCCTTGGCCAGCCGCTCCTCTAGAGCGATCCGTGTGCTCTCCATGGAGAGCACCAGATGCTCGACAATCTGGTGCACGGACCAGCAATGGGGCTTTCCCCACGGATGCACATTCGCCGACGTCGCGTCCAACGAGCTTAGCTCTGCGACGAAATCGCGAAACTCGGACTGGAAGACAGCATGCATCTCTGCGCCTGGACTTGTTTCCCTGGAGTCGTTTTTCCTGGAATCGTGTTTCGGATAACTTGACGCACGATAGAACGTGCCCACAAAGCAGGGCAAGTACGAAAAAGTGGCAGATTTGCCGAGATTGATCCCCCGTTTGGGTTACTTCGACAGCTCGCGGATCGCTTTTCGGGCAGATTTGGCGTCACTCCCGTCGGGAGCGATCTGGAGGTAGAGCTTGTAATTCGTCAGAGCCTCGTCCCTATGGTGCAAACCCGCGGCGGCGGCCGCCAATCCATAGATCGCGTCCGCGTTCGTCGGATCGAGCCGGCTCGCCTCGGAAAAACGCCCATAAGCTCCGTTGTAGTTTCCATCAGAAAGATAGAAGCGCCCGATCCGCAGATCGTCCTCCGCCTTTCCTACACCTGCAAGCGAGCCGCTCTGGATGTCCGACTCGCTCGGCTTCTTGAGCCGGCGCCGGCCCGTATCGCGCGGCAAATCGGCATTGGGATCAGTGTCACCACTCGCCGCATCGCCACCGGAATTGGAACTGCTGCTCGAGCTGCTACTGGAGGTGTCTGAAGATCCCGTTGCATCGTTGTTCTTCGCCGCTGCGGCGCTCTTCGATACGTCTTCAGGGAACGGATTCTCCTGCGCCGCTGTATTTCCTGGCTTCTGCGGCTGACGGTTCGCGTCCGGCTGCCCAGCGTCCGGAGCGGATGGTGCATCGGCTGGCTGGCTTTGCTGCTGTGCGGCCTGCTTTGAGACATCCGATGGGAATGGGTTCTCCTGCGCGGCATTCTTATGCGCGGGCGGCTTCTGCTGATTCTGCTGCTTGCTCTGTGAGGAAGAAGAAGCCTGCCCGCTGCCAGAATCCTGCGTGCCCGATTGCTGCGCGATCGCAGGAACCGCCAGCACGCCGCTCAACGCAAGCAGTGCTGCACCGCAGAGCGTCAGTGAACGCGCCGATGTCGCCACAATCGCCTCTGTCGCCAGCCGCTTCATCTTCTCTACGAGTATAAGACGGGGTATAAGACGCGCCTGCGTCATCACAGGGCTCTATACTCAGGGCATCTTTTGTTCCCGAGGGACCTGATGGGCCTGATGATCCGCTCCTCCGCCATCCACGCCGCCGGCTGCTACACCAGCACCCCCATCCGCAGGGGCGTCCGCGTCGTCGAGTACACCGGCCCGCGCCTCCGTAAATCGGAGGCAGACCGCCTCTACGACGACTCACCGATCACCTATCTCTTCGGCATCGGTTCACGCTCTATCGTCATCGATGGCCATGGAGCGGCGATGTTCCTCAATCACTCCTGTGATCCAAACTGCGAGACCGACGAGATCCGGGAGCGCGTCTGGATCCGCGCCATCCGCGACATCGCACCCGGCGAGGAGCTGACTTACGACTACAACCTCTACGACGGAGACGAGGACGAAGCCACCTGCAACTGCGGCGCACCCGGTTGCCGAACGACGATGTACTCACCGGAAGAGATCGCCCGCCGCGCCCGAGCCGCAAAGCGGAAGAAGAAGTAATCCTTCAGGCAGTCCAGGGATTCAGCAGCTCGATACCGCTATGTGCAAAGTCGCGAATGTTCCGCGTCACCAGCGTGGCTTTGTGAATTGTCGCGATAGCGGCAATCTGCGCATCCGATTGCGACATGATGCGCCCCATCGCCGAGCAGTGGGCCATCAACCGGCCGTATGCGCGAGCCTCCAAGCTGCCAAAAGGCAGAGTGGGATTGGAAAGCCCACGGAGCACCGCTTCAATGGCAACCCGGAGGCCCTCCCGCCGGCGCCCTGTCGACATCCGCTCGATCCCATAGAAAAGCTCCGCCTCACTTATAGTCGTCGTAAAAAGTCGGTGCTTTGGAGCATCACTGATCCAGGCCAGCACCTGTTCGGCTGGACGAGGCACCACCATCTCGGAGATTACGTTCGTATCGAGAATCCACACGGGCTAGGATTTTGAACGAGTGCGGCTACGCCGGCTTTGGAAGGTGGGCGGTTCCCGTGCCGGGAGGCGTTCCGGCAATTCAAGCTCAAAGCCGCCAAAGGGCTCCACAATTCTCCGGACGCGCGAGACCAGGTCAGCGCCCGTTCCCCCGACAGCAGGCGCAAGCGCATTGCGCAGAATCTCCCGCGCCTCTTCTTCCATCGATTTCCCATGCTCGGCGGCACGCACACGCAGCTTCGCTTTCACGGATTCATCGAGTTGCCGGATGGTCAGCGTAGCCATGACAGCAATGATAGCATTGCTAGCAAATTAGCAAACTGGGATTCGTCGCCGCGCCGAATCCCAGACGTATCCCGGATCCACTGAGCTGCGTACTACAGGTATGAGCGATCGAACCGCGACCGGCCTGCAGCAGAATTTCGAAGCGCGCTATCTCGCCTTCCTCGAGACCGTCACGCAACTCCGCCCGCAGTTGCATCGTTACTGCGCACGCATGACCGGATCGATCATGGATGGCGAGGATGTCGTGCAAGACGCGCTCTTCGAGGCCTACCGAAAGCTCGACAGCTTCGACGACAGCCGTCCCCTTGCGCCGTGGCTTTTCCGTATCGCACACAATCGCTGCATCGATTTCCTGCGCCGCCGAGGAGTGCGCGAAGAGGCCGAAGCCGGTGCCATGGAAGCAGACTCGGTGATGCCCGTGGAACCTGCCGCCTGGGGTCTGGATCGCGCCGTCGAGCGCCTGGTGATGACGCTTCCACCAAAGGAGCGCGCGTGTGTGCTTCTGAAAGACGTCTTCGACTATTCGCTCGAAGAGATCGCCGATCTCGTCGGCTCGACCGTCGGCGGGGTCAAGGCCGCGCTCAACCGGGGCCGCTCCCGGCTGTCCGCACTGCCTCGTCCACCTGTAGCTCCGCGCACAGGAAATCCTGAGTTGAATGCGCTGCTCCGCCTCTATGTCGAACGCTTCAATCGCCGCGATTGGAAGGCGCTCCGTGATCTCATCAGCGCGGATGCACAACTCAGAGTTGCAGACCGCTTCGCAGGCCCGGTGTCAACCGCACCTTACTTCAGCAACTACGAGCGCTGGAGCGTTCCGTGGCGGATGGCAGTTGGTGAAGTGGACGGTGAGCCGGTGCTGGTTCGCCTGCAGAAAGACACCGGTGAATGGCTGCCCTCGGCGCTGATTCGCCTGCAATCGTCCGGAGAACGCATCGTCCGCATCGCCGACTACGGCCATTGTCCGTGGGTGCTTTCGGCCGCCGCTTCGATAGTCGTCGAGCCGGCCTTCCCCAACTGAGCTGCATGTCTAGAAGGCGCGTATCCCACATCGCCCGAGAGCCGTAATAGAGGTAGAACCGCAACCTTGCGCAGGAGAAACATCGCATGAAGCATCCCGTTCTGCTCTCGATCGCACTATTGGCAAGCCTCGGCGCAATCGCAGCCGGGCAGAGCAAGCAATACCCACCGCTCGGCGAATACATGATGACGCCGGAAGCCGAAGCCGGCTTGGCGAGAAGCGCCGCGCCGGACAACGTCTCGGCTCACGCCACTATCAAGCTCCTCACGCCATCCGGCTACAAGGTTGCCACCCAAGGCGATAACGGCTTCGTGTGCATCGTCATGCGCGGCTGGGGCGCTCCCACCTTCACGCCGCTGCAGCTGCGAGCCATGGTGTATGACGCAAAGATTCGCGCACCCATCTGCTTTAATCCCGTGGCCAGCCGCACCATGCTGCCGCTGGAAGAGATGCGCGCCCGGCTTGGCATGCAGGGGCAAGACCCGGAACAGATTGCCGACGCCGTTCAGGCCGCCTACACAAAAGGCGAACTGCCGAAGATGGACACGGTGGCCTTCGCCTATATGTTCTCGGCAGATCAATACCTCGGGCCGGGAGCCGGCGCGTGGCATCCGCACATGATGATCTACGCGCCCTACAACAACAACGCGATGATGGGTAACAATCCCCCGACGAGCATGCTGCCCGCCGTGGGAGACGATGCGGGAACACCCTTCGCCGTCACCGTCATACCGGTCGATCACGAACTCGCAGTCAAAACCAAGCGGAATTAGCCACTGGGAGAGAGCCTGGAAGCACCGCACTTCCCCACAGCTTAGGGGACTACAATCGAAGCAGACCCACAGCTTCGATTCGACAGATGGCCTACCAGGTTCTCGCCCGCAAATACCGTCCCCAATTCTTCCGTGACGTGGTCGGTCAGGAGCACGTCACCCGCACGCTTCTGAACGCGCTCGAGCAGGGCCGCATCGCCCATGGCTACATCTTCAGCGGCCATCGCGGCATCGGCAAAACCACCATCGCGCGCATTCTCGCCATGGCGCTGAACTGCCAGCGCACCATCGGCTCCCCTGAACGCCCCACTTCCGAACCCTGCGGCACCTGCGATGCCTGCACCGAAATCCGCTCCGGCTCCGCCGTGGACGTCATCGAGATTGATGCCGCCACCAATCGCGGCATCGATGAAATCCGCGAGCTGCGCGACGCCGCCCGCTATCGCCCCGCGCGCGACCGCTACAAGATCTACATCCTCGACGAGGCGCACCAGATCACCGATGCCGCCTTCAACGCGCTGCTCAAGACGCTCGAAGAGCCTCCCGATCACGTCGTCTTCATGATGGCGACCACGCAGCCCGAAGACATCCCGCAGACCATCCGCTCGCGCTCGCAGCACTACGCCTTCCACGCGGTGCGCTTCGACGACATCCTGGCGCAGTTGCGCTCCATCGCCGACCAGGAAAAACTCGATGCCGATGATGCCGCGCTCGCCCTGCTGGCCGAGGCGGGCGATGGCTCCATGCGCGATGCGCTCTCCATCATGGACCAGGCCATCGCCAGCGCACCGGTCGCGAACGGCCGGCCGCATCTTGAAGCCACGCAGATTCGCGAGCTCATGGGCACCGTGCCGAACACGGTCTTTGAGCGCCTGCTGGAGTGGGTCGGCGAAAACAACAGCGCCGCCGTGATGACAGAGATCGATACGCTGCTCAACGCCGGCAACAGCCCCTCGCAGCTCGCACGGCAGATGGTCCGCTATCTGCGCAATGCGGTCATGGCCAAGCTCGGCGGCGAATCCACCGAGTTGCTCCAGATCTCCGACGACGAGCGCGCTCGCGTCGCCCGCACCGCCATGCTCTTCGCCGAAGAGGATCTCACGCGCTTCCTCCAGATCATGCTGCGCAGCTTTGACGAGATGAACTACCGGCAGGAACCGCGTTTCCATCTCGAGCTCGGCCTGCTCAAGCTCGTCCACACTCAGCGGCTCATCCCGCTGGAGCAGATCCTCAGCCAAATGCCGGGTGGCGCAGGCAACATCTCGCGACCGGGACCGGCGCCGGCACGCTCTGCCACGGCTGCAGGTCCATCCGCTTCCCCTGCGCCTCTCCAGCGAACTGCCGCGCCTCAAGCCGCCCCACCGCGCAGCGTCGTCAGCACCGAGTCTGCTCGCGGCGGATCGGCCGCCTCGTCCACGCCGCCAGCGCAGCCCACCTTCTCGCCATTCGAGTCCGATACGCGGCGCAAGTCCGGACCATCCGGCTCGGCAACAACAGCTGCACCTGTGGAGTCTTCACCCGCAGAATCGTCAACCCCGCAGTCGTCACCCTCGCAGTCGCCATATAGATACGAACCATCCGATGCCGCTGCCCTTGCCCACCATCACGTTGCGGTCGGCATCGCGGTCGCGGTGGACGAAGCACCCGTGCCCGAGACCGAGGAAGCCTCCGAGCTTCATCACGAGCCGCCTGATCCGCAGATTCGCGGCCATGCCTCTTCCGAGGTGGAGCGCCACGTCGCCGACCTGGAAGAAGAGATCGCCTCGGACGGCGACCCTGAGCCGCCCGCATCCGGCGAATTTATAAGCCTGGCCGACAAGCTGCGCGACGCCGTCACCCAGGCGCTCTACGAGAAGGGACACGAGACCGCCAGCACCGTTTTGCGCGCAGCCAGGTGGAACGTCTCTGATACCACCATCACTGCTGAAGTTGCGATCGGGAAGATCATGCTCTCGGTCACCATGAACTCTGAGGCGGAGCGCATCGCCCGCACGGCTCTGCAGCAAGCCGGCAGCAATCTGAAACTCATGGTCATGCCGGGCGACGGGACAGCCTCACCCGTGCCGCCTGCCGCGCCTGTCGCCAAAGGCAGCCTCCAGGCGCACGCGCTCGAAAATCCGTTAGTCAAGCAGGCCCAGGAGCTCTTCCGCGCCGAAGTCAGGGACGTACTCGACCTTCGCGGCAGGCGTTAAGGAAAGGACATCGATTGAACCCGCAAGACATTCAGAAAATGCTCGGCCAGGCGCAGGAGATGCAGCAGCAGATGGAGCAGCGTCTTGCGAGCACTGTCGTCGAGGCGACATCCGGTGGCGGCGCTGTCACTGTAAAGATGAACGGCAAAAAACAGGTGCTCTCGCTGAAGATCGATCCCACCGCCGTCGCTGGGCTCGGTTCGAACAGCGCCGACATCGAGATGCTCGAAGATCTCATCGTCGCCGCACTCAACGAAGCCGGCCGCCGTGCCGACGAGAGCCTGCAGTCCGGCCTCTCCGGCATGCTGGGCGGTCTCAACCTGCCCGGTTTCTAGCACACACCGGCATGTCCAGATTCGCAGAACCTATGGCGCGCCTCATCGA
>CAVTRJ010000017.1:0-37599 GCA_963737035.1 uncultured Acidobacteriaceae bacterium | reverse complement strand
CAATAGAGACTAGTTCTCGCTTTCTCTGAGGATCTCCTCGCCATCCCCGCCGACCGGAAACACTGCAGCTTGTATTGCCAAGCCGAGAGCAACGTCTTCCGCAGACACGCCAGTCGCCTTCTGAGCTCGCGCCCTGATCGCCTTTTTGCGTTCGCGCACTTCATCTGCATCGGGCTCCTGACGCCTAGCGTGCGCTTTTCGTAGGGCTATCGGAGTGTCCGCTGCGCCCCCTAGCCTTCTCATGAGCTCACCGTCAGACAGAGAGCGCAAATGCGACGCGATTCTGTCTCCCAGTCGCTCAATGAGACGGAGAGCAAAGTTTGATCCCGGCCTTGGTTGGCTGGCGTGAGCACCTGGATATTCCAGGCGCGGCCGAATAGCTGCGTCGTCATTTCTTTTCCTCCGTTACGCCCCCGCTCAAGTCAACAAATGGGCACTTTCGCCCCTGTCAAGCCCTACTGCTTGCGATCGTTTTTCCACTCATCCGCGCGGCCTATGCTCCGCGCATGGGTGGGCACGGACGAAGACGACCGGAGACGCGAATGGTTCCAGTGCTTGTCTGTCGCGCCTGTGGCGCCGTTACTTCGACCGCTCGTCTTAGCTACTTATGCAGTCGCCTTCTCTGCGACCACTGCGGCGCGCAGAATCCACAAGACTGCGTGCGCCATATCCAGGCTCATGACATCTGCATTCACTTCGTCACGGCCGGCGCCTGCTCCGTCCAAGCATTGGATCTTACCCTCGCCGCACGCTGGGACCGCGGGTGCCCGTCTCCAGTGCGGAAACATTACGTCGTCTGCTCGCCTACCTGGGCGCCTTGCCTGAGGCGCTGAACGAGTTCGACAGATGCCGGGAGAGTCTCGGCAAAGGAAATGTGCGCATCACCCTCCAGCCTCGCCGAAGGAACTTGCTGCGCATCCGCGAATGACTAGGGGCCTCCCTGGGGTCTCCCGCAAAGACACGAGTGTGCAAACCGCTGTTAACAGCGGGTATTTGTGCTGATTCCATTTCCTTGTGCAGAATGTGGAGCAATAGAAAGGCCCCATCAGCGCATTGCCGTGGGGCCACACTAAGGCTTTGCTGATGCTCAGGGTCGAGCTACGGCCTTCGTAATCTTTTCCTTAAGGCAGTTCGCCTCGACCTCACGGGTACGAATCTCCTCCTCGATCATCGGCCGAAACTCGGAGTTGGTCCGCTCAGCGTGTTCCATCATCACCAGCACAGCGCGCAATGAAGCAATGAGCTCCCGCAGTTCGCGTTCCCGGGCCAGTGCAGCCTTGAACGCTTCTACACCCGCGCGCTTGCGCTCACGCGATTCCTGGGTTGACTTTGGTTGAGACATGACGGCGTGCCGTTGGTACAGTGGCTTTAGCCATGTGTCCTCCTTGGGGACGTGTGGTTAGCGGTCGTCTGGTGCTTCTAACACCAGCGACCGCGCTAACTATGTCGTGTCCGTGCTGATGCAGTCAAGCGCTAACTAATTCGTTCTCTTCTTTTTCTCTCAATGTTTTCTGCGGAGATGTGTCACTGCGTGGCGTGCGTGCTCATTCACACCGGTGCAGATACCGGTATTACACCGGTGCAATTCTCCGGCATCTCTGCTTCCACCAGCGTTTCCATTGCGTGTCGTGAGAGATAGTCGAGATCGGCCCACCAGACGACGATGCGGTTACGTTCGAAGCGAACCACCACTCCTGGCGTTCCGTGTGGACAGGCTTGGATGAATACCTCGGATCCGACGCTGATCATTGGTGCCTACCTTTTTGTCCGAAAAACCCGAACAAGAATGGTCCGGTAGCGTTTGAGCGTGATAAGAACGCATCCAGAGGCGAGCACCCGTTTCTCATGTGTAACAAGACATGCCGTCACCCTCATCTCGGAGGGCTTCCCCCGCTTTACGGGAGCGCATGAACTTCCTTGATCTTCAAAAAACTCAGCCGGGTAAATATGCCGTGGACTCATATCGACTCCCCTTCTCCTTCATGAGATAGTTCTCTTGGGTATTGCGGTTGGGGATGTGCGGCGTGCCAGCGCCGCACCAGCGAGTACCAGACCTTACTTTCTCCTTGATGTCCTTTGATAGACCTCGATAAAGCATTGATTAGGCATTGATAGGTGAAAACTACGCCGCATGTTCATTTGCGGTTTTAAGTGTCTTTCCGCATATCTGCGCATAGGTCGCAAGCCATTCGGCGTGATCCTGTTTGAGGCGTCGGTACCAGTCAGCAGTAAGGCTCGTCCGTGGCCTATATCGCAGCCGGTAGATACCCACCATTTGCATGTTCCGATTTGTGGCATAGGCAGGGGCCAGATAGCCTACGGAGCCGCATGACGTGTGGATATATGTCCATTCTTCCCCGAGAAGGTGCTCGGCGGCCTCTTGGGCTGCCTCTGCCAACTCGCGTTCCATCGGTTCGGCATCCTCGTCAACGCCGTAAGCGTGGACGATTTCGCACTCCCGGTCACTGTTTTCAACCAAGTGGGGGACAACGACCACAAGACCTTTGTCTCTGAGGATCTTCATCGACTGCCAAATAGGTGGATCTTCTTCAACCCTATATCTAAGCCTTCCCCAGTGGGCGTCAGTAACGCCTTCTAAGCTGGTAGCCCAGCCTTTTTCGTAGAAAATCCCACGATGACGTGGCGCCCACGTGGCGAGAGAATCTTCGCGGAGTAATCATCCCGGAATGCCTTGCGACTGATTCCCCCGTCAGCACTCAGATTCTGTGCTTGGTAGAGGTCTATGAAAAGACGGAGAGCCCATATGTCGTTTTCTCGACGGAGTTCCCGCAGGGGGGCCCTCACCGCGATCCGTACCCTGCACTATCGTGTTGGGGAGCCAAATGAGCTCGGGAGTGATGCTAGGCTTCGCCACGTACCATTTACCCTGCTCTTGGCGCACCATGGAGGCCTGATTCAGGCGAGCCAGTGCCTTGGGCTCTTCGGATTTTTTAGAGCGAGCTGTTGAAGTCCATCCTGAATCACCGGTCTCGACAATTCTCTCCATAACCCACTTATCGTAAGGACTCAGCGCGGCGATTCGTCTGGGTCGCATCGCCTCGAATACTTCGTGGAATGGGGGCACGACATAGCGCGGACGCCTTGGAGTACTGTGGGCGGTGGCATCGCGCTGCAGAAACCCAAAATCAATCAATTCGCCGATTGTCGTTTTCGCGCGCGTGCTATGCAATCCAAGATGAGTCTCGATTGACTTCGCGGACCAGCTACTAATCCGTCCGCCCTTGAGCGTACCTTGCGCGATCGCCAGATAGGTAACAGCGAGCTTTACATCTGCCAACTCGCAAAGAATTGTCCATGTGCGACGATCAATATGAAAAAACTGTCCGCGCCCCGTTTTGGTGCCACGGTCGCCCGTACGATCGTCGTCAAGATTCGTATCTTGTCTCAAGCCTCTGCCCTCCGTGGCGCCCAGGCCCCAATACGTCGCCTAACAGCGCGCTCCTCTGCCAAGCTGCCAGCAATTCCCGCACCAATCTCCATGTCACGAGCCGTCAGGGAACATGCGTTTTGTCGAGCGGTTTCGACGGCCTCACGAAGAGACCATCGGCCAAATCCTTGATCGATCCACGTTGCCTTTCCTTCCTCGACCAATCGCGCGGCAGTCTGTTTGCTGACGCGACCGGCGGACTTGCCGGATGCTGAGAACATCTCGATTGACACTCTGGGCACGTCATTCTCCTCGCGCTGTGCAGGCGCACGTCTGCTCTCTCAAGGGGCCCACGGAAATATCCAGGGGGACTACGTATGTGATTTACTTAGCGGGAGACGGCGAATTCGAGCGCCTCATCCCGCTCGGCTGTCCGCGCTGAGATGTACGCATCGACTTCGTCCGCGCGCCAGGCGACCATGGTGCTGCGGGTGCGACCGCCACCGACGGCAGTCGGGACCTGGCGCCCCAAAGGAATGGGCTTCGGAAAATCTGGATCCCGTTGAAGGCGATCGTAGACAGTCGAGCGTGAAATTCCTCCCAGCGCCTCCTGCAGCGCAGGCAGCCTCATCAGCTTGCGGCCCCGGATGACGGCAGTAGCATCATTCAAGAGGTTCGTTTTCATCTTCCATTTTCTCCCGACTCAAAGAGCTGACTTCACCCTTTGTAGGTAGAGTATGAGCCGCATAACTTGAAAATGGACGATGTGGGAAAGTTGCATCGGATGGTTACGTAACCATTCCTGTCCAATCCTCTAGCTGCTCTGACATGCTCTGGTGAGTTCTGATCAGTTCTGATCAGTTCTGATCAGTTTAGCAACACGTCGGAAGAGTACTATTTTGTGGGAAAAAATATTTAGGACGCAGCTTCCATCACTACCAGCTTCGGCGCCTGCGTGAGCGCATCGATTCGGTTGGCCCACCAGCAAAGCATCTCGCGTCTCTGCTCCAGTAACTCGCTCCTGTTGTAAACGCCTCTGATGCCGGCGCGGACGTGATTCAAGGCGCGTTCGATCACGTCACCGTCGAAGCCCCCTTCGGCGCAACGTGTGGCTGCCGTGCGTCGCAGATCGTGCACCGTGAAATGCGGAATCTCGAAACCCGTCGCCTTCAGAGCATGATTCAGGGTGCTTAGGTCCATCGGCTTTCTGATGTTCCGGCTGGGGAGCACATACGACGAGCCGCACGCAAGCTCCTGCAGTTCGCGGAAGAGTGAGACCGCCTGCGGCGCCAATGGAACGGTGTGCGGCTTCCCTGTCTTTGAATGCTCACGCGGAATGTGCCACTCGGCACGCTCGAAATCCAGATGTGACCAGCTGCGCGCGCTGCAGTTCGCCTTTGCGTAACATCGTGAGCAGCAGTAGACGAAAGGCAATCTTGATAGAACGCGCCAGCGAAGACGCTTCAATCCTCTCAAGGAAGTGGCGGATCTCAGTGTCGCTCAACTCGCGCTCGCGCCTCCCGACGCGGCCGATGGCGTCTTTCGGGATAAGCATCACCGGGTTGTATTCGATGAGTTCTTCAACAACTGCATAGTCGAGGATCATCTTCAGTATTTGCCGCTGGAACAGCGCGGCCATTTCGTAACCGGCGTTGCGCTTTTCGAACAGCAGCTTGCGGATATCGGCCTTGGTGATCTCCTTCAGCACTTTGTCTCCTAGTGCGGGGAGAATCTGATGGTCCAGGCAGCCGCGGACGGGCTTGGGATCACGGCGATGATTGCGCCCCTTCGGAGGCAGCATCAGTTCGCGATACCAGCGCTCGGTGAACTGCGCGAGTGTCGGATCACTGCCGCGGCCTTCTGCGCGTTCCTTCTGCTCAAACTTCTCCTGCAGACGCTTCTCGGCTGGCGATTCGCCACGCGCAACCTGGCCAGCTAGCTTGTCTCGCTCCTCGCGAGCAACCCTGAGACTCAAGTCCGGATAACGGCCGAGGACCATCTTCATGCGCTTGCCGTCCTGCCGCCGATAGCGATACACCCAACTGCGCACACCGCTGGGTAGCACGTCGAGCGCAAGACCGCCGCGATCGCTCAGCAGCATCCGCGATGATGGCCAGTTCTTCGGGCTGTCGTACCTGCGAATCTCGTTATCCGTTAGCATCGTTATCTGCGCCTCGCGCCTTTTTCGATTCGAAAAATGGAGCTAGGCCTCTGATTCGGAAGCCCGCTGGAGACCCACAGAGTCCCGGTAGCCATCGGACGAGGTTGGATGTGATTATACAGGTAAACTACTGATAATCAAGACAATAATCGCATTTCATCGGACGTGTTTGGACCTGTTCGGAACCCATTCCATGTTTCAATGAAATAAAGGAAAGTCATAGTGCCACTGAATTGCGGAATCGTCGGCTTGCCAAATGTCGGCAAGAGCACCATCTTCAACGCCCTCACCTCGGCCAAAGCCCAGGCCGCCAACTATCCCTTCTGCACCATCGACCCCAATACCGGTGTCGTCACCGTCCCCGATGAGCGGCTCGCGAAGATCGCTCAACTCATCAAGCCCAAGAGCCTCGTAGCCACCACCATGGAGTTCATCGACATCGCCGGCCTCGTTGAGGGCGCATCGAAAGGCGAAGGCCTCGGTAATCAGTTTCTCGGCCACATTCGCGCGACCGATGCCGTCGCGCACGTTGTCCGCTGCTTCGATGATCCCGAGGTCGTCCACGTCGCCGGCGCCGTCAATCCCCTGCACGACATCGACATCATCAATACCGAGCTATTGCTGGCCGACCTTGATACCGTCGAGAAACGCCACGCCAAGGCCGAAAAGGCCGCCAAATCCAACGACCCCAAAGTTAAAGCCGAGCTGGCGGTCCTGCAGAAACTCCTCGCCGCGCTTAACGCCGGTAAGCCCGCCCGCACCGTCGAGCTCGCGTCTGATGAAAAACCGATCGCACGCGATCTTTTCCTCATCACCGCGAAACCGCAGCTATATGTTGCGAATGTGGATGAAGCCGGACTCACCGCGGGCAATGCCTATACCGTCGCGGTCGAACAGCGTGCCGCCGAAGAGGGCAGCCAGGTAGTCCGCATCTCTGGCACGCTCGAAAGCGAGATCGCGCAGTTGGAACCCGGCGAGCGCGACGAATTCCTCGCGAGCATGGGGCTGGCGGAGCCTGGCCTGAACCGCCTCATTCACGCTGCCTATCGGCTGCTCGACCTCATCACCTACTTCACCGCCGGTGTGCAGGAAGTCCGCGCCTGGACCATTCGCCGCGGAACGAAAGCCCCCGGGGCCGCTGGAGTCATCCACTCCGATTTCGAGAAGGGCTTTATCAAGGCCGACTGCTATTCCTCCGACGATCTCTTCGCCCTCGGCAGCGAACAGGCCGTCAAAGAAAAAGGCCTGCTGCGCTCCGAAGGCAAGGAGTACGTCGTCAAAGACGGCGACATCCTCTTCTTCAAATTCAACGTTTGATTGCCGAATGAGCGAAGCGGCAAATCGGAAAACCGATTGCCGCCCTCGGCCGCCGCGCTTGCTCGCCAAGCACACCCGTTGAGTAAACTAGAACTGCGTGGCCCTGTAGCTCAGATGGATAGAGCGACGGTTTCCTAAACCGCAGGTCGGAAGTTCGAATCTTCCCAGGGTCACCATAAGATCACCAGAATCAATTGTTTACCGAAAAAATAAATGCAGCGCCGCCTAGGGCCTTATCAAGGTGACACCTATGGTGACACCTTGTACCGGCTTTGCTATGCCCCTCGAAATAGAGCAGGGGATGCCGCGAAAGATCACGAAAAAGGAAACCGGAGTCTATGAAAAAGAGCCGGGCTCCGGGGTTTGGTGGATACGGTTCAAATCCAACGGAGTGACACGTCGCGAGAAGATCGGCAGGCGTGGCGATGCGATCGCCGCATATAAGGATAGGAAGACTTCTATCCTCCGTGGAGAGAAGCTGCCGGCCACGATGAAGAATCGCGGCATCCGGCTTCGCGAGATCGGACAGGATGCGATTGACTGGTACATTCGCACTGGGAAGAAAGACCTCAGAACCTTTACTCAACGAATGACGGCAGTGATGAATTCTCCGCTCGGAGCGAAGACAGCGAATGACATCACCCACGAGGATATCGACCGTTGGATCCACGGACATGACAGCTGGTCACCCGCCACTCGCAATCGCTACAAGACGACTATCAGCCGCGACTATTCCCTAGCCATGAAGTCTCATAAGGTTAGAACCAATCCCGCGCGGCTTGTGGACCATCAAGATGAAAACAACGAACGTGTTCGGTGGTTAACTCCAGCGGAGGAAAAGCGACTTAAGGCAGCTGTTGCCAGGCGATGCGTGGACCAATTGCCCGCTCTCGTGACCGCTCTCCACACCGGTATGCGTAAGTCAGAGCAATTCGGGCTCACATGGGACATGGTGGATCTTCCTAGACGGACCATCACTCTTGTCAATACGAAGGCTCGCAGTCGGACGCGTCACATCCGGATCAACCAAACAGCCCTCGCTGCGCTCAATTCGATCGATCGGGCCGAGAGTAACTCCTTCGTATTTCAAGCCAGTCGCTATGACGCGCGGCTAAAAGATCCCAAAAAAATGGTTTGAAAGCTGCGTGAAAGAGGCGAAGATCACGGACTTTCACTGGCATGACCTGCGACACACCTTCATCTCCCGACTTGTCATGGCTGGTGTCTCTTTATCTATTGTGCAGAAGTTAGCTGGTCACAGTGACCCGAAGATGACCAGCCGTTATGCTCACTTCGCCCCGAGAACAGCGCAGGAGGCGGTCGAAATGTTGGACATCCCGGCCATTGATCCTGAAGCCGAGGCAGCGATCGAGACCATCAATCCCTGAGCGAGCGTTCCATTAGAGTTCGTTAGTGATCGTCAACCGCGACGGTTGTACGATACCGCGATCACCCTGCAAGACGAGCGGGACGATCTGCAGAACAAATGGAGATTTTAAGTACGCGATCATTTGCAAAACCAGAAGTCCTAATCAGCGGCCGCCTGCTGTTCAGGAGTTCTGTTTGCGTTTGCCACCACTCTGCCGGCGGGAGGAATCACGAACAATCAGCTCCGGAGTGAGCAGGAGAGTTCTCGGCTTTAGCGGTTCTTCCGATTCAATGGCCCGTAGGGCCAGGTCGGCGGAGCGGCGGCCGATTGTGTGATGCTGTTGGTCGATGGTGCTCAACGGCACGCGGAGTTCACTTGCGTACCGATCGTTGCCCGCGCCGATGACGGCGACATCTTGAGGCACGCGCAATCCGGCCTCAAGGATTGCCTTGACCGCGCCCAGGGCGGTGGGGTCGTTGTAACAAACGATTCCGTCGGGGCGAGGCTTGAGTGACAGCAGTTGCTTCATCGCCTCGTACCCACTCGAATCGGCACGCGTGTCGCTTGAATCTCGACTGATGATGTACTCCGACCGAAACTTGATCTCGTGCGCCTCAAGGGCAGCGAGGTAGCCCTGGACACGACCAATCCCGGTGCTGATCTCAGGGCCACGTATATTCGCGATTCTCTTGCAGCCTGCCTGGATCAGATGCTCTGTGGCCATGTAGCCGACGCGCCGGTCATCCACGCCAACGAAGTTACACGCAACATGTTCAACCCTGCGATCGATCAACACGAAAGGGACGTTTGCCCTATTGATGACTTCGATGAGGTCCGTTGTCGGGCGCGCTGAAGCGACGATCAGCGCATCCACTCCACGTCCAAGAAGAAAGGCGATCTCCTGCCGTTCTACTTTGGCGTCTTCTTCCGTAGATGTAATCATTACGGAATAGCCGTGGGTACGAATCTCTTCTGAGATTCCCTTGACCACCTCTGCAAAGAACGGATGCACCAAGTCGGGAACGACGACGCCGATACTGAAGGTCTTGCCGGTCGCGAGGCTTCGCGCTGCCCAGTTGGGTTGATAGTTTAGTTCGCGGATGCGCTCCTGAACCCTCGCTTTCGTCTGCCTGCTGATGTCCGGGTGATTGCGGATGGCTTTCGAGACGGTGATGACCGCGAGGCCAAGGTCGTCAGCGATGTCACGCAGTCGCACGCGTCGCTTGATCATGCTCTCTCCAACTCGAATCTCATGAGGCCGCAGTTCGCAAGGATAATCGCACGATGCGCATCATGCCAATTCTTCAGGTGGCGGGGCTAAGGTGTCGTCTGCTGCAAAGAGCGCGGCGCGAACGAGGTGGAACCAGCATGTCTTCGTGGTAAATGGCCACTTTTTCATTGACGCGCTTCGGAAGAGGTTCTTATACTCGGCGCTACCTGTATCGGTACAGATTTTCGAGTTTTTCAGCAGGAGAAGCAAGGGAACGGATAAGGAACATGCTTACGAATCCTCCACGGCGCATCACGAGCCTCTACGTATTCTGGACGCGCGGAATAGTGGCGGGTCTCTGCTTGCTCGGCTTGTTTTCTACCTCGGCATGGTGCCAAGCCGACCAGGGAACCATCACGGGATCTGTGCAAGACAGTACCGGGGCAATCGTGCGGGGAGCGCAGGTGACTCTCACAAATGTCGATATCGGGCTCCAGTTACAGGCGCAGACAGACAAAGGTGGCGCCTTCACCTTCTCGCCGATCAAGATCGGCAACTATACGTTAGTCATCTCTGCTGCAGGGTTCGGAACAGCCACGCGTGAAAACCTCCATCTTGATGTGCAGCAGCGACTATATGTGCCGCTGATCTTAGCCGTCGGGCGAGCGTCGCAAAGCGTCGTGGTAACAACGGCGCCGCCGCTGCTCGAGACGCAGGACTCTTCCGTCGGACAAGTCATTGACACACAGAGCATCAACGACACGCCTTTGAATGGCCGCAACTGGGTCTATATTGCGCAGCTGACTGCAGGCACAGAGCCTACGGTGGGGTCACGCGCGGGTGGGAAGGGCGACTTTGAAGCAAACGGCCAGCGGGCAGAGCAGAACGACTTTGTTCTGGATGGGGTGGATAACAATGTGAATGTGATCGACTTCCTGGGAGGATCGAGTCTCGCCGTTAGGCCACCACCAGATGCCCTTGCCGAATTTCAGGTACAGACGAGCAACTACAGCGCGGAATTCGGTCATTCGGCGGGGGCCCTTCTCAATGCCAGCATTAGGTCGGGCACAAACCATATCCATGGCGATTTGTGGGAGTACTTCCGGAACGATGTGCTCGACGCTCGCGACTTCGATTCGGCGTCGATTCCCAAATACCGCCAAAACCAGTTCGGCGCCACGCTGGGTCTGCCTGTCCTGAGAAATCGACTCTTCTTCTTCGGGGATATCGAAGCGAACCGCATCGTCTTCGGCACGCCATTCACGATGACCGTCCCAACACCGCTAATGCGGGCGGGGGACTTCTCGGAGTTGCTGAATCCCAACCTCTCAGGCTCGTCTCAACCGATTCAACTGTATGGGCCAAATTCAGGAGGGACAACGCTGCAATCGTGCAACGGTCACAGCAATGTTTTCTGTCCTGCGCAGATCAACCCGCTTGCACAGAAGGTTCTGAACCTCTTCCCTGTGCCGAACACGAACGCGGGTGCAACTTACAACAACTACAGGGGAAACTCGAACTCTAACGACAACACCATTCAATGGGACACGCGCGTTGATTGGACGATCAGTGACAAGGACCAGGTATTCGCTCGACTCAGCTATGCCCATGAAACTGGATATCAAGAACCGCCATTAGGCCCGGTCCTGGACGGAGGCACATACACAGCAGACGGAACGCAGATCAATCTGGCCGAAAACATGGCTGTAAGCGAAACCCACATTTTTACGCCAACGCTTACCAATGAGCTCAGATTCGGCTACAACTACGGCCATTTCGGCTACCTGCAGCCAAATGCGCAAAATGATGTTTCTTCCGCCCTGGGCTTAGGCGGCATTCCCTTTGATCAGGATGGCTACTTTAACAACGGAGGTCTGCCAAGCTTTGACGTGAGTGGTCTCTCTATATTTGGGGCGTCGACTTATTATCCCGTGGATGAGCACCAGGATGTTTACCAGATTCTGGACAACGTCACGAAGATCCTGGGACGGCACGCCCTGAAGGCCGGCATCAACTTGCAGAGCATTCGCAACGATTTCTCCGTTCCCCCGGATTCGCGCGGGTTCTACTACTACAACGGGCTGTACACAAGCGACCTAGGAAATAGCTTCACCGGATACGGCGTAGCAGATTTTATTGCGGACCAGATGAACTTTGCCCAGCTGTCGAATCAGTCGAGAACCGCGGATGCACGATGGTACCGAGCTGCGTACGTTCAGGACGACTGGAAGCTGAGTAGCCGCCTGACCGTCAATCTCGGACTACGGTATGAGTACTATCAGCCGAACAAGGAGATGAACAACGCGCAGGCCAACTTCTTCGTGACGGGTCCGACCGGTCCCGGCTATGGAGCAGGCGCCTTCCAGCTTCCGTCGCAGAAATCGAATGTTCCTCTGAACCCGCTTTTTACGCAGACCCTGACACTCGATAACATTGCGCTCTCCTATGTGAAGAACGCGAGGCTCATCCACGCTTCGCTGGCAAATTGGGCGCCGCGCGTGGGATTTGCCTATCAACCCAACGCAAACACGGTGGTACGCGCCGGGTTTGGAATCTTCTATGGCGGCTTGGAGAGCGTGGGAGCGAACCCCAATCTGGGGAGCAACTATCCGTTTCAGTTTCTCGACAACTTCAACGCACCAAACTGCAATCCTGGCGATTGCCCATCCAGTGGGATCACGCTGGCTGATGGCTTTTCAGAGGCGTTAGCGGCAGGCATACAGAACTTCATTTCAATTCCTGGGTTCACGGGAAGCGACCCTAACATAAAGATCCCCTACACCATGGGTTACAACCTTGCGGTGGAGCGGTCACTGAGCAAAGATATGGTTGCTACCATCGGGTATGTGGGAAATGTGGCGCGACATCTTGGGGAGTACATCGACATCAACACTCCCCGCGCACTCGTCAACCCGGCGCTCAGTTCGCAGACCGTTCGCCCCTTTCCCGACTTTGGCGGCACGACCTATGACACTTACACCGGAGTTTCCACTTATAACTCGCTCCAAGCGAAGATAGAGAAGCGGTTCTCGCGAGGGCTGAGCTTTCTGACGACCTATACATGGTCACATGCTCTGGATGATGCGCAGACCCCGCTGACGCCGCTGGCGAACAATACGGATAGTGGCTTCCGCAACAGTGCTCTTATTCCCATCATCGATGACTACAGCAATTCGCCGTGGGATACACGGCATCGCTTCACCTTCAACGGCATGTATCAACTACCGTGGGGAGTGGGGCGAACTCACATATTCAGCCATCGTTATGAGGACGCATTGGCGGGTGGATGGTCTACCAGCCTGACGTTTGCTGCGCAGACCGGCAATCCCTTCAGCGTTTATCCCAATATCTCTGCGGCGGCTGGGGGTACAGCCAATGCCATCGTCACTCGCGATCCGTTTGCTGCAGGTGGAACTTCGGATCCTTCCAATCCTGGCGTTTCCTGCGCTCCGAAGACCCGGACTCTGACGAACTGGTACAACCCTTGCGCATTCGGGAATCCACTCCCCGGCACGAACATCCCGCTAAGCGGCCCGGGTTCGTTGGTGACCAGCACCTCGGAGGCGATGACATACCTTGGCGGACGCCGGCTCCAGGCATATGGTCCGGGTTATGAACGGATCAACATGTCGCTCTTCAAGAACTTCTCCTCGTTCCGCGAGCAGTACCTGCAATTCCGTACCGATATCTTCAATGTGCTGAATACTCCCGCGTATGGACAGCCAAGTGTTGCGACAAACAACTCAAATGGCGGCCAGATCACGACTGCCCGGTTCTTCCAAAGTTTTACACCGGATGCGCGATTCTTTCAGCTATCACTAAAGTATGTCTTTTAGACGCGGCAGTCGATGCAGATCTTCGACACGACGGATATCGGTATAGGTAGGGTGTGCGACTGAATCGCATAATCGCAATGCTGGCCTTGCTTGCTGTACTGCTCGCTGCTGCGGACGCGCCCCTGGCAGTTGGAGAAAGCTATCCTCGCGTGGTGCTGCAAGATGGAGTACTTGCCGGAACTCAGTTCGGTCCAGCTTCCGGGTACGCCGCCTTTCTCGGAATTCAGTATGCGGCTCCCCCAGTAAGAGATTTACGCTGGCGGCCTCCGCAGCCACCCGCTCCGTGGCGGGGCATTCGCCAGGCGACCAAGTATGGACCTGCATGCCCACAGCTGCCAAGCACCTGGTTACCGGAGATGCTGGGCCGCAAGCAGATGCTTACAGACGAAGCCTGCTTATACCTGAACGTCTGGACACCGAACCTGGACGGAAGCGTCAAGCTGCCGGTGATGGTATGGATTCATGGCGGCGGAAATGCCGAAGGTTCGCAGCAATGGCCTCCGCTCGGCCCCACGCTCGCGGCGCACGGGGTGGTCGTAGTAACGATCAATTACCGGCTAGGCGTACTGGGTTTTCTTTCGCATCCGGCACTTACTGCGGAGTCGCCACATCGCGCTTCGGGAAATTACGGTTTGCTCGATCAGATGGCAGCGCTTCGATGGGTGCAGCGGAACATCGACAGATTCGGCGGCAATCCTCGGCAGGTAACGGTGTTCGGCGCCTCCTCTGGAGCACTCGACATTTGCGATCTCATGGCGTCACCCCTCGCCAACGGCCTTTTTCAGCGCGCGATTATGCAGAGTGGGGTGTGCGTCGATTCACTAACACCACTGCTTGCCGGAGCAGGGGCAAGTGGCGTGCGAGTCGCCGCGGATCTAGGACTCGGAAAAGGCCCCGGCTCGCTCGCAAAACTCCGGGCTGTACCTGCGGATGAGCTGGTGCGTAAAGCAGCCGATGAGAAGAATGTGGACTTCAACCCTGTTGTGGACGGGTGGGTCTTCCACCAACAGCCTGCCCTCACTTTTTCGCAAGGGGACCAAGCTAGGGTTCCAGTCATCGTCGGGAGCAACGCCGATGAGGTCTCGATCTTCGCCAGTCCGCTTGTGGGAGGAACTTCTTATCGCCCTAAGTCGGTCGATGAGTACCATCAATGGTTGTCGCGCGAGTTTCACATAGATGCGGATAGGGTATTCGCGGCATATCCGGCACGTACAAACGCGGAGGTTCCAGCTGCGTTCCGTGCCATGGATACGGATTATCAGTTTGGATTTGGAGCAAGGTTGCTCGCGCATGAGATGGCGGCCGCCGGGCAACGCGCCTATCTTTACATGTTCACAAATGTAGGAGCGGGAGAGTTCGCCGCACTCGGTGCATTTCATAGTGAAGAGAGCATGTTCCTTAGCAAAAAGTATTGGACAAGCTGGGTGCGCAGTTCCGGGGATGCTCAGTTATCGGAGACCATCATTGATTATTGGGTTCAGTTCGCGAAGGCGGGAGAGCCGTCGGCTGCGGGACTTCCGCCGTGGCCTGCTTATCACCTCGACACACCTAGGGCGCAAGAATTGGGATCACACGTTGGACAGATGCCAGTCCCCCGTGCAGCGCAACTAAGGATGTTCGATGAAATCCTGAAATCACAACTGCAGCCAGTCAAAATGCAATGACTACTCAGGCTTGCTACCTAGTAGCCGACAAGCGAGCTCGAAGTCGAATCATCATTGACAATTGCAGTTGGCCGTATAACCGGCTAATCGGAATAGTGAAATTGCAAAGTCCGGGTTCTCTGTCAAGTTGCCGAGATGCCGACTGTGCAACCGACTTCCGCCCAGAAACCTATCCAGGCGGTTCTCATTCACCATAGTCATGGCAATGGGGCGATATTGACCCAACGGCTTCAGGCAACCGTCCTAGCGCATACTACTGGGCGTTCTTCGGAATCGTTTTCGAAAAGCCCTTCGCATGTTGTCGGCACTACCCAATCCACAACTAGACGCTATTTCGTCCAACGTGCGGTCACTCTCTTCGACAAGTTTACGAGCCGTCTCCAAGCGTAGCCGCTCTACGAAGGCAGCCGGGGTGTCACCGAACTCCTGCTGAAAAACGCGAGCAAAATTCCGAGGACTCATCGCGACCCGAGTCGCAAGAATTTCGACGGTGAGTTCACGGCCCAGATTTTCTAAAATGAACACCGGAATCTCTCGTAGAGGAAGCCGCGACTTCGCTTGGAAAGCAAGCGAAGTGCTGAATTGACTCTGACCTTCAGACCGTCTCAGGAACAAGACGAGAGCACGAGCAACGCGGAGAGCGATGTCCATGCCCAAGTCTTCTTCCACCATCGCTAAGGCAAGATCCATGCCGGAGGTCACCCCCGCTGAAGTTGAGATGTTTCCGTCTCGAATGAAGATCGGTTCAGGATCAACCGTCAACCTGGGAAATTGATCTTGTAGTTGCTGACAAAAGTACCAGTGCGTCGTTACCCGTCTCCCATCCAGTAGGCCCGCCTCGGCCAAGAGAAAAGCTCCGGTGCAGACAGAAGCCAACCGTCGAACAGACTGGGCCTGCTCCCGAAGCCACGCGATCAGTTTTGGGTAAGGCTTAACAGACCAAAGGTCCATACCACCTGCAATAAGCAGCGTGTCCACCGGTTCCTTGACTTCACTGTAGGGGCGATGGGCAAGCATGGACAGACCAGACGAACTGTGAATCGCTAGATCGTCAACAGCAGACACAATATCGATGATGTACGCCGGCGAACGGCTCCGCCCGGCCTCCTTGAGCTTTCGTTCCGCCATCGCGAAGACCTCGATCGGACCCGCCAGTTCCAGTGCTTGCGCAGTCGGAGTTGCGAGCACCGTGATCCTTCGTGCTGGAAGAATTGCGTTGTGCGTCAATTTGGTTCTCATCGTCTTGCGTCATCATCGTAAATCGAAACTTCCTATTCATAATGAATGATATATGGCAGGATATGCCGGACATTTGTCATTGTCGCTCCGGTATTTGATTGACTAACCTGCGGGGGATGCAAGGAATGCGCGAGAAGGCGCATGTCCAATCCGAAGGAGAAGATGTGATGGCGATAGCAGTACTGAAAGATCCGAGCCAAAAAACTGATAATCTGACCGACTTCCATGGCAAGGAACCGCATCCGAGCAGGCCCGCGCGAAAGGATATTGCAAAAGGCCACCTTCTTATCCGTGGCAGATGGCGCGACTCTTCCTCCGGCGAAACAATGACCACGATCGATCCCACCACTGAGGCAGCAATCACTACCGTTGCCAAGGCCACACCGGAAGATGCGCAAGCTGCGATCGATTCGGCCTACGACGCCTTCGAAGAAGGTCCATGGGGGAAGATGCATCACGAAGAGCGTGCCAAGATCCTGTTTAAAATGGCCGACCTGATGGATGAGCGAGCAGATGACTTCGCGATCCGAGAAGCCATGGATATGGGTATGCCTTACACCGATTTCCGGACCATCATTATGCCGCACTGCTCTGGACTGTTTCGCTTCTTCGCCGGTCAGGCAATGTCTGCCATGAATGGAACTTACAGATCTTCGTATGAACACGACATTCGCATTTTGACCCGGCGCGAGCCTTTGGGTGTGGTCGCTGCCATTACGCCATGGAATTTCCCTCTTGCCCTCACCTGCAGCAAGGTAGCTCCCGGCCTGGCTGCTGGCAACTGTATGGTCCATAAGCCTGCCTCCGACACACCACTCACGGCGCTCGCACTCGCCCAGGTTGCGCTGGATGCCGGAGTGCCCGAAGGCGTTTATAACCTCATCACCGGCCCAGGAGGTTCGATCGGTGATGTGCTGGTGAAGAGTCCTAAGGTCGACAAGATCGCCTTCACCGGCTCTACTTCGGTCGGGGAGAGCCTTATCCGGAACGGTGCAGAAACCGTAAAGCATATGACGATGGAGCTCGGTGGCAAATCACCAAATATCATATTCGCCGATGCTCCTATCGACGCTGCCGTACAAGCTGCCTTCTGGGGCATCTTCTGGAATAAGGGAGAGGTGTGCGTCGCTGGATCGCGCTTGCTCGTCGAAGAGTCCATCTATGACGAAATCGTTGAGAAGCTGACGATCATGGCAAGAGCAGCTATCCTGGGTGACCCGCTCGATGCCAAGACCCAGATCGGTCCGATCGCAACCAAACCGGAGTACGACAAAATTCTGACCTACATCGAGTCTGGCAAAAAGTCGACTGCTCGGCTGACTGCGGGTGGCGGCACGCGGAAGATCAACGGTAAGGGACTCTTCATCGAACCGACACTTTTCGCGGACGCTACAAACGACCTGAAGATCTCCCGCGAAGAGATCTTCGGACCCGTTCTCCCGATCATCCGCTTCAAGGATGAAGCCGATGCCATCCGCATCGCCAATGACACCACCTACGGACTCGCCTCTGGCATCCAGACCAGCAATCTGGGTCGGGCACTCCGCATTGCAGACAGGATCAAAGCTGGAACCGTATGGCTGAACACCTGGCACAAGTACCATCCGAATGCTCCGTTCGGAGGCTACAAGATGTCAGGCTATGGGCGGGAACACGGCACAGAGGCTCTGGAAAACTACACGCAATACAAGACCATCTGGGCCAACATCGCTTGAGATCATCTGAGGACAGCATGCGTTACCTGCATAAGGCAACAACTACAAGAAGGTGAGGATAAGTTTCATGATGTACGTGGCCACGATTGATGTTGAAGGTTTGACCCCGACCGAATATCGAGCTGTTCTTGACAAAATGAGGGTGGAAACAAACCCCGCTGCGCACATCTACCTCCACATCGCAGCGCCAATCGACGGTGGATTCCGGGTCACCGAGATTTGGGATAACAAAGAGGCGTTTGAGGAGTTTCTTCAGAAGCGACTTGGGCCAGCTAACGATGCGCTGACAATTACGCACACAGCCAACATCACAATCAAGCCGCTTCACAACTTTTTTGCTCCGCGGCTGAACTCACTCCCTGATGTCATTCAAAGCCTACCTGGCGCAGCAGGCTCTCATGCCTCCTGAGTAGACCGACTAAGGCAGTGAAAATGGTGGGAAGCAGAATGCAGGCGCAGAGAGCAGAAGAACTGAAGCGGCGGTGCTGACGATCTTCGCATTGAGTTGCTGCGCGTGCAACTGAATCTCGAGCGCTGTAAGGGAGGACAGACACATGATGACCGCAGAACGAAAAACCGTCGAGACGCCAGGACGCAGGTTTTACGATGAGCAGATCGCATTACTGCGCCAAGACTCGACTGACGAGCTGATCGATCAGCACTATCACCAGGATGCCGTTCTAATTGCGTTCGACAAGGTCATTCAAGGACATGCTGCTTTGAAGGAGCACTTTCGGGTCTATCTGAAAATGCTGGGGACAGTCGAAGTCTTATCGCTCGATCAGTTTGTCGAGACCGAAGACACGATCTTCTTCGAAGCGACCATTCGGACGGCGATGGGTCAAGTCAAGGTCTATGACGCTTTCGTATTGAGCAACGGGAAAGCAACCCATCACTTCACCGGCGTCAAATAGGTAGCAGGAAGTTCCAAGACATATCCCCTGCATAACGGAAATGTACTTTCCATGAAGCGGCTGCAGCGTCTCATCGTCGGCATTTCTGGTGCGTCCGGCATTACTTATGCTGTCCGTACACTTGAGCTATTGAGGCTGCTCGACGTGGAAACCCATTTGGTCATCAGTCAAGGTGGGGACCGCACGCGGGTAGCGGAAACCGAACTCTCGGCGGAGCAGGTGCGCGCACTAGCAGACGTTTCTTACAATTTCCGCGACATCGGAGCCGCCATCGCTTCAGGCTCGTTTCGAACTGACGGTATGATCGTCGTCCCCTGTTCAATGCACACCCTTTCTGAAATCGCACACGCAAACGCGAGCAATCTCCTCACCAGGGCGGCTGACGTATGTCTCAAAGAACGCCGTCCACTTGTTCTGATGACACGGGAAACGCCGCTTCATATCGGCCACCTTCGCAACATGCTCGCTGTGACCGAGGCGGGGGCCATCGTGATGCCGCCAGCACCGGCCTTTTATCTGAACCCGCGCACCATCGATGAAATTGTTCACCATACTGTAGCGCGCATGCTCGATTTGTTTGGGCTTGATGCCGCACTCGCTCGCTGGGGCGAGGGAACGCGTGACACAAATATTGAACGACAGAGTTCGGAGACAAAGGCATGAAACACCTGAAAGACCTCCGGGAGTACCTGAATGAACTTCGCGCGGTCGATGAGTTAGTAGAAGTCAAGGAAGAAGTCGAACTCGATCTGGAGATTGGTGCGATCGCGAGGCGGTGCTATGAGACGGGTTCACCCGCAGCACTCTTCAGTAATATTCGAGGTGTCTCGGGTGGGTTCCGTGTTCTAGCGGCGCCTGCCGGAGTAAGTAATCAACCAGGCAGAGCGCTCGCGCGACTCGCGCTTTCTTGCGGTCTTCCGGCAGAAGCTTCCGGGCGCGAGATCGTGGAATCGATGGTGCGAGGACGTACTCGGACTCCCATCAAGCCTCGAATCGTTGCGAGCGGCCCGTGTAAAGAAAACATACATGTCGGCGAAGATGTTGATTTGCTGGAATTGCCGGCGCCATTGCTCCATGACGGAGACGGGGGGCGCTTCCTGAATACCTTTGGCGTCATCGTTGCACGCACTCCGGACAAATCGTGGACGAATTGGTCTATCGCACGAATCATGGTGGTCGACGGCAAGCGAATGACCGGAATCGTGGCACCCAATCAGCATCTTGGAATGGTGCACAAAGCCTGGGCCGATATAGGTGAACCAATGCCGTTTGCATTGGTGCTCGGACCCGAGCCGTTCGTGCCATTTGTCGGAGGTATGCCGCTTCCAGCTTATGTTGATGAAGTGGACTATATCGGTGGGTATTTCGGCGAGGCGGTGGACGTGGTTCGTTGCGAGACGGTCGAACTTGAAGTGCCGGCGACGGCAGAGATCGTAGTGGAAGGCTACCTGTCCAATACCGAGACCGAACACGAAGGTCCGATGGGTGAGTACGCCGGATACCTGTGGGCGGGACCACCAACTCAAAAGCCGCTCTATAACGTCACCGCAATTACTCATAGAAACAATGCGGTTCTGCCAATCTCGGTTGCGGGAGAGCCGCCGGAAGAAAACCATACCGCGTGGGGTGTTCCCAATGCGGCAGAGATCGTCTACTCACTTCGCAATGCAGGTTTGCCAATTGCAACAGCCTGGTCTCCGTTCGCATCGGCAAATCATTGGTTCGTGATTGCAGTCGATCGCGATTGGCGAAGGAAGCTGGATGTCCACGCGTCCGAACTATGTCGACGAATAGGGGGACTTCTCTTTTCCTCAAAGGCGGGAATGGGAACCCCGAAGTACATCATCGTAAACGACGATATCGACATCACCAATCTGCACGAAGTCGTATGGGCGTTTGCGACTCGAAATCATCCTGGTTCTCAAGGTGAGCTCGTCTTCAACGATGAGAACACAAACCCGCTTGTCGCCTTCCTCGATGATGTGGAGAAAATGTCGATGCACACAACAAAGGTGCTCTATAACTGTCTGCCACCGGATCAATGGGGAGATAAGCTACCTCTTCGCAGTTCTTTCGCAGGCGTCTACCCGGAGTCTGTCCAGCAGAAGGTCCTTGCCAATTGGGAGCGATACGGCTTCGCCCCGTACGTGCTCTGAACCACTTAACATCAGGTTAAGTCGGTCTCTGAAATACGCTTGGCAATTATCAATTCAGTTTCCGAACCCGAATATGCCCGCTTCCGAGTACATCCTCGGTGAGCCATGTATCCGGCTGCTGTCTCGTTCTAGATCTGACCAACCAAGAAAGAGAAATTATGAAAATCGCATTCATCGGAGCTGGGAACATGGCAACGGGCCTCGGCAAGCATTGGGCTGCGAAAGGGCACGAACTGTTTTTCTCTCATTCGCGTGATCAAGACAAACTCAAGAAGCAAGCCGCCTCGGTCAGCGCCAAGGCGAAAGTGGGGACGGCGGAGGAAGCTGCCAAGTTCGCAGATGTGCTGATCCTCTCGATCCCGTATGACGCGTCTCCTGATGCCATAAGGGCTGCTGGCGACTTGAAAGGCAAGCTTCTTTGGAGCATCGTTAACCCGCTGAAGGCGGACTACAGCGGCCTGCAGGTTGGCACCACAACCTCGGGAGCCGAGGAACTCGCCAAACTTGCGCCCGAATCGCGCTTTGTTGCAGCTTTGCCTCCTTTCGCCGAAGTACTTCATGCAGACAAACTCCCAGATCCGGCACCCTCAGTCTTCGTATACAGCTACGACGAGGAGGCAAGAAAGATTGTCGTTGGTTTAGTAACTGACCTAGGTGCAGAGCCGGTGGATGCCGGGCCCCTATTTGCCGCCCGATTCTTTGAACCAGCCATGATGGGTCTGGTCTACCTTGCGTATGGGCAAAAGATGGGCGGCAGCATTGGTCTTCGTTTCCTGAATAGCACCTGAGCAAATGGACGGAGGTGGAGACTGTTTGTCACACCTTCCAAACCTTCATGCGCAACATCGGAAGGATGCAGAGATCTTCGTCGGGCTATCAGCCGCTCGAGACGGAGAGAAGGTTGTGAAGCACCAGACCCCTTCCAAGCAAGGCAACGCAAGTCGGGACAGACCATTCAAGGGGAGTAACACGAAACGCAACCATCAACCGATGAAAGAGGAGATCATGAAACACGTTACAGCCTTCGTCCATTTCGACGGCAACTGCCGACAGGCGATGTTGTTCTACCAGCAGTGCCTCGGAGCCGAACTCCAACTCAACCCATATCCAGACGCTGAGGGGAAGCCTTCCTTGGACTCTAACGCTAAGATCATGCACAGCCAACTGTCTCACGGCGGTGCGCCACTTCTGATGGCGTCGGATGGCGCTCCGGGTGCATCGTATCAGCCGGGTAAGAATTTCTCCGTGTCCATCGAATGCGACTCATTGGACGAAATCGAGCGGCTCTTTGCGGCATTTAGCCAGAACGGGCAAGTGACATTGCCTTTAGGAGACATGCCGTGGGGCGCACGCTTCGGCATGCTCACCGACCAATTCGACATTCAATGGTTCTTCAACTGCACGCTCACGCAATAGAAGTAACTGAGGCCGCAAACACCAACACAATACAAATTAGGTCAGCCCGTTGCTGGCGCCGACGGACGCAAATGACCAAGAAGGGCCAGAATGACGCAGTCGCGCTTCCCTTTCAAATTTGAACGATCCGGAACCTGGGCAGTTCTTTCGCCTGCGCGCTGGTCAGCCAAGTTGGCCAGCCGAGTTACCTTCACGCAGGTTGGATGTGGGCGAGGGTTGCCGCCTCTTCAGCGACGATGCTTCGATTGCGCTGCGCCTCGCCAGCGACCTTGCGGACGGCGGTAAGCGGACGGCTACCAATTAACGATTTCGTGGCTACTGGAAACGAACGCGCATAGTGAATGCGCCGCCGCCCGTGCTCAGCGATGCCCTAAATTCGTAATGCCCGCGTGGCCCGTAGACCGGAAGCTTCACTCGTTATTTCTGGCGCGCTGGCTATGGCCAGGACCGGGCTCGGGATCTGCAACCGTAAGTGAGCGCATTTGGCAATGTTACGCCAACCATAATGGGGGTCTAAAATTAGCGCCTGAGCGAGCGCCCACATCTTCGGTGGTCGACAACGAATGGCTGATGACTCGGCTCAAAGATCTCAAATGGTAGTCTGAGCCACTCGCTTCGCCAGTAGTTGTTCGTTCATGTTTAAGTCACGAAAGGATGCCCTGCTATGCCTAGTCGCGTCTGCTGTTGGGTTGCCGTCACAATCTTGTCGCTGGTTGCCTGCTTGCCCTTCCTCGCCGCACAGGAATCTTCTCAACACGATTGGTATGCGCCACTAACCAATGGCGACGGCCTGCGCTATCCGCTGGAAATCGGGCCACTCACGTGGCACGTGGTCGGCAGCGGCATTTATCCGGTGAAAGGCTCCGACGGACTGATCCATGTTGCGTATGCGTTGCAGGTCACTAACTCCTGGAGCCTGACCGCGACCATCAAGTCCGTCGAGGTGGTAGACCCGGCACGCGGCAATCAGGTAAGCGGCAACAACCGCGTGCTCGACATCAAGAACGAAGAGGTTACCGGCCAGGTGAAGCTCTTCACGTTGCCGGGAACTATGAACAAAGAGAGCTACAGCTACCAGATTCCGAGCGGACAGTCGGGTGTGATGTTCTTCGACGTCACCTATGACGACATCAGCCAAGTACCGAAGGCGATTGCGCATCGGATCATGGTAACGACCCCTCCGACTCCGGTAGGGACGGTGCACACGACTGTCGGCCACTCCATCACAATCGGCCACGAGGCGATGGTGATCAGCCCACCCGTTAAGGGCAGTGGATGGGTCAACGGCAACGGATGTTGTCTGGAAGTCGGCCCGCATCGATTCGTCACCAACCCAATGAATGGAACCCTCGATCCCAGCGAGACCTTTGCCATCGACTGGGTGCAGGTTGACGCTCATGGCCTCGCATACCGGACCGACGGCAAGACGCCGGAAGATTGGATCTGTTACGGTGCTGAAATTTTGGCAGTCGCTCCGGGCACAGTGGTTGAAGTGGTGCGCGATCTGCCGAACGTGACGCCGGGAAAAAATCCCGAAGGTCTGAGAGTCGCGCAGATCGCCGGCAATCGCGTGATCATCGACATGGGCTCGGGGCACTACGCGATGTATGCGCATCTAGCGCCCGGCAGCGTTCAACTGCACGTCGGCGACTACGTGCGGCAGGGGCAGAAACTCGGCCTGCTGGGGAACACGGGCAACTCCAGCGCGCCGCATCTTCATTTTCAGGTGATGGACCGGCCATCGAGCCTGGATGACACGTCACTTCCGTTCGTATTTGACCACATGAATCTTCAGGGGCGTGTGTCGCTGGACCTGAAAGCTCTGGACGAAAACACGGACAAGAAAATCGCGATACCCATGGCCACGAACGAGGCAAAGCCGCTCACCCGCGCGATGCCGCTCTCGCGCGATGTTGTGGGGTTTCAGTGAGGTAGGCCCGTGTGTCGACCGTTACACCTTCAACGTAAGGCTTTATCGGCTACCAAGTCGTCGGGAGGACGGAGCAATCACCGATCCATTGTAGAAATGGCTGTGGCCTAAAGATACGGTGGTCTCGCTTGTGTCTACAAAATCGGGGCGGCCCATTCGAGAGGTCTCAAAGGATGACGGGTCGGGGTATTCACTCGGCCTTTTCCAGGTTTGGCTACCTTCTTTGGTAAATGCGATTCTGTGGGCCTACGACGGTCAAACGTTTGTCAATACTGTTAGCTGGTATCACCGCCGGGGACCAAAATACTAGCATCCTGAGATGACTCCCTGCGTCAAAACATGCATTACAGGTCGCGGTCCGATGCCACAGTCTCTCGCGCGCGCTGCGTCGTGAACTGTTGGGAGGGAGTCCTGGCAGGGACCGTCTGGGGTGAGCCTTACCCGACATGGTGGACGGTTTGTTTCCCATTGGTTCGCTTCCGGAAGAACAGGTGGGCGCAATCGCTTGGCGGCACCTGACCGTGGAGGCAATTCGCAATGATCCGGAGTGGCATAATGGCGATTACCAACAACAGCCTCATGGCTATTCCAGAATAGCTCCGCTGGTCGCCGTCATGACCGGTAACTGTAAGGTAGTTTGAGGCGTATCCCACACGAGCGGCAGCGGATGCGTGGTACGAGCGCCTCGTGAAGTCTGCCTCTCAGGTGGACGCGAATGATGTTCTCTACTAGTATGACGCGTCCAGCGACTACGACCCAGGTCCTGATTTGGAAAAGATCAAGGCGAAGCTGCTTGCGATCGAGTTCAAGGACGATCAGATCAATTCCCCAGAGTTTGCAGCTCTGGATCGCGAGATGCCGCGAGTGAAGAATGGCCGATACGCGATCATCCAGGCCGGTAAACAGGGCAACGGCGAGGGGGAAACGGCAAATTGTGGGTAGTTCCTTTGCGAGAACTTCTTGGCTCGCTCAATCACTAAGTTAGTGAATGGAAGATGCAAGCACATTCATCGAGCTTTTCGACACCTGAGACATACCGGTCGCCGATCACACAGCTAAAAATTCCACCTACATTGCCCTTTTCAATCAGCGCCAGTACTTCTCGATTGGAACGTTACTTTGTCATGGAAGGTTACTTTTTCAGCTCCGCGGGCCAGTTGAGCACGAGGGTCGCAGGCTCGCCGCCTTCTTTCCTGTCAAAGCTGTTTACAACAAATCTCTTGCCATCTGCGCTCACGTCAAATGGTCCATTGAGGTTGGGCTCAAAGTGAAACAGCGATCGGGGCGTGCCAAATTGGAGTGCATCGCCAGAGGTAGTTACCTCAGCGGCCATCAAATTGCCGCTTGGCTCCAGGAAAAACAATTCTTTGCCGTCTCCCCGCCATCTTCCCCCTTCACCACCATTTGTAGAGACCTGCCACTTCGCGCCTCCACCTGGAAAGGCGGTCACGTAAAGCTCCATCCGGCCTGATTCAGTGCTCGAATATGCCAACCATCTTCCATCGGGCGAGACGGCGGACCCGACGTAAAAGTTCGTTGCGGTATGCGCTATCGGAAACGGCTTGCCGCCTCCAGCTAGCTGTAGAGCCCAGACACCGGCGGCGCTGACGTAAACCAGGTATCGGCCGTCGGGAGAAAAACTTGTCGGATACTCCGACGCGCCTTTGGTATCCAGCACAAGCCGTTCCGAACCATTGCCATCAGAAGGCTTGGCATATATACGAGTTCGCCCCATCTGACTGGAAGCGTAAAAGATTGTCTTCCCATCGGGCGACCAGACAGGGAGTCTCTGAAAACCGGAACTGAAAGTCAGACGCGTCCTGGTTCCCCGGACAAGGTCAAGAATCCATATGTCTCCGGTTCCCTGCACGCCGCTGAAAATTGATACTGCGAGGCGCTTGCCGTCGGGCGAAAGTCTTGGCCATAAGTAGTGATCTGGTTGTGCCACTGAGCCGACCTGCTTCCCGTCGCGGCTGAACCAATTTAAGCTCCACTGCCCCACGTCCTCGCCCACCTGGTAGAGCAATGCACCGTTATCGGAAGTCGAAAACATAGCGCGGTTTGTCGCCCCACTGACTGCGATATGCTCTGCGACGGGAGCCGCTTCCCCGGAGAACTCCAGGCGCTGGAGGTCGAACGGCCGCGCCATCAATGTCTGTCCCCGCAGAAACAACAGATACCCGGATGCGTACACCGCCATCGATTCGCTTTTCGTCAGCAACTTCGCCTCCAACGAACCAAGGGAACCGACATAGAGCGCATTTCCATCGACTCCTCGCCAAGTTCGCGACAAGAAGAGGAAGTGCTTGCCGTCCGGCAAAAAGTAGGGCCAGCGATGACTATTCTCGCCTCTGGATGTATCCAGATTGGAGGCAGGCTGGGATGCGCCTCCGGCCGCCGATACCCGCAAGAGTCCTTCATACGCACCGGATGCGAACACAATGACACCCGTTTTGCTCCATGCACCACCAAAGCCAGCACCATCGCACAGCGTTTGTGGTGGGCCGCCGGCGGCGTCTATTTTTTTCAGCTTGTCGTCGGCAAAAAATCCGATCTCCCGGCTATCGGGCGACCAGAACGGAAGGCGCGAGTTATCCGTCCCCGGCAAAGCCTGTGCTCCCAGAGAATTCAGCGGCCTGACATACAGCAGGGTCTTGCCTTTGTCGTCGCGAGCAGTGAACGCCAGCCGGCTTCCATCGGGGGATAGCGATGGCGGAGACGCCATCACTGATGCGCTCAAGAACGACGTGCCAGGTGGCGGCAGAATCGATGCGCGCACAACTGCTGCCGGACGTGGCCTAAACATTATGTAGGCTGTCATGACTGCAATGGCAACCAGGGCTGCGATTCCGACCGCTATCCAGCCGAGCCGCAGGTGGTGAGTCGATGCCGGAACTCGCTCTGTGTCGTTTTCTGCAATCCATTTCAGCTGCAGCTTTACATCGTGTGCCGTCTGGAATCGATCCTCCGGATCCTTTGCCAGACAAGTCTTGATCACGTGGTCCAGCGCAGGAGGTGATGCGGCCTGTACCCGGCTCACCGGCTCCGCATCTTTCTCCAGAATTGCGGTCAGAACACTGAGCTGACTTTTTCCCTCAAATGCCCGTCGGCCTGTCACCGTTTCGTAGAGCACGCAGCCCAGACTGAAAATATCGCTGCGCACATCTGCATTCGCCCCTTGCAGCACCTCGGGCGCCATGTACTGGAACGTTCCCACCACTGAGCCATGTTGGGTCAGTGGCTTCACTGGAGAACTGAGCGCGGACAATGACAGGGTAGGCGACGAGGGTGTTTGTCCTCCGCCTGCTGCGTTTGTGGCACCGAACGCCGGAGCTGCCTTTGCCAGGCCGAAGTCCATCAGCTTGGCGCCCGCCGGCGTGAGCATTATGTTCCCCGGCTTCAAATCCCGGTGCAGGATGCCGGCACGGTGCGCGGTTGCCAGCGCGTCGGCGATCTGCACCCCATACTGCAGTGCCTGCCTGAGCGGAATTGCACCTTTCCGCAATCGCTGCGCCAGTGTCTCCCCTTCCAGGTACTCCATCACCAGATAGGCGGTCCCATCTTGTGAGCCAATATCGTATAGATGACAAATGTAAGGATGATTGAGGGAAGAAATGGCCCGTGCCTCTCGCTCGAAACGAGCCTTCGAATCTGAATTAGAGGAGAGATGTGTCGGCAGAATTTTGATTGCGACGGTACGGTCTAAGCGGATATCGCGCGCACGATAGACCTCACCCATCCCGCCAGTGCCGAGCAGCGAAGTGATCTCATATGGTCCGAGTTTCGTCCCGGAAATGAGGGCCATAGGTGCGTGCCCTTCTGGTCGGCGTTATGACGCATTCGACTCCTTGTAGTGTGCCACGGTTGGACTAAGGTGTAAGCGCAAAGCTGAAATGTACGATCTCCGCAAAGCAGAAATGTCGCCCTCCACTCTTGTGAGAAGACCTGGGAAGGATGCTTTGGGGGGTTGACCGTGAACGCGCGAGATGTAGGCCGTCAATCTCGGTGCCTCCGTGCCGACTCTCTACCATTGGATTCCAGCCTCCAGGCAGCTTTAGCTTGCTCAGGTATCCACTTTTTGTTGTCAAGGACTAGATAATATGAAGCGATCAATCGAATGGCACTCTGGACTACTCCTACTCGTCATCACATGCTGCGTTCAGGTGCTTGCCCAGGCTCCAGTCCCAAAACAAGCCGTAATCGAAGTTTCGTTTGAGTTGATTCATGGCGCATTATTGTCCCGGCGACTGTGAACAGTGCTGGCCCGTTTTGGATGATGCTCGATACGGGGGCCGATCCCTCCATCGTGGAACTGGGGACAGCGAAGAGCGCTGGCTTGAAGATCGCCGCCAGCGGACAGCAGGGATCGGTGGAGGAACGTCCCACAATGTTTCTTATGAGACCTCATTGCCAGTCGTTCAGCTCGGCGGCTTGACGGCAACCAAAGTCGACGCGCTTGCGATGGATCTCTCAAAACTCAGCTCGGCATTGGGGAGACCCATAGGCGGCGTCCTGGGCTACAGTCTGTTGAAGACACGTATTGTGCAGATCGACTATCCGAACCGTACGGTCCGCTTCTACACGAACGCGCCATCTTGTGCCGGAGCCCCGCACTCCCATCCTCCGAAGTGCACGAAACTTTCTTTTCGATACAAAGACGACATTCTCGCGACAGGGGTGACGGTGGACGGAAAGCCGGTGACCACCAATGTCGATACCGGCTCCAACTCAAGCTTCCAGCTCAGCCCTGCCGCCGTAGAAAAGCTTGGCCTGAGCGAGAACGTGGCCCGTGCTCATGCGAGCACCTCGGTTTGGATTCAACGGTGATTTGAAGAATCGCGAAGGCACGGTAAGCAATGTGACGGTGGGCGCGATCTCGGTGAACGATCCTACGGTGGTGTTTTTGGCAAGGGCAGGGGCATGGATAAGGAGCCTTGGGACCTACGGATCGGAAGCGCGTTTCTGAAGGATTTTGCAGTGACGCTGGACTTCCGCCATGGGCAGATTATGCTCACCCGTGCCGTGAATCCGCAGCCGGAGAACTAAAGGGTAAGTCGCTGCGGGGTGATCCCAATCGTCCGCTCCTGGGCGGCAGCCGGAGCGTTACGCCAACCTCTGTCCGAACGCGACGCTTTGGATATCCTCTGGTCATTGATGGGGGCGGACAACTACCGTTTGTTGGTCACCGAACGACAGGTGGCCACCAGAAAAGTATGAGAAATGGCTCACGGCCACGCTCAAAACACCGTTGCTCCGCTAAGCACCACTTACGATCTCGCATTAGTAAACATAAATACGCGCCTCGTCGCTTAACTCCCAGCTGGTCGGCAAACAGGAAGTTTGAACCATGCCTCCGCATCGCGCCGTATGTCCGGAAAACAACTCATCTCTACGAGATGACTCACTTTCCGCACATACGCAAAGTTCTTTCCTGCAAACTGCTTTCCTTCTGTTCACTGACATTTCTATTGGGCCCAATACCCCATTTCTAAACCGCCGTGCCCAGAGACTTCTCTTCTCTGAAATTCGCGGAGCGCCAACAAGGAATGTAAGCGCTCGATAGAACCGTCAGGTCCCCGCCCATTACAACCATCATGTCGGAGGGTCATTGGCGGGGCAGGTGGATCAGCCACGCCGACGTTGAACAAGGGAGAGCTGAAAACGACGGCCTCATCTTTGTTCGGCAGTACTAGTCTTTTGTATGCAGATATAAATAGAGTCTGGATGGGAACTAGACATGACCTGCAGAGCATGCGCATCAAGCCAAAGGAAATCGCGCGACCGATCTGTTGCGGGCTGGATGTGACGCGGCCTATGTGCAGCGGCGGTTAAGAGAGGCGTATATACAGACGACCATCAACACCTATGCCGATGATCTTACAGTTGGCAATATCCATTTGCGGCCTGTGCCGGCAATCTCGTCGAATGGCTTGAGCAAGAGCGTTCAATCGTCCCAGGGCGCGTGCAAGAGGGCGATTAGCCATGCGGCACCGAAGGCGAGGCCGAACGAGACACCACTGGCTGCTATCAAAATCAGGAAATGGAGCAATCCCGGAATTCCAGGCCACAGCCTTTCCAGAATTAGGTTGAAGGCAAGAACGATGACGACCGGGACCACTGTCCACCATCGCGAGACTCGCACCTTTGCTCGATGCAGGGCAGACATGTGAACGCTTTCGCCGTGAGCATACGACTTGTCCCTTAATTGACGCTGAAGAGAGCCCAAATTCCGCCAACAGCTTACCGCCGCCAACGGTCATTCGCTCCACTGCTTGTTTCGCTAGTGTTGCCCTATCTGTTGATAGCGACGTCTTCCATTCCAAATCGAACTCTGTGCAGAGATTCGCTGCGAAAACAAAGCGCTCTATCCTTCGTGATCTAGCTTCTGTCCATCCGGCCCGATTTGCACTTCTGAATGCTCACCGGATTTCAGCATCTGTGCCTCATAAGCGACGACCGTTCCCCGCTGCTTGCTGTGGCCGTCGCGAATGGTCTCTACCTCATATTCCCGCTTCCCTTTTCCATATCGGTCTTATAGCTCTTGACGGTTGCGCCTTGCGTGAGTCGATCAACCGTTTCGCGAACAGCCTGGGGCATCTGGTTGCGAGTGATTGTTCGTTCGCTGGCGTGACCTACATCGATGCTCATGAAGGGAACCGAGAGCAGAATGAGAGCCGCTTTGCTGAAGCTCATTGAGACCTCCAGTCGAAGATTCGTGCGTTTCATCCATTCTTGCGCAATCCTCTAACTCTGAAGGCATTCGTCTTAAGGTGGTCTTAATCGCGTACTCCTATGCTGCAATCGAAGTTCTCGACTTGTACGCCACTGCACCCGCCTACTTATAAAGGAGATCATATGCCCAAACGATTCGCGTCCTTTCTTCAGGGCGGACTTGTGCTTTTCGGTATTCTTAGTTGCGCTTCCGCACAAACGAATTGGAAAGTCGACAAGACCTTTCATATCGGCGGCGAAGGTGGTTGGGATTACGTAACCGTAGACGGATCTCATCATCGTCTCTTTGTGACGCGCTCTACGCACACGATGTCTATTGATACAGAAACGGGCAAGATCCTTGGCGATATTCCCGGCCAGATCAGGTCTCACGGAGTTGCTTTGGTGCCGAACTTGGGGCGGGGGTTCATTACCGATGGCGGTGGCAATGGAGCCATCATTGTTTTCGATCTCAAGACCTACGCAGTGCTCGGCCGGATTCCCGCGATGCCTGATGCTGATGGCATCATCTATGACGCAAAGCTTGACCGGGTGCTTGCAGTCTCGGGCGATGGCGGCGCATTGATGACTTTTCGCCCTGATATCGATCCACAGCACGGTTCCATCGACCCTCCGATCGTCTTGGGCGGATCTCCTGAATTCTTGGCCAGCGATGGCAGCGGAAAGGTCTATATCAACCTGGAGGACAAAGATACGGTCGCGGTCGTGGATCTTGAGTCGCGCAAGGTGGCCGCGCGCTGGCCGGTGAAGCCGGCGGGACATCCTGTCGGCATGGCGATCGATTCCGCCAATCATCGGTTGTTCATCGGCGCCCGGAACCCGCAAAAGCTTGTAATCATGAACACAGAAACGGGCGCAATCGAAGGTATCTTACCGATTGGATCCGGTGTTGATGCGACTGCTTTCTATAACGGGCAAGCATTCTCGAGTTGCGGCGATGGAACATTGGTCATCGCAGGAACAAGGGAGGGATCGTGGGCGATCGAGCAGACAGTAAAGACGGCTGCAGGCGCGCGCACGATGGGACTCGACCGCGCCACCGGACGCATATACCTGCCAACAGCAGAGCTTGAGCCGGTAGCTGCTGGCCGGCCAAAGCCGAAGCCGGGAACGTTCATGATCATTGTCGTCGAACATTGAGACACAACCAGACTTCCCGCGCTGCGAGGCACGCACCCGCACGCCAGATGCGATATCGGATTGGAAAGGCAATCGAAGAGGCACGCGAGCGGCTATTCGTAGCATCGCCGGACGCTCTTCCAGTTATCATTCCCGCTGGCGGGGCTCATGCGGCAGCAGATCACCGCCCTGCTACGGTATTGCTCCCGCCCTTTGCCTAGCCCAACTGGGCAATATCGTCCAGTTCCCGCAGGAAAACCTGTGGACGTCGGCCCAAGCTTTCAGAGCGTCAACAAGCAGAGGTTCTGCGGATGATCCGTAAGGGGGAGAAGACGGCGGCAGAGGCTGCCCGCCTGTTCAAGATCCACCCGGCCACGGTCTGCCGACTCCAGGCCCGTGCCCACGCTTACGCCAAATAGCGCCCAAATTCTTGCGCCATTTAATTCTTCACGCAACACCGGAGCCATTGAACTTACCCAGCTCAGTATTGCAGAAGAAAATTATGTATCCACTGTGTTCACCATTGGATACCGCAAGCTAGATGTCTACACGGCGAGACCCGGACGCTTACAGAGAGAATCTCAGCGGGCCGTTTCCTCCCCCAACGCCCTCCCAGTTCATCAGGGCACGCTGTCGCGTGCAAAGCGGAAGACAAGCCTGAATAAGGAGCTGAGTGTACCGGAACATGCGTTACGCTGTGGACCTGAGACATCCGTTACAAGCCCCTTGCGGAGGCAATGGTACAAGTTGAGGTGGCACGAAACGACATATATCCAGTCGTCGAGGCCAGGGGAATGTGGGAATCCCGAAAGGATTTCCAAAGAGTGTGGGAAGGGTGGGAAGCCGGCTTCATGGCTTTCCATGCTTTCCATACTCTGTCATTTCCATGGCTTGCTTTTCGCGCGGCAAATACTGGATAAACTGATATGCCGCGCCAAAATTTGTATCAGAGCCACTTTGCTCATCCCACCCGGATCGGCTCCTTGACCACCATCAGATACGACAGCGCTCCCAGCATCGAAACCACTGCACAGATCACCAGTGCGAGACGAAATGAGTGCGTCCTATCCAAGAGCCACCCTGTCACGATTGGCGCAAACGAAGCGCACACAAAGCTGCCAAAATTCTGAATTGCCGCCACGGAACCTACCACGTTCGGGGGCGCCATCGACTGCACCAGGCACCAGCCCGAGTTCCCTGCCAGATACGTAAAAAAAAGCGCCATGCCCATGCCCAGCGCGGTGCCCGTCGCACCCGGAAGATATGGCACCAGCAGAGTGCATAGCGCCGAACACGTCAACCCCACCACCAGCAGCGAACGATAGCTCCGCGTAGGAGCCATACCCTGACGCACCAGAAAATCTGCGATCACCCCGCTCAGCAGCATCCCCACTGCCCCACAGGTGAAGGGAATCACCGCAAAAATCCCCGTCGCAGCCACGGTCAGGTGATGTTCCGCCTGCAGGTAATTCGGCATCCATGACATGTAGAGCCATACCGTGTAGTTCACCCCACCAAAGCCGAACATCATGCCCCACATTGTCCGCTGGCGAAACAAGGTCAGCCACTGCAGCAAAGAGAAACCCGGCGCCGCCCGGCTCGCACTCGTTTGTGCCAGGTACTCGCTCTCTGCTTCGCTCAAGGAGGCGCTCTTTCGATCCCGGTAAAACACAAACCAACCGAGGGAAAGCACCACTCCCGGGATGCCAATCAGCATGAACATCCCGCGCCATCCAAAGGCCAGCATGATCCACGTCAACATCGGCGGGGCCACGGCCTGGCCCAACGTCGTCGAAGCGTTGATCACCGCCATAGGCGTTGCCCGCTCCCGCACTTCAAACCAGTCGTGCACTACCTTCACCGAAGAGACTACGAATGGTGCTTCGCCCATCGCCAGCCCGGCTCGTGCGACCAGGAACGAGGCAAATCCGCCTACAAAACCGGTCAGCGCCTGAGTCACCGACCACAGCAACATTCCCGCACCGAGGATCACGCGCTCGCCAAATCGATCCAACAAAACGCCGATCGGCAATTGAGAAAGCGCATACACCATCGAAAACACCGACAGCAGCACACCCATCCGCGTCGCGGACATGCCCAGGTCGCCTCGAATTGTCGTGTTGGCAATGGCCAGGGAGCCACGGTCGACATAATTGATGACCCCGGCCACAGCCAGAATCAACACCGCTAGTATCTGGACTCTAGCAATGCCGGCAGGCTTCCCCCGCTTCTGCGGTTCCGTTCCAGTCGGGTCCATCTCCGTCTTGCCTGCAGCATTCAATGGCCATGCAACAGTGGCATGCCGGCAATCATCAGCTTCACTCGATAAACACTTGTGCTCGCTGTGATGTACAGCATCCTGCGATCCGCGCCCGCCCAGGTCAGATTGGCCACCTTCTCCCCCAATAGAATCGTTCCCAAAGGCTTGCCCTCCGGCGAAAAAATCCAAACTCCGCCCGGACCCGCACCATACAGATTGCCCTGCACATCGACCTTCACTCCATCCGGATTACCCGGTCTGGGATCTGAAGAAGCATCGTAGAAAAGCTTCCCGTCCTTGAGGCTCCCATCCTTCTCCACCTGATAGCGCATCCAAAACTTCTTCGGCTCGGAGTTCGCGACATAGAGATACTTCTCATCCGGTGAAAATGCCAGCCCATTTGGCCGCGGCAGGTCAGCGATCAGCAACTGCAGCTCCGCCCGCGCCGGCGTTGCGCCTGCCTTCTGCTGTAGAGCTCGCGGAATGCGGTACACCCCATTCATCTCCAGCTGCTTTTCGGGATCATTATCTTTCTGCGTGCGGAACCCGTACGGCGGATCGGTGAAATACAGAGACCCATCGGAGCGGTAAACCAGATCATTCGGGCTATTCAACTGCTTGCCTTGGTACGAGTCTGCAAGGACCGTCACATCTGTGCCCGCTTTCAGCGACTCGAAGCGATAGACGTTCCGCTGTGCGTGTCCGGCCACCGTGATCCGGCCCCGGGTATCGAGCGTCATCCCATTCGAACCAGATTCCGGTCCACCATACGCAGTAGCACCCTTGTATCCGCTCGGCTGCAAGAACGTTTCTGCACCCCTGCCGGGCGTCCACTTCAGAATTCGGTTCGCCGGAATATCAGCGAAGAAGAGTCCGCCCTCCGTCCAAACCGGCCCCTCGGTCCAGGTGTACCCCGTTGCAACGCACTCCATAACCGCCCCCACCGGTACAATTCGGTCCAGCGAAGCGTCAAGTTTGTCGACACGAAGTGGAGCAGAAGACTGCGCGCAGTCCGACGTCGCCTTCAAAGGCTTCGAGTCAGCAGCCAACCCAATCCCCCCTAAGATCGATTTACCGAGAACCACGCCCGTAGTCAGAACCAGGAGTCCTAACGATACCGTCCATCGCATGACAATCCTCCGAAACAAACACGACCCTATACACCACGAATCAACAGTCAAACACAAATTCCAGGGACCCTCGATGATCATCAAGCTGACCACCGTCGACAAGCCCAGCTAACGGGACCAATCCGCTATCGATCAGTGCATCGACGACTTGCCGCTACCGAATACCTCTCGCGAACACTGTTGTGTACCCAAACGGGCATGCCGCTTGCGCGCACAGGGGCTAGAGTAGCATTACCAAGGCACGGTTCCGTCTTCGTCGGTAAAGGTGCCCGTGGGGCCGTCGGGACCGATCAGCGCCATCTTTACTGCTTGCTTTGCACCCTGCTCGACTGTGCGCTGTCCTGTGAAGTCGTTCAGATCCGTAGCGACAAAGCCCGGGCAAACCACGTTTACATTAATGTTGGTCTTCTCAAGCTCGATGGCAAACGCAAGCGTTGTGGCGCTGGGAGCGGTTTTCGACGGGCTATAAGCAGCCGCGAAACGATCTGGCAACGAATCAAGGAACGGCTATGCGCGTCCGTGATGGTGAACGGGTCACATCGCTTTCCATCGCCCGTGGCGAAGTAGCCCTTGAAATCCATGCACCACAACTGATTCGGGCCAGTGACAAGAGAGAACGGTTCTGAGCATGGCGTGGTGCGTTGCCTCTTTTTCTGCGGACTGGTCACGCCCGCGCTGTTCAAGATGTTGCCGAATGTGCTAGCGGCAGGCCACACAATATCTGGCTGTAGCATTTCCAGCCTCGCCTTGAGTTTGCGTGCGCCCCAGGACGGATGCTGAGCACGAAGCACGAGGATGGCGTTCTCTATTGGCTCAAGCGTCGCGTGCGAACAGGTATGCGGGCGGCGGCTGCGGTCCACGAGTCCTTCTGGCCCCGTCTCGTTGTAACGGTTGATCCAGCGGTAGGCTGTTGGACGCGAGATTCCATACGCGCGACACAGGTCCGCTACTGACATCTCTTCCTTTTGGTAACTGGACAACAACTGTAGACGTTGATCCAACATTCGACTCCCTTTCCAAGGCATACAACATCGTCTTGCGTCGGCAAAGCTCAGCAACGGTAATCGTCGCGCTTCGCTGTAAACCATGTCTCCGGTCTGTTTTGTAACGCAAGTGCTAAGTACGCTCAGTCTGTATGTCTTTTCTTGAGCTGCGGTGCATCTTCGGCTCTCCTATATACAGGGAGGAAAAGACAGATGAAGACAGTCAGATCGTGTTCGTCGGCATGGACGTCCATAAAGCGACCATATCCATCAGCATTGCGGAAGACGGCCGGAGCGGAGCAGTACGATTTATCGGCGTGATCCCGAATACGCCGGAAGCCGTGCACAAGATGGCGAAGCAGCTTGCGAGGCATGGCGAGCTCGACTTCTGCTATGAAGCGAGTGGTTGCGGGTACGGCATCCATCGCCAGCTCACTGCAGTAGGGCACAGGTGCGTGGTGGTCGCACCGTCCATGATCCCAAGGAAGCCTGGCGAGCGGATCAAGACAGACCGGCGAGATTCCGCGAAGCTGGCGATTCTGCACCGCTCCGGTGACCTAACGCCAGTCTGGGTTCCAGACACTACTCATGAAGCGCTTCGGGACCCGGTTAGAGCCAGAGTGGATGCGTCGATGCACTTGATGCGTGCACGCCAGCAGTTGCTCGCCTTTCTGCTTCGGCATGGCCGCAGCTATCCGACAGGCAAGCACTGGAAGCAGCGCCATCGCTGTTGGCTTGCAGGACAGACCTTTCAGGAGCACGCCCACGGCATTGTCTTCCAGGATTACCTCGAGACGGTGTGGACCGCACAGGAGAGAAGAGATGCCCTGATCGAGAGGATCTCTGCGATGGTCGGCAGCTGGTCGCTGGGACCGCTGGTCGAAGCGTCGCGGGGACTTCGCGGCATTGACATGATCTTCGCCGCAACGTTCATCGCATCCACCGGCGATCTCAGCCGCTTTGAGTCACCGCGCCTGCTGATGGGCTATCTCGGTCTCGTTCCTTCCGAGCACTCCAGCGGTGGGACGATCCGCCGGGGCGGCATAGTTGACGGCATGTC